>NZ_NHTS01000002.1:0-171851 GCF_018831735.1 Pimelobacter sp. 30-1
CCATCTTCGCCTTGGTCTTGATCCAGGACGGCTTGCGCTCGATGGGGGTCTCGGCGTTGCGGGCCTCCAGCCGGAGGAGCTTGCGCCCCTCCGGCACGACCGCGGTCACGACAGCCCCGGGTAGAGCGGGTGCGCGGCGGCCAGCGCCGCCACCCGGTCGCGGAGCTTGGCCGCGGTGCCCTCGTCGTACGACGGCTTGAGCGCCTCGGCGATCACGTCGGCGACCTCGGCGAAGGCCTCCGCGCCGAAGCCGCGGGTGGCGAGGGCCGGCGTACCGATCCGCAGGCCGGAGGTGACCATCGGCGGGCGCGGGTCGAACGGGACCGCGTTGCGGTTGACCGTCAGCCCGATGCCGTGGAGCCGGTCCTCGGCCTGCTGGCCGTCGAGCTCGGAGTCGCGCAGGTCGACGAGCACGAGGTGGACCTCGGTGCCGCCGGTCAGCACCGAGACGCCCGCCTCGACCACGTCGGGCCGGGTGAGCCGCTCGGCGATGATCCGGGCGCCCTCGAGCGTGCGCTCCTGGCGCTCCTTGAACTCCGGCGACGCGGCCATCTTGAAGGCCACGGCCTTGGCCGCGACGACGTGCTCCAGCGGTCCGCCCTGCTGACCGGGGAAGACCGCGCTGTTGATCTTCTTGGCCAGCGCGGCCTTGCTGAGGATGACGCCGCCACGCGGTCCGCCGAGGGTCTTGTGCGTCGTCGTGGTGACGATGTCGGCGTAGGGGACCGGGCTCGGGTGCAGGCCGGTCGCGACGAGTCCCGCGAAGTGGGCCATGTCGACCATCAGGTAGGCGCCCACGAGGTCGGCGATCCGGCGGAACTCGGCGAAGTCGAGCTGGCGCGGGTACGCCGACCAGCCGGCCACGATCAGCTTGGGCTCGTGGAGCACGGCGAGCCGCTCGACCTCGGCCATGTCGACCCGGAAGTCGGCCGGGTCGACGTGGTAGGCGACGACGTCGTAGAGCTTGCCGGAGAAGTTGAGCCGCATGCCGTGGGTCAGGTGCCCACCGTGCGCCAGGTCGAGCCCGAGGATCGTGTCGCCGGGATCGAGCAGCGCGAACATCGCGGCCGCGTTGGCCTGGGCGCCGGAGTGCGGCTGCACGTTAGCGGCCTCGGCTCCGAAGAGGTCCTTGACCCGGTCGATCGCGAGCTGCTCGATGACGTCGACGTGCTCGCAGCCGCCGTAGTAGCGGCGGCCGGGGTAGCCCTCGGCGTACTTGTTGGTCAGGACCGAGCCCTGCGCCTCCATCACCGCGACGGGGGCGAAGTTCTCGGACGCGATGAGCTCGAGCGTGCCCTGCTGGCGGGCGAGCTCGGCGGTGATCGCCGCGTGGACGTCGGGGTCGAAGGCGGCGAGGGACTGGTCGAGCACGGCCGGGCCCATCAGGCGTCCAGGAGGGCTTCGTAGGCCGCGGCGTCGATCAGCTCGCCGGGCGCGGTGACCTTGACGACGAACAGCCAGCCGGCGCCGAACGGGTCGCTGTTGACCAGGCTCGGGTCGGCGTCGACGGCGTCGTTGACCTCGACGACCTCGCCGGTGACCGGGGCGTAGAGGTCGCTGACGGACTTGGTGGACTCGAGCTCGCCGCAGGACTCGCCGGCGGTGACGGAGGCGCCGACCTGGGGGAGGTCGACGTACACGACGTCGCCGAGTGCGTCGGCGGCGTAGGCGGTCACGCCGACCTTGGCGAGGTCGCCGTCGAGGGCGACCCACTCGTGCTCGGCGGTGTACTGGAGGTTCGTGGGGTTGGTCATGGTGATCTCCTGGAAGTCGTGGGCTGGGCTCAGCGGGTGCGGGTGTAGAACGGGAGCGCGACGACCTCGGCGTCCTCGAGGGTGCCGCGCAGGGACACGGCCAGGCGGGTACCCGGCTCGGCCAGCGCCGGCGGCACGTAGGCCATCGCGATCGGCTTCTCCAGCGTGGGGGAGGGCGAGCCGCTCGTGACGATGCCGACCTCGGCACCGGTCGCCGGGTCGTGCACCGGGTAGCCGGCCCGCGGCGAGCGCCGGCCGGACGAGACCAGGCCGACGAGCACGCGCTGCGGACCCTCCTCCTTGCGCCGTGCCAGCGCGGCGTCGCCGACGAAGCCCTCGGGCTTGTCGAGGACGACGACCCGCCCGAGGTTCGCCTCGAAGGGCGTCGTCTCCCGGTCGAGCTCGTGACCGTAGAGCGGCATGCCCGCCTCGAGCCGCAGCGTGTCGCGGCACGCCAGGCCCGCCGGGACCAGGCCGTGCGCCTGGCCGGCCTCGCTGAGCGCCGCCCAGATCGCCGCGGCGTCGTCCGGCTTGCAGTAGACCTCGAAGCCGTCCTCGCCGGTGTAGCCGGTTCGGGCCAGCAGCACGTCGATCCCGGCGACCGTGCCGGCGTCGATCGCGTAGTACTTGAGGTCGGGGACGTGCAGCTCGGTCAGCCCGGCCAGGATCTCCGCCGACGCAGGACCCTGGACCGCCAGCAGCGCCCAGTCGGCCGAGGTGTCGCGGACCTCGACGTCGTACCCCTGGGCGCGGGCGGCGAGCTCGGGCGCCACCACGGCGACATTGCTCGCGTTGGCGACGACCAGGAAGTGCTCGTCGGCGAGCCGGTAGACGACCAGGTCGTCGATGATCCCGCCGTCCTCGGCACAGATCATGGAGTAGCGCGCCCGGCCGACACCGATCGCCGACGGCCGGCCCACCAGCGCCCGGTCGAGCGCGGCGCCGGCCCCGGGCCCGCTCAGCTCGATCTCGCCCATGTGGGTCAGGTCGAAGAGTCCGGCCGTCGTACGGACGGCGCGGTGCTCGGCGGTCTCCGAGCCGTACCGGACCGGCATCTGCCAGCCCGCGAAGTCGGTGAACGACGCACCGAGCGCGCGGTGCACCTCGTGCAGCGGGGTGAGCCGCGGCGTGCTCGGCGGAGCGTCCTGCGGGGTCCCTGCGGGGGTCGTGGTCATTTGGGAGGCTTCCTCGTGGAGAGCCGGCTCGCGCCGCGCTCGTGGCTGGGTTGCCTCCCCGCTCTGTCATCGCTACCTGAGAGCTTCACCGTCCGGTCGGACGGCTTGCACCGTGGGTGCGGACCGGTGGATCCGGTCCGACTTTCCAGAGTTCGCCTCGTCCCAGCGGTCAGGGTGCCTGAGAGATTCTTGGGGAGATTTGCTCCTTCGGCGCCCCGTCCTCGTGGGACGGAGACTCTCCCGCTGGGGTTCGAACAGCGCGATGTTCAGTTGTGCGTCGCTGAGCCTAGGAGGCTGCGGGGGCCGGGTCAACGCGGGGTGGGGCTGGCGGCCGCCGAGGGCGCGGGGTTCCGGCGCCGAGGTTGCTTGGTTTCTGGGTCGAGGTCGCGGGGTTGCTGCGCCGAGGTTGCTGGGTTGGCTGGCTGGTGAGCTTGGTTGCGGTGGCGGCCGCGCTTAGCCGGCCGCCACCTCGGCGCCTATCGTCGGCCCCGTGGATCCTGTGGTCTGGTTCGTGGGGGCTGATGAGGAGCCTGCCGATGCCGCCTTCGGGCCGGATGCCTTCGAGCAGATGAGCCTCGAGGCCGCCGGGAGCGCCGCCGAGGAGGCCGCGATCCGGGAGTTCTGGCGGGGGCACCGGGTGGTGCTGATGTCGGTGGAGGGGGCGTACGCCTACCTAGCCACCCGTACGACGGACGGCGCCGTCGTCCACGGCGTCGAGCCCGAGTTCGAGGAGACCACGGTGGTCGCGGCGAGCGAGGCCGGGCTGCGGGCGCAGGTGGCGGGTGAGGTGCCGGTGCATCCGCTGGTCGCGGGCCTGATCCATGGCCTGGGCTGAACCGCACGTACGATTCGGCAGTGCCCAGCCCGTACTTCGTCGACCCCTCCGAGCAGCTGAGCGGGATCGACCCCGACGAGCTCGCGATCGCCCTCAAGGTCCTGGGGCAGCTGCCGCAGCTGCCGCCGGACCACGATGACATCCGCACCGTGAAGCGGGCGGCGTCGTACATGTACAAGATGATCAAGCGGGCGCGGCGGGCCGAGATCCGGATGGAGCGGCAGAAGCACGACCAGGAGATCATCGAGAAGACGGCGACCGGGTCGGCGATGCGGATCGATGACGAGACGGCGGGGATCCCGTTGGTGTCGACGGCGCAGGGGGCGTTCGCGGGGGAGCTGATCACGGCGCGCGGGTGCTACATCTGCAAGGAGGACTTCACGCTCGTCGACGCGTTCTACCACTGGTTGTGCCCGCGGTGCGCGGCGATGAGCCATGCCAAGCGCGACCAGCGCACGGACCTGACGGGCAAGCGGGCGCTGCTGACGGGCGGGCGGGCCAAGATCGGGATGTACATCGCGCTGCGGCTGCTGCGCGACGGGGCGCACACGACGATCACGACGCGCTTCCCCAAGGACGCCGTACGGCGCTTCGCCGCGATGGAGGACTCCGCCGACTGGCTGCACCGGCTCAAGGTGGTGGGGATCGACCTGCGCGATCCCACCCAGGTGATCTCGCTGACCGACGACGTCGCGGCCGACGGGCCGCTCGACATCATCGTCAACAACGCCTGCCAGACCGTACGACGCCTCCCCGGCGCCTACTCCCACCTCATCGACGGCGAGAACGCGGCACTCCCGACCGCCGAGTCGCTGGGCGTCAAGGCACTGCCCGAGATGGTCACCTTCGACCGGATCTCCGAGGCCCACCCCGCGGCGATCGCGGGCGCGCTGTCGACGACCGCGGTGGCCCACCACGACGGTGAGTCGGCGGAGGCGGCGGTGGCGGCGCACAACGCGGCGTCGCTGACCGCGCTGGCGCTCAAGGCGGGCAACGCCTCGCTGGAGCAGCACCTGGCCGGGACGGCGATCGACGCGGGCGGGCTGATCCCCGACATCCAGGACAACAACTCCTGGACCCAGGTGCTCGACGAGGTCGACCCGCTGGAGCTGCTGGAGGTGCAGTTCTGCAACTCGATCGCGCCGTTCCTCATCAACTCCCGGCTGCGCCCGGCGCTGCGGGCCGCGGTCCAGAACGGCGCGCGGCGGGCCTACATCGTCAACGTCTCGGCGATGGAGGGGCAGTTCTCGAGGCGCTACAAGGGGGCGGGGCACCCGCACACCAACATGGCCAAGGCCGCGCTCAACATGATGACCCGGACGTCGTCGGGCGAGATGTTCGAGACCGACAAGATCCTGATGACGGCCGTCGACACGGGCTGGATCACCGACGAGCGGCCGCACCACGAGAAGCTGCGGATCGCGGCCGAGGGGTGGCACGCGCCGCTCGACCTGGTCGACGGCGCGGCGCGGGTCTACGACCCGATCGTGCGCGGCGAGGCGGGCGAGGACCTCTACGGCTGCTTCGTCAAGGACTACGAGCCCTCACCCTGGTGATCGTCCGACGCGCCGGGTGACTCCTTGTCATGCGGCGCGTCGTGGGTGGACGATGCGCGGACGCGACTTGTGCGCCGGCCACTCGGGGCCGGTGCCGTCCCTAGGGAGTGTGCGCATGACAGCAGTGGAAGGCGCCCCGTCGGCGCTCGACGCCGAGCAGGTCGGCTACAAGCAGACGCTCGGCCGCAGGCACGTCCAGATGATCGCGATCGGCGGGGCCATCGGCACCGGCCTGTTCCTCGGCTCGGCCAGCAGGCTGCACAGCACCGGACCGGCGTTGCTGTTCAGCTATGCGTTCGTCGGGATGATCGCCTACTTCCTGATGCGGGCGCTCGGTGAGCTGGTGCTGCACCGGGCGACGTCGGGTGCGTTCGTGTCCTACATGCGCGAGTTCTACGGCGAGGGCGCGGCGTACGTCACCGGCTGGATGTACTGGCTCAACTGGGCGCTCACCGGCATCGCGGAGCTCTCCGCGGTGGGTCTCTACATGCAGTACTGGTTCCCGGACCTGCCGAAGTGGATCACCGTGCTCGTCGCGCTGGCCGTGGTGCTGGTGATCAACCTGCTCTCGGCGCGGGCGTTCGGCGAGTTCGAGTTCTGGGCCGCGATCCTCAAGGTCGCCGCGATCGTGGTCTTCCTCGTGGTCGGCCTGGTCGTCGTGATCGGCCGCTTCGACATCGGTGGTCACGAGGCGGGCTTCCAGAACCTGTGGAGCAACCCGGGCGGCTTCTGGCCGACCTCCGGCGGCTTCGAGTGGTACGGACCCATCCTGGTGATGTCGGGCGTGATCTTCGCGTACGCCGCGATCGAGATGGTCGGTGTCGCCGCGGGCGAGATGGAGGACGCCGAGCGCGAGGTGCCCAAGGCCGTCAACGCGGTGATCATGCGGATCGCGGTGTTCTACTGCGGCTCGATCCTGCTGCTGGTCTCGATGCTGCCGACCAGCGAGTTCGTGCCCGGGATCAGCCCGTTCGTCACGGTCTTCGACCGGCTCGGGCTCAACTGGATGGGCGCGGCGATCCAGATGATCCTCATCATCGCGGCGATGTCGAGCCTCAACTCCGGGCTCTACTCGACCGGGCGGGTGCTGCGCAGCCTCGGCATGTCCAAGCAGGCGCCGTCGTTCACGCTGAGCATGAGCTCCTCGGGCGTCCCGTGGGCCGGCATCGTGATGACCTCGGTGGTCTACGTCTTCGGCGCGCTGCTCAACGCGGTCGCCGAGCACGCCTTCGAGATCGCGCTCGAGGCGGCGGCGATCGGGGTGGTGTTCACCTGGGCCTCGATCTTCCTGTGCCAGATCCGGCTGCGGCGGCTCTCCGACCGCGGCGTCATCCCACCCAGCCCGTTCCAGGCACCCCTGTCGCCGTGGACGTCGATCGCCGGGCTGGTCTTCCTGGGACTGGTGATCGTGGGCATGGCCATCTCCGGGTGGCAGGCCTCGCCGTACTTCTGGGAGAAGACGAACTTCCTCGTCGTGGTCATCGGCATCCCGGTGATCGCGCTCGTGCTGGGCATCGGCTGGCTGGTCGTGCGGCCCCAGGTGATCGCCAACACCGGCGGCCGGATGCAGTCGGTCTGGACCGACGACGGCCCCCGGTACGTCGACGAGGAACCCTTGCCCGCCACCGGACGGGAGGACGTGTGATGCCCGCCCCGACCCTGCGCCGCGGTACCTGTGGTGTCGTGCTCGCCGCCCTGCTCGGCACCGGCCTCGCCGCGTGCGGCGACAGCGGCGAGATCAAGAAGCCCGACCTCGTCGAGGGCGCCGAGGCGGGCGGCAAGCTCACCATCGGCATCTCGTACGACGAGCCGGGCGTCGGGTTCAAGGACGGCGACGACTACAGCGGCTTCGACGTCGACACCGCCACCTACGTCGCCGAGGCGCTCGGCGTCGACGACGACGACATCACCTGGGTCCGTGCCGATCCCGCCGACCGCGAGGAGCTGCTCACCAGCGGCCAGGCCGACCTCGTTGTCGCGACCTACTCGATCACCGACGAGCGCAAGCAGCAGGTCGACTTCGCCGGTCCCTACTTCGTCGCCCACCAGGACCTGCTGATCCGGCGCAACGACACCGAGATCACCGGCCCCAAGACGCTTCACGACCGGGTGCTCTGCTCGGTGACGGGCACCACGTCCTCGGAGTACGTCCGCGAGCACTACAAGGGCGACATCACGCTCAAGGAGTACCCGCGCTACTCGGCCTGCGTCGAGGCGCTGCTCGACGGCAAGGTCGACGCGGTCACGACCGACGACCTGATCCTCGCGGGCTACGCGAGCGAGGACCGCTACCGCGGCAAGCTCAAGGTCGTCGGCGACGGGTTCACCGACGAGCGCTACGGCATCGGCGTGCGCAAGGGCGACACCGCGCTGGTCGCGAAGGTCGA
Organism: Pimelobacter sp. 30-1; assembly: GCF_018831735.1. Taxonomy (NCBI): domain Bacteria; kingdom Bacillati; phylum Actinomycetota; class Actinomycetes; order Propionibacteriales; family Nocardioidaceae; genus Pimelobacter; species Pimelobacter sp. 30-1. The sequence continues at coordinate 7,708 of NZ_NHTS01000002.1, forward strand.
CGCCGCGCTGAAGCAGTACATCGACGACGGGTCGTGGCGGGCCGCGCTCGACGAGTCCGTGGGCGGCTCCGGGTACGACCTCCCGGACCCGCCGACGCCGGGCACGGCCTGAGCCGTGGCCGTGGTCCCGGAGGCGGTCGCGACGCTGGCCGCGACGCCGCCCTTCGACCGGCTCGGCGAGGACGAGCTGACCGACCTCGCCCGCAGCGGGCGGGTGGTCGAGCACGAGGACGGTGAGGTGCTGCTCGACGCCTTCACCGCGATGCCGCGCCACGTCCACGTGATCCGGGCCGGCAAGGTCGGGCTGTGGGTCGAGCCGGAGAGCGCCACGGACGTGCCGGACCTGGTGCTCGGGCCGGGGGACGTGTTCGGGCTCGACGCCACGCTGACCGGCCGCGCGATCGGGCCGCTGGCGGTCGCCTTGGGGCCGGTGACGCTGCTGCGGCTGCCAGCCGCCCGGGTCTCGGAGCTGCTCGCGGGGGACCGGCCGGTCGTCGTACCGGAGGTGCTGGCGGGGCCGCCCGCGACCGACTCCCCGGCGTACGTCGTCGTGGACGAGCTGGTCGTGAGCCGTCCGGTCGTCGCGGCCCCCGGCGAGCGGGTGGTCGACGTGGCGCGGCGGATGACCGCGGCCGACCACGGTTACGCCGCCGTCGAGCTCGACGGCGGCTGGGGGATCGTCACCGACCGGATGCTGCGCGAGCGGGTGCTGGCCGGTGACGTCACCGCCGAGACCGCCGTCGGCGACCTCGTCACGGGGGAGACGCCCGACCAGGTGGTGAGCGGCGAGTCGGCCGCGGCGGCGCTGATCCTGCTGCTCGACCGGCGCGCCGACTACGTGCTCGTCGTCGACCGCGACGGGACGCTGCGCGGCGCGGTCGAGCCGCGCGACTTCGTGGTGTCGTCGACCACCGCCGGCGTCTCGCTGCACGAGCAGCTGCGCCGCGCGGCGTCGGTGGAGGAGCTCCAGGAGCGGGCTCGCGGCATCCCCGGCGTCCTCGCCTCGCTGCTCGACGGGGGACTGGCCTCGACCAAGGTGATCACGGTGCACACCGCCCTGCTCGACACGACCGTACGACGCATGGTCGAGCTCGTCTTCGCTCGGCACCCCGCGCTCGACCCGGACGCCTTCACCTGGCTCGCGCTCGGCAGCAACGGTCGCGGCGAGGCGGTGCCGAGCTCGGACATCGACTCCGCGGCGGCCTTCGACGACCGGGTGAGCGCCGACGACATCGTCCGCTACCGGCACGTGTTCGCCGAGGTGGTCGACGGCCTGGCCGCCGCGGGCCTGACCAGCGACCGGCACGGCGCCACCGCGGCCCGGCCGCTCTTCGCCCGGACCAACGCCGCCTGGCGGGCCGCCGGACGCCAGTGGCTCGCCGCGCCGGCCCGCAACAACGGCGCGATGATGACCTCGCTGCTCGTCGACGGCCGCCCGATCTACGGCGATCCCGGGCTGCCCGCGGTCACCGGGGTCGTCGCCGGGCTGCGCGGGCACCCGGGCACGATGCGGCTGCTGCTCCAGGAGTCGCTCGCGCGGCGGGCCCGGCTGCGCTCGCTGCGCGACGTGCTGTCGGGGCGCCGGACCGGCTTCGACCTCAAGGACCACGCGCTGCTGCCCATCGTCAACCTCGCGCGCTGGGCGGCCCTCAGCGTCGGCTCGTCCGCGCTGCCGACCACCGAGCGGCTCCGCGCCGCGGCCGGGTCGACGGTGCTCCCGGCGCCCCAGGCGCTCGCGCTGGTCGAGGTCTTCGAGGTGCTCCAGCGGATCCGGCTGCGCCACCAGCTGCGCCAGGTCGAGCAGGGCGTCGCGCCCGGCGACCGGGTCGACCTCACCGCGGTCTCCGCGATCGACCGCAGCATCATCACCCGCGCGGTGCGCGAGATCGCCGCGGTGCAGCGCCGCCTCGACAACCTCTCCCTGTACGACGACCCCGAGTCGTGGTCGCGATGAGCACCCGCCACGCGGTGATCGGCGACGTCGGCGGCCATGCCGGGGCGCTGCGCGCCGAGCTCGCCCGGCTCGGGGTGCCCGACGAGGGGCGCGGACCGATCCCGGACGACCTCGTCGTCGTCCAGGTGGGCGACCTCGTGCACCGCGGCCCCGACTCCGAGGAGGTGGTCCGCCAGGTCGACGGCTACCTGCGCCGCCAGCCGGGGCGCTGGGTCCAGCTCATCGGCAACCACGAGGCGCAGTACGTCCGCCCGGCTGCGTTCCAGTGGCCCACGCCGCTCGACCCGACCGCGGCCGACCGGATCGGGGCCTGGTGGCGCGAGGGGCTCATGGTGCCCGCGACCGTGCTGCCCACGGGCGTCCTGGTCACCCATGCCGGGCTGACCCGGGGGTTCTGGCGCGAGGTGCTCGGCGCCCCCGGCTCGGCCGGCGAGATCGCCGACGCGCTGGGTGCGCTCGCCCAGGCCGACGACCCCGCGCTGTTCCGGGCCGGCTGCCTGCTCCAGGGCCGCGACCCGGACCCGCTGGCCGGGCCGCTGTGGGCCGCCGCCGCGAGCGAGCTGCTCGTCTCGTGGGCCGAGGCCGAGGAGCCCGCGCCGGTCGACCAGGTGCACGGCCACTCGTCGTCCTACGACTGGGAGCGCGGGGCCTGGCGGCTCGGTCCCGCGCTCGCCGAGCACGGGCACGTCGACGCGGAGGCCAAGCACGTCACGGTCGACCTCCCCGCCGGCGGCCGGGTCGTCGGCGTCGATCCCGACCACGGAGCCACGCCGCGCACGCCGTGGCGCTCGTGGCCGGCACCGGGGACGGCGTAGATTCGGGCGCATGGCCGACGAGACCCCCGCGATCGCCACCGACATCCCGCCCAGCGGCCCCGGCTGCGCCGAGTGCACCGCCGCCGACGGGTGGTGGGTCCACCTGCGCCGGTGCGCGGCCTGCGGGCACGTCGGCTGCTGCGACTCCTCGCCGCGCCAGCACGCGTCGGCGCACTTCCGCGCGAGCGGGCACCCGCTCATCCAGTCCTACGAGCCGGGTGAGGACTGGTTCTGGGACTACGCCAGCAACGACTACTACGACGGCCCGGCGCTCGCCGCGCCGACGAGCCACCCCGACGACCAGCCCGCGCCCGGGCCGCAGGGCCGGGTGCCGGCCGACTGGCGGACGCAGATCCACTGATGCTCCCCGCACTGGTCCTCGGCCTGGTGATCGCGCTCGGGTCCGGACCCACGGTCACGCCCCCACCCGGCGGCGTCGACCCCGACTACCAGCTCGGCGGCGTCGCGACGCCCGCGCCCAACGTGGGCGTGGTGGTCCGCGACCGGCGCGCCGCGCCGGCGCCGGGCGTCTACAACATCTGCTACGTCAACGGCTTCCAGACCCAGCCCGACGAGCGGCGGTTCTGGCGCAAGCGCCCGGGGCTGGTGCTGCGCCAGGGCGGGCGCCCGGTCGTCGACGAGGCCTGGGGCGAGTGGCTCCTCGACCTGCGCACCCCGGCCAAGCGCCAGCGCCTGGCCGCGATCGTCGGGCGCTGGATCGACGGCTGCGCCCGCGCCGGCTACGACGGCGTCGAGCTCGACAACCTCGACTCGTTCTCCCGCAGCCACGGCCTGGTCCGGGCGCGCCACGCCAAGAAGTACTCCCGCCTGCTCACCGCCCGCGCCCATGCCGCCGGGCTCGCGGTGGCCCAGAAGAACTGGGCCGAGCTCGACGGCCGGCGGCTGGGCTTCGACTTCGCGATCGCCGAGCAGTGCGGGCGCTACGACGAGTGCGGTGACTACGTCGCGTCGTACGGCGACCGGGTGCTGGTCGTGGAGTACCGCCGGCGCGACTTCCGCCGCACCTGCGCGGCCTACGGCGACCGGTTGGGCGTGGTCATGCGCGACCGCGACCTGACGCCGGGCGGCGTCCACGCCTGGTGCTGAGGCTCAGCCCAGGCTGACCTCGACCGGGACCGCGCTGCGCAGCGTGTGCCCGACCGGCGAGCTGGCGAGCACCTTGGTGTGCAGCGCCTCGAGCTCGGCGCGGCTCGCGGGGGAGTCGATGGTGACGGTGGCGCGGATGCCGTCGAAGCCCGCGTGGCCCTCGGCGAGCCCGAGGAAGACGTGGAGGTCGAGGTCACCGCGCAGGTCCACCCGCAGGTCGCGCAGCTCGATGCCGGCCACGGTGGCGTTGGCGGCGTACCCGACGGCGAGGCAGTTGCCCAGCGCGCCGAGGAGCTGCTCGACCGGGTTGGGTGCGGTGTCGCCGCCGCCGAGCGCGGGCGGCTCGTCGGAGGGGATCGGCGCGAACGAGCGGACGTTCGCCTCGGAGGTGAACGCGCCGTTCCAGGTCACGTGCGCGGCCCACGTCGTCCGGGCGGCGGCGGGGTCGGCCTGGACGGCCTGGACGAGGCTGCCGACGGCCGCGAGGTCGACGCCGTTGAGGTCGGTGCTGAGGGAAGTCATGACTTAACTGTAGTGATCTACTCATATTCGACGAGGGGTCCGCGGGAGGTCGTGCTGCCGTGCCTGGCGGGGCCTGTCAGGTGGCCCGCCGGGGTGGTCCACTGAGCGCGTCACCAGTCCCGTACGACGCCCGCCCACGCCTGGAGCCTTGTGGGTTCCCACCACGAGTGGGCCTGACGTTGGAGGTTCGCTCTATCCCGACGCCGACGTGACCTGCCTCACGATGAGGCGAACTCACCGGAGCAAGGAGCACTCATGGCGGAGCACAGCGACTCCTCGATCGGCATCGAGCAGCACGGCGTCGACACCATCCCGGACCAGGACCGGACCGGCCGGCCGCGCGATGTCGTCAACATCCTCATCGGCTCGAACCTGTGCCTCGGTGTGGTCATCTTCGGCTGGCTCCCGGCCACCTTCGGGCTGAGCTTCTGGGAGAGCGTGACCGCCCAGGTCGCCGGCACGCTCGCCGGCTGCCTCCTCGTGGCACCCCTCGCGCTGGTCTCCTTCCGGACCGCGACCAACCTCTCGACGAGCAGCGGCGCGCAGTTCGGCGTCCGCGGCCGGCTGCTCGGCTCGGGGATCGGCCTGCTCCTCTCGCTGGGCTACGCCGCGCTGACGGTGTGGACGGGCGGCGCGGCCGTGGTCGGCCCGCTCGAGCGCCTCTTCGGCACGCCGGGCGGCGACGGCGCCTACGCCCTCGGGTACGTCGTGCTCGCCATCGGCTCGGTGCTCGTCGCGATCTACGGCTACAAGCTGCTCGCCAAGATGAGCGCCTTCCTCGCGGTCATCATGACCGCGCTCATGCTCGCGGGCGTGGTCGCCTTCGCGCCGAAGTTCAGCACCGCCCCGGTGCTGGACGACGGCTACCTGCTGGGCGACTTCTGGACCACCTGGCTGCTCGTCTTCGTCGCGGTCGGCATCTCCGGCCCGATCGCGTTCATCACCCTGCTCGGCGACTACACGCGCTACGTCTCGCCGCGTCGCTACAGCCAGAAGCGGGTCCTGGTCGCCTCGACCGGCGGCATGATCGCCGGTGTCCTCATCGCCCAGCTGTTCGGCACCTTCACCTCGTTCGCGGCGCGCGACGCCGACGACTACGTCGGCGGCCTGGTCGCTGCGGCGCCGTCGTGGTTCCTGGTCCTGCTGCTGATCAACGGCCTGTTCGGCACCTTCGGCAACGCGGGCGTGCTGCTCTACTCGATGGGCCTCGACCTCGACGCCATCGTGCCCAAGGTGAGCCGGGTCCAGGCGACGACCGTCGCCTCGATCGTCTCGACCGGTCTGGTCTTCGCCGGCTACTTCCTCTGGGACGCCGCCGACGCGGTGACCGCGTTCGTGCTGCTCATGACCGCGGCCGGTACGCCGTGGGCGGTCATCACCCTCATCGGCTTCCGCCGCTCCGGCGGCGTGTACGACGCCGACGCGCTCCAGGTCCTCAACCGGCGCTCGCGCGGCGGTGCCTACTGGTTCACCCACGGGTTCTCGATCCCCGCGGTCGTCTCGTGGGCGCTCGGCACGGTCGTCGGGCTGCTCTCGGTCGACACCACCATCTGGCACGGCCCGCTCATCGAGGTCACCGGGGGGATCGACATGAGCCCGCTGCTGGCCGGCCTGACCGGCGGGATCTCCTACGTCCTGCTGACCCGCGGACAGCGCTCCGCGAGCCCGGTCGGGGAGGTGTCGGTGCCCGTCGGGGCACTGAACGAGTCCACGGGCTGACCTGGGCACGACTTCAGTTGCGCGGAGCGCGCGGAGGCGGTTCTCGGGCCGAGGGGAGGTGCGGACGGCCGGTGTTCTCCTACGATGGCCGTCATGACCACCGCCCGGACCGCGTCGAAGCGCGAGCTGACGCGAGCCCAGATCCTCGACGCCACGGTCGCCGCGATCGCCCGGGAGGGCGCGGCCGGTGTGCGGATCGACGCGGTGGCCCAGGCCGCCGGCGTCTCGACGGGGCTCATCTACTACCACTTCTCCAACCGGCAGGTGCTGGTCCGGGCCGGACTGGCCGAGGCCCTGGAGCGCTACCCCTCGCAGCCGCGATCGCCGGGCGAGCGGGACCCGCTGGCCCACCTGGTCGAGGAGCTCCAGCGCCACATCGGGCTGCCCGCCGACGGCGGCGACGAGCGGGGCCGGGTCCGCACGGCGGGGCTCCAGGCCGCCGTCTTCGACCCCGAGCTGCGCGCCTCCCTGGGCCATTCGACCGAGCTGTGGGAAGCCGTTGTGGCGCGCCTCGTCGCCCGGGTGCGGGGGAGCGAGACCGCTGCGGAGGCCGACCTCGCGACCGCCGAGACGCTGACCGCGCTGGCCGACGGGGTCCGCCAGCGCGTGCTGTCCGGCACGCTGGCGCCGGCGGACGCCGTACGGCTGGTCTCGACGATGGTGCCGGCGCTGGTCGCGGGCGGTGCCGCGTGAGCGCGCCCGCCGAGGCGTCGAGCCGCGCGCGCATCCTGGCCGCGACCGCCCAGGTGGTCGGGCAGCAGGGCATCACCGCGTTCGCCATCAAGGACGTCGCCGAGGCGGCCGAGGTGACCCCGCAGCTGCTCTACTACTACTTCCCCAACCGCGAGGCGCTCGTGGCCGCGGCGCTGGAGTACGCCAACGAGCAGGCGCCGTCGATCAACCTGCTCCAGGGTGACGCGGGCGGGCGGGGCTTCGACGCCGTGCACCAGGCGCTGCGCGCGGAGTTCGACGACGACCCGTCGGTGCGCAACCTCAACATCCTGTGGAACGAGGTGGCCAGTCTCTCGACCCAGTTCCCCGAGCTGCAGTCGACGCTCGAGCGGGTCACCTCGGGCTGGGACCAGCAGATCACCGTGGGCGTCCTGCGCGGCATCGTCGACCGCTCGCTGCGCGGCGACCTCGAGCCCGGCCTCGTCGCCCAGGCGCTGACCTGCGCGGTCGAGGGGCTCAGCCAGCGCTGGCTGGCCGGGGTGACCAGCGGCGAGCAGGCCCGCTCCGCGCTCGACCGGATGCTCGTGGCCCTGGCCGGCCAGGGCCCCGAGGGCGGCTGAGCGTGCTCGTCGAGGAGCTGGTCCGCGACCCGGACCTGGACCTGGCCGTCGAGGTCGAGGGCAACCTGGGCCTGCCGGTGCGGTGGGTGCACATCATCGAGGTCAGCGACCCCGGCCGCTTCCTGCGCGGCGGCGAGGTCGTGCTCACCGCGGGCGTGTGGCGCTCCAGCGGGACGACGGCCGCCCACTTCGTCGAGGAGATCGCGGGGGCCGGCGCGGCCGCGCTGGGCTACGGCCTGGTCAGCCCCGACGAGCCCTGGCCCGAGGACGTCGTCGCGGCGGCCGCCGAGCGCGGCCTGACCTGCTTCGTCGCGCCCGTCTCGACGCCGTTCGTCGCGATCGTCGAGGCCTTCGTGGCGAGCAAGCGCACCGAGTGGGAGGCGCCGCTGCGCCGCCAGCTCGACCACCACGCCGCCATGGTCTCGGCGCTGCGCGCCGAGCGGGGCGCCGGATCGGTGCTGCGCGTGCTCGGCCGGCTGCTGGGGCGCCCGGTGGCGCTGCGCTCCCAGGGTGTCGTGCACGGCTCCGAGCCCGACCCGTCCTACGAGGTGCCGCTCATCGGGGCCGGCCTCGCCGACGCCTCGCTGCTGCTGCCCGAGGCGATGGCCCAGCTCGACGTCGGGCTCCAGGCGGCGGTCTCGACCGCGATGCCGTTCCTGGCGCTCGAGCTCGAGCGGGAGCGCGCGATCCGGGCGACCGAGCAGCGCTACGCGCTCGAGGTGCTCGACTGGATCGAGTCCGGCGGCGGCGACCAGGCCGCGATCACCCACCGGCTCGAGCTGCTCGGCATCCCGCAGCGCGCCGAGGTCGCGGCCCTCGTGGTCCGCGGGCTGGGGCTGCGCGACGTCGAGGCGCTGGTCGAGCCGGGCAGCCTGGTCGTGGAGCGGCCCGGCGAGATCGTCGTGGTGGCGGCACGCCCGCCGACCGTCGTACCGACGGAGGGCTATGTGGGCCTGGGCCAGCACGGCCCGGCCGACGAGCTGCGGGTGAGCATCCTGCAGGCCCGCAAGGCGGTCGAGGCGCTGGAGTCGCGCGGGCAGCCGGGCTGGCTCTCCCACGACCAGCTCGCGAGCCCGACGCTGCTGCTCGACCTCCAGGACCCCGCCCTGCTGCGGGCCACCGGCGAGGCCGTCCTGGGCCGGCTCATCGCCGCGGACGGCGAGCGCGGGACCGACCTGATCGGCACCCTGACCGCCTTCCTCGACCACGGCGGACGCTGGCAGGAGACCGCCGACGAGCTCCACGTCCACATCAACACGCTGCGCCACCGGCTCAAGCGGGTCGAGGAGCTGACCGGTCGCAGCCTGGCCTCGACCGCCGACCGGGTGGACCTCTTCCTGGCGCTGCGCCTGCACCGCTGAGCGCCGTCCGGCGCCGCCGGAGGACCCCGTCGACGCCTCGCGTCCGCGGGGTGCGCCGGCCTGTCCCCAAAACTGGCGACGCTTCAGAGATTCCTATTGACCGGTTCAGTTTTGTGTGACTAAGGTCATGCAACCGCCGAGCCGGCGGTTTCGAAGAGCGGAGGAAGATGGTGGGAGTCCACGAAGCTCACGGCCGGTCGAGGTACCGGTTCCGAGCCTTGTCCGCAGGAGCGGCGCTCAGTGCGCTCGCGCTCCTCGCGACGCCGACGCTGACCGCGTCGGCCCGACCGGCCCCGGCGGCTGCGTCGCCCGGTGCCCCGCAGGCGGCCGTCGCCGCGCACCCCGAGCAGCACCCCCCGGCTGCTCGGCCGCGCGGGACCCGGGCCGGCCTCAAGGTCGCGGTGCCCGGTGCCAAGAACGTCCGGGTCGTGCCCGGTGGGTCGGCCACGGTGCGGGTCAAGGTCCGCAACACCGGCCGTACGGCGGCCCGCGGCGTGCGCCTCGAGGTGCGCACCGCCCAGGGAGTCGTGGCCCAGCCCGCCGCCCTGCGCGTGGGCAGGCTGGGAGCCAAGAAGGCCCGCACGATCGCGGTCCGGCTCACCCTGCCCGAGTCCGCCGAGGGGTTCAGCCCGGTCACCTTCGTCGTGCGCGGCACCAACACCAAGCCGCGCAAGGCGAGCACGACGCTCCAGCTCGGACCGGTCAGCGACCTGCCGCCGATCACCCCGGCCGCCGACACGGTCTTCCTCAACGGCAAGGTCCTGCAGTACCGCGGCAAGGGCGTCGCCTTCGCCCGCGCGCTCGCCGTCACCGACGGCGAGATCGCCTACGTCGGCAGCAGCCTCCAGGCCCGGCGCCGGATCGACGACCAGACCCGGGTGATCGACCTCGGCGGGCGGATCCTCATGCCCGGCCTCGGTGACGGCCACCTGCACGGTGCCCGCACCCAGCAGTGCGACCTCGGCTACGAGGGCGGCACCGTCGAGACGGTCCTCGGCAAGATCAAGGACTGCCTGCTGCGCGCCGACCAGGCCGACCACCTCAACAGCAACTACGTGCTCAGCGTCAACAACTTCATGGGCGAGGGCATGCTGCCCGAGGGCACCCGTCTGGACCGCACGATCCTCGACCGGCTGAGCAAGAGCCCCGCCGAGGACCCGTTCGGCACCGGCACCACGCGGCCGATCGCGGTCAGCCACATGGACGGCCACAAGTCGTACACGAACACCAAGGCGATCGTGAACGCCGGTCTCGACGCCAGCACGCCCGACCCGACCGACGGCTTCATCGGCCGCGGTGAGGACGGCTACCCCAACGGCCAGTTCGCCGACTTCAGCGCCAGCTGGGGTCCGCGCCTGCCCAGCGCCCCCGACGCCAACTACAACCAGCTGGCGACCAACATCGCCCGCGCCAACAGCTACGGCATCACCCAGGTGCTGCGGCCCGGCGGCAGCCGGACCGACCTGCTCAACGCGCAGCGGCTCGCCGACGAGGGCAAGCTGACCGTGCACCTCAACCAGGCGCTGTCGGCGTCCAACGTCCGTGGTGTCGACCAGGCCGAGGCGGACACGATCATCGACGGGCTCGACGACCTGCGCGACGAGTTCGACGGGTACGCCGCCGCGGCCAGCCCCGGTGAGCTGCGCGTGGACTCGGTGAAGATCTTCTGCGACGGCGTCCCGGAGTACCCGGGCCAGACCGCCGCGATGGAGCAGCCCTACCGGGTCAACGTCGGGACGCCGCAGAACCCGCACTGGGTCTCCGGCGACAAGCGCGGCGAGGAGCCGTCGTGCGAGGACGGCAAGGTCGGCTTCAGCGCGCTCGACAAGGCGCACTGGAACATCCACGTCCACTCGCTCGGCAACCGCTCGACCCGGGTCACCCTCGACAACTACGCGCGGATCAAGGCCCAGAACCCCGCCTGGGACCGGCGCCACACGATCACGCACCTGCAGTTCGTCAACGAGGAGGACATCGCCCGGTTCAAGGAGCTCGACGTGGTGGCGAGCATGTCGCTGCAGTGGGCCCAGCGCGACGCGTGGTCGACCAACGGCATCCAGGGCTACCTGCCGAACCGGCTGCTCTCGCGCCTCTACCCGGCCCGCGAGCTGCTCGACGAGGGCGCCGTCATCGCCGCCGGCTCGGACTGGCCCGTCACCGACCTGATGCCGTGGACCCAGATCGAGACGGCGATCGACCGGACCGGTGAGGTCAGCGCGGCCAAGGCGATCTACCCCGGTGCGCTCAACCCGGAGCAGGGCATCTCGCTCGTCGAGTCGCTCAAGGCGTCGACCCTCGGCGTCGCCTTCCAGATGCACCAGGACGACCGGACCGGGTCGATCGAGACCGGCAAGCTCGCCGACCTCATCGTGCTCGACCAGGACCTCTTCGTGGTGCCCACCGAGAAGATCTCCGACACCAAGGTGCTGCTGACGATGCTCGACGGCAAGGTCGTCTACACCAGCCCCACCACCCCGCTGGGCTGAGCCGCCCGGCCTCCACCACCCCGGCGTCGTGGACGCGGGACCGCCCTGTGGCGGCCCGCGTCCACGACGCTCCTCTCCTCTCCCGAGACGGGACCCCTCGCATGCCGATCAACTGGAACCGGACCGCCCTCGCCGGCGGGCTCGTCGCGCTGCTCGCCGTACCGGCGGCGGTGATCGTGGCCCGTGGCGATGACGCCGGACCTGCCGACCCCGCCGCCTCACCCAGGTCGGCCTCCGCTCCGGCCGAGCGCGCCGAGGTGGCCGCCGCGGACCTGCCCGCCCTGGCCTTCGCCGCCAACGACGGCGCGGGCTTCCGGATCGCCGCGGTCGCGCCCGACGGCACCGGCCGGGTCGAGGTCACCACCGGACGCGGGATGTACCCGGCTTGGTCGCCCGACGGCACCGAGCTCGCCTACGTCGGCGAGCACGCCGCGGTGACCGGCACCCAGCTCGCCGTGCGCGTGGTCGCCGGCGACGGCGAGGTCCGGACCGTCACCACCGGCACCCAGGTGCCCTCGAACCTCGCCTTCCGCTCGGCCGGCGAGCTCTACTACGAGGCCTCCCTGCAGGCGACCTCCGGCGCCGCGGGCATCAGCTCGACGACCTCGATCGACCGGGTCTCGACCGCGGGCGGCAACCAGCGCACCGCGGTCTACGAGCGCGGCGCGACCTACCACCCGGCGTGGTCGCCGGACGGGACCCGGCTCGCCTACGTGGTCGCGCCCGGCGCGTGCGAGGGCGCGCGCTGCGGGCAGCCGCTCGTCGTACGGACGGGGGAGCGGAGCGTCCGGGTCGTCGACCACGGCGTCGCGGCCAACCCGAGCTGGTCGCCGGACGGCACCCGGATCGCCTTCGCCTGGAAGCCCGGCACCGGCACCGGGGCCGGCCGCCTCGGCATCTGGACCGTCGTCCCGGGGCGGGCGCCGGTGCGGGTCACCGACGGTCGGGCCGACGACGAGCCGACCTGGTCGCCCGACGGGGACCGGATCGCGTTCACCCGTGACTGCGACGTGTGGGTCCAGGACGTCGCGGCGGGCTCCGGCCCGGCGCGCAACGTCACCGCGACGCCCGGTACCTGCGAGATCTCGCCGACCTGGCGCCCGGAGGGTGCGCGATGACCGACGTCCGCGTCCCCGTCCTGGACCGGCCGGCCGAGCCGACGGCGACCCGGCGGGTCGACCCGACCTGGCCGCTGCTCGGCGCGGCGCTCGCGCTCGTCGTCGTGCTGCGGAGCGTGGACGTGCCGGCGATCGGCTGGCTCAACAACTTCCTGCTCGTGTACGTCGGCCTGCTCGTCGAGGCGGTGCCGTTCGTGCTGCTCGGCGCCGCGGTCTCGGCGGCGATCGAGGTCTACGTCTCGGTCGAGGCGTTCGGCCGGCTGGCCCGGGCCCCGCGCGCCGCGCAGGTCGCGGTCGCCAGCTGCGGCGGACTGCTGCTGCCGGTCTGCGAGTGCGGCTCGGTACCGGTGGCCCGGCGGCTGCTGCTGCGCGGGCTGACCCCGTCGGCGGCGATCACCTTCATGCTGGCCGCGCCGATCGTCAACCCGGTGGTGATCCTGTCGACCTGGTTCGCCTTCCGCGGCCGGACCAGCGAGGGGCTCATGGTCGGCGGCCGGGTGGTGCTCGGGCTGACCATCGCCGTGGTCACCGGCCTGGTGATGGCCCGGGCCCTGGAGCGCCGGCCGCTCGCGCCGTCGTCGGCGCCGCAGGCGGGCGCCTCCGGCCACGACCACGGTGACCACGACCACGGCACGCACGACCACCCGAGCCGCCCGCGCCGCCTGGCCGAGCACACCGGCGCCGAGTTCCTGGCGATGATGAAGTACATGCTCATCGGCGCCGCCGTCGCCGCCGCGCTCCAGACGTTCATCCCGCAGCGCAGCATCGACACCGTCGCCACCGCCACGCTGCTCGCGATCCCGGCGATGATGGTGTTCGCCTACGTGCTCTCGCTGTGCTCGGAGTCCGACGCCCTCTTCATCGCGTCGTTCGTGCAGTTCAGCCCGGCGGCCCAGCTGGCCTTCCTGGCGTTCGGCCCGATGCTCGACACCAAGCTCACCGCCATGTACGTCGGCGCGTTCGGCCCCGCCCACGCCCGCCGCCTGGTCGTCACGATCACCGTGACGACGCTGGTCCTGTGCCTGTGGCTCCAAGCCGCGCTGCTGGTGTGGTGAGCGCGAGCATGTCGAGGATGCCTACCCCGCTCACCGTCGTGCTCGCCGCCTGGGCCGGCCTGTTCGCCTACCTGGAGGTCTCCGGCCGCTGGTCGGAGTTCCTCGCCGCGCGGGTCGCGTGGATCGTCCCGGTCGCGGCGCTGCTGTTCGGCGCCGCCGCCCTCGCCCACGGGTACGCCGCCCGGCACCGCCCGCGACCGCCGTCCTCCTGGCGGACCGCGAGCCTCAGCGTCGCCGGGATCCTGCCCGTGCTGCTGGTGGTCGCGGTCCCGATCGACCCGCTGTCGTCGTTCGCGGCGGAGCGCCGCTCGGCGTACTCGACGGCGACGTTCGCCTCGGTCGCGCCGCCCCGGGCGGGCGAGACCCTGACGTTCCAGCAGCTCGTCGCCGCGGCCGGCTCGGCCGAGACCCGCGCGGCGCTCGCCGAGCGCGCCGGCGAGGCCGTGGACCTCGTCGGGATCGTGACCGAGCCCGGCGAGGGAGGCTTCCGGCTGACCCGGTTCGTGGTGGCCTGCTGCGTGGTGGACGCGACGGTCGCCCAGGTCGACGTCCGGCCCGCGGCCGGTACGCCGGCCGCGGACCTCGCGGAGAACGCCTGGGTCCGGGTCACCGGCACGCTCGCCGTGGACGACGAGGGCCTGCCCTCGCTCGTCGACGCGGAGGTCGCGCCGACCGAGCGGCCGAACCCGCCCTACCTCTACCCGGGCGGCTGATCGCGCGGCACCGGCACCACCGCGACGGTGGTCCGGGCCCGCTCGACCACGGCGGTCGCGATCGAGCCGACGGCCAGCCGGCCGACCGAGTCGAGCGGGTGCCGGCCGACGACGACCAGGTCCCAGGCGGCGGAGCGGCCGCCGAGGACCTCGTCGACGAGGCCGTGGGTGACCCGGAGGGTCACCGGGACGTCGGGGTACTTCTCCCGGAAGCCGGCCACCGACGCGGCGAGCAGCCGGTGCGCCTCGTCGCCCTCGCCGAGGTCGAGGTCCTCGACCCGGACGTTGCGGAGGCCCGCCACCGCGGCCATCACGTCCCACACGCAGTGCACGACGGTGACCGGGCACCCGTGCAGCGCCGCGTGGGCGAAGCCCAGCTCGAGCACCGGTCCGGACTCGGGCGTGCCGTCGACGCCGATCAGGACGCCGGCGCCCGGGCCGTCCTCGGCCGGCGGGCGGCACACGACGACGGGGCACAGCGCGAGCCGGCTGACCGCGGCGCTCACCGAGCCGAGCAGCATGCTGCGCACGGTGCCGCGGCCCCGGGAGCCGAGGACGATCATCGAGGCGTCCGTGGACAGCTCGACGAGGACGCCGCGCGGGTCGCCGGGCGCGGTCAGGCCGACGACCTCGGCGTCGGGGGCGGCCTCGGCCACCCGGCGTACGGCCTCGGCGTTGATGGCGTGGACGTCGCCCTCGTCGGCGCTGACCACGACCACCGGCCGGTGCTCGGCCTGCGCCTGGGCGGCGGCCCACAGCAGGGCCCGGTCGGCGTGCTTCGAGCCGTCGGCGGCGACGACGATGCTGCCGGGCTGGATCGACGGGTTCATGGGGTGCTCCCTCAGCTCTCGGGGGCCGGGTCGGCCTGGGGGACGACGGCCACGGTGGTCTGCGCCCGCTCGACGAGCGTCGTCGCGACGGCGCCGGTGAGCAGGCGCAGGAAGGTGTCGACCGGGTGCCGGCCGACGACGATGAGGTCCCAGCGCACGCTCTCGGCGGCGAGGGCCTCCTCGGCCAGGCCACTGGCGAGGCGGAGCTCGACGGGCACCTCGGGATAGGCCGAGCGGATGCCGGCGATGCTCTCGCCCAGCAGCAGCCGGTGCTCCTCGGTCGGCCCGGGCTGCTCCCACACGCAGTGCATGACGGTGAGCGGCAGGTCGCGCAGCGAGGCGAGCCGGAAGGCGTGCTCCAGCACGGGCAGCGACTCCGGCGTCCCGTCGGCGCCGACGAGCAGGCCGGCCCCCTCGCCGGGCGCGCGGTCCTCGGCGCCAGGCCGGCACACGACGACCGGGCAGGCGGCGTCGCGGCTGACCGACGCGCTCACCGAGCCGAGCAGCTTGCTGCGGAACAGCCCGCGCCCGCGCGAGCCCATCACGATGAGGTGCACGCCGCGGGACAGGTCGACGAGCACCTGGCGGGGGTCGCCGACCTGGACGACCGTGCTCACCGCCAGGCCCGGGTGCCGGTGCTCGGCGCGGGCCCGGGCGTCGTCGGCGATCGCGCGGCCGTGGGTGAGCAGGTCGTCGGGCTGGTAGGCGTAGGCCGCGCCCATCCCGGCCCAGGACACCGCCGGTACGCCGGCGATGCCCACGGCGGTCAGCACGACCAGCGGCCGGCGCTCCAGGAACGCCTGCTCGGCGGCCCACTGCACCGCGCGGTCGGAGTCCGCGGAGCCGTCCGCGGCGACGATGATGCTGGACGGGTCGATGGTGGTCATGGCTCCACCCTCCTCCCGGACGGGGGTCGCGGACCACGGCCCGAGGCCCTCGGGGTGCCGGGACCTTCGGCCCCCAGCGGTACGTCGAGCGCCACCACCCGGTCGACCAGGTCGAGCCCGGCGGCGGTGTGCGTGATCCACAGGACCGAGCGGCCGCGCGTGCCGCCGAGCACCTCGTCCGCCAGCGCGACGGCCGTCGCGTGGTCCAGGTGTGCGGTCGGCTCGTCGAGGACGAGCACCGGCTGGTCGGCCAGCAGCGAGCGGGCGATGCCGATCCGCGCGCGCTCGCCACCGGAGACGTCGCCGTGGCCGGTGCCGACCCAGGTGCCGAGCCCGTCGGGCAGCGCGTCGAGCCAGGGGCCGAGGTGGGCCTGGCGCAGCGCCGCCTCGACGTCGGCGTCGCTCGCGCCGGGCCGGGCCAGGCGGACGTTCTCGGCCACCGTGGTGGCGAAGACGTGGGGGTGGTCGTCGACGAGACCGACCTGGCGCCGTACGTCGTCGGGGGCGAGGTGCTCCAGCGGCGCGCCCCCGAGCGCGGCGCGACCGCCCGCGGGGTCGAGGAAGCGAAGCAGCACCGCGGCCAGCGTGCTCTTGCCGGAGCCCGACGGACCGACCACGGCGACGCGGTCGCCCGGGCGCAGGTCCAGCGACACCGGCCGGGTCAGCGGGGCGCGGGTCTCCCAGCGGGCGGTCATCGCGTCGAGCGCGAGGTCGTGACCGTCCGCGTCGGCTCGGCCGGGGACGTCGGCCACCGCGGGCGCGATGCGCTCCAGCGTGCGCAGGCGGTCGTCGGCCGCGGCGGTCCGGGCGGCGAGCAGGCCGGCGTCGGCGCAGGGGAGCGCCACGTCGGCGAGCGCGAGCGGGAGCAGGACCAGCAGCGCCATCACCGGGCCGGACAGCGTCCCGCTCGCGACGGCACCGGCGCTCACCGCGGCGGCGCCGACGACGGCGGCCCCGCTGCCGAGGAGCACGAGCGCCCGGGCGCCGGCCAGCCAGCGGGCGGCGGTGGTCGCGGCGACACCCATCCGGGCGCTCGTCGCGGCGACCCGGTCGGCGGTCGGCAGGCCGCGCTGCCACATGCGCAGCTCGTCGGCGACCTGCACCGCCTCGACGACGGACGCCGACAGCTCGGCGCGCAGCCCGACCAGCCGGCGCTCGGCGCTGCGGGCGCCGTGGCGGGCCACGACGAAGGCGAGCGCGCCGGTCAGCGCGGCGCCGGCGACGACAGGTCCGGCGGGCGGGTGCAGCAGCGTCGCGACGGCCGTGGCGAGCAGGCCGACGAGGGCGAGCTGGACCAGCGGCATCCGGACCCGCAGCTGCCGGTCGACCACGCTGTCGACGTCGTCGACGACGCTGGCGAGCACGTCGCCGCGGCGCCGGCCGAGGTGACCGAGCCGGGCGGGGACCAGGGGGACGAGGGCGTCGTACACCTCGACGCGGCGGCGGGCGAGCATCCGCAGGGCGGCGTCGTGGGAGCGCAGCCGCTCGGCGTAGCGGAGCACCGGGCGGGCCAGGCCGAACGCCCGCACCCCGACGACCGCGACCAGCAGCGTGAGCACCGCGGGCCGGGTCGAGGCCTGGACGATCAGCCAGCCGGCGGTCGCGGTGAGCGCGACACCGGAGGCCGACGCGAGCGCGCCGAGCACGGCGGCACCGGCGAGCATCCGGCGCTCGCCGGAGCCGTCGAGGTCGGCCTGGGCGGCGACGGGCTCCGGGAGCGCCGACGGGACGACGGCCGCGGGGGCCGGTGCCGGGGCAGGCGCGGGAGCGGGCGCCGGCAGCACGATCCGGTGGTCGGCCAGCCCGACCAGCCGGGGCCGGTGCGCGACGACCAGGACGCCGCTGCGCTCGCCCAGCGCGACGATCGTGTCGGCGATGACCTGCTCGGTGAGGTCGTCGAGGTGGGCAGTCGGCTCGTCCAGCAGCACCCACGGCCGGTCCGCCAGGACCACCCGGGCCAGGGCCAGCCGGGCGCGCTCGCCGGCCGAGAGGGTGGCGCCGTCCTCACCCAGCGGGGTGGCGAGCCCGTGGGGGAGCGCGCGGACCCGCTCCTCGAGCGCGACCTCGCGCAGCACCGACCAGAGCAGCGCGTCGTCCGCGTCCGGGCGCGAGAGCCGGAGGTTGTCGGCGACGCTGCCGGCCACGAACCGCGGCTGCTGGGGGAGCCAGGCGACCTGGGCCTGCCAGGACGGCCCGCCCACCGGGTGCCCGCCGGCGGTGATCGTGCCGGTCGAGACGGGGCGCAGGCCCGCGACCGCCGCGAGCAGCGTGGACTTGCCGCAGCCCGAGGGGCCGACCAGTGCGGTGATCCCGCGGGCGGGGACCAGGGCGGAGACGTCGTGGACGGCGGGCACGGCCCGGCCCGGGTAGGTGACGCCGACGCCGTCGAGGACGAGCGGGGCGTGCCGGGGTGCGGGGGCGTCGAGGACCGGGGCCGTCGTACCGGCGGCGAGGAGGTCGTGCGCCTCGGTGAACGTGGCGGCCCCCTCGGCGGCGGCGTGGAACTCCGCGCCGACCCGGCGCAGCGGCCAGTAGGCCTCCGGCGCGAGCAGCAGCACGACGAGCGCCGTCGGCAGCTCGATCGACCCGGACGCCAGCCGGACGCCGACCGTGACCGCGACCAGGGCGACCGAGAGCGTCGCGACGAGCTCGAGGACGGCGGACGAGGCGAACGCGATCCGCAGGGTGCGGAGCGAGGCCCGCCGGTAGCGGTCGGTGACCTCGGCGATCCGGCCGGACTGGGCCCGGGCGCGGCGGTGCGCGACGAGCGTCGGCAGCCCCCGTACGACGTCGAGGAAGTGCCCCGACAGCGAGGCCATCGCGCGCCACTGCTCCTCGGCACGGTCGCGGGTGGCGAGGCCGACCAGGGCGCCGAAGACCGGCACCAGCGGCAGGGTGCACAGCACGATGACCGCGCTGAGCAGGTCCTGCGTCGCGATCACGACGACCGTCAGCGGCGGCAGCACCGCCGCGACCACGAGGGTGGGGACGTAGCGGGTGACGTACGGCTCGGCCGCCGCGACGCCACGGGTGGCGAGGACGGCGACCTCGCCGGACCCGGCCGTCGCGTCCGGCCGGTCGACGGCGGTGCGGACCAGCCGATGGCGCAGCGTCGTGCTGACCACGGCGGCCGCGCGGGCCGCGCAGAGGTCGGCCGCCGCGCCGGTGAGCGCCCGCAGCGCCAGGACGCCGGCGACCGCCAGCATCCAGCCGCCCAGGGGCTCGTCGCGCAGCACCGCCACGACCAGCCCGGCGACGGCCCAGGCCTGGGCGATCACCACGAGACCGCCGAGCACGCCCGCCGCCACGACACCGGCGAGGCCGGTGCGGGCGGGGGCGAGCAGCGCGCGCAGGCGCGGGTCCGAGGGCTTCATCGGGTCGGCGCCGCGGCGGTCTCGACCGGGGCCGGCGGGATGTGGTGGGTGGCGATCCGCTGCCGGAAGACCCAGTAGGTCCAGCCCTGGTAGGCCAGCACCAGCGGCGTGAAGACGACCGCGGTGACCGTCATGATCTTCAGCGTGTACGCCGTCGCGGCCGCGTTGGTGGTCGTCAGGCTGGTGCCACCGGCGAGCGTGGTCGGCATGACGTCGGGGAAGAGCGCGAGGAAGAGCCCCGCCACCGCCAGCCCGATCGTGACGAACGTGCCGAGGAACGCCCAGCCCTCGCGGCCCGCCCGGGCCGCCAGCCCCGCGCCGACCAGGGCGAGGGCCGCCACCACGAACGCGACCGCCGAGGCGACCGTGCCCGTCTGCTGCTGGGTCCAGGCCAGGAACGCCACCGCGAGCAGCGCGCTGACCCCGACCATCGGGATCGCCAGGCGGCGGGCCCGGTGCCGGATCTCGCCGTCGGTCTTGAGCGCGACGAAGAGCGCGCCGTGGGTGACGAAGAGCGCCAGCGTGGTCAGGCCGCCCAGCAGGGCGTAGGGGTTGAGCAGGTTGAAGAACCCGCCGACGTACTCCAGGTCGGCGTCGATCGGCACCCCCCGCAGGATGTTCGCGAACGCCACGCCCCACAGCAGCGACGGCACGAACGAGCCGATGATGATCGCCAGGTCCCACCGGCTCTTCCAGCGCGCGTCGGGCCGCTTGGCGCGGTACTCGAACGCGAGGCCGCGCACGATGAGCGCCAGCAGGATGAGCAGCAGGGGCAGGTAGAACCCGCTGAACAAGGTCGCGTACCACTCGGGGAACGCCGCGAACGTCGCGCCGCCGGCCACGAGCAGCCACACCTCGTTGCCGTCCCACACGGGACCGATGGTGTTGATCATGACGCGGCGCTCGGTGTCGTCGCGGGCCAGCACCGGCAGCAGCATGCCGACGCCGAAGTCGAAGCCTTCGAGGGTGAAGTAGCCGATCCAGAGGACGGCGATGAGGACGAACCAGACGGTGGTGAGCTCCATGACGCGATGTCTCCCGGTCTCAGTAGGCGAAGGCGAGCGGACGGTCCTCGCCAGGTCGGTCCGTGTCGTCCGCCGGGGCGGGCAGCTCCTCGGCGCCCTTGCGGATCCAGGTGAGCATCAGCCGCACCTCGACGACGGCGAGCACGCCGTAGACGGCGGTGAGCGCGATGAGCGAGGTCCACGCCTCGCCGGTGCTCAGCCCGGGGGAGACGGAGTGCTCGGTGGTCATCAGGCCGAAGACGGCCCACGGCTGGCGGCCCAGCTCGGTGAAGATCCAGCCGAAGGAGTTGGCGAGCAGCGGCAGGAACGGCAGCGCGATCGCGGCGGCGAGCACGGTACGGCCGGCGGGCGCGCGGCCGCGCCGGGTGGCCCAGAGGATCCAGGCGGCGATCGCCGCGCCGGCCATGCCCAGGCCCATCATCAGCCGGAACGACCAGTAGGTCAGCGGGATCACGGGCGTGTAGTCGCCGGGGGAGTAGTACGCCGCGCCGGGGTCGGCGCCGTAGGTCTCGCGGTACTTCTCGCGCAGCTCGTTGATGCCCTCGACCTTGCCGTCCGTCGTACCGGTGGCGAGGAAGGAGAGCAGCCCGGGCACCTTGATCGAGAAGGTCTCGTGCTCGCCGTCGAGCGTCCCGAGCTGGAAGACGGAGAAGTCGGCGGGCGCCTCGGTCTCGTAGAGGCCCTCGGCGGCGGCCATCTTCATCGGCTGGACCTCGGTCATGATCTTGCCCTGGATGTCGCCGCTGACGACCACGCCCAGCGCGGCCACGAGCACGATCCACGCGCCGGTGCGCACGGCGGGCCGGTAGAGCCGGCGGTCCTCGTCGGTGCGGGCCCGCCGCAGGTGCCACAGCGCGACGCCGACGACGAACGCCGCCCCGGTCATGTATGCCGACAGCACCACGTGCGGGAAGGTCACGAGCTGGACCTTGTTGAGGAGCACGGCGGCGAAGTCGTTCATCTCCGCGCGCCCGGTCTCGGGGTTGAAGGCGTAGCCGACGGGGTGCTGCATCCACGAGTTCGCCGCGAGGATGAAGTACGCCGAGAACAGCGTCCCGACGTGCACCAGCACCATGCAGGCCGCGTGCAGCCGGGGGCTGAGCCGGTCCCACCCGAAGATCCACAGGCCCAGGAAGGTCGACTCCAGGAAGAAGGCGAGCAGGCCCTCCACCGCCAGCGGTGCGCCGAAGACGTCGCCGACGAAGCGGGAGTAGTCGCTCCAGTTCATGCCGAACTGGAACTCCTGCACGATGCCGGTCACCACACCGATCGCGAAGTTGATCAGGAACAGCTTGCCGAAGAACTTGGTCAGCCGCAGCCAGCGCTCGTCGCGCGTGCGCAGCCAGGTGATCTCGTAGCCGGCGATGATCGCCGAGAGCCCGATCGTGATCGGGACGAACAGGAAGTGGTAGACGGTCGTGATGGCGAACTGCCACCGGGCGATGTCGGTCGGGTCCACGGGTGCTCCTGGCAGAGGGCGGGTGCTGACGCGTTCACGCTAGGAAGCGCGGAGGTGGTGCGCCCACGGCCGGAATCCCCCGTCCTGTGGGACCTTCGGCCCCCAGGCCCAGGCCCAGGCCCGGGGTCAGGAGTCGAGGACGTCGGCGAGCGGCCGTCGCGGGGTGCGCGGCAGCTCGCTGCGCCCGATCGCCTGCCAGCCCACCCGCAGCAGCAGGTGCGGCTCGAAGGCGCCTCGCAGCACGGAGCGCCCGATCTCGCGCCGGGTGCTCTCGACCTCGATCGGCTGGCTCATCGGTACGACGGAGAGCCCCTCGCGCGTGGCCTCCAGCCACAGCGCGCTCATCGCCTCGCCGGTGCGCAGCCAGCCGGCCACGTCGTCGTACGGGCCGCCGAGGGCGATCACCCGGTCGCCGCCGTGCAGCACCATCCGGGTGTCCTCCAGCAGCCCGGGCCGGAACCGGGAGCGGGCCAGGAGCGGGTCGGGGTCGTCGGGCAGCAGCGCCGCGGGGATGCCGTCGGCGCCGGAGCGGCCGATCCAGCGGTCCTGCTCGGCCTGCCGGCCGGGGTCGAGCCCGAGCTCGCTGAGGGCCTGGTTGGCGAGCAGCTCGAGGCGGAACCGGGCGCCGTCGTCGGCGATCGCGGCGGCGGCCACGCCCCAGGGCGCGGCCAGCCGGCACAGGTCGTCGAGCCGGTACGCGGGCACCGGCCAGGCGGTGAACCGGCGCCGGTCGGTGCAGCGGGTGCGCAGCAGCGCCAGGTCCTGCGGGACGACGGGGGACCGCCCGGCACGCAGCACCCGGACCTGCGCGAGCACGCTCTCGTCGGCTCCCGGCGGCAGCCGCACGACGTCGGTCTCCCACCCCAGCGCCCGGGCGGCGAACTGGAGGTGGTGGAGCGCGGCCCCGCAGCTCAGGGTGAGGTCGCGCCCGCGCGGGTCCTCGGCGGGCAGCCGGCGGCGGAGGTCGGCGCGCAGCGTGAGCACCCCGTCGGCGTACCGCCAGCGCCAGGGCTGGGTGTTGTGCACGCTCGGCGCCAGGCAGGCGAACGACACGAGCCGCTCGACGATGCTCGCCGGGGCGATCTCGGTGCGCGGCACTGCGGGGCTGCTCATGGCGCGGTCCTTCCTCTCCTCGTCCACTGTCGCGGCCGGGCGCGCCCCGCGGGAGGGCCGAAGGTCCCGAGCTGACGGGTGCCCGGTCCCCACCCGCGCGGGCCTCGCGCGGCTACCGTGGGTCAGGTGAGTGACGAAGCGATCCGGGTCTACCTGCTCGACGACCACGAGATGATCCGCCGCGGCATCCGCGACCTCCTCGAGAGCGAGGGCGACATCGTGGTCGTCGGCGAGTCCGACTCCGCGCAGGAGGCGACGCGCCGGATCCCGGCCCTGCGACCCGACGTCGCGATCCTCGACGGGCGCCTGCCCGACGGCTCGGGCATCGACGTGTGCCGCGACGTCCGCTCGCAGGACCCGTCGATCAAGGCGCTGATCCTCACGTCGTACGACGATGACGACGCGCTCTTCTCCGCGATCATGGCGGGCGCCGCGGGCTACGTCCTCAAGCAGGTGCGTGGTCACGACCTGCTCGACATCGTGCGCCGGGTGGCCGCCGGGCAGTCGACGCTCGACCCGTCCGTCACCGCCCAGGTGCTCGACCGGATCCGCTCGGGCCCGCCGGTCAACAAGGAGCTCGCCTCCCTGACCGAGCAGGAGCTGCGGATCCTCGACCTCATCGGGCAGGGCCTGACCAACCGCCAGATCGCCCGCGAGATCCACCTCGCCGAGAAGACCGTGAAGAACTACGTCTCCTCGCTGCTGGCCAAGCTCGGCATGTCGAGCCGCACCCAGGCCGCGATCTACGCCGTCAAGAACGCTCCGCGTCCGGAGGCGTGAGCCGCCGTCCGCTGATCGTGCGCGGCTCGATGCGCAGGCCCAGCGTGCGCGGACCGGTCACCCACGGCGTCGGCGCCTGCGACGCCTGCCGCTCGCGCGTGCAGCGTCCCTGGACGAGCACGCTCCAGCCGCTGTGCGTGACGAGGTCGACCACGTCCACCTCGAAGCCGACCTCGTGGTCGACGCACTCGCGCGCCAGCTGTGCGTAGGGCGACGTGCGGAGCACGACGGCACCGTCCTTGACGGCGAAGTTGACCGGGACGACGCTCACGCCGTGCGGCCCCGCCCACGCGATGCGGCCCACCGGCCGCGACCCGAGGTGGTCCCAGCACTCCTGCTCGCTGAGCTCCACCAGCCTGCCCGGCTGCGACGGCGACATCGGCACCGGAACCACCTCCTCCACGGGGACCTCTCCACCCTCGCGCCGCGCCGGGCCGGGCGCCAGGTACCGGGGTCCCCACCGCGCGGGTCCTTGGTCCCGCCGCGAGGTGCGGGGGTTGCTGGCGCGAAGTGCGGGGGTTGCTGGTGCGAGGTGCGGGGGTTGCTAGCGTGACGGCCGTGAACCTCGACGAGGTGGAGTTCGAGGACCTGGTCCGCGCAGTGCTGGACCGGATGCACGGTGCCCTCGACCAGCAGGCCCGGCTGCAGCTGCTGCTCGACGCGGTGGTGACCATCTCCGCCGACCTGAGCCTCGACGGCGTCCTGTCGCGGATCGTCGCGATCGCCTCGCGCCTCGTCGATGCCCGGTACGCCGCGCTCGGCGTGCTCAGCGCGGGCCAGCAGCGGCGGCTGCGGACGTTCGTCCACCACGGCATCGCCGACGACCTGGCCGCCGAGATCGGCGAGCTGCCGACGGGGCACGGCCTGCTGGGGCTGATCATCGACCGGCCCGAGCCGCTGCGCCTGCACGACATCGCGGAGCACCCGGCGTCGTACGGGTTCCCGGAGCACCACCCGCCGATGAGCTCGTTCCTCGGGGTGCCGGTGCGCATCCGGGACCGGGTCTTCGGCAACCTCTACCTGACCGAGAAGGCCGGCGGCGGGGACTTCACCGCCGAGGACGAGGAGATCGTCGTCGCGCTGGCCGCCGCTGCGGGTGTGGCGATCGAGAACGCCCGGCTCTACGAGCAGACGATGGTCCGCGAGTCCTGGGCCCGGGCGAGCGCCGAGATCGCGACCCTGCTGGCCGAGCCCGGGACCGACCCGGGCGCCGCCGTCGCCGAGCGCGCCCGCGAGGTCGCCCATGCCGACGCCGCGTGGGTCCGTACCGACGACGAGGAGGCGCCGGACCACGACGGACCGGTGCTCACGGTCGCGTTCGCGCCCTCGCCCGGTGTCACCGGCACGCTCTCGCTGGCCTGGACCCCGGAGCACGAGGACCGCTTCCACGCGCTCGATCCCCAGCTCGTCGCGGCGTACGCCGAGCAGGCCGCGCTCACCCTCCAGCTCGCCGCGGCGCGCGAGGACCAGCGCCGGCTCGCCGTCCTCGAGGACCGCGACCGGATCGGCCGGGACCTCCACGACCTCGTCATCCAGCGGCTGTTCGCGGTCGGTCTCGGTCTCCAGGGCACGACCCGGATGGTGGACCGGCCCGACGCGGCGGCCCGGATCGACCAGGCCGTCGACGACCTCGACGCCACGATCAAGGACATCCGCCGGGCGATCTTCGGGCTCAGCTCGGTCGACACCGCGGGCGACGTCCAGGCCGAGGTGACCCGGTTGGTGGACCGCGCGGCGGCGACGCTGAAGTTCCGGCCCGCGCTGCGGTTCGAGGGGCCGGTGCGGACGCTGATCTCCGACGACATCGCGCCCGACCTGCTCGCCGTGCTGGCCGAGGGGCTCTCCAACGCGAGCCGGCACGCCGGCGCGAGCGCGGTCGAGGTCGTCGTCGAGGCGGGGGAGCGGATCGTGCTCACCGTGCGCGACGACGGGCGCGGCATGACCGGCGCCGGCGCCGAGAGCGGCCTGGCCAACATCCGGGCCCGGGCCGAGCAGCGTGGCGGCAGCCTGGTCATCGAGTCCGCGCCGGGCCGCGGCACGAGCCTCAGCTGGTCGGTGCCGCGCGCAGCGTCGCCGCGATGACCCCGCGGGTCTCGGCCGGGTCGATCACGTCGTCGATCTCGAAGACCCGCGCGGCGTTGAGGGCGCTGGCGTTCTTGCGGAACACGGCGGTCTGCTCGGCCACGACGGTCTCGCGCTCGTCCTCCGGCAGCGCGGCCAGCTCGTGCGCCATCGCCAGCCGGACCGCACCCTCGAGCCCCATCGGGCCCAGGTGGGCGTCGGGCCAGGCCACGGTCAGCAGCGGCCGGTGGGTGCTGCCGCCCAGCATCGCCTGGGCGCCGAGTCCGTAGCCACGGCGCAGCACCACCCCGACGAGCGGGACGCTCAGCCGGGCGCCCGCGCTCACCATCCGCGAGGCGTGCCGGACCAGGCCCGTGCGCTCGGCCTCGGGGCCGACCATGAAGCCCGGGGTGTCGACCAGCGACACCACCGGAACCCGCCAGCGCTCGCACAGCTCGAGGAAGTCCGCCGCCTTGGCCGACGCGTCGGCGGTGAGCGCGCCCGCGAGGTGGGTCGACTGGTTGGCGACCACACCGACGGGGATCCCCTCGACCCGCGCGAACGCGGTCACCAGCTCGGGCGCCCAGCCCTCGCGCAGCCAGACCACGCTGTCGTGGTCGGCGAGTGCGGTCACGACCGGGCGGACGTCGTACGCCTCGCGGTCGTTCTCGGGGAGCATCGTGCGCAGCGCGTCCTGCGGGTCGGCGGTGGCCGGCTCGCGGGTCCCGGTGAGGTAGCCGAGGAGCCGGCGGACCACCGCCACGGCCTCCTCCTCGTCCTCGACCAGCACGTCGAGCACACCGTTGGCCGACTGGTCCGCCACCGGCCCGATCTCCTCGGGCGCGAACTGCCCGAGCCCGCCGCCCGCGATCATCGCCGGCCCGGCCATCCCGAGGTTGGCGTCGGGCGTCGCCACCCGCAGGTCGGCGCAGCCGGCCAGCACCGCGTTGCCGGCGAAGCAGCGGCCCGAGACCACGGCGATCCGCGGTACGACGCCCTCCAGGGCGCCCCACAGCGCGAACGAGCCCACGTCGAGCGCCGAGACCATCGGCAGGTCGGTGTCGCCGGGCCGCCCGCCGCCGCCCTCGGTGAAGAACACCGTGGGCAGCCGCATCCGCCGGACGAGCTCGATGAGGCGGTCGGACTTGCGGTGCCCGCGCATCCCCTGGGTGCCGGCCATCACGAGGTAGTCGTACGACAGCACCGCGCACGGACGCCCGTCGATCGTCGCGGTGCCACCGATGATCCCGTCGGCCGGCGCCTCCACCACGAGGTCGGCCAGCGCCCGCCGGCCCTCCTGAGCGGCGGTCACGAACCGCCCGTACTCCACGAAGCTGCCCGGGTCGACGAGGTCGGCCAGGTTCTCGCGCGCCGTACGGCGGCCGCGGGCGTGCCACCGCGCGACCTTGTCGGCGCGCGCGGCGTCGGTGGTCAGGAAGCGCCGGGCCAGCACCTCGGTGAGTCCCTGGGCAGGAACGGGGCCGTCGGGGGCGTCGTCGCTCACCGGGCCATCATGGCGCAGGCTCGGGCGGGTGCCGGTCGCCGAGGGCCTTAGGTCCCGCCCGGCCGGGCGCGCGGACCCTCGCGCCCGCACCTCGCCGGGGCGAGCCTGGAGCCATGGCCACGCACGTACGGGACCTGATGACCGCCAGCCCGATCACCGTCCGCCCCGGCGATCCGCTGCGCGCGGCGGCGGACCTGCTCGCCGCGCACGGGGTCACCGCGCTGCCGGTGGTCGACGAGCGCGGCCGGGTGGTCGGGGTGCTCAGCGAGGCGGACCTGCTCGGCCCCGGGTCCGGCTCCGGGGCCGGTGACCTGGCGGGGACCGTGGGCGATGCGATGAGCTCGGTCGTCGTCCTGGTGCACCCCGAGACCGACGTCGCCACGCTGCGCCGGGTGCTCGTCGACCGGCTGGTGAAGAGCCTGCCGGTGGTGGACGCCGCCGACCAGGTGGTCGGCGTGGTCAGCCGCAGCGACGTCGTCCGGGCGATGGTCCACGGGCGCGACGGCCCGCCGGTCAGCCGCGCGGCACCGACGCCGGATCGCCGGTGAGCACCCGCAGCGCGAGCTGGGTCGTCGCCTCCATGTTGAGGTGACCGACCACCCGCGCGACCCGCTCGATGTCGAGGGGGAGCAGGCCCGGGGAGCCCGGCACGTCCGGGGTCAGGCCCAGGTCGAGGTCGGTGCGCCCGGCCATCATCCGCAGGTTGAACTCGTAGACCTCGCGCGCGCCCGGCGCGCTCAGCCGCTTGAGGGTGGTCGCGCCGATGCGGCGTCCGCCCGTCTCCTCGGCCCATGCGTCGAGGGCGGCGACCACCGAGCGGCCCTCGTCGTGCTCGACGTCGGCCCAGACCTCGCGCATCGAGCCGATGTGGGAGAGCAGGGTGGCGGCGGTCTTCTCGCCGATGCCCGGTACGCCGGGCAGGTTGTCGCTCGCGTCGCCCCGCACGGCCGCGAACTCCAGGTAGCGGTCGGCCGGGACGCCGTACATCATCTGGATCCGGGACGGGCTCAGCAGCGGCGAGCCGTGGATGCCGCCGTCGATCAGCCGCAGCACCTGGGTGTGGTCGCTGATGTGGGCGAACGAGTCCCGGTCGGACGTGATGATCACGCAGTTCCAGTCGTGGTTCTCGGCCCAGGTCGCCGCGGAGGCGTTGACGTCGTCGGCCTCCAGCCCCGGCGGGGTCAGCGTCGCCAGGCCCAGGGCGTCGAGCAGCGCGCCCGCGCGGTCGAGCTGGTCGACCAGCTCGGGGTCCTTCTCGGCGCGCCCGGCCTTGTAGTCGGGGTAGTGGTCGCGGCGGATCGAGGCGGTGCGGTCGTCGAGCCCGAAGATCACCGCGTCCGGGGCGAACGCATCGATCGACTCGATGATCTGGCGCAGCATCCCGTGCAGCGCCCACGCGGGCCGGCCGGTCCGGTCGCGCAGCCGGGTGTGGCGGCGTGCGTGGTGGTTGCGGTGCAGCAGGGACGGCGCGTCGACGGCCAGCAGGAGCCGGCGCGGGCGGTCGGACGGGCGTGCATGCATGACGTCCGAGCATTCTAGACGGCAGTGATCGCCGGAACCCTTTCGACGCCAAGAGACATGAGGTTTGGAATTCTGTGACATGGACCTGTTGCCTGTTGTTAGTCTCAAGGCGTTGTGCGAGGCTCACTGGAGGTTTGATGTCGCGACGTGTAACTAAGGTCTTCGGAATCACGGCGCCAGTCCCGTTCGTCGACGTGGATGTAGACAGGGACAACCGGCTCTTCCTGGATCCCAGTGCCATCCGCAACAGCTCGAGTGCTCATGCAGTTCGGGCTCACCAGCAACTCGTGGATTTCTTCGAGGAAGTGCTGACCTGCGCGCGATCGCAGAACCAGGCCCAGCGTCAGAAGGGGCGCAACCTGCTCCAGCAGATGCATGAGCCGAACGAGACCTGCCTTGGTTACAGCGACGGCCCGCCGCAGGGCAAGGGCTTCGGCGAGGGGCTCGGGGCAGAGCTTTGGGATCAGATTGTTCTCAATCGGACCCTACAGACGAGCACAGGGTCGACGACGTCCATTCGAACGGCAGTTCTGTCGCGGCTCGAGAGGGTCCCGCTCTTCGTCAAGAAGGTCGATCGTGACCTGATCTCAGATCTCGCTACGCGGGTGACGTTCAACGTGCTTGCTGATTTCACCGGCGAAATGATGGACCGATATCCGTCGCTCGCTGCCTCGGCGTCGTCGGAGCTGTATCCAACCTGGGACTCCCGAACCGCGACGATGGTCGATGTGCCCCTGAACCTGCCGACGTTCACTTCCGCGGGCGGCGAGATCAAGCACCTCCTGCTGGTGCCCAAGGACTGGATCTTCTGGCGCTTGGTGATGGACCCAACGGCGTTCTATCACCGGTATGCCACTCAGACCATCCAGGAGGAGCAAACTACCTGGACGAGCGACGGCCGAGCGAACAAGCCCACAAAGAAGTCGATCGAGAAGCAGAACAAGGACAAGAAGGTGACCAACGCGCAGCAGGCGAACAAGTATGCGCGGGACCACGATCGTGACCTGGCCGCCGAGTACGAGGCCTACATCGACTCTTCGTTTTCGCCACTCTCTGATCTTGAGATCGACGCCCGTCTCAGGTGAGGCTGCGGCTCAGGATCCGTTGTTGAGCGGGGAGTCCTTGCGGGCGACGAGGTCGAACCGCTCGGCCGGGCTCAGCGCCAGGAACGCCTCGAGCAGCTCCTCGCCGCGTCCGCTCACCTCGACGGCGTCGGTGGCCGGGACGACCGAGTGGACCACGCGGTCCTCGTACAGGTGGAGCATGGTGAACGCCTGGTGCCCGTCGACCCCGGCCACCATCCGCCCCTCGGGCGCGAGCTCGGAGGTGTAGCAGGACGCCGACGCGACCGAGACCGGCACGCCCGCGAACGTGGAGTACGACGTGAAGTGGAAGTGCCCGCCCAGGATGCCCCGGACGTCGGTGCCCTCGACGACGGCGGCGAGCCGGTCCTGCTCGTGCAGCTCGATCAGCTCGGCCAGGCGCAGCATCGGCACCGGGATCGGCGGGTGGTGCATCGCGAGCAGCGTCCCGTGGGGCGCCGGGGTGGCGAGGACGTCGGCGAGCCAGGCGAGCTGGTCGTCGCCGAGCTCGCCGTGGTGCCAGCCGGGGACGCTGGTGTCGAGCGCGACGATGCGCAGCCCGGCGACGTCGTGCACCCGGTCGCGTGGGGCGTCGTCGTCGGTGCCGAGCAGGGCCTGCCCGAACGCGCGGCGCTCGTCGTGGTTGCCCATCACCCACACCACCTCGGCGCCGAGGTCGGCCGCGACCGGCTCGACGATCGCGCGCAGCCGGGCGTAGGCGCCCGGCTCGGCCCGGTCGGCGAGGTCGCCGGTGAACACCAGCGCCTGCGGGGGCGTCGGCAGCCGCCGGAGCCGGGCCAGCGCGCGCTCCAGGTGGGCGGCGGTGTCGACCGCGTCGTAGAGCAGCCGATCGGCGAGCAGGTGGGGGTCGCTGAGGTGCGCGACGACGTGGGTCGGGTCCGGGTACTGGCCGAGGGGCTCCACGGCGACAGCGTACGGGCGCTACTCTTCGAACATGCGTTCGGGACGACGGGCGGCCGCCGAGGGTCAGGAGTGCCTGCCGCTCGACCTGCCCCCACCGGAGCCGGCCGCGCCGCGCCCCGCTGCCCGCAAGGCACCCCCGGCGGCGGCCCGCGCGGTGGCGGGGGACGACGAGGACGTCCGCATCCGGCTCCGCAACGACGCCCTCGCCTCCCACGGCTGGCCCGCGGGGACCGAGCTCCTGGTCTCCTCCGGCCGCCGCCCGCGCCGCGGGGAAGTGGCGCTGGTGCGCGAGGGCGGCCGGCTGCGGATCGGTGTCCTCGAGGTGCAGTTCGGGCGCTCGGCGCTGCGTACCGACCACGGCGCGACCCTGCTCGGCGCCGGGGCGCGGATGGTGGGCGTGGTGACCGTCGCGAGCGCGCCGCTGGCCGGGATGCCGGGACTGCCGGTCTCGGGCTAGGGATCGGGCGCGACCACGACCGTCCAGGCGACCGCCTTGCCGGACGCCACGCTCGCCGTCGCGGTGTGCGCGGCCCAGGTGCCGGCCGGAGCCGGTCCGCCGTCCGCGGTCAGCACGCCGAGCTGGCCGCTCCCGCTGCCCGTGCCGGTACGGCGCACGACCAGGTCGCCCGGTGCGGTCCAGGTGAGCGCGCTGTTGACCTTGGTGACCCAGTGCTGGACCACCCGGGAGCCCGCGGTGCTCACGTTCGCGGCGGGCGTCAGGTGGGCCGCGCCGGTGCCGGTCTCCACGCGCGAGGCGGTCGCCGTCACGCCGCCGCCGTCGTACGCCGCGAGGGTGGCGTCGACCTTGCTCGTCGCGTCGAGCGTGAGCGTCACCGTCGAGCCCGGGGTGCCCGCGACCGCCGTCCTGGTCAGCGCCCACGAGCGCAGGTCGGAGCCGTCGGTCACGGTGCCGAGCAGGGTCCAGCCCGCCGGGGTGGTCAGCGTGGCGAGCCGGTTGGTCGCGACCAGCAGCACGAGGACGTCACCCGCCTGCACCGCCCCCGGC
Source organism: Pimelobacter sp. 30-1 (assembly GCF_018831735.1). NCBI lineage: Bacteria > Bacillati > Actinomycetota > Actinomycetes > Propionibacteriales > Nocardioidaceae > Pimelobacter > Pimelobacter sp. 30-1. The sequence continues at coordinate 39,416 of NZ_NHTS01000002.1, forward strand.
ACGGCGAGCGCCGCGCTCGCCGCGTTCCGGCTGACCCCGGTCACCGCGCGCAGCTCGGTCGTCGTACCGGTGCCGGGCTCGGTCGCGAGCGCGGTCGTCGTCGCGGTCCCGGTCGCGCCGTCGTCGTCGGTCACCGTGAGCGTGACGGGATAGGAGCCCGCCGCCGCGTAGTCGTGCGCCGGGCTCGGGCCCGCGCCCGTCGTACCGTCGCCGAAGTCCCAGGCGTAGCCGGTGACCACGCCGTCCGGATCACCCGAGCCGGCCGCCGAGAACGTGCAGGCCAGCAGCGTGCAGTCCGCCGCCGCGCGCGCCACCGGAGGCTGGTTGGGCGGCGGCCCGGACGGGGTGGACAGGGCGACCGAGAACTCTGCGCCCCCGCTCACCCGGGTCGCCTCACTGACGCCCACGACGGTGACCGCCGAGGAGCGGCTCGTCGTCGTGCCGTCGCCGAGCTGGCCGGACGAGTTCTGGCCCCACGCGCGGACCGTGCCGTCGGCCAGCGCCGCCAGCCCGTGGTCGCGCCCGGAGCCGATCGCCACGGCGCCGGAGACGCCGAGGACGGTGACCGGTCGGGTCCGCTGCGCCGTGGTGCCGTCACCCAGCTCGTTGCGGTAGTTGCGGCCCCACGCCTGCACCTGCCCGCTCGTGCGCAGTGCGTAGGAGTGGTGCGCGCCCGCCGCGACCATGCTCGCCCCCGTGGTGACCTGCACCGGCGCGGTCCGGTCGGTCAGCGTGCCGTCACCCACCTGGCCGTAGGCGTTCCAGCCCCAGGCCCACACGGTGCCGTCGGAGCGCAGCGCGAGCCCGTGGTCGCGCCCGCCGGCGACCTGGGTGACCTCGCTGAGCGTGCCGACGCGGACGGGTGTGGTGCGGTTGGTCGTCGTACCGTCGCCGAGCTGGCCGTCGCCGTTGAGCCCCCACGCCCACACGGTGCCGTCCGTCGCGACCGCATAGCTCATGTCGCGCCCGGCCGCGACGAAGCCGTAGGTCCGCGTCCCGCTGACCCGGACCGGGCGGTCGCGGGTCGTCGTCGTGCCGTCGCCGAGCTGCCCGGCGAAGTTGTAGCCCCACGTCCACACCGAGCCGTCGGCGCGCAGCGCCAGCGAGTGGTAGTGCCCGGTCGAGACCATCGTCACCTCGCTCAGCCCGGCGACCGCGGCCGGGCTCGGCCGGTTGCCGCCCGGACCGGTCCCCAGCTGGCCCATCTGGTTGCTGCCCCAGGTCAGGACCGTGCCGTCCGCCCGCAGCGCGACCGCGTGCTCGCGCCCGGTGTGGACGTCGACCACGTCGTCCAGCCCGGCCAGCGCCGCGGCCGTGCGGTGCGGCATCGTCGTCCCGTCGCCCAGCTCGCCGAACACGTTGCCGCCCCAGGAGGACGGCGTGCCTGGCACTCCCGCCGCCATCGCGGCGGCCGGCGCGGTGCGCCCGGCGGCCGGGGTGAGGCTCGGGCTGCCGAGCCACGGCAGGCAGACCAGCAGGCTCCCCAGCAGCCCGACGAGGATCCCGTCGAGGACGCAGGTCAGGGGCCGGGCGCGGACCATCTCTCGACGTTAGGGCGGCCGGGCGGTCCCGGACGTCACCAGGATCGGGTACAGACTGGACGGGTGAGCCCCGCCGCCGCTGACCCCGACCTGCTGCTGTCCCGTCGCGACCTCGCCTTCCTGCTCCACGAGTGGCTCGACGTCGGCGCCCTCACCCAGCGCGAGCGGTACGCCGACCACAGCCGCGAGACCTTCGACGCCGTGCTCGACCTGTCCGCCGAGGTCGCCGCGGAGCACTTCGCGCCGCACAACGCGCTCAGCGACGAGCACGAGCCGCAGTTCGACGGCGAGAGCGTCACGATCATCCCCGAGGTCGCGACCGCGCTGAAGGCGTTCGCCGACGCCGGGCTGATCGGCGCCTCGATGGACGCCGAGGCCGGGGGAGTCCAGCTCCCGCGGGTGGTCCAGCAGGCCTGCTTCGCCTGGTTCCAGGCCGCGAACGTGTCGACCTCGGGCTACCCGATGCTCACCATGGCCAACGCCAACCTGCTGCTCGCGCACGCCACCCCCGAGCAGGTCGCCCGGTTCGTCCCGCCCATGCTCGAGGGCCGCTGGTTCGGCACGATGTGCCTCTCCGAGCCCCAGGCCGGGTCGTCCCTCGCCGACGTCGCGACCCGCGCGGTCCGCCAGCCCGACGGATCGTTCCGGCTGTTCGGCAACAAGATGTGGATCTCCGGGGGCGACCACGAGCTCGGCGACAACATCGTCCACCTGGTGCTGGCCCGGGTCGAGGGCGCACCGGCCGGTGTCAAGGGGCTCTCGCTGTTCGCCACCCCCAAGTACGTCGTGGACGCCGCCGGCGAGCGCGGCGAGCGCAATGACGTCACCCTGGCCGGGATCAACCACAAGATGGGCTTCCGCGGCACGGTCAACACGGTCCTCAACTTCGGCGAGGGCACGCACCTGCCCGGGGGTACCTCCGGCGCCGTCGGCGAGCTCGTCGGCGCGGAGGGCCGCGGCCTCGCGGTCATGTTCCACATGATGAACGAGGCCCGGGTCGGCGTCGGTGCGGGCGCGGTCGCCCTCGGGTACACCGGCTACCGTCGCGCCCTCGCCTACGCCCGCGAGCGCGTCCAGGGTCGCCCCCTCGGCGCCAAGGACCCGGCCGCGCCGCCGGTCGCCATCGCCGAGCACGCCGACGTGCGCCGGATGCTCCTCGCCGCCAAGTCCTACGTCGAGGGCGGGCTCGCCCTGGTCCTGCGCGCCGCCCTGCTGCTCGACGACGAGCTCACCCACCCCTCACCCGAGGAGCGGGCCCGTGCGGGCGCGCTGCTCGACGTGCTGACCCCCATCGTCAAGAGCTGGCCCTCGCAGTGGTGCCTGGCCGCCAACGACCTGGCCATCCAGGTCCACGGCGGCTACGGCTACACCCGCGAGTACGGCGTCGAGCAGCTCTACCGCGACAACCGGCTCAACCCCATCCACGAGGGCACCCACGGCATCCAGGCCCTCGACCTGCTCGGGCGCAAGCTCGTGCTGGACGGCGGCGCCGGCCTCCAGCTCCTCGCCGGCACCATCCGGGCGAGCATCGACCGCGCGGTGGCGACCGGCGACGCCGACCTGACGTCGTACGCGGGGCGGGTGGGGGAGGCCGTCGACGGGCTCGTCGCCGCCGTGGCCGCCGCCTGGGCGTCGGGCGACCCGCGGACCGCGCTCGTCAACGCGACCACCGGTCTCGAGGCGGCCGGGCACGTCGTGCTCGCCTGGACCTGGCTCGACCAGCTCGTCGCCGCGCACGGCTCGACCGGGGAGTTCTACGACGGGAAGCGCGCGGCCGGACGCTACTTCCTCACCCACGAGCTCCCGAAGGTCGCGCCGATGCTCGACCTGCTCGCCGGCGGGGACCAGCTGTTCAACGAGGTGGACCCCGCGGTGCTCTGATCGCTCACCAACGGCGCCCCTCACCCCGGCCGTGCGGCGCCAGCCAGCCGGACTCGTCGGGACCCCGCGGCACGATCCGGGTCGGGTTGATGCCGGTGTGCACGACGTAGTAGTGCCGCTTGATCTGGTCGAAGTCGATCGTCCCGCCGAGCTCGGGCGTCTGGAACAGGTCGCGCGCGTAGCCCCACAGCGCCGGCATCTCGGTCAGCTTGTTGCGGTTGCACTTGAAGTGGCCGTGGTAGACGGCGTCGAAGCGCACGAGCGTCGTGAACAGCCGCACGTCGGCCTCGGTGAGGGTGTCGCCCATCAGGAAGCGCCGGTCGGTGAGCCGTTCCTCGAGCCAGTCCATCGCCGTCCACAGCCGGTCGTAGGCCGCGTCGTAGTCCTCCTGGGAGCCGGCGAACCCGCAGCGGTAGACGCCGTTGTTGACCTCGGTGAAGACCCGCTGCATGACCTCCTCCATCTCGTCGCGCACGTCGTCGGGCCACAGGTCCGGGGCGTCGGGACGGTGGTGGTCGCGCCACTCGAAGAAGAGGTCGTGGGTGATCCACGGGAAGTCGTTGGTGACCACGGCCCTGGTCGGCACGTCGACGATCGCCGGGACGGTGATCCCGCGCGGGTAGTCGGGGAACCGGGCGAAGTAGGCCTCCTGGAGGCGCTCGTAGCCCAGCACCGGGTCGATCCCGCCGGGGTCGAGGTCGAAGGTCCAGCTGCGCGGGTCGTGGGTGGGCCCGGTCAGGCCCAGCGAGATCACGTCCTCGAGGCCGAGGAGCCGGCGCACGATGATCGCCCGGTTGGCCCAGGGGCACGCGGCGGCCGCGACGAGCCGGTAGCGGCCCGGCTCGGCGGGCCAGGTGGGGACGGCGAGCTGCTGGTCGTCGTACTTGTCCTGGGAGAGGCCGGGCTCCCGGGTGATCCGGTCCGGGATGTAGTTCATGTCCCGGTCGAAGGCCTTGCTCTTCGCGGCGTCCGCCATCGTCGTCGCCCCGCCCGCTCAGAACGGGAGCGCGTCGTGCGCGCTCTCGGCCGCCGCGCCGACCTTGGTCGCCGCCCGCTTGCCGGCCCGCCGGGCGCCGTTGAAGAAGCCCTGCAGGCCCAGCGTCGCCCCCGCGCCCACCAGCCAGACGTCCTTCGCGATCGGTACGCCCGCCTCGGTCGGCCGGATGCTCCCTTCCTTGCGCAGCCCCGGGACGCGCGCGTAGAGCCCCAGCATCCCGGCGCCGAACGCCGTGAGCGCAGCACCCGCCAGCGCCGAGGGCACCTTGGGCGTCAGCAGGGCGCTACCCAGCGCGATCTCGCCGACGGCGAGCATCTTGGTGAACTGGGTGGCGTCCATGTTCGTGAACTGGGGGTACGCCGTGCTGGCGAAGCCGTGGAGCTGCTGCGCCGTGGTGGCGTCCGCGCCCAGCTTGGTCAGGCCGGAGTTGAGGATGAAGGCGCCCGTGGCAGCCCGCAGGGGTGCGTGCGTCAGGTTCATGGCTTCACCCTAGGTCGGCGGTCCGACCCAACCCGCTCAGTGCTGCAGCGAGGGGTCCCACCGGTTGGCGATGAGCTTGAAGCTCGGGGTGTCGTCGAGCGAGGTCATCGCCTCGTAGATCCGCTCGTACTGCGTCGACGCGATCCGCCAGGCACCGTCGGCGTCGCGCCGGTAGGTGTCGACGTAGTACCCGCCGCCCCGGATCTGCACCTTGAAGTCCGGCACGATCACCGTGTCCTCGAAGGCCCACGAGCCGGTCGCGGTGTCGCCGTCGACGTCGATCTCGGGGTGGTTCGCGATGTGGATCGTGATGATCCCCGGGCCGAGGTTGTTCTGCATGAAGTCGACGACATCCGCCCGGTTGTCGTAGTGCAGCGGCTTGTCCATCGCCTGGGTGCCGTAGCGGGCCGAGACATCCTCGGCCAGGCAGTCGGCGAACTCGTCCCAGACCTTCAGGTCGAGGGTGCGGAAGTAGCGGTGCTTGAGGCGCTTGATCTCTTCGATCGCGACGAGGTCCATGCCGAGAGAGTAGAACGTGTTCTAGATCTTGGCGAGGGGCTCATCCCACCTGCTCGAACAGCGACACCACGATCCCCTCGGGCCCGCGCACGTAGGCCATCCGCACGCTGCCCTCGTACTCGCCGACGCCGGCGACCAGCCCGTACCCGTCGGCGGCCACCGCGTCGAGGGCCGCCTGGAGGTCCTCGACCTCGAACGAGACGTTGCGCAGGCCCACCTCGTTGGCCATCGCGTACGGCGACCCGGGCACGTGGTCGGGCGTGACGAAGCGGGCGAGCTCGAGCCGGGAGCCGTCGCCGGGCGGGCGGAGCATGACGATCTCGCAGTGCGCCCCGGGAATGCCGCAGACGGTGTCGATGAACTCGCCCTGCACGGAGCCGGTGCCCTCGACCTCGAGGCCCAGCCCGACGAAGAAGGCGGTGGCCGCGTCGAGGTCGGCAACGGTGATTCCGACGTGGTCGAAGCGTCTTACATGTGTCATGGAACCAACTCTCCGCCACCGAGGCACCGAGCGCCAGGAGTCCCCGATGTCCCACGCCGTCCCCGTCGCCCGCCGCATGTACGACCTCGTCGAGCCGATCCCGATGGTCAACTTCACCGCCGACGAGCCCAACGAGGCGATGGCGGAGCTCGGCTTCCGCAACTACTGGGACGGCTACTTCGCGGGCCGCTCCGCGCCGCTGGGGCGGGCGCCGGCGGAGGTGGTGCACGCGGCGTTCTACAACTTCGGCGCGGGCGAGGTGGCCCGGCACCTCCCGAAGGTGTGGGAGACGACCACGCCCGAGGCCGCCCACGCCGCGCGCCAGCGCGGTTGCGTGGCCGCCCTGCGGCGCATCCTCGGCGACCTTGTCGAGACGCCGGGCCTCGCGCGGGCCGCCGACGTGCTCACGCAGGCCGCGGTCAGCGCCCCGACCGACGGCCGGGTCATGTACGCCGGCCTGCGCGCCCTCCCCGTCCCCGACGAGCCGCTGGCCCGGCTCTGGCACGCGGCCAACATGCTGCGCGAGCACCGCGGCGACGGCCACATCGCCGCGCTGGTCGCCGAGCGGATCGGCGGGATCGCCGCGCACGTCCTCAGCGCCCTCGACCTGGGCATCCACCCGGCGGAGTCGTTCGGCCGGATCCACCACCTGCCCGCGGGCGAGCTGGCCGCGGTGCTGGCCGACCTGCGCGAGCGCGGGCTGCTCGACGCCGGGGGCCGCTTCACTCCGGCCGGGCGCGCCACCAAGGACCGGATCGAGGCGCTGACGGACGCGCTGGCCGAGGCGCCGTACGAGGGGCTGGCGGCGGGGGAGCTCGAGGAGCTGGTCGCGGCGCTGGAGCCGATCGCGGCCCGGCTCACCGCGAGCGCGGGCTAGCGTGTGCCCGTGCGACGACTGGCCCTGGGTACGGCGAGAGCGGCGAAGGCCGCGACGAGCCCCGAGGGTCTGCGAGTGCCTGCGGCTACGACGAGAAGACCCTGATGCCCGCGATGGAGGCGGCGGTTCCGGCGTCGGCCACCGCCCGGGTCCAGGTCGGCATGTCCGGCCATGGCCGGACGATGGACTTCGACGCCGTGCTCGCGTACGAGCCGGACGGTGCCTCGATGGAGATGACGTCGCGGACCCCGGGTGAGGAGTTCTCGATGATCGTCGTCGACGACCGGTACTTCATCGCGGAGCCGGACGCGGACGCGGGCTACCGGGAGGTCTCCGGCGACGACCCCCTCGCCGTCCAGCTTCGCAGCCAGTTCGCCAGCGCCGACCTGACCACCACGTTCGCCGCGTGGCGCGCCGGTCTCGAGAAGGTCGAGGTGGTCGGCGAGGAGGAGATCGACGGCCGGCCGACGTGCCACTACCGGCTGAAGGTCGACATGGCTGAAGCCGGCGCGGCCCGCGGCGACGACCTGCCCGCGGGCGGACCGCCGACCGTCGACTACGAGCTGTTCCTCCAGCGCGACGACCTCATGCGGCGGGTGCGGTTCGACGTGCTGGGAGCCGTGGCCGAGATGAACGCGACCCGCTGGAACGAGCCCGTGTCGATCGAGGTGCCGGCCGGGCACTGACCGGCCGGGTCCGGCTCGATTCAGCCTCGCTCGCCCCCTCTGACATGCTTGACCGTCCGTCCGAGCCCAGCGCACCCCGCGCGCGGGCGCGACGGCGACGAGCACGACCGCAAGCAGCAGGACGACCGGGGGGCAGATGAGCGAGATCGCCGGGGAGCTGGCGAGGGTCAAGGGTGCCTTCGCGCAGCCCACGTTGACCCTGCTCCACCAGCGTCAGGCGCCGGTCGTGATCACGATCTTCCGGGAGTCGTTCGGCCGCAACAACAAGCCGATCCCGACCGCGCGGCTGCACACGCAGGTCGAGGAGCACCTCGCCGAGATCCGCAAGGCGGGGGAGACTGACCTGCCCAGCGGTACCGGGCGTGACATCTGCCAGCGGTGGATGCGGGGGCAGTGGCTGGTGCGCTCGCTCGACGAGCAGGGCAACGAGGTCTACTCGCTGACGTCGTACGCGCAGCAGGCGCTCGAGCTGGTCAAGAACCTCGCGCGGGACCGGGCGACGCTGAGCGAGCACCGGATCACCACGATCCTGAGCACGGTGCGCCGGTTCAACTCCGAGGCGAACCCCGATCGGGGCGCCCGGGTCACCCTCCTCAACGACGAGATCGCGCGGCTCAAGGCCGAGCGCGACCGCCTGGTCGACGGGGCCGAGCTGGTCAGTGCGACCGAGGACTACATGTCCGAGGGGTTCACCGAGCTGCTGTCGCTGATCTCGGCGCTGCCGAGCGACTTCGCACGGGTGGAGGAGCGGTTCGCGACGATCCGGGGCGAGATCCTGGCCGCGTTCCGGGCCGAGGACCGGCCGGCGGGCGACGTGATCGACGACTACCTGGCGCGGGCCGACGCGCTGATGACGGCCACCCACGAGGGGCGGGCGTTCGAGGGGGCGTTCGCGCTGCTGCGCGACGACGGCCTGGTCACCCAGCTGCGCGAGGACCTCGGGGCGCTGCTGGAGCACCCGCTCTCCGACGGGATCCTCGGCGACGCCGACCGGGCCGAGCTACGGGGGACCGTCAAGCTGGTCCGCGACGGTCTCGACCGGGTGCTGGCCCAGCGCAGCCGGGTGACGGCGACGCTCAAGGAGTACATCGTCTCCCACGACGCCGCCCGCGACCGCGAGCTGGAGCAGACGCTGCGCCAGGTCGAGTCGGCCCTCATGACCTGGATGGGTACGACGGGCCCCCGCGCCGCCCACGACGTCTCCCTGCTGCCCGACCGGGCGAGCGTCGACCACCTGCGCGAGCGCTTCTACGACCCCGCGGATGACGTCCTGCCCGACCCGATCACCGCGGCCGACCCGGCCGACGCCCCGTCACTGTCGCTGACCGAGCTGATGGCGCAGGGCGGTCCCCAGCTGGGCTCGCTGCGCCAGCGCCTGGACGACGCGCTGCGCGACCTGCTGCCGGCCGGCTCGCTGGGCGAGCTGTTCGACACCCTGGAGCCGTCGCTGCGCCGGCCGGTCGAGATCTTCGGCCTGCTGCACCTCGCGGCCGACCAGGAGTGGGAGACCGAGGACGGCGTCGAGGCGTTCGCCGCCGTCCGTCCCGACGGCACGCGCCGCACCTTCGCCGTGCCGCGCACGCCGCTGCCCGACCCCGATCTCTCCCGAGAGGAGTCCCGCCGATGAGCGTCGACCTGGACCAGCCCGACGAGCTCGACGTGGTCGCCAACGACTTCGACGACCTCGACGAGGTCGCCGACGAGCGCTCGGTGTCGCTGTTCGAGGGCGACGAGGGCGGTCTGGAGTACGCCCAGCGCCACGCCCTGGTCACGCTCCTCAAGCAGCGGTTCATCAGCGCGCGCACCCACCCGCGCGACTGGCAGGTGCTGGTCGAGCACGAGCGGGTCATCCGCTCGCGGCTCAACGACCTCTTCCTCGACCTCCAGGTCGACCCGGCGCGCGAGGTCGCCTGGAAGCGCCAGGCGTTCTCGGAGACCGGCGGCCGGTTCCCGACGCTGCTCCACGACACGGCGTGGTCGCGTGAGGAGACGCTGGTGCTGGTGCACCTGCGCGACCGGCTGCGCGCGGGGCTGGCCGGCGGGGACGCGCGGGTCTACATCGACCGCGAGGACATCGTCGACTACGTCGCGAGCTTCCGGCCCACCCACGCCACCGACGAGGCGGGCGACGAGAAGCGCGCCCGCAACGCGGTCGTGAGCATCGTCAAGGCGGGCCTGCTCATCGGTTCGGCCGCCGAGGACCGCTACGAGATCAGCGAGGCCGTCGAGCCGCTGCTGCCGCTGGAGCTGCTCCACGAGCTGCTCGACGCGCTGCAGAGGGCCAACGGCACCGAGCCGGCCGACGAGGCCGAGGCGGCCGAGCCGGCCGACCTGTTCGAGGAGGACGGCGAGTGAGCATCGACGAGATCGAGGACGTCGAGGGCGGCCTGTTCGAGCGCGAGGTCGTCGCGACCCCGGCCGATGACACGGTCCAGTGGCGCGCGTCCCTGCTCCAGCTCGTCAACTGGGGCGGCTTCAGCGGCCTCACGACCGTCCCGCTGCGCGGTGACGCGACGATGATCTCCGGTGCCTCCGGCGTCGGCAAGAGCACCATCCTCGACGCCTACACGGCGCTGATGATGCCCTCGGACACCAAGTTCAACGGCGCCTCCAACGACGCCGTCGCGGGCCGCGCGCGCAGCGCCGGCCAGCGCAACCTGCTGTCCTACCTGCGCGGCGCGGTCGACGTCATCGACAACCCCAAGACCGGCCGCCCCGAGGAGAAGCTCCTGCGCGGCAAGGGCACCGACACCTGGGGCGCGGTCGCGATGACGTTCGTCAACGACCAGGGCGGCCGGTTCACGGCCCTGCGCACCTACTACGTGCCGCGCCGCGCGTCGCGCTCCGGCGAGGTGCAGATGCAGCTCGCCACCCACGAGGGACCGCTCTCGCTCGAGACGCTCGAGGTCGCCGTCCCCGAGCGCTTCCACGCCAACACGCTCAAGAAGCTCTACCCGGGCATCCGCGTGCACCGCACGTACGCCGAGTTCACCGCCGTCCTGCACGCCCGGCTGGGCATCGGCGCCAACGGCGACGGCTCCAAGGCGCTGCGCCTGCTCGCGCGCATCCAGGCCGGCAACCAGGTCCGCAGCGTCGACGAGCTCTACAAGGACATGGTCCTGGAGCGGCCCTCGACCTATGCCGCCGCGGACCGGGCGATCGAGCACTTCGACGACCTCGACGCGTCGTACGCCGCGATGCGCACCGAGGAGCAGAAGCTCGAGCTGCTCGAGCCGATCACCGACCTGCAGGAGCGCAAGGTCGCCGCGACCGCGCGGCTGTCCGAGCTCGACTCCTACGGCGTCACGCTGTCCGGCGACACCCCGCTGCGGCTGTGGCTGCTCAAGACCCACCTGCGCCTCATCGAGTCCGCTGTCACCGGCAACCGCGACGCCCGGCAGGGCACCGTCGAGGGCCTGACCGCGACGCGCTCGGCCGAGACCACGCTGGCCGGTGACCTGGAGGCGGCCAAGGAGGCCCACCGCGCCGCCGGTGGCGGCGACCTCCAGGCGCTCGCCGCGCAGGCCGAGCACGAGCGGGTGATCCGCGAGGAGCGCGCCAACCGGCTCTCCGAGCTCGAGGAGCGGGTCTACCCGCTCGTCGGGCTCACCGACGCCGACGCGCCCGACCTGGAGTCCGCGATGGACTCGGCGTCCGCCTTCGCCGAGCTGCAGCTCCTGGCCCGCAAGCGGCTCTCGGCCGGCGAGGCCGAGCAGGCGACGCTGCGCGCCGAGCGCGACCGGGTCCGTGACGGCCTGGTCCCGCTCAAGAACGAGCAGTCCGTGCTCCAGCGCGAGCGCACCTCGCTCGAGAACCGCGCGGGCCGGGTGCCGTCGTACCTGCACGACCTGCGGGGCGCCGTCGCCCAGGCCAGCGGCCTGCGCGTCGACGAGCTGCCGTTCGTCGCCGAGCTGATCGACCTCGCGCCCGAGGAGGCGCGCTGGCGCACCGCGATCGAGACCGTCCTGGGCGGCACCGCCCGGATGATGCTCGTCCCGCTCGACCGGCTCGACGAGTTCTCCGCAGCCATCGACGACCTGCGGCTGCCGGCCCGGCTGACCTTCCAGGGTGTCGAGCTCGACCTGCCCGATACCGGCCCGGCCGACCCCGAGCGGGTCGCGGGCAAGCTGCTGTTCAAGGAGTCGCCCTTCTCGGGCTGGGTCCAGCAGCACGTCGAGGCCCCCTCCCGCAACGCCTACTGCGTCGAGAGCGCCGCCGAGCTCGACGGCCCCGGCTTCCGGGTGACCGCCGCCGGCCAGACCCGCAACGGGCGCCGCGGCGCCCACGGGCGCAACGACCAGCGCAACATCATCGGCTTCTCCAACGAGGACGCGATCGCCGAGATCGACGGCCAGCTCGACGAGCTGGAGCGCCGGATGGAGCAGGTCGACGCCCAGCTCGCCGACCTCGACCGGCGCGGCCGGCTGCTGGAGCAGCAGCGCAAGGCGTACGACGCGATCGCCATGGTCCGCTTCGACGACGTCGACGTGGCGGGCAGCGACCGCCGTATCTCCGAGCTGGAGCAGCGGCGGACCGACATCCTCACCTCCGACGACCAGCTCCAGGTGCTGCAGCAGCAGATCGACGAGCTGGTGCACCGCCTCGACGACACCCGCCAGGAGCGGTTCGCCCTGGAGCAGCGCCAGCGCGAGCTCAACGGCGCGCACAGCGAGCTCGTCGACTCCGAGGACCTGGTCAAGGACCGCCTCGAGGCGATGGAGGCCGGCGGCTCGGTCCGGCTCTCCGAGGAGCAGGAGGCCGCCCTGGCCGCGGACTTCGCCGCTGCCGCGGCTCCCGCGGACCCCGAGGACCTCGACCGGTTCGCCGACAACTCCCACCGTCTGGGCGAGCGGCTGCGCACGGCCGTGGCCGACGCGGACGCCGAGATCCGGCGCTGCGACGACGACCTGGCGCTCATCTTCAAGCACTACAAGTTCCAGTGGGACTCGCCGAACCTCGGCGCCACCGCGGACTCCTACGCCGACTACGCGCGGATCCTCGACGAGATCCGCGGCACCGGCCTGGCCGACCGCCGCGCCGAGTGGCGCCGCCGGCTCACCGAGTGGAGCGGGCAGGACCTGGTGCCGCTGGTCGGCGCCATGTCGTCCTCGGTCGAGGAGATCGAGGACCGGCTCGAGCCGATCAACGCCATCCTGCGGCGCCTGGAGTTCGGCGCCGAGGCCGACCGGCTCCGCATCCGGCTGCGCCGGCTCGCGCCGGCGCACGTGCAGGTCTTCATGAAGGACCTGCGCGCGCTGTCCTCGGGCGCCACCGCCGAGCTCGACGAGGCCGGGCTCGAGAAGCGCTTCACCGAGCTGAGCCGGTTCATGCAGCAGCTGCGCAAGCCGTCCCAGTCCGGCGAGGGCCCGACGCTGACCACCGACCGCGACCGGCTGCTCGACGTACGCCGGCACGTGGAGATCAGCGCCGAGCGCTACGACCACCTCACCGGCGAGCTACGCGCGACGTACCGCACGCTGGGGGAGAAGTCCGGTGGCGAGAGCCAGGAGCTCGTCGCCTTCATCGTGGGCTCCGCGCTGCGCTTCCGGCTCGGCGACGAGATGCGCTCGCGGCCGCGGTTCGCGCCGGTCTTCCTCGACGAGGGCTTCGTCAAGGCGGACTCGGAGTTCGCCGGGCGCGCCGTGCAGGCCTGGAAGGGCCTGGGCTTCCAGCTCATCATCGGTGTCCCGCTCGACAAGGTGACCGGCCTGGAGCCGCACATGGACGACCTGCTCGCGATCACCAAGAACGCGCGCTCGCACCAGTCCTGGATCACCCCGATCAGCGACGTGGTCGCCGAGGGAGCCGACGCCTCAGCGTGAGGTGGTCGTGGTCGTCGTCGAGGTGGTCCACGAGGTCGACCACGAGGTCGACCACGACGTGCTCGTGACCGTGGTGACCCGGCGGGCGGGCTCGTCGTCGTCCTTGCCGGACGACGCCGCGGCGACCAGTCCGACGATCCCGGCGACGACGACGGCCACGGCGGCGACCGCGAGCAGGGCAGGCAGCCGCGAGGGAGCCGGCGGCGGCGGGGGCTCGGTCTCGTCGGTCGGCTCGTAGGAGACCCAGCGCTCGGGCATGGCCCGAGGCTAGGTGCCGCGGGCGACGGCCAGGTGGCCGTGGCCGCAACAGCACCCGTCGAACGCCGGGATCAGCCGTCGAGCACGGTCACCGTCGCGGTCCGGGTCTGGCCGCCGAGGTCCACCGTGAACGTCACCACCTCGTCGTCGCTGTCGGCGTCCGGGAGGGCGAGGACGGTGATGGTGGCCGAGGTCTGCCCGGCCGGGATGGTGACGGTCGGGCTCGCTGGCGCCGCGGCGTCCGGGTCCGAGGAGGTCACCACGACCACCGTGTCGGCTGCCGCGGGACGGTCGAGCGAGACTGCCAGCAGCGCCGTCCCACCCTCGTCGACCAGCACCGACGCCGGTGTCAGCGCGAGGTCGTAGAGCGGTCCGGTCGCGACGTCGACCGACGCCGGGCGTCCGCTGCCGCCGGCGTAGCGCCCCACCACCCGGTAGGTGTACGACGTCGCGGCCGCCGCCGTCGGGTCGCTGAAGGTCGTCGCGGCGGTGGTCCCGACCTCGGTGAAGGTCGTCCCGTCGCTGCTCCGCAGCACCTGGTACGACGTCACCGCCGCATTGCCCGGAGCGGTCCACCCCACCGTCACCGTGTACGACGCCCCCGCCCGCGCCGCGTCCGCCGTCAGGTCGCCCACCGGCGCGGGCACCGGCCCGACCACCGCGGTCCACGGCCCGCACCCGTGCCCGTTGCACGCCCGCACCCGGAAGCCGTCGTCGAGCGCGGCCGCGCCCACGTCGAGGTCCGTCGCGGGTGCGGTGACCTGCTGCTCGGGGAGCGCGCCCTGCTGGACGAGGTAGTGCGCGACCGGGTCACCGCCGTCGCCCGCGGGTGCGGTCCAGGTGAGCCGGTAGGTCGCGGCCTCCGGGTCCCAGCCGAGCCCGGGGTCGCGCGGGGCGCCCGGTGCGCCGACCGGGAGGGTGGGGGAGGCGAGCGTCGGAGCGCCGTACCCGAGGCGGGCGTTGCTCGCCCGGGCGCTGACCCGGAACCGGTAGGACGTGCCGTTGGCCAGGCCGGTGGCCGTGTAGGTGGGCGCGGTGGTCAGCGCGAGCTCGGTCCAGGTGCCGCCGTCGTCGGTGCTCGCCTCGACCTTGTAGCCGGTCGCCGCGGGGATGCCGTTGGCGACGGCGGGCTCGGTCCAGGTCAGGGTCGCGGTGGCGTCGCCGGGGGAGGCGACCAGGTCGGTGACGGGATTCGGCGCGGTGAGCACGCGGTAGGGACCGGCGCCGCTGCCCGGGCCGTAGCCGGCCGCGTTGTGCGCGCGGACCCGGACCCAGTAGCGGGTGCCGGGGGTCAGCCCCGTGACGAGCACGGGGGCGGCCGCGGTGGCGGCGGCCGCGTGGTCCACGGCGGTGGCCCAGGTCGCGCCGTCGGTGCCGATCTCGACGCGGTAGTGGTCGATCGGCCCGCCGTTGGTCACGGGCGGCGCCTGCCAGTAGACGCCGAGCGCCGCGCGGTAGCCGTCGGCCTCCGGGGTCAGCACCGGGCCGGGCGTCCCGCGCGGCACGGCGGTCGCCTCGGCGCTCCACCGACCCCACCCGGACGCGCTGTGCGCCCGCACCCGGATGCCGTAGCGCGTGCCGTTGCGGAGCCCGGCCACGGTCCAGGCGCGGGTCGCCCCGGACACCTTGCGCACCGGGGACCAGGCGCCGGAGGGTGCGGTGCGCCGCTGCACGGCGTACCGGTCGATCCGGCTGCCGCCCTTGCGCGCGGGCGCCGTCCAGGTCACCCGGACCGCGCCGTCCGCGGGCGCCGCGCCCACGGCCCGGGGTGGCGACGGGCGGCCCGCCGCGACCACCGCACCGGCCGCACCGGTCGAGACGACGGAGCCGGCCGCCACCAGCAGCAGCGCGGTCGTGAGCGCGGCCGTGAGCCGCCGGGCGAGCATCCCCATGGTCGTACCCCCTGGGGGCCGACGCTAGGACCCGGACGCCCGGTCCGCGGGGGGTTCGGGGAAGCCTTTACCCACGCCCGGGCCTCCGTTTGTCACAGGTCAATAGACCCTTTGCGGGGGTCACTGCTGACACATATCGTCGGACCCATGAGCGAACGCGTCTCCCACTGGATCGACGGCCAGGTCGTCACCGGCACCTCGGGCCGTACGGCGCCCGTGCACAACCCGGCCACCGGCGCCGTCACCGCCGAGGTCGACCTGGCCTCCACGAGCGAGGTCTCCGCGGCGGTCGCCCGCGCGGGTGCCGCCGCCGCGGCCTGGCGCGGGTCGTCGCTCTCGCAGCGCGCGGCGGTCCTGTTCGCCTTCCGCGAGCTGCTCCACGAGCGCTCCGACGAGCTGGCCCGGATCATCACCGCCGAGCACGGCAAGGTCCACGCCGACGCCCTCGGCGAGATCGCGCGCGGCCTCGAGAACGTCGAGTTCGCGACCGGCGTGCCCCAGCTGCTCAAGGGCGGCTACTCCGAGCAGGCCGCGTCGGGTGTCGACGTCTACGACATCCGCCAGCCGCTCGGCGTCGTCGCCGGCATCACGCCCTTCAACTTCCCGGCCATGGTGCCGCTGTGGATGTGCGCCAACGCGATCGCCTGCGGCAACGCCTTCGTGCTCAAGCCCAGCGAGAAGGACCCGAGCGCCGCGCTCTGGATCGCCCGGCTGTGGCAGGAGGCGGGGCTGCCCGACGGCGTCTTCACCGTCGTCCAGGGCGACAAGGAGGCGGTCGACGCGCTGCTGACCCACCCCGACGTCGCGGCGGTGAGCTTCGTCGGCTCGACGCCCATCGCCAAGTACATCTACGAGACCGGCACCGCCCACGGCAAGCGCGTCCAGGCCCTCGGCGGCGCCAAGAACCACGCGCTCGTGCTGCCCGACGCCGACCTCGACGTCGCCGCCGACGCCATCGTCTCGGCCGCCTACGGCGCCGCGGGCGAGCGCTGCATGGCGCTGTCCGTCGCGGTCGCGGTCGGCGACATCGCGGACCCGCTGGTCGACGCGATCGCGCTGCGGCTGCCCAAGCTCGTCGTCGGCGACGGTGCCGCCGAGGGCACCGACATGGGCCCGCTCATCACCCGCGAGCACCGCGACAAGGTCGCGGGCTACGTCGACGCGGGCGAGGCGGAGGGGGCCACCGTCGTGGTCGACGGCCGCACGGCCGACGTCCCGGCCGAGGGCTTCTTCCTCGGCACCACGCTGCTCGACAACGTCACGCCCGAGATGACCGTCTACACCGACGAGATCTTCGGCCCCGTGCTCGGCGTGGTCCGCGTGGACACCTACGACGAGGGCCTGGCGCTCATCAACGCCAACCGCTACGCCAACGGCACCGCGATCTTCACCCGCGACGGCGGCGCCGCGCGCCGCTTCCAGTACGACGTCCAGGTCGGCATGGTCGGCATCAACGTGCCGATCCCGGTCCCGGTCGCCTACTACTCGTTCGGCGGCTGGAAGGACTCGCTCTTCGGCGACACCCACATGTACGGCCCCGAGGGCATCAGCTTCTACACCCGCGGCAAGGTCATCACCTCGCGCTGGCCCGACCCGGCCACGTCGAGCGTCGACCTCGGCTTCCCGCGGACCCGCTGAGGAGGCGACCATGGAGCTCGACTACGACGCCGCCACCATCCGGCGCCTCGACAAGGACCACGTCTTCCACTCCTGGTCGGCCCAGGCCCAGATCAGCCCGCTGCCGATCGCCGGCGCCGAGGGCTCGTACTTCTGGGACGCCGACGGCACGCGCTACCTCGACTTCTCCTCGCAGCTGGTCAACGTCAACATCGGCCACCAGCACCCGGCGATCGTCGCCGCGATCCAGGAGCAGGCGGGCCGGCTGAGCACGCTCGCGCCGGGCTTCGCCAACGACGTGCGCGCCGAGGCCGCCCGGCTCATCGCCGAGGTCGCCCCGGGCGACCTCGACAAGGTGTTCTTCGCCAACGGCGGCGCCGAGGCCAACGAGAACGCCATCCGGATGGCGCGCCTGCACACCGGACGGCACAAGGTGCTGGCTGCCTACCGCAGCTACCACGGCGCCACCGCCGGCGCGATCGCGCTGACCGGCGACCCGCGCCGCTGGGCCTCCGAGCCGGGCATGTCCGGTGTCGTGCGCTACTGGGGTCCCTACCTCTACCGCTCGGCGTTCCACGCCACCACCGAGGCCGAGGAGTGCGAACGCGCGCTGAGCCACCTGCGCGACCTGGTCGCGGTCGAGGGGCCCCAGACGATCGCGGCGATCATCCTCGAGACCGTCGTCGGCACCAACGGCATCCTGGTCCCGCCCGAGGGCTACCTCGCCGGCGTCCGCGCCCTGTGCGACGAGTACGGCATCGTGCTGGTCGCCGACGAGGTGATGGCCGGGTTCGCCCGCTGCGGCGAGTGGTTCGCCGTCGACCGCTGGGGTGTCACGCCCGACCTGATCACCTTCGCCAAGGGCGTCAACTCCGGCTACGTGCCGCTCGGCGGCGTGGTCATCTCCGCGGAGATCGCGGCGACCTTCGCCGACCGCCCGTTCCCCGGCGGCCTCACCTACTCCGGTCACCCGCTGGCCTGCGCGTCGGCGGTGGCCAGCATCAACGTGATGCGCGAGGAGAAGGTCGTCGAGAACGCCCGGCGCCTCGGCGACGAGGTGCTCGGACCCGAGCTGCGGGCCCTGGCCGAGCGGCACCCGAGCGTGGGGGAGGTGCGCGGCCTCGGCGCCTTCTGGGCGCTCGAGCTCGTCCGCGACCGTACGACGCGCGAGCCGCTCGTGCCGTTCAACGCCTCCGGTCCGGCGGCCGCCCCGATGGCCGAGCTCGCCGCGGCGTGCAAGGCCGAGGGCCTGTGGCCGTTCGTCCACTTCAACCGCACCCACGTCGTCCCGCCGTGCACGATCAGCGACGACGACGCGCGGGCCGGGATCGCGATCCTGGACCGGGCGCTCGACGTGGCCGACCGCTACTGCACGGGGAGCTGATCGGTCCCACCTGACGGCGCGGGAGTCCGGCCCGCTTGCCCGCCGCGGCTACTGTCGCACCACACCCCCTGAACGAGCTCACCGTCGGTAGCAGACCTGCGGAGCCCAGGACGGATGTGTGGATCGCGTGACCCAGTGGTCGGTGCTCGTGCCCGATGAGACCGAGGCGGACCGGGCGGACAAGGCTCCGACCGAGCGCCTCCTGGAGGTGCTGCTCGCCGGCGGCGCCCGCGGCGACCTCGCCGCACCGCTCGAGGCGGCCGCCGGCGCCGGCACGGGTGGGGACGTGGACTCGCTGCGCCGCCAGCACGCCCTGGCGCTGCGGATCCACGACGAGATGGCCGACCACCGGCGCCGGCAGGCCGAGCTGTCGGCGCTCAACGAGACCGCCCGCGACCTCAACGAGATCCGCGACCTCGACAAGATCCTCACCGTCATCGTCAGCCGGGCCCGGACGCTGCTCGGCGCGGACATGAGCTACCTGTCGCTCATGGACGAGGCGCGGGGCGTGTCCTACGTCAAGGTCACCGACGGCTCACTGACCCCCGACTTCAAGAAGCTGCGCCTGCCCCTGGGCACCGGCCTCCTGGGGCTCGTCGCCCAGGAGGGCGAGCCCTACTTCACCGAGGACTACCGCACCGACGCCCGCTTCTTCCACCGCCGCTACATCGACGACGCGGTCGACGGCGAGCAGGTGCGCGCGATCCTCGGCGTCCCCCTCAAGGTCGGGGGCAAGGTCATCGGCGCGCTGCTGGCGACCCACCGCCGGGTACGCCGGTTCCCGGCGAGCGAGGTCGCGCTGCTCAGCGCCTTCGCCGCCCACGCCGCGATCGCCCTGGAGAACGCCCGGCTCTTCGACGAGGTCCGCTCCGCGCTCGACGCGGTCGACGCGGCCAATGCCCGGCTCCGCGCCCAGAACGAGGCGGTCGAGCGCGCCGCGCGGGCCCAGGACGAGCTGATCGCGGTGCTCGCCGACAGCCGCGACGTCGCCGACGTCGCCGCGGTGCTGTCCCCGGCGCTGGGCGGGGTGCTCGGCATCTACGACGAGGACGAGCAGCTGCTCGCGGGCAGCCCGTCGGTGATGACGCCCGAGGTACGCGCGCGGGTCGCCGCCGCGCCCGGCATCGGCCGCTGCGTCCTGGTGGGCCAGCGGACGTGGGCGGTGCGCGCCGTCGCGGCCGAGCAGCACCTCGGCACGCTCGTGCTCGCCCACGACCGGCCGCTGAGCCCCGGCGAGCAGCGCACCCTCGAGCGGGGCGCGCTGGCCACGGCCCTGGTGCTGCTCTTCCGCCAGGTCGACCTGGAGGCCGAGCGCAAGGTCCGCGGCGAGCTGCTCACCGACATGCTGGCCCGCGGGAACCTCGACCCGGCCCGGCTGCGCGAGGTCGCCCGGCTCCAGGGCGTCGACCTCGACACCGGGCTGGCCGTCGCGGTCGCCCGTCCGGCCGACCCGCAGCTCTCGCAGAGCCAGGCCGTGCGCGGGGTGGCAGCACTGGCGGCCGACCTCGAGGGGCTCGGTGCCGTGCACCAGGACGCCCTCGTCGTGCTCGCGTCCCTGCCGCCGGCCGAGCTGGGGGAACAGGTGGCGCGCCGGTTCCC
Source organism: Pimelobacter sp. 30-1 (assembly GCF_018831735.1). Taxonomy (NCBI): domain Bacteria; kingdom Bacillati; phylum Actinomycetota; class Actinomycetes; order Propionibacteriales; family Nocardioidaceae; genus Pimelobacter; species Pimelobacter sp. 30-1. Next base: position 59,450 of record NZ_NHTS01000002.1, read on the forward strand.
GGGCGCCACCGTCGGGGTGGCCCCGTGTCCCGGTGGCGCGGCCGGGGTCTGGGACGCCTGGCGCGACGCCTCCGAGACGCTGCGCGCCCTGCTCGCGCTCGGCCGCAGCGGCGAGGTGTGCGACGCGGCCGGGCTCGGCCTCGCGCGCCTGCTCCTGGGCCACAACGGACGCGCCGAGCTCGACGGCTTCACCCGCAGCACCCTCGGCCCGCTGCTCGCCTACGACGAGCGTCGCGGCACCGACCTCCTCGCGACGCTGACGGCCTGGTTCGCCGCCGAGGGCTCGGTGCGCGAGACGGCCGACCGGATGCACGTCCACCCCAACACCGTCGCCCAACGGCTCGACCGGATCGGCCGGGTGCTCGGCCCCGCGTGGCGCGCACCGGGGCGCCGCCTGGACCTCCAGGTCGCCGTCCTGCTCCACCAGCTCGGCACCCAGGTGTAACCACACACAGATGGCCCCGAAGTGTGGGCCGATCCCCATATGCGTGTGGTGACCGTCACCCTAGTGTCGTCGCCATGCCGAGGACGACAGCCCGCCGCCAGCACCACCCCGACGGTCCCCGCCCGTGAGCGACGAGCTGACGATCGAGGCCGTCTCGCTGCGGTTCGGCGGCATCCAGGCCCTCGACGAGGTGACCATGAGCGTCGCGACCGGCGAGCTCCGCGCCCTGGTCGGGCCCAACGGCGCCGGCAAGAGCAGCCTGTTCAACTGCGTCGGCGGTCTCTACCGCCCGACCTCGGGCCGGATCGTGCACCGCGGCCGGGACATCACCGCCCGCAGGCCCCACGCGATCGCGCGGCTGGGCGTGGGCCGCACCTTCCAGAACCTCGCCGTCGTCGACGACCTCTCCGTCCTCGACAACGTGGCGCTGGGCGGGCACCTCTGCGCCCGTCCTCGCGGCTGGACGCTGGGCAGCACCCTGCGCCTGCCGCGCACCGTCGCCGCAGAGCGGCGGCTGCTCGCCCGCGCCTGGCAGCTGCTGGAGCGCTTCGGCCTCCTCGACGTCGCCCGGGAGCGGGCCGCGGCCCTGCCGTTCGGCACCCTCAAGCGGGTCGAGCTGGCCCGGGCGCTCATGCCCGAGCCCAGCCTGCTGCTGGTCGACGAGCCGGCGGGCGGGCTGACCCAGGTCGAGGTGTTCGAGCTCGGCGACCTGCTCCGCGCGATCTGCCGCGAGTCCGGTACGACGGTGCTCCTCGTCGAGCACCACATGGGCCTGGTCGCCCGCATCGCCGACCGGGTCGCCGTCCTCGACGCGGGCCGGGTGATCGCCCTGGGCCGGCCCGAGGAGGTCCTCCAGGACGCCGCGGTGGTCGCCGCCTACCTCGGAGGTACGCCGTGAGCACGCCGGCGGCAACCGGCCCCCTCCTGCAGGTGGCCGGCCTGGTCGCGGGCTACGGCGCGTCGCAGGTGCTCCACGGGCTCGACCTCGCGGTGGGCGCCGGAGAGGTGGTCGCGGTCCTGGGCGCCAACGGCGCCGGCAAGACGACCCTGCTGGGCGCGCTGAGCGGCACCGTGCGGAGCACGGGGGCGCTCACCTTCCAGGGCCGCCGGATCGAGGCGCTGGCGACCAGCCGGCGCGCGGCGCTCGGGCTCGGGCACTGCCCGCAGGGGCGCGGGACCTTCGTGGACCTGAGCGTCGAGGAGAACCTGCGCATCGGCGGCCTCGGCCGTCGTACCGACGCGGTGGCGGCGGCGATGGAGACCTGGTTCGAGGCGTTCCCGATCCTGCGCGAGCGCCGCCGCCAGCCGGCGGGCCACCTCAGCGGGGGAGAGCAGCAGATGCTCGCGATCGCCCGGACCCTGATGACCGGACCCGCGCTGCTGATGCTCGACGAGCCCTCGCTGGGGCTCTCGCCCCGCCTCACCGCCCAGGTCATCGAGGACCTGCGGCGGGTCACGACGTCGACCGGGACCGCGCTGCTGCTGATCGAGCAGAACGTCGGCCAGGCGCTGCGGATCGCCGACCGCGGCTACGTCCTTCAGTCCGGTGCCTTCGTCGCCGAGGGCGACGCGGCCACCCTCGCGGACGACGACGTCGTCCGCCGTGCCTATCTCGGAGTGTGACGATGGATCTCTTCTGGCAACGCGTCGTCGACGCGATCGCCGACGGCTCGATCTACGCGGGCGCGGCGCTGGCGCTCATCGTGGTCTTCCGCGCGACCCGGGTCGTGAACTTCGCCCAGGGCGAGATGGCGATGCTCAGCGCCTTCGTGGTCTGGGCCCTCGCCCAGGCCGGGCTGCCGATCGTGGTGGCCATGGCCGGCGGGGTCGTCTTCGGCGGGCTCCTCGGCGCGGTGATCTCGCGCTGCGTCATGCGGCCGTTCGCCGGTGGCGACCACCTGCGCGAGGTGATGGTGACCCTCGGCCTGTTCCTCGTCATCAACGCGGGCGCGGCGTACCTGTTCACCACCAACCCCCACCGGCTGGCCTCGCCCTTCCCGCAGGGCTCCTGGGCGGTGGGCGGCGTGCAGATCTCCTACCAGCGCACCGCCGTCCTCGTCAGCGTCCTGCTCATGACCGCCGCCCTCAGCGTGTGGCTGCACCGGACCAGCGCGGGCCTGGCGATGCGGGCCGTGGCGAGCAGTCCCGCCAGCGCCGAGCTCCTCGGCGTCGACGTACGCCGTACCCAGGTCGTGGGCTGGGCCATCGCCGGCGCGGTGGGCGCCCTCACCGCCACCCTCGTCGCGCCGTCGCTCTTCCTGAGCACCGCGATGATGGGCAACGTCTTGATCTACGCCTTCGCGGCGGCCGCGCTGGGTGGTCTCGACAGCGTCGTCGGTGCGGTGGTCGGCGGCCTCTTCGTGGGCCTGGTCCAGAACCTGGCCGGCGGCTACGTCCCGTTCATCGGCAACGAGCTCAAGGTCGCCACGGCGCTCACGCTCATCGTCGTGATCCTCCTGGTCCGCCCGCAGGGGATCTTCGGCACCGCCCGCGTCGAGAGGGTCTGATCGCCATGACCGCACGCAAGGGCTCCGTCGCCGGAGTGCTCGTCCTCGTCGCGCTGGCCGCGGCCCCCTTCGTCACCGGACCGGTCGGCCTGGGGCAGCTCCAGAAGGTCTTCGTCCTCGCGGTCGCCCTGATCGGCCTCAACGTCCTGACCGGGATGACCGGCCAGATCTCGGTCGGCCACGGCGCCTTCCTCGGCATCGGTGCCTACACCGCCGTCCTGACCGTCAACGCCGGGCACCACTACGCGACGGCGCTCGTCCTGGCGGCCGTCGTGGCCGGTGCGGTCGGCCTCGTCTGCGGCCTGCCGGCGCTGCGGATCAAGGGCATGTACCTGGCGATGGTCACCCTCGGGCTCTCGATCGTCTTCCCGCAGATCGTCATCAAGTACAGCGGCCTCACCGCCGGGAGTGCCGGCCTCACGGTCGAGCAGCCGATGCCGGTGCTCCTCTCGGGCTCGGCGCTCGCGTCGGGCTACTGGGTGCTGCTGATCATCCTCGCCCTGGCGCTGTGGTGCTTCGCCAACATGAGCGTCTCGCGCCTGGGGCGCTCGCTGATCGGGGTGCAGGACAAGGAGGTCGCGGCGGCCACGGTCGGCGTACCGGTCGCCCGCGTCAAGGTCGTGGCCTACGGCGTGAGCGCGGCGATCTCCGGCGTCGCCGGCTGGATGTTCGTCGTGATGAACGGCTACGTGAGCCCGGCCGACTTCACCACGCTGCTCTCGATCAACCTGCTCCTGGCCCTGGTGATCGGCGGCAAGGGACGGCTGTGGGGACCGGTGCTCGGCGCGGCCTTCCTGACCTACGCCGAGGACTGGATCTCCTCGGCCGGCGTGGACTCCCTGCTCACGCCCGCCCTGCTCGGGGTCGTCGTGATCCTCGTCCTCTACTTCATGCCCCAGGGCGTCGCGGGCCTGCTCGGCCGAGGCCCCGTGCGGCGCAGCCTCTCCTCGGTCCCACCGAGCCCGACCACCGACCCCGCCCAACGATAGGAAGCACATGCGACCAATGACCTCCGTGCGCGTCGCGGCGAGCCTGGTGCTCACCTCCGCGCTCACGCTCTCCGCCTGCGGTGGCGCCACGCTCGGCGGCGGCGGCGCGAGCGGGGACTGCCTGACCCGCCCCGACCAGGGGATCACCGACTCCACGATCACGCTGGGCAGCAGCATGCCCCTGTCCGGCCAGGCCGCCGGCGGCGGCATCGCGACGGCGGCCGGCATGAAGGCGTACGCCGCCTACGTCAACAGCACCGGCGGTATCGAGGGCTCCGACGGCAAGAGCCGCACGATCGAGCTGGTGATCCACGACGACGGCGGGGTGCCCTCGCGGGCGCTGGCCAACGTCAACAAGCTGATCAACGAGGACAAGGTCTTCGCGCTCGTCACCGTCTGGGGCACGGCCAGCAACCTCGCCATCCGTGCGCCGCTGGCCAAGGCCTGCCTGCCCAGCATCTGGCCGATGACCGGTGCCCCCGAGATCGGCAACCCGAAGTACCCCTGGCAGACCGGCGGCATCCTCGCCAACTCCTACGCCGAGGGCGCCAACATCGCCCGCGTCGTCAAGGAGGAGCTGCCCGGCGCGACCGTCGCCATCCTGGAGCAGAACGACGACTCGGGCGCCGTGCTCGAGGCCGGCTTCACCGAGGGCATCAAGGGCAGCGACGTCGAGGTCGTCGAGCGCGTCCTGTTCGAGACGACCGCCGCCGACCTGAGCTCCGAGGCGACCACGCTGGCCGCCAGCAAGGCCGATGTCTTCCTCTACCTCGGCTCCGGCGGCGCCGTGCAGACCCTCGCCCTGCAGCGGATCGGCGACACCGGGTGGAAGCCGCGGATCCGCTATGTCGCCAACTTCGGTGCGCTCTTCGTCAAGCCGCTCCCCGTCGAGGTCCAGGACGGGCTCTACCACAACGAGAACATGATCGGCATCGAGGAGAAGACGCCGGCGATGAGGCTCTACCTCAAGTGGGCCGCCAAGGACGAGGCCGCGGTCAAGCAGGTCGGCATCGAGTCCCTGCGCACGGGCTGGGTGACCCTCCAGCTCACCGCGACCACCCTGGGCGACCTGCCCGAGCTGACCCACCAGGAGCTCATCGACGCGATGCACCGGTTCCGCACGCCCGAGGACCTCGACACGATCTACCGGGTCGGTGACGAGATCGCGATCGACTTCCCCGACAAGCCCTACCCGGTGACCGCGACGGCGCTGAACCGGTGGAACGGGAAGACCCAGAAGGCCGAGTTCATCAAGGTCATGCGCCCCGAGATCTCCCTCGGCTACCGCGACCTCACCGACCAGTGATCCCAGCGACAGGAGCAGAACCCACCGTGGACATGCAGGTGACGCAGACCAGCCCGTACGCCGGGCTGCAGGAGCAGCTGGGTCTCGACTTCGACCCGGTCGCGCTCCAGGAGCGCTACGACGACGAGCGCGGCAAGCGCCTGCGCCGCGACCGCGGCGCGCAGTACCTCCGGCCCGAGGGCGACCTGAGCGGCTACCTCGACGACCCTTACACCGCGCGCCCCGAGCGGGCCGCCCGGACCGAGACGGTCGACGTCGTCATCGTCGGGGCCGGCTTCGGCGGGCTCCAGGCCGCAGCCCGGCTGCGGGAGGCCGGCGTACGGGACCTGCGGATCATCGACCGCGCCGGCGACGTCGGGGGCAACTGGTACTGGAACCGCTACCCGGGCGCGGCGTGCGACTCCGAGTCGTACTGCTACCTGCCGCTGCTCGAGGAGACCGGCTACATGCCCAGCAAGCGCTATGTCGACGCGGTCGAGATCCAGCGCTACGCCCGCCGGATCACCGAGCACTTCGCGCTCGGTGAGAGCCTGCTCATGAGCACCCTGGTGACCGGGATGTTCTGGGACGAGCCGAGCGCGACCTGGCTGGTCACGACCGATCACGGCGACCGGATCACCGCGCGGTTCGTGCTCGTGGCCGGCGGCGACACCGTCAGCCCCAAGCTGCCGCGCGTGCCGGGGCTCGCCGACTTCGCGGGGCACTCGTTCCTGTGCCAGCGCTGGGACTACGGCTACACCGGCGGCGACATCGACGGCGACCTGGTGAACCTGGCCGACAAGCGGGTCGCCATCGTCGGCACCGGGCCGAGCGCGCTCCAGGCGATCCCGGCGCTCGGGCGCAGCGCCGGGCACCTCTACGTCATCCAGCGCACGCCCTCCGGCGTCGAGGCCCGCAACAACACCGCCACCGACCCCGAGTGGTGGGCGAGCCTGCCGCCGGGCTGGCAGGACGCCCGGATGAACGACATGGCCGTCATCGTCGGCGCCAACGGCACCCCGGCCGAGGAGATCTACGACGACGGCTTCGCCGACCAGGCCCGGGACCGGGCCGACTTCGCCGCCGACCTGCGCGAGCGGGCGCGCCAGGCCGGGGTCGAGCTCAGCGACTACACGGTCCTGAAGCTCGCCAACATGATGTACATGGAGCGGGTCCGAGCGCGCTGCGACGAGGAGGTCGACGACCCGGACACCGCGCAGGCGCTCAAGCCCTACTACGACCTGTGGTGCAAGCGCCCCACCTGGAACGACGACTACCTGCGCACCTTCAACCGCGCCAACGTCACCCTCGTCGACACCGGCGGCCGCGGCGTCGAGCGGGTCACCGCGACCGGCGTGGTGGTCGACGGCACGGAGTACCCGGTCGACCTGATCATCTACGCCGCGGGCTTCCAGGCCGGCCAGCCCGAGCTCTTCAAGCTCGCCGGCTACCCGATCGTGGGCCGCGACGGCATGTCGCTCGAGGACCGGTGGGCCGAGGAGTACCGGACCTGGTTCGGCATCCAGGTCCACGGTCTGCCGAACTACTTCCAGATGGCCGCCATCGGCAACGGCCTGGGCTCGAACTTCCTGCACGGCAACGGCAAGCAGGCCCAGTACGTCGCCCACGTCATCCGTCGCTGCCTCGACGACGGCATCGTCGCGGTCGAGCCGACCCCCGAGGCCGAGGACGAGTGGGCCCGCCTGCTGGCCGAGTCCCAGAGCACGCCCGCCGCCCAGCTCCAGCTGCGCTTCCTCACCGAGTGCACGCCCGGTCTGCTGACCAACGAGGGCGATCCGCTGCACCCGCGCGGCGTCTTCAAGGTGCTCTACGGCGAGCGCGGCCTGGGCTACGTCCACCTGCTGCGCGACTGGCAGGACGAGGGGACGCTGCGCGGCCTGAGCCTGCGGCGCCGCGGCGACGTCGTGGAGCAGCGATGACCTGCGTCGCCGCCTTCGGCGGCCGCCAGACCCGCTACGACGAGATCGGCGACCCCGGTGCACCGGCGCTGGTGCTGGTCTCCGGCATCGGCGGCCACCTGCTCGGGTGGCCGACCGAGCTCTGCGAGCAGCTCGCCGCCCAAGGCCTGCGCGTGGTCCGCTTCGACCTGCGCGACACCGGCTTCGCGACCCGGACCCCCACGCCACCGCCCCGGCCCCTGCCGGACGGGAGCCTGGACGCGGCCGCGCCGTACGGGCTGCGGGACCTGGCGGCCGACATGGTCGGTCTGATGGACGTCCTCGGCATCGAGCGGGCCCACGCCGCGGGCATCTCCTTCGGCGGCATGGTGGTCCAGCGCCTCGCCATCGACCGGCCCGACCGGGTCGCCAGCCTGATCCCGATCATGACCTCGACCGGCAGCCCCGACGTCGGCGGCAGCACCCCCGAGGCGATCGACCCGATCATGCGCCCCACCGACGGCACCCTGGACGCCGTCACGGCCAACGCCCTGGAGTTCGCCCGCGTCTGCGGCGGGCCCTTCGTCGACGAGGACCTGCTGCGGCGGCTGACCGCGGCGTCGTACGAGCGGGCGTACCACCCGGACGCCAAGGCCTACCACTACGCCGCCTTCGTCGCCGACGGCGACCGCACCGCCGAGCTCGCCACCGTGCAGGCCCCGACCCTGGTCATCCACGGCCACGCCGACCGGCTGATCGACATCTCCGGCGGGCGCGCGATCGCGGCGAGCATCCCCGGCGCGGACCTGGTCGAGATGGCCGAGCTGGGGCACTCGCTCGCCGTACCGGGGCTGTGGGGGCGGTTGGTGGACCTGATCAGCGCCCAGGTCCTCGCAGCGGAGGCCGCCGCGCCGAGCTAGGGGTGCTGGTCCCCGCTCGTCGTGGTGGGTTCAGTCGACGGCGAGCAGGACGTCGCTCGCCTTGACCACGATGGTGACCTCCGAGCCGACCGCGATGCCGAGCTCCTCGGCCGCCTCCCGGGTGATCGACGAGGTGACCGTGTCGCCCCCGCCGAGCTGGACCTTGACGGTGGTGGTGACGGCGCCGACCTCGACGTGGGTGACGGTGCCGCGGATCTGGTTGCGTGCGCTGAGCCTCATGACGGTCAGTCTGCCAGGGGCGGCCGAGCGGCGACCTCCGCGCGCGTCCGCTCGAGCCGATCGAGCTGAGGCGCGTCGGGGCCGAGGAAGCGCTCGATCCACTCCGCGGCCTCGTCGGGGTCACCTGCGTGGACCTCGAGCAGGCTCTCGATGTCGGCCCAGTCCTTGGTGCGGTTGAACAGCATCTTGAAGACCATGAGGTCGGTCGCGGTCATCACCGGGATGTCGGCGGACCCGAACCGGAACGACGTCGCCCGGTCGGTCACCTGCTGGTGGAACTCCGGGTCCGCCGGGAAGAACAGGTCGACCGGCGTCTCGGGATCGGGCCAGATCAGGCGCACCTGCTGGTCGCGGCGGATCGCCGGGGCGGCGGTCGCCGGCACCACGATCTCGTCGGGGAGGCACGCCAGCAGCGGTTCCGGGTGAGCCGGGTCAGCAAGGATGTTGAGGTCGATGTCCTTGGTGAAGCGGGGCTCTCGTGCGTGCACCGCCAGCGCGAGTGCTCCGCCGAGGGCATAGGCGAACCCGGCCCGGGTCAGCGCCTCGTGGACGGCGACGAGCCGGCGCATCAGCAGCGGCTCGTAGCGTCCCGTGCGCGCGGCCTCAGGCATGGGCGGGGAGCGTGCCGCGCCGCCGGGCGGCCTCGCGCCACACCGGACCGAGGTTCACCAGGGGGCCGGCGGGCTTGGCGGCGAAGGTCTCGCCGAACTCCAGGACGAGGAGCAGGTCCTCGGGGAACGGCTTCGGCTGGGGCCGCAGGTGCACGTCGAGGTCGAGCCCCGCGGCCCGGGCCAGGCGCGCGACCTGCTCGAACGCCGGCTGGGTGCGACCGGAGAGGTAGCGGTCGAGCTGGGATCGGCTGACCCCCGCTTCGGCGGCGAGGCGCGACTTCGCCATCCCGGACTCCTCCAGGATCCGGCGCACGACGCGGGCCGCATTCATGTGTCCAAGGTACCTGATCAGGTACAGCCCTGGAGCGATCCGCCTAGGGTGGCGCCGTGGACCGCGACGCCTACCTCCCCGCCCTCCGCCGGATCCTCGACACCCGCACGGCCGATGTCACCGCCCGGCTGCGCCGGGTGGCCGAGGTGGCCGCCGGCCCGGACGGCGCCGGGGTGCAGGGGATCGTCGTCGACGTCTTCCCCGACCAGGACGGCGAGGGCACGTTCGACGTCTGGGTGCGGTTCGAGGGGCCCGACTTCTTCGCGCTCAACAAGCCGATCGACGACGTACGCCACCTGTTCGGCGTCGTGCACACCGAGGACGGACTCGAGCCCGAAGTGCCGGAGCCGTACGGCGGCGGGACGGCGTTCGACCCGGGGGAGGCGATCGTCGAGGTGGTCACCGCCTGGATCGAGGAGATCTGGGTCGGCGTGGGGTCAGCGGTGCCGCTGGAGGTCCTTCACGCGGGGGACTAGGGCGTGGACGCGCCCGGCGCCCCCACAGCGCCGGGCGGTCCGTGGTCTGCCGTCACTGCTCCCGTTGCCCCCAGGGCGATCCGTAGGCGGTGAGCAGGTCGAGGAAAGGCACCGCGTCGAAGGCCTCGGGGCCGAGCACGCCGGCGCCCTTCCAGACACCGGTCGCGAGCAGCTCGAGCGCGACGACGGGGTTGACCGCGGTCTGCCACACGACGCACTGGTGGCCGTACTCCGCCATCGACCAGGCGTTGTCCACCACGTGGTACAGGTACGTCGAGCGCGGCGCGCCGTCCTTGCCGGTGCCGGTCACCCACAGCCCGGCGCAGGTCTTGCCGGTCATCCGCGGCCCGACGCTCGCCGGGTCCGGCAGCACCGCGGCGACCACGTCGCGCGGGGAGACCTCGACGCCCTTGACCCGCACCTTGTCGGTGCGGTCGAGGCCGAGGGTGTGCAGCACCTGGAGGATGGTGATGAACTCCGAGCCGAGCCCGTACTTGAAGGTCGCCCGCTTGCAGTCGACCCAGCGCGGCATGAGGAGCACCTCCTCGTGCTCGACGTTGACGCACTCGACCGGGCCGATGCCCTCGGGGAAGTCGAAGACCTCGGGCTCGCTGAAGGGGGGAGTGGTGAACCAGCCGCGCTCCTTCTCCCAGATCACCGGCGGGTTGAGGCACTCCTCGATCGTGGTCCACATCGAGAACGACGGCGCGAAGATCTCGTTGCCGTCGTCGTCGGTGACCACGAGGTTGGCGCCGTCGCGGGTGCCGAGCTCGTCGATCTCGGAGAACAGGTGGTCCGCGGCATAGCGGGCGAAGACGTCGGAGAGCCCGGGCTCCACGCCCATGCCGACCAGTGCGAGCCGGCCCGCGGCCTCCCACTCGCCGGCGACGGCGAACTGCTCGTCGCCGAGCTTGACCCCCGTCGTCTCGTACGGCGTCGCCGGGTGCGGCTTCGACAGCGACATCGCCATGTCGAGGTAGTCCGCGCCCGCGGCGAAGGCCCCCTCGAAGACGGGCATGTCGAAGACCGGGTCCACGGCGTTCATCACGTGCGTGATCCGGTGCTCGCGGCACAGCGCGGTCACCGACGCCGCCGAGGACGCGTCGACCTGGGCGGCGCGGTAGCGGGCGTCGACGGCGGCGGCCTTCTCGGCGCGTGTCAGGTCGTAGTCGGCGACGACGATCGCCTCGAAGAAGTCGCGGCGTGCGGCGATCGCGGCGAAGGCGCCGCCCACGCCGCCGGCGCCGACCAGAAGGATCCTCATCTGCTCACTCCCCGGAGTAGGACATGACGTGCTTGATGCGGGTGTAGTCCTCCAGGCCGTACATCGACAGGTCCTTGCCGTAGCCGGAGTGCTTGAAGCCGCCGTGCGGCATCTCGGAGACGAACGGGATGTGGGTGTTGATCCACACCACCCCGAAGTCGAGGCGCTTGGACATCCGCAGCGCCCGGCCGTGGTCCTTGGTCCAGACGCTGGAGGACAGGCCGTAGCGGACGTCGTTCGCGTTGCGCAGCGCCTCGGCCTCGTCGGCGAAGCGCTGCACGGTGATGACCGGGCCGAAGACCTCGTCCTGGACCATCTCGTCGGTCTGGCGCAGGCCGGAGACCACGGTGGCGTCGTAGAAGTAGCCCCCCTCGCCCCCCGGTACGACGGGTCGCGCGCCGCCCGCCTCGATCGTGGCGTGGTCGGGCAGCCGCTCGACCATGCCGGCCACCCGGGCGAGCTGGTCGGGGTTGTTGAGGGCGCCGAAGGCGATGCCGGGGTCGTCGGGCAGGCCGGTCCGGGTGGCCCGGGCCTGCTCGGCCAGCGCGGCGACGAAGTCGTCGTGGGCGGCGTCGGCGACGAGCACGCGGGTCGCCGCGGTGCAGTCCTGGCCGGCGTTGAAGTAGCCGGCGCCCGCGATCGCCTCGGCCGCCGCGGCGAGGTCGGCGTCCTCGAAGACGACGACCGGCGCCTTGCCGCCGAGCTCGAGGTGGACCCGTTTGAGGCCGGGGGCCGCGGCCGCGGCGACCTCGCTGCCGGCCCGGACGGAGCCGGTGATCGCGACCAGCTGGGGCGTGGGGTGCTCGACCAGGGCGCGGCCCGTGGTGCGGTCGCCGCACACGACGTTGAGCACGCCGGGCGGCAGGTGCTCGGCGGCGAGCTCGGCGAGGAGAACGGTGCTGGCGGGCGTGGTGTCGCTGGGCTTGAGGACGATGGTGTTGCCGGCGGCCAGGGCGGGGGCGATCTTCCAGATCGCCATCATCAGGGGGTAGTTCCACGGCGTCACCTGGCCCACGACGCCGATCGGCTCGCGCCGGATCCACGAGGTGTGGTCCTTGAGGTACTCACCCGCGCTGCGGCCCTCCAGCACCCGCGCGGCGCCGGCGAAGAAGCGCAGCTCGTCCACGCTGGGCGGCAGCTCCTCGTCGCGGGTCAGGCCGACGGGTTTGCCGGTGTTGCGGCACTCGGCCTCGACGAACTGCTCGGCCCGGTCCTCGAGACCCTGGGCGATGCGCAGCAGTGCCTCCTGGCGCTCCTTGGGGGTGGTCTCGCCCCAGGTCTCGAAGGCGGTGGCGGCGGCCCGCATGGCGCGGTCGACGTCCTCGGGGCCGCTGGCCGGGGCGGTGGCGTAGGCCTGCCCGGTGGCGGGGTCGACGATGTCGTACGTGGCGCCCGAGGCGGCGTCGACGGACGAGCCGTCGATGAAGTTGCGCAGGGTGGTCATCCCGCGAGGGTAGTCAGCGAGACCGTTGCGCGGAAGGCTATTCGCAACGAAATCCGTTGCAGTCTCTTTGAGATGCCACGGATTCACTTGCTGTTTCGGCGTTCGGCCGTCAAGATGGTGGGGTGTCAGCCGAATCCGCGCACAGCGCCCTCCAGCAGTCCGCTCGCGACCACCTGTGGATGCACTTCACCCGCATGTCGTCGTACGACACGGCCGAGGTGCCCATCATCGTCCGCGGGGACGGTGCCTACGTGTGGGACGCCCAGGGCCGCAAGTACCTCGACGCGCTCGGCGGGCTGTTCGTCAGCCAGCTGGGCCACGGCCGTACCGAGCTCGCCGAGGCCGCCGCGAAGCAGGCCTCCGAGCTGGCGTTCTTCCCGCTGTGGTCCTACGCCCACCCCAGCGCCATCGAGCTCGCCGAGAAGATCGCGGGCTACGCGCCCGGCGACCTCAACCGGGTCTTCTTCACCACCGGTGGCGGCGAGGCCGTCGAGTCGGCCTGGAAGCTCGCCAAGAACTACTTCAAGCTCGTCGGCAAGCCCGGCAAGCACAAGGTGATCAGCCGCGCCATCGCCTACCACGGCACCACCCAGGGCGCGCTCTCCATCACCGGCCTGCCCGGCCTCAAGGCGCCGTTCGAGCCGCTCGTGCCCTCGACCTTCCGGGTGCCCAACACCAACGCCTACCGGGCCTCCGAGATCACCAGCGGCTTCCTCGACGGCTCCGACCCCGAGGCTTTCGGCCGCTGGGCCGCCGACCAGATCGCCATCGCCATCGAGAACGAGGGCGCCGACACCGTCGCTGCCGTCTTCCTCGAGCCGGTCCAGAACGCGGGCGGCTGCTTCCCGCCGCCGCCGGGCTACTTCCAGCGGGTGCGCGAGATCTGCGACCAGTACGACGTCCTGCTGGTCTCCGACGAGGTCATCTGCGCCTACGGCCGGCTCGGCGAGATGTTCGGCGCCACGCGCTACGGCTACCAGCCCGACATCATCACCTCGGCCAAGGGCATCACCTCCGGCTACGCCCCGCTGGGCGCGATGGTCGTCAGCGACCGGCTCTACGAGCCCTTCGCCCACGGCACCGAGACGTTCCTGCACGGCTACACCTTCGGCGGGCACCCGGTCTCGACCGCGGTGGCGCTCAAGAACTTCGAGATCTTCGAGGACGAGAAGATCAACGAGGGCGTGCGCGAGCGCGAGGGTGCCTTCCGCGGCACCCTGGAGAAGCTCCTCGACCTGCCCATCGTCGGCGACGTGCGCGGCGACGGCTTCTTCTACGGCATCGAGCTGGTCAAGGACAAGGCGACCAAGGAGACCTTCGACGAGGCCGAGTCCGAGCGCCTGCTCCGCGGCTTCCTGTCCAAGGCGCTCTACGACGCCGGTCTCTACTGCCGGGCCGACGACCGCGGCGACCCGGTCATCCAGCTCTCCCCGCCGCTGATCTGCGGCCAGGAGCACTTCGACGAGATCGAGCAGAAGCTCCGTGCGGTCCTCACCGAGGCGGCGAACCTGCTGTAGCACCGGGCGACCTGCAGCGGCGCCCGCCGCCACCACCGAACGGCGGCCCGGATCATCGAGATCCGGGCCGCCGTTTCGGCGTGCTGGGGGAGGGCGGTCAGGCCGCGGCCGGCTTGCGGCGGGAAGCCAGCATGTTGCCCACCACGATGAGCAGCGAGATCAGGAACATGATCGTGCCGATCACGTTGACCTGCATCGGTACGCCGCGCTGCGCGACGCCCCAGACGTACATCGGGAAGGTGACGGTCTGGCCGGCGTTGAGGTTGGTGATGATGAAGTCGTCGAACGACAGCGAGAAGCTGAGCAGCGCGGCGGCCGCGATGCCGGGCAGGACCAGGGGGAAGGTGACCTTCCAGAAGGTCACCGACTCGGAGGCGTAGAGGTCCATCGCCGCCTGCTCCAGGTTGCGGTCGAGCCCGGCCAGCCGGGCCTTCACGGTCACCACGACGAACGACAGGCAGAACATCACGTGGGCGATGAAGATCGTGACCACGCCGAGGCGTCCGCCGTTGCCGGTCGAGACGAACAGGGCGAGCAGCGAGGAGCCCATCACGATCTCGGGCGAGGCCATCGGCAGGAAGATCAGGGTGTTCATCGCCGAGCGGCCCGCGAACGAGTGCCGGACCAGCGCGAACGCCGCGAGCGTGCCGAGGATCGTCGCCGCGACGGTGGCGGCCAGGCCGATGCCGACGCTGCGGAGAACTGCCTCGCACATGCCGTCGGGGCCGCAGGCGTTGGTCCAGTTGTCGAGGGTGAAGCCGCGGAAGGCGTAGACGTTGCGCGAGTGGCTGCTGTCGTTGAAGCTCATCAGCATCACGACCGCGATCGGCGTGAACATGTAGGCGACGACGAGCAGTCCGCCCAGGAGGACGAGGTGGTCGCCGATCCACCGTCCGACGCGCTGGATGGCGTTCACAGCAGCTCCTCCGTTCCGGCCCTGCGGATGTAGACGAGGACCGCGGCCACGATGATCACCATCAGGGTGACCGACAGGGCGCCGGCCGCGGCGTAGTCGCCGGTGTCGGTGTAGAGGTCCTGGATGACGTTGCCGACCATGCGCTGGTTCGGGCTGCCCAGCAGCTGGGCGTTGATGTAGTCGCCGGCCGCCGGGATGAAGGTGAGCAGCGTGCCGGCGACGACGCCGGGCATCGACAGCGGCAGGGTCACCTTGAAGAACCCGCGCAGGGGCGAGGCGTAGAGGTCGCCGGCCGCCTCGACCAGCCGGCCGTCGATCTTCTCGAGGCTGGCGTAGAGGGGCAGCACCATGAACGGCAGGAAGTTGTAGACCAGGCCCGCGATCACCGCCACCGGGGTCGCGAGCAGCCGGCCGTCCTCGCCGAGGATGTGGACGAAGCGCAGCGTGTCGACGATGAAGCCGTCGTCGGCGAGGATCAGCTTCCACGACAGCGTGCGGACCAGGAAGCTGGTGAAGAACGGCGCGATCACCAGCACCAGCATGAGGTTGCGGTACTTGCCGGCCTTGAACGCGATCGCGTAGGCCAGCAGGTAGCCCAGCACCAGGCAGATCGCGGTGGCCAGGCCGGCGTACCAGATCGAGCGCCACAGCTCGGGGCCCGAGGCGCGGATCGCGTCGGCGAAGTTCGCGAAGCGGTAGCTGACGTCGTACCCGGTCAGGACCGAGCCGTCGGGGTCGTAGAGGCTGTTGGCGAGCAGCGAGTAGAACGGGATGGCGAAGAAGAGGCCGAGCCACAGCGCCGCCGGCAGGATCAGCCAGTAGCCGGTGAGCTTGCGGCCGGTCATCAGGCCTCCTCCACAGCGCCCGCGTTGACGTCCTGGGTCGACGGGAGCAGGAAGGCGAACTCCGGGCGCCAGGAGACGTCGACCTTGGTCCCGTGGGCCAGGACGGCGCGCCGGCCGGTGTTCTGCTCGAAGGCCATCAGCTCCTGGCCCCACGGCATCCGGACGAGGTACTGGGTGCTGACGCCGACGAAGCTGACGTCGGTGATCACGCCGCCGGTCATGTGGTTGCCGGGTGCGTCGATCGGCTCGCCCTCGGGGGCGAGGAGCACCTTCTCGGGACGGATGCCGACCCAGCCGTTGCCCTCGCGGGTGTGCGCCCGCTCCGCAGGGATGGAGACCTGGGTGCCGTGCATGTCGACGCGGACGACGTCGCCGTCGGCGCTGGCGACACTGCCGGGCATCAGGTTGGTCTGGCCGAGGAAGTTGGCGACGAAGGTCGTGCGCGGGTTCTCGTAGAGCTCGGCGGGGGAGCCCATCTGCTCGATCACACCACCGTTCATGACCGCGATGGTGTCGGCCATCGTCATGGCCTCCTCCTGGTCGTGCGTGACGTGCACGAAGGTGAGGCCGACCTCGGTCTGGATCCGCTTGAGCTCGATCTGCATGCCGCGGCGCAGCTTGAGGTCGAGGGCGCCGAGCGGCTCGTCGAGCAGCAGCACCTCGGGCCGGTTGATGAGCGCCCGGGCGAGCGCGACCCGCTGCTGCTGGCCGCCCGACATCTGCGGCGGCTTCTTGCGGGCCTGGGCCTCGAGCTCGACCAGCGCCAGCATCTCCTCGACCTGGCGGTCGACGTCCTTGACCCCGCGCCGGCGCAGGCCGAAGGCGACGTTGTCGTGGATGTTGAGGTGGGGGAAGAGCGCGTAGTTCTGGAAGACCGTGTTGACCGGGCGCCGGTAGGGCTTCTGGTAGGTGATCTCGTCCTCGCCGAGGTGGATCGTCCCGGACGTCGGGGTGTCCAGGCCGGCGACCATCCGCAGCGTCGTCGTCTTGCCGCAGCCCGACGGGCCGAGCAGCGCGAAGAAGGTGCCGGCCGGGACCTCGAGGTCGAGCGACCGGACCGCGGTGAAGGTCGCGAACTCCTTGGTGAGCGCGGTGAGCCGGAGGCTCCGCGCGCTGCCGGTCGTGCTGTCAGCCGCCAATGACATCGGCGAAATCTCCTTCGTAGGCGCGGATCTGGAACTCCTCGAGGGCCATGAACGCGTGCGTGGTGGCCAGCGACTCCTCGGTCGGGAAGATCAGCGGGTTGTCGACGAGGTCCGGATCGATCTTCTCCATCGCCTCCTGGGCGCCCTTGACGGGGCAGATGTACCAGACGAAGGACGCGAGCTTCGCCGCGATCTCCGGCTCGTAGTAGAAGTTGATCCACTCCTCGGCGTTGCCCTGGTGGGTCGCCAGGTTGGGGATCAGCATGTTGTCGGCCCAGATCATCTGGCCCTCCTCGGGGGCCACGAAGACCAGGTCCTCGTTCTCGGCCGCCGCCACGTCGCCCGACCACGCCTCGCAGGCGAGGATGTTGCCGGCGGAGAGGTCCTGGATGTACTCGTTGCCGGTGAAGGCGCGGATCTGGCCGTCGCGGCGTACCTTGCGCAGCCGGTCGATCGCGTTGTCCCACTCGCTGTCGGTGAACTTCGACGGGTCGGCGCCCTCGGCGAGCAGCAGCAGGCCCATCGTGTCGCGCATCTCGGTGAGCAGCGAGATGCGGCCCTTGAGGTCCGGGCGGGTCAGCAGCTCGTCGAAGGAGCGGACCTCCTTGACCTTGGACTTGTTGTAGGCGATGCCGGTCAGGCCGCTCTGCCAGGGCGCGGAGTAGCTGCGGTCCTCGTCCCACCCGACGTGCGCGAGCGAGTCGATCAGGTTGGTGTGCAGGTTGGGGACCTTGGCCTTGTCGAGCGGCTGGATCCAGCCCACCTGGATCATCCGCGCCGCCATCCAGTCGGTGAGCATGAACAGGTCACGCTTGGAGGAGGTGCACGAGCCGAGCTGGTTGACCACCTTGGCGAAGAACTCCAGGTTGTCGTTGACGTCGGCGGTGTAGTCGACCTTGATGCCGGTCCGCTCCTGGAACATGGTCAGGGTGGACGGGCTGCCGTCCTCGTCCTCGTCCATGTAGCCGGGCCAGTTCGAGACGATCAGCCGCTTCTCGGACGCGGAGAGGTCACGGGTGCGGCACTTGGCGGGATCCTGCTTGCGGTCCGGCGTACCGAACAGCGGGAGCACGCCCAGGCTCGCGGCGCCGAACGCCACCCCCGCGCCCGTCTTCAGCGCGGTCCTCCGGCTCATTCGACCAGTCAACGATTCGCCACCTCCCAGAGGCTCCGAACCCCCCGGAGCCGACGTCGCATCGTGACATGACTCAGATCACATGACAAGGGATTCCGAAGGCAATGCACCTGATTGCAACGAAATCCGTACATGGATGTTGCACAGGCGCCCTCCGGGCTGTGAGGATCGCCCCGTGACCAAGCCGAAGTCCACCCCGCTCGACGACGTCTCCAAGGCGATCATCGCCGAGCTCCAGGAGGACGGGCGCCGCTCCTACGCCGCCATCGGCAAGGCCGTGGGCCTCTCCGAGGCCGCCGTACGCCAGCGCGTCCAGCGCCTGGTCGACAGCGGCGTCATGCAGGTCGTCGCGGTCACCGACCCCACCGAGATCGGCTTCGCCCGCCAGGCGATGATCGGCATCCGCGCCACCGGCGAGCTCGAGCCCATCGCGGACGCGCTCGCGGAGGTCAAGGAGGTCGACTACGTCGTCATCACCGCCGGCTCCTTCGACGTGCTCGCCGAGGTCGTCTGCGAGAGCGACGCGCACCTGCTCGAGATCATCTCGAGCCGGATCCGCACCATCCCGGGCGTGATGTCGACCGAGGCGCTGGTCTACCTCAAGCTGCGCAAGCAGACCTACTCGTGGGGCGTGCGCTAGGCCGGCCAGCCCTGCAGGGTCGCGTCCAGGGCGTCCAG
Organism: Pimelobacter sp. 30-1; assembly: GCF_018831735.1. Taxonomy (NCBI): domain Bacteria; kingdom Bacillati; phylum Actinomycetota; class Actinomycetes; order Propionibacteriales; family Nocardioidaceae; genus Pimelobacter; species Pimelobacter sp. 30-1. The sequence goes on from NZ_NHTS01000002.1 coordinate 78,096, forward strand.
CACCGCGACCCAGCTCGCGTCGCTCGGCGGCGCGCTGTGCGCGAAGGATCCCGACAGCTCGAGGCTGGCGAAGCCGTGCACGACGCTGCCGAGCAGCCGGATCGCGTGCACCTCGTACGACGGCGCGAGCGCGTAGCCGCGCAGCACGCTGCGGGTGAGCTCGGCGTTGCGCCGGCCGGCGGCGAGCGCGGGGGAGTCCGCGGTGACCGGGGCGCGGGCGGCGTCGTACCGGCCCGGGTGGGTGTGGGCGTAGGTGCGGTAGGTGTCGGCGAAGGCGTGGAGGGCGTCGCGGCCCGAGCGGCCGGCGAGGGCGGTCGCGGCGCGGTCGGCGAGCTCGTCGAGGGCCAGGCGGGTGAGGTCGGCGCGCAGGGCGTCGAGGCCGGCGACGTGGGCGTAGAGGCTGGGGGTCTTGACGCCGAGCTCGCGGGCGAGCGCGGAGAGGGTGAGCGCGTCGTACCCGATCCGGTCGGCGAGGTCGGCCGCGGCGGCGGTGACGAGGTCGGGGGTGAGTCCGGCGCGGGGCACGGCGGCTCCTCTTCCTAAGGATAGTCGGGTTTTGCCTAAAGCATATAGGCAGACGTACCGTCGTGGACATGAACCCGCTGACCGAGCGCGAGATCCGCGCGTCCTTCGTGAACTGCTCGAAGGGCGAGGCGGCGCGCCTCCACGTGCCGCGCGACCTCGCCGAGCGGCCGTGGGGCGACCTGGACTACCTCGGTTGGCGCGACCCGCAGTCGCGCACCCGCGGCCACCTCGTCACCCGGTACGACGACCGCCTGGTCGGCGCCGTCCTGCGCGCGCCCGAGGCGGGGGTCGGGGCCCGGCGCAGCATGTGCTCGCTCTGCATGACCGTCCAGTCGGGCGGCGTGGCCCTGTGGGTGGCGCCGCGGGCGGGCAAGGCCGGCAAGCAGGGCCACTCGGTGGGCACCTACGTCTGCGCCAACCTGTCCTGCTCGCTGACTGTGCGCGGCAAGCTGAGCACCGACTCGCCGGGCATGTTCGAGACCCTGAGCACCGAGCAGCGGGTGGCCCGGCTCGACACCAACCTGCGGGCCTTCGTGGGCCGGGTCCTGCGCGACTGAGATTTCCCTATTCTTTGCTCGATGCGGCAACTGGGGCGGTCGGCGCGACCCGGATCCCGGTGGTGGCGAACGCATAGCTCGCGAGCTGCTGCTCGGCGCGCTCCAGGGTGAGCGAGGAGTTGTGGGCGAGCAGGTGCAGGCCGAGCGCGTCCTCGAGCGCGACGAAGTTGCGCGCGACCAGGTCGGCCGGGTCGGTGAGCGTGAAGACGCCGACGGCGCGGCCGGCCTCGAGCACCGAGGTGTAGAGCGAGACCTCGCGGTCGAAGAGCAGCGTCATCAGCGTCGCGTGCATCGGGCTGCGGCTGGCGTTGACCGAGATCTCGTCGAGCACCTGGCTGAGGAGGAGGTCCTCGCCGCGCGGAAGCCCCGAGTGCATGAGGCGGGCGAGCTTGTCGACGGGCGGGAGGTCGTCCTCGACCACGCGCTGGCGCGACCAGTAGTAGCGCTCGGTGGCGGCCTGGTGCGCGGCCTCGACGAGGCTCTCGAGGTCGGGGTAGTAGTAGGCGACCAGGCGTGGCGAGATGCCCGCCTCGTCGGCGATGTTCTTCATGGTGACGCCGCCGAGGCCGTGGGTGGCGATGATCGTCAGGGTCGCCGCGATGAGGTGCTCGCGGCGCGCGGCCTGGTCCTTGCGTCGTGCCATGGGCCCACCGTAGCGGCCGGGGCGGAAATCGGCGGGAGCATTGACAGGTCGATGTGATCCGGGCCATATTTGCGCCGAAGCGCAAAGAAAGGATCACTTGTGCGCACACATCAGGACTGGATCGGGCAGGCCGCCGAGGTCTCCTTCCGGACCCGCCCCTTCGTCGGCGGCGCGTTCGTCGACACCGCCGAGGGCAGCTTCGAGAACCGCAATCCCGCCACCGGCGCCCTGCTGGGCGAGGTCGCCGACGCCGGTGCCGCCGGCGTCGACGCTGCCGTCCGCAGTGCCCGGGCGACGTTCGCGGCCGGCACCTGGAGCCGGGCCGGTGCCGCCTTCCGCCGCGAGCGGATGCTGCGCTTCGCCGACCTGCTCGCCACCCACGCGGCCGAGCTCGCCGTCCTCGACTCCCTCGACATGGGCAAGCGCGTGGTCGACGCCCACGAGCTCGACCTGCCGTTCTCGGTCGACCTCTTCCGCTACTACGCCGAGGCGATCGACAAGATCAACGACGAGGTCGCGCCCACCCCGCCCGGCACCACCGCGCTGATCCGCCGGGTCCCGCTCGGCGTCGTCGGCGCCGTCGTGCCGTGGAACTACCCGGTCGACATGCTCGCCTGGAAGGTCGCGCCGGCGATGGCTGCCGGCAACAGCGTCGTGCTCAAGCCGGCCGAGCAGTCGCCCTCGTCGGCGCTGCGGATCGCCGAGCTCGCCGTCGAGGCCGGCATCCCCGAGGGCGTGCTCAACGTCGTGCCCGGCCTGGGGGAGACCACCGGCCAGGCACTCGGCCTGCACCCCGACGTCGACGTCCTCGCGTTCACCGGCTCGACCGAGGTCGGCGCCTACTTCCTCCAGTACGCCGGCCGCTCCAACCTCAAGCAGGTCTGGCTCGAGTGCGGCGGCAAGAGCCCCCACGTCGTGTTCGCCGACGCCGAGGACCTCGCCGCCACCGCCAAGGCCACCGCCTTCGGCATCTGGTTCAACCAGGGCGCCGTCTGCTCGGCGCACTCGCGGGTCCTCGTCCAGCGCGAGGTGCACGAGGAGTTCGTCGCGCTCGTCGCGGCCGAGGCGGCGGCGTACGCGCCCGGCGACCCGCTCGACCCGGCCGCCGGCATGGGCGCGATCGTCTCGCCCGAGCAGACCGACCGGATCATGGAGTACGTCGACGCCGCCCGCGCGAGCAGCGCCCGCCTGGTCACCGGCGGCGAGCGGATCACCCGTGGCGGCAGCGACGCCTACGTCCAGCCCACGGTCTTCGACGACGTCGCGCCGACCGACCCGCTCGCCCGCGAGGAGGTCTTCGGGCCGGTCCTCGCGATCACCCCCTTCGGCACCGAGGACGAGGCCGTCGCGCTCGCCAACGACACGGCGTACGGACTCGCCGCCTCGGTGGCCACCGGAAGCCTCAGCCGGGCGCACCGCCTGGCCGATCGGATCCACGCCGGGACCGTGACCATCAACGGCGTCGACGCCTTCAGCGCCTGGACGCCGTTCGGCGGGTTCAAGGGCTCCGGCTTCGGTCGCGACCTCTCGCTCCACGCCCTCGACAAGTACGTCGGTCTCAAGACCGTCTGGATCAACCACTGACCTCCCCGAGCCACCACCACGCCCCAAGGGACACGCACACCATGACGCAGACCAACCAACCGACCGCGCTCGCCGCGGAGCAGCAGGCGCTGCTGCACAAGACGCTGCGGCGCTTCGACATCGTCTTCCTGCTCATCGCCGCCGTCGTCGGTCTCGAGACCCTCGGCCAGGTGTCGACGTTCGGCGCCGAGGCGTTCACCTGGGCGCTCGTGCTCGCGGTGTTCTTCCTCGTGCCCTACGGCCTGATCTTCGCCGAGACCGGCGCCGCCTTCAGCGAGGAGGGCGGGGCCTACACCTGGGTCCGCGACGCCTTCGGCCGCCCGGCCGCGGCCGTCGCGGCGATCCTCACCTGGATCACCCAGCCCGTCTGGGTCGGTGGCTCGATGGCGTTCCTCGCCGCCGAGACGGTGAGCGTCTACATCTCGCCGCTGGAGCACGGCTCGTTCGCCGACTACGTGTTCAAGATCGTCTTCATCTGGATCACCGTGCTCGCCGCGATCGCCAGCCTGGCCAAGGGCAAGTGGCTGCCGACCAGCGGTGCGCTGCTCAAGGTGGGCCTGCTCGCCTTCTTCGTGCTGACCACGATCATCTACGCCGCCAAGAACGGCGTCGTCGGGCTCAGCGCCGGCGACTTCAGCCCCACGCTGCTCGGCCTGTTCGGCTCGGTGCCGATCCTGCTGTTCGCCTACCTCGGCTTCGAGTCGTCCAACAGTGCCGCGGGCGAGATGGAGAACCCGGCGCGCGACGTACCAGTCTCGATCTTCCGCTCCTGCGCGACCGCCGCGGTCTGCTACCTGGTGCCGATCTTCGCGATCCTGCTCGTCGTCCCCAAGGACGACATCACCGGCATCGGCGGCCTGCTCGACGCCGTGGGCACGGTCTACTCGGTCTACGGCGGCGCGGCCGACGTGCTGCTCAAGATCACCGCGATCGCCTTCGTCTACATCCTGATGAGCCAGGGTGCGGCGTGGATGATCATTTCCGACCGGATGCAGGCGATGACGGCCGCCGACGGCGCCTTCTTCGGCGGCTTCTTCGGCCGCTTCCACCCCGGCCTCGGTACACCGGTCCGGGTCAACCTGCTCTCCGGTGTGGTCTCGACGACCTTCATGCTCGTCGCGATGCAGGTGACCGGCTCGGGCGCCTCGATCTTCGGCGTGGTGCTCACCATCTCCATCTCGACGTTCCTGCTGAGCTACCTGCTGGTGATCCCGGCCGCCATCCGGCTGCGCACCCGCTACCCTGACCGCCCGCGGCCCTTCCGGGTGCCCGTCTCCGACCGCGGCTTCGCGCTGCTCGGCTGGGTGGCGTTCGCCTGGATCGTGCTCGGCTCGTGGGTCGCGGTCTTCCCGGGCACGCTGGAGCGGCTCTTCGGCGAGGACTACGACTTCCGCGAGATCTGGGGCGTCAGCCAGGGCACCTTCGAGACGTTCACGCTCGGCACCCTTGCCTGCCTGATAGTGCTCTGCGCCGTCGGCTACGCGCTCGGCCGGCCCGTGCGCGCCCAGGCCCGCTCGCTCGACACCCACGACGACCCGACCGAACCCGCCCAGGAGGCGACCCGATGACCGAGCAGCCCACCGTGGCCGCGCCGTACGACGTCCTGTTCGAGCCGGTGCAGATCGGCCCGTTCACGACGAAGAACCGCTTCTACCAGGTGCCGCACTGCAACGGCATGGGCTACCGCGACCCGAGCGCGCAGGCCTCGATGCGCAAGATCAAGGCCGAGGGCGGCTGGTCGGTCGTGTGCACCGAGCAGGTCGAGATCCACGCGACCTCCGACATCGCGCCGTTCATCGAGCTGCGGATCTGGGACGACCAGGACCTGCCCGCGCTCAAGCGGATCGCCGACGCGATCCACGAGGGTGGCGGCCTGGCCGGGATCGAGCTCGCGCACAACGGCATGAACGCGCCCAACCAGCTCAGCCGCGAGACCCCGCTCGGGCCCGGCCACCTGCCGGTCGCACCCGACACCATCGCGCCGATCCAGGCGCGGGCGATGACCAAGCAGGACATCGACGACCTGCGGCGCTGGCACCGCAACGCCGTACGGCGCTCGATCGAGGCGGGTTACGACATCGTCTACGTCTACGGTGCGCACGGCTACAGCGGCGTCCACCACTTCCTCTCGAAGCGCTACAACCAGCGCACCGACGAGTACGGCGGCTCGCTCGAGAACCGCATGCGGCTGCTCAAGGAGCTGCTCGAGGACACCCTCGAGGAGTGCGCCGGCCGGGCCGCGGTCGCGTGCCGGATCACGGTCGAGGAGGAGATCGACGGCGGCATCACCCGCGAGGACATCGAGGGCGTGCTGCGCGAGCTCGGCGAGCTGCCCGACCTCTGGGACTTCGCGATGGGCAGCTGGGAGGGCGACTCGGTCACCTCCCGCTTCGCCCCCGAGGGCCGCCAGGAGGAGTTCGTCGCCGGACTCAAGAAGCTCACCACCAAGCCGGTCGTCGGCGTCGGCCGGTTCACCTCGCCCGACGCGATGGTGCGCCAGATCAAGGCGGGCATCCTCGACCTGATCGGTGCGGCCCGGCCCTCGATCGCCGACCCGTTCCTGCCCAACAAGATCCGCGACGGCCGGCTCAACCTGATCCGCGAGTGCATCGGCTGCAACATCTGCGTCTCCGGCGACCTCACCATGTCGCCGATCCGCTGCACCCAGAACCCCAGCATGGGCGAGGAGTGGCGCCGCGGCTGGCACCCCGAGCGCATCCGGGCCAAGGAGAGCGACGCCCGCGTCCTCGTCGTCGGCGCCGGTCCCTCCGGGCTGGAGGCCGCGCGCGCCCTCGGCGTCCGCGGGTACGACGTCGTGCTCGCCGAGGCCGGTCGCGACCTGGGCGGCCGGGTGACCCAGGAGTCCGCACTGCCGGGGCTCTCCGCGTGGGGCCGGGTCAAGGAGTACCGCGAGGCCGTGCTCGCCGAGCTGCCCAACGTGGAGATCTACCGCGAGAGCCCGATGAGCGCCGACGACATCGTCGAGTTCGGCTTCGAGCACGTGATCACCGCGACCGGCGCCACCTGGCGCACCGACGGCGTCGCGCGCTTCCACACCACCGCGCTGCCGATCGCCGAGGGCATTCAGGTGCTCGGACCGGACGACCTGTTCGCCGGGCGGCTGCCCGACGGCAAGAAGGTCGTCGTCTACGACGACGACCACTACTACCTGGGCGGGGTCGTCGCCGAGCTGCTCGCGCAGAAGGGCTACGACGTCTCGATCGTCACCCCGGCATCGCAGGTCTCGTCGTGGACCAACAACACCTTCGAGGTCAACCGGATCCAGCGCCGGCTCATCGAGAACGGCATCGCGCGGGTCACCGACCACGCGGTCGTGTCCGTCGGAGCCGGTGGCGTCACGGTCCGCGACACCTACGCGAGCATCGAGCGCGACCTGGAGTGCGACGCGGTCGTGATGGTCACCGCGCGGCTGCCGCGCGAGGAGCTCTACCTCGACCTGGTCGCGCGACGCGAGGCCGGGGAGATCGCGTCGGTGCGGGGGATCGGCGACGCCTGGGCGCCCGGCACCATCGCCGCCGCCGTGTGGAGCGGCCGCCGTGCCGCCGAGGAGTTCGACGCCGTGCTGCCCTCGAACGACGAGGTGCCGTTCCGGCGGGAGGTCACCCAGCTGGCGTGAGGCGCAACTCTGCCGGCTGGGTCGCGCCCGGTACGGCGGCAGGGGACTGCCGCCGTACCGGGCGCATCTGCGTTGCGGTCGGTCGGTCCGGTCCGGTCCCGCCCGGCCCGGCCGGTCAGCGGGCGCGGCCGAGCCGGACGGTGCGGCTGCGCGGCTCGTAGCCGGGCTTGCGAACCGTCACCACTACCGTGACCACCTTCCCGCGCAGGGCGCGGGTGATCCGCAGCCGCGGGGTGGTGGCGCGGGGGAGGGCGCGCTGGCCGGCGTACCACTGGAAGGTGGTGGTGGGGCGCTGCGCCAGCCCCGCGGCGGAGAGCACCGGCCGCCCCACACGGACGGTGCGCCCCACCCGGGGGGATCCGGAGCGGGCCGGCCAGCGCCGGACCCACGAGGCGGGCATCGGGGCCGGGGCGACCGCCGGGGTGAGCGCCGACCGGGCGGTGGCCGGCCCGGCGAACCACGGGTCGTGCTCGGCGGTCACCGCGACCGAGAGCCGCCGGCCGAGGTCGCTCAGGCCGGGGGTGTAGGCCGCGGTCGTGGCGCCGGGGATCGCCGTCGTACCGCGGAACCACTGGTAGCGGTAGGTCAGCTCGCCCGCGCTCGGCCGCCAGGTGCCGAGGCTCGCGGTCAGCCGCGCGCCGTACTCGGCGCGGCCGGAGACCGACGGCGGAGCCGCGCTGTAGGGGGTCGTGTTCTCGATGACCGCGACGGCCGAGTCGGCCGGAGGGCCGGTCGAGGCCCAGGGGCCGGCGGGCACGGCGCGGGCGCTGATCCCCGCCTCCCAGCCGTCGTCCAGGCCGTCGAGCACGTACGACGGCCCGACGGCGCCGTCGATGGCGACGCCGTTGCGGTACCACTGGAAGTCGGTGCCGACCGCGGGATCGGACCAGACGACGGTGGAGTGCGCGGTCAGGGTCCGGCCCCACTCGTGCGCGCCCGACAGCGTGACGCCGCCGCTGGTGTAGCCGACCGGCAGCTTGAGCTGCAGGGCTCCGGTGTCGATGTCGGCCGTGCGCGCCCAGGGGACCGCCAGCAGTCCGGTCGATCCGGTGCCGAAGTCGGCGCCGCTCGCCCCGGGCGTCGCGACGGTGAGCCCGCCGGTGCCGAACGAGAAGGCGTACCCCTGGCCGGCGGCGTCGACGAACCGGATCGCGAGCCGGTTGCTGCCCAGCGGGTCGACGAGGTCGAACCCGAACGTCCCGGTCGCGTCGAGGACCTGGGCCGGGACGCCGGTGAGGCGGTACCAGCCGCCGGGGATGTTCCAGATCCCGTCGCCCTCGTGCCAGACCTCGGCCCGCAGGCCGGCGGTGGTGCGGCCGGGTGCCGCGACCACGCGGCCGCCGAAGCGGTAGGGAGTGAAGGCGGTCAGGACGGGCGTGGTGCCGAGATCGGTCACGCCGGCGTCGGTCACGGTGACCACGCCCGCGCCGGTGAGGACGTCGTTCGTGCAGATGCCGGTCGCTTGGCCCGGCGCGGTCCACCAGCGGTCCCGGCTGGAGGAGCACGGGTTCATGTCGGACCAGTAGGTCCCGAAAGCGACGTTGTACGGGCCGGGGGCGAGCCCGGTCAGGTCGAACGTCCCGTCGGGGCGCACCCAGGTGCCCGGCGCGCCGACGACGCCGGTGGGGGTGCCCGCGGGGGTGGCGAGGATCCGCACCGCGCGGACGTCGTACCCGTGGGGGACGGTGACCGTGCCGCTGATCGTGCCGGTTCCGGCCGCCTGGGTTGCCGGCGCCGTGGGCGCGGCGGCGCTTGCTAGGGGAGCGACCAGGAGCAGCAGGGCGGCGACGAGGGCGGACGACAGCGCTCTGGCTCGCATCCGCCCATCGTCGCCGCGGTGGCGCGGCTCCGCGTCAGGGTGCGACCCGCATGTTGGCGCGCTGCTCGGCGTCGTACGTCAGGTAGCTGCGGCGGGTCGCGATGTGCCCCGCGACGTGCTTGGCGTCGTGCCACACGCCCCAGATGAAGCTCGAGCCGCGGCGGGAGAGCCAGGGCAGGCCGACGAAGTAGACGCCCGGCTCGGTCGAGATGCCCCGACGGTGGGCCGGCTTGCCGGTCTCGTCGAAGGCGTCGACCTGGAGCCAGGAGTAGTCGACCGCGAAGCCGGTGGCCCACACGATCGAGGTGATGCCGGCGGTGGCCAGGTCGAGCGTGAGGGTCGGGTCGGTGAGGCACGCGGGGTCGGCGCCGAGGACGCGGGCCTCGGGCTCCTCGGACAGGTCGAGGCCGTTGCGCTCGATGTAGGCGTCGGCCTGGTCGAGCAGCGCGAACAGGTTGGCGTCGCCGGCGGCGACGTTGGCGGCGAGGTCGGTACGGAACGAGAGCACGCCGTCGTCGTACGTGTCGGTCATGCCCACGAGGTTCACGCCCTGGCGGCCGAGCGCCCGGAAGTCGACCGTGTGCCCGCCGCGCGCGCCGCTGACGGCGATCGTGACGTGCTCGGCGCCGGCGGCCGGGGTCTCCAGGTCCCACAGGTCCAGGACGCCGAGCCACCAGCAGAAGTCGCGGCCGCGGTAGCTCCGCGGCGGCCGGTCGTGCGGCCCGACCGAGAGGTAGACCTCGCGGCCCGAGCGCTGCAGCTCGTCGGCGATCTGGACGCCGGACGAGCCGGCGCCGACCACGAGGACGCCGCCCTCGGGCAGCTGGTCCGGGTTGCGGTAGTCGCTGGAGTGGATCTGGGTCGCGACCGCACCCTCGGGCACGATCGGCGGGAAGACGGGACGCTGGAACGGGCCCGTCGCGGCGACCACGAAGCGGGCGTCGATCGTGCCCTCGGACGTCTCGACCCGGAACCCGGGGCGACCCTCGTGGCGGGTCACCGAGGTGACCTCGACGCCGGTGCGGACGGGCGCGGCGATCTTGCCGGCGTACGCCTCGAAGTAGGCGGCGACCTGGTCCTTGCCGGCGAACCCGTCGGGGTCGACGTCCGGGAACTCCATCCCCGGGAACCGGTCGTGCCAGGCTGGGCCGTTGGCGACCAGCGAGTCCCACCGCCCGGTCCGCCAGCGCTCCGCGATCCGGTCACGCTCCAGCACGAGGTGCGGCACGCCGTTGTCGCTCAGGTGCTCGCTCATCGCCACCCCGGCCTGCCCGGCGCCGACGACGAGGACCTCGATCTCTTCGCTCGACATCCCAACCTCCCTCTCGAACGGCACTGCTGCCGGAAGCTCGGCACACCTCGTGATGTGCTCTCCCTCGATCCTGGGCCTCCCCGCTCCCTCTGTCCAACAGATGTTGTGGGACCACTACATCGATTCTCCTGATCCAACCGAAAGCGCACCTTCCCCCCGCCGAGGGCGCAGGGTTCCGGGCCCGAGGGCGCAGGCTTCCCCCGTCGAGGTGGTGAGAGGTCGGCGCCGAGGGTGCAGGGTGCGGGCGCGCCGGGTAGTCCGCGACCTCGACGCCGAAGACCTGCGACTTCGGCCCGGAAGCCCTGCGCCCTCGGGGCCGGAACCCTGCTACTTCGGCGGGGGTTGGATTGGGGAAACAGATGGGGGTTGTGGGAAAGATCTGTTGGACACATGGGGTGGGGTGGAGTGGACTGGGGGCATGAGCATCGTCGTCGGCGGGCACACCCGCATCCGTCCGTTCAACACCAGCGTCACCTATCCGGAGCAGAACCTCGACAACGACCTGTGCCAGGCCGTGGTCGCGGGGAACACCGTCTACGTGCGGGGGCAGATCGGGCAGGACCTCGACACCAGTGAGTCGGTGGGGATCGGGGATGTCGAGGCGCAGACCGAGCAGGCGATGGCGAACATCAAGATGCTGCTCGAGGAGGCCGGGGCCCGGATGGAGCACCTGGTCAAGCTGACGATCTACATCATCGACCCGCGCTACCGCGAGACCGTCTACCGGACGATCGGGCGCTGGACCAAGGGCGTCCACCCGATCTCGACGGGCATCGTCGTCTCCGCGCTCGCCCGGCCCGAGTGGCTCGTCGAGGTCGACGCGATCGCCGTGATCTCCGAGGACGCGCAGTGACCTTCTCCGTGCTGGCGACCGACGGCACCGGTGCCGTCGGCATCGCGGTGACCTCGTCGAGCCCGGCCGTGGCCGCGCGGTGCATCCACCTGCGCCCCGGTGTGGGTGGGGCGTCGTCGCAGAACATCACCGACCCCCGCCTCGGTACGGCGCTCCTCGACGCCCTGCAGAGCGGCCTCGACGCGCGGGCGGCCCTCGCCGCCGTCACCGAGGGCCGCGAGCACGTCGAGCACCGCCAGCTCACCGTGCTCTCCCTCGACGGCCGGGGCGCCGCGTACTCGGGCACCGGGTCGCTCGGCGTCCACCACCACGTCGTCGCCGACCAGGTGGTCGCGGCCGGCAACCTGCTGGCCGGTACGGGCGTCGTCGACGCCGTCGCGGCGGGCTTCGCGGCCGCCACCGGCGAGCTCGAGGAGCGGCTGCTCGCCGCGCTGGAGGCCGGGCTGGCCGCCGGCGGCGAGGCCGGACCGGTCCGCTCGGCGGGCCTGTCCGTCGTCCGGGACGTCGACTGGCGGGTCACCGACCTGCGCGTCGACTGGAGCGACACGCCCATCGAGCAGCTCCGCGAGCTGCTGGAGGTCTGGCTCCCGCAGCGCGACGACTACGTCACGCGCGGGATCGACCCCACCACCGCCCCCTCGTACGGCGTCCCCGGAGACGAGTGACCCCATGACCAAGCAGGCCGCCGCCACCACGATCAGCTCCGACGCCGAGCGCCTCATCCGGCTCTCCGAGCAGCTGCACGCCCACCCCGAGACCGGGTGGGAGGAGCACAACGCCTCACGTTGGGTCGCGGAGGCCCTCGCCGAGTCCGGGTACGACGTCACGCCGGCCTACCTCGGCCTGGAGACGGCGTTCCACGCCACCATCGGCAGCGGCCCGTTCCGCCTCGGCCTCTGCGCCGAGTACGACGCCCTGCCGGGCCTGGGCCACGCCTGCGGCCACAACCTCATCTCCGCGATCACCGTCGGTGCCGCCCGGGCGCTGGCCCCGCTGGCCGATGCCGCGGGCCTGACGATCGAGGTCTTCGGCACCCCGGCCGAGGAGGGCGGCGGCGGCAAGATCGAGCTGCTGGAGCGCGGCGCCTTCCAGGGCCTGGACCTGGCGATGATGGCCCACCCGGCGCCGGTCGACGTCGCCGAGGCGGAGCCGTTCGCGGTGTCCCACTCGCACGTGGAGTACCGCGGCAAGGCGGCCCACGCGGCGGCGTACCCGGAGCAGGGGATCAACGCTGCCGACGCGTTCACCATCGCCCAGGTGGCGATCGGCCTGATGCGCCAGCAGCTCCCGCCGACGGTGCGCGTGCACGGCGTGATGACCAACGGGGGAGAGGCGCCCAACGCGATCCCCGCCCGCACCGAGGGGCGTTGGTACGTCCGGGCCGAGTCGCTCGCCCAGCTCGCCGAGTCCGAGGACAAGGTCTGGCGCTGCTTCGAGGCGGGCGCGCTGGCCACCGGCGCGACGCTCGAGGTGACGCCGGAGAGCAAGCCCTATGCGGAGTTCCGCACCTTCCAGCCGGCGCTCGACGCCTACAAGCGCAACGCCACCGAGCTCGGCCGGGTCTTCGACCCCGGCACCCCCGCACGCCGGATGAACCGGGCCTCCACCGACATGGGCAACGTCTCGCAGGTCGTCGACGCGATCCACCCCTACATCGGCATCAACTCGGGCACCGCGCTCAACCACCAGCCCGAGTTCGCCGCGCACTGCGTGGGCGGGGACGCCGAGAAGGCGCTCCTCGACGCCGCGACCGCGCTCGCCTGGACCGCGCTGGACGTCGCGGGGAACGCCGCCCGATGAGCGCCGCGACCCGCACCGAGCACGACTCCCTCGGCCCGTACGACGTCCCGGCCGGCGCCTACTGGGGCGTCCACACCGCCCGCGCGCTGGCCAACTTCCCGATCAGCGGCACGCCCGTGGGCGCGCACCGCGAGCTCGTCGCCGCGCTCGGCGCGGTCAAGCTCGCCGCGGCCCGCGCCAACCACGAGCTCGGCCTCCTCGACGACCGCCGGTACGACGCCGTCGCGGCCGCCGCCCAGGAGGTCCGCGCCGGAGCCCTCGACGAGCACTTCGTCGTCGACGTCATCCAGGGCGGCGCCGGCACCTCGACCAACATGAACGCCAACGAGGTGATCGCCAACCGGGCGCTGGAGATCCTCGGCCTGCCCCGCGGCGCGTACGACGAGATCCACCCGCTCGACCACGTCAACCGCTGCCAGTCGACCAACGACGTCTACCCGACGGCGGTCCGGCTGGCGCTGCTGCCGGCGATCGACCGGCTCGCGGGCGCCACCGGCGCCCTGGCCGACGCGTTCGCCGCGAAGGCGCAGGAGTTCCGCACGGTCCCCAAGATCGGGCGCACGCAGCTCCAGGACGCCGTACCGATGACGGTGGGGCAGGAGCTGGGCGCCTTCGCGACCACCTTGCGCGAGGAGCTCGCCCGGCTCGAGGACTCCCGCGGGCTGCTGTGCGAGATCAACCTCGGCGCCACCGCGATCGGCACCGGCATCACCGCGCACCCGGACTACCACCGCCGCGCGGTCGCGCACCTCGCCGAGATCACCGGCCGGCCCGTCGTCGGCGCCGGCGACCTGGTCGAGGCGACCAGCGACACGGGCGCGTTCGTGCAGGTCTCGGGCGTGCTCAAGCGCGTCGTGGTCAAGGCCTCGAAGATCTGCAACGACCTGCGGCTGCTGTCGTCCGGCCCGCAGGCGGGGTTCGGCGAGCTCCAGCTCCCGGCCCGCCAGGCCGGGTCGAGCATCATGCCCGGCAAGGTCAACCCGGTGATCCCCGAGATGGTCAACCAGGTCGCGTTCTGGGTGATCGGCAACGACCTCACGGTGACGATGGCCGCCGAGGGCGGTCAGCTCCAGCTCAACGCGTTCGAGCCGGTGATCTGCCACGGGCTGCTCCAGGGCTTCGCGTGGACGGCGTCCGCCTTCGACGCGCTGCGCGAGCTCTGCGTCGACGGCATCACCGTCGACGCGACCAAGCTCGCCGCGGTCGCGGCCGGCAACGCGGGTCTGGCCACGGCGCTCACGCCGCTGCTGGGCTACGCCCGGTCGGCCGAGATCGCCAAGGCGGCGCTCGGCGGCGAGGGCGTGGTCCGCGACCTCGCGCTGGCGACGGGCGGCGTGGACGCCGACGTCCTCGACGCGCTGCTGCGCCCCGAGACGCTCGCCAACCTCGACCACTGAGACTGAGCACGATCGGCCGCGGTGCGGCAGGATGTCCGCCATGGCGGAGGTCGGCTTCACCCTGACGCAGCTGCGCTACTTCGCCGCGGCGGCCGAGCAGGGCAGCATGACGGCGGCGTCGCGCCAGCTCATGGTCTCGCAGTCGGCGATCTCGACCGCCGTCGCGCAGCTGGAGAAGGAGCTCGGCGTCCAGCTCCTCCTGCGCCACCACGCGCGCGGGCTGACGCTCACCGCCGCGGGTGAGGAGTTCTACCGCGAGCTGCGCAGCTACCTGGTGCACACGACCGAGCTCGCCGAGGTCGCCCGCTCCGCGGGCCAGGCGCTCGTCGGCGACCTCAGCATCGGCTGCTTCACCACGCTCGGGCCGTTCGAGCTGCCGCGGCTGCTCGCGGCGTGCGAGGACGAGCACCCGGGCATCCGGATCTCGGTCGTCGAGGACGAGCACGCCGCCCTCAAGAACGCCCTGCGCTCAGGGCGGTGCGAGCTCGCGCTGCTCTACGGCTACGACCTCGACGACGACATCGACCACGTCCGGATCGGCGTCGCGGCGCCCTACGTGCTGGTGGCCAAGGGGCACCGGCTCGCGCGCCGCAAGAAGGTCGCGCTGGCCGAGCTCGGCGAGGAGCCGATGGTGCTGCTCGACCTGCCCCACAGCGGGCCCTACCTGGAGCGGGTGGTGACCACGGCCGGCGTACGGCCGGTGATCCGGCACCGCTCGGGGGGCTTCGAGACCGTGCGCGCGATGGTCGCCAACGGCCAGGGCTGGTCGGTGCTCAACCAGCGCCCGGCCAGCAGCACGACGTACGACGGCGCGGAGGTCGTCAACCTCGAGATCTCCGACCCCGTCGAGCCGCTCGAGATCGTGCTGGCCTCGATGAAGGGCGTACGACTGACCTCCCGCGCGCAGGCGTTCGTGCGTTCCTCGGTGCGTGAGGTACGCCGGCGCGCGGGAGGCCGGTAGGCGTCGGAGCGGGGCCCGTCAGGCTGCGGTCACCGCACCGCTCAGCTCGCTCGGTGCGAGCTTCCGGCCGCGGGCCAGGAAGTAGTAGACCGGTCCGGTGGCGACCAGGCCGATGATCCAGCTCAGGTCGGCGCCGCCGAGGTTGTCCGAGATCGGCCCGGTGTAGAGCGGGGTGTTCATGAACGGGATCTGCACGAGGATGCCGATCACGTAGGCCGTGATCGCCTGCGGGTTGAACCGCCCGTAGATGCCGCCGTCGGCCGCGAAGATCGAGTCGAGGTCGTAGTTGCCGCGGTGGATCAGGTAGAAGTCGATCAGGTTGATCGCGGTCCACGGCACGAGCACGACCAGCAGCGCGAGCACGATGTCGACGAAGTGCGAGATGAAGTCGCCGGAGACGCCGATCGCGAAGTACGCCGCCGCGGCCATCACGACGCCGGACAGGACCACGCGGGTGCGGGCGGTCGGGATCCAGCGGGCGACGAAGGTCTGCACGCAGGTGATCATCGAGAGCACCGTGCCGTAGAGGTTGAGCGCGTTGTGGCTGATCACCGACAGCAGGAACAGCACGAGCAGCGGCGTACCGAGCGAGCCGGTGGTGTCGCGCACGCCGGTCATCACGTCGGTACCAGGGACCATCGCGAGGGCGACGATCGCGCCGAAGGCGAACGGCAGGATCGAGCCGAGCGTGCAGCCCAGGTAGGTCGCGTTGAACGTCGCCCGGACGCCGACCTCGGCCGGCAGGTAGCGCGAGTAGTCCGAGACGTAGGGCGCGAAGGCGATCTGCCACAGCGCGGCCAGCGAGACCGTCGCCAGGAAGCCGGCGGTCGTGTAGCCGCCACGGCTCCAGAAGTCGCCGGGCAGGCCGGACACGAAGATCGCGCCGATGGCCAGCACGATGCCGATGCCGAGGACCCAGGTGGCGATCTTGTTGAGCGCGTGGATGAACTTGTAGCCGATCACGCAGATCAGCCCGGAGCCCAGCGCGCCGAGGATGATGCCGGTCGAGACCGGGACCGGGTCGGCGATTCCGTGCAGCGACTGGCCCGCGAGCACGATGTTGGAGGCGAAGAACGCCAGGTACATCACCGCGGCGATGACGACGACGATCAGGGCGCCGTAGGAGCCGAACTGGCCGCGGCTCTGGATCATCTGGGGGATGCCCATCTGGGGCCCCTGGGCCGAGTGCAGCGCCATGAAGATGCCGCCGACGAGGTGGCCGACGACGATGGCCACGAGGCACCAGAACAGGTCGAGCCCGAACACGGTGACACCGGCGGCGCCGGTCACGACGGGCAGCGGGGCGATGTTCGTCCCGAACCAGAGCGTGAAGAGGTCACGCACCTTGCCATGGCGGTCCTCGGGTGGGACGTAGCCGATGGTGTGCTTCTCGACGACAGACTGGTCAGACATGGTTTCAACTCCAAGTGTGAGGCGCAGCACCATGGTGCGGACCCCTGGAGTCACCTGGCAAACGAATCCTTTTGGCTCAAGTCATCGGTTGAGCCGATGGGGTGCGACGGGTGGGAGGCACGGGGACCACGAGGTGCCCGCTCACGCGTCGAGCTGGAGCAGCCCGGCCCGGAGCAGGGCCAGGTCGTCGGCCGAGGACGGGTCGAGCCCGACCAGGTCCTGGATGCGCCGGAGCCGGTAGTCGACGGTGTTGGGGTGCACGCTGACGGCCGCCGCGGTCCGCGGCCGGCTCTGGCCGGTCGCCAGGTGCGCGCGCAGCGTGGCGACGAGGTCGGGCCGCTCGGCCAGGGGAGCGAGCCGCTCGCGCAGCAGCGCCGTGACCGGTCCGGGACGGGAGAGCTGGTAGTCGAGGAGGACGTCGTCGACGGCATAGCTGCCCGGCGGCCGCGCGGTGCGGACGACGAGGTCGAGGACGTCGCGCGCCTCGTCCAGCGCCGCGGGCACCTCGGCGACCGGGCGCACCGCGCGGCCGGCCCAGACGTCGGCCGCGGTGGCCGTGCTCAGCCGTGCGACCAGGGCCGCGATGTCGGGCGGCGGCAGGTCGTCCCCGGGCGTGTGCGGCAGCAGGAGGAGCCCGCCGCGGGGGTCGAGCTCGAAGAGCGGCACGTTGACCCGGTCGTCGGTGAGCGCGGCCCGTACGGCGCGCAGCCGGCGCCGCGCGGCGACGGCCGCGGACCCGGCCGGGTCGCCGGGGCCGGGCGGCTCGACGCGCAGCGCCACGACGACATAGCTCTCGGGCAGGGTGATGCCGACGGTGGCGGCGACCTGGGGGACGTCGGTGCCGGACAGGAGCGCGGTCAGCAGCGAGGTCCGCACCGACTGGCTCTCCTCTCCGCTCATCCGCAGCTCCTCGAGGTAGGCGCCGGCCACCCGGACCAGGACGTCGGCCAGGTGGTCGAGCACCGCGCGCCCCATCCGGCGCAGCGTCGCGCCGTCGGCCGGGCCGGCGCCCGCGGTGACGGTGTCCCAGGCCGTGGCCGCGCCGGTCAGGTAGGCCTGGTGCACCAGGCCCAGCGGGATGCCCTCCTCGGCCCGCCGGTACGCCGATGCGGTGACCGCCGCCAGCGTGCTCTCGGCCGCGCCGCGGCCGACCAGCCCGGCCTCGAACGCCTCGAGGTTCTCGCGGACCACGGCCCGGATGTCGACGGACAGCAGGTCCGGCGGCAGGTCGGCGTACGCGGGGATCTGGCGGACGATCTCGGCGACCACCTCGTCGACGAGGCGGTGGCGCCGGGTGCGCAGCAGGTCCGCGACGGGTCGCCCGTCGAGCGTGAGGTCGTCCACTTGTGAAGGATCACAAAGGCGGCTCCCGAATTCCAGAGCCGGGCCAGTCGTGCTGGGCTGTGAGCGCCGCCACACTCCTGGAAGACCTTGTCACCGCATCCCAACGGGAGGGAACGATGAAGACCCCACGAGCATCCCACGCGCGGCCCGGGTGGAGGGCCCGGGTCGCCGGCCTCGGCGCCGCCGTGCTGGCGACGGCGACGGCGGTGGTCGCGGCCACCGCGCCCGCCGCGCCCGCGGCTCCGGCCGCTCCCGCGGCGGCACCAGCGGCCCCGAGCAGCGGCTGGAACGACTGGGGCTGTCGCCCCTCGGCCGCGCACCCCGAGCCCGTCGTCCTCCTGCACGGGCTGGGGGGCCAGGCAGTGAGCAACTGGTTCTACCACGGCACCCGGCTGGCGGCGGCCGGCTACTGCGTCTACTCCACGACCTACGGCCAGGGCGCGTTCGGCGACCTCGTCGGCGGGCTCGGCTCGATGCGCACGAGCGCCCGGCAGGTCGACGCCTTCGTCGACCGGGTCCGTACGGCGACCGGCGCCGCGGAGGTCGACCTGGTCGGCCACTCCGAGGGGACGACGGTCGCGGCGTACTACCTCAAGTACGAGGGCGGTGCGGCCAAGGTCAAGGACTTCGTGGGCTTCGGCTCCAACTACCGCGGCACCTCGCTGAGCGGCCTCGGGACCCTGGCCAAGGCGGTGCTGCCGCTGCTGCCGGACGTCACCGAGTTCGTGCGATCGCAGTGCGCGTCGTGCCTGGAGTTCCTGGGGCCGAACGCCTTCCTCGACGACCTGGCCCGGGGCGGCTTCACCGTCCCCGGGGTGGCCTACACCAACATCATGAGCCGCTACGACACCGTCGTGACGCCCTACACGAGCGGCCGGATCGACGAGCCGGGCGTGACCAACATCGTGCTGCAGGACCGGTGCGGGCTCGACCTGTCCGGTCACCTCGCGATGGCGGTCGACCCCAACGTGAACCTGCTGATCCAGCGGGCGCTGGACCCGCAGGCCCCGCCGCCGTTCAGGTGCCGGCCGGCACTGCCGGCGCCGTTCTGAGCGCCGGCGCGGCGAGTGCCGCGCGCAGCGCGCCGCCGTCCTCGTCCGCGAGGGCGGCGGCGCGCAGCCGGGCCAGCTCGGCGGCGGCGCCGGAACGCGCGGCGAGACCGTCGACGGCGTCCATGAGCAGCCCGAAGCTCTCCTGGCCGTGGTGGTGCGTGGCGCCGTAGCCCTTGAGCACGCGCTGGCACTCGACGATCTCGCGGGCCAGGTCGGCGTCGGTGGCCGCCGCGGCGACGGCCCGGTCGAGCCAGGCGTCGATGGCGACCTGCTCGCGGCCGAAGCGCAGCGAGCGCGGCCGCAGCGGGCGGAACCGGGCCATCATCCAGAGCAGGGTGAAGCCGATGATCCCGGTCGTGTTGACCACGATGCCGTTGCGGGTCACCTTGCCGACGACCTTGGCGAAGAACGACGATCCGGCGAGCCAGCGACCCAGACGGGTGGGCAGGGTGTCGGTGATCTCCTCGACCTGGGGGTGCAGGTACTCGCGCACGTTGACGAGCTGACCCGGCGCGGCCTTGGCCTCGGCGCGCACGCCCTCGATCCGGCGGCGCCGGATCTTCTGCTGGGCGACGTGGATCGTGTCCTGGTAGGTCATCCAGAGCCCGACGTGCCGGGCGGCCTCGGCGGTCAGCGCGGCCTCGCCCTCGGCGTCCGGGTCGACCGCGGCGAGCCGCGCGACCCGGGCCAGGTAGCGGTCGGCGTACGAGGGGTCCTGGTAGACGGCCGTGCGCACGCAGCCGTGCAGCAGCATCGAGCGGGCGGCGACCGGGAAGGCGCTCGCGACCCGGGCGGCCTGCGGCTGCAGGTGCGGCCCGACGAGGTGGCCGGGGTGGGAGCGGGCGATCTCGTCGCGGCGGCGCTCCTCCTCGGCGGCGGCCTCCTCGGCGGGGTCGACCGGGCGCCGCCGGCCGATGGTGACGGGGACCGGGCCGCTGCCGGACGGGCCGGCCGGGGCGGCGGGCGCGGGGAGGGGGACGGGCGCGGGGCGGCCCGCGGCGTCGTACCCGGAGGCGAAGGCGGCGAGCGAGGCGTCGACGCCCTTGCCCGAGGCGCGGATGGCGTCCTCGAAGCGCTCGCGCTCGAAGGGCAGCTCGCCGGAGCCGGCCAGCGCGCCGAAGAGCGCCGCGCTGATCACGCTGCGGGCGTCCTCGGCGAGCTTCATGAAGTCGGCCGCGATGAGCTTGCGCGAGCCGGCGTGCGCCGCCTCCAGCAGGCCGTTGCTGTCGACCCGGCCGTCGCCGAGCGCGAGCCGCTCGTCCATCGAGTAGACCCGGTTGGTCGAGGCGATGAGCGTGGTCCGGTCGGGCGTGGAGAAGCCGCGCTGGACGGCGCGTCCGGCCTCCATCAGCTCGGAGGCGATGACGACGTCGACCTCGCCGGGCGTGGGGAACAGGCTCAGCACCGGCTCCGCGCGGACGCCGGCAGGCCGCTCGCCGACCGACGGCGGGTAGAGCTCGACGTAGTAGACCGTCGCGCCGGTGCGCTGCGCGACGCCCGCGACGGAGGTGTTCTGCGCGTGGTAGCCGGCCTTCTCACCGACCGCGACGATCCAGTCGGCGAGGACGCCGCCGCCCTCGCCGCCCATGGCCAGGATCGCGATCGTGAGGGGCCGCTGCCCGCCGGTCCAGCTGGTCGTGGTCGACATCAGGCCGCCACCTCCGGGGTGATCTCGTAGCGTGCCGCGCGGCGCTCGACGCCACGGGTGAGGAAGCCGATCCAGCCGCCGCGCGCCTTGCTCAGCACGCGGTCACGCCAGGTCGGGTTGTAGACCAGGTCGGTCCGGTAGAACGACGGGCACAGCGACGCCGCGTGCGCGTTGGCGCCGCACACCCCGCACCCGACGCAGGAGTCGAGCACGGTGGCGACCGGGTCGGTGCGCATCGGGTCGGGGTTGGCCTTGATCGTCAGCGACGGGCAGCCGGAGACCCGGATGCACGCGTGGTCGCCGGTGCAGGTGTCGGCGTCGACGCCGAAGCGCTCCTTGACGACCCGCTTGCCCTCCTTGATCGCCTTGGCGCGCTGGGGCTTGACCCGGCGCTGCCGGTTGAGCTGGCACTCGCTCTGCGCGACGACGACCTTGGGGCCGGCCTCCTTGGTGGTCAGCGCCTTGACGAAGACGTCGCGCAGGGCGCCGATCTTGTAGGTGTTGCTGACCGTCCTGACCCAGTTGACGCCGACGCCGCGGACGGCCTTCTCGATGGGGTGCTTGGTCGAGCGCAGCACGCTGTCGGCCTGGGACGAGAGCACGTCCTGGCCGCCGGTGGCGGCGCTGTAGGCGTTGTCGACGACGAGCAGCAGCTGGTCGTTCTGGTTGAAGACCGCGTTGCCGACGCCGCTGGTCAGGCCGTTGTGCCAGAAGCCTCCGTCGCCCATGACGGCGATGGTGCGGCGGTCGGCGTCCTTGGAGTTGAGCGCCGCGGCGCCGGCCGAGCCCAGGCCGTAGCCCATCGTGGTGGCGCCGAGGTTGAACGGCTCGTTGATGGCGAACAGGTGGCAGCCGATGTCGGCGCTCACGTGGTGCTGCTTGCCGGTCTCCTTCTCGGCCAGCTTGAGCGCGCTGAAGATCGGGCGCTCCGGGCAGCCGGTGCACAGCCCCGGCGGCCGCGGGCGTACGACGGCCGCGTCGACCCGCGGCGCGAACGGGCTGCGCGGGTCCTCCTCGGGCATGAGCAGCGCCGGGCTGCTCCGCACGACGTCGGGGACGTACCTCTGCAGGAAGGCGTCGAGCCCGCGGGTCACGGCGGCCGCGGTGTACTCGCCCGCGACCGGGAGCAGGTCCTTGCCGTGCAGCGCGACCGGTGATCCCGCGCGGCGCAGGATGGCGTTGAGGTTCTGCTCGATGTAGTCGGGCTGGCCCTCCTCGACGAGCAGTACCGCGCGCTTGTCGGCGCAGAAGTCGAGGATCTCGTCGTCGACGACCGGGTAGGTCACGTTCATGACGTAGACCGGCACCTGGGTGTTGCCGAAGGCGTCGGAGCAGCCGAGCAGCTCCATCGCCCGGTTGAGCGTGTTGTAGACGCCGCCCTGGACGATGATGCCGACGTCGGAGGTGCCCGCACCGAGCACCTCGTTGAGGCCGCGGCTCTTGATGAACTCGACGGCGGCGGGCCAGCGGTCCTCGATCTTCTCCTTCTCGTGCAGGAAGCTCGCCGGCGGCAGCACGATCCGGTCGAGCTGGCGCGCGGGGTTCTCGATCGCCTCGGTCACCGTCATCGGCGGGCGCTTGTTGTCCTTGGCGGTGAACGTGCCGTAGAGGTGGCACGAGCGCAGCCGGAGCTGGAGCATCACCGGGGTGCTGCTGGCCTCGGACAGCTCGAAGCCCGCCTCGACGGCGTCCACGATGGCGCTGATGTTGGGGCGCGGGTCGAGCAGCCACATCTGCGACTTCATGGCGAAGGCGTGCGAGCGCTCCTGCATGATGCTGGAGCCCTCGCCGTAGTCCTCGCCGACGATGACGAGCGCCCCGCCGGTGACGCCTCCGCTGGAGAGGTTGGCGAGCGCGTCCGAGGCGACGTTGGTGCCCACCGTCGACTTGAACGTGATCGCGCCGCGCAGCGGATAGCTCACCGACGCGGCGAGCATCGCGGCGGCGGTGGCCTCGGAGGCGCTGTTCTCGAAGTAGACCCCGAGCTCCTCGAGGATCTCGTGCGCGTCGCCGAGCACGTCCATCAGGTGCGAGATCGGCGCGCCCTGGTAGCCGCCGACGTACGCCACTCCGGACTGCAGCAGGGCCTTGGTGACGGCGAGGATGCCCTCGCCGGAGAAGGACGTGCCCTCTCCGGCGCGCAGCTTGAGCACCTCGTGGGCGAAGGACCGCTCGGCCATCGTTGATCTTCCTTGTCGTGGTGGTGGGAGGGGGCGACGCGCGGGCGCGCGGTCACTCCAAGGTGGTGCCCGCCTCGGGGCCTTCGAGGAAGACGTTGGGCTTGAGGAAGACCGCGATGAGCAGCGCCCCGTCGGGCGAGGTCGCGCTGTGCTGGTTGCCCTTGGGCCGCCACGAGAAGTTGCCCGCGGTCGTCTCGCCCTCCAGGTCGACGATGCTGCCGCTGAGGACGTACGTCTGCTCGATCTCGACGTGCTCGTGCAGGGGGAGCACGGCGCCGGGCTCCCACTTGAACAGCGCGGTGAGCAGGCCGGTCTCGGGCTCGCGGAGCAGCGTCTTCATCGAGATGCCGTCGAAGCCGGTGGGCTGCCAGGGCAGCTCCTCGACCTGGACGTAGCGCGAGGCCAGCGGCGGCAGCGCGTTGAGGTCGTCGGCATAGGGGGTGATGGCAGGCACGGGGCGGTCCTTCCTCGGGTGCGGATCAGGCGGGGACGATGGCGAGGGCGCGGGCGGGGGAGCCCGTGCCGCCGACGATCGGGAGCGGCGCGACGACGATCACGGCGCCGGTGCGCGGCAGCCGGTCGAGGTTCTGCAGCTGGGTCAGGCCGTACTTGTCGGCGCCGAGCAGGAAGTGGTGCACCGGGAACGGCGGCTCCAGGCCGCCGGCCTGGCCGGCGTCGATGCCGACCGTCTCGACACCGAAGCCGCTGATCGACGACGCGGCGAGCCACTGCGCGCCCTCGGCCGAGACGCCCGGCGTGTGCGGGCCGTTCTCGTCGGCGTTGGCGAACGCCTCGGCGTCGCGGCTGAACTTGCTCCAGCCGGTGCGGAAGAGCAGCCAGGCGCCCTCGGGGAGCGGGCCGTGCTCGGCGACGTACGCCTCGAAGTGCTCGGGGCCGAGCAGCAGGTCGGGGTTCGCCTCGGCCTCGGCGGTGAAGTCGATGATGACCGCGGGGCCGACCAGGCGGGCCGGCGGGATCTGGTCCACCGAGAGCCCGTCGCGTCCGGTGGCCCAGTGGGTCGGCGCGTCGAGGTGGGTGCCGGTGTGCTCGCCGGTGTGGATGTTGTGCCAGCCCCAGAACGGGCCGTCGGCGTCGAAGTCGCTGACCGTCTCGAGCGAGAGCGGGATCGTGTTGGCGAACGGCTCGGGGAGCTGCAGGATCGGCGTCTCGGACGAGAGCGGCGCGGTGAGGTCGACGACGGTCGCCGCGCCGGTCGCGAGCGCGGTGAGCAGGCCGTCGAGGGCGGTCGTGGTGCTGGGGGCGGTGGTCATCGGCGGAACCTTTCGGGGAGGCGGCGCAGGCCGCGAGGGGTGAGGAGCTGCTGGGCGACGAGGTGGCCGGAGCCGCCGCCGAGGCCGGGGCCGGGGTGCGTGAACGCACCGATGTGGAAGAGCCCGGCGACACCGGTGCGGTGGCCGGTCCCGGTGCCGGGACGCCACAGCAGCGACTGGTCGAGCTCGGCGGCGCCGCCGTAGGGGTCGCCGTGGACCGCGTTGGCGTTGGCGGCGCTGAGGGCGGTGGGGGAGATGACGTGGCGGGCCAGGATGCTGTCGGCCAGGTCCGGCGCGTGCTCGGCGATCCGGGCGATCACCCGGTCGGTGTAGGCGTCGGCCACCGCGGCGGTCCATCCGTCGCGGACGTCGATCTCGCCGGCCGCGTCACCGGTCGGTGCCCAGGGCACCTCCTGGAGCTGGACCCACAGCGTCGCGCGGCCCTCGGGGGCGCGGGTCGGGTCGAGCACGCACTGCTGGCCGACCACGACGGTGGGTGCGGACGGCAGCAGCCCGGCCTCGGCCTGGGCGCAGGCGACGGCGGTGCTGTCGGCGCCGTTGCTGACGTGGATCAGCGGGACGGCGTCGAGGCGGCTGTCGGTCCAGCGCACGGGACGGTCGAGCGCGAGGTGGACCTGGGTGGCGGCCCGGCCGGGGCGGTGCCGGGCGACGGCCCGGCGGCCGGCGTCGGTGACCGCGTCGGGGGCGAGGAGCTGCTCGTAGAGCCGCCCGGTCGAGGTGGAGGCGAGCACCGCGCGACCGGCGACCAGCCGCTCGCCACCGGCCTCGACGGCGACGGCCCGCCCGTCGCGCACCACGATCCGGTCGACCGGGGTGCCGAGCAGGACGTCGACGCCGCGCTCGGCGAGCAGGCCGGCGAAGGCGGCGACGAAGTTGCCCGCGCCGCCCTCGACGACCGGCAGGCCGATCGCGTGCATGGTGAACGCCATCACCGGGAGCATCAGCCCGCCGGTGGCCTGGTCCGGCGCGAGGCCCGCGTGCAGCAGCCAGGGCGACCAGAGCTGGTCGACCTCGAAGCCGGCGAAGCGCTCGCGGGCCAGGCCGCGGCCGGACTGCGCCGAGACCCGCACGAGCTCGGTCAGGCCCTCGCGGCCCAGGCCGCGCACGGCGCCGTACCCGAGGCGGGCGAGGTCGCCGGTGCGCAGCTCGGAGCCGAGGGCGCCGAAGACGTGCGGCGCCCACTGGTCGAGCTGGGCCAGCATCTCGGCGTACGCGCGGGCGTCGGCGGCGTGCTCGAAGTCGACGGCCGTCTTCTCCGGGTCGCGGTCGGCGACGACCGTGCCGCGCTCGGAGACCGACGCGGTGACCGGTCCCTCGGCGTTGCGGTAGACGAGCCCGTGCCGGTGCAGGTCCTCGCCGAGGGTGGCGTAGCCGCCGCCCGCGACGAAGAGTGGGTGCCACGAGCTGAAGGTGTCGTGCACGAAGCCGGGCGCGGTCAGCTCGTCGGAGGCGATGAAGCCGCCGAGCCGGTCCCGCTCCTCGACGACGGCCACCCGCCAGCCGGCGCCGGCGAGCTCGGCCGCGGCGACGAGTCCGTTGATCCCGGCGCCGACGACGATCGCGTCGTAGTGGCGGCTCATGAGGCCTTCACGCCGAGCCGGCGGGCCAGCCGCGGCGTGATCTTGCGGTAGTTGCTCGGGTTGATCGGGAGCAGCCACTGCCGGGCGCGGGTGAGCGGGCCGACGTTGAGGCCGACGTCCGAGAGGACCTCGTCGATGTTGTGCACCGAGAACGGGATGATGTTGGTGCCGCGGGCGTGCTGGCCCTGCGTGCGCTCGCGCATCCAGGTGAGCCGGTCGCGCACGGCGACGTGCATCTGGGTCGTGCTGGGCAGCGTGTGGTTGCCGCCGAGCATCGAGCCGATCCAGATCGCCGAGACCTCGGCCGAGAGCGGCGAGAAGAACGACGAGTTGTAGCCCGCGAAGCTCAGGTCGGGCAGGTAGATCGGGTGGATCTGCCGGTAGAGCAGGTAGTCGCCGTTCTCGTCGGTGAGCTTGTCCATGACCTCCTGGGGGAGGAACGGCAGGTCCTGGGTCCAGCCGGTCGCTGCGACGACGACGTCGACCGGGATCATCCGGCCGTTGCTGAGCTCGGCGAACGGCTTGCCGTCCTGCTCGACGAAGCGCTCGATGACCGTGTCGCGCTGGACGTCGATCCGGCCCTCGGCGACGCCCTCGAAGAAGCCCTCGGTGGCGAGCGAGACGGTCGAGCGCGCGATGTCCTTGAACGTGCCCTCGGGCACCAGGCCGAGGTCGTCGAGGTTGAGCTGCTTGGTGGTGACCTTCTCGACGCTGCCGAGCATGCCGTTGGCCATCGCCGAGTCACGGGCGTGGAGCAGGCGCTCCGGCCCGGCGACCGAGCGGTAGCGGAAGAGACCCTCGCCCAGCCGGGTGAGCATCAGGTACTTGTAGTTGAGGACGCCCTTGACCTTGCGCGGCATCTTCCAGAGCAGCTCGCGCGCCACGACCGTGGTGGAGGCGGCCACCTTGGAGATCTCGACGGTGATGTCGCAGGCGGACTTGCCGTAGCCGACGACGACGGTGTGCTTGTCGCGCACCTGGTCGAGGCTGTGCCAGTCGCTGGCGGCCATCACCTCGCCGCCGAGCTTCTCGAACAGGTCGAGGTTCTCGAACGGCGGGATGAACGGGCGGGAGAAGATGCCGCTCGCGAGCACCAGGTGGTCGTAGTGCTCGGTGCCGGACGCCGTGGTGACGTCCCAGCCGCCGCCGTCGGTGGGGTGGGCGAGCTCGACCTCGGTGCCCAGCCGCAGGTACGGCGTGAGGCCGAACCGCTCGGCGTACGTCGTCAGGTAGGACTGCACCTGCTCGCCCGAGGGCCACTCGGGGTAGCCCTTGGGCATCGGCTGGTCGGAGAGGGCGTAGGTGCCCTTGTTGTTCTGGGTCTTGAGGCCCGGGTAGCGGCGGCTGGCGCTCCACACGCCGCCGACGTCCAGGGTCTTCTCGTAGACGATGACGTCGTGCCCGAGCTGACGCAGCACCTTGGCGGTGGAGAGGCCGGCGAAACCGGCGCCGACGATGGCGATCTTCATGGGAGGGGTCCTCACTCGGTGAGCTGCGGGATGGCGGGGACGGCCTGCTCGGGCCCGAGCGCGGAGTAGCCGCCGTCGGCGGCCCAGTCGGCGCCGGTGACGATCGAGGCGGCGTCGGAGGCGAGGAAGGCGACGACCTCGCCGATCTCGGCGCCGTTACCGACCCGTCCGGTCAGGTGGAACGGCGCGGCCACGCGGTCGGTCTTGGCGCGGTCGCCGCCGGAGAGGTCGTCCATGATCTTCGACCAGGTCCAGCCGGGGCTGACCGAGTTGACCCGGATGCCGTCGCCGGCGAAGTCGGTGGCCATCGACCGGGTGAGCTGGACGATCGCGGCCTTGGACGCGGGGTAGACCCAGCGCCCGGTCTGGGCGACCTTGCTGGAGATCGAGGTGAAGTTGACGACCGCCGCGTGCTCGCTGGCCTGCAGGTGCGGGTACGCCGCGCGGACGACCTCGACGATGCTGACCAGGTTGACGTCCAGCGCGGTGAGCCAGTCGGCCCGGCTGGTCGCGAAGCCCTCGTCGAGGTAGGTCGCGGCGAGGTTGACGACGATGTCGATGCCGCCGAAGCGCTCGACGGTGGCGGCCACGAGGTCCGCGACCGCGGCGTCGTCGGTGATGTCGGTCCGCACGAACGCGACCTCGTCACCGAGCTTCTCGGCCGCGGTGCCGCCGGCCTCGTCGATGTCGGCCACCACGACACGGGCACCGGCGCGGGCCAGGGCGCCGATGACGCCGTGCGCCAGCAGGGTGGCGCCGCCGGTGACGATCGCGGTGCGACCAGTCAGATCGGTCATGCTTGATTCCTCCGCTCCTCGCTGCGACGCAGGTCACATCGCGTGGACCGGGACACTAGGCACCAGCGGAGGCGGCCACTATCCGGAAAGCGCGGCGGGTATCCGCGAACCGCGGAGTCTTGTCAGCGCAGGCTCAGGAGGACGGCCACAGACGCGCGGCATGGGCCAGCGCACGGCCCTCGAGGGTCGCCACGAGGCGCTCGAAGAGCGCGGCGGCGTCCGGCCCGCTCCAGTCCTCCGCGAGCAGCTCACGGGGCAGCCCGGGGTCGCGGAAGGGCAGCCGGCGCCACCGATCGACCACCGTCAGGTACGACGCGAAGGCCCGCTCGGGATCGACGACCCCGCTGCCCCCGAGCTCGTCGGCCACCGGCGCGAACTCGTCGATGAAGGCCCGGTAGCGCTCGTCGATGCCGGTCAGGTCCCAGCTCTCGTAGAGCAGCGCGGCGAGGTCCTGCCCGGCCACGTGGTCGCCCACGAAGACGGCGCTGTGCCGGGTCAGGTCGAGCTCGGCGATCGCCCGCTCGGCGGCGGCCTGCATCCGCGCGGGCGCGATCCACATGGCCGTGCCGACGTTGCCGAAGCCCAGTGAGGCCAGGTGGGCGCGCAGCTGCTGGCGCTGGCTGCGCTGGGACTCGGGCACCGAGAAGTTCACGACGCACCAGCCGTCCTCGAGCGCCGCCGGCTGCCGGGCGTGCCAGATGACCTCGTCACCGGCCGCCAGCGCGGCCAGCGCCTCGCCGGTCAGCGCGTACCCGCGGATCCCGCCGCGGGTCTCGGACTCCAGCCAGCCGCGCTTCTTGAGCCGGAAGACGGCCGTGCGCACCGAGGGCCCGTCGATGCCCAGCGGCGCCATCAGGTCGATGGTGCCGCCGATGGGCATCCAGTTGCCCATGCGTCGTACGACGGCGCCGAGGAAGCTCACGACCACGGTCCGGGAGCCGCGCCCGCGGGCCTCGGGCTGCGCCGGTTCCGTGGTGCTCATCGGGAGCATTGTGCCCTAGGCGGAGCCGCCCAGCCGGGAGCGCCAGGCCTCGGGCCAGGGGGACGCCGTCCCGCTGGCGCGGTCGAGGTGCACCGTGACGTAGCGCCCCCGGGCGGCGCGCACGGCCGGGGTGCCCTCGGGGCCGCCCCACACCTCGAACGCGAGGGTGAGCGACGAGGTGCCGAGCCGTTCGACGTGCACGGTCGCGGTGACCTCGTCGCCGAAGCGCAGCGGGGCCTCGAAGTCGACCTCGTAGCGGACCCGCGGGGCGACCGGGAAGTAGCCGTCGAGGCCGAGGCCGCGCATGAGCGCGGCCTCGGCCGACTCGACGTACCGGGCGATAGCCGTGTTGTGGTGGATCCCCGCGGAGTCGGTGTCGATCCACTCGACCCGGCCCCGGTGGGTGCCGTTCACCGGCCCGGCGTCCAGCGCACGTGGACCAGGCCGTCGTCGCCGTCGCGCAGGAGCGAGAGGCGGGGCGGGATCTTGTCGGTGCGCGAGGTCGGGGGCTTGCGCCGCCCGGCCTGCCAGGGCACGGGCCAGGTCGCGCCGTCGCCGCGGTAGTCCTGCTCGGCGGCGGCGTGGAGGGTCCAGGACGGGTCGTAGAGGTGGGTCCGGCCCAGGGCGCACAGGTCGGCGCGTCCGGCGAGGAGGATCGAGTTCACGTCGTCGTACGACGAGATGGCGCCCACCGCGATCACCGCGACCCCGGCGGGAGCGGCGACCTCGTGCCGGATCCGGTCGGCGAAGGGGGTCTGGTACGACCGCCCGAACGCCGGCTTCTCGTCCTTGCTCACCTGGCCCGAGGAGACGTCGATCGCGGCCGCGCCGTGCTCGATGAACGCGCGCGCGATGTCGACCGCGTCGTCGTCGGTGTTGCCGTCGGGCAGCCAGTCGTGCGCGGAGATGCGCACGGTGACCGGGATCGACTCCGGTACGACGGCGCGCACGGCGTCGAAGACCTCGAGCGGGAAGCGCAGCCGGTTGTCGAGCGAGCCGCCGTACTCGTCGGTGCGCTGGTTCGAGACCGGCGAGAGGAACGACGAGAGCAGGTAGCCGTGGGCGGCGTGCACCTCGATCAGGTCGAAGCCCGCCTCGACGGCGCGGCGCGCGGTGGCGGTGAAGTCGGCGACGACCTGGTCGAGGTCGGCCCGGGTCGCCTCGCGCGGGACGTGGCAGGTCGGGCCGTAGGGGAGCGGCGAGGGGGCGATGACCTCCCAGTTGCCGTCGTCGAGCGGCTCGTCGATGCCCTCCCACATCAGCTTGGTCGAGCCCTTGCGGCCGGAGTGGCCGATCTGGACGCCGATCTTGCCGGCCGAGCGCTGGTGCACGAACGAGGTGATCCGGGCCCACCCGTCGCGCTGCTCGTCGTTCCAGAGCCCGGGGCAGCCGGGGGTGATCCGGCCCTCGGGCGAGACGCAGGTCATCTCGGTCATCACCAGGCCGGCGCCGCCCATGGCCTTGCTGCCCAGGTGCACGAGGTGGAAGTCGCCGGGCATCCCGTCGACGGCGGTGTACATGTCCATGGGGGACAGGACGACGCGGTTGGCCAGCTCGAGCGGGCCGATCCGGGTCGGCTGGAACATCGCCGGGCCGGGGGAGCCGTCGCCGTAGGTGCGGGCGAAGGCGTCCTCGACCACGCCGGCGAAGCCGGGGTCGCGCTCCTTGAGGTTGTCGAAGGTGATCCGGCGCGAGCGGGTGAGCAGGTTGAAGACGAACGCCGTGGGGTCCTGGTCGGCGTACCTGCCGATGTTCTCGAACCACTCCAGCGAGGCCTGGGCCGCGCGCTGGGTCGACTCGACGACCGGCTTGCGCTCGGTCTGGTAGGCCTCCAGGGCCGCCGGGACGGTCGGGTGCTCGTGCAGGCAGGCGGCGAGCGCGAGCGCGTCCTCCATCGCGAGCTTGGTGCCCGAGCCGATGGAGAAGTGCGCCGTGTGCGCGGCATCGCCCAGCAGCACGACGTTCTCGTGGTGCCAGCGCTCGTTGCGCACCGTGTGGAAGCTCAGCCACTTGGAGTTGTTGGTCAGCACCTCGTGGCCCTGGAGCTCGCGGGCGAAGATCTCCTTGATCTTGGCCACGGCGTGCTCGTCGGAGACGCCCGGCGGGAGCACCTCGTGCTCGGTCGCGTCGAAGCCGGCCCGGCGCCACACGTCCTCGTGCATCTCGACGATGAACGTCGAGCCCTCGTCGGAGTAGGGGTAGCCGTGGATCTGCATGGTGCCCCACTCCGTCTGCTTGACGAAGAACTGGAACGCCTCGAAGACCAGGTCGGTGCCCAGCCAGATGTACTTGTTGTGGCGCCGGTCGAGCGAGGGACCGAAGACGTCGGCGTGCTTGGTGCGGACCACCGAGTTGAGGCCGTCGGCCGCCAGCACCAGGTCGTACGACGCGCGGAGCTCGTCGACGTCGGGCGCCTCGGTCCGGTAGTGCACGGTCACGTCGAGCTCGGCGACGCGCTCCTGGAGGATCTGGAGCAGCTCCTTGCGGCTCATCGCGGCGAAGCCCTGGCCGCCGATCGTGTAGGAGCGGCCGTCGACGTCGACGTCGATGTCGGTCCAGCGCGCGAAGCGCGACTCCATGCGGTCGTGCACGACCTGGTCGGCGCCCTCGATGCTGCCGAGGGTCTCGTCGGAGAAGACGACGCCGAACCCGAAGGTGTCCTCGGGGGCGTTGCGCTCCCACACGGTCACCTCGTGGGCCGGGTCGAGCTGCTTCATCAGGGCGGCGAAGTAGAGCCCTCCGGGGCCGCCGCCGACGATCGCGATCCTCATGACTGTCCTCCTGCCTGCGCGGCCGGGGCGCCCGCGCGGATCATGCCTTCCTGGACGACGGTCGCCACGAGGACGCCGTCGGGGGTGAAGAAGCGGCCCACCGCCATGCCGCGCCCGTCGTCGACCGAGACGGCCTCCTGGGCGTAGAGCAGCCAGTCGTCCATCCGCACGGGGCGGTGGAACCACATGGCGTGGTCGAGGCTGGCGGTGACCAGGCCCTCGTCGGCCCAGGCCAGGCCGAGCACCCGCAGCGCGGGCTCGAGGATCGTGTAGTCGCAGACGTAGGCGAGCGCCGCGGCGTCGCGCTGCTCGGCGCTGAGCCCCTCGACCTCGCGCAGCGCGTCGTACGGACGCACCCAGATGGCCTGGTGCGGCGTGCGGTCGCCGTCGACGGTCAGGTAGACCGGCCCCGGCACGTGGCGCATGTCGAAGCTGCGGCCGTGCTGCCAGTAGTCCTTGGAGACCTCGGTCATCGTGCCGCCGGAGCGGTCGGCGAGGTAGGCCGCCGAGGTGGGCAGCGTGTCGGGACCGGGGATCCCGGCGGGCATCTCGGCCTGGAACGAGCCGCTCGGCTCACCCGCGGCGAAGCTCGCCAGGCAGACGTAGACCGGCTTGCCGTTCTGGAAGCCGCGCACCTGGCGGGTGCTGTAGCCGCGTCCGTCGCGCAGCACCTCGACCTCGTAGCGGACCTCGGCCCCGATGTCGACGGGCCGCATGAAGTAGGAGTGCAT
The DNA here is from genome assembly GCF_018831735.1 of Pimelobacter sp. 30-1. NCBI lineage: Bacteria > Bacillati > Actinomycetota > Actinomycetes > Propionibacteriales > Nocardioidaceae > Pimelobacter > Pimelobacter sp. 30-1. The sequence goes on from NZ_NHTS01000002.1 coordinate 110,443, forward strand.
CGAGTGCATCGCCTTGCCGCCCGGGCCGCCCTCGACGGTCAGGGACGCGGCGACGAGCGCCTGGGCGACCATGTCGCCGCCGTAGGCCTTGGGCCACGGGCAGGGCTGGGTGGTCGCGGTGAACGCGCGGTCGAAGACCTCGGCCGGGCACTCCTTCAGGGTGACGGCGTCGGTGAAGATCTGGGAGGTCGGGTTCACGGTCGGTCCGTCCAGTCGCGCAGGTCGTGGTCGGTGACCTGGGGGAGGTTGACCACGATGTTCTCGGGCGTGCGGGTCGTCATCCAGGTCAGCGGGTTGTTGCGGTCGAGGTTGCACTCGACGTGGGGCATGAACGGCGGCACGAACACCCAGTCGCCCTCGGACATGTCGAGGTAGTCCTCGAACTTGTCGCCGAAGTAGATCCGGGCCCGGCCCGAGAGCACGTAGCCGCCGGTCTCGGCCTCGCCGTGGTGGTGGGGGACCGAGCGGTAGCCGGCCAGGTTGTGCACCTTGCCGAACCAGATCCGGGTGGCGGGCGTGTGCTGGATGCTCACGCCGGACACGCGCGTGGCGCCCTCGCTCTGGCCGGTCAGGTCGGGCTCGAAGCCGGCCCGGGTCACGACCGGCACCACGATGCCGCTCTCGTTGGCGTAGACCGAGTTGTCCCCGATCAGCTCGTACTTGCTGAGGTCAGGCTCCATGGGAGTCCTCCTGGGAGAGGGTGGTGAGAGGGGTGAGGCGGACGGTGTTGCGCAGCGTCCCGATGCCGGCGACCTCGGTCTCGAGGACGTCGCCGTCGGCGAGGAACCGCTTCGGGTCGCGCGCGACGCCGACCCCGCCGGGCGTGCCGGTCAGGACCAGGTCGCCGGGGCGCAGGGTGGCGAAGGTGGAGACGTAGGCGAGCAGGTCGGCGCAGTCGAAGACGAGCGTCCGGGTGCTGTCGCGCTGGACCTCCTCGCCGTTGATCCGGCAGATCACGTCGACGCCGGCGAACGGGTCGAGCTCGTCGGGGGTGACGACGACGGGGCCGACCGGGGTGGTCGCGTCCCAGGCCTTGCCCTGGAGCCACTGGAGGGTGCGGTACTGCCAGTCGCGCGCCGACAGGTCGTTGGCGACCGTGTAGCCGGCGATGGCCGCCCGGGCCTCGTCGCGCCCGGCGCGGCGCAGGGTGCGCCCGACGACGACGGCGAGCTCGGCCTCCCAGTCCCACTGCACGCCCTCGGCGAGCGCGAGCTCGTCGTCGGGGCCGGTCAGGGTGTCGGCGAACTTCGCGAACAGCGTGGGGTGGGTCGGCAGCTCGCGGCCGGTCTCCTGGATGTGCTCGCCGTAGTTGAGCCCGCAGCAGATGACCTTGCCCGGGCGCGGCAGCGCCAGGACCGGGACGGCGTCCGGCAGGTCGGCGCCGGCCTGCTCGGCCAGGGTCGCGGGGTCCCAGCCGGTGCCGGCCGCGTCGGTGGCGGCGAGCAGGGCGGACAGGTCCGGGGCCGGCAGGGCGCGCCAGCCGCGCTCACCGAGCAGCGCGGCCGTCGTACCGCCGGGGGTGGTGACCGTCGCGAGCCGCATCGGTCCTCCTTCGTCTGGGGCGTCGTGGGGGTGGTCGCAGATGCGATATTGCATTCTGCACACGTTCGTTGCCGTGATGTCAATAGATTGGTACCGTGGCCGGCATGTCCATCGATCTCACGCCCCTGGCCGTCAACCCGGCCGCCCTGCCGGTCCCGAGCGGCTTCTCGCACGGCACGCTGAGCGGCAACACGCTCTACCTGGGCGGGCAGACCGCGCTCGACAAGGAGATGCGGATCGTGCCGGGCGGCATCGTCGAGCAGTTCCGCCAGGCGTTCGGCAACGTGATCGCCACGGTGCGCGAGGCCGGTGGCGTGCCGGAGGACCTGGTGAGCATCACGATCTTCCTCACCGACATCCCCGACTACCAGGCCCACGGCCGCGAGATCGGCCGGGTCTGGCGCGAGCTGGCCGGCCCGGTCTACCCCGCGATGGCCGGCATCGGCACGACCGGTCTGTGGCAGCCCGAGGCGCTCATCGAGATCATGGGCGTCGCGGTCATCCCCGACGAGCGGCTGGTGCGCCCCACGTCCTGATCCGCGCATTCGCGCCCAGGGACGAGCGTGGATCCGTTGACATGTCGCGGGTCCAGGTGCGCCAATGGGGGCAGCAACTCACAGGAGTGTTCCGATGCCCACGACCCTTCTCTCCCGCCACCCCCAGATCGCGACCGCCGACCCGGAGCAGGCGCGTGAGGAGGTCGCGCGCCGGTTCTGCGCCCACCGCCTCGAGCTGACCCGTCGTACCGGGCGGCTCGACATGCTCCACAACGCGGCCTCGATCGGCTCCGACGTGACGCTCAACTACCTGCGCTACGGCGACGAGGTGCGCATCACGCCGGGCCGCTTCGACGACTTCTTCCTGGTCCAGGTGCCGATCTCGGGCTCGGCACGGGTCAAGGTCGGCGACCGGGTCGTGGCCTCCGACCGGGCGCGCGCCTCGCTGGGCTCGCCCACCGAGCCGGTCGACATGATCTGGAGCGACGGCTGCGAGCAGCTCCTCGTCTACCTGCGCCGCCAGGCCGTCGAAGAGCTGGCCGGCGGTGCCGGCGACCCGCGCCCGGTCGTCTTCGACCCGTTCATGGACCTCGAGACGCCGTCATTGCGGGCCTGGCTGCGCCTGGTCCACCTCGCGCTCGACGACATCGAGGCCGGGGGAGCGCTCTTCCGCTCGCCCCTCGCCGCGACCCACTTCGAGCAGACGCTCATCTCGGGCCTGCTCGCCGCCCAGCCCAACTCCAGCAACGAGGCCCCGCGTGAGCCGGTCGCCGGCTCGCGCGTCGTCCGCACCGTCCTGGGCCTCATCGAGGCCGAGCCCGAGCGGGCCTGGCGCCTGGCCGAGCTGGCCGGCGAGGCGGGCGTATCGGCGCGCACGCTCCAGGAGGCGTTCCAGCGCGAGCTCGGCTCCAGCCCGCTCGAGCAGCTGCGCCGGACCCGCATGGAGCGGGCCCGGCGCGACCTGGTCGAGGCCGACCCGGCGCACACGTCGGTGACCGACATCGCCGCCCGGTGGGGCTTCTTCCACCTCGGGCGGTTCTCGCAGTCCTACCGGGCGATGTACCAGGAGCTCCCCTCCCAGACCCTCGCGAGCTAGGGCGCGCCGTGCCCGGACGCCGGACGCAGTCCCTTGTCGACCAGGCGCGGCATGACCTCCTGGGCGAAGTAGTCCAGCTCGCCCACGTAGTCGACGAACGACATGGTGATCCCGCCGAAGCCCGCCTTGGCGAACCGCTCGATCTCGTCGGCGACGTCGTCGGGTGTGCCGATCAGCGGGCAGGTGCCGTGCCCGGCCGCGAACCGGCTGCGGAACCCGGCCAGCATCTCGGGCGTGAACGACTGGGCGTGCAGGCCCTGCAGCCGCATCAGGTTGTCGACGGCGTCCCCGTCGGCGTTCTCGACGGCGTAGTAGTGCAGGAACTCCTCGGCCTCGGCGCGGGTCGGCCGGCACACGACGTGGGTCGGCGTCAGGACGCCGGAGGAGCGGCCCTGCCCGCTCGCCTCGGCGCGCACCTGGCTGACCACCTCGGCGCCGTCCTCGGGACCGCCGACGATGGTGAAGACGAAGTCGGCGTTGCGGGCGGCGTACGCGCGGCCCTGGGTGCTCGACCCGGCGTTGAGGATCGGCAGCCGGCCGGCGGCGGGCTTCGGCTCGGCCTCGACGCCCTTCAGGTCCCAGAACCGGCCGGGCAGGTCGTAGCGGCCCTCGCGCGACCAGAGCGCGCCGAGCACGTCGATCCACTCCTGGGCCAGGGCGTAGCGGGAGTCGTGGTCCTGGGGCAGGTCGACGCCCATCGCCTCGTACTCGGGCTGGTTCCAGCCCGCGACCACGTTGACGCCGACCCGGCCCGGGGCCATCTGGTCGATGGTGGCGAGCTGCTTGGCGGTGACGACCGGGTGGTTGAACGCCGTGTGCACGGTGGCGAACGCGTTGAGTCGCTCGGTGTGCGCGAGGATCGCGGTGGCCCAGGGGATCGGCTCCAGCACGCCCTCGTGGAAGTTGGTCGTGCCGCCGTAGCCGATCCAGCGGGCGATCGGCAGCATGAAGTCGATGCCGACCTCGTCGGCCAGCCGGGCCAGGGCGAGGTTGTCCGCCCAGGACGCCGACCAGCGCTCGGGGATCGTGGTGACCGCGAGGCCACCGGAGCAGTTGGACGAGAAGAGTCCGAGGCGGAAGTGGTCGGCCTCGACGATCGGGATGCTCATGCGGGTTGTTCTCCTTGGGATGGGTGGGTTCAGCGCTGCAGGCAGAGCGGTACGGCGTCCGCCGCGGTGAGGGCGACGACCTCGCCGACCAGGTACGTGTGGTCGCCGGCGGCGAACCGGTGCGCGACCCGGCACTCCAGGCGCAGCGCGACCGGCTCGTCGAGCACCGGCATCGCGTCGAGGCCCGGACCCCAGGCCACTCCGGCGAACCGGTCGGCCGAGGGCGTCGCGAAGTGCCTCATCAGGTCGCCCTGGTGGTGCGCGACCACGTGGACGACGTACCCGCCGGCGGCGAGCCAGTCGTCGACCTGGCTGGAGCGGTGGTCGACGCACCAGCCCACGAGCGGCGGGTCCAGCGAGGTCGCGTGGAAGCTGTTGACGGTCTTGCCGATGGGGCGCCCGTCGCGTCCGGTCGCGGTCACCACGGCGACGCCGGTGGGCCAGCGCGCCAGCTGCTCGCGGAGCACCGCGGCGCTCACCTCGGCTGTGGTCGGAGTCACCCAGGTCATGGCGGTGATCGTGCGGACCGGCGCCGCGCGCTGCTATCCGGACGGCGTCGGCCGCTATCCGGCTACGGCGGCGCGGGCCTTCCCGGTCCGTGCCCGGCGTGGCACCGTTCTGCGGGGAGGGGGTGAGCCATGGCCGGACCGGTGATGCCGCTCGGTTCGTACGGCGTCCTGCGCACCACGGACGTCGACGACGCCCGCGCCTCGATCGCGGCCTCCCTCGCCCCGCACCGGCTGACCCCGCTGGCCGGCGCCGGGGGCTTCCGCGCGCTCCACAACGCCGCGACGCTCGGCCGGCTGAGCATCCACTACATCGACTACGGCGCCGAGGTCGAGGTCGCCGTCGACGGCATGGACTTCCAGCTCGTCCAGATCCCGCTGGCCGGCCTGACCACCATCAGCTGCGGGCGCGAGCGGGTCGTCGCGACCCAGCGCACGGCGGCGGTGACCGCGGCCGGTGAGTCGGTGCGGATGCGCTACTCGGCCGGCAACCCGCGGCTCATGGTCCGGGTCGGGGCGGCGCTGCTCCAGGACCGGCTCGCGCTGGCCGAGCGGGTCGGCGCGGTGCCGGAGGCCGGCATCGCGGCCACCTTCGACCTCACCCGCGGCCGGGGCCGGTCGTGGCGCGGGATGCTCGACGTGCTGCTGGCCGACCTGGAGCGCGAGAGCGGGCTGTCGTCGGTGCCCCTCGCCGCCGAGGCGCTCGAGGTGGCGCTGGTCGACGGGCTCATCGCGAGCCTGGTGCCGGGCCCCGAGGCCGAGGCGGGACCGGTGCCCACGCCCCACGAGCGGGTGGTCAAGCGGGCCGCCCAGCTCATCGAGGACCACTGCGCCGAGCCGCTCGGCACCGCCGACGTCGCCGAGGCCGTCGGGCTGAGCGTGCGGCTGCTCCGGGCCGGCTTCCAGGAGCACTTCGCGACCACGCCGATGGCCTACCTGCGCCAGGCCCGGCTGCGCCGGGTCCGCGACGACCTCAGCGACGGCACCGCCACCTCGGTCACCGACGCCGCGCTGCGCTGGGGCGTGACCCACCTGGGCCGGCTCTCCGGCGACTACCGTGCGGCCTTCGGCGAGACGCCGAGCGAGACCCTCCAGCGGGCGCGCTGAGCGCACCCCTACGGTGGAGCGCGTGAGCGACCTCGCCGACCGGCTCCGGGCCGACCTGACCACCGCCCTGCGCGCCCGCGACCGCGCGTCCGCCGGCGTGCTGCGCACCGTCCTGGGTGCGATCGCCAACGCCGAGGCGGTGCCCGTGCCGCAGGCGGCCCCGCCGGTGGCCGAGGGGCCGATCGCCGGTGCCGTGCTCGGGCTCGGCGCGGCCGAGGTACCCCGCCGCGAGCTCACCGAGGACGACGTCCGCGCGATCGTCCGCGCCGAGCGCGACGACCTCCTCGCCCACGACATGCCGGCCGAGGCGGCCGTGCTCGCGCCCTACCTGCCCGCGGCTGAGTAGGGTCGCTCCCATGAGTGCGGACTGGCGCAGCGACCTGGTCGACGAGCTGCGATCGCTGATCGTGCGGGCCGAGCCCGCGGTCGTCGAGGAGGCCAAGTGGAAGAAGGCCTCCAACCCCGACGGCGTGCCGACGTTCTCGGCCGACGGGCTGATCTGCACGGTCGAGACCTACCAGGACAAGGTCAAGCTGACCTTCGCCAAGGGCGCGGCGCTCGAGGACCCGAACGGCCTGTTCAACGCGAGCCTCGACGCCGGCACCCGCCGGGCGATCGACGTCCGCGAGGGCGAGGCGCTCGACGCCGAGGGGTTCGTCGCGCTGGTGCGCGAGGCGGTCGCGCTCAACCGGTCCTGACCGGCTCCTTCGCTGCGGCGCTCCGCCGCCAGGGCGGGACGCCGAGCACGGTCCACGCCCGCAGCAGCCACTCCAGCGGGCCGTAGGCGTGGCTGCGCAGCCACCACCGGCTCACCACGAGCTGGGCGCCGAACAGCGCCAGCGCGAGGGCGGCGACCCCGGCCGGCGGTACCCGGCCGACCAGCCCGGCGCCGTACCCGGTGAAGAGCAGGGCGCAGACCAGCGACTGGCCGAGGTAGTTGGTCAGCGACATCCGGCCCGCGGAGGCGAGCGCGGCGAGCACCCGGCGACCGCGCCGGGTGTCGAGGAACCGCAGCACCGTGGCGGCGTACGCCGCGGCGAGGAGGGGTGCGGTCAGCACGTCGAGACCCAGGGCGAGCACCTGGTAGGCGGTCTCCGGGTGGCGCAGGCTGGCGTGCGCGTAGACGAGTCCGCCGGCCAGGCCCACGGTGAAGCCGGCCCACTGGAGCCGGCGCAGCAGGGGGAGCAGGGCGGCCGGGTCGGCCAGCGCCCGGCGCCGGCCCACGGCCAGACCGACGAGGAAGGCCGCGAAGGCCGACGGCGCCTGGAAGAACACCAGCAGGAAGAGCACGTCCGGCAGCTGGTCCAGGTGCGCGCCGATGACCTCGCCCGGGCCGCCGCACAGCGCCTCGGTCGCGGCGGCCGCGTTCTCCGCGGTCCCGGCCGGGATCGTGCCGTCGGCCCCGGCCTGGAGCACGACGAGCGCGAGGGCCGCGTAGGCCAGGGCGGTGACGACGAGCACCGTCACCGCCGCCCGTACGGCGGTCCGCGGGGCGAGGTTGCGCACCGCCAGCAGCACCAGCCCCAGCAGGGCGTAGAGCGTCAGGATGTCGCCGGGGAACAGCAGCACCGCGTGCAGCGCGCCCAGCACGAAGAGCCCGGTGAGCCGGCGCAGGAAGCGCGGCCCGAACCGGGCCCCGCTGCGCGTCGCGGAGTCGATCTGCAGCGTGAAGCTGTAGCCGAAGAGGAACGAGAAGAGCAGGAAGAACTTCGCCTCGAACAGGGTCGCGGTCACCCACCGCACGCCCTGGCTGAGGGCGTCGCCGGTGCCGGGGTCCTCCAGGCCGGTGCCGTGGTAGGCCGAGGCCAGGTAGGTGATGTTGACGACGAGGATCCCGAGCAGCGCGAAGCCGCGCAGCCCGTCGACGTGGGCGAGACGTCCGGGGGGTGGGGTGGTGCTCATGGACCTAGATCTATCATGACGGAAACGGTCGTGGCGAAAACGAGCGAAAGGTGCGAGCCATGCGGGTGGTGCGAGGGGTGCCGGCGGGGTGCGAGGACGAGGTGGCTGCGCTCTACTGGGAGGCGTTCGGCCGCAAGCTTGGGGCCGCGCTCGGGCCGGCCGCTGCCGGCCGGGCCTTCCTGGCCGAGCACCTGAACCACGACCGCGGCATCGTCGTGCTCGGCGACGACGGCCGCGCGGTGCTGGGGGTCGCGGGCTACCGGCTCGGCGGGCGGGCGCTGCTCGGCGGCACCGCCGGCGACGTGCTCGCCCGGTACGGCCGGGTCCGCGGGCTGCCGCGGGTGGCGCTGCTCGCGATCCTGGAGCGCACCGCGGCCCGCGGCGAGCTGGTGATGGACGGGATCTGCGTGGCGCCGCAGGCCCGGGGCGGCGGGATCGGCGGCCGGCTCCTCGACGAGGTCGCCGCGGTGGCGACCGAGGAGGGTTGCCGCCGGATCCGGCTCGACGTCATCGACGTCAACCCGCGGGCGCGGGCGCTCTACGAGCGCAACGGGTTCACGGCGGTGCGGACCCACCGGACGCCGTACTTGCGCGCCATGATGGGCTTCGGAGCGGTGACGACGATGCACCGGGCGATGGGGGCGCCGACCGAGCGAAGGGGAGCGTGAGATGAACGGGCCGATCCCGACCCGGCTGCTGGTGCACGCCTTGGTCCGCGAGGACGGAGTCGTCGACGCAGGGGAGCTGTACGACGTCGCCGGGCTGCTCGGCATGACCGACCAGCAGGTGCGGCTGTGCCTCAAGCGGCTCGTCGCCGAGGGCCGCTTCGCCCACGAGGGCCGCGGCCGCAAAGCCGTGCTGACCGCGCTGGCCGACCCCGGTCATCCCACGGGCGCGCTCGCGCCGGACGCCGACCACGTCCGCTACGCCTATCGCCAGGACGACGGCCTGGAGCCGTGGTCCGGCACCTGGCACCTCTTCGGCTTCGCCGTCCCCGAGTCGCGCCGGGCGGCCCGCGACGGGCTGCGCGAGACGCTGGTCCACCTCGGCGCCGCGCCGCTGCCGGGCGGGATGTACGTCGCGGCCAACGCCATCGGCGACCTGGTCGAGGCCCGGGCCCGCCACCTCGGCGTCGAGGACGCGCTCAGCGTGCTGTCCACGCGCGACCTGCGGGTCGGCACGACCGACGAGCCCCGGCGGCTCGCCGCCCTGCTCTGGCCGCTCGACGAGATCGCCGCCCGCCACCGCGAGCTCGCCGCGCTCGCCCGGGCCGGCGCCGACCGCGTCGCCGGTGGCGAGGTGGTGACCGCGGCGGAGCGGACCCGGCTGGCCGTCGAGCTGGCCGCCGAGTTCGGCCGCGCGCTGACCCCTGACCCGCTGCTCCCGCCCGAGCTGCTGCCGCAGCCGTGGCCGGGCGCCGAGGCCCGCCGGCTGGCCCGCGAGTGCTGGGCGGCGCTGCGGGCGCTGCCGCCCGCGCCGGGTGAGTCCGGGTCGCCCTTGCGGCTCTTCCGGCTCTACAGTGATTCGGACGAGCGTCCGAATGTACGCTGAAGGGCATGGCCTACCTGAAGCCGGCAGAGCGTGAGGACCAGATCGTCGCGGCCGCCATCGGCGTGCTCAGCGAGGTCGGCGTGCCGGCGACGACGCTGCGTGCGGTCGCCGCGGCGGCCGACGTCCCGCTCGGGACGCTCCACTACGTCTTCCCGAGCAAGGACCAGCTGCTCCGGTCGGTGATCGCGACCGTGGTCGACCAGACCGCCGAGCTGATCCGGGCCGGTCTCGAGGTCGACCAGGGCGTCGAGAAGGTGGTCCGCCAGGGGCTCACGAGCTTCTGGGACTCGCTCGTCGACGGCGGCGTCGGACTGCAGCTCATGCAGTACGAGCTGCTGTCGTACTCCCTGCGCACCGAGGGGTCGGGTGGCCTGGCCCGGCTGCAGTTCGAGCGCTACAGCGCCCTCGTCACGGAGTTCTGCGAGGAGGCGGCGGCCCAGGCGGGGGAGCGCTGCGCCGTCGGGTACGACGCCCTCGGCCGGCTCGCGCTCGCGGCCATCGACGGCCTGGTCCTCCAGTACGCCGCGGTGCCCGACCCCGAGCGCTCGCGGCGCGACCTCGGCCACGCGATCGAGATGCTTCTGCTCTACGCGGACCCGCAGCCGGTCGCGCGCAAGCGCCGCCGCTGACCCCTTGCGGAATCGCCGCTCATCAGTTCTCATTTGTCGGACGGTTGTCCGACTTTGAGGAGAATGCGGTGGCGGAGCAGAACCCCGAGCGGGTCGAGACCACGGTGGCCGTGGTCGGTGCGGGCATGTCGGGGCTGATCACGGCCCGGGAGCTGACCCGGCGCGGCGTCGAGGTCCTGGTGCTGGAGGCGAACGACCGGCCGGGCGGCCGGATGCTGGCGGAGACGTCGGTGCTCGGCTCCCGGCTCGACCTCGGCGGTCAGTGGCTGGGGCACGGGCACCGCCGGTTCGCGGCGCTCGCGGCCGAGCTCGACGCTCCCACGTTCCGGATGCGCACGCCCCGGCAGCCGGGGCTCGTCGACGGCGCGAGCACGATCGGGATGGCCCACCCGGCCGCGCTGACGGCCCTCGCGGTCCTCGCCCGCTGGGCGCTCGCCGCACGCACCGGCGCCCCCGGGCGCTGGGAGCGGCGCACGCTGGACGAGGTGATCGCCCGGGTGCCCGGCGATCAGGCCCGGCGCATCCTCGAGGTCACCGCCGGGGTCGCGACGACGGCCGACCTCGACCGGCTCACCGCGCACGCGATGGCGTCGACGGCCCAGGTCCAGGGCGGCCTGGTCGCGATGCTCCGCACCCGCGGCGGGGCCCAGGACAGCCTGCTCGTCGACGGCGCCGGGGTCCTCGTGGAGCGGATCGCGGCCGAGCTCGGCCCCCGGCTGCACACCGGCCGCGGGGTGACCGCGATCGAGCGCGATGCCGAGGGCGTCACGCTGCGCACGGCCGGTGGTGACGTCCGAGCGGCCAAGGCCGTGGTGACCGTGCCGCCGCCCACGGCCGCGCGGATCGCGCACCACCCGCCGCTGCCGGCCTGGCGCAGCGCGGCGGAGGAGGCGTCGTACCTGGGGACGGTGTACAAGGCGATCGCCGTCTACGAGCGGCCGTTCTGGCGCGACGCGGGGCACGAGGCCGAGGTGCTGCTGCTGGGTCAGCCGGGGGGAGCGTGCTTCGACACCTCACCGCCTGACGGTCCCGGGCACCTGTGCTTCCTCGTGGCCGGTCCGGACGCCCGGGCGCTCGACGACCTCGACCCGGCCGGACGCCGTACCGCGCTGCTGGGGCAGCTCGCGCCCCACCTCGGCGCCGCCGTCCTCGAGCCCGCGGGCTGGCACGAGAAGGCGTGGCACCGCGACGAGCACGTCGGCGGCGGGTACGTCGCGCTGCCGCTGCCCGGCAGCCGGGCCGGCTACCTGCCGCTGCCCTCGACGCCCGACGGGCACCTGCACTGGGCCGGCACCGAGACCGCGAGCGACCACCCCGGCTACATCGAGGGCGCGATCGAGTCGGGGGAGCGGGTCGCGCGCGAGGTCGCGGCGGCGCTCAGAGGGTGAGCGCGAGGATCCGGTGGTCGGAGACCTCCGGGGCCTCCAGGACGGCGAAGTCCGCGACCGCACCGGGGTCCGAGACGAGCAGGTAGCCCGCGTGCCGCACCGGCTTGGGGTACGCCGCGGTCCGGGTGTCCGCCGTGCCGACGAGGTCGGTGAGACCCACCTCGCGGAGCACGCCGAACGTCGCGCTGCCGGGCAGCAGGTTGAGGTCGCCGGCGACGACCACGAGGTCGCCGTCCGCGCGGGTCGCCTCGACGAACGCCGCCAGCCGCTCGGCCTGCGCCTGCCGGGCCGGGGTGTCGCCCTTGCCCGCGCTGTCGCGCAGCCCGTGGAGCTGGACGACGCACACGGTCCGCCCGGTCACCACCGGGTCGGCGACCCGCAGCCCCTGCACGGCGCGCGGGCGCTCGCTGACCTCCCACTCGTCGTGGTCGGTGAAGGCGCCGTGCACGAAGCCCTCGGCGGTGCCGAGCACCGGCACCTGCGGCGCGACGAAGGTGCCGAGCCCGAAGTCCTGGTGGTGGCGCCGGCCCTCGGGGTCGGTGACCGGGCCGGCGTCGCTGGCGACGAAGAGCGCCGTGTGGCCGGGCAGCAGGGCGCGCACGTCGTCGTACAGGTTGGCGCGCTGGGGGAGCGAGCGGTCGGCGTCCTCGAACGACGTCCACCCGCCCAGGTCCGCGGTCCGGGTGACCTCCTGGAGGCACACGACGTCAGCCTTGCTCTCCGGCAGCCACGCCGCCAGGTCGTCGTAGCGGGCACCGCCCCAGGCGTTGACCGAGACGATGCGCATGGGGTCTCTCCTACGGCTGCTCGTGGCGCAGGGCGCGCGCGGCGTCGGCGTACATCGTCGCCTTGATGGCGCCGAGTGTAGGGGCGTCCTTGCCGGCCAGCGGCGCGACCCTCGCGACGGCGTCGGCGAGGAGCCGGTCCTCGGTCGCCGTCGCGTCGACCAGTCCGGCGGCCTCGGCCTCCGCGCCGCCGTACCGGTGGCCGGTCGCCATTGCGTCGAGCGCCGCGCGGGGCGTCAGCTTGGCCTGGATGAGCGCCGCCATGCCCGGCGTGAACGGGATCCGGATGTCGACCTCGGGGAAGCAGAAGTACCCGCGGTCGGCCCGCATCACCCGCCAGTCGTGGGCCATCGCCAGCATCGCGCCGGCCCCGAAGGCGTGCCCGTTGACCGCGGCCACCGTCGGCACCGGCAGCGTCAGGAACCGCGCCAGCAGCACCTCGACCCGCGCCGAGTAGGGCCCCAGCTCGTCGGGGTTCGCGAGCACCCAGTCGAGGTCGAGGCCGTTGGAGAAGAACTTGCCCTCCGCGACCGTCACCAGCGGCGCCGGCGCCGCCACGACCTGGTCGAGCGCCTCCTCGATCGTGGTGAGCAGGTCGGCGGTGAAGCGGTTCTCGGTCGTGCCGAGGCGCAGGACGTGGACGCCGTCGTGCTGGGTCAGGCTGGTCATCGGTGGGTGCTCCTCGATCGGTGGGACGGTCGGTGGGTGGGTGGGTCCAGGGGCTCGGCGAGGATCGCCCGGACGGCGGCCTCGATCCGGCGCTCGGAAGCGGCGTCCACGGCGCGGCCCTCGATGAGCGCGCGCCGCAGGATGCCGCCGGGCACGTCGACGACGCACGCCGCGACGGCCTCGACGGCGTACCGGTCGCGGCGGTCCCAGACGCCCCGGGCCAGCGTCGTCAGCAGGCCGGTGAACCGCCGGCGGTCGGCGGCGAGGGCGTCGGTGAGCGCGACCGGGAGGTCGGCGGTGAAGAGCTGGTCGCTGCGCTGGGCGAAGAACAGCTGGGCGCTCGCCGGGTGCTCCCGGGTGAACGTGACCGGCGCCAGCGCCGCCGCGACGACGGCCTCGGCCCCCGCAGTACTGCTCCCGGCCGCCGCGACGAGCAGCGTCCCGAGCCGCTCGGACGCACGCAGCCACAGCCGCGCCAGCAGCTCCTCGCGGGACCCGAACGCGTGGTAGATCGTCCCGTTGGACGCCCCCGCACTCGTTGCGAGCGCCCGCAGGGTCAGGCCCGCCGGGTCGCCGGAGGTGACCAGCTGCTCCGCGACGTCGAGCAGGTCCTCGACGGGGTGGAGGCGCTGGCGGGGCATGGGGCCACCATAGTGGAACGGTTGCTCTAGAACGAGAAGCGCTGCCCCTGCCCGACCAGCTCCCCTACATTGGCCGCGTGAACCACCTGGGGCGTATCTCCGGGGCGCGCGCGATCGCGCCCGTTCTCGTGCTGCTGCTCGTGACCGGTGCTCTGGCCGTGGCGGCCGCCCCCGCGCGAGCAGAGCCCGCGGGGACGACCGAGTGCGAGCCGTCCGCCCGGGTCACTGCGGTGGAGGGCGCCGAGGGGTTCGCCACCCTCGTGGTGCAGGGGATCCGGTACCAGGTGCGCAAGGCCGGCCGGGTGTTCAAGGTCCGCGCGACCGCGACGGTCGGGATCTCGGCGAGGGCCTGGTTCGACGTCACCGGGACCATCGATCGCTGCACCGACGGGGTGTCGTCGCCGGAGGTGGTCGCCACGAGGACGGAGCAGGCGACCATGCGCACGCTGCGCCTGACCGCCGTGGCCAAGCACCGCAAGAAGGCGGCTGCCATCGAGTCCGCCCGCAAGGGGGCCAAGCGCGCGGTCCGCCGTGACAGCTGGGACCTGGTGTTCGTCGAGCTCGACGCGGCAGCTCGCGCCCAAGCGCCGGCCGAGCTGTCGAAGCTCCTCGTCGTCGAGCCGACCTAGGCGGAGACGCTCGCGCCTCCGCCGTCGTACCGTCGCGGCGGCCTAGCCTGGACCGGTGGCCGACCTGACCGAACCCTGTCCCGCCTGCGGCACGATGATGCGCTGGGAGACCTCCCACGAGCGCTGCGACGGCTGCGGCTACATCCGGCCGTGCTGCGAGGGCGCGCCCTGCAACTAGCGGGCGCTAGTGGCGGCCGAGGCCGCGGTAGAGCCGCAGCTCGCCCTGGAGCCGCTGCGGCAGCGGGGCGCCGGATCGCTCGATCGTGGCGGCGTAGCCCTCGAGGGCGGCGATCAGGAGCTCCCGCAGGGGTTCGATGTCCTGCCGGGCGCCGCGCCGGCGGGCGTCCTCGAGCCGCTCGCGGGCCGCGCTGACCTCCTGCTGGCAGGCCGCGAGCAGCGCACGGTCGTCGCGCTGGTCCTGTCGTTCCGCTTCCGGCATCTGCTCGCTCCGAGCCGCGCCCGCCCAGGCCGGCACGGGGTGTGCTGGCGTGACAGACGAGACGTGGCTCACTCTACGCCGCCGCGGGCCGTGACCTCGGTGGAATGCTGGTCCGCGTGCTCCTGGTACGCCGTCTCGAACGCCCCGACTGGGCCTGGGTGCAGGCGTGGTTCGCGGACGAGGTGCTCGACCGCGAGCTCGGCCCGCTCGACACCGACTGGCTCGACCACGTGCTCGCCGACGTGCTCGCCGACCCGGCCGTCGACCCGGCCCGGCGCCGTACGGGCGTGGGGGCGGAGGCTCTCACGGCGGTCACCGCGTGGCCCGGGCACCCGCCTGCCGAGGGATGGATCGCGTTCGTCGACCCGGACAACGCCCCGGCGTTCGCCTTCTTCGCCGCGCTCGGGTGGGCCCACGAGGGTCTCGACGACGCGATGCACCGCTTCCGGCGCTAGGCCGCCCGGCGCAGGTGCACGATCGGGTAGGGCCGCCCGTCGCCGTCGACCGGGCTGCGTCCGGACTCCCGGAAGCCGTGCGCCTCGTAGAACCCGCGGGCGCCGGCGTTCTGCTCGTTGACGTCGACCCGCGTGACGCCGTACCGGCGGACCACCTCGGCCAGCAGCGCCGTACCGACGCCGCTGCCGCGCGCGTCGTCCGCGACGAACAGCATCTCCAGGCCGTCCTCGGCGACGCCCGCGAACCCGACCGCCCGCCCGTCCCGCTCGGCCACCACCAGCGTCACCGCGGGGAAGTAGTCGGACGCCAGCGCGCCCTCGATCCGGGCGAAGTCCTCCTCGGCCAGGAAGTCGTGCGTCGCCCGCACCGCGCTGCGCCAGATGTCCACCAGCACGGGGTGCTCGGCGGGGCCGTGGGCCGGGCGGATCGTCAGCTCGCGGGCGGTGCTGGTCACCGAGCCAACCTAGTGCGCTCGCCCGCGGCCTAGGGTGGCGGGCGTGAGCCGCGTCGTGTTCCTGGTGTTCGACGGCGTCAAGTGGCTCGACGTCGCCGGCCCGGCCGAGGTGTTCGCGGAGGCCGAGCGGTTCGGTGCGGCCTACCGCCTCGACTACGTCTCGCCCGGCGGTACGCCGGTCACCACCTCCGCCGGCGCCCTCCTGCCGGTGTCCGGCCGGCCCGCCGACCTGGCCGACCTGCCCGGCCCGATCGACACGGTCGTCGTCTGCGGCGGCGACGTCCTGGTCGAGCGCGCGATCCCGGCGGAGCTGCTCGCCGCCGCCGCGGAGCTCGGGGCCCGGGCCCGTCGCTTGGTGTCGATCTGCACCGGATCGTTCGTGCTCGCCGCCGCGGGTGCGCTCGACGGCCGCCGCGCGACCACGCACTGGCGGCACGCGGGCCTGCTCGCGCGGTCCTACCCGGACGTCGACGTGGTGCCGGACGCGCTCTTCGTCGAGGACGACGGCGTCTTCACGTCGGCCGGCGTCTCCGCCGGCATCGACCTCGCGCTCGCCCTCGTCGAGCAGGACCACGGTGTCGAGGTCGCCCGGGCGGTCGCCCGCAGCCTCGTCGTGTTCCTCCAGCGGCCCGGCGGCCAGTCGCAGTTCTCGGCACCGATGGAGCTCCGGCCGCCGCGCGCGCCCGCAGTCCGGGCGGCCGTCGACGCGGTCACCGCCGATCCGGGCGGAGAGCACACGACGGCCCGGCTGGCGGCGCTGGTCGGCGTGAGCCCGCGCCACCTGTCCCGGCTGTTCGCCGCGGAGGTCGGCACCACCCCCGCTCGGTACGTCGAGCAGGTCCGCCTCGACCTCGCCCGGGCCCTGATCGACACCGGCCACGGTGTCGCCCAGGCCGCGCGGGCCGCGGGCTTCGGCAGCGCCGAGACGCTGCGGCGCACCTTCGTCGCGCGGCTGGGGGTCTCGCCCAGCCAGTACCGCCACCGGTTCGCCACCGCCACACCGCTGGTGCCGGGCCGCATGTCCGGATCCGAGGGCTAGCCGTCCGTCGCTGCCCTGGGGGAGCCGGGTCGCGCGCCCGAGAGTGGAACGCGTCCACCCGCACCCCTCCCGGAGGTCCTCCCGTGCCCGACACCATCGCCGGCATCACCGTCCCCGACACCACGCTCGTCCGCGAGGCGACCGCCCTCGTGCGCGCCGCCACCGACGACGACCTGTTCCACCACTCCTGCCGCGTTTTCCTCTGGGGTGCGCTCAAGGCGCGCCACCGCGGTCTCGACGTCGACCTCGAGCTCGCGTACGTCGGCGGGCTCTTCCACGACCTCGGCCTCACCCCGGCGTACGCCGCGAGCACCGGTCGCTTCGAGGTCGACGGCGCCGAGGCGGCCCGCCGCTTCCTGCTCGACCACGGCCGCTCGGCCGCCGAGGCCCGCGACGTCTGGCTCGCCATCGCCCTGCACACCACGCCCGAGGTCCCGCTGCACCTGGCGCCCGAGGTCGCCGTGGTCACCCTGGGCGTCGAGACCGACGTCCTCGGCCTCGACCTGCACGAGATCAGCGAGGAGGACCGCGCCGAGGTCGTCGCCGCGCACCCGCGCCCGGACTTCAAGAACCGCATCCTCCGCGCCTTCCGCGACGGCATGGCCCACCGCCCCGCCAGCACCTTCGGCACGATGAACGACGACGTCCTCGCCCACTTCGACCCGTCGTTCGAGCGGACCGACTTCGTCGACATCATCCGGGCCGGCGCCTGGCCCGAGTGACCTGAGTGAGTCGTTCCGCGTCCTCCGCCGATCGCCGGACAACCAGCGGCACGAAGGGTAGCCTCGCCTTACCGGCGGGGCTACCCGGGGTGCGGCGTTCGAGGATGCGTCCGCCCCCGTGCTCGCCGGAGGGTGCGGCCTCATGCCCCCACGCTGGGGCCGCACCCGCTCCCGACCGACCGCGTGATCTCGTCGGCCCGCCGTGAGCGGTGCGCCGTCCTCGGTGCCTCCCGATGACGGAATCCTGCATTCACGGGCGCTCTGCCGATCGTCCTCTACGTTCGGCCCATGGTTGAGGAGCTGCCCGCGCGCATCCGGCGGGGCTACGCGCTCGGCGGCGTCGCCACCGGGGTCTACGGCACGGTCCCGTCGCTGCTGCTCATGCCCTACCTGACCGAGGAGCTCGGCGTCGGGGCGCTCCTCGCGGGGCTCATCGTGTTCGCGCCCAAGGCGTGGGACTTCGTCTGCAACCCGCTCGCCGGCCGGATCAGCGACCGGGTACGCCGCCGCGACCGCCGCCGCCCCTTCCTCCTCGTGGCCGGCCCGGTCATGGGGCTGGGCCTGGCGTTCATCTTCACCGGGCCGAGCACGCCCTTCCTGCTCGCGCTGGCCTGGGTGCTCGTCGCCAACCTGGTCGCCGCGACGGCGTACGCCTTCTTCCAGGTGCCCTACCTCGCGATGTCCGCGGAGGTGACCGGCGACTACGGCGTGCGCACCCAGATGATGGCCTGGCGGGTCGGTGTGGTGACCTCGGCGATCGCCGTCTCCGGCGTGATCGCGCCCTGGCTGGCGACCACCGCGGGCGGCTACCGGGCGATGGGCGCGGTGGCCGGACTGGTCATCGTCGCCGGCTCGCTCGCGGTCTGGTGGTGCACCCGGGGCGCGCCCGTGGTCCGTGCCGAGCCCGCCGGGGGAGGCCTGCGCGACCAGCTGCGCGTCGTCCTCGGCAACGCCCACGCGCGTCCGCTCGTCATCGCGCTCGTGCTGCAGGCCGCCGGTACGAGCATGCTGCTCGCCGCCGTCGCCTACGCCGCCCGGGTGCTGCTCGGCGACGCGACCACCGGCAGCTACCTGTTCGCCGCGTTCGTGCTGCCCGGCGTGCTCTCCGCGCCGCTGTGGGCCTGGCTGGGCCGGCGCAACGGCAAGAAGGGCGGCTACCTGATCGCCACCGCCGTCCTCGGCTGCGGCCTGGTCGCGATGGTCGGCGCGTGGAGCGGCAGCCTCGCGTGGTGCGTGGTGTGGGCTGCCGTCACCGGAGCCGGGTACGCCGGGATCCAGGTCTTCCCGCTCGCCATGCTCCCCGACGTCGCCGCCCACGACGCCCGCACCACCGGGCACAACCGGATCGGCCTCTTCTCCGGCGTCTGGGCCGGCTGCGAGCTGCTCGGCTTCGCGCTCGGGCCGGGGCTGCTCGGCGTGGTGCTCGCCCTCGGCGGCTACGAGGGCGGCCTCGACGCCTACGACGACGGCGCGCGGCTCGCGGTCCTCGCCGGTACGTCGCTCGTGCCCGCGGCGCTCGTGCTGCTCAGCCTGCCGGCGATCCGCGCCTACCGCCTGGACCAGGCGCTGCGCACGACTCCGCCGGTGTCGCCGGAGTCACCCGTCGAGAGCGCGGCGTCCCACTGAGTCGAGGACCTGTCCCTGGCGCTTGACCGGACGCAGCACCGTCAGCCGGCCGCGGACCCGCCAGCCGGGCGCCGGTGCGGCGAGCTCGGCCTCGATCGCCGGCAGGTGCGCGAGTGAGGTCAGCCGGACCCCCAGGGTGAGGTTGCCGGCGCCGACCGTCTGGACGCAGCGGTGGACCGGCCCCGCCGCCGCGAGCGCCCGGCCCGCGCGGACCGGGTCGTCCACCTCGACCTCGAGCAGCGCGCCGCGGCCCAGGCCCGCAGCGGGGCTCGCCAGGTCGCAGCCCAGCTGGATCGCCCCCGAGCGCAGCGCCCGGTCGAGCCCGCGGCGCACCGTCGGCTCGGAGCCGCCGACGCGGGTCGCGAGCTCATGCCCGCTCAGCCGGGCGTCGTCCCCGAGGGCCGCGAGGAGCTCGTCGACCAGGTCGGCGCGGGGTGGTGCGGGCGCGGGCTGGTCGGTGCGCGGCAGCAGCGCCTGCCGCTGGGAGGGCGAGCAGATGCCGAGCCGCCAGCCGGCGTCCTCGGCGTACACGTCGGCGACGACGCGGCGCTCGACCACCTCGCCCCCGCACCGCGCGGCCAGCTCGTCGACGCGGGCGTCGACCTCGGCCAGTCCGGAGCCGAGGACGACGACGCCGAGGTCCGCCGTACCGGCGAGGAGGTCGACAGTGTGCGCCCACTCCGGCGCCGCGGCCCGCTCGGCCGCCTCGGCGGCGGTGCCGGGCGGGCAGCGCAGCAGCACCAGCGTCGCGTCCAGGTACGGCGTGAGCCGCGCCGCCGACGGCCGCACCACCCACCACGCCAGCCGCTCCTCGTGCAGCCGCCGCCAGCGGCGCGCGGCGGTCGCCGCGTCGATGTCGAGGACCGTGGCGACCGTCGTCCACGGCGCCCGGGGGTTCACCTGGAGCGCGTCGATCAGGGCGAGGTCGATCTCCGGCAGGATCTCGAGCTGACGGATCTCGTCATCGGCAGGCGTCATGTGACCAGTCTCCCGCACAAGTGGTCGGCAGGTTGTCGGTTCCCGGCGTCTGAGGCTGCCGAGGTGACGGCTTCCCTAGGGTCGCACCATGAGCCAGAGCACCGGTGACGTGGCCACGACCGACGAGCTGATGGCCACCATCGAGGACCTGGTGGCCATGGCCCCCCGCGCGACCGGGACGCCCGGCGGCGACAAGGCGGCCGCGTACGTCGAGGACCGCTTCCGCCAGGCCGGCCTCGACGAGGTCTGGGTCGAGGAGACCGACTCCTTCGCCTGGGAGCCGCGCCTGGCCACGGTGCACGTCGACGGGGTCGAGGTCCCGTGCGCGCCGATCCGGCACTGCGCCCTGCCCGGTCACGAGCACGTCGGCACGCTGGGCACGGGCCCCGACGGGACCGACGCCGAGGTCGTGGACATCGGGGCCGGCAAGGTCGGCGACCACGACGTCGCCGGGCGGATCGTGCTCTTCGACCTGACCTTCGACATGCCGCAGTGGGCGGTGCTGCCGCTGAGCGAGTACGTCCACGACCCCGGTCGCCGGATGCTCAACCGCGAGACGCTCGCGACCCGCAACCCCTACATCACCTCGCTGACCCGGGTGCTGCGTGACGCCGCGGCGGCCGGAGCGGTGGGGGTGATCGGCGTGCTGCGGGACTACCCGGAGTCGCTCAGCTACCACAACGAGTACTACCGGCGGACCCTGCTCACCCTGCCCGGCGTCTGGATCACCCGGAGCTCCGGCGCGGTGCTGCGGGCCCGGCTGCGCACCGGGTCGCGCGCCCGGCTGCGGCTGGTCGCGGAGCGCCGGCGGGTGACCGCGCGCACCGTCGTCGGCGTCCTGCGGGGCGCCTCGGCGGAGACCGTGATGGTCCAGTCGCACCATGACTCGATCGGCCCGGGTGCGGTGGAGGACGCGAGCGGTACGGCGGAGGTCATCGCCCTCGCCGAGCACGCCGTCGCGCGCACCCGGGCCGGTCGGCCCTGGCACAAGACGCTGATGTTCGTGACCTTCGACAGCCACTTCACCGGCTACCAGGCGCACCGCGCGTTCGCCCGCCGCTACACGATCGACCCCGACAGCCCGTACCCGCTCGCGCTCAACCTCACCGTCGAGCACGTCGGCCTGCGCGCTCGCGCGGGCGCCGACGGCGGCTTCGAGACCCTGGACCAGAGCGAGCCCCGCGCGGTCTTCGAGAACGTCTCGCTGCCGATGAAGCTCGCCGTCGTCCGGGCGATCCGCCGGCACGGGCTCGGGTCGACGTCGATGCTCAACGCGAGCCTGCTGGAGTTCGCCCTGGACGGCATGCCCACGGACGCCTCCTTCACCTTCACCGCGGGCGTCCCGACGATCAGCCTCGTGTCCGGCCCGCTCTACCTGTACGACGACGCCGACACCGTCGACAAGATCGACGTCGACCAGCTGGTCCCGGTCGCCAACGCCTTCGCCGACCTGATGGCGGCCGCCGACGAGCGCCCGGCCGGCCGGCTCGGCCTGATCCCGCGCGCGATCCGCCGCCGGCTGCCGCGGGGGCGCTGGTGAGCGCGCCGGCGATCGTCCAGCGCGAGCAGGCGCGGGGACTCGCGGCGCTCGACGCGGCGGGGGAGTCGTGGCGCGTGGCGTACACCTCGACGTCGGTCACCGGTGCCCCCGCCGAGCTCACCGGCCTCGTCCACCTGCCGCCGGGTACGCCGCCCGCCGGGGGCTGGCCGGTCGTCACCTACGGCCACATGACCTCCGGCGGGAGCGACCGCTCCGCCCCCAGCCTGGCGGCGGCCGGCAGCCCCGAGGTGCGCCGGATGACGCAGGGCGACCACTTCGTCGCGCACCTGCTGGGCTCCGGCGTGGCCGTGCTCCAGCCCGACTACGAGGGCCTCGGCAGCCCCGGCCCGCACCCGTACCTGATCGGCCCCGCGCTCGCGACGTCCGTGCGCGACCTCCTGGTGGCCGCACGCTCCTCGGTCTCGTTCGCCCTCGCCGACCGCTGGGTGGCGGCCGGGCACTCGGAGGGCGCCGTCGCCGCCCTCCACGCGGCCTCCGCCGGACCGGTCGACGGCACGACCCTCGCCGGCTGCGCCGTCTTCGCCCCGGTCACCCGCATGGACCAGACGATCGGCCTCTCGCTGCGCTGGCCGCTCACCCCACCCGGCTTCGGCGTCGTCCCGGCCCTGATCGCCCTGATGATCAGCGGCGCCGCCACCGCCGACCCGTCGCTCGCCGCCCTGGTCGACTCCGACGGCCTGAGCCCCCGCGCCCGCTCGCTCTGGCCGCAGCTCGACGAGCTCACCCTCACCGAGCTCGCCCGCCGGGACTCCTTCGGGGGGTTGGCGCCGCGGGCGCTCCTCGGGGCGCGCGGCGGCGCCGTACGGTCGCGGTTGCTGGCGTCCCTGCGCGCCCACGACGTCGCCCACCTCCCGCTGCCCCCGGGCCTTCCGGTCCGCATCGACGCCGCCACCGTCGACGAGGTCGCACCCTTCTGGCTGACCCGCTCGCTCGTCGGCCGCTACCGGGCCGCGGGCGTCGACGTCGCGCCGTCGTGGTGGCGGACCGGGCACTCCGGCGTCCTCGCGGCGCAGCGGGCGCCGAAGCCGGCGGCGGAGTGGGTGGTCCGGCAGCTCAGCGCGTCAGCGGGGCGGTGACCCAGGGGGCGTCCGGACCGGTCCGCGACGCGTCCTCGTCCCGTCCCAGGTTGCTCAGCTCGCGGAGGCTCGGCGCCGAGCGGACCAGGTGGGCGAGGTGCACGACGCGCATGTCGCCGGTCTCGTGACCTGAGGCTCCGCAGTGGACGCTCCAGTCCTCACCGCGGACCTCGTCCGACTCGCGGGCGGCCCAGAGGACCACGTCGCCGTCGTCGACGATGTGGGTGCACGAGAACGCCAGCTGGTCCGGCGGGACGGGGAAGTCCCACGTCGGAGCCACGGCCAGGCCACCGGCATGAACGATCGGCACCCGCCACGCGCGCGGCTGGCGCTCGTCGAGGACGGACGGCGCACCGGGCTGCCACGCGAACACGCCGCTCGTGTCGGGCCAGACGAGCGCCGATGCCTCCGGCTTGCGGCGGTGGAACCAGCCGGACCAGGACACGGTCTCGCGGAGCGCGTCGTCGGCGACCTGCTCGACAGCGACGGGAACGCCGCCCAGGACGTTCTCGATCGCGTCCCCGGGGGCGAGACGGCGGCCGTCCATGATCCGCTGGGCGAGGTGGTTGAGCGAGCGGTGCATCAGGTCGTGGTCGAGACCGGACATCAGCAGCTCCGGGTGGCCGCACCGGTGCCCCAGACCCACGGTGTACGCGAACGCCGGCCCGGAGTCGTCCCCGGCGATGAGCAGCACCTGCCACCCGTGCTCGAGGACGGTGTCGATGACCCGGCGGTCCCACTCGCCGTACGACGCGTCGGGACGGCACAGGTGGCAGTCGCAGTCCGGCACCGCTCCTCCTCATCGGTCTCATCGGTCGGGGTCCTGTTGTACCGCGGTTCTGTCGCCCTGCGCAGGCCGATCGCTTTCCCCAGTCCACGGGATGCCCACCGCCGCCGTGCCGAGGAACGTGGGGGACCGGGGAGGCAGTCTGGAGGTCGGCATGACGACGTGGTGCGGGCCAGGCGAGCCCGGGTACGACGAGCAGCGTGCGCTGTTCAACGCGATGATCGACAAGCGGCCGCGGGTGATCGCGGCCTGCACCGGCCCCGCTGACGTCAAGGAGGCGCTCGACCGCGCCGCCCGGGACGGCCTCGCGGTCGCCGTACGCTCGGGCGGGCACTCGGTGGCCGGGCAGTCCAGCAATGACGACGGTCTGGTGGTCGACGTACGGCCGATCAAGGGCGTGGAGATCGACGTGGCGGCCCGGCGGGCGCGGGTCGGCGGCGGCTGCACGTGGGCCGAGTTCGATGCCGCGGCCCAGGAGCACGGGCTGGCGACGACCGGTGGTCGGGTGTCGACGACCGGGGTGGCGGGACTGACGCTCGGGGGCGGCTCCGGTTGGCTGGAGCGCCAGCACGGGCTCAGCTGCGACAACCTGGTGGCGGTCGAGCTGGTCACCGCCGACGGCCGCGAGGTGCGCGCCGACGAGCACCAGCACCAGGACCTGCTCTGGGCGAGCAAGGGCGGCGGCGGCAACTTCGGCGTCGTCACGGCCCTGGAGTTCCGGCTGCACCCGGTCGGCCCGATGATCATCGGCGGGCTGATGGCCTGGCCGCTCGCCCGTGGTGCCGAGGTGGCGCTGGCCTTCCGGGACTGGGCGGACGATGCTCCTGACGAGCTCGGCTCGGGCCTGGTCGTCCTCAGTGGTCCGCCCGAGGACTTCATCCCGCCGCACCTGCAGGGCCAACCGCTGATCGGGGTCGCGGTCTGCTGGAACGGCGACCACGCCACGGGCCAGGAGCTCGTCCAGGTCATGCGCGACCTGTCGCCGGAGGTCGACCTGGTCGGCCCGATGCCGTACGCCCAGCTGCAGTCGATGATCGACGACCCGCCGGGCTTCCGGCAGTACTGGAGTGCCGACTACCACGACGACTTCCCGGACGCCGCCCTCGACGTCTTCCTCGACGCCGGCGCCCGCCGTCCCTCGCCGATCACCCAGCACCTCCTCCTCCCGTGGGGCGGCGCCGTCGCCCGCATCGACGCGGACTCCACCCCGCTCAGCCAGCGCTCCGCCCGCTGGGTCAGCCATCCCTTCGCGACCTGGGACGACGCCGCGGACGACGCCGCCAACATCGCCTGGGTCCGCGACTACCGCCGCGCCAACGCGCCCTTCACCACCGGCGGCGTCTACCTCAACTTCATCGGCGACGAGGGCGACGAGCGCATCAAGGCGGCCTTCGGCCCGGACAAGTACGAGCGCCTGACCTGGATCAAGGCCGAGTACGACCCGGACAACGTCTTCGCCGGCAACCAGAACATCCGCCCCCGCGCCACCGTCTGAGCAGAGGAGAGGCTCATGTCCGACAAGCAGAACATCGACACCCCGCACGAGCGCCGCGCCTTCCAGGACCACGGCCACATGGACGTCGTGACCCTCGGCGCCTTCACCCTCGGCCGCGGCACCTTCGAGCCCGGCTGGCGCTGGTCGAACGACGTCAAGCCGATCGCCGGCACCGACTCCTGCCAGGTCCATCACACCGGTATCTGCGTCTCCGGGAGGATGACGATCAAGCCGGACGACGGCGCCGAGCTCGACATCGGGCCGGGCGACGTCATCGACCTCGATCCGGGCCACGACGCCTGGACGGTCGGCGACGAGGCCTGCGTCATCCTCGACACCGGCGTGGCGGCGTACGCGAAGCCGGGGTGAGGCTGGTCCATCAGTCCCACCAGACCGTCGGGTCGCGCCACCAGGAGCCGAAGCCGCTGGCCACGACGGCCCGGTGGGACAGGATGCGCTCGTCCTGCTGGGCGACCGCTCGGCGCAGGAACCGCCGTTGCGTCCGAGGGGTGACTGCAGGAGCCGCTCGATCTGCTCGCGGACCGTTGCCGGGTCCGGGCAGCACCCGTCGATCCAGCAGGAGGTCTCGGCGGGCCGAGCAGCCCACGCCGCGGGTCGCCGCGAGACGCGCTGCCAGGCGGACAGCCAGGAAAGCGTCTCGCCGGGCCAGAGGCCGCGCTCGCACTCCCACCTGCGGAGCGCGGCGGCGACGTCCGCCGGAAGCGGGTACGGGGCCTGCGCTCGGCCGCGGGAGTCGTAGGTTGCCGTCCGGCGGACGGCGCCGGGGCTACGCCGCGGCATCTCCGATCTGGGGAGTCGTCATCCGGCGATGCTACTGCGATTCCTCGGTCAGCGTCGCGGCCGGGAGCCACGCCGCCCCGAGGAGCTCGGCGACGTCGGTGAGCCCGGTGGTGTCGCTGCCCACCGTGTCGGACGCCGCCGCGATCCGCTCCACCATGACCTTGCCGACCTGCTCCTCGACGGTGCCCTCGGCGTACGCGATGTGCCACGGCGAGACCTGGTGGTCGCGGTGGGTGCGGCCGGTCACCTGGCGTCCCGCGATGCCCGAGAACCGGGCCTGGTGGAAGACACCGACCCGCGGCTCGGTGCTCGCCTGGCGGCCGTCGGCGAGGGTCTCGCCCGCGTGCAGGCTGATCGACGCGACGGTGGTGAACACGCAGACCTTCGCCGCGCCGGTCTGGAACCGCAGGCGCTCGGCCTCGGCGTCGAACCGGCCGCGGCCGTAGATGCTGGCGACCTCGATGCCGGCGTCGCGCAGCCGGTCGGCGATCGGGTCGGCGGCGGTCGCGACGAACTCGACGGAGCACGCGACCTGGCGCTCGGCCTGGACCTGCTGGGCGATCCAGTCCACCGTCGAGTCGACGCGGATCAGACCGGCCTTCTGGCGGAACCGCAGCAGCGCCGCGCGGCCCTTGGCGACATTGCGGCCGCGCCGGGCGACGTCCATCTCGCGGCAGAACTCGCCCCACTCCGCCTCGTACGCCGCCCGCTCCGCCGGGGTCAGCGCCACCGGCATGCCCGAGATCGGCACCGGACCCCACGGTGCCGCGCGGTGCAGCATCGCCGGCGGCCGTTCCCCGTCGAGCCAGCCGCGCACCAGCTTGAGGTCCGCGGCCCGGCGGGTCGGGTCGGTGGTCCACGTCGCGCCGTAGCGGCCCTGGTCCACCCCGACGCCGTGGCGCTCCAGCGCCGCGGCGAACGTGGCGCCGGGCTGGGTGGCTGTCGTCCACTCCTTCATCGACTCGCCGAGCGCCTGCGCGTACGCCGGGGCGAGGTAGGGGAGCTCGAGCGGCGTGTGCCCGGGCGTCGCGGTCGTCGCGATGACGAACGGCGCCTTGTCGTGCGGCTTGCCGTGCCCCGAGATCCGCGCCCAGAGCTTCCACCGCTTCGTCGTCGTCCGTCGCAGCGCGTGGGCCTCGTCCGCGATGATCACGTCCCAGGTGTGGTCCTTGACCTTCTCCAGGCGGTCCCAGGTGATCACGACCCACTCGAGACCGTCGCCACCGAGCGCCGTGATCGTGCGGCACCAGTGGCCGATCGTGATCGCGGCGGGCCGGTCGGCCACGACGAGCACCCGCCGCGCGCCGCGCAGGTCGCCGACCGCCACCGCCCCGAGGACGGCCGAGATCGTCTTGCCCACGCCGGGCTCGTCGGCCAGCAGGAACAGCCGCCCACCTGCCTCGGCGCGCGCCGCGATCGCGTCGGCGGCCTCGAACTGGATCCGCCGCGGCTCCAGCGCCTCGGTCGGCTCGGGGTCAGGGGTGCGGTGGTCGGGGTTGAGGTTGTTCTCGATGAAGCGGCCCAGCGTGTAGGGGCCGGGCGCGTAGGGCTCCAGGTGCGCGGGGAGTGCGCGGCCGACGTACAGGTGGGTCTTGACGGCGGAGTGCCAGGTGGCGCCGTCGACCTGCGTCCCGTAGGGGACGTCGAGCACCCACAGCCGCTCGCCCGGGCCGACGAACGGCAGGGGCCGCGTCTCGCCCTTCCGCGGGGACGCACGACGCCGGCGCGTGCTGGAACGACGGGAGCTGGCCACCCCCGGACGCTATCGGGGGCGTGCCCGGTAGCGCAGGGCGACCGCCCCCGACCGGAACCCGTGCCGGTCGACGAGCCCGAGCTCGACGCGTTCGCGCAGGCCGGCCATCAGCGTCGGCCCGTGCCCCGCGAGGACCGGCTGGACGACGAAGACGTACTCGTCGATCAGCCCCAGGTCCGCCAGCGCCAGGGGGAGCGTCACGCCGCCCACGAACACGCCGGCGCCGGGCTCGTCCTTGAGCCGGCGTACGGCCTGCTCGAGGTCGCCCCGGACCAGCTCGGCGTTCCAGTCGACGCTGCTCAGCGTGCTCGACACGACGTGCTTCGGCGCCCGGTCGATCGCCTCGGCGAACGGGGTCTCCGACGCGCCCATCCAGTCGGGCCACACGCCGCTCTCGGGCCGGCGCCACGCGGCCTCCATCATCGTGTAGGTCACCCGGCCGAACAGCAGCGTGTCGGCCCGCTCCATCTCGTCGGTCCAGAAGCGCATCGACTCCTCGTCGGGCGGGATCCCGGCCTCGTGGTGGCAGCAGCCGTCGAGGGTCACGTTGATCGCGTACCGCAGTGGTCTCATGGGGCAATTGGACTCCTGCCGGCGCTGCTTCTCATCGCTCGGCGAGCGTCTGGTCGATCCAGGCGACGACCTCGGCGAGGACGTCGGGCCCCTCGCGCTCGTCCTCCAGCCCGTGGAAGCCGCCCGGCCAGGTCCGCAGCGTCGCGGACGGCACGAGGCCGGCCACCTCGCGGCTGGCGGCGATCGGGTTGATCAGGTCGGCGTCCCCGTGCACCACGAGCAGCGGTACGGCGACCCGCGCCGCCGCCGTCGGCACCCGCTCCATCTGCGCCAGGACGTCGATCGCGAAGCGCGCGGTCGCCCGCCCGTGGACCAGGGGGTCGGCGTACCGCTCGGCGACGACATCGGGATCCCGGTTGATCCGCTCGAACCGCAGCCCGTTGCGCACCGTCAGGCCCGGAAGAGCACGCCCGAGCGTCCGGACCACCGCCACCTTGAGCCGCTGCCTCCGCAGCTCCGAGTCGAACGCGGGTCCGGTCACGACCACCGCGGCCAGGTCCGCCGCCGGCCGGTCCGCGGCGTAGAGGAAGGCGTAGAGCCCGCCCAGGCTGTGGCCGTAGAGCACGACGGGCGCGCCGCCGGTCCGCTCCCGCTCGCGCGCGACGAGGTGGTCGACGGCCCGTGCTGTCGGGGGATAGCGGACGTCGCCGCGACGCCCCTCGGAGCGCCCGAAGCCCTCGTGGTCGAGGGCGAGCACCGCGAACCCGGCGTGGGTGAGGAGGCGGGCGGTGCCGTCGTACCGGGCGGCGTGCTCGCCGAGGCCGTGCAGGACGACGACGCTGGCGCGCGGTGGTCCGCTCGGCGTCCAGCGGACGGTGGCGAGCCGGGGCCCGTCGTCGTCGAGCGTGAAGGAGTCGAAGGTAGGGAAGTCGGTCACGAGCAGGTCCTCTCGGGTCGCCCCGAGCCTCGCCGCTCCGCGCGGGTCCACGATTGGACGAACCTGCTAGCTCGCCACGATCTCCCAGCGGATCGCGCCGAACGCGGTCGGCGGACCCCCGAACGTCCGGTGGCAGGTGCGCGTCAGGTGCGAGCTGTCGGTGAAGCCGGCCAGGTGCGCCGCCTCGGTGAGCGAGCGCCCCTCGGCGACCGCCGCGGTCGCCCGCAGCAGCCGGAGCCAGCGGACGTACGCCCGGAAGGTGATGCCGAGGTCGTCGGCGAAGAGGTGGGACAGCCGGCTCTCGGACAGGTGGACGGCCGCGGCGACGTCCCGGAGCCGGACCGGCCGCTGGTCCAGGTCGTCGCGGAGCACGGCGAGGGCGGCGGCCACGCCCGGGTGACGCGACTGCGGTTCCAGCCCTCCCGGGACCTGGAGGCGCCCGTCCGCCCACGCGCGGTGCCCGTTCGTCAGACGCTGCCCGGCACGGTGCCACGCGCCCGCATCGCCCGGATCGTCGACCAGCCCGGCCAGCTCGGCGCCCAGCGCCGACGCGGGCTCGACGTGCGCCACCACGCCCCACGCCCCGTCGGCGTGGAACGCGTGCGTCTGGTCGGCCGGGACGATCGCCGCGTCCGTACGCCGCTCCCGGCCGTCGCCGTCCTCGATCACGAACGAGCCCTGGTGGGCGATCGCCACCTGGACGGAGTGGTGCGCGTGCCGCGGCAGGCTGCCCAGGGGGCCCTCGATCTCGAGCAGGCCGGGACGCAGGCGGCCGTCACCGGACCACTGGGGCATCGGCACTCCTCGAGCTGCGGGCGGCGCGGTCAGTGTGCCACGGGCCGCTCGGCTCAGGGGACGCTCCGGGGTGGCCGATGAGCGCTGCTACGCTGCCGGTGCCAGTCAAGCCACCACGGCCAGGGAATCCGGTGCGAATCCGGAGCTGACGCGCAGCGGTGAGGGTGACGGGCGGAGCAGCACCTCGTGCAGCCACTGGACCGAGCATGGTCCGGGAAGGCGTTCCGCCTGCTTGATCCCGAGTCCGAAGACCTGCTGGCTTCCGCGGGCCGTCCTGATCCGCGCGAACCCGATGGACAGGCCCCGCGACCCGGGTCTGCGGATGACGATGGTGAGCACCCCATGTTCCGTCCCACCCCTCTTCGCCCTGCCGCGCTCCTCAGCGGCGTCCTGCTGCTGGGCGCGCTGACCGCCTGCGGGGACGCCGATGCCCGCACCGATGCGGGCTCCGACCCGAGCACCGCCGGCGGCTACCCCGTCGCGCTCGCCAACTGCGGCGTCGACGTCGAGGTCACCCGGCCGATCGAGCGCGCGGTCGCGGTCAACCAGCCCGCGCTCGAGCTGCTGCTCGCGCTCGGCCTGGGCGACCGGATGACCGGCTACGCGATCAGCGACGACAGCGTGCTCCCCGAGCTCGAGGAGGAGCGCGCCAAGGTGAAGCCCTTCGCCGCCGAGTTCCCGTCGTTCGAGTCGGTGCTCGACCGGGACCCGGACTTCCTCTACACGACCTTCGACTACACGTTCACCGACGAGGGGATCGCCGACCGCGAGCGGTTCACCGGGCTCGGCGTGCCGACGTACCAGTCGCCGAGCGAGTGCGCCGGCCAGGAGGCCGAGGTCAAGAAGGCGCTCACCCTCCAGGACCAGTACGACGAGATCACCGACGTGGCGCGGCTCTTCGGCGTCGAGGACAAGGGCGCGGCGCTCGTCGCCGACCTCCAGGACCGGGCCGCGGCGGCCAAGCCCGCGGACGGGGCCGACGAGGTCACCCTCGCCTGGTGGTACGCCGCGACCAAGTCGCCGTACATCGCCGGGTGCTGCGGGGCGCCGGGCCTGATGACCCGCGCGGTCGGCGCGACCAACGCCTTCGAGGAGTCCGACCAGTACTGGCCCGAGATCGGCTGGGAGAGCATCCTCGACAAGGACCCGACCGTGCTCGTGCTGGCCGACCTCGGCCGCGGGGGCGACGGCGACAGCGCGAGGGCCAAGATCGCCTTCCTCGAGTCCGACCCGGTCGCGAGCCGGCTGACCGCCGTCAAGGAGAAGCGCTACATCATCCTCGACGGCACCACCATGGACCCGTCGATCCGCAACGTCGACGGCATCGAGCAGCTGGCCGCGGGCCTGCGGAAGCTGGGGCTGGCGTCGTGAGCAACCTCGATCTCCTGAAGCGCTGGGACGACCAGCAGGCCGCCTACATCGCCGACCGCGAGGGCCGGTTCGGCGCGATGCTCGACGTCCTGGACCTCCAGTCGGGCGGTGCGCCTGCGGTCGTCGTGGACCTCGCCTGCGGGCCGGGCTCGCTGTCCTTCCGGGTGCTGGAGCGGTTCCCCGAGGTCCGCGTGGTCGGCGTCGACCACGACCCGTCGCTGCTCGCGCTGGCCCGTGAGGCCGCCGCGGAGCACCCCGGTGGCGACCGCGTGCTCTTCGTCGACGACGACCTGACCTCCGCCGGCTGGACCGACCGGGTCCGGGCCCACGCGGGCGACGCCCCCGTGGCCGGCGTGGTCTCGACGACGGCGCTGCACTGGCTCGCGCCGGGCGAGCTGGTCGACGCCTACCGCGGCGCACGCTCGCTGCTCGCCGACGGTGGCGTCTTCCTCGACGGCGACCACTTCCGGTACGACGACCGGCAGCCCCGGCTGCGGACCTGGGCCGCTGCGCACGACCGTCGTACCCAGGAGGCGGCGTTCGCCGCCGGCGCCGAGCCGTGGGACACCTGGTGGACCGAGCTCGCCGCGCGTCCGGGCTACGCCGAGCTGACCGCCGAGCGGGACCGGCGCTTCGCCGACCGGCCGGCGCCCGAGCCGAGCGAGGTCGGCTTCCGCCTGGCCGCACTGGCCCAGGCGGGCTTCGCCGAGCACGGGACGGTGTGGCAGCTCTTCGACGACTTCGTCGTCTACGGGGTGGCTTGACCTCCCTGCCGCGGCTGACCGGGACCCTCGTCGCCGGCACCGCCCTGGTGCTCCTGTCGCTGGCGACGGCGATCACGATCGGGCCGGCCGACCTGTCGGTCCCGGACGTCGTCGCCGTGGTCCGCGAGCACCTCGGCGGGCCGCCCGCGGACCTCTCCCCGCTCCGCGCGGCGATCGTGTGGGAGCTGCGCCTGCCGCGCAGCATCCTCGCGGCCGCGTGCGGTGCGGGACTGGCGGTGTGCGGCGCGGTGCTGCAGTCGCTGCTGCGCAACCCGCTCGCCGATCCCTTCGTGCTGGGCATCTCGTCGGGCGCCTCGACCGGAGCCGTCGCGGTCGCCGTGCTGGGGATCGGCGCCGGCACCGTCGGCCTGACCGGCGGCGCCTTCGTCGGCGCCCTCGTCTCGTTCGCGCTCGTCGCGCTGCTCGCCTGGGCGGCCGGGTCCGGCCCGGACAAGCTGATCCTGGCCGGCGTGGCCGGCACCCAGCTGTTCTCGGCGCTGACGTCGTTCATCGTGCTCACCTCCGCCGACCCGGAGCAGACCCGCGGCGTCCTCGTCTGGCTGCTCGGCTCGCTCGGCGGCGCCCGCTGGTCGGACGCCGCGCTGGTCGTCGTCGTGGTCTCCCTGGGCACCCTGGTCTGCCTGGTGATGGCGCGCTCGCTCGACGCGTTCGCGTTCGGTGCCGACGCCGCCGGCACCCTGGGCGTCTCGGTCCGCCAGGCCCGCGCCGTGCTGCTGGTGACGACGGCGGCGATGACCGCGGTCGCCGTCGCCTCCGCCGGTGCGATCGGCTTCGTCGGCCTCGTGCTGCCCCACGCGGCCCGCGCCGTCGTCGGTCCGCGGCACCGCGCACTGCTCCCCGTCACGGCACTGGTCGGCGCCGTCTTCCTGGTCTGGGCCGACACGATCGCCCGGGTCGTCGTCGAGCCGCAGGAGCTGCCGGTCGGGGTGATCACCGCGCTCGTCGGCGTCCCGGCGTTCGCGCTGATCCTGCGCCGCCGCGGGAGGCGCGCATGAGTCTCCGCGCCCGCGAGGTCACCTGGCGCCAGGGTGGCCGGCTCATCGTCGACGCGGTCTCGCTCGACGTACCCGAGGGGGCGACCGTCGGCCTGCTCGGGCCCAACGGGTCGGGCAAGTCGTCGCTGCTGCGGCTCCTCGCCGGCACCCGTCGTACGACGTCCGGGGTGGTGACGCTTGACGACCTCCCCCTGCGGGACTGGCGCCGTCGTACGCTCGCGCGCCGGGTCGCGGTCGTCGACCAGCACGCCGACACCAGCGTCGCGCTGACCGTCGCCGACGTGGTCGCGCTCGGCCGGATCCCGCACCAGGGACCCTGGCGCCCGCACGACGCGAGCGACGACCGGGCCGTGACCGAGGCGGCCGCATCGGTCGGCATCACCCACCTCCTCGACCGCTCCTGGGACACCCTCTCCGGCGGCGAGCGCCAGCGCGCCCAGCTCGCCCGCGCCCTCGCCCAGCAGCCGCGCGAGCTGCTCCTCGACGAGCCGACCAACCACCTCGACGTCGCCCACCAGCTGGAGCTGCTGGCCCTGGTCCGGCGCCAGCCGGTGACCTCGGTCGTCGCGCTGCACGACCTGCACCTGGCCGCCCGCTACTGCGACCTGCTCCTCGTGCTGAGCGCCGGCCGGGTCGTCGCCTCCGGCGAGCCGGCCGAGGTCCTCACGGCGGGTCTCATCGCCGACGTGTACGACGTCCGGGCCCAGGTCGTCGTCGACGAGCACGGGCCGTGGGTGCGGATCCTCGACCGGCTCCAGCCCTGACCGGCTCGGTGCTGCGTCATCGTGCGGGCTCCCACGTGCGGAGCAGCTCGACCAGCGTCCGTACGCCGAACCCCGTGGCCCGTGCGTCGGCGCCGGACCCGCTGACGGCCGGCCCGGCGACGTCGAGGTGGACCCACGGGAGGTCCTCGGGGACGAACGCACCGAGGAAGAGGGCGGCGGTCAGGGCCCGGCCGGTGTCGGTGCCGGGATGGTTGCGGACCGTCGCTCCGGGTGCCGACGACCGCACCTGGTCGGCGTACCGCGGGGCCCAGGGCAGGCCCCACAGCGGCTCTCCGGAGCGCTCGGCGGCGGCGAGGACCTGTGCGCCGAGGGCACGGTCGCGGGCGATCAGCGCACCGATCGACGGGCCGAGGGCGATCGTCGCCTGGTAGGTCAAGGTCGCGATGTCGAGCACCGCGCGGGGCCGGTGCTCGGCGGCCCAGGCGAGGGCGTCGGCCATGATCACGCGGCCCTCGAAGTCCGTGTCGACGATCTCGACGCCGAGCCCGTTGCGGGTCGTGACGACGTCGCCGGGGCGGACCGCGCCCGGGCCGGGCAGGTTCTCGACGACCGGGAGGACGGCGTGCACGGGTACGGGCACGTCCAGCGCGGCGAGGGCCGACAAGGCGCCGAGGACGGTCGCGGCGCCTGCCTTGTCGGTGTGCATGCCGACCTGGGCAGCGGGCGGCTTCAGCGAGAGGCCGCCGCTGTCGAAGGTCACGCCCTTGCCGATGAGTGCGACGGAGCCGGGCGCCGGGGTGTCGCCGGGCGTCCGGCCGGGGGTCGACCACAGCTCGACCATCAGCGCCGGCTCGGTCGACCCGGTGCCGATGGCGAGGATCCCGCCCATGCCGAGGTCGCGGAGCCGGTCCGGGCCGCTCAGCCGGTAGCCCAGTCCGTGGGTACGGGCGAGGGCCTCGGCGACCTCGGCGAAGCGCGGCGGCGGGCACTGGTTGGCGCGGGCGTCGACGATCCGGCGGGTGAGCCGGACGGCTCGGGAGACGGCGTGGGCTCGCTCGAGGAGCGGGGCCGCGGTGGTGGGGGCGGTGACGACCACGTCGCCGTCGTACCCCTGGTCGAGGACGCCCTCCAGCGCGACCGGGAGCAGCGCCGGCTCGGCCCGGGTCAGGTCGACGGCCGGCGAGGGGGCGGCGGACGAGCGCTGGGCAGCCTCGCCACCCCACGCCCGTGCCTCCTCGGCGGTCGCGCCGGCTAGCCACGGGGTCGAGTCGTCGGGGGTGTCGCCGGTCGCGATCAAGCGCAGGCCGGCCGGCCCGGACAGCCCGGCCAGGGCCTGGTCGATCGGGTCGACCGGGTCGCTCTCGGGCGTCACGATCGTGCCGTGACGTAGGAGCCGTCGAGGTGCCGGGGCACCGACGAGGCGGCCCTCAGCTCGGGTGGCAGGAGGCCGTCCGGAAGGCCTTGGTACGTGACCGGCCGCGTGAAGCGCTCGATCGCGGCCGTGCCGACCGAGGTGGTCCCCGCGGCGGTGCTCGCGGGATAGGGGCCGCCGTGCTGCTGGGCATGGGTGACCGCGACGCCGGTGGGCCACTGGTTCCACAGGATGCGCCCGGCCTTCGCGGTCAGCGCGCCGACGAGGTCGCCGGCGGTCGGGTCGTCCTCGTCGGCGAAGACGCCGGCGGTCAGCTGGCCGGCGAGGCCGGTCGCGAGGGGCAGCAGCTCCTGCTGGTCGGCGTACTCCACGACGAGGGTGCTGGGCCCGAAGCACTCCTCGAGCAGGACGCCGGCGGAGTGCCGCAGCGCGGACGACGGCACCGTCAGGACGACCGGACCGGGCTGCGACGCCGTCGGCGAGCCGTCCCCGGCCAAGACCCGGACGCCGGGCGCCGAGCGCAGCTCCGCGAGCCGGGCGAGGTAGCCCGCCTCGACCAGGTCGTTGAGCATCGGCGCGGCCGGCGGCAGCGGGGACCGCCGGACCGCTTCGACCAGCCGGCCGCCGGCCGGGGCGAGGACGACGCCCGGCTTCGTGCACAGCTGTCCGGCGCTGAGGGTGAACGACCCGACGAGGCCGGCGGCGAGCTCGGCTCCCCGGTCGGCGTCCGCGCGGGCCGTGACGAAGACCGGGTTGACGCTGCCCAGCTCGCCGAAGAACGGGATCGGCTCGGAGCGGCCGTTCGCGACGTCGAGGAGGGCGCGACCGCCGGCGATCGAGCCGGTGAAGGCCCCGGCCCGGACGAGGGGGTGGGCGAGCGCGTCCACCCCGGCCTGCCGCCCGAAGACCACCTGGAACAGGCTGTCGGGTGCCGCGCAGGACGCCAGCGCCGCCCGCACGACCTCGCCGAGGGCGGCCGAGAGCCCGGGGTGCCCGGGGTGGGCCTTGACGATCACCGGGCAGCCCGCGGCGAGGGCCGACGCCGTGTCACCTCCCGCGACGCCGAACGCGAAGGGGAAGTTGCTCGCCGGGAAGACCACGACCGGCCCCAGCGGGACCCGCGTACGACGCAGGTCGGGCCGGGGCGCTCCCGCGAGCCACTGGTCGTCGGCAGGGTCGACGCGGACGCCGAGGTAGCCGCCGTCGCGCACCGCGGCGGCGAGCAGCCGGAGCTGGAAGGTCGTCCGGTCCAGCTCGGCGCCGAGCCTGTCCACCGGGAGGCGGGTCTCCCGGTGGGCGAGCGGGAGCAGCGCCTCGCGTGCCGAGCCGAGGGCGTCGGCCACGGCCTCCAGCAGCGCGGCGCGCACGGACCGGGGCGACGCCGACCAGACGGTCGCGCTGCGCGCCGCCGCACGGACGACGTCATCGACCTCCTCGGGCCGGGTGTCCGGCACCAGCGACACCGCGCTCTCCGTGCTCTCCGCGCTCCCCGTGCTCATGGTCAGCGGTAGCCCAGGGCGAGCGCGGCCTCGGTCGCCCGCACGATCTCGGCCCGGGTGTCCTCGGGCAGCGCGAGCCGCGGCGGCCGGCAGGGGCCACCGCGACGGCCCACGACGTCCATGGAGAGCTTGATGGCCTGCACGAACTCGGTGCGCGAGTCCCAGCGGAGCAGGGAGTGGAGGTCGCGGTAGAGCGGCAGCGCCTTCTCGAGGTCCGCGACGTCGCCGGAGGTGGCGAGCTCGTACAGCTCCAGGCTCGCGGCCGGCAGCGCGTTGGGGTAGCCGGCGATCCAGCCCACGGCACCGGCGAGGCCGAGCTCGACGAGCACGTCGTCTGTGCCGACGAGGAGGTCGAGCTCGGGGGCGAGCTCGCGGATCTCGTACGCCCGGCGCGGGTCGCCGGTGAACTCCTTGACGGCCACGATCAGTCCTTCGGCGTGGAGCTCGGCGAGCAGGCCGGGCGTCAGGTCGACCTTGGTGTCGAAGGGGTTGTTGTAGGCGACGATCGGGAGGCCGACCTTGGCCGCCTCGCGGTAGTGCTCGACGACCGTGGCGCGGTCGGCCCGGTAGGCGTTGGGCGGCAGCATCAGCACCGACGCCGCGCCGGCCTGCGCGGCGTGGTCCACCCAGCGGCACGTCTCCCGGGCCCCGTACGCCGCGACCCCGGGCATCACGCCGAAGCCGTCGGGCGCAGCCGCCACGGCCGTCTCGACCACCCGAGCCCGCTCCTCGGGGGTGAGCGTCTGGTACTCGCCGAGCGAGCCGTTCGGCGTCACGCCGTGCAGGCCGTTCTCCGCGAGCCAGCGCACGTGGTCGGCATAGGCGTCGTGGTCGACCTCGAGGTCGTCGGTGAACGCGAGCGCCGTCGCGACGTAGACCCCGTGCCAGGGCTTCTTCTCGGTGGTGGTCATGCTCTCTCCTCGGGTTGGGGTGGGCGACCGCCCTCGGCGGTCTCAGGGGTGGGTCAGGACGGGGGCGGGCCAACGACTGCGGCGGCGATCGCGCGGGCGACCTCGTGCGGGTCGAGGGCGAGCGCGCCGACGCCGACGGTCAGCTCGGTCATGGCGACGCCGGACCCGTCGTAGGAGCGCCACGAGCGGGTGAGCGCGGTGCCGGTGGCGGCCATGTGCGCGACCAGGCGGGCGTTGACGGACGAGGGGTCGCGGTCGGCGAACAGCACGAACGAGCTCGTGTGGGGCACGGCGGGGAACACCCGGACCTCCGGCGGCAGGGCGGCAGCGAGGGCGCGGGCCCAGCGCACGGTGTCCGGGATGCGGGGCAGCATGCGCTCCAGCCCGGCCAGACCCGCGACGGCGTCAGTGGTGCGGTAGAG
Source organism: Pimelobacter sp. 30-1 (assembly GCF_018831735.1). NCBI lineage: Bacteria > Bacillati > Actinomycetota > Actinomycetes > Propionibacteriales > Nocardioidaceae > Pimelobacter > Pimelobacter sp. 30-1. The sequence continues at coordinate 148,006 of NZ_NHTS01000002.1, forward strand.
GGTCCCGCCGAGGCGCCGTCGCCAGAGCCGGGCCTGGGCGACGAAGTCCGCGCGGCCGGCGAGGACCGCGCCGGACAGGCCGCCGAGCCCCTTGTAGAGCGAGACGTAGACGCTGTCGGCGAGCGCGACCACGTCGGCCAGGGGCCGGCCGAACCACGCCTGGCTCTCCCAGATCCGGGCACCGTCGAGGTGCAGCCGCACCCCGCGCCCGCGGCAGGCCGCGGCGAGCCGCTCCAGGTCGGCGTACGACGGCAGGATGCTCCCGCCGTCGCGCAGGGGCAGCTCGACCACGGCCGCCGCCAGCCGGCCCGGGATCGCGTCGAGGTGTCGTGCCGTCGGCGTCTCCCAGCCGGTCGTCAGGTGCTCGAACCGCAGGCCCTGGAGGATCCGTGGACCGTCCTCCTCGTGGACCAGCAGGTGGCTGAGGTCCGGTACGGCGACCCGGCGGCTGCCCGTGTCGTCCGCGTGGACGCGCAGCGCCGCCTGCTGGGCCATCACGCCGCTGGGGAAGACGGCGGCCGCCTCGGTGCCCAGCAGCCCGCGCACCGCGTCCTCCAGGCGCGTCACCGCGCCGCCCTCGGCCATGACGTCCCAGTGCTCGATGCCCAGCCGCTCGCAGTCGCCGGCCAGGTCGGCGTACACCTGGCGGGGGCTGCGCCCGTCGTGGCGGACGACGAAGGCCGTGCACCTGGCGAAGGCCTGCCGGAAGGCCGGCGACTCGTGGTAGGTGGCGATCAGCCCCACGGCACGCCCTCGGCGACGGACGAGCGGTCCCGGTGCGGGAGGACCTGGAACCGGTCGAGGCCGAACGGCCGGAGCAGCGCGGGCTCGGTGCCGGTGAGGATCGACTCGCTGAGGAGCTTCCCGGTCAGCGGCCCCAGGGTGACGCCGAGCATGGCGTGCCCGGCGGCGACGTACACGGGCGCGGGGGAGACCCGCCCGATCACCGGGAGCCCGTCGGACGTCATGGGCCGCAGGCCCGTCCACGGCCGGGGCCGGGACGCCGGCCACGTGGGGAAGTAGTGCGCCATGGCCGCCGGGATGGCGGCGGCGCGGCGCTCGTCGACGCGCAGGTCCTCCGCGCCGAACTCCATCGTGCCGGCGAGCCGGATGCCCCGGTCGAGCGGGGTGACGGCGACCTTGTGGTCGCTCAGGTACACCGCGCGGCGAAGTCCCAGCGGCGCCGGCCCGTAGTCGAAGCCGTAGCCCTTGCCGGCCCGGATGTTGACCCGGATCCCCAGCTGCGCCGCGAGCCGGCGGGTGCCGACGCCGGCGGCGAGGACCACGGACCCGGACCGGTGCCGGACGCCGCCCGCGACGACGGTCGTACCGCCGCGCCCGGCCGCGATCTCGGTCACGGGCGCGTCGGTCCGGATCCGGACACCTGCCTCGATGCACCGGGCGGCGAGGGCGTCGGTGAGGGAGTCGGGGTCGACGCGCTCGTCCCCGGGGCACAGGATCCCGCCGATCACCCCCGGTCCCACCGTGGGTTCGAGGTCGCGGACGTCGCGTCCCGTCAGCGCTTCTGCGCGGGGGAACCCGTACCGCTCGATGGCGGCGAGGTCGTCGAGATGGGGCTGGATGCCGTGCTCCTGGACGAACAGCAGGAGGACGCCGTCCCGGTGCCGCTCGAACTCGATCCCCAGCGCGGCCAGCTCGTCGAACGCGTCGATCGCGTGCGACGCCAGGGCCGCGGTCGCCGCGAGACCGCGCTGGTAGGGGGAGGTGCGCGAGGCGAGGAGCATCCGGGTGAGGAACGTGAGGTACGACCAGGACGGCTCGAAGCCGACCTTGAGCGGCCCGCCGCGGCGGCCGAGCCACCGCAGCGCCGTCCGGAGGCCGGCGGGAGACGGGACCGGCTCGCACATGGAGGGGACGAGCCAACCCGCATTGCGGCGCGACGCACCGGCGCCGATCGGCCCGGCCTCGACGAGGGTCACCTCGGCGCCCCCGAGGCGCAGGTGCAGCGCGGTCGACAGCCCGACGACGCCGCCGCCGATCACGACCACGTCCGAGGCGTCGCCCTGCGGCCGGAGCGAGCGGGGGGTCACCACGGGAGGAGACTTCCCACGCCCGCCGCCGCGGCCCGCTCCAGGAGCGCGGCGGTGACGGCGGCGTCCTGGATGCCGATCCCGACGGTGTTGTAGTACGTCCAGGTCCGGTCGGCCGGCCGGGTGTAGCCGTCGACGATCGCCTCGCCCAGCGAGCGGACGTCGTCCACGGCCAGGGCGCCGGTCGCGATCGCGTGCCGGACCGGACCGGCCTGCTCGACGGCGGTGGCCGCGTGGTCGACGACGACGCTCGCCCGGGAGAGGACGTCGTCGCCCACCTCGCGGTGCTGCGGACCGAACGAGCCCACGCTGATGACGGTCGCGCCGTCGGCCAGCCAGTCGGCCGCGATGACGGGCTCGGTGCTGGTGGTGCACGTGATGACCAGGTCGGCGCCGGCCACCGCGTCCTGGGCGGAACCGGCGCGGCCGATGCGGTGCTCCTCGTCGTCGCCCGTGGCGACCGGGTCCCAGAAGGTGATCTCGGCGTCGGGGAAGAGCCGTCGCGCAGCGGCGCCGTGGCCGCGGCCCTGCCGGCCGTAGCCGACGAGGGCGATCCGGTGCGCCACGCCGCCCGGCCGCAGGGTCTGCGCGGCGAGCATGGACGCCGCGACCGTGCGGAGCTCGGTGACCGCCTCGCCGTTCAGCAGCGCCGCGGGGCGACCGGTGAGCGGGTCGACCGCGACGACGAGCGCGTGGATCGTGGGCAGGCCGCGGTCCGCATTGCCGGGGACGACGCTCCCGATCTTGGTGACCACACCGGCCTCCGGCGAGAGCCGCGCGACGTACACGAACGTGGTGTCGTCGTGAGCGCCGCCGGACAGGATGCGGGGCGCCAGGTAGGCCTCCCCGGTCGCGAGGCCGACGAAGGCCGCACGCTGGGTCGCGATCGCCTCGGTCAAGGAGAGCAGGTCGACGACGTCGTCCCGGGACAACGCGAGAAGGGCCGTAGCGGCGGGGGTCTGGCTCACGTGCCCAGACTCGTGGAGTCCGTCGCGCGCAACGATGGGCACGGCGCACTGCCGAAGGCGGGGAATGGGGGCAGATCGCTCATCGCCTCGCTCCCGGGCTGTGCCTAGCGTCCGACTCGACTCGTCCCGGCCGGGACCAGTCCAACCGGATCGGGCGACCGCCTTCGGGCGGGTGCTGGGACAGAGAGGACGACCGCTACATGCGACAACTCGCACTGGATGCGCTGGACCAGCTGACGCTGGGTGCCACGCTGCTGGCCAACGGTGGCGGAGGAGATCCGTTCATCGCGAAGCTGATGGTCGAGCAGGCCATCATCGACAACGGACCCATCGAGATCGTCGGGCTCGAGGACCTGCCCGACGACGCGATGATCGCCACCGTCGCCGTGATCGGCGCACCCACGGTGATCATCGAGAAGATCCCCTCGGGGCGGGAGTTCATCGAGGCCGTGCGCGCCCTCGAGTCCTACCTGGGACGCAAGCTGGACGCGATCATCCCCGTCGAGGTCGGTGGCATGAACACGCTCGTCCCGCTGGCGGTGGCCTCGGAGATCGGCATCCCGTGCGTCGATGCCGACGGCATGCGGCGGGCGTTCCCGCAGATCGAGATGACCACCTTCACGCTGGGCGGGATCTCGGCCTCGCCGATGAGCCTGGCCGACGAGAAGGGCAACAAGCTCGCGTTCGAGACGATCAGCAACCAGGTCAGCGAGAAGCTCGCGCGCGGCTCGGCGATGATGCTCGGCCTGACGAACGCGCTCGCGTCGTACCCGATGACGGTGGCGCAGGCCAAGGACGCCGCGATCCCGGGCTCGCTGACCTACTGCCACGAGGTCGGCGGGCTGCTGCACGCCGTCCAGAGCCACGAGGAGGGCGCCTGGGAGCGGTTCCTCGACTTCACCGAGGGCGTGATCATCTTCGAGGGCAAGATCATCGACCTCGACCGTCGTACGACGACCGGGTTCGCGCGCGGCACCGTGGTCGTCGAGGCGTTCGCCGACCCGTCGCGCACCCTGCAGATCGAGATCCAGAACGAGCTCCTGCTCGCCGTCGAGGACGGCCGGCCGGTCGTCACGCCGCCGGACCTCATCTGCATGCTCGACCACGAGACCTCCGAGCCGATCACGACCGAGGCGCTGGCCTACGGCCAGCGCGTCCGGGTCCTCGGGATTCCCTGTGCCGAAGGCTGGAAGCGGGACGGGATGCTCGACATCGTTGGTCCTGCCGCCTTCGGCTACGACGCCGACTACACGCCCCTGAAAGGTTGATCGCCATGTCGCTCAAGATCGGAATCGACGTCGGCGGCACCAACACCGACGCTGTCGTGGTGGACGCGGACGGCAAGGTCGTCGCGGCCACCAAGTCCGCCACCACTCCTGACCCGTTCGACGGGATCAAGGAGTCGCTGTCGAAGGTGATCGCCGACGTCGACCGCACGCAGATCACCCAGGCGATGCTCGGTACGACGCACCCGGCCAACGCCATCATCCAGCGCCGCGACCTCCAGCGGGTCGGCGTGCTGCGGCTGGCGGCGCCCGCCTCGCTGGGCGTGCGTCCCGGTGTCTCCTGGCCGAAGGACCTCCTCGAGACCATCATGGGACCGGCCGAGATCGTCGGCGGCGGCAACGAGTTCGACGGCTCCGAGATCGCTCCGCTCGACGAGGACGCCGTACGGCGCTTCGCCGGTCAGTGCGCGGGCGGCCAGGTCGCCGCGGTCGCCGTGTCGGCACCGTTCTCGCCGGCGAGCAACGACCACGAGCTGCGCGCTGCCCAGATCCTCGCCGAGGAGCTGGGCCCGGACTTCGCGGTCTCGCTCAGCCACCAGGTCGGCGCGCTCGGCCTGCTGGAGCGCGAGAACGCGACGATCCTGAACTCCTCGCTCCTCGGCGTCGCGCGCAATGTCGTCGCCGGCTTCCACGCCGCGCTGCTCCAGAACGGCCTCGACATCGACTCCTTCCTCACCCAGAACGACGGGACCTTGATGACCGCGGAGGCTGCGGCGCAGTTCCCGGTCCTCACCCTGGGCTCGGGGCCGACGAACTCCATGCGCGGGGCCTGCTCCCTGGCGGGGCTCTCCGATGCGCTCGTGGTCGACGTGGGCGGCACCTCCGCCGACGTGGGCATCCTGGTCGACGGGTTCCCGCGGGAGTCGACCGCTGCCATCGAGGTCGGTGGCGTCCGCACGAACTTCCGCATGCCCGACCTCATCTCGATCGGCCTCGGCGGCGGCACCGTCGTCCGTGGCGAGGGGACCGACGTGGTGGTCGGTCCCGACTCCGTCGGCTACGGCGTCGTGACCGAGGCCCTGGTCCGCGGTGGGCGTACGGTGACGCTCTCCGACATCTCGACCCGCGCGGGCCGGCTGACCGGCTTCGGTGACGCCGACCTGGCCGGGTCCGTCTCCGAGGCCACGGTCAAGAGCACGCTGGCCTGGGTCGACGAGCAGATCCGCATCATGGCCGACCGGATGAAGGCGAGCCGGCACGCGCTTCCGCTGATCGCGGTCGGCGGCGGCTCGCACCTGGTGCCCGACGTGGTGCCGGGTGTCACCGAGGTGGTCCGTCCCGAGAACCACGCGGTCGCGAACGCCTACGGCGCGGCGATCGCCGAGGCCTCGGGTGCGATCGACCGGGTCTTCCGCTACGAGGACCGCGGCCGCGAGGCGTGCCTGGAGGAGGCGCGTTCCCTCGCCATCGACGCGGCCACCCGCTCGGGTGCGGACCCGCGGAAGGTGCGCATCACCGCCGTCCAGGAGGTCCCGCTGTCGTACGTGCCCGGTCAGGCCTGCCGGGTGCAGGTCAAGGCCGCCGGCCCGCTGATCGCATGAGCGCGCCGACGGAGGGCGCGGCGACCTGGCTGGCGTACAACGCGGCCGAGAACGCTCGCGACTACGTGGCCATGGCGGCGCTGATCGCCGAGGACCTCACCGTCCAGGTCAACGGGGTCCGGGCCGTCGGCTCGGCCGAGGACGACCTGCGCGCGATGGAGCACCTGATCGGCGTCTACCCGGACTACCGGCGTGAGGTCGACGAGATCATCGGCGCCGGTGACCGGGTCGTCGCTCGGTGGCGCATGCGGGGCACCTCCGCCGATTCGGCCGTCGAGCCCCTCGACGTCCCGGGCTGCTCGGTCGTCACCGTGCGCGGAGGCCGGATGACCGAGGCCTTCCTGTACTACCAGGGCGCGGCCCTCGACCGGGTGCTCCAGACGGCGGGGGAGCGGTCATGAGCGCCGTCCGCCACCCGATCGCCGACTGCCACAACGACCTGCTGATGTCGGTGCGGCACCAGCGCGAGCGTGGCCAGGCCGACCCGTTCGGCGACTTCTGGCTCCCGCAGCTGCGGGCGGGCGGGGTCGCGCTCCAGGTGCTCCCCGTCTGCACCGAGGAGCAGTTCGTCGGCGAGGGCGCGCTGCGCCGTGCGCTGCTGATGATCGAGGAGGCGCGTCACCTGGCCGAGGTGCACGCCGACGAGGTGACCATCGTGACGAACGGCCGTGAGATCCGTGAGGCCGAGGAGGACGGCAGGATCGCGCTGCTGCTGGCCATCGAGGGCGCCGAGCCGATCGGGCACTCGCTCGAGCTGATCGACGTGATGTGGCGCGAGGGCGTGCGGATGTGCTCGCTCTCGTGGAACCGCCGCACGATGATGGCTGACGGCGTGGGCGAGCAGGACACCGGAGGCCGGCTCACCCAGCTCGGCGTCGACGCCGTGCGCCGGATGGAGGACGTGGGCATGCTGGTCGACGTCTCCCACCTGTCGGAGGCGGGCTTCTTCCACCTGCTCGACGTGGCGAGCAAGCCGTTCATCGCGTCGCACTCCTCGTGCCGGGCGCTCGCCGACCATCCGCGCAACCTCAGCGACGAGCAGCTCCGCGCCGTCAGGGCAGCCGACGGGTTCGTCGCCATCAACGCCTTCGGGCCGTTCCTGACCGACGGCGAGCCGACCGTGGAGCGGTTCCTCGACCACGTCGAGCACGCGATCGGCGTCCTGGGGCCCGAGCGCGTCGGGCTCGGCACCGACTTCATCGACGACGTGGTCGAGGTCGTCGATCCGGTGTTCACCGGCCTGCTCGTGGACTGGACCCAGATCCCGCAGACGGTGGGGCTCCAGCGTCCGTCCGACTTCCCGGGCCTGGCCGAGGCCGGCGAGCGCCGGTTCGGGCCGGACCTGGCGCGGTCGGTGCTGAGCCGGAACCTCACCGACTTCCTCGTCAAGACGCTGGGGGACTGACACCAGCACGGCGACAACGGACCGGCCGCCATCACGTCGATGGCGGCCGGTCCGTTGCCGTTTTCTGTCTCGAGTGCGCGCCGCAGCAGTGCCCGGCACGCGGGTGTGCATTCTGCACCTGTCGTCGCTCCGGAGCCGCTCCTACTGTCGGGCAACCCTCGCAGGAGGCGAGGAGATCGATAGGAGCAGACATGAGGATCCGAGCTCGCGCCGTCGCCGGCATCTCCGCCGCGTCCCTCGCGCTGGCGATGGCGAGCGGCTGTGCCGTCAGCGGGAAGTCTGACTCGGGGGACGGACCGGTCAAGATCGCCTACCTCACGGCGAGCGCCGCGAACACCTGGTTGACCGCCTCGGGCAAGGCGATGCAGGAGGACGCGAAGAAGAACAACGTCGAGATCACCACCTTCGACGCCAAGTTCACGCCGGGGGCCGCGGCCAAGCAGGTCCAGGACGTCATCTCGTCCGGTCAGTACAAGGGCATCATCATCGCGACCGTCGACGGCGCCGGGGTCATCCCCGCGCTGCAGAAGGCCATCAAGGCGGGGCTGAAGGTCGTCGTGCTCAACCAGATCATCGGTACCGAGCTCGACACCGCCGACCCGCAGGTCCCGGGCGTCTCGGCGTCCGTGCTGGCGCCGCCGACCGCGACCGGTGAGCGGGTCGGCAAGCTGACCGTCGACGCCTGCGCCGACCTCGACCCCTGCCGGGTGGTTTTCATGTACGGCCAGAAGGGCACCCCGTTCGACACCGCGCTGCGGAGCACCTTCGACGAGCAGATCGGAGCGCACCCGAGCATCACCGTCATCGCCGAGGGCCAGGGCGGCTTCCTGGGCACCGACGAGCCGAAGAAGGCGACCCAGGACATCCTCCAGGCCCACCCGGCCTTCGACGTCCTCGTCGGCACGGGCGACCAGCAGATCCGCGGCGCCCACCTCGCGCTCAAGGCCGCCGGCAAGACCGACGTCAAGCTCATCGGCGTCGGCGGCTCGGAGCCGGCGATCGCGGGGCTCAAGGACGGCACCTGGTGGGGCGACGTCGCCGGTGCGCCCGAGACGGAGGGCCACCAGGCCTTCGAGGCGATGATGAACGCCCTCGACGGCACCGACGACGGGGGGATCGACGTGACCACGTCCCTGGTCGACGACGGCCTGATCACCCAGGCCAATGTCGACGAGTTCACCCCCCAGTGGGCGGGCTGACCCGCGATGCCTGCGCCGACCATCAGCGTCCGTGGCGTCGGGAAGTCCTTCGAGGGCAACGCGGCCCTGGTCGACGTCGACCTCGACGTCCGGCCCGGGACGATCCACGCCCTCGTCGGTGAGAACGGCGCGGGCAAGTCGACGCTGGGCAAGATCCTCGCGGGGGTGCACCAGGCCGACACCGGCGTCGTCCGGCTCGACGGCACCAGCGTCGACCCCGCCTCCCCGCGGGAGGCGCTGGCCCTGGGCATCACGATCGTCGCCCAGGAGATCGCGTTGGTCGGCACCCGGTCGGTGATCGAGAACGTCTTCCTCGGCTCCGAGGTCACCACCGGCCCGTTCGTCCGTACGGCGGCCCTCCGGCGCCGCTTCGAGGCACTCGTCGCGGAGACCGGCATCGACGTCGACGGCGACGCCACGGTGGACCAGCTGACCATCGCCGACCAGCAGAAGGTCGAGATCCTCCGGGCCCTCGCCCGCCGGGCCGACGTGATCGTCATGGACGAGCCGACCGCACGCCTCGCCACCCACGAGGCCGAGGCCCTGATGCGGATCTTCGACGGGCTGCGCCGCGCGGGCACGACGATCGTGTTCGTATCGCACTTCCTCGAGGAGGTGCTCGGCATCAGCGACCAGGTGACCGTGCTGCGCGACGGCCGGGTCGTCGCGGACGGAGCCGCGTCGTCCTTCACGCCGGCGAGCCTGATCGCGGCGATGGTCGGCCGCACCCTCGACGCGGCCTTCCCGCCCAAGCGGATCGTCCCGGAGGCCCGGACGGCGGCCGACGAGGTCCCGGCGCCGGCGCTGAAGGTCACCGGCCTGACCCGCAGCGGTGTCTTCGAGGACGTCGGCTTCGAGGTCCGGCCCGGTGAGATCGTGGTCATCACCGGGCTGGTCGGCTCGGGCCGGACCGAGGTGCTGCGGGCGATCTACGGCCTCGACACGCCGACCGCCGGCACCGTGGAGGTCGACGGGAAGGTCAGCCGCACGGGCAGTCCCCGCGCGTCCATCGCGGGGGGAGTCGCGCTGATCCCCGAGTCGCGCAAGACGGAGGGCCTCTTCCTCGACTTCCCGCTCGTCGCCAACGTCTCCCTGCCGCACCTGCGCCGCTTCACCCGGGCCGGTCTGGTGCGGGCGAAGCAGGTCGTCCGGGCCGCGGCCGGCGCGATGGAGGACGTGGGGGTCAAGACGCCTTCCCCCGAGGCGCCGGCCAGCCTGCTGTCGGGCGGCAACCAGCAGAAGGTGCTGTTCGCCCGGGCCCTGCTCGGGAAGCCGCGCCTGCTGATCGCGGACGAGCCGACCCGCGGTGTCGACGTCGCCGCCAAGCGGCAGATCTACGACCTCATCGCCGCGGAGGCGGCCCGGGGGAGCGCGGTCCTGCTGGTCTCCTCCGAGATGGAGGAGGTCATCGGCCTCGCCCACCGCGTCATCGTCATGCGCCAGGGCCGCGTCCTCGGCGAGCTCACCGGCGACGACATCAACGAGAGCAGCATCGCCCACCTCGCCTTCGGGCAGACAACCAAAGGACATCACTATGTCGACTGACAGCGCCACGCAGTCACCACCGGTCGCCCGCCCGCAGGCGAAGGCGCTGGCCGACCGGGCCACGCGCTTCGGGATCCTGTGGGCGGTCGGGCTCCTGTTCGTCGTCCTGGCGCTCACCACGCCGGGCTTCCTGACCTCGATGAACCTGGTGAACCTGCTGGACCAGCAGGCGCCCATCCTGATCGTGGCAGCCCCGCTCACCCTGATCCTGATCGCCGGCCAGTTCGACGTGAGCCTCTCGGCGGTCTACATCACCGCGCCCCTGGTCGGGCTCCAGGTCGAGAGCCAGACCCACTCGATCCTGCTGGCGGTCCTCGCCGGGGTGCTGGCCGGCGTGGTCGCGGGCGGGTTCAACGCCTTCCTGATCGTGGTGTGCCGGGTGAACTCCTTCATCAGCACGCTCGCGTCGTCGTACATCATCGCGGGGCTCGGCTACCTCGTGAGCAACCAGGCGATCCTGACGCCGTCGGACCCCGGCTTCATCGACTTCTCCGGCACCAAGGTCCTCGGCCTGACCACGGCCAGCTGGATGGCGCTGCTCGTGACCGCGCTGTTCTGGATCCTGCTGCAGACCACCCGCTACGGCCGACACGTCTACGCGACGGGCGCGAACACCGAGGCCGCGCGCCTCTCGGGCGTGCGGACCGGAGTCATCGTCGCGTCGACCTTCGTCCTCACCGCGGCCGCCGCGGCCTTCGCGGGGATGGTCAACGCCTCGCAGAGCATGAGTGCCCAGGCGACCGACGACTTCAGCTTCGTCTTCGGCGCGCTCGCCGCGGTCGTGGTCGGCGGTACGTCGATCGCGGGCGGCGCGGGCGCCGTCTGGCGCAGCGCCGCCGGTGCGTTGTTCATCGCGATGATGAACAACGGCTTCAACCTCAACGGCGTCGACCCCATCTACCAGCGCATCATCCTGGGCGCCGTCATCCTGCTGGCCGTCGGCATCGATGCCTCGTCGCGCGCCCGCCGGCGCTGACCCTCCCGTCGCACCCGGACATCCCCTGCACCACCTGACCCAAGAGGAGTAGAGCGAATGAGTCGAATTCTCTGGCTGAACCCGGCCATGACCCCGGCGTACGACGTGGCGATCGGCGAGTCCCTGCGCGCCGAGGCCCGTCCCGACACCCGCCTCGACGTCGCGTCGCTGGCGGGCCGCGGACCCGTGCACCTGGAGTACAACGCCTTCGAGCTGTGCGTCGCGGAGCCCTCGATCCGGGCGATCGTCTGGGCCGAGCAGCAGGGCTACGACGCTGCGGTGATCGGGTGCTTCTACGACCCCTTCGTCCGCGCGGCCAAGGAGGTCACGAACCGGATGCCGGTGACCGCGCCCGCCGAGGCCTGCATCCGCCTCGCCCAGTCGGTGGGTGAGCGCTTCTCGATCCTCGTCGGGCGGCGCAAGTGGATCCCCGAGATGGAGGAGAACGTCCACCGGTACGGCGCGGAGCGCAACCTCGCGTCGTTCCGCGAGCTGGGCCTGGGCGTCACCGAGTTCCAGGTCGACCCCGAGGTCACCGAGAAGCGGATCCGCGAGGAGGCGATCGCCGCCGTCGAGCAGGACGGGGCCGACGTCGTCGTGCTCGGCTGCACCATCGAGTTCGGCTTCTACCGCAGGCTGCAGGCCGAGGTCGGCGTCCCGATCATCGACGCGACCGTGGCCCCGCTGCGGTACGCCGAGATGCTCGCCGATGCGGCGAAGGTGCAGGGCTGGACGGTGTCGTCGCGCCTCGGCTACCAGAGCCCCGGACCGGACGAGCCGTTCACGATCGAGCCCCTCGCGCCCGTGCTCACGGAGGACCCGCGATGACCCACCAGGCGATCTTCTTCGAGCGCTTCGGCGGCCCCGAGGTGCTCCAGTCCGGCGCGTTCGAGGACCGCCCGCTCGGCCCGCGCGACGTCCGGCTCGACGTGGCGGCGTTCGCGCTCAACCGGGCGGACCTGATGTACCTGCACGGCGAGCACTACACGATCCCGGAGTTCCCCGCGCGGATCGGCTCGGAGGCGAGCGGCATCGTCACCGAGGTGGGCGCCGACGTGTCCGAGCTCGCGGTCGGTGACCGCGTGGCGACCATCCCCTTCTTCACCCAGGACGGCGTGCAGGGCACCAGCGCGGTGTTCCCGGCCGACTACGTGGTGCCCGTGCCCGGCGACCTGGACGACGTGCACGCCTGCGCGGTCTGGATGCAGTACCTCACGCCGTACATGGCGTTCAAGGAGGTGCGCGACCTCGGCCGGGGCGATGTCGTCCTGGTGACCGCGGCGGCGAGCTCGGCCGGCCTGGGTGCCCTCCAGCTGTGCCGCGAGCTGGAGATCGCCACCGTCGCCACGACCCGCTCAGCGGCGAAGGCGGACCTGCTGCGCGCGTCGGGGGCGACCGCCGTGGTGGTGGGCGACGACGACCTCTCGGCGGCGATCGCCGAGGTCAGCGGGGGGAGAGGCATCGACGCCGCCTTCGACCCGATCGCGGGCGACTCCCTGAGCCGGTACGTCGACGACCTCGCGCCCGGCGCGACCGTGTTCGGCTACGGGACGCTCAGCGACGAGCAGCCGGTGATCCCGGTGGCGGCGATGTGCCGGGCCGGCGCGGTCTTCCACCCGTACTCGCTGTTCAACCACATCGGCATCCCCGACCAGCGCCGGCGCGGCGTCGAGCTGATCAGCAAGGCGGTCGCCGGCGGATCGCTGCGGCCGCGGGTCGACCGGGTCTTCGGCTTCGCCGACGCACTCGACGCCTACCGCTACATGGAGTCGAACGCCCAGGCCGGCAAGATCGTGGTCACCACCGGCGCCTGAACGCCGGCCGCGGGGCGGCTCAGCGCGGGACGTAGGGGACGTCGTACCCGAAGGCCCGGGGGCCGACGAGGTCGAGATAGCCCGCCCGCCGCCACTCGGGGGCGGCGGGCAGGGCGAACAGGTCGATGCGCTCGCCGTACGCGAGGTCGTGCGTCGCGACCGGCGTCGCGTGGTCGTGGTCGACGGCGCAGAGCAGGTCGGGCGGCGTCAGGAGCGGACGGCCGTCCTCGATCGCGATGAGGAGCTCGTTCTGGACCTCGACCCGCATCGTGCGGTCCGGCTCCACGAGGTGCTCGATGACGACGGTCCCGCGGGCGAACCGGTCGGTCGTGCGCCAGTCGATGTCGACGACCTTGCCGGCGAACAGCAGCTGGGCGCCGGAGTACTCGGCGAACCGGGCCCAGGCGTCCTCCCGCGACTCCATGACCGCGCGCCAGCGCCGGCCGAGCTCGCAGCAGTAGGCGATCGACCCCTGGATGGCGGCCGCACCGACCTGGCGTGCCGTCATCGCGTAGCAGGAGATCGCGTTCGAGATCCCCATCAGCATGATCGTGCCGCGGGCCAGGCGCTCGGTGAGCTCGTTGTCGGCGCTGCGGATGATGATCGCGTTGCCGTGCTCGTCGGCCACGCTGAGCGGGGCGGCGGGGATGCCGTGCAGCCCGAAGGTGGTCATCTCCAGCTGGGGAAGGGCCCGCCGCATGCCGTCGGCGTCGACGACGGGGAGCCCCAGCTCGGCCGCCACGACGAAAGGGAGCAGGGTGTTGTGGCCGCCGACCTCGAGCGGCATCACGGCCGCGGGCTCGACCCGGAGGAAGTGGGCGAGCTCGGTGACCGCGGCGACGTACTCGGTGCTGGTGGGGAGCTTCTCGGCGAAGACCGTCGGGGCGCCCATGTTGGCCACGGGCAGCACGTAGGCCTCGGGATCGAGGTCCTCGGCACGGACGATCCGGACCGGGCCGCGTTGCTCGATCGTGTGCTGCAGCATGAGGGACGCGACGCGGACGTCGCCTCCGCCGCCGGCGCCCAGCAGGGTCGCGCCCAGCGCCAGGTCACCGATGTCCGCGCTCGTCAGCTCGTGCATGATCCTCGTCATCGGCACCCCCGGGGGGAGCGTACCGGCGACCCTTCCTAGGCGCGGCCCGAAAGCTCGGAGACGACGCCGAGGTCCACCAGCTCGGCGAGCCCGACCGACAGCCCGGGCCGGTGCGGCAGGGCATCGAGCGCGAGCCGGATCCCCGGCGCGTAGGCCTGCGACGAGTAGGTCTCGTGGCTGATCGTCAGGACCTCCTCGGTCCCGCTGAAGATCGCCTGCTGGACGCCGTGGACGCCGCCGAGGCGCAGGCTGTGGACCTGGACGCCGCCGACATGCACCCCGCGCGCCGGCTGATCGGCGTGAGCGGGCTCGGCTCGGGACGTGCGTGCGCCGCTGATCAGGTGGGCGGTGTGGATCGCCGTACCGGAGGGCGAGTCGGGCTTGCTCCGCGGGTGGATCTCGACCAGCTCGACGTCCGGGAGGACCGTGGCCGCCACCCGGGACAGGACGCTGCCCACCACGGACCCGATCGAGAAGTTGGGGACGACGGCGACCGTGCCGCGGCCCTGGTCGGCGATGCGCCGGCGCAGGTCGTCGATCAGGGGCGCCGTCCAGCCGGACGTGCCGACGAGCACCGGGAGGTCCTCCTCCAGGCAGCGGTCGACGACCCGGCGACTCACGTCGAGGAGGGTGACGTCGACGACCAGGTCCACGCCCCGGAGCGCGTCGAGCGAGGACCGGGAGTCGAGCCCGGCCACGATCTCGTACGCCGGGTCGAGCGCCACGATCTCCTGGACCAGGCGGCCCATCGCTCCGGTCGCTCCCACGAGCGCGAGGGCACGCGGCATCTCGATCGGTCCCTTTCGTCGGGTACGGCTGGCGACCCGACTCCACCACCGCGGCGGGGCGTCCGTCTGTGGTCGTCGTTCACACGGGCGAGCCCGCGGGGTGGGCGACCTGCCCCTTGCCGGCTCGCCGTTCCCCGTCGTACCTCTCGGTCAGTGGCGCAGGTTGACCACGCGACAGGCGAGCTGGACGGCGAGCCGCTGGTCCGGCTCGTCGAGGTCGACGGACATGGCCGAGCGGATGCGGGCGACGCGCTTGATCACGGTGTTGCGGTGGACGCCGAGGATCGCCGCGGTCACGGTCGGCGACGACTCGTTGTCGAGGAAGACCTCGAGCGTCCGGATCAGGTCCTCGTCGCGATCGATCGACTGCACCGGGTGCAGCAGGGTGCGCGCGAACTCGCCGAAGTCGTCGGAGGTGTACCAGCCGAAGAGGATCCGCTGCACCCCGAACTCGTCGATGTGCTGCAGCCCCACCCGGGTACCGCCGGCCGCGACGAGCGTGGCCGCCTGCCGGGCCTCGTCGAGGCTCCGCTTCAGCCCGGCGACGCCGGGATAGGGCCGGCCGATGCCCGCATGGAGGCGGAGCGTGGCGTGCCCGTTCCCGAACTCGCGCAGGGCGCCGCGCAGCCGCTGGACGGTGGCCGTCTGGACGGCGGCGGTGGGCTCGGTCGGCGTCGTGAGCCACGTCGTCCACCCGTCGGGGCGCTCGATGACGGGCCCGGTCAGGTCGAGCCGGTCCAGCTCCTGGAAGAGCTCGTCGGTGAGCGCGAGGACCCGCGCGGACTCCGACGCCCCGACCCGGATGTGCACGGCGCTGCACCAGCCCTCCGTCGCCCAACCGAGGGTGGCCAGCTGCTGGACCAGCGCAGGCTCGGGGTGGTCGCTCGACGCCATGACCGCGTTGAGGACGCCGAGCCGGAAGCGTGCGTCGCGCTCCAGCTCTAGCCGGTGCGAGACGAGGCGCATCGCCACGTGCTGGCTGGCCACGTGCGCGAGCATCCCCGCCGCACCGGTCCACACCGTCGTCGGCGCCGCGGTCTCGACGACCAGCCAGAACGACGGTGCCTCGCCGCTGGCGAGCGTGATCGGATGGACCAGCCGGTACCGATCGTGGTGGTGCCGCCCCATCGGGACCGGCAGCCGGTCCCGGTCCTCGACCGGGGTCGCCAGCGGCGCTCCCGCGACGAGACTGCCCTCGGCCCCGATCAGCGTCGCATCGGCCCCGAGCGTCTCACCGAGGGCTTCGAGGAGCCCGGGGAGCCCCTGGGCCGGTGAGACCCGGGAGAGCCGGTGGACACCGTCGATGACGAGCGCGGACATCACCCGGTCCGGGGCGTGCACGATCTCCCGCAGCCCGTCGGCGAGCTGCAGCAGGTCGCCGTCCACGGTGAGCAGCGGGACCCCGAGCTTGTCGGCCAGGCGGCAGCTGGCCAGGCTGATGGCGTTCCGCGCGGACACCACGACCAACGCGCCGCCCTGCAGGTCGTGCATCCAGCGCAGGGTGAAGTCGACCAGGTAGGTGTCGCGGGCGAGCTGCTCGCCGTCCATGAGCACCACGGCGCCGGCGAAGTCGTCGCCGCCGTCACGGGTCGAGGGCGCCAGGCGCACCGACGTCACCTGGTTGCCCTGCCCGTCGATACCACCGACCAGCTCGGCACCGCGGAGCGGGGGCGCTGCCGCCAGCTGCTGAACCGTGACTGGACCGTGCTCGGCCGCGGCGCCTCCCATCGTCCGAGTGTAGGGACAACGCCGCCGCGGTGGATGCGCGTTCTGCAGCGCGAGAGGGCGGATCGGTGTGCGGATCGCCCGTACTGATCTGCCCACGAATGACTGATCGCGGAATGCGGCGGCGTAAGCGACTCGCCTCATCCCGGTCCCCATCTTCGGATCCACCGCGCCAAACCGCTGGCGTTGGCCATGGCTGAACGAAGGACTAGGGAATCCCATGAGAATGTCTGTCTTCACGTGTGCTCTGCGTGACGTCCTGGTCCGCGCGCGGCGCGCGGCGAAGCGGACCTGGCCGGTCGGCCTCGTCTTGGTGCTGGCGCTCGGAGCAATGAGCGCGGTGGTCGCGCCGGCCGTCGCAGGCCCACCTTCGGGGACGGTCAACAATCCCGTCATCAAGACGC
Organism: Pimelobacter sp. 30-1; assembly: GCF_018831735.1. Taxonomy (NCBI): domain Bacteria; kingdom Bacillati; phylum Actinomycetota; class Actinomycetes; order Propionibacteriales; family Nocardioidaceae; genus Pimelobacter; species Pimelobacter sp. 30-1. The sequence goes on from NZ_NHTS01000002.1 coordinate 164,801, forward strand.
TGTTCGACGGTACGGCGACGCCGAACTCCGTCGATGACGGTTCCAGCAACAACGTGGTGGCGGTCAACGACCGGGTCGGCTTCGAGTGGGCGATCACCGCCAACGACCTGAAGGACGGCATCCTCTCGCAGACGATCCCGGCGTGCTGGACCTGGGACGCGGGCACCTTCGGCACGTTGGACACCGACAACTCGTACTACTCCAGCACCTACGAGATCGTGACCAACCCGGATGGCACCAAGACGCTCACAGCGAGGGTCTCGACGAAGGACGCCTCCGCCACCGGCATCAGCTTCCGGACGTTGACCGCGACCGTGAACGGCAGCTGTGCCAACGGCAGCACCTACACCCCGACGCTGACCGTCACCGACGCGGCCGGGTCCCGCGGTGTGACCGCGCCCGCGATCACGGTGCGCTCCGAGGACCGCAGTGATCTCCTGAAGACCGCCTCCTCGAACGGTGCGGCGGGCAAGCACGACTTCGGTGCCGGTGAGGTCGACGCCTTCTCCTCCGTGTTCTGGGTGAACATCAAGCAGCCGGAGAACCGGGTGGGCGCGGCGGACACGAAGCTCACGCTGCCCATCTCGTTCGAGGACGTACTGGCGCCGACACCTTCGGGAGTCACGCTCGACACCGAGGTGTCGGGGCCCAACCTGCCGGCGGGCGACACCGTCAGTGTCAGCGGTTCGACGGTCACGATCAGTGGGCCCACACCTCTGTCGCTGGCGGAGGTCTGGGGTTACGGGATCCTGGTGAAGGTCTGGATTCCTGCCTCGGAGGTGCCCAACAACGGCGAGCGGCCCCTCTATCTCCGCAACCAGGTCAGCGCTGTCGGCGACTGGGGAATCGGCGCGAACGACGTCAACCCGAACAACAACGTGGCGACCACCAGCTACGTGAAGCCGACGACGGGTGGTGGTGGCGGCGGCCTGCCGATCGCGAGGGAGAAGGAGATCTGGGTTGCCCAGGATCCGGACCACCCGGTCTACGGCATCGATCCGGCGTCGAACCCATCGGCCTACCAGAACGTCAGCCTGAGCTATGTCGCTCCCCACTCGGTCGTGGTGAGCCGGATGTTCTTCCACGGCACGACGCACGAAGACGGCACGGGTACGGGAAGCACCGACCTGGTGGCCTACGACTTCTGGGACCCGGCCAAGCAGCGGCTGATCTCGGACCACGGCTACTACGTCGGAGGGGCCTACGACGGGAGTGCGCCGGGGCCCACTGAGCTCCCGCCGTCGAGCTACCGGGTGCAGTACACCGACGGAGCGAGCACCAGCTCCCCGGGAACCGCGAACACCTGGTACGACACCGTCGCTGACGCAGGTGGACCCGCGGCGGTTCGCGGCATCCGGATCGCCTACACCGGTGGGCCGGTCTACGGCGAAGGTGCTACCGGGAGCGACCTGTGGTTCGAGGTCGCGCTGCCGTTCCGCATCGTCGCCGGGACGGGCGAGGCCGTGCCGGACACCGCGCAGTGGACCTCGAAGGAAGCCAGTACGGGCGTGAGCCAGGTGGTGTACGTCGCCCCCTACCTGCTCCAGATCTACAAGTCCACGAACAAGAACGCGTACCTCTCGGGCGACACGATCGCCTACACGATCACGCCCTACATGTTCTCGGTCCCCGGCGGTCCCGAGAGCGTGACGGTGAACCCGTTGAAGGTCGTCGACACGCTCCCTGCGGAGATCATCTCGATCGACACCTCAGGGCTCGATCCGGCGTGGACCGTCAGTCAGACCACGGTCAACGGCAGGATCGTGGCGACCTTCACGCACGTGGGTCCGGTCACCTCGGATGATGAGCTCCCGCCGATCACCTACACCGCGCAGACGAGCATCGTGGCGCCGTCCAACGGGGCTCTGACGAACTCTGCGCAGCTGGTGGTGAACGGCATCGACGGGCCGACGGCCACGCGTACCGTGGCGGTCCAGCAGGCGAACGTGACGACGAAGCAGAAGGTCAGCACGGTCGGGCCGGACATCGAGGTGGGCGACGACGTCGTCTCCTGGAAGAGCACCTGGATCAACTACCAGAACACGAGCCAGGGGCGGAGCAGCTTCGTGGACGTGCTGCCCTACAACGGTGACCCCCGGGGTACGGCGTTCCACGGTACTGCCCAGTTGCGGAGTGCGACGTTGGGTGGGGCTGCAGCCGGTGATGGCATGTTGTACTACACGACTGATGCGCCGGGCACGGTCTCGGCGGCACCGGCGGCGAGTACGACGTGGGTCGACGCGGCGGGTGTGGATCTGTCGACCGTCTCCGGCATCACTGCACTCCTGGTCGAGATCGACGAGTTCGCGGCGGGCGATGCCGGTGTCGGATCGCTCGCGGTGGAGCTCGAGGTGGACGGTCAGCGGATCGGTGACTCGTACGCGAACACCGTGACGGGCAAGACGCTCGACTTCACCTTCGGCGACGGTCGCCCGGCGGTGGTCGACGTAGTGGGAAGCTCGCTGTCGGGGCGCGTGTGGAACGACCTGGACGCCGACGGCACCGTGAACGGTGCCGAGGGTGGGATCGGCGGGGTCGACGTGGCGCTCTACGACGCCGACGACGTCCAGGTCGACACGACCGTCACGGCTGCTGATGGCACGTACACGTTCGACCAGCTGCACTCCGGCGGCTATCACGTCGTGGTCGACCAGCCCAGTGTGAGCACCGCCCTCGGCGGCGGCTCGGTCCAGACCTACGACCGGACGCCGCCGCTGGACAACGACTCCGGCCTCGTCGCCGTGGCCAGGAAGGACCAGGTCGGTGGGGTGCGGTTCGGCTATCGGGCAGTTCGAGCCGAGCTCTCGTTGGTGAAGAAGACCAACGGCACCCACTACCCGGCGGCGCCGGGCGCGGCCGTCGCGGTCGGCTCGGCGGTGACCTGGACCTACGAGGTCACCAACGACGGCAACAGCCCGCTCACCGAGGTCGTGGTGAAGGACCGGGGTTCCGACGGCACTACGCCCGCACCGGCGTGCCAGACCCCGGACGGTGGGCTCCTCCCGGGGCGCACGATGACCTGCACGGCGGGTGCCTCGGCCATCGCCGGGCAGTACTCCAACACCGCCCAGGCGACCGGGAAGCCGGTCGACGACCACGGTGCGCCCGTGGTCGGCCTGACGTCGGTGACCAGCAATGAGGACACGTCGTACTACTTCGGCAAGACGACCGGTCTGACCCTGGTCAAGAAGACCAACGGCCGGGCCTACACCGCTACGCCCGACGACTTCGGCGCTGTCGGCGCCCTGGTCGGCGCCGGTTCGCCCGTGACCTGGACCTACGAGGTGACCAACAACGGCAATGCGCCGGTGACGGGCCTGGAGGTCACTGACGCCGGGTCGGACGAGACCGCGCCGGAGGTCACGTGCCCCGAGCGGATCGCGGCCGGCGCCACCGTGGAGTGCACGGCGTCGGGGACGGCGATCAAGGGTCAGTACGAGAACACGGCCTCGGCCACGGCCACCGATCTCGGTGGTGAGCCGGTGACCTCGAACCGTGCGACGTCGTGGTACTTCGGCGTCACGGCCGGCCTTGAGCTGGTCAAGCTGGTCAACGACACCCACCAGGTCAAGGCGCCCGGACTGAAGGTCACCACCGGTTCGAAGGTCTCGTGGACCTATGAGGTGACCAACACCGGCAACTACCCCGTCGGCGACGTGAGCGTCGCGGACGACGGGACCGATGGCACGGTGGCGGTCCGGTGCCCGCAGACGCCCGAAGGCGGCCTGCGGCCGGGAGACACGCTCTCCTGCACCGCACGGACGACCGCGATCGAGGGCCGGTACGAGAACACCGCGACCGCGACCTCCGCGGACCCGGCTGACGGCGTCGCGGCCGGTGAGGCCACGGATCAGTCCTGGTATCACGGTGTGGGTGACGGGCCGGGCACCGTCGGGGGCAAGACCGAAGGCGGTGGATGGCTCCCCAACACCGGTGGCCCGGCGCTGTGGGCGCTCCTCGTAGGCCTCCTGTGCTTCGCCGCCGGCACCGGCCTGGTCGTCGCGCGACGGCGTACGGATCGCCGCTGACCATCCATGCTGCACCGGGGGCGCCGGCGGAGGTGACGTAAGCGCCCCCGGTGGGTGGTGTCACCTCAAGAGCAAGCCGGTGGCCAGGCGCCGCGTCTCGGGCGGGACGATACGAGGGAGAGTTGCTTCAGATGAGCAGGTACTTGGGCAGGGCCGTGCGGACGGCCGTCGCGGGGGTCGCAGCGCTGGCCGTGGCAGGAACGACGGCCGTCGTAGCGACGCCGAGCGCGTCGGCACGTGCGTTCACGGAGTCGTTCTCGGTCTTCTGCACGGTGGCGGAGGTCAACTCGGGCAACCCCTTCGAGGTGGCGGTCGACGCAACGATCACGCTGCCGGACGCGATCTACGCGGGGGACCGGGTCACTCCCGGCGTCGCGCTCGTCCTGACGCTTCCGCCGGTGGTGTCCCAGCGGATCAAGAGCGCGGGCTACGACACGCTCACGGGAACCGTCGATGCGACGATCGATCGGGTCCAGGGGGCGGATTCCGACCCGATGACGGCCGCCGGTTTCGAGCTGCCGGCCACACCTGTGCCGGACCCCGCGACGCCGGTACTCCTGAGGCTCCGTGCCACCCCGGTGTTTCCCTCGGTCGTGCTGGACCGCGCGGGCACCGTGTCCGTGCGGATGACGGGCGACTTCGTGACCGTGAACGACGTGGTCGTGTCCAACGCGGGAGGCGAGCGGTACGAGCTCTCCTCGTTCAACTGCTCCACGGAGGAGTCGTTCGAGGTCGCCTCGATCGAGGTGCGTGACAAGGTCCCGTCGAAGGCGTCGCTGGCGATGTCGACCGTCGTCTCGGATCGTTCCGTATCGGTCGGCGACCGGCTGTTCGACAGGGTGAAGGTCACCGGGGTCCCCCAGGGGGATGAGGTCACGGTGCGTTGGGCGCTCTACGGCCCGGTGAAGCCCAAGAACGGCTCCTGCCGTGGGCTCAGCTGGAGCAAGGCCAAGATCGTCGGCCGCGGTGCCATCAGGGTCCCCGAGGACGGCGTCTACCGGACGCCGAGGTCGAAGAGGCTCACGAAGGTCGGCTGCTACTCCTACGGCGGTTCGATCGCCGAGGACCGGCTGCACAAGGCCGTCACCCACGCGCCCGGAAAGCGCTCGCAGACCGCGATGGTCACGTCCCCGACGCGGCCGACCATCCCGACCGGGACGAGCGGCTTCGCCCGGCGCGGACTGAGTTCCTGACCAGCGACCTGCGCCTGCCTCGATGATGCGCCCGGACTGCAGGAGACGACGCAGGTGCGCTGTCGTCGTGGTGGCCGTGAGCCTGGCCGGGATCCTGCTCCCGCCAGCCGCCACGGCCGCCACGGCCCGGGCCGGCGCAGGTCCGGCGGTCACCGTCCTCGCTCGGGCGCCGCTGGGCTCCTCGAAGCTCGTCCTCCCAGGTTCCCGGGGCCGCGAGATCCCGGTGCGCGTCGTCGGCAGCTCCGGCGGGGCGATCGCCGTGCCCCAGAACGCCGGGGTGGTCGGCTGGTGGCGCGGCTCGGTCCCCTTCGCGGCGTCCCGCGGCTCGAGCATCCTCGTCGGGCACGTGAGCGACGAGGCTGATGCTCCCGGCGCCCTCGGCGGCCTGCGCCGCTTGCGCAGGGGAGACCGGATCACCTGGTCGTCCGGTTCGGTGCAGAAGATCTTTCGCGTCACGCGCAAGCAGTACACCGCCCGGTCGGGAAGCCTTCCGGAGCGGATCTGGTCGAAGAGCGGCAGGCGGGTGCTCAACCTCGTCACGTGTGCACGGCGAGTCACGTACCCCGGCGGTGGCTACCACTACACCGCCAACCTGACCGTCACGGCAAGGCTCGTGGCGATCCGTCTCGCCAGCCCGGGCACGGCGCACCACGTCGATCGTCGTGCTGCCCCGGCCGGCACCCATCGTTAGGAAGGATCGCGGCGCACGCGGCTGCGAACGGCCAGGAGCCAGCCGCCGAGGAGGAGCATTCCCAGCGCGGCGAGCGACAGCGGCACCGCGACGGCCGGCGAGCCGGTGTCGGGAAGGGCGCCGGAGGACCCGCCGCCCTTCTCCTCGTCGACGCCGCCGGTCTCGCCCGGGACCTGCTTGTTCCTCACCTCGATGGTGAGCGTGGTGCCGAGGTCGGCCAGCGTGATCGTGACCGGGTGGGACACGTCCTTGGGCAGCAGGTATCCCCGAGGCGCGCTCAGCTCGACCGCGACGTAGGTGCCACGGCCGAGGCCGCTCCACCGGACCTCACCGCGGGCGTCGGTCGTCCGCGACGACCCGACCGCGGGCTCGTCGGCCGTGTGCTCCCCGTCGCCGTTCGGATCGACGTACAGAGCGAAGACGGCGCCGGGCAGTCGAGCGGACGTTCCGGAGTCGCGCTTGAGGAGGAGGAGCTCCGCGAGCTTGCGGGTGTCGGTGAAGGCCGGCACCGTGACCGGCGTCGTGTCGTCCGCGCTCACCGTGAAGGCGACCGGGTTCGGGTTGTCGATCTGGTAGCCCTGGGGTGCCTGGGTCTCGGTGACGGTCCAGGTGCCGGGGATCAGGCCGCGCACCTCGACCCGGCCCGCGGTCGGGTCGACGTCGGGGGCCTGGTTGTCGGTGACGACGATCGCCGGGGCGGCACCGCCGGAGCCGCCGGGGCCGGTGGTCTTGTCGAAGCGGAAGGTCGCACCGCCCAGGAGCGCGTTGCCGTCGGCGTCACGCTTCTCGACGATCGCGCCGCCCTGGGCGTTGGTGTAGGTGCAGTGCACGTCGCCGCCGACGGCGCCGACGTCGAAGCGGGCGTTGTCCTTGTCGATCCGCACGCCGCTGGTGTCACCGGTGCAGGCGAGGTCGGTCAGTGCCCAGCCGGTGCTGGCGCGCTCGGTGAAGCTCGCGTCACCGGCGATCTCGTAGGTCTTGGTGTCGCGGTCGCCCAGCGTCGAGGTCGCGGGCAGGTTGCCGTCGATCGTCGGGCCGGTCTGGTCGAAGGTGAACCTGTCGGCCGCGCCCTGCGGGCGGGTCCGCTTCTCGATGGTGACCTGGCGGACCGGGTCGAGGGTGCCGTAGACGCAGCCGGT
>NZ_NHTS01000020.1:0-5633 GCF_018831735.1 Pimelobacter sp. 30-1
GCCTCCCCGCGCACGTGCTACCGGATCGTTACACGCCCGCTACCCGAAGCCCCGTCTTAACAAACAGCGTTGTTGGACCGACTAACCCACCACTGCCACATCCTGGAAACCGGCAATGAAAGTTACCGCTTCAAACACAGTTCAACTCAGAATAAGCAGGAGGAAAAACAGACCCGCAAACTGAAAATCGAGACATAATTCTGACAACAAGGGGTGGGTCAAAATTCAATGCAAATCCCGGGTCAAATTTGGGTGCAAATCAACAGATATCGACAACCTCTCGCGCAACCAAGACATCGCGGTCGGACTGCAAGTGATCTTGAAGCCACGGGCCCGTCCCACCCCGACATGGACCTCGATGCCCGAACGGACGTTAGATTTCGAGTTCTAGGCGTTCTGCGATGAAGGTTGGATCCCAGCCGGGATTGAAAGTGTCGACGTGGGTGAATCCGAGCCGCTCGTATAGGCCACGCAGGTTCGGGTGGCAGTCGAGCCGCAGCTTGGCGCACCCCTGCGTTCGCGCGGCATGGCGGCAAGCCTCGATCAGCGCGGAGCTGACACCCCGGCCCGCATGTGTCCGTCGCACCGCGAGCTTGTGCAGATATGCGGCCTCCCCCTTGAGGGCGTCGGGCCAGAACTCGGGATCCTCGGCCGACAAGGTGCAACAGCCGACGATGCCGTCGCTGCAACTCGCGACTAGGAGCTCGGATCTCAGGACGAAGGTCTCCGCGAATGTCCGGTCGATCCGCGCGACGTCCCAGGCGGGCGTTCCCTTGGCGGACATCCACGCCGCAGCGTCGTGCATCAGCCGCACAACCTCGTCGATATCACCCGAGCAGGCGACCCGAACGTTCGGAGGCTCCTCGCTGTCCATTCGCTCCCCTGGCGCGGTATGAACCGCCGCCTCATAGTGCAGTTTGATCCTGACGAGCCCAGCATGTCTGCGCCCACCTTCGCGGAACCTGACCAGGGTCCGCTAGCGGGCGGCCGGAAGGTGAATGCTAGGCATGATCTAACCCTCGGTCTCTGGCGTCGCGACTGCGAAATTTCGCGAGGGTTTCCGAGAAGGTGATTGCGCTTCGCAGATCTCCAGGCGCGTGGGTGCGGACGTAGTCAGCGCCATTGCCGATCGCGTGAAGTTCCGCCGCAAGGCTCGCTGGACCCAGATCCTTTACAGGAAGGCCAACGGTGGCGCCCAAGAAGGATTTCCGCGACACCGAGACCAATAGCGGAAGCCCCAACGCCGACTTCAGCTTTTGAAGGTTCGACAGCACGTGCAGCGATGTTTCCGGTGCGGGGCTCAAGAAAAATCCCATCCCCGGATCGAGGATGAGCCGGTCGGCAGCGACCCCGCTCCGTCGCAAGGCGGAAACCCGCGCCTCGAAGAACCGCACAATCTCGTCGAGCGCGTCTTCGGGTCGAAGGTGACCGGTGCGGGTGGCGATGCCATCCCGCTGCGCTGAGTGCATAACCACCAGCCTGCAGTCCGCCTCAGCAATATCGGGATAGAGCGCAGGGTCAGGAAATCCTTGGATATCGTTCAGGTAGCCCACGCCGCGCTTGAGCGCATAGCGCTGGGTTTCCGGTTGGAAGCTGTCGATTGAAACACGGTGCATCTGATCGGACAGGGCGTCTAAGAGCGGCGCAATACGTCTGATCTCATCGGCCGGCGATACAGGCCTCGCGTCCGGATGGCTGGCGGCCGGTCCGACATCCACGACGTCTGATCCGACTCGCAGCATTTCGATCGCCGCGGTGACAGCGCCGGCGGGGTCTAGCCGCCGGCTCTCATCGAAGAAGGAGTCCTCGGTGAGATTCAGAATGCCGAACACCGTCACCATGGCGTCGGCCTCCGCAGCGACTTCCACGATGGGGATCGGGCGAGCAAAAAGGCAGCAATTATGAGCCCCATACCTACAAAGCCCCACGCATCAAGCTTTTGCCCATGAAGCAACCAGGCAATGGCTGTAATTATGACGACGCCGAGTCCCGACCAGACTGCATAAGCAACACCGACAGGGATGGATTTCAGAACCAGAGAAAGAAAATAAAATGCGATGCCATAACCGATTATGACAACGGCGGAAGGGGCAAGCTTAGTAAAGCCCTCGCTAGATTTTAATGCGGATGTTGCGATTACTTCGCCAACTATTGCGATAACAAGAAAAAGCCAGCCTTTCATGATATATCTCCCAATTTGTGTAGGGCTTATTATGCACGCTTAAAAATAATAAAAGCAGACTTGACCTGATAGTTTGGCTGTGAGCAATTATGTGCTTAGTGCATCTAACTTTGTTTTAGGGCGACTGCCCTGCTGCGTAACATCGTTGCTGCTCCATAACATCAAACATCGACCCACGGCGTAACGCGCTTGCTGCTTGGATGCCCGAGGCATAGACTGTACAAAAAAACAGTCATAACAAGCCATGAAAACCGCCACTGCGCCGTTACCACCGCTGCGTTCGGTCAAGGTTCTGGACCAGTTGCGTGAGCGCATACGCTACTTGCATTACAGCTTACGAACCGAACAGGCTTATGTCCACTGGGTTCGTGCCTTCATCCGTTTCCACGGTGTGCGTCACCCGGCAACCTTGGGCAGCAGCGAAGTCGAGGCATTTCTGTCCTGGCTGGCGAACGAGCGCAAGGTTTCGGTCTCCACGCATCGTCAGGCATTGGCGGCCTTGCTGTTCTTCTACGGCAAGGTGCTGTGCACGGATCTGCCCTGGCTTCAGGAGATCGGAAGACCTCGGCCGTCGCGGCGCTTGCCGGTGGTGCTGACCCCGGATGAAGTGGTTCGCATCCTCGGTTTTCTGGAAGGCGAGCATCGTTTGTTCGCCCAGCTTCTGTATGGAACGGGCATGCGGATCAGTGAGGGTTTGCAACTGCGGGTCAAGGATCTGGATTTCGATCACGGCACGATCATCGTGCGGGAGGGCAAGGGCTCCAAGGATCGGGCCTTGATGTTACCCGAGAGCTTGGCACCCAGCCTGCGCGAGCAGCTGTCGCGTGCACGGGCATGGTGGCTGAAGGACCAGGCCGAGGGCCGCAGCGGCGTTGCGCTTCCCGACGCCCTTGAGCGGAAGTATCCGCGCGCCGGGCATTCCTGGCCGTGGTTCTGGGTTTTTGCGCAGCACACGCATTCGACCGATCCACGGAGCGGTGTCGTGCGTCGCCATCACATGTATGACCAGACCTTTCAGCGCGCCTTCAAACGTGCCGTAGAACAAGCAGGCATCACGAAGCCCGCCACACCGCACACCCTCCGCCACTCGTTCGCGACGGCCTTGCTCCGCAGCGGTTACGACATTCGAACCGTGCAGGATCTGCTCGGCCATTCCGACGTCTCTACGACGATGATTTACACGCATGTGCTGAAAGTTGGCGGTGCCGGAGTGCGCTCACCGCTTGATGCGCTGCCGCCCCTCACTAGTGAGAGGTAGGGCAGCGCAAGTCAATCCTGGCGGATTCACTACCCCTGCGCGAAGGCCATCGGTGCCGCATCGAACGGCCGGTTGCGGAAAGTCCTCCCTGCGTCCGCTGATGGCCGGCAGCAGCCCGTCGTTGCCTGATGGATCCAACCCCTCCGCTGCTATAGTGCAGTCGGCTTCTGACGTTCAGTGCAGCCGTCTTCTGAAAACGACATTTGAACCGGGAACCTTCCCTTTTTGGCTAGGCGTGAAACAATGGTCATTTTCCCTATACCCAAAATGACCAGGAGGCCCGCATGAAAGTCGCACGCATCTACCTGCGCGTGAGCACGGAGGAACAAGACCTAAGCCGGCAGGATGCCATCGTGGAGAGCACGAAGGCGGCCGGCTTTTACGTCGCCGGCATCTACCGCGAGAAAGCCAGCGGCGCACGCGCCGATCGCGCCGAGCTGCTGCGCCTGATTGCCGACCTGCAACCTGGTGAAGTCGTGGTTGCGGAGAAGATCGACCGAATCAGCCGCTTGCCGCTGGCCGAGGCCGAACGCCTGGTGGCCTCGATCCGGGCCAAGGGCGCCAGGCTAGCCGTGCCTGGTGTGGTGGATTTGACGGAGCTGGCCGCCGAGGCGAAGGGCGTGGCCAAGGTTGTTCTGGAATCCGTCCAGGACATGCTTTTGAAGCTGGCGTTGCAGATCGCACGCGATGACTACGAGGATCGGCGCGAGCGTCAGCGGCAAGGCGTGGAGCTGGCCAAGCAGGCCGGCCGCTACACCGGCCGTAAGGCCGACACACTGGCTGTTTAGCCGGAGTTTTGGGTAGCGCGGATGTAGTGATCCGGTAGCGCGGGCGCGGCGACGGGGTAGCGGTCCGCGCCCGTGCTTCCGGGGTCAGGCAGTGGCTTCGCTGTGGGCGTGGCGGCGCATGTTGGGGCCGTCGAGTTGGACGAGTTCGGCGTTGCTGACGATGCGGTTCAGGATGGATTCCGCGATGACCGCGTCGTGTAGTGATCGATACCAGTCCTCGGGGTCGAATTGGCTGGTCACGACCGTCGACCCGCGTCCTTCGCGGGCGGCGAGGATGTTCAGTAGCTCCGCGGCGGTTTCCCCGGTGATCGGGGTGGTGAGGAAGTCGTCGAGCACGAGCAGGTCGCAGGTATGCAGCCCGGTGAGGAACGCGAGGCGTTGCGCGTCTTGCCGGTGGTAGACGGCGAGCTGGTTCGCGAGGTCGTCGAGCCGGTAGTAGCGTGCGGTGTAGTCGCGTCGGCAGGCGGCGTTCACGAGCGCTTGGGCGAGGTAGGACTTCCCGACGCTGGATTTGCCGAGGATGACGAGGTTGTGGGTCTGGTCGATCCAGCGGCAGGCCGCGAGTCGGGCGACGAGTTCCCGGTTCAGGTTCCGCCCGTCGAGGTAGTGGATGTCTTCGACGCAGGCTGCCGGGTTCGGGGTCCGGGATGCTTTGAGCAGCTTGAGGACGCGGCGTTCGGTGCGGGCGGCGGTCTCTTGTTCGAGGGCGTGGCGGATCTTCTGTGAGAACGTCCACTGGTCGTAGGTCGGGTCGTTCGCGATGTCGATCACCGCTTCCCCGAACGCGGTCATCCGCAGCCTCGTGAACAGGGGCATGTCATCGGTGGTGAGGTGCTGATCCAACATCACTTACCGCCTCCCGCCCGGTCGCCGCCTGATCGCAGAGCGTCGAGGCTGAACGCTCCCGCGCCGGCCAGATGCGCCCGACTGGTGTCCCGACGACCCGACGCCCCGACCGTCGGCGATGCGACGATGCCGCCGAGGATGTCGCCGTCGGTGGTGGAGGGACGGGCGTCGGCGCTGGCTCGGAGGGCGGTGATGCGGTTCTTGACGGCGGTGTAGGTGATCTGCCGGTGTGGGTCCTCGTCGACCAAGCCCTGGCAGGCTTGCTCGAGCAGGACCCGGCTGCCGCGTCTGCCGAGGTCGAGGATGTTCATGCAGGACCGGTAGCCCTGCGCTTCGATCACCCTCCCGTCCAGCAGCCGGGTCAGCACGGTCACGGTGCCGGGGCCGACCTTCGACGCCTGCCGGAGGAAGTACCCGCGCGTCCAGAGCCCCGACACCGCGTCGGCATGTGCGGGCGCGTGCTCGGGGTCGGTGACATACCCGTTGCGTCGCGACCCCAGGACGTGGGTCGCGATGATCTCCCCGCCGGAGAGCACGTCGATCTGCTCCCCGATGACCC
>NZ_NHTS01000021.1:0-5270 GCF_018831735.1 Pimelobacter sp. 30-1
GTCTGGGGTTGGTCTTCATGTGGACGCGCAGCACACCAAGTGTTCATCTTGTGTGTTGTTGGGTGTGTTGGGGGTTTGTTGTGGCAAGTCTTCGGCCTATTAGTACCGGTCGGCTAGGCATTGCTGCTGTACACCTCCGGCCTATCAACCCAATCATCTTTTGGGGGCCTTAACCCACAAGGGGTGGGAAACCTCATCTTGAAACGTGCTTCCCGCTTAGATGCGTTCAGCGGTTATCACTTCCGAACGTAGCCAACCAGCCATGCACCTGGCGGTACAACTGGCACACCAGAGGTTCGTCCATCCCGGTCCTCTCGTACTAGGGACAGCCTTTCTCAAGTTTCCTACGCGCGCGGCGGATAGGGACCGAACTGTCTCACGACGTTCTAAACCCAGCTCGCGTGCCGCTTTAATGGGCGAACAGCCCAACCCTTGGGACCTACTCCAGCCCCAGGATGCGACGAGCCGACATCGAGGTGCCAAACCATCCCGTCGATATGGACTCTTGGGGAAGATCAGCCTGTTATCCCCGGGGTACCTTTTATCCGTTGAGCGACAACGCTTCCACTCGCAGTTGCCGGATCACTAGTTCCGACTTTCGTCCCTGCTCGACATGTCTGTCTCACAGTCAAGCTCCCTTGTGCACTTACACTCAACACCTGATTGCCAACCAGGCTGAGGGAACCTTTGAGCGCCTCCGTTACTCTTTGGGAGGCAACCGCCCCAGTTAAACTACCCATCAGGCACTGTCCCTGAACCAGATCATGGCCCTAGGTTAGACATCTAGTACGACCAGAGTGGTATTTCAACGTTGACTCCACAACCACTGGCGTGGCCGCTTCACAGTCTCCCACCTATCCTACACAAGCCGAACCAAACACCAATGCCAAACTATAGTAAAGGTCCCGGGGTCTTTCCGTCCTGCCGCGCGTAACGAGCATCTTTACTCGTAGTGCAATTTCGCCGAGTCCATGGTTGAGACAGTAGGAAAGTCGTTACTCCATTCGTGCAGGTCGGAACTTACCCGACAAGGAATTTCGCTACCTTAGGATGGTTATAGTTACCACCGCCGTTTACTGGGGCTTAAATTCTGAGCTTCGACTTACGTCTAACCCGTCCTCTTAACCTTCCAGCACCGGGCAGGAGTCAGTCCGTATACATCGTCTTACAACTTCGCACGGACCTGTGTTTTTAGTAAACAGTCGCTTTCCCCTGGTCTCTGCGGCCCTTCCCGCTTCCCCAGCAAGTGGGTACACGATCCGGGCCCCCCTTCTCCCGAAGTTACGGGGGCATTTTGCCGAGTTCCTTAACCATGGTTGTCTCGATCGCCTCGGTATTCTCTACCTGATCACCTGAGTCGGTTTCGGGTACGGGCGGCTCATGGCTCGCTAGAGGTTTTTCTCGACAGCATAGGATCACCCACTTCCCCCCTACGGGGTCGGCATCACATCTCAGGGCTACCGATCAAACGGCCGTGTGGCGGATTTGCCTACCACACCCCCTACATGCTTACCCGCCGTCTACCATCGCGGCGGTTGGGCTACCTTCCTGTGTCACCCCATCGCTTGACTACTACCGGGTCGGGTCCCACGCTCCACACCAAGCTCTCAGTCCGAAGACATCGATACGAGGTGCTTTGGGTGGTTAGCATCACCGGGCTCATCATGGGCGCCATTTCGCCGGTACGGGAATATCAACCCGTTGTCCATCGACTACGCCTGTCGGCCTCGCCTTAGGTCCCGACTTACCCAGGGCAGATTAGCTTGACCCTGGAACCCTTGATCAATCGGCGCACGGGTTTCTCACCCGTGATTCGCTACTCATGCCTGCATTCTCACTCGTGTCACATCCACACCTGGATCACTCCGGCGCTTCACCCGTGACACGACGCTCCCCTACCCAACCGCACCCCTGGACCACCATCAAGTAGTGGCCTGGGTTAAATGCGATTGCCATGGCTTCGGCGGGCGGCTTGAGCCCCGCTACATTGTCGGCGCGGAATCACTTGACCAGTGAGCTATTACGCACTCTTTCAAGGGTGGCTGCTTCCAAGCCAACCTCCTGGTTGTCACTGCGACTCCACATCCTTTTCCACTTAGCCGCCTCTTAGGGGCCTTAGCCGATGGTCTGGGCTGTTTCCCTCTCGACTATGAAGCTTATCCCCCACAGTCTCACTGCCACGCTCACACTTACCGGCATTCGGAGTTTGGCTAACGTCAGTAACCTGGTCGGGCCCATCGGCTATCCAGTGCTCTACCTCCGGCAAGAAACACGCAACGCTGCACCTAAATGCATTTCGGGGAGAACCAGCTATCACGGAGTTTGATTGGCCTTTCACCCCTATCCACAGGTCATCCCCTCCATTTTCAACTGAAGTGGGTTCGGTCCTCCACGCCGTCTTACCGGCGCTTCAACCTGCCCATGGATAGATCACTCCGCTTCGGGTCTAGAACACGCGACTCAAACGCCCTATTCAGACTCGCTTTCGCTACGGCTACCCCACACGGGTTAACCTCGCCACGTATCGCTAACTCGCAGGCTCATTCTTCAAAAGGCACGCCATCACCCTGTAAGGCTTTGACGGATTGTAGGCACATGGTTTCAGGTACTATTTCACTCCCCGCCAGGGGTACTTTTCACCTTTCCCTCACGGTACTGGTCCGCTATCGGTCATCGAGGAGTATTTAGGCTTAACGGGTGGTCCCGCCAGATTCACACACCATTCCAGGAGTAGCGTGTTACTTGGGAAATGCTGAACACAGCCAGACCCTATCGTCTACGGGGCTATCACCCGCTACGGCACCGCTTTCCAACGGACTTCGACCTCGTGTCTGGTTTCTTACTGTGCGCCACCCCGGCAGAGGCAACAACAACACTCCCACAACCCCCACTCCACAACGCCTGCCGGCTATCACATGAAGTAGGTTTAGCCTCATCCGATTTCGCTCGCCACTACTCTCGGAATCACGGTTGTTTTCTCTTCCTAAGGGTACTGAGATGTTTCACTTCCCCTTGTTCCCTCCACACACCCTATTTCATTCAGGTGCAGGTAACACGACATAACTCGTGCTGGGTTTCCCCATTCGGACATCCCCGGATCAACGCTCGGTTGCCAACTCCCCAGGGCATATCGCAGGCTCCCACGTCCTTCATCGGCTCTCGATGCCAAGGCATCCACCATGTGCCCTTAACAACTTGCCCACAACAAACCACCAACACACACAACAACACCCCCACCAACAACCCCGAAGAGCTGCCGAAGACGATGCGTCAACTACCTGTGTACATGCCGGCGGTCCCATCATGGAACAAACCATAATAGAGAACACACACAAACAATCATCACGAAACAAACACTATTATATGCTCGCGTCCACTATGAAGAAATCAAACAGCCAGAAGCCGACCAGCACCACAAACCCACATCCGGGGCCTGCAGCGTCTGATGCCTCAGACACCCAACAGCGTGCCATACAAACTCACAACCAAACCACCCAACAAACGCCGGGCTTAAGCTGCAAACGATTATTGTGTTCCACTAGTGAACACCCCCAACGCATCCAGCACATTCGGCTGATGTCACGGGGTGTGCTCCTTAGAAAGGAGGTGATCCAGCCGCACCTTCCGGTACGGCTACCTTGTTACGACTTCGTCCCAATCGCCAGCCCCACCTTCGACGGCTCCCCCCACAAGGGTTAGGCCACCGGCTTCGGGTGTTGCCGACTTTCGTGACGTGACGGGCGGTGTGTACAAGGCCCGGGAACGTATTCACCGCAGCGTTGCTGATCTGCGATTACTAGCGACTCCGACTTCATGGGGTCGAGTTGCAGACCCCAATCCGAACTGAGACCGGCTTTTTGGGATTCGCTCCCCCTCACGGGATCGCAGCCCTTTGTACCGGCCATTGTAGCATGCGTGAAGCCCTGGACATAAGGGGCATGATGACTTGACGTCATCCCCACCTTCCTCCGAGTTGACCCCGGCAGTCTCCCATGAGTCCCCGGCATAACCCGCTGGCAACATGGAACGAGGGTTGCGCTCGTTGCGGGACTTAACCCAACATCTCACGACACGAGCTGACGACAGCCATGCACCACCTGTACACCAGTATCAATGAGACCCCTATCTCTAGGGGCTTCCGGTGTATGTCAAACCCAGGTAAGGTTCTTCGCGTTGCATCGAATTAATCCGCATGCTCCGCCGCTTGTGCGGGCCCCCGTCAATTCCTTTGAGTTTTAGCCTTGCGGCCGTACTCCCCAGGCGGGGCGCTTAATGCGTTAGCTACGGCACGGAATCCGTGGAAAGGACCCCACACCTAGCGCCCAACGTTTACGGTGTGGACTACCAGGGTATCTAATCCTGTTCGCTCCCCACACTTTCGCTCCTCAGCGTCAGGTAATGCCCAGAGAACCGCCTTCGCCACCGGTGTTCCTCCTGATATCTGCGCATTTCACCGCTACACCAGGAATTCCATTCTCCCCTGCATACCTCTAGTCTGCCCGTATCGAAAGCAAGCAACGAGTTAAGCCCGCTGTTTTCACTCCCGACGCGACAAACCGCCTACGAGCCCTTTACGCCCAATAATTCCGGACAACGCTCGGACCCTACGTATTACCGCGGCTGCTGGCACGTAGTTGGCCGGTCCTTCTTCTGTACCTACCGTCACTTTCGCTTCGTCGGTACTGAAAGAGGTTTACAACCCGAAGGCCGTCATCCCTCACGCGGCGTTGCTGGATCAGGCTTCCGCCCATTGTCCAATATTCCCCACTGCTGCCTCCCGTAGGAGTCTGGGCCGTGTCTCAGTCCCAGTGTGACCGGTCACCCTCTCAGGCCGGCTACCCGTCAAAGCCTTGGTGAGCCATTACCTCACCAACAAGCTGATAGGCCGCGAGCACATCCTGGACCGAAAAACTTTCCACCACCACTAGATGCCTAGAGTGGTCATATCCGGTATTAATCACCGTTTCCGGTGGCTATCCCAGAGTCCAGGGCAGATTACTCACGTGTTACTCACCCGTTCGCCGCTCGAGTACTCCCGAAGGAGCCTTTCCGCTCGACTTGCATGTGTTAAGCACGCCGCCAGCGTTCGTCCTGAGCCAGGATCAAACTCTCCATAAGAAAATTCTAACCTGACAATCGACGGACACTGACAACAACGTTGTCAGAATCATCATCATTGCCACAAACACACATCCAACCAAGAAGGCCGGACGCACAAACGTCACAACAATCTATTTGCATGACACACTGTTGAGTTCTCAAACATCACA
>NZ_NHTS01000022.1:0-5705 GCF_018831735.1 Pimelobacter sp. 30-1
GGGTTGGCCAACGCAGAGGCCGGTCCCCCGATCCCCTGGGCAGAAAGAGGTCCCCGTGACCACCACGCAGAACACCAAGAACAAGAGCGCCAACGGCACCGCAAGCAAGACCGGCCAGAAGTGGGAGGTCGGGACGCTCGTGCACGTCGCCCCGCACACCCTGCTCATGACCAAGAACATCCGCGAAGCCCAGCCCAGCGTCGGGCTCATCAAGTCCGTCGCCGAGGTCGGGGTCTTGGAGCCCATCACCGCCGTCATCACCAACGACGGCGCCGACCTCCTGGTCCGCTTCGGGCACCGGCGCACCCTCGCCGCGATCGAGGCCAAGGCGGTCACCGTGCCGGTCTACATCGTCGGCATCGACGGCGGAACGGACGGCGACGTCAAGGCCGACGAGATCGGCCGCGTCATCAGCCAGCGCGACGAGAACACCCACCGCGACGGCCTCACCACCGCCAACGAGGCCGGGGTCGTGCAGACCCTGACCAACCTCGGGATGAGCGCCGCACAGATCACCAAGAAGGCCCGCATCCCCCGCGCCCAGGTCGACGCCGCGATCACGGTCAACAAGTCGCAGTTGGCGGTCAAGGCCGCCGAGCGCTACGACCTCACCCTGGACCAGCTCGCGGTCATCGCGGAGTTCGAGGACGACACCGACACCGTCAAGGCCCTGGTCGCGGCCGCGACCACCGGTCAGTTCGACCACGTCGCCTCCCAGGCCCGCGAGTCGCGGTCCCAGCAGCACCTCCGCGAGGCCCTGGTCAAGGAACTGACCGACGCCGGGCTGACCCTGCTGCTGGACAAGGAGGACCGGGAGGGCGCCAGGGACCTCGACAGCCTCTGGGTGAGCGCCGAGGACCGCACGCCGCTGTCCAAGATCGAGCACGAGGACTGCCCGGGACACGTCGCGTGGATCGGCGCGAAGTTCGTCAACGTCGACAAGAACGGCGACCCCCTGGTGCTCCCGGAGGTGCCTGACCTGGACGAGCCCGAGGCCCCCTACGACGAGCGCGCTCAGATGGACTACGAGAGCGGCGACGACGAGGAGGCCGAGGAGCCCCGCGCGGCGGTCGACCCCGAGGTGCTCGCTGCCTACGACGAGGCCCAGGCTGCCTACGAGAAGGCCGCCTACGACTACGACGAAGCGGTCGCTCAGGCGTACGCCGGATCACGACGGATCACCGTCCCCGCCGCCGTCTACGGCTGCAAGGGCTGGCCCGAGCACGGCCACCACGACCCCTACGGTCCCCCGGCCCGCACCGCTGGCTCCGGCACCGGCGCCAAGCCGGTCAGCGACGCCGAGCAGGAGAAGGCCAAGGAGCAGGCCAAGAAGGACCGCCGCCTGGTCATCGACAACAACAAGGCGTGGGACGCCGCGATCGAGGTCCGTCGCGAGTACCTCGCGACCCTGGCCAAGGCCAAGACCCCGCCCAAAGGCACCCAGAAGTTCCTCGCCGCCGCCCTCGTCACCGACGCCGGTCTCATCAGCGACTACACCGCCCGCGCACTCGCCGGTGACTGGCTCGGCTTCAACGCCAAGACCAACCCGGCGAACGTGATCGACAAGGGCACCGACAACCGCGCGCTCGTGGTCGCGCTCGTCCGGGTGCTCGCGGCCTACGAGGCCCCCCTCGGTGGCCAGTTCGGCCGCTCGGAGTGGCGACGCGACGGCACCACCAACGCCACCGGTCGCTACCTCCGCTTCATCGAAAGCGTCGGCTACACCCTCTCCGACGTCGAGAAGTACGCGATCACCAAGAAGACCGTCTGACCGCACGGAACCATGAGCGGGACCCGGCCTCCGCGCCGGGTCCCGCCCCCGGGGGCCTCCCCCACCAGCCGGGCATCGAGCCCGGCCGGCGAGGGCGATTCCAGCCAGAATCACCCCACCGACTCCGCGCCGCCGGCCACCCCGCAGCTCACCGATTCCGACTGGAATCGCAGCGACACGCCCAGCGCGCCTCCCCCACTACGGCGCTCTCACGGCCAATAATCGATGTATTACATGTATTGAAGGAGCGACACATGGCAGCGACACGGAAGAAGGGCCTTGCGGGCGGCAGCCTCGGCCTCATCGGCGGAGCCAGCCCGAGTCCCAGCACGTCACCCGCAGCGCCGGCGACCGAGCAGCCTGTTGACGTCACCCCGCAGGGCGATTCCAACCGGAATCACCACGGCGGTACGACGGCCCAGTCGCCACAGCCGGCCAGCGGGGGAGTGGTCACCGGGGGCATCATCGGCGCGCTGCGTCGCGGCGATGACCAGACCGGCACACGGGTCCTGCGGATCCCGCTCGACCAGGTCGCCCCGCACCCCGAGAACCCGCGCGAGAGCCTCGGCGACCTCGCCGGCCTGGCAGAGTCGATGAAGGAAGTCGGCCAGCTCCAGCCCGGCCTGGTCGTCACTGTCGACCAGTTCGTCGCCGAACACCCCGACTGGCGCGACCACGTCCAGGGCTATGCCTGGGTGGCCACCGCCGGCCACCGGCGACGCGCAGCAGCCGAGCTGGCCGGCCTCGACCACTTCGAGGCCATCGCCAAGCCCGACGCGGACAAGATCAGCACCTACGTCACCTTCCTCGCCGAGAACATCCACCGGGCCGGCCTCAACGCGATCGAGGAAGCCCGCGCACTTCAGCTCATGGCCGACGCCGGGCTGAGCCAGCGCGCGATCGCCGCCAAGTCCGGCATCGCCCAGGGCCAGGTGTCCAAGCGCCTCTCTCTGCTCAAGCTGCCCGAGGAGGTTCAGTCCGCGATCACCGGGGGAGCGGTCTCGCCCACCGACGCCCTCGCGCTCACCGGCATCCCCGCCGACGAGCAGGCCGAGGTCTGGCGCCTCGCCCAGCGCGAACAGATCACCCTCGACACCGCGGTGCGCCGAGTCGAGCGCGACCGCGCCGCACGACTCGTCGCGATCAAGGCCCGCGAGGAGGCCGAGCGCAACGGCGTCCCACTCGTCGAGGACCCGCACAAGGAGTGGGCCCACGCCGCCAGCCGGCACCGCATCTACAGCGACGAGCAGATCGAGACCGCCCGCGCCTCCGGCGACCTGCGCGCGCACCCGACCAGCAACGGGATCGCCTACTACAGCGCCGCACCCGTGGGCAGCGACGACCGGCCGCCCGCACCCGACGACGCCGCCGAGAAGCGCGAGCGGACCGCCGCGATGAAGGCCCGCACCGAAGCCGCCGGCCAGCTCGTGCAGAAGCAGCCCACCGCCGGCCAGGCCACCAGCGCCCTGGTCGACCTGACCCTGTTCAACTACGGCAACTACGCCGACTGCCTGCGCCTGGTCCACAAGTGGCTGGGGGAGCGGCTCGGCAAGCCGAGCGACTCCATGTACACCTGGTGCGAGAGCCTCGCCCACGCCGACAGCGCACAACAGCGCTGGGCCGCCTGGGCCATGACCGTCGCCAGCGCCGAGGTCCAGGCCCGCTACACCAACACGCCGTGGCGCGCCCGCCAGCGCGACTACCTCGCGCAGCTCGTCCGCGAAGTCGGCTACCAGCCGACCCCCTGGGAGCAGGCCCGACTCGACCGCATCCCCGCTGCCAGCAAGGAGAACGACCGATGACCACCATCGCGACCGCCAACGCCGGCGGCTCCGCCGGCAAGACCACCACCGTCGTCGCCACCGCCGCGCTCCTCGCCCGGGCCGGCCACGAGGTCAAAGTCATCGACCTCGACGGCCAGCACAACTGCTCAACCATCCTCGGCTACGACCAGCCCACGACACCCACGATCGGCGACGTACTCCAGGGCCGCGCGACTCTCGACCAGGCCACCGTCCCCACCGGGATCCCGGGCCTGAGCCTGGTCCCCTCCACACGCGAGCTCGACGCCGAAGCGCTCCAGCTCAGCGGCGCCATCGGCGGCGAGCAGCGCCTGCGCCAGGCCCTCGAAGCCAGCGCCACGCCAGCCGACGTGACCCTCATCGACTGCCCCGGCTCGATCGGCATCCTCACCATCGCCGCCCTGGTCGCCGCCGACGCCGTCATCACCGTCGCCACGCCGTCGATCAAGGAGATCTCCGGCATCCCGCCGCTGCAGCAGACCGTGCTCGAGGTCGCCACCGCCTACAACCCCAAGCTCCAGCTCGCCGCGGTCATCCCCACCGTCGTGCCCTCGGCCTCCCGCGGAGCCGCCTACGCCCAGGCCCTTGACCTTCTCCGCGAGACCTTCGGCGACATGGTCAGCCCACCCGTGCGCCAGGCCGTCGCCGTCGTCGAGGCCTACAGCCACCAGATGCCCGTCACCGAATACGCACCCCAAGAAGGCGTCAGCGCCGACTACCGCGACGTCCTCGGGTTCCTCCAGGACCGAGGTGTCCTATGAGCCGCGAGCCCTTCAGCGCTCAAGCCGATTGGGACGTCCAAGAACGTGCCCGCGACGCCGTTGCCGGCGTCAAGAAGGCCACGGGCACCAATTACACGCTCAGCCAGTTCCTCGAAGACGCCCTCGCGCGCCACACCGCGTACGTCGAAGAGACCTACAACGATGGACAGCCGTTCCCGCCGCGGCGCCAGCCGCTCCCGCGCGGACGGCCCGTCGCCGACATCTCCTGGAAGACACACCCTCTCCAGGACTCCGCCGGGTGATTCCAGCCGGAATCACCTCCGTTTGAGCGCTGATCTGCGCAGCGTTCAAGCAGCAGGGGCGTGCGGCGGGTGGAAGGCGAATCTGCGCGCCACCCACCCGCCGCACAAGCCCCATTGCCACGGCCGTATCGCGCCTCTAGTCGCCGTCGCGCGACCTCTCTCCGGCGCCCTCAACGCGAACAGGCTCGTTGAGGACCCGGACCACCCATCGGCGCCTTCCGCTTGACGCCGCACCCGCCGCGGCTCGGGCGCGCCGCCCACTTTTCGGCGTACCTGCCGAGGGGCGGGAAGCCTCGGCCGGATCCACCGACGCGGCGCCGGTCACTCGGACCACAGAAGGCTCCACATTCGACTGCACCTCGAGAGGCCCGAGTCGCTCCAGTGTCTCTCCCAGTTCCTTCAGGCTGGTGGCCTGCGCGATCTCTAGATCGGCTAGTCGTCGGCGCGCGTTCGAAACCAGAGCCTCGGTGCGCGCATCATCTGCCTCCGCTCGCCCGATCCACCACTGAGCTCGGAACCGGTAGGGGAGTCGAGCAAGCTCGTCCGCGTGTTTCAGAACGTAGGCGAAGAAGGCCCAGGCCGCGCCACCACCCGCGCCGACCTCCGCGAGCTCCATCCACAGCGGTGACTGCATCGAGAGCGTGACCGACGGGTCGTCTGGAGCGGCGGGCCGCAGAAGGTCGGCCTCGAACTCGGACACCGCATCCACAAGCCGCTGAAGTGCGGCGGCGTCATCCTTCCCCCAGAGCACTTCGTCAAGGACGTCATAGCAGCGCTCAAACGCCCACACCGTGCGCCAAGCCTGCTGAACTCCGCTGATGACCTCGGCAGCCTCGCCCAGCGTTCGGAGATCGCGCGCCGTCGTGATCCGGACAAACAGTCGGTTCTGATCCCGCTCCTCGTGCTGATCCGGAGAACGCGGAGGCGCCTCACCTTCAGTTGCGCCCACCCCTGCCTCCTAGATCGTCGCCGGTGTCCGCAGGCCTTGATGCTCTGCTCGCGCGTCCGCCGATGCTATTCGGTTCCGTCACCCCTGCGATTCCAACTGGAATCGCCCCTCCCCACAGGGAGGGAACGACCAGGGCCCGACCGACAGAGGGTCGGGAAC
>NZ_NHTS01000023.1:0-8369 GCF_018831735.1 Pimelobacter sp. 30-1
ACCATCACCCCAGGTCAGCGACCTGCGACCCGAGAAGTCACGAGGGTGTGTCCGAAGTCAGGTGGGTCGGCCATTCGGTCGGCCTCGCCGGGGACGATGAAGCGGATGCCTTTGGCGGCGGCCTGTTCGAGCACCTGGTCGGGGTCGACGTGGTCGAGCTCCTGGCCGAGCGGGAAGGTTCAGTGGCGCTCACCGGAGCCTCCCTGCGATCGATGGACGGACAGCACACCCGCCTTGGCGCGACGGGGCCGGGGCACGGCTAGACGCCGCCTCAGCGGGACACGCCGGCTCTCGACGCGAGGCCGCGCGCAGCCCGGGTGGCCCGTGCGCGCACCGTGTCCGGGTCGACCATCGTCGGACAGCCTTCCGCCACGACCTGTCGACCGCCCACCCATACGTCGCGCACCTCGTCGCCGCGCCGGGAGTACACCAGGGAGGCCGCTGGATCGTGGACCGGCGCGATGCTGAGCGTGGTCTGGTCGATCACCAGGACGTCTGCGGCCTTCCCGACCTCCAGACTCCCGACCTCGGCACCCAGGCCCATCGCGCGAGCACCACCGCGAGTGGCCATCGCGAGCACCTGGTCGGCGGTGATGATCCGGGGGTCGCGATAAACCCCTTTGGGCACGAGAGCGGCGAACTTCAAGGCGTCCAGCATGCTCAGGTTGTTGCTGCTCGCCGGGCCGTCGGTGGCCAGCCCCACATCGAGCCCGGCAGCGAGCATCTCCGGAACCGGCGCCACCCCTGAGCCGAGGTAGAGGTTGCTGCAGGGGTTGTGGGAGACCGACGTACCGGCCGCGCCGAGGCGGCGGACGTCGTCGGCGTCGCACTGCACGCAGTGCACCGCGACCAGATCCGGGCCGAGAAGCCCGGTGTGCTCGAGGAACGCCGTATCCCGACAGCCAAAGCGCCGCAGGGACTCGGCGACGTCGAAGTCCGACTCAGCCAGGTGCATCGTGATCAGGGCGCCGGTCTCGTCGGCGAGCCGGCGCGTCTCGCGCAGTGTCGCCTCGTCGACCGCCCAGCTCATGCAGGGCGCGATCCCGACCTGCACCAGCGCGCCCGGGCGGTTGTGTTCCCCAATCAGCCGGTGCGCGTCGGCGAGCGCCCGGTCGACCGGCTGGATCAGCGCGTCGGGCATCCCGACGTCGGCTCCGGCCGTGACGTACCCGCGGGCCGCGACGCCCCGGATGCCGCTGTCCCGCATAGCCGCGACGACGGCGTCGGTGAGCTCGGGTCGCGGATGGACGTACATGAAGTCGAGCAACGTGGTGGTGCCGGTGGTCAACGCCTCGACACAACCGTGCAGAGCCGCGATATAGCAGTCCTCCCACGTCAGCTCCGTCGCAGCCGGAGCCGTCATCGAGGTGAACCACTCTGAGAGCACCTTGTCAGTTCCGAGGCCCTTCAACAGAGTCTGGAAGAGATGGGTGTGGGTGTTGACCATGCCGGGCATGACGATCCGGTCCCGACAGTCCTGCAGCACCGCCTCGGAATGCCGCGCCACGATCGCGGCGGTATCACCGACATCGAGGATGGTGCCCGACTCCTCGCTGAAGACCACCGCCCCGTCACGATGGACGGTGCCGTCGTTGTCGAAGGTGAGGACGTCGGCGTGGGCGAGAATGCGTACGGTCACGCCTGCGTGCTCCTTGCCTTGAGGATCTCCGCGATCACGTTCTCGGGTGTCCAGGGGCCGTCGCTCGTGAGCGACACGCCCAGGGGGGCCAGCGCGTCGGAGATGGCATTGACCACCGCCCCGGGCGCACCGGAGGCGCCACCCTCTCCGGCGCCCTTGAAGCCGTAGGGGTTCATCGGGCTGGGCGACTCGAGGTGGTCTGTGCGGACCCACGGGATATCGGAGACCGTGGGCAGGAGGTAGTCGTTGAACGTGAGGGACTGCGGCTGCCCGTCCGCGTCGTAGACGATCTCCTCGAACATGGTGCCGCCGACGCCCTGAGCGACGCCGCCGATGACCTGACCTTCGACCAGGAGGGGATTGATCACCCGACCGCAATCGTGCACGACTACGTAGTCCACGATCCTCACCTGACCGGTGCCGGTGTCCACCTCGACCTTGGCCGCGTGCGCGGCGTTGGCGAAGGCGATGCCGGGCACCTGGTGATTGTGCGTGGCCGCCAGGTTCCACTCCATGCCGTTGGGCAGAGGCGCGTTCCACGGCGTCGCGGCCGCCGAGATGGCGCCCAGCTCGAGCCGGGCCTGCGCCGCTCCCTTCACCTGGACCCCGCCGGCGTGCCACTCGAGGTCCTCGAGGTCGACCTCAAGTAGGTGGCTGGCGATGCGCATCGCCTTCCTCCTGACGTCCTCCGCTGCCTTGCGGGCGGCAGCGCCGCCGATGGCTGCACTGCGAGAGGCGAATGTTCCGACGCCCTCGGTGACCACATCGGTGTCCCCGTAGAGCACAGTCACGTCCTCGATCGGGATCTCGAACTCGTCGGCGACCAGCTGGCTGAAGGTCGTGACGTGGCCCTGTCCATGGGGGGACGACCCGGTGAGCAGGGTGACCTTGCCGCTGGCGTCCACCTTCACCGTCGCCGCCTCGTAGGGGCCGATCGAGGTCTCCTCGACGAAGCAGCACAGGCCGATGCCGAGGTGCCTGCCCCGAGCCAGTGCCTCCGCCTTGGCCTGCTCCCGGTCGGCGTAGCCGATCATCGCGGCCGCGCGAGCGAGCGTCTCGGGATAGTCGCCGCTGTCGTACTCCACGTGTCCGCCCAGCACGATGTCGGTCCCGCGGTCCAGCGGCAGCTCGGCGGGAGTGATCATGTTCCTCAGGCGCAGTTCGACCCGGTCCAGCCCGAGATCCGCCGCGATGATATCGATCATCCGCTCCATGACCAGGGCGCCCTGCGGGTGACCGGCTCCCCGGTAGACCGCGAGCGGAGTCTTGTTGGAGACCACCGAATGGGCTCGGGCCCGGTAGTTCGGGATCCGATACGGCCCGCGCGTCATCGCGGAGGAGATGCTGGCCGGAGTCGTCGCCAACGTGCAGAACGCGGCGCCGTTGTTGGTCCACGACTCCACCGTCATCACGGTGATCTCCCCATCGTTCGTCGCCCCGACCGTGACCTCATGGCGCTGCTCGCGCGCTTGACTGGAGGACACCATGTGCTCGGCCCTGCTCTCGATCCAGCGGATCGGCTTGCGCAGGCGCATCGCAAACACGGGTGCGAGCACCTCCTCGGGATAGAACTCGCACTTGCCGCCGAAGCCGCCTCCCACGTCCGGTGCGACGACGCGGATCTGGCTCTCGGGCAGGCCGAGGACACCTCCGAGGAACTGCCGCACCAGGTGCGGGAACTGGGTCGAGGTGTGCAGCACGAGACGCTGCGTCACGGGATCCATCTCAGCCAGGACGCCGCGGGTCTCCATCGGCATCGGGCCGTACCGGTGGATGCGGAAGGTCTCCGTGTAGGTCCGATCGGCGGCGGCGAGGGCGGCCTCGACATCGCCGACGTCCTGCGGAACGGTGTTCACGACGTTAGTGCCGAACGAGGGGTAGAGCAGCTCGGACTCCGCCCGGAGCGCCTCGTCGAGGCCCACAACGGCGGGGAGCGGCCGGTATTCGACCTCGATGAGCCCGACGGCGGCCTCCGCCTGAGCCGCCGTCCGGGCTACCACGGCGGCCACCGGCTGGCCGACGTAGCGCACGCGATCGGTCGCGAGGATCGGGTGGGTGGCCGGCTTCGAGTCGGGGTAGATGTCGATGCAAGGGATGTCGCCGACCTCGATGAGATCGCGGGCCGTCAGCACGTCGAGCACGCCGGCACCTGCCCTCGCGGCGCTCACATCGATGCTCCCGATTTGCGCGTGGGAGACCGGCGAGCGCAGCAGCGCCATATGGAGCGTTCCCCGCCGCTTCAGGTCGGCGACGAAGCTGCCCTGGCCCTGGAGAAGACGCGAGTCCTCGCGGCGTCGCACCGCCTGCCCGACGTACTTCGGACGCACCGGTGCGGGGGCTGCTGTGGCGGTCATTCCTTGTCTCCTTCTCCGCTGAGGATCTGACGGCCGGCCTTGAGGATGTTCTGGTAGCCGGTGCAACGGCACAGGTGGCCGTCCAGGGTGGCGACGAGCTGCTCCTCGCTCGCCCGCGGCTCCTGGCGTGCCAGGGCGGTCAGTGAGACCACGAATCCCGGTGTGCAGAACCCGCACTGCATCGCATGGTTCTCGTTGAAGGCACGCTGCACCGCGGACAGCTCTCCGGCGGGACTGACCCCCTCCACCGTCGTCACGGCGCATCCGTCCGTCTGCACCGCGAGCATGAGACAGGAGCGCACTGGCTCACCGTCGACTAGGACGGTGCAGGCGCCACAGGTTCCGTGCTCGCATCCGACGTGGGTTCCCGTCAGGTCGAGGTCGTCGCGCAGATAGTCGGCCAGGGTGCGGCTGGGCGAGAGGTCGTCCTCGTACCACTCGTCGTTGACCAGCACGCGGACCGGAAGGAGCTCGCTCATGAGGCCATCTCCTCGAGGTCGCCGGCTTCGACGGACTTCAGCAGGGCGCGCTCCACGACCACCGGAAGGACGTGCTGGCGATAGGCGACGCCGCTGCGGGCGCCGGGGTAGTCCTCGGCGCTACCAGCCAGCCGGGCGGCCTCGGCGAGGACGTCGGGCACGGCCGGCGAACCGACCAGCGCCTCCTCCACACCGCTCAGCTTCGACGGGCGTCCCGCGGCTCCGCACACGGCGACCCACGCGTCAACGATGCGCCCCTGCCGGAGCCGGAGCTGCGCCCCGGCGCCGATGATCGGCCAGTCCTTCATCTTGCGGGTCACCTCGAAGAAGCCCGCGACGACGCCGGCGTGCATGGGGATTGACACGTCAGTGAGGATCTCGTCGGGCTCCCGGCAGGTCCGGTAGGGTCCGGTGGCGTACTCGGCGGCAGGCACCCAGCGCTCCCCTCGTACGCTGCGCAGTCGATACGAGGCCCCCAGCGCGGTCGTCACGGCGGGGATCTCCGATCCTGGGTCAGCCTGGCTCAGGTTGCCGCCCACGGTGGCCCTCGTCCTGACCTGGACGTGCGCGACGTGCCGCAGCGCGGCGGCGAGGAGCGGGACCTGCGACGCCGTTCGGTCCGACTCCCGCAGCGTGGCCAGTCTCACCAGGGCCCCGATCAGCAGCCCGTCATCCGTCTCCTCGATGCGGGCCAGCTCGGGAATCCGGTTGAGGTCGATCACCCGGTCCGGCCGCTCCCGTCCCAGGTTCATCGCCGCGACCAGGCTCTGCCCCCCGGCGAGAGGACGCCCGCCGGCGGCGACCAGTTCGAGGGCCTCGTCGAGCTTGCTCGGACGGGCGTAGGCGAATGATGGCAGCGGCACTGAAGCCTCCCGGGTCGGACCAGATTTCCTGACAGTATGGCCCTGGCGTTTTCACCAGCGGGTTAACGCGATGTAACGTCCTGATCGCTATCCTGAGACGCTATGTCCACCCCCCTGGCGTTGACGGACCTGCTCGAGCTCGAGCCCTACCGGCGCTGCAAGCCCGAGATCATGTGCGGGGAGCACCTCGTCGACCGTCCCGTGCGCTGGGTGCACACGAGCGAACTCGCCGAGGCCGTCACCCTGCTCAAGGGCGAGGAGCTGCTGCTGACCTCCGGCCTTGGCCTGGTCGGTCGAGGCATTCCCGGCATCCGCGCCTATATCGCGGCGCTCGGCGAACGACGCGGCGCCCTCGCGTTGGAGCTGGGATGGACCTTCTCCGCCGTCCCGACACCCATGCTCGACGCGGCGCGCGAGCACGACGTGCCGATCATCGCCCTACACGACGTCGTGCCCTTCGTCGAGCTCGCCGAGGCGGGGCAAGAGGCGATCATGACCCGACGGCTCGTCGTCCACCCTCCCGCGCCCACCGACAGCTCCGCCCGGCGAGCCCGGCTGCTTCAAGAGCTCGAGGCCGGTCAGATCGGACCCTCGAGCCTCCAGCGCCGGCTGGCCGAGGTCGGCGTCACCCCGGCCGACGGGGTCTACTGCGCCGTCGTCGTGCGCGGGTGCCGACACGGGACAGCGGCATTGCTGGAGGAGCTCCTCGCGAACGCAGAGGGGCGCCAGGACCGGTTGACCTCGGTGATCTCCGGTGACGTGGTCGCTCTCGTGCCGGGGCGCAACGGCCGCGAGTTGGGCGCCCAGATGCTCGATCTGGTCGATGGCTTCGCTCGGCCCCGCGGTGACGGGACCACCTGCCGAATCGCGATCGCCGGCGGCGAGGCCGGCCAGATGACCGACGCAGCGCTCCGCCTGCCCGAGGCCAGGCACGCCCTGTCCCTGGCGACGTCGCTGGGCATCCGCGACCGGGTCCTCTCCGCGCCGCTGATCGCGGCCCGGATGGTTCTCAACCGCCTCGCCGGGGACACCCTGGCGGCCAAGCTCGTCCAGAAGGAGCTCGGCGAGCTGATCCGGCACGACCGCAGACACCACACGAGCCTCGTCGATACCTTGACCGCCTACCTCTCTCACGGCTCAAGCATGCAGCTCACCGCTCAGGCGCTGCACTGCTCTCGCCAGGCGCTCTACAAGCGCAAGGAGTCGATCATCCGGCTCATCGGCGACGTGGACGACCCGCAGCGGCACTCGAACCTGGTCGTCGCTCTGGAGCTCTATGCTCTGCAGGGGCGCTTCTTCCGCCCGGCCGGCGACTGATCCGCCGACCCGAGCAGGCGTCGGTCAGGATCCGATCCGCCGCCGGAGCGGCACGGGTTCCGGCGGCGGATCGGAGAGGATCGGGGGCCCGCGGCCGGTGAGCACGGTCGCGGCCGAGATCCGCTCGGCGGTCGCCTGGGTCTGTAGGCCTGTCTGCCCGGCGTTGAACCTGACTCGTGCCACCGGGGTGTGTCACTGAGCACCGATGCCGAGCGCGTGGATGATCGCCTCAGCAACGGGCGTGATCGGGTCGGCGGCGAGGTGTTCGTGGCCGGCGACCTGCACGCTGATCTGCTGGATCGGTCGCAGGGTCT
Organism: Pimelobacter sp. 30-1; assembly: GCF_018831735.1. Taxonomy (NCBI): domain Bacteria; kingdom Bacillati; phylum Actinomycetota; class Actinomycetes; order Propionibacteriales; family Nocardioidaceae; genus Pimelobacter; species Pimelobacter sp. 30-1. The sequence goes on from NZ_NHTS01000023.1 coordinate 6,967, forward strand.
GGACGATCTTCTTGATGCTCAGCCCGGTGAGGCTCTGCAGGTCGCGTGCGATCGCGAGGGCTGCGAACGCGATGGTGAGGTGTGCCTCGATCGCGTCGCGGGTGTGGTGGAACATCGGCCGGGCCGCGAGGTCGGTCTTGGACATCCGGAAGGACTGCTCGACGTGCCAGAGGTCGTGGTAGCTCGCGATCACCTCACTCGCGGGCATGAGGGCGGCCTCGATGTTGGTGACGTAACCCTTGAGCCCGACGAGGTCACGCGCTCTGGCCAGTGAGGTCTCGTCGAGCTCGGTGGCGCCGTTGCGGGTCTTGACAAACCGCGGTGTCCGGGCGGTCCTCTCGCCGGCGACGACGGCGCGGGCCTTGTTCTCTTGCAACGTCAGCGTCTTGTTGTCCCGGGCGGCTCGTTTGGTCGAGTACGCCCACACCGCTCGCCACGATTTGGCATGCACCTTCGGATCCCACACGGGTTCGGCGCGTCGATGAGGGTCGCTGGACTTCACCGCGGTGCCGCGCTGATCGCGCGGGGTGATGGTGTCGATGACCTGGGCGTCGGTGAACGCGGTGCCGTGCCAGCGGAAGTGGGACTCCAGGTCCTTGGGGGCTTTGGTCACTCGGGATCCGACGATGAACCGGAGTCCTGCTTGGTCGAGCTCGCGCAGGTTGCCCGCGGAGAGCATGCCGGCGTCGGCGACCACGACCATGTCTGCGATGCCGTGGCGCTGCGCGAACTGCTTGACGATCGGGATGATCGTGGTGGTCTCGGCCTTGTTGCCCTCGAAGCAGCCGATCTCGAGAGGGAACCCGCGTCGATCCACCAACAGGCCCACGACGATCTGGGGGTCGACGCGGCGTTCCTTGCCAGTAGCCGACCTTGCGGAGCTCGTCTTCATTCTCTGCCTCGAAGTAGAGGGTGGTGACGTCGTAGAGCACCAACGACACGTCCCCGCTGGTCAGGGCGTGGGTGAAACAGGCGGGGGTGTCAGATGGTCTGTGTAAGCGGTCGGTCCCAGGAAAGGGACGAAGATGACTGCTGTGAGCACTGAGACTGATGAGGCGAGCGTGTCGAAGAAGCTGGGCAGGACCGCTGCGCGGCGTGCTGCTCGGGCCGAGGGCCCAGCTTGCGCGGCGGCGGCCGAGCTGGCTGCCTCCGGCGCGCTGGACGGGCTGTTCGCCCAGATCGATGCCGGAGAGATCGATCTGACCGGCGACGGCGGGTTCATCCCGGAGCTGATCAAGACCACCCTCGAACGCGGCCTTCAGGTCGAGCTGACCGAGCACCTGGGCTATGAGAAGGGCTCTGGCGAGGCGGCGGCGTTCTCCAACTCCCGCAACGGCACCACCTGAGTTCGGACATTCGGCTTAGTGCCTGAGTTGTGAATGTCAGGTGAGGGCGTCGAGGAT
>NZ_NHTS01000024.1:0-1428 GCF_018831735.1 Pimelobacter sp. 30-1
GGTCAAGTCCCGGCTAGTGGTGTAGCGCTGTGTTCCTTCGCTGGGGGGTTCAGGCAGTGAGTGCTGGCAGTTGGTCGGCTCCGATCTCGGTGTCGGTGGTGGGGATGGGGTTGACGCGGCAGCGGGCGAGGACTTCGAGTCCGAGGTATCGGCGGCCTTCGGCCCATTCGTCGGTCTGCTCGGCCAAGACCGCGCCGACGAGGCGCACGATGGCCTCGCGGGTGGGGAAGATCCCGACGGCGTCGGTGCGGCGGCGGATCTCGCGGTTGAGTCGTTCGGCGGGGTTGTTGGACCAGATCTGGGTCCACACGTCCTTGGGGAATTCGGTGAACGCGAGGATGTCCGCACGCGCTTGGTCGAGGTGGTCGTGGACCTCGGGGAGCTTGCCGTCGACGTAGTCCAGCAGCCGGTCGAACTGGGCGTGCACCGCCGGCCGGTCGGGCTGGTCGTAGACGCTGTGCAGCATCGCCTTGACCGCCGGCCACATCGACTTCGGCGTCACCGACATGAGGTTCGCTGCGTAGTGGGTGCGGCACCGTTGCCAGGCCGCGCCAGCCAGGTTCGCTGCGACCGCCTCGACCAGACCGGGGTGGGCGTCGCTGGTCACGAGCCGTACCCCGGACAGGCCGCGGGCGACCAGGTCGGCGAAGAACTCGTTCCACGCCGCACCGGTCTCGGCGGTGGCCACCCGCATCCCCAGGACCTCGCGGTGGCCATCGCCGTTCACGCCGGTGGCCAGCAACACCGCGGCGTTGATCACCCGGCCGCCCTCGCGGACCTTCATCGTCAACGCATCGGCGGCGACGAAGGTGAACGGGCCAGCGGCATCGAGGGGACGGTGGCGGAACTGCTCGACGTGCTCGTCGAGCTCGGCGGCCATCCGCGAGACCTGCGACTTCGACAGCGAGTCGATGCCGAGGGTCTTGACCAGCTTGTCCATCCGCCGCGTGCTAACGCCGGCGAGGTAGCAGTCCGCTACCACGGTGATCAGCGCGGTCTCGGCTCGCTTGCGGCGCTCGAGCAACCATTCGGGGAAGTAGGTGCCCTTGCGGAGCTTGGGGATCGCCACATCGATCGTGCCGACGCGGGTGTCGAGGTCGCGGTGGCGGTAGCCGTTGCGCTGCGCGACCCGGCCTGGGGTGGGGCGGCCGTACTCGGCGCCGACCACGGCGTCGGCGTCCGCGGACAGCAGGGCGTTGATCATCGTCTGCAGCAGCTGGCGCATCAGATCTGGCGACGCTTCGGCGAGGGCTTCACCGAGCAGGCGTGCAGGGTCGACAATGTGAGGAGCGGTCATCGTGATGACTCCGTTCGAGAGTGCTGTGAGAGGTTCACTCGAAGGATCACGCGGTGGCCGCTGCTTCGTCATCCGTACTCGCCGGTGACGATCTCGGCGACCGCGCTACACCACTATCGGGGACTCAACTC
>NZ_NHTS01000025.1:0-1776 GCF_018831735.1 Pimelobacter sp. 30-1
CCTGAGTTCGGACATTCGGCTTAGTGCCTGAGTTGTGAATGTCAGGTGAGGGCGTCGAGGATCGCTTGCTTCTCGTCGGGGACAGCGGGCGGGAAGGTCTGCTCAGCGCCATTGACCGCGATGGTCGCCGACCTCAGCGGCCGTAGCTGGCGGATGACGTTGCGGATGGCGAGCCCGGTCCGTGTCTGGACTTCACGGCTGACGGCCAGGGCGGTGAACACGATGGTCAGGTGCGCTTCGATCGCGTCGCGGGTGCGCGCGAAGATCGGCCGCGCACGCAGGTCCGTCTTGGACATCCGGAACGACTGCTCGACCTGCCACAACGAGTGGTAGCTGGCGATGACCTCACCGGCAGGCATCAACGTGGAGGGGATGTTGGTGACGTAGCCCTTCAACCCGACCAGCCGCCGCGCGCGGGTCAGGGAGGTCTCGTCGAGTTCAGCGGCACCGTTGCGGGTCTTGACGAACCGCGGTGCCCGCGCGGTCTTCTCCCCGGCCACCACGGCTTTGGCGCGGTCCTCCTGCAACGTGAGGGTCCGGTTGTCGCGCACCGCCCGTTTCTTGGAGTAGGCCCAGACCGCCCGCCACGACCCGGGATGCTGCCCTGGGTCCCAGACGGGTTCGGCCTTGATCTGCGGGTCGCTGGCCGCGTCCTTGTGGTGGCCGCTGCGCGGGGTGAGGGTGTCAATGACCTGCCCGTCGGCGAACGCATCACCGTGCCACCGGAAGTGCGACTCCAGATCCTTCGGGGCCTTGGTCGCTCGGGACCCGACGATGAACCGCAGGTTCGCCTCATCGAGCTCGCGCAGGTTCGTTGCCGACAACATCCCGGCGTCGGCCACGACGACCATGTCGGCCAGGCCGTGGCGGGCTTGGAACTGCTTCACGATCGGGATGATCGTGGTCGTCTCGGCCTTGTTTCCCTCGAAGCAGCCGATCTCGAGGGGGAACCCGGACCGGTCGACCAGCAGCCCGACCACGATCTGGGGGTCGACGCGGCGCTCCTTGGAGTAGCCGACCTTGCGCAGTTCGTCTTCCTTGTCTGCCTCGAAGTAGAGGGTGGTGACGTCGTAGAGCACCAGGGACACGTCCCCGTTGCTCACGGCGTGGTTGAAGCACGCGGTCGCAACGGCGTCACGGTAGCCACGTTGCTGTGCGCGTCCCAGCGTCCGGCGCATCGTCCGCTCGTTCGCGGGCTGCTGGCCCAGGTCGGCCAGGATCCGTCCGGTGTCCAGGATCGAGGTCGGCTCGACGATCCGGCTGATCACGAGGTCACGGAATGTCTCGTCACCGATCGCGGTGAACCCGAGGTCGTCGTAGACGTGGGCGAGGACGTCGAACAGCAACCTTGAGGAGGTGCCGATCACGCGCGGCGCGCCCACCCTCCGCTGCTCAACAGCAGCAGGCTCAGCGAACAACTCCTCGTCCCCGCCAGGCGCCGCGACAAGCCGAGACTTCGACCGCGCCGGCTCCACACCCAAATCGAGTTCGCCCTGATCAGCGTCAGCGAGCATCCTGCGAGCTTGTTCCAGAAGCAGTCCGAGCTCGGCATCGGTGTGTGCGGACCCGACATGGGCGACGATCCGCCTCCGCCCATCGACGTACTCGGCGATCTGAACAGCCGTCGCACCTGAGGCCGTCCGGACCCGCCTCACCCACGCCACCGAACCGAGCGTAGGGCACCAATTAGTGCCTCAAACCAGCTGTCCGTCGAACCATCACCCCAGGTCAGCGACCTGCGACCCGAGAAGTCACGAGGGTGTGTCCGAAGTCAGG
>NZ_NHTS01000026.1:0-1293 GCF_018831735.1 Pimelobacter sp. 30-1
CAGGACGTGGGTCGCGATGATCTCCCCGCCGGAGAGCACGTCGATCTGCTCCCCGATGACCCGGACGTCGACGCTGAGACCGGCGAACCGGGACGGGACGGAGTACTTGATCGTGTCGAGCTGGATATGCCAATCCCGGTGGACCTTCGCCTTCCGCCAGATCACCGGCTCCCAACGCTGAGCCGGCAGCGAGATCAGCTCATCCCGCTCGGACTCGGTGAACCAGTCGCGGCGCGACCGCTGCTCACCCCGGAACGGGGTCCGGTCGTTGATCGCCTCGACTTGGGCGGCGACGGCGGTGTTCAGCTCGTCCAGCGACGCGAACACTCGGCCTTCGAGGTAGTGGATCACCCAGTTCGTGACGACCTTCACCCCGGCTTCGACATGCCCCTTGTCGCGGGGACGATACGAGCGGGTCGGGACGGCGGCGGTGGCGTAGTACTCCAGGAACTCCGCATAGGAGGCGTTCACGTCCCGGGCCTTCTCGGTCCGGGAGATCTGGTTCGACGCGGTCGACGCATTGTCCGGGATCACGACCTGGGTGACGCCGCCGAAGTACTCGAACGCGCGGCGGTGCGCGTCCAACCAGGCCGGCTGCTTCTCGTCCAGACACCCGTAAGCGAACACCATCCCCGAGAACGGCAACGACGCGACGAACACCGACACCCGCGTCGTCTCCCTCGTGACCGGGTCGGTAAGCCGCATCTGCGTGCCCGCCCAGTCGACCTGCATCGTATGCGCGGGAACGTGCGCGATTGGGAGGGTCAGATCGTTCACCCGGACATGCTCCGCGACGATCTGGCAGAACCGCTCATACCCGTAGAACCGGGCGCCCGCCGCCGCATCAGTCTCCAGATAGCGGGCCCACAACACCTTCAACGGCGGCTTGTTCCGGCCCAGCCTGGCTGCGACGACCCGCTCGATGTCGACGGGGACGAACTCGCAGACCACGCTCTTGCGGCCATCGGTGAACAGCCGGTCTATGTTCTCCAGCGACAGCCCGTCGACCTGCTCCCGCGTCGTGAAGCCCTCCTCGTCGAGGACCCGCCTGGCGCGCGCGATCGCGCGATGCGAGCACCCCAGCATCGCCTCGATCTGCCTATACGCATACCCCTGCACCAGCAGGCTCATCACAAACCGGTAATCCGTCATCGCCGACGTTCCTCTCCACCAGCGACCAGCCCTTGGCCGCGGCGGGAGACATCCTCGAACCCGACGCCGGAGCGCTACCGCCTCCCCGCGCACGTGCTACCGGATCGTTACACGCCCGCTACCCGAAGCCCCGTCTTAACA
>NZ_NHTS01000027.1:0-1974 GCF_018831735.1 Pimelobacter sp. 30-1
CCGGCGCCGAGCTGGACCGAGCAGATGCCGAGGATGACGAGACCGACCGCCACACCCAGCGGCGGGCCGTGGGCCGCGCCGGCGCCGTCCTGTCCCGTCACCGCTGCGTCACCCCTCGGTGCGGCGAGGGGCCGTGCTGGCGTGCTCCTCGAATGTGGGGAGAGGAGGAAGGCACGCCAGCACGGGAGGGACGGACGAACGGCGGGACCGATCCGACCGCGGCGAGGGACATGGGGACATCACCGAGGTCTCCGCTCGACCAACCAAGGAGACCCTGGGACGGAGCCGCCCTTACGTCACCTGGAATGGGTACACCCTCCGTCGGTCGACTTCGTTGGGACCTGGTTCGGCCGCGCCGGCGTGCGCTGTCCAGCTGGAGAGGAGTACGCACGCCAGCGCGGGTCGAGCAACAGCACCAGACGCTCCGTCCGTGCGTGGACACACGAAGCACACCGATGCGGTCACCTGAGGTGACCCGCAGGCTCGCGTCCGCTTACGCCGCCAGCGGCCGGCAGCGATCACGTAACGAAGGTCGTCCACGAGGGTCCCCTCAGTAGCAGCGGTCCAGCGCGTTCTGGGGGGGAGCGTTGGACCGCTGACTCGAACAGATTCCCTTTGCCGGAAGGATCGACAGCCGCCATGACTTCTCAGCTGTGGAACAAGGAAGACGACGGAGCCGCTGACGCCTTCCTGCACGCCGTCGCCCATGCCCACCTCCGGATCGCCCAGACCGAGGAGGAGCGCGAGAAGCGACTCCCCCATGTCGTGGTGTGCACCGACGCCGGGACCGGTCACTACTCGTTGGACGGTCCGTACGCCGACGCCGCGTCCGCGGCGCAGGCTGCCCAGGAAGAGCGGCAACGGACCACCGACGACCTGGGCTTGACCTTCACCACGATGCCGATCTATCCCCCGCTCGAGAGGGATCAACCGACGTACGGCTCCGCCTGAGGAAGCGGCGGGAGAGGCAGGCTCATGTTCTCGGCACACGCCCACCGGTTCGGGGGCGGAAGGTGGAAACGCAGGCAGACGACCGACTTCGACGCGGTCGCCCTGACCCGCCTCACGGATCTCCTCGATGTCTCGGTCGGTTCGGACGACGTCCACTACCTCGTCGTGTGCCGCGACCAGCGAACGGGCACGGCGTCCTACATCGGCCCCTACCGCGAACGTCTCGAGGCACTCGCGGCCGCCGTGCAGGAACAGTCTGCGCAGGATCCGACCGGCCGCCGTCTCTGCTTCGACGTCGCACCGGTCCGCGTCGCGTCTCCGCCGTCGTAAGGGCGTCGGCCTGCCGGGGTCTCCTCCAGATAGACGGGGTGCGCAACCGGGGGGTATGCGCACCCCGTCGTCAGGGACCGTTCACAACGAGGAGCCTCCAGACGTGGGTACCGATCAGGCTGCCATCCGGACATCAAGCAAGAGGGCACTGCGATTCAGGGAGCGCGGCCGCCGGTTGGCGGCACTGGTCGTCGCAGCGACGGCCGTGACCCTGCCGAGCAGCCTGCTGTCCGCACCTGCGGACGCTGCCCCCCTCGCACTGACCATGTCGGCCGTGACGGGTGCGGTCTCGAACGTCGACGGGGTCAAGGAGACCTCGGTCGACTGCATCAACTACGACCCCGCCGCCGGTACGGCGTCCGCGGACGAGGTCGACGTGGCGTACGGCCGTGCCGGCGACGAGGACTGCCCAGCGACGCTCGACCTCTCACAGCAGAGCGGCGTGGGCTTCGACGCCAGCGCGCCGGGCAGCGTGACCGCGGGACAGCCGTTCCTGCTGGCCTCGATCATCCACTACAACAACCCCATCTTCGGCCTGGACTACCCAGACGACCAGCGGTCCGGCTACATCGCGGGCACGCTGACGCTGCGGCTCGGTGACTTCCAGGGCAACCCGACGGTCGCCTACCCCTGGCTGCTCGAGGAGACCGCGAACTCCGGCGACTGCCCCTACGGCGCGACCGACGGCGTCAA
>NZ_NHTS01000003.1:0-899304 GCF_018831735.1 Pimelobacter sp. 30-1
ACTCACTGCCTGAACCCCCCAGCGAAGGAACACAGCGCTACACCACTAGCCGGGACTTGACCTGGCCCCGTGCTCGGTTCGTCAGCGTTAGCGTGTTGATGTGAGCCGCAGCTACTCCCTTCCGACTGTGAAAACTCTGTTCGCCGAAGCCAACGCATGCGCTTACCCGGACTGTTCGACTGCGCTGATCTTCCGTGATAGGGGCCGCACGACCGTCGTGGCGCAGATCGCTCACATCCGCTCGGAAAGCCGACTGGGGCCGCGCTTCGACGAAGGCTTCCAGGGAGATCTGAACGGTCCGGAGAATCTCTTGCTTCTTTGCGGTCTTCACCACCCACCCGTTGACCGTCACGAGTCGCTGTACGGCGTTGGCGAACTACTTCAATGGAAGGCAGAACAAGTACGTCGTGCCGACGGCGGAACTGACGTAAGCGAGGAACAGGTCCGAGCGCTGGTAGGCCTGAGTGCGGAGGAGCGCCAAGCATTGACCATGGTGGCTCGACTCGCGCAGCGCGTCGTCTTTGTGTGTCAGGAGGCGCACGAGGCGGTGGTAGAGCTATACGCGCTAGAAGAGGCTGCGAGAGCGAGATCCGCGATGGGCTTCGGGGTCATGTACGACGTCGATGAAGACGGCACGAGAACGCGGATCAACCCGCGGAGCATCCAACTTCCTCTGGCAGAACAGCGAGAGTGGGAGGGGAAGAGGACAGAGGAACTGGATGCGCGGAACCGCAGTGTCCGTGATGCGTTGGGCGCGCTGGAGGAGGAGCTTGCTGTCTTCAGGATGATCTCGCCGAACATCTCTGGTTCTACGGCTGCGGTGCTGACTGCGACAACTGCCGTGTTGCGCACCGTGAACAGTCCGGACTCGGACAACCTCGTTGAGGCTCGTCGGGCGGTCGACGACCGGTTGGCACAGCTGTGGCGTGTGGCCAACGGTGTTGAACAATCACCGTTGCTCGCCGGCTCCGACTAGGTGGCGTTCGTTGAGGACGGGTTTGTCGCTGAACGAAGGGGTGGCAGCACGACCCAGCGGATTGCGTGGCTGACGCGGTCGACTCGCGGCGTGCTGCCTCCGGACGCTGACGATCGGTCTGTCCCATCAGGCTGACCGGTCCCAGTCAGGCCGGAGGACGAGAGCCGCCGAATCGCCCTGAGTCGGCCGCTCGTCGACGCGATGCTGCGGATGTTTGACCGCGGAGAAGCCGCGCGCGATGCCCTGCAGGACCACGTGCAACCGATGTCCGGCGGGCAGCATCGTCTCGACGAACGTGAAGTTCACCGAGGTCAGTGGCGCTCTGTCACTCCTCGGTCAAGCAAGAATCTCATATAGTCCGCGAGGGACGAGACGCCCTCTGACTTCACTGCCACACAGTGACGGTAGCGGAGCCAGGCTCGCGACTCCTGCACGAACGGGTGATAGCAGCAGGTGAGCGGTGAACGACTCGGGCAGGCAAGATCGCGGGGCTCGACTGCCCACACAGACATCTAGGTGGTGTCGCGCTGGCGCCCTCACGTTGCTGAAGGGGCGGCTCAGGTCGTGCCGGTCACCTATCGACTTCAGAGACAACCCGCTCCATTCGGGTTCTGAAATCGCGCTCGCTCCCCCGCGTGTCAGTCCTCTGAGGAAGCGCTTCGTCCCCACTACAAGTCGCCGAACGCTGCGTTTGCGCAGGTCAAGCCCACTAGTTACTCCCACTCGATGGTGCCCGGCGGCTTCGACGTGATGTCGACGGTGACCCGGTTGACGTCGGCCACCTCGTTGGTGATCCGGGTCGAGATCTTCTCGAGCACCTCGTAGGGCAGGCGCGCCCAGTCGGCGGTCATGGCATCCTCGGAGGTCACCGGCCGCAGCACGACGGGGTGCCCGTAGGTACGGCCGTCACCCTGGACGCCGACCGAGCGGACGTCGGCCAGCAGGACGACGGGCATCTGCCAGATGTCGCCGTCGAGGCCGGCGGCGGTCATCTCCTCGCGGGCGATGGCGTCGGCGTCGCGCAGCAGGTCGAGGCGCTCGCGGGTGACCTCGCCGATGATGCGGATGCCGAGGCCGGGGCCCGGGAAGGGCTGGCGCTGGACGATGACGCTGGGCAGCCCGAGCTGGGCGCCGACGGCGCGGACCTCGTCCTTGAAGAGCTCGCGCAGCGGCTCGACGAGCTCGAACTCGAGGTCCTCGGGCAGGCCGCCGACGTTGTGGTGGGACTTGATGGTCGAGGTGCCGGCGCCGTGGCCGGACTCGACGATGTCGGGGTAGAGCGTGCCCTGGACGAGGAAGCCGACCTTGGTGCCCTCGGGGGCGCCCTTGATCACCTCGAGCTCGGCGCCCTCGAAGGCGCGGATGAACTCGCGGCCGATGATCTTGCGCTTGGTCTCGGGCTCGCTGACGCCGGCGAGGGCGTCGAGGAACTGCTTCTCGGCGTCGACGATGACGAGCTTGGCGCCGGTGGCGGCGACGAAGTCGCGCTCGATCTGCTCGGTCTCGCCCTTGCGCATGAGGCCGTGGTCGACGTAGACGCAGGTAAGCCGGTCGCCGATCGCCTTCTGCACGATGGCCGCAGCGACCGCGGAGTCGACGCCGCCGGACAGGCCGCAGATGGCGCGGCCTTCGGGGCCGATCTGCTCGCGGATGCGGGCGATCTGCTCCTCGGCGATATTGCCGATGGTCCAGGTCTGGCGGCAGCCGGCGATGTCCCAGAGGAAGTGCTCGAGGATCTTCTGGCCGTGCTCGGAGTGCAGCACCTCGGGGTGCCACTGGACGCCGGCCAGGCCGCGGTCGACGTTCTCGAAGGCGGCGACCGGGGTGACCTCGGTCGAGGCGAGGACCGTGAAGCCCTCGGGGGCCGCGCTGACCGAGTCGCCGTGGGACATCCACGCGTTGTGCTCGGCGGGGATGCCGGCGAGGAGCGTGCCGGGCAGGCTGGTGGTGACGCGCGTCCGGCCGTACTCGCGGGCGCCGGTCGCCGACACGGTGCCGCCGAGGTGGGCGGCCATGAGCTGGAAGCCGTAGCACATGCCGAACACGGCAGGGCCGGCCGAGAAGATGGCCGGGTCGATCGTCGGCGCGCCCTCGGCGTAGACCGAGGAGGGACCGCCGGAGAGGATGATCGCCTTGGGGTTGCGGGCGACCATCTCGGCCACGGGCATCGTGTGCGGCACGATCTCGGAGTAGACCCGCGCCTCGCGCACCCGGCGGGCGATCAGCTGGGCGTACTGCGCCCCGAAGTCCACCACCAGGACCAGGTCGTGGTCGTGCTCGTGCTCGGGCTGGTTGTCCACGGCCGCCGTCATGGCCGAATCGTATCGAGGGCGCGCCGTACCGCCCGAACCGGCCGGGGCGGGGCAACGACCCAAAAGTTGAGAACCTTCGCCAAGTCGAACGCCTCTCGCTCGGCGCAGCGTCAACCGGTGGTTCGGGCGCGCCGAACCCGCAGCGTCTCGAGCCCGACGTAGACGGTGCCGCCGGCCGCGAGCACGAGCCCCGCGATCGCCAGCCAGACCGGCGCCGCGGTGGACGCGAGGTAGGCCGGCCGGAGCCGCGCCCACAGGACCAGTACGACGAGCATCGGCGCCCAGTACCACAGGCGCAGCAGCGGGACGGCGAGCGCCACGAGGCCGACGAAGCCGACCGCGACCGAGGCTCCGGCGAGCGTCCAGCCGACGCCGCCCAGGCCGGCCACCAGCGGCACGGACGCGAGGACGCAGCCCAGCAGTCGCAGGAGGGGCGGGCGCCAGGGCGCCGACGGGGCGAGCAGGGTCAGCTCAGGCCACCGATCGACGAGGGGGAAGCCGATCGCGATCGCACCGAGCACCGGCATCACGTGGAGCACCGTCGTCGGGTTGCCGAGCACGGGAAGCGAGAGTGGCGTGTCACCCGTGCCCAGCGCCCCCAGCATCATCAGCACTCCGACCGCCAGCGCGGCGACCAGACCCCAGGCACGAGCGACGGCGAGCGCGCGACTAGCCCAGGCCATCGGGCATCCGCAGCTGCGCGTAGGCGCAGTCCGTGAGCTGGCGGTAGGTCGTGCGCACCCACCCGTCGGCGCGCGCCGGGTCGCCGGTCAGCCAGGCCCGGTCGCGGTCCTCGGGCCGAGGCTCGAGCACCCCCGCCCGCACCTGGAGCCAGCGCCCCAGCAGGTGGCGTGCCTCGAAGGACAGGTGTGGCGGCTCGTCGCCGTAGTCCGCGGGGCACGAGGTCGGCCGGGTGAGGGCGTCGGTGGCGAGCTCGTCGGGCACCACCCGGTCCGCCCCGGACTCGCCCAGGTCGATCGACCCGGTGCCTGGAGGCTGCTCGTCGAGCGACTCCACGAAGCGCGCCGGCATCGGGATCTCGAGCGCCCGCAGCGCCGCCGCCTGCCGGTCGACCTTGGCCGCCAGGTCGGCCAGCGGCCGCGGATGCTCGGCGTAGACGCACACCTCCGGCTGCGCGCCGGCGCACGTCCACTCCGGATCGGCGCGGAGGTCGACCGTCATGTCGTCGTCGATCGCGAACCAGCTCGCCACCCACCCCAGCAGCGCCCCGCCCACGAGCACCCGTCGCGCCGCCGTCGCGAGGAACAGCCGCGGGTGGGCCAGCGCGACGACGACGACCGTGAGCGCGAGCGCCGCCGCACCGGGCACCAGCCAGCCCCGCGGGACGAACCGGAAGCCCGCCAGGTCGACGGTGGCCCCACCGTCGAGGAAGAACTCGGGAAGCGGCCCGGACTGGCTCCACAAGAAGACCAGCAGCACCAGCACCACCGCCAGCGGCGCCGTCCAGGGCCGACCGCTCGCGTAGCCGATCGCGGCACCGATCGCGGCCTGCCCCGCCAGCACGCCGCTGACCGGGAGCAGGATCCACACGTCCTCGGGATACGCAGGCACCCCCGACAGCGACGCGATCGTCGTCGCACCGGCCGTGACCACGACGAGGGCGCTCACGGCGAGCACCCAGATCGCGAGCAGGGGCTGCAGCCAGCGCAGCCAGTCGCGGCAGCTCTGCAGGATCACTTCGCTCATCGCCGAGGAGCGCAGCCGGGCATAGACCAGGCACGCCGCCCCGGCGGCCACCGGGCCGAGAAAGACGCGCGCTGAGGCCCCCGCGTCGAGCGCCATCCGCCAGGAGCCGCGCCAGTCGTTGATCCGGCCGGATGACGCCACCGCGCCGGCCGCCACGAAGACCACGAGCATGACCAGCACGCCCCGCCGCCCTCCCAGCCAGGTCGCCCACCGCCTCACGACCGGCTCCCGGCGATGGTGGCCAGGAAGGCGTGCTCGGCAGAGGCGCCCGGCCCGCCGCGTTCAGCGACGAACTGGTCGAGCCCGCCGTCGTAGAGCACCCGCCCTGCCTCGAGGACGGCGACCCGGTCGGCCATCGTGGCGACATCCTCCATCACGTGGCTGCTCAACACCGTCACTGCGGACGCGTCGAGGTCGAGCAGGATGGCGCGCAGTGCCGCCCGCTGCTCCGGATCGAGACCGGTGGTGGGCTCGTCGAGGAGGAGTACGTCGGGCTCGGTGACCAGGGCCACGGCGAGCGCCAGCCGGCGGTTCATCCCGCCGGAGAGTCGCCCGACGCGGTCGTCCCGGCGCGACCCGAGCCCGACTCGGTCGAGGATGCCGGCATTGCGCCGAGCCGCCAGCGCGGCCGGGACCCCGCGCACCCAGCTCGCGTAGGCGAGGGCGTCGGACACCCGGAGCTCACGCGGCAGGTCGAGCTGCTGGGGCATGTAGCCGATCCGCCCGATGACCGCGCCCCGCGAGCGCCGGTAGAGGTCGACGTCGTCGACCCTCACCGTGCCCGCCTCGGGCCGGCGGCAGCCGGCCAGCGTACGGAGCAGGGTGGACTTGCCGGCGCCGTTGACGCCGACGAGCCCACACACGCCGCCGGTCAGGAGGAGCTCGTCAACATCGACGACAGGGGTCGCGGTGCGGCTGTAGGTGCACCGCAGACCAGCGAGGGCAACGGTCATCGATCAGAGACTGAAGGTGAAGTAGGGCTTGCGGCTGCAGGGATCGCCGCTCCACTTCTGGTCCTCGCAGACCTTGACGTGCACCCGGCCGCGGTCGGCGCCGCGGCTCGAGTAGTCGTCGCTGTCGTACTGGTCGCGCCAGTCGCTCGAGTTGCTGCGGGCGCTCTGGTCCTTGCCGACCTCAGGGCACCACGCGGGAGACCCGCCGCCCGGACACACCTTGTAGTAGCTGTAGCTCGTCTCGGTGTAGACAGCATGGTCGTTGCCAGGCTTGCGGTCGCGCCAGTTGGTGTGGTTCTTGAGGTAGCCGTTCTTCTGGTACGCCGTCCCGTAGGCCTGCCCCCGCAGCGTGCCGCTGTCGGAGACGTTGAGCGGCTCGGAGCGGGAGTACCAGTCCTGGTCGGCGGCGAAGGCGGTCGGCGCCGTGGCGAGGACCGCGCCCGCCGCCACGGTCGAGGCGACGAAGGCGCCGAGGGCGTGCAGTCGGGTGGTCATGAGCAGGCCTCCTGAGAAGGGTCAGGCACCGGCAGAGCGCCGGGCAGACCCATCTTCGTATGGTCATACTCGATCTGTCATCGACGTTTTGCGCAGGACTTCGCTCAGGGCGAGGTCCCCGGAAAACGCACCAGGGCCCGGCCGGGGAGGGAGGGTGGCCGGGCCCTGATTGTCCACGCAACTGATGGACAGTGCCTGGACCGAGCCCGGGCTTCGGGAGGGAGCGTGAATTCCCGGGCTCGCTCAGTTCAACGACCCCGTGTGGGGTGGGTTACGCAGGGTCCGGACAACTTCGACAAAAGTTCTGGGGCGGCCCCAGGATCTCCCGGGACCGCCCCACGAGGCATCAGCTTTCGCTCAGCTCACACCCACGATGGGCAGCCGCAGCGCCGCCGGGGCGTCGTCCGGGACGACGGGCGCCTGCGGGGCGACCGGCTCGATCCGCGCGTACGACGCGCCGAGCGCCGGGCGGGAGTCCGCCTCGCCCTTGTTGGGCCAGAAGGCCATCGCCCGCTCGGCCTGGGCGGTGATCGTCAGCGACGGGTTGACGCCCAGGTTGGCCGAGATCGCCGAGCCGTCGACGATGTGCAGCCCGGGGTGCCCGAACATCCGCTGGTAGGGGTCGACCACGCCGGTCTCGGGGCTGTCGCCGATGGTGCAGCCGCCGATGAAGTGGGCGGTCAGCGGGCGGTTGAACGGCTCGCCGATGGTGCCGCCGGCGGTGCCGCCGCCCATCACCGCGGCCATCCGCCGTACGGCGTCGTTGGCGGCGGGGATCCAGGTCGGGTTGGGCTCGCCGTGGCCTTGCTTGGAGGACAGGATCCACTTGCCGGCGACCTTCTTGGGGAAGGTCGTGATCGAGTTGTCGACCGACTGCATCACCAAGGCGATGACGACCCGCTCGGACCAGTGCTTGACGTCGTAGAGGTCGCGGACCCGGCGGCGCTCCTTCCACAGCTCCTTGAGCCACACCTTCCAGCGCGGGTCGGGCCCGTCGCCGTCGGTGAGCACGGTCTGCATGAGCGACATGGCGTTGCTGCCCTTGCCGTAGCGCACCGGCTCGATGTGGGTGTGCCCGTCGGGGTGCCACGACGAGGTGATCGCGACGCCCTCGGTGTAGTCGACGTCGGCGCCCTGGGGCGCGATCGCGCCGAGGATCGACTCGGAGTTGGTCCGGGTCAGGTGGCCGAGGCGGTCCGAGACGTGGGGCAGGTCGCCCTCAGCCTTGAGCCGGTGGAGCAGCTTCTGGGTGCCGAGCGCGGCGGCGGAGAAGACGACCTGCTCGGCGGTGTAGGTCTTGGTGGCGGTGCGCCGCGAGAGCTTGGCCTTGGTCCAGCGCGTGTCGACCTGGTAGCCCCCGCCGGCCAGCGGCCGGACCCGGGTGACCGTGGTCAGCGGATGCACCTCGGCGCCGTTCTGCTCGGCGAGGTAGAGGTAGTTCTTGACCAGCGTGTTCTTGGCGTTGTGCCGGCAGCCGGTCATGCACTCGCCGCAGTCGCGACAGGTGTTGCGCTGCGGCCCGGCGCCACCGAAGTAGGGGTCCTCGACCTGGGCGCCGGCCTCCTGGCCGGGACCGCCGAAGAAGACACCGACCGGCGTGGCGTGGAAGGAGTCGCCCACCCCCATCTCGTCGGCGACCTTCTTCATCACCTCGTCCGAGGGCGTCATCCGCGGGTAGGTGACCACGCCCAGCATCCGCTTGGCCTGGTCGTAGTACGGCGCCAGCTCGTCCTTCCAGTCGGTGATGTGCGCCCACGACGGATCGGCGTAGAACGGGTCGAGCGCCTCGTAGAGCGTGTTGGCGTAGACCAGGGAGCCACCGCCGACACCTGCGCCGGCCAGGATCAGGCAGTCCTTGACCATGTCGATGCGCTGGATGCCGTAGCAGCCGGCGGACGGGGCGTAGAGGTACTTCTTGAGGTCCCAGGAGTTGTCGGCGAAGTCGTCGTCGCTGAACCGCGCGCCGGCCTCGAGGACACCGACCTTGTAGCCCTTCTCGGTCAGCCGCAGCGCGGTGACCGAGCCGCCGAAGCCGGAACCGATGACGAGGACGTCGTAGTCGAAGTCGGTCATCGGTTCACGCCCGTCCGAGCTTGTCCATGATCCGCAGCGAGGCGGACATGAACTTGGCGTAGCCCTCGTCGGACATCCCGAGCATCGGCCCGAAGCGGATCAGCCGCTGGGTGGCGACCGACTGGGTCTCGGTGTAGCGGTGGATGCCCTCGGCACCCTGGCGCCGGCCCATGCCGGACTCGCGCATGCCGCCCATCGGGGCGTCGATGCTGGCGAAGGTCGCGCCGAAGGCCTCGTTGACGTTGACCGTGCCGCACTTGATCTGGCGCGCGACCTGGCGCCCGCGCTCGGTGTCGCGGGTGTAGACCGAGCCGTTGAGGCCGTACTCGCCGTCGTTGGCCCGCGCGATCGCGTCGGCCTCGTCGTGGAAGCGGTAGATCGAGACGACCGGGCCGAAGGTCTCGTTGCCGAAGCAGGTCATCTCGGGGGTGACGCCCTCGAGGATCGTCGGCTCGAAGTAGTAGGGCGCCAGGTCGGGCCGCGCCTTGCCGCCGGCCAGCACCCGGGCGCCCTTGGCGACCGCGTCGTCGACGTGGGCGGTGACCGTCTCGAGCTGGTCGGCGGAGATGAGCGTGCCCATGTCGGCGTCCCAGTCGAGCGTGGCGCCCAGGCTCATCGCCTTGGTGCGGGCCACGAAGCGCTCGACGAAGCGGTCGTAGACCGCGTCGGCGACGAACATCCGCTCGGTCGAGACGCACAGCTGACCGGCGTTGGAGAAGCAGGCCCGCACCGCGCCCTCGGCCGCACGCTCGATGTCGGCGTCGCGCAGCACCAGGATCGGGTTCTTGCCGCCGAGCTCGAGCGAGCAGCCGATGAGCCGCTCGGCCGCCTGCTTGGCGATGATCTTGCCGGTCGCGGTGGAGCCGGTGAAGCAGATGTAGTCGGCGCGCTCGATGATCGGCGTCCCGAGCTCACGCCCCGGACCGGCCACGACCTGCCACAGGTCGCGCGGGAAGCCGGCGTCCTCGAGCAGCTGGGCGCCCAGCAGCGCGGAGAGCATGGTCTGGGCGTCGGGCTTGGTGACCACGGCGTTGCCGGCGAGCAGCGCGGGGAGGCCGTCGCACAGCGCCATGGTGAACGGGTAGTTCCACGGCGAGATGATCCCGACGACGCCCTTGGGCACCCGGTTGAGCTCGACCCGGGTGAGCACCGGGACGACGCCCGGCCGGCGCTCGGTGTCGAGGTGGCGGTGCGCCGTACGGGCGTAGTAGCGGGCGGTCAGCGCGATGTGCAGCGGCTCGTCGAAGGCGTGCTTGCGGGCCTTGCCGGACTCGAGCTGGATCAGGTCCATGATCTCGTCCTGGCGGTCGAGCACGATGTCGTGGAGCCGGTGCAGGATCCGCGAGCGCTCGTCGATCGAGACCCGCGCCCAGGCCGCCTGGGCCACCCGCGCACGCCGGAACGCCTCGGCGACGTCCTCGGTGCTCGACTGCGGGATGTTGGCCACCGGCGCCCCGTTGATCGGCGAGTGGACCTGGGTGGTCCGGCCCGTCGTCGCGAGGATCCGGTCGGTCAGCCGGGCGACGTAGTCCGGCTCGAGGGCGTACGACGCCCGGGGGTCGTGCTCGGGGTCGTGGGGGCCCTCCACGACGGGGCCGCCGGAGGCGCCGGAACCGGGGATCGCTTCGCTCATGTGACGAGCGTAGGTGAGCAGGGTCACCTACGGCTACCGATCGGTAACGGATGTGTGGCTTTACACATCTCGTCTTGATGTCAAGGGACTACATCGGGGGCGCCGCGAGGTACACCGACTTGGCCTCGGTGTACTGCGCCAGGCCCTCCGGCCCGAACTCGCGCCCCAGCCCGGAGGCCTTGAAACCGCCGAACGGCGCCGCGAAGTCCATCGTGTAGGTGTTGATGCCGTAGGTGCCGGTGCGCACCCCGCGGGCGACCTCGAGGCCGGCCTCCTGGTCCGCGGTCCACACGGTGCCGGCCAGGCCGTACTCGGAGTCGTTGGCGATCCGGATCGCGTCGGCCACGTCGTCGTAGGCGATGACCGAGAGGACCGGGCCGAAGATCTCCTCCTGGGCGATGCGCATCTTGTTGTCGACGCCGGCGAAGACGGTGGGCCGGACGTACCAGCCGCGGTCGAGACCCTCGGGACGACCCTCGCCGCCGACCAGCAGCTGGGCGCCCTCCTCCTGCCCGATCCGGATGTACGACGCCACCCGCTCCTGCTGGCGCTGCGCGACCATCGGACCGATCTCGGTCGCGGGGTCGAGCGGGTCGCCGACCTTCATGGCGCCGATCGCCGAGGCGAGGGCGGCAGCGAAGGCGTCGTGCCGCTCGCGCGAGACGAGCACCCGGGTCTGGGCGACGCAGGCCTGGCCGGAGTTCATCACGCCGAGGAACTTCAGGCCCTCGATCGCGGCGGCCTCGTCGGCGTCGTCGAGGATGATCGCGGCGGACTTGCCGCCGAGCTCGAGCGAGACCCGCTTGAGCTGCTCGCCGCAGATCGCGCCGATCTTGCGGCCCGCGGCGGTCGAGCCGGTGAAGGCGACCTTGTCGACGCCGGGGTGGCGCACGAGGTGCTCCCCCACCTCGCGGCCGCCGGCGACGATCGAGACGACACCCTCGGGGACGCCGGCCTCGACCAGGAGCTCGGCGAGCAGGTAGCCGTCGAGCGGGGTCTCCGGCGCCGGCTTCACGACCACGGTGCAGCCAGCGAGGAGCGCCGGGACGACCTTGGACAGGATCGTGAACTGCGGGACGTTCCACGGCGGGATCGCCGCGACGACGCCGACCGGCTCGTGGCGCACGACGACGTCCGCGCCGAGCACGCCGGGACGCCGCTCCTCCCACGGGAACTCCCGCGCGATGCCCAGGAACGCCTCGATCTGCATCCAGGGCGCGGGCGCCTGGGCCAGCGAGCTGAACGAGATGGGCGAGCCCATCTCGGTGGAGATGATGGTCGCCATCTCGTCCAGCTTGGCGGCGTACAGGCCGGAGAGGTTCTGCACGACCTCGATCCGCTCGGCCGGGCTCATCCGCGGCCACGGCCCCTCGTCGAACGCCCGGCGCGCGGCGGCGACCGCGGCGTCGATGTCGGCGGTCGATCCCTCGGGGACGCGGGCGACGACCTCCTCGGAGTGCGGCGAGACCACCTCCAGCACGGCGTCGGTGGCGGGCGTGGCCCAGGTGCCGCCGATGAAGAGGGCGTCGCGGTCGAGGGTCATGTCGTGCTCCTAGTCGAGGTGGTGCGGGTCGTGCGGATCAGGGGGCGAGGGTGAACCAGTCGGCGAAGCCGCTGGGGTCGTGCCGGCCGAGGGCGCCGTGCTCGAAGAGCCCCCATCCCTCCGAGCCGTCCGGTACGCCGGCCCCGGGGCCGTGCACGGTGGCCCGGCCGACGTGGTCGATCACGCCGAACATCACCCGGCCGGCGACGGCCGGGTCGTTCATGTCGTAGGTGAGGCGCTCGGTGAACGCCGGGCCCTTCCACATGCCGTGGGTCCAGTCGGAGTCGCCGCCGTAGCCACCCCCGACGTGGATCGGCACGGGCAGCTTGGAGGTCACCTCCAGCACGAGCTCCTTGCCCTCGGGCGTGGTGCACACGATGGTCGCGCCGGTCGGGACGCGGGTGCCCGAGGTGTAGCGGATCTCGACGCGCGGCCAGCCGAGCTGCTCGACCCGCCCGTCACGCCAGATCCGGGTGCAGTCGTTGAGCGTGCGGAAGCCGTCCGGGGTCTCCTGGATGATGAGGACGACGCAGAACTCCTCGAAGCGCAGCGGCACGTAGAGCCACCACATCCCCTCGAAGGCCGGGTCGGCCGGCTTGCCCGCGGGCGCGGCCTCGCCGACGGGACGGATGCCCCACGACCGGTCGCGGCTGCCGAGCCAGCGGTCGGGGGTGACCGCGATGTCGGTGCCGTCGACGCTCAGGACGCCCTCCCAGGTGCCGAGCTGGGCGAAGCGCTGCGCGTCGAGCGTCGTACCGGTGCCCTGGCGCATGACGTGCGGCAGCTCCTGGACGACGGGGAAGGAGCCCTCCCAGGTGAGATCCATCGCGATGCCCTCGGTCTCCTCGAGCACCAGGCGGAGCTTGTGGAGCGGCTCGACGACCTCGACCCGGTAGTTGCCGACCTGCTGGGCCATCCGGTCCGCGCCGCGCGGGTCGGCGGCGTCGGAGAGGTGGACGGCGGTCTGCTCGTCGCCGCGGCGCAGCAGGACGAAGGCGTCCTTGGTGCCGAGGTTCGGGTAGAAGCCGAGGCCGGTGATGAGGAAGAGGTCGCCGGTGCGGTCGTGGGCGTTGAGGTAGCAGCGGTCGTAGAAGTTGCGGTCGCTGCTGCCCGCCCACGCGACCGGGCGCGGCAGCTGGTGGATCGGGAACTCGTCGAGCGGGCCGAGGCCGTAGTACTCGCCGTGCAGGCCGTGGTCGTGGTGGGTGCTCATGCGCCGACCTCCTCGAGGAGCCGCTCCAGGAGCGGTCGGTGGTGGAAGACGGCCTCGGGGTCCTCGGGCCGCTCGATCTCGCCGAAGTGGATCTGGCGTGCGCTGGTGCGCAGGAAGACGCAGCCCCAGTTGACCGCGGCGTGCAGCAGGAACCAGGTGAGGTCACCGGTCTCGACGCCGGTCAGCTCGCGGTACGTCGCCACGACGTCGTCGGCCGCCAGGAACTCGGGCATGCCGGGCAGGCCGAGCATGGTCGCGATCTCCTGGAAGACCTGGTGGGCGAAGACCAGCCACGCGAGGTCCATCTCGCGCGGCCCCAGGGTGGCCATCTCCCAGTCGAGGACGGCGACCGGCTCGAAGTCGCGGTACATCATGTTGCCGATGCGCGAGTCGCCCCAGACGAGCACCGGATCGCCCTCCGCGACGGGCAGGTTCGCCTCGAGCCAGGCCAGACCGCGCTCGATGAGCGGGGAGCGCGGGCTCGCCTCCGCGGTGGTGATCGCGTAGTCGTACCAGGCGCGGGTCTTGGCGAGGTTGCGTGCCAGCGGGGACGCGCCCTCATGCCCGGTGACCGCGGGGTCGAGGAAGCCGAAGGTCGTCGCGGCGTCGGGGATGCCGTGCAGCCGGGCCAGGACGTCGACGGTGCTGCGCTGGAGCTGCGCCTGCTGCTCGGGCGAGGCGTCGAAGAGCCAGTTGTCGCCGAACGGGTACGGCAGCACGTCGGGCGGGACCGCGCCGTCGAGACGCTCCATCAGGAAGAACGGGGTGCCGAGCACGTCACCGGTCGGCTCGTTGAGGCCGACCGCGGGCACCGGGATGCCGGCCAGCTCGCCGGCCAGACGCATCGCGTCGTACTGATCGGTGAGGCGGTACTCGGCGAAGACCGGCAGGTCGCTCGCCGCCGGCGCCACGCGGGCGACGTACTCGCGGGTGACGCGCGCGCCGTCCTCGGTGGTGGTGATCGCGAGCAGGACCGTCTCGCTCGACATGCCGTTGGTCTGCACGCCGTCGTGGAGGGTCACCTCCGGCGCGGCGCCGTCGGGCAGCACGCCGGTCAGCCACTCCTCGAGCCGGTCGTGCACGGCACCCTGGTCGCGGCTGGAGCGCTGCAGCGTCATCTCGGCGATGTCGGCAGGCAACGGGGACTGGGTCACGGGGGTCCTCCTGGGGGTGAGCACAGCCTGTTAGAACGTGTTCTAACTTGTCAATGGCCGATTACGGTACCCTCGGTAACGAAAGAGGGGAAGGCCTTCATGGGGACCAAAATCGGCCGTCCGCGCGACCCGCGGATCGAGCAGGACGCGCTCGCCGCCGTCCGCTCCCTGCTGGCCGAGGGCGGCTACGCCGCCGTCACCGTCGCCGCGGTCGCGGCCCGCGCCGGCACCACCAAGCCCGCCCTCTACCGCCGCTGGCCCGCCCTCCCCCACCTCGTCCACGAGGCCGCCTTCCCCGGCGAGCTCGCCGGCGAGCTCCACCTCGGCGACGACCTCGCCACCGACCTGGCCGGCATCGTCCGCGGCACCCGCGACGCCCTCTGCGACCCCGTCGCCGCCGCCGCCCTGCCCGGCCTGCTCGCCGAGGTCAGCACCTGGCCCGACCTGCACGCCGCCATGATGCAGCGCTTCGCCGGCGTCTTCCGGGCCCTCGACGAACGCCTGCGTGCGGCCGTCGTTGCCGGCGAGGCCCACCCCGACGCACGGGCCGACGACCTGCTGCGGCTGATCATCGGCGCGGTGATCTCGGGGGTGCTGCTCACGCCGGGACAGCTCGACGACGCGTGGGTGGAGCGGCTGACCGCGACCTTGGGGCGGAGCCTGCGGCCCTAGGGCATGTCTCTCAAGTCCGCGCCGTCGCGAGCGGCGTTTGCGGCCGAGCTGGCAAGGCGGAGCAGCGAAGGCGGGCCGACGGCGGGGCCGATAGTGGGTCGAGTCTGCGACAACGCCGCCAGATCGAGTCGCAAACGCCGCGCAGCAGGCGCGGACTTGAGAGACATGACCTAGGCGCGGACCGGCTCCCTGCGGAAGGTGCGCCCGGCCAGGCCGAGCAGGACGACGCCGAACACGATGTCGCCGCCCACGACCATGATCAGGTCGGCCTCGCTCACGATGCCGCCGTCCCGGTGCCGGGGATGGGTGAGGAAGAACGGGCAGAGGGCCACGACGGCGACGGCGATGGCGAGGCGCCGATGCACGAACCACACTCCGGCGACGACCGCGCCCAGGACGATGCCGAGAGCGAGCCCCCATCCGAGCACGCCCGCCCAGCGGTCCCCCAGTAGGTCGCGCGTCGCGCCGATCCGCGGGACGTCGATCACCGCGATGGTGAGCGGGAGGGCGCCGATCATGAGCGCCCGGAACCGCGGGTGCGCGTCGACGAAACGCTGGAGGCGCCCCGTCACCCGCGGATCTCCGCGAGCGCCGCGCCCTCCTCGTCCCCCAGCCGGACGAGCGCCGTGCTGTCGGGGGCATAGACCGCCGAGCCGCCGATGAACGTGTGCGGCCCGCACCGCCCGGTCAGTCCGGCGACGACGACGTGGAGGCCGTGGTCGAGGGCGCGGGCGGCGTAGGTGACGTCGAGGCGGCGGGCGCCGCCGGGGAAGTAGGCGACCGAGGCGAGGTAGACGCTCGCGCCGGCCGCGGCAGCGATGGCGGCGTGCTCGGGGACGCTGCCGTCCCTGCAGATCGACAGACCGAGGACCACTCCATCGACAGTCAGGGTGGCGGGGCGGTCGCCGGGGACGAACCAGTCGGGCTCGGCGCCGTCCAGGTGCTGCTTGTCGTACGGCGCCGAGGTGGTGCCGTCCGGCTCGACCACCACCGCGCTGACCGTACGACGACCCGCGCCGCGCGCGAGGGCCGCCGACGCGACGACGGTGGTCCCGGTGGCGGCGGCCGCCGCCCGCAGCGGGTCGAGTGCGGGTCCCTGGAGGGTGGTCGCGGTGGGGAGGTCGGCGGCGAAGGCCGCGGCGTCGTACCCGGTGAGGAAGGCCTCGGGGAGGACGGCGACGCGGGCCTCGGCCTGGCGGACCAGGCGGGCGGCGGTGGCGACGTTGTGGGCGAGGTCGCCCGAGCGGGCCTCGGCCTGGAGCGCGGCGACGATCACCTGGTCGGCGCGGTCAGTGGGCGACGACCTCGACGCGCTGGAACTCCTTGAGCTCGGTGTAGCCGGTGGTGGCCATCGAGCGCTTGAGCGCCCCGACGAGGTTCATGGTGCCGTCGGCGACGCGGGAGGGACCGAAGAGGATCTCCTCGATGGTGCCGACCTGGTCGAACTGCACGCGCTGGCCGCGCGGGAGGTCCGCGTGGTGCGCCTCGGCGCCCCAGTGGAAGCCGCGGCCGGGGGCGTCGGTGGCGCGCGCGAACGGCGAGCCGACCATCACCGCGTCGGCGCCGCAGGCGATGGCCTTGGCCAGGTCGCCGGAGGTGCCGATGGAGCCGTCGGCGATGACGTGGACGTAGCGGCCGCCCGACTCGTCGAGGTAGTCGCGGCGGGCGGCGGCGACGTCGGCCACCGCGCTGGCCATCGGGACCGCGACGCCGAGGACGGTGCGGGTGGTGTGGGCCGCGCCGCCGCCGAAGCCGACCAGGACGCCGGCCGCGCCGGTGCGCATGAGGTGCAGGGCGGCCTGGTGGGTCGCGCAGCCGCCGACGATGACCGGGACGTCGAGCTCGTAGATGAACTCCTTGAGGTTGAGCGGCTCGGCCTGGCTCGAGACGTGCTCGGCGGAGACCGTCGTCCCGCGGATGACGAAGAGGTCGACGCCGGCGTCGGTGACGGCCTTGGCGAACTCCTTGGTCCGCTGCGGCGAGAGCGAGGCCGCGACGGTCACGCCCGCGTCGCGCATCTCGCGCAGCCGCTCGGCGATGAGCTCGGCCTTGATCGGCTCGGTGTAGATCTCCTGGAGCCGGCGGGTCGCCTCGACGCCCTGGAGCCCGGCGACCTCCTCGAGCAGCGGCTCGGGGTCGGCGAAGCGGGTCCAGAGGCCCTCGAGGTTGAGCACGCCGAGGCCGCCGTAGCGACCGAACTCGACGGCCGTCTTGGGCGACATCACCGAGTCCATCGGGGCGGCCAGGATCGGCAGCGAGAAGCGGTAGGCGTCGATCTGCCAGTCGACGCTGACCTCCTCGGGATCGCGCGTGCGCCGGGAGGGCACGATCGCGATGTCGTCGAAGGAGTACGCGCGGCGGGCCCGCTTGGCGCGGCCGATCTCGATGTCGCTCACCGGAGAAGGTTACCGAGCCGCGCGGCCGGGGCAGGAAGGCAGGCGTGTCGTTGCGCCTGCTGCCCGCCCTCGCCGTCCTCGCGGCGGTCTCCCCCGCCCTCGTCGCGTGCACCGGCGACGAGCCCGCCGAGCGCACCACCGAGCACACCACCGAGCGCCGTACGACGGGCACGCTCGACACCGGCTGCGCCCGGGCGCCGGGCGAGGTGACGCACTCCCCCGTCTCCGACGTCGTCCGCGTCGACGGGGTGCTCTACGGCGTCACCCCGCAGGGCGTCGACCGGATGCAGGGCTCCGAGCGCTCCCTGGCCTACGCCAGCGACGACCTCGGCCTCGACCTGCTGACCGCGGTCGACGGCGACCTCGTCCTCGCCAGCGACGAGCGGATCGCCCGGATCACCGTCGGCGGCGATGTCGTCTGGGAGCGGCCGGCCGCCGGGGACGGCTCCGCGCCGGTCCTGCTCGCCCCGGAGCCGGTGGTGGTCGTCGGCGGCGAGCGCATCGACCTGGGCACCGGCGAGAGCGCCGCCGCGGGTGCCGCGGTCCCCGACGCCGAGCACGAGCTGTCCCGCGACGGCGAGGACTACTTCCTGGCCGACCACAGCGACGCCGCCCGCGCCTACCTCAGCGACGGCGGGCACGTCCTCGTCACCGACGCCGCGCAGGGCACGCTCGGGGAGCTCGACGGCGCCGTCGCGGTCTGCGGGGACCGGGTCTACGGGCTCTCCACCGACGGCGCGACGCTCACGACGTACGAGGCCGGCGAGGGCCTCGCGGTGGTCTCCACGGTCACACTGCCCGCGGACGCGCGGGCACTCTCGCCGGACTGGTCGACGCTCAGCACCACGGGCGGCGCGGTGCTCGTCGACGTCCAGGGCGAGACCTGGGTGGTCAGCGACTGAGGTCGAGGTACATCACGTGCAGCCCGGCGAACGACCCGTCGGGACGGCGGAAGGCGCCGGGCACGGTGCCGATCACCTCGAAGCCGAGGCTGCGCCACAGCACCACGGCGACCGTGTTGGTGGACACGACCGCGTTGAACTGGATCCCCGCGAAGCCCTCGGCCCGGTGCCAGGCGAGGACGTGCTCGCCGAGCGCCCGGCCGACGCCGTGGCCGCGGGCGGCGGTGCCGACCATGAACGACGCGGTGCCGATGTGGCTGCCCTGGGCGGGCCGGTTGGGGCCCATCTTGGCGGTGCCGACGACGACGCCGTCGACCTCGGCGACCGCGACCGCACCGGGCTGGTCCAGCCAGAACGAGCGCGCGGCGGCGTCGTCCAGCGGGGGCATCGCGTAGGTCTCACCGGCGGTGAGGACCTCGTCGATGATGGCCGCGACGGCCGGCCAGTCGTCGGCGACGAAGGGCCGGATCGTCACGCTCACGAGTGGTGGTAGTTCGGCGCCTCGACGGTCATCTCGATGTCGTGCGGGTGGCTCTCCTTGAGCGAGGCCGAGGTGATCCGGATGAACTGGCCCTTCTCGCGCAGCTCGGCGATCGACTGGGCCCCGACGTAGAACATCGACTGGGACAGGCCGCCCAGGAGCTGGTGCGCGACGCCGGCCAGCGGGCCCTTGTAGGCGACGCGCCCCTCGATGCCCTCGGGGACGATCTTGTCGTCGCTGGTGACCTCGGCCTGGAAGTAGCGGTCCTTGGAGTAGGACTTCTTGCCGCGCGAGGACATCGCGCCGAGCGAGCCCATGCCGCGGTAGGACTTGTACTGCTTGCCCTGGTGGAAGACGACCTCGCCGGGCGACTCCTCGCAACCGGCGAGCATCGAGCCGATCATGACCGACTCGGCGCCGGCGACGATGGCCTTGGCGATGTCGCCGGACTGCTGGAGACCACCGTCGGCGATGACCGGTACGCCGGCCGGGCCGGCCGCGAGGGCCGCCTCGTAGACCGCGGTGACCTGGGGGACGCCGCAGCCGGTGACGACGCGGGTGGTGCAGATCGAGCCGGGGCCGAAGCCGACCTTGACCGCGTCGGCGCCGGCGTCGACGAAGGCCTGGGCGCCGGCCCGGGTGGCGACATTGCCGCCGATGACCTGGACGTGCTTGGTGGCCGGGTCGGACTTGAGCCGGCGGACCATGTCGAGCAGGAGGGTGACGTGGCCGTGGGCCGTGTCGGCGACGAGGACGTCGACGCCGGCCTCGATCAGGCCGGTGGCCCGCTCCCAGGCGTCACCGAAGTAGCCGATCGCCGCGCCGACCATGAGCCGGCCGTCGCCGTCCTTGGAGGCGAGGGGGAACTGCTCGGACTTCACGAAGTCCTTGACCGTGATGAGGCCGCCCAGGCGGCCCTCGGCGTCGACGAGCGGCAGCCGCTCGCGCTTGTGGCGGCGCAGCAGGGCGGTCGCGTCGTCACGGCTGATGCCGACGTCGCCGGTGAACAGCGGCATCGGGGTCATCACCTCGTCGACCTTGGTGGTGGCCCACTCCGCGACGGGGGTGAACCGCAGGTCGCGGTTGGTGCAGATGCCGAGCAGCCGGTTGTCGGCGTCGACGACGGGGAGACCGGAGACGCGGTACTCGCCGCAGATCCGGTCGAGCTCCTCGAGCGTCGCGTCGGGGCCGATGGTGACCGGGTTGGAGATGATCCCGGTCTGGGTCCGCTTGACGAGGTCGACCTGGTAGGCCTGCTCCTCGGCGGAGAGGTTGCGGTGCAGGATGCCGATGCCGCCCTGGCGGGCCATCGCGATCGCCATCCGCGACTCGGTCACGGTGTCCATCGCGGCACTGATCAGGGGCGCCTTGATCGAGATCTCGCGGGTCAACCGCGAGGTGGTGTCGATGTCGTCCGGCGCCAGGTCGGAATGACCCGGGAGCAGGAGGACGTCGTCATAGGTGAGACCAAGGGCTGCGAACTTGTCCGGAACCTCCACCCGCCCCATTCTACGGGCGACGGGCCAGGACGAAGCATCCGCGTCGACGGCTGCCTCGCCCTGGCCCCGCACACCCCCTAGCGGCGTACGACGAGGCGCACGTAGCCGCTCGCCGACGGCAGCTGCACGGCACTGCCGAGCAGCTCGACCCGCAGGTGGTGGACACCGCGCTTCAGCCGAGGCAGGCGCACCACGACCTTGCCCGAGGCGTCCTTGCGCAGCGTCGCCACGGCGATCACCTTGCCGCGCTCGCGGACGACGACCTGGCCGGTCGCGGGCACTCCGTGCGCACCGGGGATCCGGGCGGTGACCCGGACGACGGCGCGCGCGGACGGGCGGACCTGCTTCTTGGCCAGGCGGGCGGTGACGACGGGCCGGACCCGGGTCACCGTGAGGGTCGTGGCCGCGCTGGAGGCGAGCACGCCGTCGGCGCCGTCGTACCGGGCGGCGACCTGCAGGCTGCCCGGACGCAGGTTCGCGGGCAGGCTCACCCGCGCGGTGCCGGCGGCCAGCGTGGCGCCGACCTGGCGGCCACCCACGGTGAGCGTGACCCGGCCGGCGACCGGGGCGCCGTCCGCGTCGGCCACCCGGACCGTGGCCACCGGGGCCCGGCCGTAGGCGACCTTGGCACTGGCCAGCGCGACCGTCGTGGTGGTGGCGACGTCGACCGGCTCGGTGATCTCGGCACCGAGCTCCCCGTCCAGGGTGATCGGGTCGAGCTCGGCCCCGGCGGCGTAGAAGCCGGCGAAGGCGGCGGCACCGGACGCGGTCAGCGTCGCCGGCAGCGCCCGGGCGGTGACCCGGTCCTTGCCCGTGGCCCAGTCCCGTGCGTCGAACGCGGCGAGCTCGACGGCCGGGTAGCTCACGACCTGGTGGGTCGTCTCGTCCTTGGACTCGACGTCGGCGACGAGGACACCGTGGTCACCGTCGACGCGCAGCACCGGGTCGCTGATCCGCAGCGCGAGGCACGGCGAGTGCTCCACGGCGCAGGTCGGCGGGCCGTCGTGACCGGTGAACCGCACGGTGCCGCCCATCCGGACCTCGGCGGTGCCCGCGGCGGGGTCGCTCCAGCCGCCCGTCACCGGGAAGGCGAAGGTGCCGTCGGGGTTCTGCGTGACGCCACCGTCGAGGGTCACCGTGCCGTGCGCGATCGGGCCGGCGAGGTAGTCGCGGAACGACTTCTTGACGCCCCAGGTCAGGGTGCCGCCGTCGATCGCGCGCTTGACCGTCGAGGGCTCGGCGACGTCGAGCGTCGCGACCCGCGTGTACGTCGTGCCGAGCGCGTTGGTGAGCTTGGCCCGGACCTTGAGCCCCGCCTGGTCCGCGGTGGTGTCGCGGAGGGTGAGGAAGCCGCCGTCGATGACGACGCTCTCGTCGTCGGCACCGATCGACTGCCACAGGCCGCCGATCCGGCGCTGCCAGGTGATCGTCGGGTACGGGTTGCCCGCGGGCATCACCTTGAACTGCGCGTCGTCACCGGGCACGGTCGCGATGTCGTCCGGCTGGGCCGCGACCCGCGGGAAGAACTCCACCTTCAGCGTCGCCGTGAGCGAGGTCGCGGTGGCGTGCTCGTTGGTCGCGAGCACCCGGAACTGGCGGCCGTTGTCGTCGCTGGTCGCGGGCCAGGTCAGGCTCGACCCGGTCGCGCCGGGGACGTCGGCGAACTTGCCGGTGCTGCTGAGGCGGGTCTGCCAGCGCAGGCTGTCGGCGTCGGTGTACTCGGTGCTCAGGGTGACGTCCTTGCGCACGACGCCCTCGTCGAGCTGCACGGTCGTGTCGGCCGGCGAGCTGGTCGCGGTCGGCGCGACGCCGGTCGGCTTGAACCGCAGCACCCGGCGGTCGTCGTCGGTGGTGCTGGCGACGAAGACGGTCTGGTCGGTGCCGATGTCGCCGCCGAGGTTGTTGAAGAACGAGCCGGAGCCGAGGTTGGGCACGTTGATGTCGGCCCAGCCGTCGCCCTTCCACACCCGCACCCGGCGACCCGAGAAGTCGAGCATGATCGCGGTGTTGGTGACGTGCTCCTTGCGGTCGGCGAGGAACGAGCCCACGCTCGCGCGCAGCCACGGCCCGGACGCCCGGTAGGCACCGTCGATGGCGGCGATGCGGATCTTGCTGCCCGAGTACGCCGACAGCCACACCCCGGTGGTGTCGCGGAACGCCATCGTCGGCTGGTCGAACTGGCCGGGCTGCTTCGAGGTGTCGTCGGCCACGCCGGGGATCGCCGTCGCCAGGAGCGTCTTGTCGGAGGCGATCAGGCGGACGTAGCGGGCACCCCTGCTCGCGCTCGCGGCCGTGGTGACCACCGCGGTGGCGCTGAGCCCGGCGACGGACTCGCGGTCGCCGAAGGCCAGGCCGGTGTAGGGCGTCACCGTGTAGCCGGTGGGCTCGGCGGCGCTGTGGGCGAGGACGGCGAGGCCGCTGGAACCGAGCACGAGGATGCGGTCGCGCGGTGCGTCGTAGCTGATCTCGAAGACCGTGCCGACGGCCGTGGCGACGGTGACGGGCGTGTAGCCGTCCTGCGCGTCGTACCGGTAGCCGACGAGGCCGGTGCCCTGCGCCATGAGCACGACGCCGTTGCCGGGGTCGAGCACCATGCCCGGGTAGGCCTGGTTCGCGGCCGGCACCGGAGCGGTGGGCAGCGGCGCGAGGGTCGTGTAGTCGTAGGCCTGCAGCACCGCGGTGCCGGCACCGGCGGGCACGTGCTGGACGTGGAGGACGCCGCGGGCGGTGTCGGCGACCACGTTGGAGACGCTCGCGACCCCCTCGATGGCGCCGTCGGGCTCGTACATCGGAGCACCGGAGGCGACGATGTTCTCGGCCGTGTAGACCGGGACGCCGCCGGGGCCGGCGTAGTCGATGTCGATCGTGTCCATCGAGCTG
This sequence comes from Pimelobacter sp. 30-1, assembly GCF_018831735.1. NCBI lineage: Bacteria > Bacillati > Actinomycetota > Actinomycetes > Propionibacteriales > Nocardioidaceae > Pimelobacter > Pimelobacter sp. 30-1. The sequence goes on from NZ_NHTS01000003.1 coordinate 22,890, forward strand.
CCGGCCTGGTAGAAGCCGGCGAAGGCGGGCGCGGTCTCCTCGGTGAGCACCGACGGCAGGTCGGTCCACACGGTGCGGCCGCCGGAGATCTGCGGGGCCTTGCCCTCGAACGGGATGTCGACGACCGGGACGTGGCCGAAGTCGACCAGCTCACCGGTCAGGGCCCGCGAGGTCACGTCGGCGAGGATCGCCGGCCGCTCACCCTCGAGGACCAGCTCGAGGTTGCGGAACGTCATGTCGAGCGCACCCTCGTGGGCCTCGAAGTGCACGCTGCCGACGAGGTCGAGCTGGAGGCGCTTGCTGTCCGGGTCGTAGCTGCCGCCGGAGACGTCGAACTCGAACTCGCCGGCGCTGTTGGTGCGCAGCCCGTCACCGACGGTGATCCCGCCGGTGCCGATGTAGTGGCGGAACGAGGCGCGCACGCCCCACACGACGGTGCCCTGCTCGATCGCCACGGGTGCCGCAGCAGGTGCCGCGGCGGTGGCGCGGCCCGGAGCGGCGACGAACGCCGGCAGCAGCAGCGCGAGCGCGAGGAGCAGGAGGAGGGGTGGGCGCGCCAGGGCACGCCACCGGGACGACGACGAGGTCACCGGAGGTCCTTTCGAAAACAGGGGGGACCCGAGAACGCCTAGACTTAGGCGAGCCTTACCTTAGTCATTGTGGTGACACTTTGTCGAGAAGTCCGTCCGCCGGACACCGGCCCGGCGCTTGACGGGCGCGAGAGGCTGGGGAGGTGAGCTCGGACCTTCCTCCGCACGTCCTCGTCCTCTTCGGCGCGACCGGTGACCTGGCCGCCCGCAAGCTCTTCCCCGGCCTCTACCGCCTGGCCGCGGCCGACCGGCTGCCCCAGCACTACGCGGTGCTCGGCAGCGGCCGGCACTCCCCCGGCACCGACGAGGAGTTCCGCGCCCACGTCCGCGCGGCCCTCGACGAGTTCGTCGGCGAGGTCGACGACGCCGTGGCCGGCCCCCTGCTGGAGCGGATCCGCTTCGTCACCTCCTCCGCCGACGACGGCGCGGGCCTGGCCGAGGCCGTCCGCGAGGCCGAGGACGGCCTCATCGACGAGGCGCACTGCCTGCTCTCCGACGTACGGCGCCTGCTCTACCTCTCGGTGCCGCCGGGCGCGGTCAAGGGCATGATCGGCATGCTCGACCGCGAGGACCTCGTGGCCCGGACCCGGCTCGTCGCGGAGAAGCCGTTCGGCACCGACCTCGCCACCGCCCGCGAGCTGCACAGCGTGCTGACCTCGGCGTTCACCGAGGACCAGGTCTTCCGGATCGACCACTTCCTCGGCAAGGAGGCGGTCCAGAACATCCTCGCGCTGCGCTTCGCCAACGGCCTCTTCGAGCCCGCCTGGAACCGGCACACCATCGAGTCGGTCCAGATCGACGTCCCCGAGAAGCTCACCGTCGAGGGCCGGGGCAGCTTCTACGAGGGCACCGGCTGCCTGCGCGACATGGTGACGACCCACCTGGCCCAGCTCCTCGGCTTCGTCGCCCTCGAGGACCCCCACGCCTTCCGCGCCTCCGCGATCCGCGCCGCCAAGGCCGCGACCTTCTCCGCGGTGCGCCCGCTCGACCCCGAGCGCGTCGTCTTCGGCCAGTACGACGGCTACCGCGACGAGCCCGACGTGGCCCCCGACTCCGACGTCGAGACGTTCGTCGCCGCCGAGGTCTGGATCGACAACGACCGCTGGCGCGACGTCCCGTTCTACCTGCGCACCGGCAAGGCCCTCGCCGACGGACGGCGCACCATCACCGTCCGCTTCCGCGACCCGCGCCACCGCTGGCTCAAGCCCGAGGGCGGCGGCGTCCCCGAGCCCAACGAGCTCGTCATCGACCTCGCCGACCGGCCCAAGATCGCGATCGAGGTCCGCGCCAAGCGCCCCGGCCCCGACATGGCGCTGGTCGAGGGCGTCTTCCGCCTCGACCTGGTGTGCGACGTACCCGGCGCGGACCCGCTCGAGGCCTACGAGCGGCTGCTGCTCGACGTGATGCGCGGCGACCGGACGCTGTTCATCAGCTCCGAGGAGGTCGACCGGCTGTGGGAGATCTTCCAGCCGGTGCTCGACCGCCGCCCGCGCACCCAGGTCTACGCACCCGGCTCCTGGGGGCCGGCGAGCGCCCTCGACCTGCCGCTGGGCGGCTGGCGGCTGGGCGACCGGGTCAGTGCGGCGAGCTCTTCGTCCACTCCTCCGACTGGGTGAGCTTGAAGAGATAGGCCAGCGGCGGCACCACGACCACGACCGCCAGCCCGACGGCGACGAGCAGCCCCTGCAGGGTCGCCCGGGCGCCGGCGGCGTCGGCGATGGTCACCTCGTCGACGAGCAGCCAGGGGTACTGACCCACGCCCCAGCCGGAGACGACCGCGGCGACCGCGAGGACCGCGGTGATCCGGGCGAGGGCGTAGCGGCGACGCCAGAGCAGGACCATCGTGCCCAGGCCGGCCAGTCCGGCGAGGACGACGAGCGGCGCGGCGCGGCCCTCCAGGCCGGCGGCCAGGGTGGGGGCGTCGCGGTCGAGGGGGACGAGCGCGGCGAAGACGAGCAGGCCGGTGATCGCGCCGACCGCGAGCGCCCGGACCCGGAGCTCGCCGGCCAGGCGGTGCTGACCGCTGCGCTCGGCGTCGGCGACGAGGAAGGTGCCGGCCAGGAAGGCGCAGGTGCCGACGGCGATGACGCCGCCGAAGATCGAGGTCGGGTTGAGCCACGACGTCCACAGGTCGCCGCGCCCCTCGAGCGGCACCCGGCCCGAGGCGATGCCGCCGGCCACGGTGCCGAGGAAGAACGGCGTGATGATCGACGAGGTGGCGAAGACGATGCCGAAGAGGCGGGCCTGCGCGAGCGTGGCGGCGTACTTGCGGAAGGCGAAGCTCGCGCCGCGCAGGACGATGCCGAGCAGGGCGAACAGCAGCGGGAAGACCAGCGTCGACATCGCGGCGGCGAACGACTCCGGGAAGCCGGTCCACCAGATCACGAGCACGTAGATCAGCCAGACGTGGTTGGCCTCCCACACCGGGCCGATGCTGTGGTCGACGAGCGTGCGCAGCTCGGCGCCGCGCTTGCTGCTGCCCGCGGTGAGGTCGAAGAAGCCGGAGCCGAAGTCGGCGCCGCCGAGCACGGCGTAGGCGATGATCCCGACGAAGAGAGCGGCCGCGACCGCGAGCTCGAGGCTCATCGGTGGGCCTCCGGCTCGGACGCCGGCTCGGGGTCGGGGGCGTACGGGCTGGGCAGGTCGACATCGCCCGCCCGCCAGCGCCGGGCCATCGAGCGCAGCACCACGACCGCGCCGATCGTCATGGTGGTGTAGACGACGGTGCTGATCCCGAGCAGCCACCACAGGCTCGCGGTGTAGTCACCGACCGCCTCGGGCGTGCGCATGATGCCGTAGACGATCCATGGCTGGCGGCCGACCTCGGTCGCGATCCAGCCTGCTTCGAGCGCGATCACCGCCAACGGCCCGGCGATCGCCGCGAACCGGAGGAACCAGCGTTTCTCCAGCAGGTCCTTGCCGCGCCGGCGCTGCACCCAGAACAGGACGACGGCGCCGGCGAGCAGCGTGCCGATCCCGACCATGGTCTGGAAGGCCAGGTGGGTCATGTTGATCGGCGGGTGGTCCTCCTCGGGGATCGTGTCGAGCCCGGGGACCGGCTTGTCCGGCGAGTTCATCGCGATCAGCGAGCCGAGCAGCGGGATGTCGATGGAGTACTTCACCTCGCCGTCGATCATCACCCCGCCCAGCCGCAGCGGCGACGGGCTCTCGGTGGTCTCGGCCAGCTCGAACGCCGCCAGCTTGGCCGGCTGGCGCTCGTCGAGGCCGAAGCCCAGCACGTGCCCGACGAAGGGCTGGGTGACCGCGGCGATCGAGGCGAACACGAACGGCACCATGAAGCCGAGGCGGTGGTGGGCGTCGCGCCGGCCGCGGAGCATGCCGACCGCGTAGACGCCGGCGATCGTGAAGCCGGCCAGCATGTAGGCGCCGACCCACATGTGCGCGAACTGCAGGAAGGTGTGCCCGTTGAAGAGCACCTTCCACGGCTCGACGTCGGTGACCTCGCCGTCGACGAGGCGGAAGCCCGTCGGCACGTTCATCCAGGCGTTGACCGCGAGCACGCAGTAGGCGCCGATGATGCCGGTGATCGCCATCGGCAGCACCATCAGCACGTGCCGCTTGGGGGGCATCCGGTTCCAGCCGTAGAGGTAGATGCCGAGGAAGATCGCCTCCAGGAAGAAGGCCAGCCCCTCGAAGGCGAAGGGGAGGCCGAGCACGTCGCCGTACTTGCCCATGAGGCCGGGCCAGAGCAGGCCCATCTCGAAGCTGAGCACCGTGCCCGAGACCGCGCCGATCGCGAAGAGCACCGCCGAGACCTTGGCCCAGCGCTGGGCCAGCCCCAGGGCGACGGGGTCGTTCTTGCGGATGCCGCGCAGGTGTATCACGAAGATCATCGCCGGGAAGGCCACGCCGAAGCAGGCCAGGATGATGTGCCAGCCCAGCGAGAGCGCCATCTGCTGACGCGCCGGCATCAGGCCGGCGGGCTCGTCAGGAGCGGCGGACGCCACCTGGGTGGCGACCTCGGTGACAGCGTGGGTGAGGACGTCGACGCTCAGCACGACCCTGACGCTACGCCCCCGTCCGGCCCCGTTCACGAGTTTGTGAACCGATTCACAAGCGGGGTGGAGACGGTCGGACCCCCGTCACCGGCAGGCCGGTGACGTGCTACGCCGGGGAGGTCAGCGCGAGCGGCGCAGGTCGTTGAGCGCGATCCGGACGGTGAGCGACTCCCCCGCCATCCGGATCCGTCCGCGCATGCCCGCGGCGAGCACCATCGGGAGCACCGCCTGGCTGTCGGAGGGCGCGGTCAGCACGATCTCCTCGGCCCCCTGGTCGCGCGCCGCGCGGGCGATGTCGGCGAGCAGCCGGGTCCCGACCCCACGCCGCTGCCACGCCGGGTCGACCCAGAGGTCGACGGGCCAGGGGGTGTCGGCCGTGTCGTGCGCGGTCACCTCGGCACGGCCCGCGACGAGCCCGCCGGAGAGCGCGGAGACGGTCGTGTCGACGGTGACGTAGTCGGGCTCGGCGGCGCCGGGCTGCTGGGGCGCGGGCGGCACCTGGGCGTCGAGCACCTGGCCGACCAGCCCCGCCAGGGCGGCCGCCCGGGCCCGCTCGGTGGGGGTGAACGGCGGCTCGCGGCGGATCTGGATGGTGGTGGACTCCCCCACCGCCATCTCGAGCACGTCCTCGGTGCCGGTGCTGGGCGCGACCGCGGCGTCGAAGAGGTGGGCGGCGACCTCGGGGAAGGTGGCCGGCTGGGCGATGATCGAGCGGACCGCCTCGACGTACCGGGTCGGCTGGTCCTCGAGCGCGGCCGCGGTCGCGGGGACGGCGGAGACCGTGACCCCGCCCGCCTTGTCGATGAGCGCGTGCAGCTCGGCGCTCGTCCAGCCCTCGGGGACCTGCAGGACGAGCTCGTCGGTGACGCTCGCCGCGTCCGGGAAGACCTGGACGGTCTGGATGTTGACGCCCGCGCGGCCGCACGCCGCGGCCAGCTGGGCCAGGGCGCCGGGGCGATCGGGCAGTCCGGCACGGACTCTCCAGAGCATGTGCCCACTATGCCGGAGAGATGTGTCGGAAGGGGATCCCCCAGATTTCGGCTGATGACATGCTCCGGTCGCCGTGCGAGGGTGAGAGCCATGCCGAGCTGGGTCTACCTGCTGCACCCGCCCCGCACGGGGTTCGTCGCCACCATCACCGAGGACGAGGCGGCGCTCATGCACGCGCACGCCGACTACCTCGCCGCTCTGCTCGACCAGGGCGTGCTGGTGCTGGCCGGGCCGACGCTCGGCGAGACCAACACCGGGATCACCGTCTTCGAGGCCGACGACGAGGACGCCGCCCGCGCAGTCATGCTCGCCGACCCGGCCGTCACCGGCGGCCTGATGACCCCCGAGCTGCGCCCGATGCGGGTGCGCTTCCTGCGCGGACGCGAGGACTGATCCGGTGCGCCGCCCCATCCGTACGACGCTCGGCGTGGCGCTCACCGGCGCCCTCGCGCTCACCCTCGCCGTCCCGGCCACCGCGCCGGCGCCGGCGGGCGCCGAGGTCCGCAGGTTCGCCGACAAGGCGGCCGAGAACCCCGACGCGATCCGCACCGTCCGGGTCGACCACGGGCTCTACAACGTCCGGTTGCGGGTCAACGCCGGCGAGCTCGCGCACAACTACCACTGGTACCTCGACACGGTCCCGAGCCGCCCCGGCCCCGAGTACGTCGCCGTGGTGATCGGCGAGGTCGAGAGCTTCGCGGTGCACAGCGTGCCCGGCTGGCTCGCCGGCCCCGGCGGCGGGCCGCGCGGCACCGGTCCGCTGCGCTGCCAGGGCCGGGTCGACTTCGACGTCGACCGGCAGCGGGTGACGTTCACGATCCCCCGCCGGTGCCTGCGGGAGAACCCGGCCGCGACCGGACAGCCGGCCCGGGTCCGGGTCGGCCTGGAGGCCTGGCCCGACTTCGGCCCCGCCCAGGACCGCTTCCCGAAGCGGCACCGGTTCAGCGACTGGGTACGCCGCGGCCCGGTGCACTAGGCCCAAAAAGCCGGAGACCCGGCTCGTCGCAACGAGCCGGGCCTCCGCGATGGTGCAGGTGGGCCTCAGTGGCCGTGCCCGTGACCGTGGCCGTGACCGGCCGCCTCGGGCTCCTCCTCCTCGGGCTTGTCGACGACCAGGACCTCGGTCGTCAGCAGCATGCCCGCGACGGAGACCGCGTTGGCCAGGGCCGACCGGGTCACCTTGACCGGGTCGATGACGCCCTGGGCGACGAGGTCGCCGAACTCGCCGGTGGCGGCGTTGTAGCCGTTGCCGACACCGAGCTCGCGCACCTTGTTGGTGACGACATAGCCGTTCTCGCCGCCGTTCTCGGCGATCCAGCGCAGCGGCTCGTCGACGGCCTTGCGGACGATGCGGACACCGAACGCCTCGTCACCGGTCAGGCCGAGGTCGCCCTCGAGCGCCGCCGCAGCGTGGATGATCGCCGAGCCACCGCCGGGAACGATGCCCTCCTCGATCGCGGCGCGCGTCGCGGAGACGGCGTCCTCGATCCGGTGCTTCTTCTCCTTGAGCTCGACCTCGGTGTGCGCGCCGACCTTGATCACCACGACGCCGCCGGAGAGCTTGGCCAGCCGCTCCTGGAGCTTCTCGGTGTCCCAGTCGGAGTCGGAGACCTCGATCTCCTTCTTGATCTGCTCGACGCGACCCGCCACCTCGGTGTCGTCGCCGGCACCGTCGATGATCGTGGTGTTGTCCTTGGTGACCACGATGCGGCGGGCCTGGCCCAGCACGTCGAGACCGACCTGGTCGAGCTTGAGGCCGACCTCGGGCGAGATGACCTGGCCGCCGGTGAGGACCGCGATGTCCTGGAGCATCGCCTTGCGGCGGTCACCGAAGGCCGGGGCCTTGACGGCGACGGCGTTGAAGGTGCCGCGGATCTTGTTGACGACCAGCGTCGACAGCGCCTCGCCCTCGACGTCCTCGGAGAGGATGAAGAGCGGCTTGCCGGCCTGGATGACCTTCTCCAGCAGGGGCAGCAGGTCGGCGATCGCCGAGATCTTGCCCTGGTGGATGAGGATGTAGGGGTCGTCGAGCACGGCTTCCTGGCGCTCGGCATCGGTGACGAAGTAGGCCGAGATGTAGCCCTTGTCGAACTGCATGCCCTCGGTGAACTCGAGCTCGGTCGAGGGGGTATTGGACTCCTCGACCGTGATCACGCCGTCCTTGCCGACCTTGCCGAAGGCCTCGGCGAGGAGCTCGCCGATGTGGCTGTCACGCGAGGAGACGGTCGCCACGGAGGCGATGTCCTTGGCGTCCTCGACCTCGCGGGCGGCGGCCTTGAGCGCGTCGCCCACGGCACCGGCCGCGGCGTCCATGCCCCGCTTGAGGCCCATCGGGTTCACGCCGGCCGCGACCGCGCGCAGGCCCTCGTGGACCAGCGCCTGGGCGAGCACGGTCGCGGTCGTCGTACCGTCACCGGCGACGTCGTTGGTCTTGGTCGCGACCTCCTTGGTGAGCTGGGCACCGAGGTTCTCGAACGGGTCGTCGAGCTCGACGTCACGCGCGACGGTGACACCGTCGTTGGTGATGGTCGGCGCGCCCCACTTCTTGTCGAGGACGACGTAGCGGCCCTTGGGGCCGAGCGTCACCTTGACGGTGTTGGCGAGGGCGTCGACGCCCCGCTCGAGCGCGCGACGGGCGTGCTCGTCGAACTCCAGGATCTTGGGCACTGCTTACTCCTTGGGTGTGGAAAGCCGAACGCCCGGGACGCCGCTCGCACCGGCAGGCGGTGCGGGACGTCCCGGGCGGCGTGAAGCTCGGATCAGGCCAGAACCGCGAGGACGTCGCGGGCCGAGAGGATGAGGTACTCCTGGCCGGCGTACTTGACCTCGGTGCCGCCGTACTTGCTGTAGATGACCTTGTCACCCACGGCGACGTCGAGCGGGACGCGGTTGCCGTTGTCGTCGATGCGGCCGGGACCGATCACGAGGACCTCGCCCTCCTGGGGCTTCTCCTTGGCCGTGTCAGGGATGACCAGGCCAGAGGCGGTGGTCTGCTCCGCCTCGAGAGGCTTGACGACGATCCGGTCCTCGAGCGGCTTGATGTTGACCGACACGATGTCGACCTCCACTTTCTGAGCTGACGGGTGCTGCTGACTCTTTGGGGCGAGGCCGGGAAGGACCCCGACCTGCATTGGCACTCTCGGTTCGAGTGTGCCAATGACGAAACTAGCACTCTCCGCAAGGGAGTGCCAGGCCCGGCCCCGGCTGACAGGATCAGGGGGTGGACCTCGACGACTTCCGGTGGCTGCTGACCGACGAGGGCCAGGCCCTGCTCACCGAGGCCACCGCCCTGGTCGGTTCCGGGGCCACCGCCCTGGCGGCCGGCTCCGCCCTGCGTCGTACGACGACGCCGGAGCGGGCCGCGACGGCGCTGACCCAGGTCGACCTGCGCGCCCGCGCGCACGCCAAGTTCGGTGACCTGGCCGCGCGGATGTACTTCACCCCCGACGCCCTGGAGCAGGCGACCCGGCTCCGGGTCGCCCAGCACCGGGCCGGGCGCGCGGCCGCGTTCGGCGCCCGCACCCTGATCGACCTCGGCTGCGGCATCGGCGGCGACCTGCTCGCGGCCGCCCGGGCCGGGATGGTCTGCGCGGGCGTGGACCTCGACCCGGTCCGGGTCGCGGTGGCCGAGGCCAACCTCGCCGCGCTGGGCCTGCCCGGCGCGGTCCAGGTGGCCGACGCCACCGAGATCGACCACCGCGGCTTCGACCTCGCCTACGCCGACCCGGCCCGTCGTACGGGCGCGGGGCGCAGCTTCCGGGTCGACGACTGGACGCCGCCGTGGTCGTGGGTCGAGACGCTGCTGGCGCGCGATGCGTGCGTCAAGGTCGCCCCCGGCATCCCCCACACGCTCGTGCCCGACGGCGTCGAGGCCGAGTGGGTCAGCGACGAAGGTGAGGTCAAGGAGGCCGCGCTGTGGGCCGGCCGCACCGCGACCGTACGACGGCGCGCCACCGTGATCGGCACCGGCGGCCTCGCCACGATCACCGACGAGGACGACCCCGGCGCCGACGCGGTCGGGGTCGCGCCGGTGGGTGCCTTCCTCTACGAGCCCGACGGCGCGGTGATCCGGGCGGGTCTGGTCACCGCGGTCGCCGCAGGCGTCGGGGGCGCGCTCATCGACCCGAAGATCGCCTACGTCACCGCGGAGGCGTCGTACCGGACGCCGTTCGCGCGGGCCTACCGCGTGGTCGAGGAGCTGCCCTACCGCGAGAAGCAGCTCAAGGCCGCGCTGCGCGAGCGCGGGATCGGGCGGCTGACCATCAAGAAGCGCGGCGTGGACGTCGTACCGGAGGCGCTGCGCAAGCGCCTCGCGCTCCAGGGCGACGCCGAGGCGACCGTCGTGCTGACCCGGGTCGCGGGCGAGGGCACGGCGCTGCTGGTCGAGCCGTTCTAGGGCGCGGGAACTAGTCGGGCAGGTCCATCGTGCGCCCGCCGCGGGCCAGCACCGCCCGCTCGCTGCGGATCACGGTCTTGTGCAGGTCGGCGTTGTCGCCCCGCCGCACCCGGTCCGGTACGACGTGCCGCGAGGTCCGCGCGAAGGTCGTGGCCCCGCGCCACGCGACGGCGTGGGCCGGCGTCCAGGGCAGGCCGTAGAGGCGGCGTACCTCGGGCGGGAGCATGCCGACGACGAGCAGGTTGGTCACCGTGACGCCGGGGCGGGCGACGAGCGGGACGGGCATGTCGCGGGCGATCGCGCGGCCCACGGCGCGGGCCTCGGCGGTGAGGTGCATCCGGCCGGAGGTGTACCAGTCGCGCATCCACTGCTCGAAGGCCGCCGCGGTCTCGGGCGCCACCGAGCGCGGCATGCCGAAGAGCTCGCCGAAGCGCACCCAGTCGGCCCAGAGGTCCTCCTTCTCCTTCGCAAGGAGAGGCCGCACGAGGGTCTCGAAGGCGACCCGGGAGGAGTCGGCGAGCATGGCCATCGTCCAGAGCATGAGCTCGGGGTCGAAGGCGTCGTAGGGCGTCCCGCGGGAGAACTCGCCCTCGTCCTGGGTGAGCTCGCCGCGCACCCGGGTGTGCAGGTCGTGCACCGCAGCGAGCAGCCGGTCGGCCTCGGCGCGCGGGGCGAAGAAGACCGTCTCGAAGGCCAGCGCAGTGCGGGCCAGGCGCTCGAAGGGGCGCTCCTTGGCGAGCGTCGACTGCGAGGTGCCGACGTAGGGCACGGGGTGGGTGGCGCCGATGATGAGCGCGCGCTGGCCGTAGGTCTGCCCGACCGCGCGGTGGGACTGGACGAAGCGCAGCATCGAGCCCTCGGGGAAGTACCCGTCGTCGACCCGCGCCGCGTCCATCGCCTCAGCCTGCCAGGACCTCGGTCACCGGGAGGCTCGAATCGGCCGGGAGGTCCAGCGGGGACGGCGTCCGCCCGCGCTCGACCATGGTGGCGCCGAGCGCGGCGACCATCGCGCCGTTGTCGGTGCACAGGCCGGGGCGTGGCACCCGGACCCGGATGCCGAGCTTGCCGGCGCGCTCCTCGGCGAGCACCCGCAGCCGGGAGTTGGCTGCGACTCCGCCACCGATCATGAGGTCCTCGATGCCTTCGGCGCTCGCGGCGTCGAGCGCCTTGCGGACCAGGACGTCGCAGACCGCCTCCTGGAAGGACGCCGCCACGTCGGCCACCGGGACCGGTTCGCCGGAGCGCTCGCGGGCCTCGACCCAGCGGGCGACCGCGGTCTTGAGCCCGGAGAACGAGAAGTCGAAGCGGTGCCGCTCCAGGTCGCGCCGGCTGGTCAGCCCGCGCGGGAAGTCGATCGCGACCTGGTTGCCCTCGCGGGCCGCCTTGTCGATGTGGGGGCCACCCGGGAAGGGCAGGCCGAGCAGGCGGGCGACCTTGTCGAAGGCCTCACCGGCCGCGTCGTCGATGGTGGCGCCGAGCGGGTCGACGCCGCCTTCGTACCCGGTGATGTCGGTGACGCGGAGCAGGCTGGAGTGGCCGCCCGAGACGAGCAGCGCGAGCGACGGCTCGGGCAGCGGTCCGTGCTCGAGCTGGTCGACGGCGACGTGGGCGGCGAGGTGGTTGACGCCGTAGATCGGCTTGCCGAGCGAGAGCGCGAGCGCCTTGGCCGAGGCGACGCCGACGAGCAGCGCGCCGGCGAGGCCGGGACCGTGGGTGACCGCGATCGCATCGACGTCGCGCAGCGTGATGCCGGCGGTGTCGCACGCGCGCTGGATGGTGGGGACCATCGCCTCCAGGTGCGCCCGGCTGGCGACCTCGGGGACGACGCCGCCGAAGCGTGCGTGCTGCTCGACGCTGCTGGCGACCGCGTCGGCGAGGAGCGTGTGACCGCGAACGATCCCGACGCCGGTCTCGTCGCACGAGGTCTCGATGCCGAGGACCAGGGGTTCGTCGCGGGTCATGGGTCCATTGTGACGGGTGTGCTGAGCACCAGTGCGGTGGTCCCGTCGCGGTAGTAGCGGGGGCGGCGTCCGAGCTCGGCGAAGCCGTGCCGCTCGTAGAAGGTGCGGGCGATGATGTTGTCCTCGCGGACCTCCAGCAGCAGCCGGGTCGCGCCGCGCTCGCCGGCCACCGCGTGGGTGGCGGCGAGGAGGGCGCCGGCCACACCGGAGCGCCGCCGCTCCTCCGGTACGGCGATCCGCTGGAGCTCCGCGTCGACGTCGACGACGCTCACCACCGCGTAGCCCAGGAAATCCGCAGCGCCGCCGTCCGCGGACGAGCGGGCGACGAGCAGCGCCATGGTCGGCACCAGGCCGCCGACGGCCTCGCGCAGCAGGTTCGGCGACCACGGGTCGAGGGGGAAGGCCTCCGCCTCCAGCGCGGCGATCTCCGCGATGTCGTCGACGCCGGCCGGGCCGATGTTCACCGCGGCGACGGCTCGTCGGCGAGGACCGCCTTGGGCGCCCGCGGGATCTCGGCGTCGGGACGGCGCAGGTAGAGCGGCTCCGGCGCCAGGACGGCGAACCGGCCGGCCACGACACCGCGCGCGAGCCAGGCGGCGCTGGGCCGCTGCGGCCCGCGGGACTCCGGGAACGCCTCGGGGTAGAGGGTCGCGCCCTCCCCCACGACCGGGCGGTCGCTGGCGAGGGCGGCCGGCCGATCGACGACCGGCTCGTCCTGGCGCACCGCCCCGGCGTCGTACGACGCGAGGTAGACCTCCTTGCGCCGGGCGTCCGTCGCGACCAGGAAGTCGCCGTCCACGGCGCCGGTCTCGACCGCCTCGAGCGCGAGCGGGTCGAGCGAGCAGACCCCGTGCACCGGAACGTCGAGCACGTGCGCCATGGTCCGCGCGGTGACCAGCCCGACCCGCAGCCCGGTGAACGGGCCGGGGCCGACGCCGACGGCGATGCCGGTCAGGTCGTCCGGGCTCGCGCCCACCTCGGCGAGCACCTGGGCGATGAGCGGCGCGAGCTGCTCCCCGTGGCGCATGCTGCTGGTGGCCGTCGCCTCGGCGACGACGTCCGTGCCGTCGTGAAGGGCGACGGTGACCGTCGGGGAGGCGGTGTCGAACGCGAGCAGCACGCACCGAGCCTAGTTGAGGCTCAGGACCAGGCCTTGACCCAGTCGACGACGAGCGTCGAGGTGTCGGGCATCTTGTCGGTACGGGTGTTCCAGCCCAGGCCCCACACCTGGGTGAGGACCAGGTAGAACGGCTTGTCGAACGGCTGCGCCCCGGTCATCCCGGTCGGCGTCCAGCGGTGGCTGTAGCAGAGCCGGCCGTCGTAGTAGAAGCGCATGATCTTGGGCGTCCACTCGACCGCGTAGTTGTGGAAGGCCGTGCTCGCCGTGGGCATCCGGCAGGAGTAGCCCGAGCTGAGCTGGGTGTTCTCGCCGGCGTAGTGCACCGACGGGTAGACGTTGGCCGGCAGCCCGCTGAACCACTCGGCGATGTCGACCTCGCCCGAGCCGGGCCAGCGGCCGTACGCCTGGTCCTGCGGGTAGAGCCAGAACGCGGAGTGCGAACCGGCGATCCCCGACTCGGCGGGCATCTTGAGCCGGGCCTCGAAACGCCCGTAGGTCTGGGTGAACTTCGAGCGGGTGGCGACCGTGGAGACCTCGGCGTTGGTCGTGAACGACCCGTAGGGGCTGCGGCAGAGGAACTCCGTCGGCAGGATCGTGGACGTCAGCCGCAGCAGGCCGCCGCCGACCCGGACCGTGCGCTCGTTGTCGACGTAGCAGCCCTTGCTGCCGCCGTACATGCCGCTGAAGGAGGTCTGCTGGACCATCCACCGGCTGCGGTCGAGCGCGTCGCCGTCGAACTCGTCGTAGAAGCTGCACGCGTAGTAGCCGCCCTCGGCGCGCTGGGGGCGGCTGCCGCAGGTGTCGACCGGGGCGCGCTCGGGCGTCGGTACGACGGCGGGCGCCACGTCGCGCTTGTGGCTCACCCGGCCGGCCGCCTTGACCCGGTAGGTGCGGGCCGTCGCGGGGCGGGCGAGGACGATCTTGAACGTGCCCTTCTTGGTCGCCCGGCGCTGGGCGACCGTGGCCCAGCTCGCGCGCCGCCGCTCCTGCAGCCGGACGACAGCCCGGGCGCGGGTACGGCCGGCGAAGACGACCGTGGAGCTGCGCGCCACCGGCTTCGTCAGCACGGGGCGCTCCGGGCGCTCCGGCGCGGCACCCGCCGTCTCGGCGGTGACGGGCGCGAACAGCGCACCCGCACAGATCAGTGCCGTCAGCGCGGCCTTCAGTCCCCCCATGGAACTTCCCCTCCAGAAAGTTTGAACCCTCGCTCTGGAGACTAGGAAGAATGCGCATCCTTACGGCACGGGTGTGCGATCCGACTCACACGGGCTCGATGGGACTAGCCCGAGCAGGACCGGTCCCCGAACGAAGGGACGGAGGTCCCGGGACTTCAGCCCAGGTCGGCCAGGACCACACCGAGCCAGCGCAGGCCGACGGGGTCGAGCTCGACGACGCGCGGATCGGCCTCGGGGTCGACGTCGGTGCGCGCGGTGGCCCGGGCGATCCGGATCTCGAGCCGGTCGTCGGAGAGGCTCTCGGCGACGCCGGTCCCCCACTCCACGACGGTGACGGCCTCGTCGAGGTCGGTGTCGAGGTCGAGGTCGTCGAGCTCGGCCTGACCGCCGAGGCGGTAGGCGTCGACGTGGACGAGCGCCGGTCCGTCGCTGAGGGAGGGGTGCACCCGGGCGATGACGAACGTCGGCGAGGTGATCCCGCCGCGCACGCCCAGGCCCTCGCCGAGGCCCTGGGTGAAGGTGGTCTTGCCGGCCCCGAGCTCACCGCTGAGGACGAGCACGTCGCCCGCGCGCAGGTGGCCCGCGACCCGGCGGCCCAGGTCGCGCATGGACTCGGCACTGGGGACGTCGACGGCGACCGGGACCGGCCGCGCCATCTCGACGTACGGCGCGTGACGGGCCGTCTGCACGAAGCCCATGTCGCGCCAGAAGCCCACGGTGCGCGGCAGCTCCTCGCGCGCCAGGATCACCGCCCTGGTCGCGCCCGCCCGGCCGGCCGCGCGCAGCCCGGCCCGGACCAGCTCGCGCGCGAAGCCGCGGCCCTGGGCGGCAGGGTCGATGCCGAAGCGGCGCAGGTAGACCGCGTCGCCGACGGGGTCGAGGACGACCGCGCCGACCGGCTTGCCGTCGGCGCGCACGAGCAGTCCGCCGCCGGGCGCCAGCATCGCGGCGATCGACTCCTCGGTCTCGGCGAGTGCCTCGGTGGGCGGGTCGAGCGCGGGGCGCGCGGCGAACGCGGCCCGGACGACGGCCAGGACGTCGGCGGCGGCCTCGGGGCCGACGCGCGTGGTCTCCACGGTCACCGGGCTGCTGCCCTCGCGGTGGCGGCGGTGATGAGCTGGTCGAGCTCGGCGTTGACCAGCTCGTGGCGCTCCATGATGACCATGTGGCCGGCGCCCTCGCACTCGAGGAGGCGGGAGCCGGGGATCCGCGCGTGCAGCTTGCGGGAGTGGCCGATCGAGGTGAGCTTGTCGGCGGTGCCGCAGATGACCGACGTGGGCACCTGGCCGAGCCGCTCGACGAAGTCGAACTTGTCGAGACCGGCGAAGTTGGGGAAGAAGTCGGCGACCACCTCGAAGGGGGTCGCGGCGAGCATCCGGTCGACGAACTCGACGTAGCCGCGCGGCACCTCCTCGCCGAAGGCGAAGCGGTCGGTGGCGACGGTCGCGACGGCGCCGCCCGCGCGTCGTACGCCGTCGATGGCGCGGTGGCCGAGGTGGAGGGTGCGGACCGCGCCGCGGGTGACCGGGCCGGCCAGCCGGGCCGGGACCATCGGCAGCAGCACCCGGCTGGGGTCGAGCCCGCCCGCCGTGGTGGAGATGAGCCCGACGCCGACGACCCGGTCACCGATGAGCTCGGGGTACTGCTCGGCGAGCGCGACGATCGACATCCCGCCCATGGAGTGCCCGACCAGGACGACCGGCCCCTCGGGCACGACCTCCTCGAGCACCCGGTGCAGGTCGCGGCCGAGCTGCTCGATGGTGGCGTGGGCGCGGTCGGAGCGGCCGGAGCGGCCGTGCGAGCGCTGGTCGTAGTAGACCGCGCGGACCAGGCCACGGTAGGCCGCGCGCTGGAAGTGCCAGCAGTCGAGGTTGAGGCAGTAGCCGTGCACGAAGACGACGGTGACCGGGCCGGCGAACTCGTCGACCTCGACGTGGAGCGGGACGCCGTCGTCGGCGACGACCGTGACCGGCGCCGAGTGCAGCGAGCCGAACGGGATGTCGTCTCCGGAGCGGCGGCTGATCGCCCGCTGCTGGCGCGCGATGCCGAGCGCGGCACCACCGGCCGCGGCGACGCCGAGGGCGCCGGCGAGCGAGCCGAGGATCCGGCTGCGGCGGCTCACCGGTCGCCCTCCGTGCCATCGACGTACCTGCGGGTCATCCGGCCCCCGATCCTGGTGACGATCTCGTAGCTGATGGTGGCGCAGGCCTCGGCCCAGTCCTGGGCGGTGGGTCCACCGGCGGACGGCGGCCCGAAGACGATCACCTCGCTGCCGACCGGCGGCCGGTCGCCGCCGAGGTCGACGACGACCTGGTCCATGCACACGGTGCCCCGGATCGGGCGCTGCTTGCCCTCGATGCCGACGGACGCCGCGGCGTCGGCGGCGCCGGGACGCGAGGCGTGGCGCGGGATGCCCTCGCCGTAGCCGACGGGGACGAGACCGACCGTGGTCGGGTGCTCGGCCACCCAGTGCTGGCCGTAGGAGACGGCGTCGCCCACGGCGAGGTCCTTGACCATGAGCAGCGGCGCGCGCACGGTCATCGCGGGCACGAGCCCGATCTCGGTCGCCTCACCGGGCGCCGGGTCGAGACCGTAGAGGGCGATCCCGCAGCGCACCGCGTCGAAGCGGGACGACGGCCGCAGGATCGCCGCCGCCGAGTTGGCCATGTGGCGCAGCTCGGGACGCAGCCCGTGCTCCTCGGCGAGCGCGAGCGCATCGCGGAAGGCCGCCTCCTGGCGGTCGTTGGCGGGGTGCGCGGGCTCGTCGGCGCACGCGAAGTGGGACCAGAGGCCGGTGATGGTCCAGGACCCCGCCTCCTCGCCGGCGCGCGCCCGCTCGAACAGCTCGGCCCAGGCCGCGCGCGGGGCACCGCTGCGCGAGAGCCCGGTGTCGACCTTGAGCTGCACCCGCGCGGGCCGGCCGGCCGTGGCTGCCGCCGCGGCGAGGGCGTCGAGGTGGGCGAGGCTGGACGCGGTGACGTCGAGGTCGGCGGCGACCGCGGCCGCCAGATCGGTCCGGGGCCCGATGATCCAGCACAGGATGCGGCCCTCGACACCGGCCGCCCGCAGCGCGAGCGCCTCCTCGACAGTGGCCGCAGCGAGCCAGTCGGCGCCGCCCTCCTGGGCGGCCCGGGCGCAGGCGACCATGCCGTGGCCGTAGCCGTCGGCCTTGACCACCGCGATCAGCGGGACCCCCGCGGTCGCGCGCAGCAGCCGTGCGTTGGCCCGGACCGCGGCCAGGTCGACGACGATCTCGGCGGGGCCGAGGGGCTGGGTCATCTGACTATCGTCCCATCACGGGGTGGTCAGGGTGGCGAGCAGGTCCGGCAGCGTGGCGGCGACGTCGGAGGCGACGATCGGGCCGTCCTGGGCGGCGAGCGTCGCCGCGGCGCCGTGCAGCCAGGAGCCGGCCGAGGCCGCGTCGAACGGGTCGAGCCCGGCGGCGAGGAGCGTCCCGATCAGCCCGCCGAGGACGTCGCCCGCGCCGGCCGTGGCCAGCCAGGGCGTGCCGGTCGTGGTCACCCGGGCCCGGCCGTCGGGGCGCGCGACGACGGTGTGCCGGCCCTTGAGCAGGACGACGGCGTCGAGCTCGTGAGCGGCGCGGCGGGCGTGGTCGAGCCAGCGGGCCTCGACGTCCGCCCGGTCGGCGTCGAGCATCCGGGCCAGCTCGCCCGCGTGGGGCGTGAGCACGGCGGAGCGGCCGCGGGCCAGGCCGGCGAAGGCGAGCGCGTCGGCGTCGACGACGACGGGGACGTCGTCGGCCAGGGAGCGGCGCAGCGCGTCCTCGGCGCGGTCGTCGCTGCCCGAGCCGACCACCCAGGCCTGCACCCGGCCGGGGCCGACGACCTCGGGGTGCGCGGCACGGACGAGGTCCAGGGCGGCCGGGTCGCCGTCGTACCGGACCATGCCGGCCAGGCCGCACGCGGCGCCGGCCACGCTGAGCAGGGCGGCGCCGGGATAGGTCGCGGAGCCGGAGCGGACGCCGACGACGCCGCGGGTGTACTTGTGGGCGTCGGCCGCGGGGCGCGGGAGCAGCGCCACGACGTCGGCGGCCTGGAGCGCCTCGACGGGGGCCTCGGGCAGGTCCAGGCCGATGTCGACGAGCTGGAGCGCGCCGCACGCGCGGGCCGCGGGGTCGACGAGGTGGGCGATCTTGTGGGTGCCGAAGGTGACGGTCAGGTCGGCGCTGACGTGGGGCCCGGCGACCTCGCCGGTGTCGACGTCCACCCCCGACGGTACGTCGACCGCGACCACCGGGGTCCCGGCGACGTGGCCGAGCGCCGCGACCGCCGCGGGCCGCAGCCCGGGACGCCCGCCGATGCCGACGATCCCGTCGACGACGACGTCGTACGGCGCCGGTACCGGGCCCGGGCTGCCGATCCGGCCGCCCGCGGCCCGCAGCGCGGCGACCCCGCCCTCGTGCGCCGACGACGAGAGCAGCCAGGCCTCGACCTGGACGCCGCGCCGGGCGAGCAGGACCCCCGCGTAGAGGGCGTCGCCTCCGTTGTCGCCGGAGCCGACGAGGAGCAGCACCCGGCGGCCGTAGCCGCTGCCGAGGAGGTCCAGGACGGCGTACGCCAGGCCGGCCGCGGCGCGCTGCATGAGCGCGCCCTCGGGCAGCCGGGCCAGCAGCGCGGCCTCGGCCGTGCGGACCTGCTCGACCGTGTGCGCCCGGATCACGACTCGAGCACCACCATCGCCGAGGCGATGCCGCCGTCGTGGGTGAGCGAGAGGTGCACCGACGTCACGCCCTGGGCGTCGGCCTCGGCCAGCACGGTGCCGCGCAGCACGAACCGCGGCCGGCCGTTGTCCTCGGAGACCACCTCGGCGTCGTGCCAGGACATCCCGCGCGGGGCGCCGAGCGCCTTGGCGAGCGCCTCCTTGGCGGCGAAGCGCGCCGCGAGCGAGCGGATGTGCAGCGTCCGCTCGGCCTCGGTGAAGAGCTTGGTCACCAGCGCCGGCGTACGACGGCACGACTCCTCGAACCGGGCGATCTCGCACACGTCGATACCGACGCCGACCACCGCCACGGCCTTACTCGACGGTGACGGACTTGGCGAGGTTGCGCGGCTGGTCGACGTCGTGGCCCAGCACCGTGGCGAGCTCGCAGGCGAACAGCTGGAGCGGCACGATCGCCACCAGCGGCTGGAGCAGGACGGGCACCTTGGGCAGCCGGATCAGCTCGTCGGCGTAGGGCTCGATGGAGGCGTCTCCCTCCTCGGCCAGGCAGATGGTCCGGGCGCCGCGGGCGCGGACCTCCTGGATGCCGCTGAGCATCTTGCCGTGGAGCTGGTCGCGACCCTTGGGGGGTACGACGCAGAGAACCGGCAGGCCGTCCTCGACCAGCGCGATCGGGCCGTGCTTGAGCTCGCCGGCCGCGAAGCCCTCGGCGTGGAGGTAGGCGAGCTCCTTGAGCTTGAGCGCCCCCTCGAGCGCGACCGGGTAGCCGGCGTGGCGGCCCAGGAAGAGCACCGAGCGCGACGAGGCGTGGTCAGCGGCGAGGGAGTAGACGGCGTCGGAGCCGGAGAGCACGGTCTCGATGTGGCCGGGCATGGCCTCGAGGTGCTCCATGATCTCGTCGATCTCGTCGCCGAAGCGGGTGCCCTTGACCTGGGCGATGTAGAGCGCGAGCAGGTAGCAGGCGACCAGCTGGGTCAGGAAGCCCTTGGTCGAGGCGACGCCGATCTCGGGGCCGGCGTGGGTGTAGATCACCGCGTCGGACTCGCGCGGGATCGAGGAGCCGTTGGTGTTGCAGATCGCGAGCACCTTGGCCCGCTGGGAGCGCGCGTGCCGGATCGCCTGGAGCGTGTCGGCGGTCTCGCCGGACTGGCTGATCGCGACGATGAGCGTGGTCGCGTCGATGATCGGGTCGCGGTAGCGGAACTCCGAGGCGAGCTCGACCTCGACCGGCGTCCGGGTCCAGTGCTCGATGGCGTACTTGGCGACCATGCCGGCGTAGAACGACGTACCGCAGGCGATGATGATGATCTTGTCGATGTCGCGCAGCTCTTCGTCGGCCAGGCGCATCTCGTCGAGCTGGAGCCGGCCGGTCGCGTCGCGGCGGCCGAGCAGGGAGTCGGCGACCGCGCGCGGCTGCTCGAAGATCTCCTTGCGCATGAACCAGTCGTGGCCGTCCTTCTCGGCCGAGGAGAGGTCCCAGTCGACGTGGAAGCGCTTGGCCTCGACCAGGCGGCCGTGGAAGTCGGTGACGTCGACCTTGTCGCGGGTCATCACGACGATCTGGTCCTGGCCGAGCTCGAGCGCCTCGCGGGTGAACTCGATGAAGGCGGCGACGTCGGAGCCGAGGAAGTTCTCGCCCTCGCCCAGGCCGACCACCAGCGGCGAGTTGCGCCGGGCCGCGACGACCTTGTCGGGCTCCTCGGCGTCGATCGCGACCAGGGTGAACGCACCCTCGAGCTGCTGGCAGACGCGCTGCATCGCGGTCGCGATGTCGACCCCGGACTGCACCTGGAGCTCGAGCAGCTGGGCCACGATCTCGGTGTCGGTCTCGGAGATCAGCTCGTGGTCGTCGGCCTCGAGGCGCGCGCGCAGCTCGAGGAAGTTCTCGATGATGCCGTTGTGCACCAGCGCCACCCGGCGGGACTCGCCGGTGTGCGGGTGCGCGTTGACGTCGTTGGGCGGGCCGTGGGTGGCCCAGCGGGTGTGCCCGATGCCGATCTGAGCCACCGGCATCGGCGTCTCGTCGAGCACCTTCTCGAGGTTGGCGAGCTTGCCGGCCCGCTTCTCGGTCCGCAGCAGACCCTCGCTCACGACCGCGACGCCGGCGGAGTCGTAGCCGCGGTACTCGAGCCTGCGGAGACCGTCGATGACGGTGTCCTGGGCCGACCGGGGCCCGATGTATCCGACGATGCCGCACATGATCGGCCAGTCTAAGCGGTCCGGGCCTGCATCCCCGCCTCGACAGCGGTGTGGCGCCCGCCGCCCTCCCCCGGCACCGTCCGGATCGAGGACGCACCTGAAGCCGCGGTGACGCCGACTGGAACAATCGGCGCCATGACGACGGGCGCGAGCACGGCGGACACCCCCGGCGAGGAGCTCCCGCGGGAGGCCTCGCCGTACGTCGAGCTGGACCGGGCGACCTGGGCACTGCTGGCCTCGGAGACCGAGAGCCCGCTCACCAGGGACGAGGTGCACCGGCTCCGCGGCATCGGCGACTCGCTCGACCTGCGCGAGATCCGCGACGTCTACCTGCCCCTGTCCCGGCTGCTGTCCATGCGGGTCAGCGCGGCGACCGACCTGCACCACGCACAGGAGGAGTTCCTGCACGGCCGGACGCCGCCGCGCACGCCGTTCGTGATCGGGCTGGCGGGCTCGGTGGCCGTCGGCAAGTCGACCGCGGCCCGCGTGCTCCAGCAGATGCTCGCGCGCTGGCCCGAGCACCCCAACGTCGCGCTCGTCACCACCGACGGCTTCCTCTACCCCAACGCCGAGCTCGAGGCGCGCGGGCTGCTCCAGCGCAAGGGCTTCCCCGAGTCCTACGACCGGCGCAAGCTGCTCAAGTTCGTCATCGACATCAAGTCCGGCATCGACGAGGTCGAGGCGCCGGTCTACTCCCACCTCGTCTACGACGTGGTCCCCGACGAGAAGATCGTCGTCAAGCGCCCCGACATCGTCATCGTCGAGGGTCTCAACGTGCTCCAGCCCGCGCGGGTCCGCGAGGACGGCCGCACCGGCCTGGGTCTGTCGGACTTCTTCGACTTCTCGATCTTCGTCGACGCCAATACCAACCACATCCGCGACTGGTACGTCGACCGCTTCCTCAAGCTGCGCGAGACCGCCTTCCGCGACCCGTCGTCGTACTTCGCGAAGTACGCCTCGCTGACCCACGACGAGGCCGTCGACGAGGCCCGCCGGATCTGGGACGCCATCAACGGCCCGAACCTGGCCCAGAACGTGCTGCCCACCCGCTCGCGGGCCACGCTGGTGCTGCGCAAGTCCGCGGACCACTCGGTCCGCTACGTCAGGTTGCGCAAGATCTGAGGGGTTTTCGCCCCATCCCGCGGATTCCGTGGGTTTCCGGCCGCCTCAGGCGGCAAGGACCCCTGGCATGACTCCCCGCAAGAAGGTCTCCGTCCTCACCGCCCTGCTGGCCGCGTCGACGTTCGCGTTGGCCGCCTGCGGCGGCGACGACGAACCCGACCGCAAGGGCAGCGACCCCGCCTCGACCGAGGCGACCACCGAGGCCTCGACCGAGACCACCACCGACGCCCCGACCGACGCCGGCACCGAGACCACCGAGGCCGCGCCCGCCGGCGACGTCGCCGCCCCGGGCACCGCGCTCGCGTTCGGCCAGCCGGCCGTCGTCCCGTTCTCGTCCGGCGACGCCAGCGGCACCGTCTCGGTGACCGTCACCGGCATCACCAAGGGCGCCGCCGCCGACCTGGCCCCGCTCAAGCTCGGCGACCGGGCCAAGGGCTTCGTGCCCTACTACATCAAGCTCGACGTCACCGGCGTCTCCGGCAGCGCGGAGCTGTCGAGCTACTCGATCAACGAGTCGATCGAGGGCACCCTGCCCGACGGCACCGAGGCCCAGAACATCTCGATCATCGGCACCTTCGCGCCGTGCGACGGCGAGTCCTTCCCCAGCGGCTTCGCCGACGGGCAGACCTTCTCGACCTGCGTGCCATACCTGGCCCAGGAGTCCTCCTCGGTCAGCGGCGCCCGCTTCGCCCCCAACGACGGCCCCTACAGCTCCTTCGACGGCAAGCCCGTCGTCTGGAAGTAGGGCCCGCGCCACCGATTTCGCGGCCGACGTCCCCGTCCCGGGAGGGGATGTCGGCCGCGAAATCGACGTTTCCCACACACTTCGGACGATCTGCTGGACCGCCCGCTCGAGCCGTTCCTAGCGTCGGCCCATGACCGCTCCCGTCCGCTCCTCCTGGCGCCGCGCGCTCGCCGTCCTGGCCGCCGGCGCCACCGTGCTCGTCCTCCTCGCGCCGACCGGCCCCGCGCGCGCCGCCGCCACCGCCGCCACCGCCGCGACCTGCACCGACGTGTCCGTCCCGGTCACCTACGCCGGCGGCTCCGGCCGGATCGCGGGCACCCTCTGCGTGCCCCCGGGCGGGGCGACGAGCGTCCAGCTCCTCGTCCACGGCTACAGCTACGCCCGCTACTACTGGGACTTCCCCTACCAGCCCGAGACCTACTCCTACGTCCGGCGAGCCACCGCGGCCGGCTACGCGACGCTGGCCATCGACCGGCTCGGCGACGGCGCGTCCACCCGCCCGGCCGGGCTCCACCTCACCTGGGACAACGCCGCCGCCACCGTGCACCAGGTGGTGACCGCGCTGCGCTCGGGCGACCTCGGCACGGCGTACGACAAGGTGATCCTGGTCGGCCACAGCTACGGCTCGGTGACCAGCTACCGCGCGGCCGACCGCTACCAGGACGTCGACGCGCTCATCGTGACCGGCATCGCCCACCGCGCCGACCTGGTCCGGCTGACCACCGACCTCGTCCTGCAGTCCCCGCCGGCCGCGCTCGACCCGAAGTTCCGGGGTCAGGGCCTCGACCCCCTCTACGTCACGACCCGGCCGGGCACCCGCGGGCTGTTCTACAACACCGCCAACGCCGATCCCGAGGTGATCCGGGTCGACGAGCGGCTCAAGCAGACCGCCGGCCTGCTCGAGATCCCGACCGCCGCGCAGTACCTGGTCAACGGGGTCTCGCGCCGCACGAACATCCCGGTGCTGACCGTGCTCGGCGACCAGGACCCGTTCTTCTGCGGTCTGCTCGCCGCGCCGTGTGCCTCGGAGGAGGGGCTGGCCCGGTTCGAGCGGCGCTTCTACGGCCCGGGCGCCACGGTCGAGCGGCCCTGATCCCCGCGGGCGGCCACGACATCAACCTGGAGCGCACGGCGCCCCAGGCCTACGACCGGATGCTCGCGTTCGCCGACCGGGTCATCGGTAGTCGTCGAGAGTGAACCGCTGCCGCGCGAGCCGGGTCCGCCCGTCCTTGGCGAGCACGGTGACCACCAGGGTCTCCGCTCCCCGCAGCACCGGTACGCCGCCCGGGCAGCGCAGGTCCGGGCACAGCGAGCGGTACGGGCTGTCCTCGGCCAGCCGGAGCTCCGCGATGGAGGCGGTGCCGTCGGCAGCCGCGACCACCGAGTGGGCCGCCATCTTCGCGAGGTCGTCCAGCTTCCACTGCACCAGGAGCGTCTGGTCGGACGCGAAGCCGCGCAGCTGGAAGTTGAACCAGTCGCACGGCGCCGGGACCCGCTGGCCCGTCTGCTCCTCCACGAGGTCGCCGGCATCGCAGGCGGCGCCCGGTACCGGGATCAGCTCGACCGAGCGGGGCTTGGCCGTGCCGCAGACCTCCCGCTCCGGCCCGCCCGTACGCCGCTCCCCCTCCACCGCGACCAGCCGCAGCCGGGCGCAGCCCTCCGCGCCCCCGACCGGCACGTCGATCGCGAACGTCGGCTCGACCTGGCGCCACTCGCCGTCGGCGTCGCGGCGCTCGAGGACCGTGCGGACCGCGCCCGTGTCGCCGGGCAGGTCGACGGTGACCGCGACCGCGCGGTCCCGGGCCACGACCGTGGCCTCGACCGCGGCAGGTGCGGTGGGGGCGGCCGGGCCTCGGGCGGCCGGATCGTCGTCGCCGCGGGCGAGCCACCAGGCGCCGGCCGCGAGCGTCGCGGCGACCAGCACCCCGGCGACCAGCAGCACCGGGCCCGCGCGCCGGCGCCGGCGTACCGGTCCGGGAGGCGGCGGTGGCGGTGGCGGTGGTGCCGGCGGCCGGATCACCGTCTCCTCCGGTCGCGGCGGCGCCCAGGCGCGCAGGACCGCGGCCAGCCGGGCCGCGCTGGCGTAGCGGTCCTCGGGGCGCTTGGCCAGGCACCGGGCGATGATCGCGTCGAGCGCGGCGGCGTCCGGTACACCGGCGGGCAGCGCGGGGACCGGCTCGTTGACGTGGGCGTGGGCTGCCTGGAAGCTCGTCCCCTCGTACGGCGCCCGCCCCGCGAGCAGGTTGAAGAGCAGGCAGCCCAGCGCATAGATGTCGGTCGACTCGGTCGCCGGTTGCCCCAGGTGCCGCTCGGGTGCCATGAACGGCGGGCTGCCCGGCACGGCACCCGTCTGGGTCAGGCCGAGGTCGGCGGCCACCGCGATGCCGAAGTCGGCGAGCACCGGGCGCAGCTCCTCACCGCGCCGCCACAGCAGCACGTTGGCCGGCTTCACGTCCCGGTGGATCACCCCGAGGGCGTGGGCGTCGGCCAGACCCTCGGCGACCGCCGCGACCAGCGGGACCGCGATCTCCGGCGGCATCGAGCCGTGGCGCTCCAGCCATCCGGCCAGGTCGCCGTCGGCCAGGAAGTCCGTGACCAGGTAGAACCGTCCGTCGCTGCGGCCGTAGTCGAAGATCACCACGACGTACGGCGACCGGACCCGCGCCAGGATCGCCGCCTCGCGCTCGAAGCGGCGCACGAACTCGGCGTCCGCGAGCTCCTCGCGGATCACCTTGACCGCGACGATCCGGTCCAGCACCCGGTCCCGGGCGCGGTGCACCACGCCCATGCCGCCGCTGCCGACGATCTCCAGGAGCTCGTAGCGCTCGTCGACGACCTCGCGCGGCGCCGGTCCCGAGGTCACGCCCGGCTCCTCAGTACCGCACCTGGAACGCGCACGCGGCGAGCCGTCCCGGGTAGAAGGCGCCGAGCACGTCGAGCGGATCGACGGCGGGTCCGGTCGGCGCGGTGGTGGTCTTTTCAGGAGGTCGCACGTCACGCACCTGGGTCGGCGCGGGTGGGCGCGGCGGGCGCGGCTTGACCCGGACCCGGACCGCCTGGCGGGACATCGCCGTGGTCAGCCCGGCCTTGCCCTGGACCTGCACGGCGAGGACGTAGCGGCCCGCGCGCGGCGGGGTGTAGGCGAGCATGAACCGACCCTTGCGGTCGGTGCGGACCCGGACCGGAGTGCGGCGCAGGAGGCCGGTGCGACCGGTGACGCGGACGGCGTACAGGTCGACGACGCGCTTGCCCCCGGGCACGACCCGGCCGGTGAGCAGCAGCCGGCGCCCGGCCAGCGCGGCCTTGCTCCGCCGGGTGAACGTCGCGGTCGGGGTGGCCACCACCCGGAAGGCCCCGCTGGACTCGTCGGTCCCGTCGGCACCCTGCGCCTGCGCCGCGACCCAGCCGTTGCGGCTGAACCGGATCGGCACCTGGTTGATGCCGGCCGCACCAGTGCGGTCGTGGATCAGCGTGCCGGTCGCGGTCGTGTTCTCGACCGTCGAGAACCACACCCGCAACCGGCCGGCCTGGGCCAGCCGGACCGGCTGGGTCGAGACGTTCGGGTACGTCGGGTGCATCACCAGGCAGCCCGCCCGGCTGCCGACCAGCGGGTCCACGAGGCGCACGAAGTCGACCCCGGACGGGCGCAGGCTCCAGCGGCCGCCGGGATCGGCCGCGTTGACCTGGATCCGCACCTCGCCGCTGGCCACGAACCGGCCGGTGACGCAGGCGCTCACCCGCGCGGGGATCGCGCCGCCGCGCCGGCAGAGCGGGATCCGCTCCGCGGCCAGCCCGGGACGCCGGCGGAAGATCGCCAGCCGCGGCGGCGCGGGCAGGGCGGCGTCGTGGAAGGCGAAGGACAGCGACGTCGGGGCGACCGGAGCGGTCACGTCGACGGCGGGCTGGAGCTCGCCACTCGCGACGTCCGTCGTGGTGCCCTCGACCACGGCGACGCCCGTGACGGCCTGATCGGGGCGGTAGACGGCGTACATCGGGTCGTCGGCGCTGGTCACCGGGTCGCAGGGGCGGGCCGCGTCCCCGGCGGCTCCCGGCGTGCCGCAGGCGCCGGTGCCGAGCCGGGCCCCACCGGAGACCCTCCCACCGGTGCCGGAGCTCGCCCCGCCCGCGACGCTGAGACCACCGGCGAGCACGTCGATCCGGCCGGTCCCCTCGTAGCGGACGTTGAGCGAGCCGCGCCCGCTCCCGGCCGACTTGGTCACCGTGCCGGCGTTGCTGAACAGCGCGAGCTCTCCGTCGGGACGGCCGTTGGCGAGGCCCTCGTAGACGCTGCCGTCACCGGCGAGCTCGAAAGTCCCACCCGCCTCGACCGCGATCTCGGTGTCGCGGTCGGCGGCGAGGTAGCCCGCGGCACCCTCGACCCGGAGCAGCCCGCCGGAGGCCACCTCGAGCCGGTAGCCGTCGGCGAGGTTCACGCCGCGTCCGGCCACGGTGAGCCGGCCGCCCGAGCCCACCCGGAGAACCCCGGTCGGCCCGACCCCGGAGCAGCCGGCCACCTGCTCACCGGGCGGGAAGCCCTCGCCGGGCGCGGCGTCGCAGAAGTCGTTGTCGAGCGTGGCGGCGCCGGTACCCGCCTCGCCCCACAGCACCCGCCCGTGGACGTCGATCGCGCCGGGCCCGCCGAGCGTGCTCCCCCGCAGCTCGACCGCGGCGCCGGCCGCGATCGTCGAGGAGTAGCCGGCCGGACCGCCGTAGACCATCACCCGGGCGTTCGGTCCGACCGCCAGCGTCGCCTGGGCGACCTGGAGGGAGAGCACGTGCACGTGCGTCTCGTCGTCGAGCACGACGCGGGTCCCGGTCAGCACGCAGAGGTAGCCGGTCAGGCTGTCGTCGGTGGCCGGCGTGCCGTCGTAGTTGGGGGCGCGGTGGGTGAGCGGCTGACCGGCGCGCTCGGTGTTCCAGGAGGCATCGGTCTTCCAGGCGCCGCCGTCCGGTCCGGCCCACGTGTAGCGGGTCAGCCCGGCCGGGACCGCACCACCGCACGGAGCCACCGCGGCCGCGGCCGGCGCGGCTGCGCCCGCCACCGTCAGCAGCGGCACCACGAGGGCCAGGACTCCGCCGGCCCATCCGATTCTCGACATGACACACCCCCCGGTCGGTCACCCCCGAGACGCAGGGCTCAGCCTATGCCGGGCTGCGGCGCGCGTCCCCCGATCAGCCGACGTCGCGACGCAGCGTCGTGAGCCGGCCGATGACGGCGAGCACGACGACGTACGCCAGGAGCACGAGGATCGCCGCCCAGCGCGGGAGCAGGTCGACGTCGCCGGTCGCGCCGAGGAAGGACGCGCCGATCAACGAGTCCGCCGCCCCGCCCGGCAGGTACGACGCCACGCCCGCCAGCGCGTCGACCTGGCTCAGCACCACGCGGGCCAGTGGCTCGACGAACTGGGTGAACGCCAGGATCACGACGATCGCGGCCACCTGGTTCGACAGCACCGAGCCGACGGCCACGCCGATCACCGCCCACAGGGCGATCGCGACGACGCTGAACAGCAGCCCGACGAGCACGTCGCCGCGGCCGAGCATCGCCCCGTCGCCCTTGATCTGCAGCATCGGGGCGCCGCCGGCGACGGTGGCGAGGACGCCGACCAGGCCGGCGACGAGGCCGACCGGCAGGACCGAGACGATCTTGGCGACCAGGAAGCGGGTCCGGTCGGGCTCGACGAGCAGGCTCTGGGTGATCGTCTTGTGCCGGAACTCGGTGGTCATCGCGAGGCTGCCGATGATGAGCGGGAAGACGTAGCCCACGCCGTTGACGACCGAGTAGACCGACCGCGCGGCGGCCTCACCGGTCAGCGGCGGCTCCTGGCCGTCGGGCACGAAGACGAAGGTCGTCGAGACGACGGCGGCGATGAAGACCAGGTAGCCGACCATCACGATCAGCAGCAGCCACCACAGCCGGGTGGTGAGCAGCTTGCGGTACTCCGCGACGAGTGCGGCCCTCATCGGACGTCCTCCGGTCGGGTCAGCTCGAAGAAGAGCGCCTCCAGGTCGACATCGCGCCGGACCAGCTCGTGCAGCTCGAGCCCGGTCGCGTGGGCGGCCGCGCCGACCTCGGCCGCGGTCGCGCCGTCGACGACGGTGCCGGCACCGTCGGCCTCCAGGGTCCAGCCGCGGTCGGCCGCGAGGGACGCGAGGGCGTCGGGCCGCGGCGTCTCGACGTACGCCGCCGGGGTGGCGCGGGTGCGCAGCTCGGCCAGCGTCGAGGCGTGCCGGAGCCGGCCCTGCGCGATGACCACGACGTCATCCACGCTCGCCTCGACCTCGCGCAGGAGGTGGCTGGAGACCAGGACGGTGCGTCCCTCCGCGGCGAACTGGCGCAGCAGCTGCCGGATCCACACGATGCCCTCGGGGTCGAGGCCGTTGGTCGGCTCGTCGAGCACGATCACCGGCGGGTCCGCGAGCAGCGCGGTGGCCAGGCCGAGCCGCTGGCGCATGCCGAGCGAGTAGCCGCCGACCCGCTTCGTGGCGGCCTGGTCGAGGCCGACGGCCTCGAGTACCTGGCGGCAGCGCTGCTTCGAGACGCCGACCTGGGGCGCGAACCCCTCGAGGTGACCGAGCCCGGTGCGTCCGGGGTGGAAGCTCGACGCCTCCAGCGCCGCGCCGACGACCGTGCCCGGCCGCTCGTACGACGTGTAGGGCCGGTCGCCGACCAGGGTCCGGCCCGCGCTGGGCCGGGTCAGCCCGAGCAGCATCCGCAGGGTGGTCGTCTTGCCGGCGCCGTTGGGTCCGAGGAAGCCGGTCACGGCGCCGGGGCGGACGGTGAACGTGAGGTCGTCCACCGCCTTCACGGCGCCGAACTGCTTGGTGAGTCCGTCGATGACCAGTGGGGGACTTGTCATGGCACCACCCTGCCAGGTGGCGGCACCGGGTCAGAGGGCGAGGCGCTCCCGGACCACGTCGGCCAGGCCGTGGGCCACGCTGTCGGCCTGCTCGGCCGTCGGCGCCTCGACCATCACCCGCACCAGCGGCTCGGTGCCGGAGGGGCGCAGCAGGACGCGCCCGCTGTCGCCGAGCTCCTCCTCGGCCGCCGCGACGGCCGCGAGCAGGGCCGCGTCGTCGGTGCGCGCCCGGTCGACTCCCCCGACGTTGACCAGGACCTGGGGCAGCCGGGTCATCACGCCGGCCAGGTCGCGCAGGCGGTGGCCGGTCACGACCATCCGCTGCAGCACGTGCAGGGCGGTGAGCAGGCCGTCGCCGGTGGTGGCGTGGTCGCGCAGGATGACGTGACCCGACTGCTCGCCCCCGAGGGAGTAGCCGCCGGCGCGCATGTCCTCGAGGACGTAGCGGTCGCCGACGCCGGTCTGGCGCACGGTGACGCCCGCGGCGGTCATCGCCTGGACCAGGCCGAGGTTGCTCATCACGGTCGCGACGAGGGTGTCGTCGCGCAGCCGGCCGGCGTCCTTGAGGCCCAGCGCCAGGATCGCCATGATCTGGTCGCCGTCGACGACCTCGCCGGTGTGGTCGACCGCGAGGCACCGGTCGGCGTCGCCGTCGACGGCGAAGCCGGCGTCCGCGCCGTGCTCGAGGACCGCCTTGCGCAGCGGCTCGAGGTGGGTCGAGCCGCAGCCGTCGTTGATGTTGAGGCCGTCGGGCTCGGCGCCGATGGTGATCACCGTGGCACCGGCCTCGCGCAGCGCGTGGGGGCCGACCGCGCTCGCCGCGCCGTGGGCGCAGTCGAGGACGACGGTGAGTCCGGCCAGCGGCCGGTTCGCGGCGTCGTCGAGGGTGCCGACCAGGTGGGCGGCGTACTCCTCGACGGTGGGGCCGTAGGGCGTGACCCGGCCGACGGCACCGCCGGTGGGGCGGTCCCAGTCCTGGCCGACGTGCTCCTCGATCTCGCGCTCCAGGGCGTCGTCCAGCTTGACGCCGCCGCGGGCCAGGAACTTGATGCCGTTGTCGGGCATCGGGTTGTGCGAGGCGCTGATGACCACGCCGAGGTCGGCCTCCAGCGCGTCGGTGAAGTACGCGACGCCGGGCGTCGGCAGCACGCGCAGGCGCAGGACGTCGACGCCCGCGGCGGCCAGGCCCGCGACCACGGCGTGCTCGAGGAACTGCCCCGAGATGCGGGTGTCGCGGCCGACGACGGCCAGCGGGCGGGGCCGGTCGAAGCCGCCGTGCTCGACGAGCACCCGGGCCGCGGCGACGCCGAGGTCCAGGGCCAGCTCGGCGGTCAGCTTGTCGTTGGCGAGTCCGCGGACCCCGTCGGTCCCGAAGATGCGGGTCACGTGCGCTCCCTCTGTGTCACTGGTGCTGCCGTAAAACTGCCGACAGGGCCACGGACCGCGGCAGCGGTGCGTGGCCCTGTCGTGATGATCGCCTGGAGGCGGATCAGCGCTTGCTGTACTGCGGGGCCTTGCGGGCCTTCTTGAGACCGGCCTTCTTGCGCTCGGTCGCCCGGGCGTCGCGGGTCAGCAGACCGGCCTTCTTGAGGGTCGGGCGGTTGGCGTCGAGGTCGATCGCGTTGAGCGAGCGAGCCACGCCGAGGCGCAGCGCGCCGGCCTGACCGGTGATGCCGCCGCCGTGGATGCGGGCGATGACGTCGAAGCGGCCCTCGAGGCCGAGCGCCGCGAACGGCTCGTTGACGACCTGCTGGTGCAGCTTGTTCGGGA
The DNA here is from genome assembly GCF_018831735.1 of Pimelobacter sp. 30-1. Classification (NCBI taxonomy): domain Bacteria; kingdom Bacillati; phylum Actinomycetota; class Actinomycetes; order Propionibacteriales; family Nocardioidaceae; genus Pimelobacter; species Pimelobacter sp. 30-1. The sequence continues at coordinate 54,517 of NZ_NHTS01000003.1, forward strand.
AGTAGTCCTCGATGGTCCGGCCGTTGATGGTCCAGGTGCCGGTGCCGGGGACGATGCGCACGCGGGCCACGGCCTCCTTGCGGCGGCCGGTGGCCGCGCCGGGGGCGATCGTGGCGGGACGGGCGTCGATGGCGGCCGACGGAGAGGTCTCGCTGGTGTAGGCGACACCCTGCTCGTCGGTCTCGAAGGTCTCCTCGACCTCGGTGGTGTTCTCAGTCACTTGATAAGTCCTCAGTCCTGGTCAGCTCTGTCGAGAAGTCACTGGGAGATCTGGGTGATCTCGTAGGGAACGGCCTGCTGGGCCTGGTGGGGGTGAGCCGGGCCGCTGTAGACCTTCAGCTTCTTGATCATCTGCCGGCCGAGGCGGTTCTTCGGCAGCATGCCCCACACGGCCTTCTCGACGGCCTTGCGAGCGTCCTTGTCGATGACCTCACCGATCGGGGTCGCGGTCAGACCACCCGGGAAGCCCGAGTGGCGGTAGACCATCTTGGCCGTCCGCTTGTTGCCGGACAGGGCGACCTTGTCCGCGTTGACGATGATGACGTAGTCACCGGTGTCCGCGTTGGGCGCGAAGATCGGCTTGTGCTTGCCGCGCAGCAGGTTGGCGGCGGTGACCGCCAGGCGACCGAGGACGACGTCCGTCGCGTCGATCACGAGCCAGGCGCGCTCGACGTCGTCGGGCTTCGGAGCGTAGGTGCGCATGATGCGAACCCTCCTTGCTAGTTCGTAGCCACACGACGGATGTCGCACGGCGGTGCCTTCGCAGCGGGCTGCTCGGGCGGCGTCTCCTGACGAACTCAGCCCGGCCCACGCACGCTCGTCATCACGACGATCCGAGGGCGATCCGGGTCTGCCTCACGAACGGGCGTGAAGCGGCAGAAGACGCGACCGCCAAGGCTACGGGAGCGTGGAGACGCGGGTCAAAACGGTGCACCCGCCCGCACCGGCCGCCGATCGCGCTGTGACCTGTGCCACACTCGGGCCGCATGGACTCCGGACTGGTCTCGATCGGCCTGCCCGCCGCGCTGGCGATCATCATGTTCGGCCTCGGCCTGGCCCTGACCGCCGACGACTTCCGCCGGGTCGGCAGCGCCCCGCGCCCGGTCGTCATCGCCCTGCTCGCCCAGCTGGTCCTGCTCCCCCTGCTCTGCTTCGGCCTGGTGCTGGCGCTCGAGCTGGAGGCGATCCTGGCCGTCGGCATGATGCTGCTGGCCGCCTCGCCGGGCGGTACGACGGCCAACCTCTTCAGCCACCTCTTCCGCGGCGACGTCGCCCTCAACATCACGCTGACCGCGGTCAACTCCGTGATCGCGGTGGTGAGCCTGCCGCTGGTCGTCAACTTCGCCGTCGGCTGGTTCGACCCCGCCGGCGCCGAGGACATCGGCCTCCAGCCGGCCAAGACCGCCCAGGTGTTCGCCATCGTGCTGGTCCCGGTCGCGATCGGCATACTCGTGCGCCGCTCCTCCCCCGCCTTCGCCGAGCGCGCCGACCGGCCGGTGCGGATCGCCTCGGCCGTGGTCCTCGCGCTCGTCATCATCGGCGCGCTGCTGGGCGAGCGCGAGAACCTCGGCGACTACCTGGCCGACATCGGCCTGGCGACGGTCCTGTTCTGCGCGGCGAGCCTGGCCGTCGGCTACACGCTGCCGCGGCTGCTCGGCGTACCGGAGCGGCAGGCGCTCTCGTCGGCCTTCGAGGTCGGCATCCACAACAGCACGCTGGCGATCGCGGTGGCCCTGAGCGTGCTCGAGAACGACACGCTGGCGGTCCCCGCCGCGGTGTACGGCGTCCTGATGTTCCCGCTCGCACTGCTCGCCGGGTGGCTCTTGACGCGCGGCCGCAAGGGCGGCCCGGGTCACGCTTCGGGACACCGGCTACCGGCTCTGTGACGTGGCCGACTAGGTTGGCAGCGTGACTGACTCTCTCACCGTACGCGACAACCGCACCGGCGCGGAGTACGAGATCCCGATCGTCGACGGCACCATCAAGGCCGCGGACCTCGGGCAGATCAAGCTCAACGACGACGAGCCGGGACTGGCCACCTACGACCCGGGTTTCGTCAACACCGCCTCGTGTCGTAGCTCCATCACCTACATCGATGGGGACAAGGGCATCCTCGAGTACCGCGGCTACCCGATCGAGCAGCTGGCGGAGAAGTCGAACTTCCTCGAGGTCGCCTACCTCCTGATCCACGGCGAGCTGCCCACCAAGGAGCAGTACGAGAACTGGGTCCACGAGATCACGTTCCACACGTTCGTCCACGAGAACGTCAAGGGCTTCATGCAGGGCTTCCGGTACGACGCGCACCCGATGGGGATGCTGATGGCGTCGGTGGGGGCCCTGTCGACGTTCTACCCCGAGTCGAGCCGGATCGCCGACCCCGACAACCGGCACATCCAGATCGTCCGGATGATCGCCAAGATGCCGACCCTCGGCGCCTGGTCGTTCCGCCACGCGCAGGGCAAGCCGTACGTCTACCCGGACAACGAGCTGTCCTACGCCGAGAACTTCCTCTCGATGCTCTTCAAGATGAGCGAGACGAAGTACGCCGGCGACCCGCGCATCGTCAAGGCGCTCGACACCCTCTTCATCCTCCACGCCGACCACGAGCAGAACTGCTCGACCAACGCGGTCCGCTCGGTCGGCTCCTCGCAGGTCGACCCCTACTCGGCCGTCGCCGCCGGCATCGGCGCCCTCTTCGGCCCGCTCCACGGCGGCGCCAACGAGGCCGTCCTCAAGATGCTGCGCCGGATCGGCACCGTCGAGAACATCCCCGCGTTCATCGAGGGCGTCAAGAACGGCGAAGAGCGCCTGATGGGCTTCGGCCACCGGGTCTACAAGAACTTCGACCCGCGCGCCAAGATCATCAAGAAGGCCTGCGACGACGTCTTCGAGGTCACCGGGGTCAACCCGCTCCTGGCCGTCGCCAAGGAGCTGGAGAAGATCGCGCTCGAGGACGAGTACTTCATCAAGCGCAAGCTCTACCCCAACGTCGACTTCTACTCCGGCCTGATCTACGAGGCCCTGGAGTTCCCGCCGGAGATGTTCACGGTCCTCTTCGCGATCGGCCGCACCCCCGGCTGGCTCGCGCAGTGGCTCGAGCTGACCCAGGACAAGGAGCAGAAGATCGCTCGTCCCAAGCAGATCTACACCGGCGCCCGGACGCTCGACTTCGTCCCCGCCGAGGAGCGCTGGGCCTGAGCCGGCGCGCCGCTGATCGCTCCGCGACCCCGACCGCTGCTCCGCAGTGGCCGGGGTCGCTGGTTTTTCGGGGTCAGGCGAGCAGGGCGTCGAGGTCGACGGGGACCTCGACGTCGCCGTAGGTGAGCACAACCTGGCCACCGGTGTGGCGGGCGGTCTCGAGGTAGAGGCCGTCGACGAGCTCGAGGGTGAGCACCTGGTGGTCACGCGGGTCGACGATCCAGTACGACGGCGCGCGCCACGCCGCGTAGCGCTGGACCTTGGCCACGAGGTCGTCGCGCCGGTTGGTGGAGAGCACCTCGACGACCAGCAGCGGGACGCCGGACAGGAAGTCCTCGTCGCTCTCGTCCCGGAAGACGGTCAGGTCAGGGATGAGGAGCTCGCGGACGCCCGATGGCGACCAGCCGAGGGACGGGAGCGCCTCCGCCCCGGCAGGCAGGTCGGCCTCGACCAGGCGTAGGAGCCGCTTGACGATCTGCTGATGCTTCTTGCCTGCGGTCGGCATGACGACCAGGCACCCCCCGTAGTACTCACCGTCGTTCTCGGGGTGGTTCAGGTAGTCGCCCCAGCTCATGGGGATGCGCCGCAGCTCTTCGGTGGGCTCCATCGCCACGGTCATCGCTGCTCCTTCCAGTTTCGGCGTCTCCCGAGATCGTCGCCGACCCGGCAAGTCAACGCAACCGCCAGGTCCGCCGCAACCGGCAGCCTCAGCCCTGGGGAAAAGCCGGCAGCTCCGCCTCGAACAGCCAGGGCCCCAGCAGCCCGGCGACATCCACCCCGGTCCGCTCCCCCGCGAACTCCAGGAGCTCCGCCGTGGTCACCGACGCCCCGCGCCGCTCGGCCGCCCAGGCCTTGAGCAGCCCGAAGAAGGACTCGTCACCGACGGCGACGCGCAGCGCGTGCAGGGCCAGCGCCCCGCGCTTGTAGACGCGGTCGTCGAACATGAGCTCCGGGCCGGGATCGGCGAGCACCAGGTCCTGGGGCAGGTCGGCGAGGCGCTCGTGGTGGTGGCGGGCCCAGCCGTCGCAGGTGTGGGGGCCGCCGGACTCCTCCGACCACAGCCACTCGGCGTAGCAGGCGAAGCCCTCGTGCAGCCAGATGTCCTGCCAGTGGCGCAGGGTGACGGCGTTGCCGAACCACTGGTGCGCCATCTCGTGGGCGATCAGGCGCACCTGGGACCAGTCGGTCGAGCAGAAGTTGCGGCCGAACGTCGACAGGCTCTGGCTCTCGAGCGGGATCTCGAGCTCGTCGTCGGTGACGACCGCGGCATAGCCGTCGAAGGGGTAGTCGCCGAAGACCCGCTCGAAGAACGCCATCATCGCGGGCTGCTGGTCGAACGAGCCGGCCAGGTCGGCGTCGGGCGGCGCGATGGTGACCAGGGACGGCGCGTGCTCGGTGGTGTCGTAACGGCCGATCTGCACCGTCGCCAGGTACGACGCCATGGGCCGGTCCATCACGTAGGTCCACGTGTCGACGCTGGCCCGGCGCCGCTTCTGCGCGAGGTTCCCGTTGGCCACGACGGTGTAGCCGGAGGGCGCGGAGAGCTCGATCCGGTAGGTCGCCTTGTCGTCGGGCCGGTCGTTGCAGGGGAACCAGGTGGGCGCGCCGTGCGGCTGGGCCGCGACGATGACGCCGTCCTCGAGCTCCTCCCAGCCGGCGTCGCCGTGGTAGCGGTCGATGACCGGCTGCGGCGAGCCGCCGTAGGCGATGGTCAGGGTGAGCTCGGCGCCGGCCGCGACGGCGCGGTCGAGCTGGAGGACCAGGCGGTTCGAGCGGGTCGACCACTTCTTGAGGCGGGCGCCGTCGATGCGCAGCTTGGTCGCGGCGAGCCCGGCCAGGTCGAGCACGAGCCGGTTGGTCTCGGCGAGCACGACGACCGACAGGACGGCGGTGCCGCGCAGGCGGTTGCCGTCGGGCACGTAGATCAGGTCGAGGTCGTAGTGCCGCACCGAGTACGACGGATCGCCGTGGTCGGGCAGGTACGGGTCAGCGGTGGGAAGTCCGGGCACGGCGGGTCAGTCCTCCGCCCACGGCCCGATCGGGTTCCCGATCCACCTCGTCTTGTCCGGCACCGTCTCCCCCCTCATCACCAACGACACCGGACCGACCGTAGCGTGCTTGCCCAGCGACGCCGCGGGCAGCACGACCGAGTTGGGCCCGAGGGTCGCGCCGCGGCGCAGCCGGACGGTGTCGGTGGCGAGCAGGCGGTCGTGGAAGAGGTGGGTCTGCACCACACTGCCCTGGTTGACGGTGGCGCCGTCGCCGAGGTCGACGAGGTCGGGCTCGGGCAGCCAGTACGACTCGCACCACACGCCGCGGCCGACCCGGGCGCCCATCGCGCGGAACCACAGGGTGATGAGCGGCGAGCCGGTCGCGAGGCCGGCGAACCACGGCGTCGCGAGCACCTCGACGAAGGTGTCGGCCAGCTCGTTGCGCCACACGAACGAGCTCCACAGGGGGTGCGCGCCGGCCCGGACCCGGCCGACCAGGAGCCACTTCGCGGCGATCGCGACGACGGCGGCCAGGAGGCCGGCTCCCCACAGCAGCAGCGGTACGACGAGCGCCCCGGCCACCGCGCCGTGGTCGGCCCACACGGCCAGGCTGCCGAGCACCACCAGCGCGTGCAGGGCCACGGCGAGGGCGATCGGGACGAGCCGGGCCAGCTCCCAGCAGGCGCGGGCGACCTTGAGCCGGGTCGGCGGGGCGTAGGTCCGCTCGTCGGCCGAGCCCTGCTCGGCCCGGCGCAGCGGCGCGGGCGGGCTGCCGAGCCACGACTCCCCCGCCTTGACGGTGCCGCGCGCGGGCGCGGCCGAGAGCACCGCGACCAGCGAGCGCTTGGGCACCTTGCGGCCGGGTGCGGCCATCGCGGAGTTGCCGACGAAGGCGCGCTTGCCGACCTTGACCCGCTCGGCACGCAGCCAGCCGCCGCCGAGCTCGTAGCCGCCGATCAGGGTGTCGTCGGCCAGGAACGCCTGGTCGCTCACGGTCGTCAGCGACGGGATCATCAGCACCGTCGAGGCCTCGACGTCCTTGCCGATGCGCGCGCCGAGCAGGCGCAGCCAGCGGGGCGTGAGCTGGGAGCTGTAGAGCGCGAAGAGCCAGGTCCGGGCCTCGTCGAGCACCCGGATCGTGCCCCACACGCACAGCGCGGCGCGGCTCTGGAGCGGGTGCGCGCCGGGCTTGACCCCGCGCGCCAGGAGCCGCACGACGAGCAGCACCAGGAGCGCCAGCACGACGCAGCCGGCGACCACGCCGGGCACCAGCCACGGCAGCAGCGCCCGGGCGGCCTCGCCGGCCGACGCGGTCGAGCCGATGTCGGCCAGCAGCAGCACCGGTACGACGACCGCGAGCAGCGCGAGCAGGGGCAGCAGCGCGAGCAGGGCGGCCGTGGCGGCGTACGAGACCGCCCACACGCGCAGCGAGCGGCGCGAGGCCGGCGGGCGCTCGGCCCACGGACCCCGGGCGGCCGAGCTGGCGCGGGTGGCCGGCGCGCCGGACCAGAACTCCCCGGCGGGCACCTGCCCGAAGACCGCGGAGCCGGGCGCCACCTCGGCGTCGTCCCCGACGACCGCGCCGGGGCAGAGCATCGAGCGGGTGCCGACGCGGGCCCGGCGGCCCACCCGGATCCCGCCCACGTGGAGGGTGTCGCCGTCGATCCAGTAGCCGGTGAGGTCGACCTCGGGCTCGATCGAGGCGCCCTTGCCGACGGTGAGGTGACCGGTGATGGGCGGCAGCGAGTGCAGGTCGGCGCCGCGGGCGACCTTGGCGCCGAGCAGCCGCGCGTACCAGGTGATGTAGGGCGCGCCGCCGAGGCGGGTCGCGCCCAGCTCGTCGGCGAGGCGCTCGGCCGCCCAGATCCGCAGGTGCACCTTGCCGCCGCGGGGGTAGGCGCCCGGCTGCACGCCGGCGAGCACCGCCCGGGCGAGCTTGGCCGCGACGAGCATCCGTCCCGGCGGGCTGACGAAGACGACGAGCAGCAGCACGATCAGCCACCACGGCGCGGCCGGCACCCAGGCCACGTCGAGCAGGTCGTGGACCAGGCGCGAGGCGGTCAGGATCCCGGCGAGCCAGCGCGGCGCGGCGAGCGCCCGCAGCACCGGTACGGCGAGCACCTGGCCGACCTGGGTCTTGGGCGGGATCGGCTTGACCTTGCGGCTCTGCTCGGCGAGCGCGCTGGGCTCGAGCGAGTCGAGGAAGGCCGCGAGCCCGTCGACGGTGGGATTCTCGTAGAGGTCCGCGACCGTGAGCTCGGCGTGCTCCGCGCGCAGGAGGGTGACCACCTGGGCCGCGGTGAGGCTGCCGCCGCCGAGGTCGAAGAAGTCGGATCCCGGGCCGTCGGGAGCCGCGCCGATGACCTTCTGCCAGACCTCCGCGATGCGCGCGGACGTGCCGTGCAGGCCGGCGTCGGCGGGATCCGCGGTCGGCAGCGGCCAGGGCAGCGCGTCGCGGTCGACCTTGCCGGAGGTGCGCGTCGGGATGTCGTCGACGACCGCGAGCCGCGGGACGAGGGCAGCCGGCATCGTGGCCCGCAGGTGGGCGGTCGCCGCCGCCGCGTCGTACGCCGCGGTGGTGGTGAGGTAGCCGACGAGCAGCTGGTTGCCCGTGCTCGTGCGGCGCACGGCCGCCGCGGCGGCCGAGACCCCGGGCAGCGCGAGCAGGGCCGAGTCGATCTCGCCGAGCTCGATCCGGCGTCCGCCGACCTTGACCTGGTCGTCGGCACGGCCGGCGAACAGCAGCCCCGCGGGGTCGTTGATGACGATGTCGCCGCTGCGGTAGGCGCGCTCCCAGCCGAGTGTCGGCATGGGCGCGTACTTCTCGGCGTCCTTGGCCGGATCGAGGTAGCGGGCGAGCCCGACGCCGCCGATGATCAGCTCACCGCGCTCGCCCTCGGCGACCGGCTCGCCGGTCGCGGGATCGACCACGACGAGGTCCCAGCCGGCCAGGGGCAGCCCGATCCGGACCGGGCCGACGCCGTCGACGAGCGCGCCGCACGCGACCACGGTCGCCTCGGTCGGGCCGTAGGTGTTCCAGACCTCGCGGCCCTCGCGGGCCAGGCGGGCGGCCACCTCGGGCGGCAGCGCCTCGCCACCGAGGATGAGCAGCCGGACCCGCTCGAGCGCGTCGTCGGGCCACAGGCTGACCAGGGTCGGCACGGTGGAGACGACGGAGATGTCGTTGGCGGTCAGCCAGGGCCCGACGTCGACGCCGCTGCGCACCAGCGCCCGCGGCGCGGGGACCAGGCAGGCGCCGTAGCGCCAGGCGAGCCACATCTCCTCGCAGCTCGCGTCGAAGGCGACGCTCAGGCCCGCCATCACCCGGTCGGACGGGCCGATCGGCGCGTCCTGCAGGAACATCCCGGCCTCGGCGTCGACGAACGCCGCGGCATTGCGGTGGGTGACCGCGACCCCCTTGGGCGTCCCCGTCGAGCCGGACGTGAAGATCACCCAGGCGTCGTCGTCGACCCCCGGGTCGCGCCGGGACCGGGCCGGCGCCTCGCGGCGCGCCTCGATGACCAGGCCGGTGCCGATGAGCGCGGCGACCCGGGCCTCGCCGAACACCAGCCGGGCCCGCTCCTCGGGGTCGTCGGCGTCGACCGGCACGTAGGCGGCACCGGCGAACAGGATCCCCATGATCGCGACGTAGAGGTCGGTCGTGCCCGACGGCAGCCGGACGCCGACCTTGTCGCCCGGGCCGATCCCGAGGTCGGCCAGGTCGGTGGCGACCGCCTCGGCGGCCTCGGCGAACTCGGCGTAGGTGACCGTGTCGTTGCCGCTGTCGAGCGCCATCGCGTCCGGGTGGTCGGCGGCCGTGCGCCGCAGGACGTCGACCAGCGTGCGCGGCGGGGGCGCCTCGTCACCGCGGAGCAGGGGGTTCACCTCTCGATCCTCGTCGATCCAGGTGAACGGGACATGACCGGTTCGCAGGCACTCCGTTGTGCCGCTTTGTGATGTGAGCCACAATCAGCGAGGTGAGTGCGACGACGGAGCCCGAGAACCCCGCCCCTGCCACCCGCGCGTGGCCGCCTGCCGTGCCGCCGGAGCCGACGTACGTCGACGACCGGCTCAACTACTGGGCCGAGGCCACCCCCGACGCCGAGGCGATGACCTACCTCGGCCGGACCTGGACCTGGGCCGAGTGGCACGACCGTGTCCACCGCGCGGCCGGCGGCCTGCGCGACCTCGGTGTCGCCCGCGGCGACGTCGTGTCCTTCCTCGACAAGAACCACCCGGCCTGCGTCGAGATCAGCCTCGCCGCGGGCTCGATCGGCGCCGCCAACGCGATCATCAACTGGCGCTCGGCCGGCGACGAGATCGACTACGCCGTCAACGACTCCGGCGCCAAGGTGCTCTTCGTCGGGCGCGAGCTGATGCCGACGATCGAGGCGATCCGCGACCGGCTGCCGAACGTCGAGAAGATCATCGAGGTCACCCCCGACGGGGGCGAGGACGACGAGTACGAGCAGTTCCTGGCCGCCTCCACGGCCTGCGCCGACGGCCCCGACGTCCTCGAGGACGACGTGTGCCTGGTGATGTACTCCTCCGGCACGACGGGCCGGCCCAAGGGCGTCATGCTCACCCACCGCAACATGGTCAAGCACACCATCAACGCCCATGACGGCTGGGGATTCGAGCCGGGCGACAAGTCGATGGTGGCCATGCCGCTCTTCCACGTGGGCGGCTCGTCGTACGTGCTGTTCGGGATCCACGACGGCATCCCCAGCGTGATGACCCGCGAGCCCGACGCGGCCTCGCTGGCCGGCGCGATCCTGGCCGGCGCCAACCGGACCTTCCTGGTGCCGGCGGTGCTCGCCCAGGTGCTCCAGGCGGGACCCGACGCGGTCCAGCTGTTCGGGCTGCTCAAGACCTACACCTACGGCGCCGCGCCGATGCCGCCGCCGCTGCTGCGCGCGGCGATGAAGGCCTGGCCCGACACCGACTTCATCCAGGTCTACGGCCTGACCGAGGTGGCCGGCGTCGCGACCCACCTGATGCCCGAGGACCACCGCACCGCCGAGGCCGACGGTCACCCCGAGCGCCTCGTCTCGGCCGGCAAGCCGCTGCCCGAGTGCGAGGTCCGGATCGTCGACCCGGCCACGCTCGCCGACGTCGCCACCGGCGAGCACGGCGAGATCTGGCTCAAGACGCCACAGCTGATGAAGGGCTTCCTCAACAAGCCCGAGGCCACCGCCGAGGTGATCACCGACGACGGATGGTTCCGCACCGGCGACATGGGCCACGTCGACGAGGACGGCTTCGTGTTCGTCTCCGACCGGCTCAAGGACATGATCATCACCGGCGGCGAGAACGTGTACTCCCCCGAGGTCGAGCGGGTCCTCTCCGAGCACCCCGCGGTCCTCGAGGTCGCCGTGATCGGCGTACCGGACGAGCGGTGGGGCGAGTCGGTCAAGGGCGTGGTCGCGCTCAAGGAGGGCTCGGACACCAGCGAGCTCGAGCTCATCGAGTGGACCCGCGAGCGCCTCGCCCACTTCAAGGCGCCCAAGACCGTCGACATCATCCCGGCGCTGCCCCGCAACCCCACGGGCAAGATCCTCAAGCGCGAGCTCCGCAAGCCCTACTGGGAGGAGCAGGAGCGCCAGGTCTGAGCCGCCCCCCACCCGAGCCTCAGTGCGCGATGGCCGCCCGGACCCGGGCGGCCGTCTCGCCGAACTTCGCCAGCCCGCGGATCTCGTCCGGCGCGAGGTCGGCGTCGGCGGAGAACGGGACCAGCTCGTCGAGGACGATCCGCCCCGGGCGCGGGCTCATCACGAGCACCCGCGAGCCGAGGAAGACCGCCTCGTCGACGCTGTGGGTGATGAAGAGGATGGTCTTGCCGGTGGCCCGCCACAGCGCGAGCAGCTCGCCCTGCAGTCGCTCGCGGGTGAGTGCGTCGAGCGCGCCGTAGGGCTCGTCCATGAGGATCACCTCGGGGTCGCCGGCGAGCACCCGCGCGATCTGGGCGCGCTGCTGCATACCGCCGGAGAGCTCGTACGGACGCCGGTCGGCGGCATCGCTCAGCCCGACCAGGTCGAGGTAGCGGTCGGCGATGGCCAGCCGCTCGGCCCGCCGTACGCCGCGCAGGCGGGGGCCGAGCGCCACGTTGCGCCGTACGTCGAGCCAGGGGTAGAGGTTCGGCTGCTGGAAGACCACGCCGCGCTCCACCCCCGGCCCCGTCACCGGCACGCCGCCCACCGCGATCGAGCCCGCCGACGGCGACGCGAAGCCGGCGATCATCCGCAGCAGCGTGGTCTTGCCGCACCCCGACGGCCCGGCGAGCGTGACGAGCTCGCCGGGCGCGATGTCGAGGTCGATCCGGCCGAGCGCCGCGACGGCGCCGCCGCGGGCCGGGAACGCGTGCTCCAGGCCCGCGACGGCGATGCCCTTGCTCATCGGTGCCCGCTCACTTGCCCGCGGCCGCCGCACCGGACGGGTCGACCCCGGCGGCGTACACGTCGGGTCCCGCGACGGCGTCGATGCCGTCCTGGGTGAGCAGGAACTCCGCGGTGGCGTGGAGGTCCTCACCGAGCTTCTTGCCCAGCCACTCCGTCTTGGCCTGGTCCGCGGCACGCAGGTAGGTCAGCCCGGCGAACTGCGCCTTGGCCTCCTCCGGCGTCACGCCGACCTCGATCGCCACGCTCTCGGCGGCCTTGTCGGGGTCGGTGAGGATCTGCTCGACGGCGTAGTCCTGGGCCTTGGCCCAGACCTCCAGCACCTTCGGGTTGGCCTCGATGAACGACGTGCTCGCCAGCCCCAGGTCGTACGTCGGCTTGCCGGCCGCCGCGGTGTCCGCGCTCGACAGGATGACCGTGCCGCCCTCCTTCTTCAGCTCCGACAGGGTCGGGTCCCAGATCCAGGCGGCGTCGATGTCGCCCTTGGTCCAGGCCGGCGCGACCTGCTCGGGCTCGCTGTTGACGAGCTTGTAGTCGGCCGGGTCCTCGCCGGCGTCCGTGATCGCCTGGAGCAGCGAGTAGTGCGCGGTCGAGCCGAACGGCGTCGCGATCGTCTTGCCCTTGAGCCCCTTGATGTCGGTGATCGCGGGGTCGCGGACCACCAGCGACTCGGCCTCACCGATGACGTCGTGGATCCAGACCACCTTGACCGGCAGGTCCAGCGGCGCCGAGAGGGCCTTGGTCGAGGGCGAGGAACCGGCCAGGCCGAGGTCGAGGCTGCCGCCGCCGAACGCCTGGATCACGTCGCCGCCGGAGGCGAAGTTGCTCCACTCGACGGTGGCGTTGGGCAGGCAGGACTCGAGGATCCGCTGGTCCTTGACGACAACATCGCCGTTGGGGATCTTCTGGTAGCCGATCCGGATCTTGCCGGTCACCGAGGTGTCGGCCTTCCAGGGGCAGTCGCTCGCCGACGCCTCCTTGTCCTCGCCCAGGCTGCACGCCGACAGCGGGAGCACGAGGGCGGCGACCAGGCCGGCAGCGGCGGTCCAACGGGTGCGGTTCATTTCAGGCCTTTCCTCGCCACGGGACGACGAGCTTCTCGATGGTGCGGATGACGGCGTCAAGGGCGATCGCGGTGAGGCCGATGACGAGGATGCAGGCGACCGACAGCGCGATCTTGTTCTGCGTTCCCGAGAGATAGGCCAGGCCTCCGATGCCCGGCAGTCCGTTGACGAGCTCCGCCGCGACGACCGTCGTCCAGGCGAAGCCGACGGCGACCCGCAGGCCCGACAGGATGTCGGGCAGGGTCGCCGGGAGGATCACGTGCCGGGTCACCTGCAGGCGCGAGGCACCCAGGCTCCGTACGGCGTTGAGCTGGTCCAGGCGCACGCCCCGCACGCCGTTGACCGTGGCGAGCGTGATCGGCGGGAAAGCGGCGAGGAAGAGCAGCCACACCTTCGAGGTGTCGTAGATGCCGAACCACGCCACCAGGAAGCCGATGTAGGCCAGCGGCGGCAGCGAGCGCAGGAAGTCGACGTACGGGCCGACGAGGTCACCGACCCACCGCACGCTGCCCATGAGCAGCCCCAGCGGTACGCCGACCAGGACGCCCAGCGCGAGGCCCAGACCGATCCGGCGCAGGCTGACGAGCAGGTGCTCCCAGAGGAAGTAGTTCTCCTCGCCGCGCACCACGCGCTCGATCCCGCCCCCGACGGGGTGGTGGGAGTTGGCGCGCACGAACGCGTCCCACACCTCCAGCGGGCTCGGGGTCAGGTAGTGCGGCTGGACCAGGTCCGCCGCGGCGACCACCGACCAGACGACCAGCAGCACGACCAGGCTGACGGCGAGGCCGGCCCAGCGGCGCGGTGCGGAGACGGAGGAGCGGGTGGACACCCGACGTAATCTATAGCGAGTCGCTCAACTTTATGTCTTTGGGGTTGATCTACGAGACGCAGCCCGTCACCGCAGGCTCAGAGGAAGTCCTCACCTCGGTCTCAGCGGGATCACAGGGAGGCTGCGCACGATGGATGACATGACCCAGGTCCCGCCTCCCCCGCCGTTCCCGCCGCCCTCCCCCTTCGAAGGAGCGCCGGCTTCCCCGGGCCGGCGTCCACGACGGGCCGGCTTCGCGGTCGCCGTGCTGAGCGGCGCACTGCTGGTGGGAGGCGGGGCCGGGGTCGCCGGCGCCGCCCTCTACGACAACGCCAACGGCGGTGGGAGCCCGTCGAGCACGAGTGCCCCGCTCCCGGTCGTCGACAGCGGCAACAAGCCGGCCGCGTCCGGCAGCGTCGAGTCCGTCGCCTCGGCCGTGCTGCCCTCGGTCGTCGAGCTCAACGTGAGCGGCGGCGGCTCGGGCGGCAGCGGCTCGGGCGTCATCCTCGACGCCGACGGCCTGATCCTCACCAACGACCACGTGGTGACGCTGGGCGGCCAGATCCAGGCCGACCAGGCCGAGGTCACCGTGTCGTTCAACAACGGCAAGAAGGCCCGCGCCACCGTGGTCGGCACCGACCCGCTCACCGACACCGCGCTGGTCAAGGTCGAGGGCGTCGACGGGCTCAAGCCGATCACCATCGGCAAGTCGAGCAACCTCGACGTGGGCGAGCAGGTGGTCGCCGTCGGGTCGCCGTTCGGCCTCGCCGCGACCGTCACCAGCGGCATCGTGAGCGCGCTCGACCGCCCGGTCGAGGTGGCCCGGGACGCCAACGGCAACGCGACGGCGTACCCGGCCATCCAGACCGACGCCGCGATCAACCCCGGCAACAGCGGCGGGCCGCTGGTCAACATGGACGGTCAGCTGGTCGGCATCAACGCCTCGATCCGCTCCACCGGCTCGGCCCAGGGCGGCGCGGAGTCCGGCTCGATCGGGCTCGGCTTCGCGATCCCGATCGACGAGGTGCTGCCGATCATCGACCAGCTCCGGGCGGGCGAGACGCCCACCCACGCCCGCCTCGGCATCCAGGTCCGCGACGCGGCCGGCACCGCCGGGTCGAGCGACAGCACGATCACCGGCGCCCGGATCCAGAGCATCGAGAACGGCTCCGCGGCCGGCAAGGCCGGGCTGAAGGACGGCGACATCATCACCGCCATCGACGACCACCAGATCGACACGACCGAGGGCCTGATCGCGACCGTGCGCTCCTACCGCCCCGGCGACACGGTCAAGGTCACCTACCAGCGCAACGGCAAGGAAGCCACCACCGACCTCGCGCTCGGCTCGGACGGCTAGAGAAGGCGCCGCGCCCCACAGACGGGCCGGCGGAGCGCGGCTGACCTGCAGGGCGTGTCGGGGGGCATGCTCGCGGGACTCTCCTAGGAGCCGCCTCCGCCGGCCTTCCGGCGGTGCATCCGCGGACCGCCGCCGGCGACCTCGGACCCGTGCGCCTTCTCCTTGGTCGGGCTGTCCTCGTGGACGCCCTTCTCCTTGCGGTTCTTGCGGTCCAGGGCCTCGCGCATCTTGGCCTTCAGGTCATCGTTCGCGTTGTTGGCAGCCATGGGTCCACCGTCGCATCCAGGACCCACCCAGGCCAAGGGATTAACCGGCGCGGCGTTGGAGCTCTGCCGAACGCGCCGACGGGACGAAGCCGAGCTCCTCGTTGATGTCGATCATCGGCCCGTTGACCTCGGCGTTCCAGGTCACCAGGCGGCGTCCGGACGCCGCCGGGCCGAGGTCGCGCTGGAGGGCCTGCAGGTTGGCCACCTTGAGCGCCACGCCCAGGCGGTGACCGCGGTGCCCGCGGGCCACGAGCGTGCCCCACTGGAAGGCGACCCCGGGATCGTGCGCCGGGACCACGACCTCGGTGTAGGCCACGACCTCGCCGGCGGCGTCGAGCGCCACCGCATGCCACGAACGACGGCCCTGCCGGGCCTGGGTCGCCTCCATCGCCCGGAAGGCCGCGACATCGGCCGAGTCGTCCTCGCGCTCGGACTCCCCCGTCGGCGCCTCGGTCGGCAGCGTGCTCCACACCGCGAGCCAGCTCTCGACCAGCTCGTCGGGGACGGGCCCCTGCCACGCCTCGATCCGGTACGCCGCGTGGTGCGGCGCCGCGTCCGCCGCCAGCGCCACGAGCCGCTCCTCGCTCACCGGGAGCACCAGCTCGCGCTGCACCTCGCCGATGCCGAAGTGGTAGCCGCGCGCCAGCGCGAACGCCATGCCCGGGGTGCCGGCACCGTCGGCCGGCCCGTCGTAGGGCCACTGGGAGCGCGCATCGAGGCGGCTCCGGCCGGCCTCCGCGGCGCGCTCGTGGAGCCGGTCGAGCACCCGGCCGCCGTACCCGTGGCGGCGGTGGGCGGGCAGCACGTGGACGTCGAGCTCGGCGGCGTCCAGGTTGTCGAGCAGGCGCATCGCCAGCCAGCCCGCCGCGACCGGCTCGCCGTCGAGGAGGCCGAGGTGGAAGGTGTCGCGGCGCATCCCGTCGCTGGTGCCCACCACGACCGCCAGCTCCTCGGCGGTCCACGGCGTCGCCGGCGGGCCCACGTCGTGGCGCAGCGAGGCGGCGGTCACCGCCGCCCAGGCCCGGATCCCCGCGTCGTCGCCGTGGGCGACCTCGACGACCTCGAAGCCGCTCACCGGGTGCGCTCCACGCGGCCCTCGTCCCAGACCGGGCCGTCGGACTCGTAGACGGTGCCGTCGGAGCCGAACACGCAGAACCGGTCGAACCCGCGCGCGAACCACCGGTCGTGGGTCACCGCGACGACCGTGCCGTCGAAGGCCTCCAGGCCCTCCTCCAGCGCCTCGGCGGACTGCACGTCGAGGTTGTCGGTCGGCTCGTCGAGCAGCAGCAGCGTGGCGCCGGAGAGCTCGAGCAGCAGGATCTGGAAGCGCGCCTGCTGGCCGCCCGAGAGCGACTCGAACGGCTGCTCGGCGCTGTCGGCCAGCTCGTAGCGGTCGAGCACCCGGCTCGCCTGCTCCCGGCCCATCCCCTGGCGCCCCTGGGGTGTGCCGTCGCCGCGGTGCAGGATCTCCAGCAGCGTCCGCCCGACCAGCTCGGGGTGCTCGTGGGTCTGCACGAACCACCCCGGCCGCACCCGCGCGCCCAGCCGGGCCCGGCCCGCGTGGGCGACCGGCGCGATCGGCACGTCGCCGACCGGGCGGTGCTCGACGTCCGGGTCGGAGCCGCCCGCGGCGAGCAGGCGCAGGAAGTGGGACTTGCCGGAGCCGTTGGAGCCCAGCACGGCCAGCCGGTCGCCGTACCAGACCTCGAGGTCGAAAGGCTTCATCAGCCCGGTCAGCTCGAGGTCCTCGCAGACCACCGCCCGCTTGCCCGTGCGCGCGCCGGACAGCCGCATCGTGACCTGCTGCTCGCGCGGCTGCTCGGTCGGCGGGCCGGCGTCCTCGAACTTGCGCAGCCGGGTCTGCGCCGCGCGGTACTGCGACGACATGCCGTCGTTGTACTCCGCCTTGATCTTGAGCCGCAGCACGAGCGCCTTGATCTTGGCGTGCTCCTCGTCCCAGCGCCGGCGCAGCTCGGCGAAGCGCGCGAACCGGTCCTTGCGCGCCTCGTGGTACGACGCGAACCCGCCCGGGTGCGTCCACGCGCTGTTGCCCGTGCCACCCGCCCCGAGCTCGACCGTGACCACGTGCGTCGCGGCGTTGGCGAGCAGCTCACGGTCGTGGCTGATGAAGAGGATCGTCTTGTCCGAGGCCGCGATCCGCTGCTCCAGCCAGATCTTGCCGGGCACGTCGAGGAAGTTGTCCGGCTCGTCGAGCAGCAGCACCTCCTCGGGCCCGGCCAGCAGGTACTCCAGCACCAGCCGCTTCTGCTCACCGCCGCTCAGCGTGCGCAGCTCGCGGTACTTGGCCCGGTCGTAGGGCACCGCGAGCGCCTTGACCGTGCACACGTCCCAGACCACCTCGACGTCGTACCCACCGGCGTCGGCGTACTCGGCGAGCGCGTGGGCATAGGCCAGCTGGGTCGCCTCGTCGTCGGTGTCCATCAGCGCCAGCTCGAAGCGCTCCACCTCGGCCGCCGCCTGCTGCACCCGCTCGGGCGCCAGCCCCAGCAGCAGGTCCGCCACGGTCGGCTCCTCACCGAGCCCCCGGTCGACCATCTGCCGCATCACGCCCAGCCCACCCGAGCGCGTCACCGCGCCCGCATGGGGCTGGAGGTCACCGGTGATGATCCGGAACAGCGTCGTCTTGCCCGCACCGTTGGCGCCGACGAGCGCCACCTTGGCACCCTCGCCGACCCGGAACGACACCTCGTCCAGGAGCACCCGCCCGTCGGGCAGCTCGTACCGGACGCCGGCGACCTCTACATGTCCCACGAGGGTCGATTGTCCGGGGTCGGCGGGCGGAAAGCGACCGGGTTTCGCGAGCTCAGCGCGCCCACTCGGCCGGGCAGTGCTCGTGCTCGCGGCAGCAGGCGTGCGGATACATCTCCTCGTCCGGCCACGGGTGCGACCAGCCGGCGCCCGACAGCTCGGGATGGGTGCACTTGTAGCGCTCCGGCCGGTCCGGCGCCGCCGCCTGCTGCAGAACGGCGGCCCGCGCGTGCGTGAGCTCGCCGCTGCGGTCGAGCAGCCGGGCGACCTCGGAGAGCCGGCTCACTCGGCGACGAAGCGCGCGTCGATCTCGGCGGTGACCTCGATGTCCTCGGGCGACAGGTTGAGCTCGGCGCCGCCGGCGCTGTCCTTCGCCGCCATCCGCATGTACGGCGCACCGCCGCCCCCGCCGATCGGCGTGATCCCCTCGCCCAGCATCCCCGCGTCGGCCACCGCGACCGGGGTGACGGCGCCGAGGCCGAGCGCGTCGGCGTACTCCTGGGCGCGGCGGACGGCCTCCTGCACCGCACGGGTGCGGACCGCGCGCTCCAGGTCGTGGCGGTTGCTCTCGGTCAGCGCCCAGACCACCCCGTCGAGGCTGAAGCCCTCGGTGCCGGCGACGTGACCGCTCACCCAGGCGCTGAGGGCGCCGAAGTCGCGGAACTTCACCTCGACGCCGACGCTGGCGTGGTGGACGAGCGGGAGCTGCTTGCCGTCCTGGTTCCACGGGCGGTTGGCCCAGGTGCGCACGTGCTTGGTCGACCACCAGGTGACCGGACCCTGGTCGGGGTCGTGCATCGGCTGGATCGACTTCTTCACGCTGTCGAGGTCGCGCAGCACGCGGTCGTAGACGGGCTGCATCTTCGGCCCCTCGAACCCGAGGGTGACCTGGACGGTGCCCCGCTCGGGGCGCTGGAACGCGGTGTGCGCCCCGCGCACGGTGAACTCGGTCGGCATGCGCCCACTGTAGGGGCGCGTCCCTCAGCCGCGGCGGGACTCGAGGACCCGGAACCCCTTGGCGCTCGCCAGCCGCTCGGTCGGGAAGCCCTGCTCGCCCAGCCAGCGCTGCAGCGAGTCCGCACCGAGGTTCTTGCCGACCACCATCACCGCGCGGCCGCCCGGGGCGAGCCGCGGCAGCCAGGTCAGCAGCAGCTCGTGGAGCGCCGCCTTGCCGATCCGGATGGGCGGGTTCGACCAGATCTCGTCGTACGTCGCGGCGGGGTCGATCCCCTCGGGCGTGGCCGCGGTGAACCGGTCGGTGACGCCGAGCGTGGCGGCGTTCTCGTTGGCGAGGAGCACGGCGCGCTGGTTGACGTCGACCGCGGTGACCACGGCCTCGGCGGCCGCGACGGCGCAGGCGAGCCCGATCACGCCGTACCCGCAGCCGAGGTCGAGGATCCGCCCGCCGGTGGGCGGCTCGGTCTCGCGGAACAGGATCGACGTACCGATGTCGAGGCGGCCCTGCGCGAACACCCCGGAGCCGCTGACCAGGTCGAGCTCGACGCCCCACACCTCGGCGTGGACGGGCGCGCGCTGGAAGGCCACCGACGGGTCGGCGGAGAAGTAGTGCTCGTCGCTCATCCCTCGGCCCCTTCCGCCAACGTACGCCGTGCCGACGCCTGCGCGACCCGCTCGGCCAGCTCGGCGTCGTCCGGGTAGGCGACCTCCTCGAGCGTCAGCCCGTGCGCCGGGACGACGACCACGTTCTGGTCGCGCCGCCGCCCGGTCAGGATCTCCGCCGCCCAGGCGGGATCCTTGCGCCCCTCGCCCACCGCGATCATGCAGCCGACCAGCGCCCGCACCATCGAGTGGCAGAACGCATCGGCCTGGACGTGCCCGAGCAGCATCCCCTCGGACGTCCGGGTCCAGCCGAACTCCAGGAGCGTCCGGATCGTCGTCGCACCCTCACGGTGCTTGCAGAACGCCGCGAAGTCGTGCAGCCCGACCAGCGACCGCGCCGCCTCGTCCATCGCCGCGACGTCGAGCGCCCGCGGCCAGAAGAGCACGTGGTTGCGCACGAGCGGGTCCACCCGGGCCGGGTCGTCCACGATCCGGTAGGCATAGCGCCGCCACAGCGCCGCGAACCGCGCGTCGAACGCCTCCGGCGCCACGCTGATCCGGCGCACCCGCGCGTCCTTCGCCAGCACCCCGTTGACCCGCCGGGCCAGCACGTCGAGCTGCCCGAGCTGGCGCGCCGCCGTCTCCGAGCCCTGCTCGGCGTCCTCCGGGACGTCGACGTGCGCGACCTGGCCGCGCGCGTGCACCCCGGAGTCGGTCCGGCCGGCACAGGTGACCCGCAGCGACCCCTCCGGCAGCCGCAGCACCGTGGTCAGCGCACTGGTCAGCTCGGCCTGGACGGTCCGCAGACCCGGCTGCGCCGCCCAGCCCCGGAAGTCGGCGCCGTCGTAGGCGAGATCGATCCGCAGGCGCACCCGAGAAGCCTAGGGGGTGCGACCGCGCGGGCCTCACTCGCAGCCGACGCCGTCTCCGTCACGGTCGAGGTGGGAGCCGTAGCCGGGGTCGCCGATGCGGATCGGGGCCGCGCCGTGGGCGCGGACGTCGTCGCAGTTCTCGTAGGAGACGGTGACGGGGGCCGGCTTCGGCTTCGGCTTGGGCTTGGGCTTCGGCTTGGGCGCGGGCTTGGGCTTCGGGGCCGGCTTCGGCTGGGGTGTCGCGGTCGCGCCGGTGTCGGCGAACCCGCGCACCGAGGGCGTGGGCGTGGCCGTGACCGTGGCGGTCACCGTCGCCGTCGCGGTCGTGGTGACCGTCGCCGTCGCCCGCGCCGCCGGATCGGCGGACTCCTGGCCGCTGCACGCGCCGAGCGCCATCGTCACCGCCAGGACCGGCAGCAGCCCGGCCACCCGCCACGTACGCACCCTCGTCCTCATGCGGGCTGACGCTAGACCGCTTCTCCCTCGGCCGGGGCAGTTTCAGACAATTCGTCCCGCGTCGGCGGATCCGCCCCCACCCGCCCGACCGTCACCGCGGCCGCCCGGGCGGCGTACGCCAGCGCGGCGGTCCACTCCTCGGGCCCGAGGCCGCAGATCCGCTCCCGGCCGCCCGGTCCGAGCACCGGCCACAGGTGGTCGAGCAGCCCGGCCGCGAAGGTGTCCCCCGCGCCGATGGTGTCGACGACCTCGACCGGCGGCGCGTGCACCCCGCCGGTCGACCAGTCCGTACCGGAGCAGGCGTGCCACGACGCGCCGTCCCCGCCGTGGGTGACGACCACGGCGACCGGGCCGCCGGCGATCGCGAGCAGCGCGGTGGCGCTCTCCCCCACGAACCGCTCGGGCCACAGCGCGAGCAGGTCCTCGTCGGAGGCCTTGACGATGTCGGCGAGCGCGGCCATCCGGAGCACCCCGGCGGCGACGTCCGGTCCGGTGCCGGTGACCGCGGGGCGCAGGTTGATGTCGTACGAGACGGTCGCACCGGCCGCGCGCAGCCGCTCGACCAGGGCGAGCGTGTCCGCCGCACCCGGCGCGAGCAGCGGCGCCTGGGAGGTCACGTGGACGACGCGGGCCGCCTCCGCAGGCTCCTCGACGTCCGCCGGCAGCTCCCACCCCATCGCGAAGGTGTACGTCGCCGCGCCGTCCCCGCCGATCACCGCCTCCGCGCGCGAGGTCGCCCCCAGCACGGTCGGCGTCCCGGCCAGGCCGACGCCCGCCGCCCGCAGGTGCTCGGCGACGAGACGACCCGCCGCATCGTCGCCGTACGACGTCGCGAGCCGGACCGCGCGCCCCAGCCGGGCGAGCGCGACGGCGACGTTGACGGCCGAGCCGCCCGGGCGTTCGACGGGGGCCAGGCCCGGCGCGTGGACGACGTCCAGCACGGACTCCCCGATCACCAGCGCTGTCATCCCGACACACTAGTGTCGCGACGTGGCCCTGGAGACGTCCCTCGAGAAGCCGGCGCCGGTCCGGGCGATCGCGAACGCGATCTCCGGGTGGGTCGACCGGCTCGGGGCGGTGTGGGTCGAGGGCCAGGTGACCCAGGTGAGCCGGCGTCCCGGCCTGGCCACGGTGTTCCTGACGCTGCGCGACTCGGTCGCGGACATCTCGGTGCCGGTCACCTGCTCGCGGGTGATGTTCGACAGCCTGCCGACCCCGGTGACCGAGGGGGCGAGCGTCGTCATCCACGCGCGGCCGTCGTACTACGCCAACCGGGGGACGCTCTCGCTCCAGGCCCGCGAGATCCGGATGGTCGGCCTCGGCGAGCTGCTCGCCCGCCTCGAGCGCCGCCGTCAGCTCCTCGCCGCCGAGGGACTCTTCGCGCCCGAGCGCAAGCGCCGGCTGCCGACCGTGCCGACCCGGGTCGGCCTGGTCACCGCGCCCGGCTCGGCCGCCGAGCGCGATGTCGTCGAGAACGCCACCCGCCGCTGGCCCGCCGTCGTCTTCACCACCGCCTACGCCTCGATGCAGGGCGCGCGCTCGGCCGCCGAGGTCATCGAGGCGGTACGACGCCTCGACGCCGACCCCGCCGTCGACGTGATCGTCGTGTCCCGCGGCGGCGGCTCGGTCGAGGACCTGCTGCCCTTCTCCGACGAGGGCCTGATCCGGGTCGTGTCCGCCGCCCGCACCCCCGTCGTCTCCGCGATCGGCCACGAGCCCGACAGCCCGCTGCTCGACCTCGTCGCCGACGTCCGCGCCTCGACCCCGACCGACGCGGCCAAGCTGATCGTCCCCGACATCGCCCAGGAGCGCGCGATGCTCGACCGCGCCCGCGAGGCCCTGCGCCGCGCCGCACGCACCCGCGTCGACCGCGAGCAGGCCCAGCTCGACGCGATCCGCTCCCGCCCCGCACTCGCCCACCCCGGCACCCTCCTCGACGCCCGCCTCGACGAGCTCGACGACTGGCGCACCCGGATCCGCCGCCAGCTCGAGTGGCAGCTCGACCGCGCCGCCGACGACCTCGACCACCGCCGTGCCCGGGTCCGCGCGCTGTCCCCGCTGGCCACCCTGCGCCGCGGGTACGCCGTCCTCCAGGACGACGCCGGCCGCGTCGTCACCTCCGTCCACGAGGTCGCCGCCGACGCCCCGCTCTCGGTGCGCGTCGCCGACGGCCGCATCCACGTCACCGCCACCACGACCGAGTCGATCGAGGAGAACCATGACTGACGAGCCCGGGACCGCGACCACCGAGGAGCTGTCCTACGAGGACGCCCGCGCCGAGCTGGTCGAGGTCGTGCGGCAGCTCGAGGCCGGCGGTACGACGCTCGAGGAGTCACTGGCCCTGTGGGAGCGCGGCGAGGCGCTGGCCACCGTCTGCCAGGGCTGGATCGACGGGGTCCGGGCACGGCTCGACGCGGTGCTCGACGACGAGTCCGCGGAGGCGGACGAGGACGACGACGAGGACTAGCGGATCTTCGTCGTCACGAGCGCGTCGACGATCGACTGCAGCTCCTGCTTCGACGCGGAGCCGAACACCAGCACGGTGTTCTCGCCGACCTTCGCGACGTACGCCGCGTCACCGCCCTTGTCGGTGTAGCCCTTCCACTCCCGCGCGACCGGCGCCGCGACCGACGCGGGCACGGTGTAGCCCGCACCCGCCTGGGTCTCCTCGTCGACCCACTTGGTCAGCAGCGCCGACGACGTCGCACGCTCCTGCCGGACGGCGACGAAGCGCTCCTTGCCGGTGAGCATCCGGACCATGAAGACCGGGTCCTCCTCGGACGGCGTCACGTCGACGCCGGTCGAGATCCAGCCCTGGGGCAGTGCGCTCGGGTAGACCGGCGTCAGCCCGGCCTGTTGGGCCGACTGCACGGTCTCGAGGTAGTCGACCGCCTCCGGCTTGATCTCCGTGGAGCTGCGGAAGGCGCCCATGAAGTAGAGGAGGCCGCCGATGACCAGGACCGTCACCAGCAGCGAGGAGATGAGGCCGCTGAAGGAGCGCTGGTAGCGGCCCGGACGGCCGGTGGACTCGGTCTGCTGCGTGCTCATCTCGCCCCCAGTCTCCCAGCCGGCCCCACGAAGCACGCACCCGGGAGGGCGCACGACGACGAACCTACCCAACGGTTGTTGCACTCTTGGCAACATTTGCTACGTACTTCCTAGGTAAATGCCCTAGGGTCCGGATGGTGTCCACACCAACGAAGAAGCGCACCACCCTGCTGCGCCGGCTGGCCGCGGCGAGCGCCGTGCTGGCCCTCCCCCTGACCGCGACCGCCATCGCCCCGGCGGCCCACGCCGACGACAACGCGACCCTGACGGTCGTCGGGACGAGCGACGTCTACGACTCGTTCCTGGTCCAGACGATCCTCAAGCCGCAGTTCGAGGCGGCGTACCCGCAGTACACGCTCAACTACGTCAGCCGCGGCACGGGCGCCGCGATCGCCTACGCCAAGTCCGGCGCGGCGAGCGCGATGATCGTCCACGCGGCGGCGCTGGAGAACCAGTTCGTCGACGAGGGCTACTCGCTCGAGTCGTACGGTCGCGCGATCTTCTGGGGCGACTACATCCTCGGCGGCCCGGCCGCCGACCCCGCCGGCATCTCGAGCGCGGGCCACGGCAACGACATCGTCCGCACCTTCCAGGACATCGCCACCGCCGGAGCCGCCGGTACGGCGACCTTCGTCTCGCGCGGCGGCACCCCCGGCACCACCGTGCAGGAGCACGCGATCTGGGCCGAGACGACCAGCGTACCGCTCTGCACGATCAGCGCCTCCGACGGCGGCGGCAAGGCGCCCACCACCGGCAACGGCGCGTGCGGCACGGTCGCCGACCTGCCCGCTTGGTACAAGCGCACGGACCTGACCCAGGCCCCGAACATCCTCGCGGCGAGCACCTGCAACTTCTCGCCCCGCCCGGCGAACAGCTGCTACGTCTTCACCGACCGCGGCACGTTCAACTACCTCCAATCGACCGCGCAGGCCACGAACCTGACGATCCTGACCCGGGACAACGCCCCGAACGCGATCGGTGGCCCCGACCTCCTGGTCAACTCGTTCCACGCCTACGCCATCAACCCGGCGAAGTTCACCGCCAACCCCGGCGTCTCCATCAACACCGCGGCGGCCACGGCCTTCCTCAACTGGGTGACGTCCCCGGCCGGCCAGACCGCCGTCGGCGGCTACCTGAGCGACACCGGCGACGCGCCCTTCCTGCCGTCCGCGGCCCCGGCCGTCACCACCTCGACCGTCCCGGCCTCGCTCGTCTCCGGCCAGACGCTCAAGGTGACCGGCACCCTGCGCAATGTCGTACCGGGCACGCCGAAGCTGGACTTCGTCCCCGTCAAGCTCGTCGGTACGCCGACCGGCGGCGGCGCCGCCACGACCGTCGCCACCGCGACCACCGATGCCACCGGCGCCTTCACCCTGACCTACAAGCCGACTGCGTCGATGAGGTACGCCGTCGTCACCGACCAGATCACCAAGATCGAGAACACCACCCTCGACCCGATCTTCGGCGACCTGCTCGCCCCGACCGAGACCTCCCTCGGCACGGTCAACGTCACGGCCGCCCCGCTCGCCAAGGGCACAGTCACCGCGAAGGCGGCCAAGGCCGGCGCCAAGACCCGCTTCCACGGCAAGCTCACGCCCGCCGCCGGCAGCGCGAAGGCCAAGGTCGTCGTCTACGTGAAGGTCGCCGGCGCGAAGAAGTTCCGCGCCCTGACCACCGTCGCGCTCCGCAAGGGCGCGAAGACCTGGAGCACCAAGGTCCGGGTCAAGGGCAAGCGCTTCACCTACTACGTGAAGTACACCAACCCCGGCACCAGCACCCCCGCCACCTCGCCCAAGAAGCGGACGGCCCGCTGAGCAAGCGCACGCGACGGCTGACGTGGTCGCTCCTGGCCCTCGGGCTGGGGGCGACCGCGTCGCTCGTCGGCATGACGGCGGACCCGGCGGCCGCCGGGCCCTGCCCGGGCAGCGCCGTCGACGGGTGCGTGATCGTCACGCTGACCGGGCCCGAGGGCCGGACCGTGCTGGTGCCGGGCAGCGACATCAGGGCCTGGGCGGCCGAGGCGGGTGAGCACAACCCTGACTACGACATCCGTCGCGTCCCCGGGGGCCCGGTCGAGGACCGGGTGACCGCCACGAGTGCGCTGCCGGTCCGCGACCTGATCGAGCACCTGACCCGGCCCGGCGCCGCACTCGACGGACTGCAGCCGTCGGACGTGACGATCGTGAAGCTCCCCCACCCCCAGAACGACTACATCTCCACGCTCGGCAAGGCCGACCTCGGCCCCGCGGGCAGCGGCGGCTTCGCCGACGGCCTCGAACCCGTCGTGTACTTCGCCGACTCCGACGCCGTCTCCTACATCCGTCCCCTGCGCCCCGGCACCGACGACGTCAACGGCGACGACGACCTGCGGCCGGGAGGACGGATCGCCCTCGAGGTGACCCTCAGCACCACCGGCCGCGTCCTCACCCCGGAGATCACGGTGACCCCGGCCCACCCGACCGTCGGCCAGAAGGTGCGGTTCCGCGCCGACGTGCCGGGCGCGCCGTACCCGTCGCGGCTCACCTACCGCTGGCAGCTCGGGAGCGCCGGCGCGGCCGATCCGCAGAACCCGGCGACGGCATCGGCGACCTGGACGACCAAGGGCGGCCGGACGATCGGCCTGGTCGTCACCGACGACCGCGACTCCTACGGCCGCGCCCTCGCGACCTTCACGGTCGGGGACGCACCGCCCCCGACCGAGACCCCCACCGTCCCGGTCCAACCCGGCGGAGGTGGCGGCAAGGGCGACGGCAACGGCGAGACCGAGGGCCCCCCGGGCGGCCAGCACGCGACCCCCGGAGGCACCGGGACCGACGGCGCACCGGGCCCGACCGGACCGCCCGAACCCGCCGGCACGGCGACGACCTCACCGACCCCCGCACCTGACCCCGACGACGGCACCGTCCGCGGCCTCCTCCTCAGCTCCGGTACGACGACCGGCGGCGTGGACGCCCCCGCGCCCACCGAGGGCCCGGCGACCAGCTCGACCGTCGTGCCGCCGAAGCACCCGTTCCGGATCGCCACGGGCGTGTGGTTCGCGCTGCTGGCGGGGCTCCTCGTCCTCGTCGGCGCGGCCGGAGAGCTGCGCGACGTACTCCGCACCAGGAAGGCCACCTCATGAAGGACCAGCTCTACGAGACGATCTTCCGGGCCTCGGAGGCGCTCGAGATCCCCGTCGTGGTGCTCGCGCTCGCCTCGCTCGCGTGGGTGGTGGTCGAGCTGGGCTCGTTCGCCGCCGAGACGGCGCGGCGGCTGCAGCGCCGGCTGCCGGCGCTGGTGCAGGCGGCGGACCGGGCGCGCGGGGCGCTCGACGCGGGCGACCGGGACGCGATGGCGCAGGCCCTGCGGGCCGTCGCGTGGAGCCCCGCGATGGGGGCGGTGCTCGCGTCGTTCGCGCGGGACGCCGGGACCCCGGGAGCCGAGGCGCGGATGGCCAAGCAGCTCGCCGACTTCGACTTCGGCCGGCAGCGCCGGCTCGGGCGGACCCGGCTGCTGGTGCGGACCGGCCCGGCGCTCGGGCTGATGGGCACGCTGATCCCCCTCTCACCGGCACTCGAAGGGCTGGCCGCCGGCGACATCGCCGCGCTCTCGGACAACCTGCGCCTCGCGTTCAGCATCACCGTGCTCGGCCTGCTGGTCGGCGCGGGAGCCTTCGCGATCTCGCTGGCCCGGGACCGGATCTACGGCCAGGACTTCTCCGACCTCGAGTACGTCGCCGCGATCCTCACCGCCGCGGCCGACCAGACCACCCCCGCCGACCCGGCCACCCCGGCCGAGGAGCGCGTCCGGTGATCCGGGTCAACCCGCGCGCCCGGCGCCACGAGGACCGGGCCGGCGACCCGCTCGACGGTCTGGTCAACCTGTTCGACCTCGGGATCGTGCTGTCGGTCGGCTTCCTGCTCGCCGCGCTGTCCTCGCTCAACCTGGCGGACACCCTCACCAAGGACGGCGCACCGGCCCAGCAGCCGCCCCCGGGCTCGATCACGGTGCCGCCGGACGCGGAGGTGTCCGACGTACCGACCGATGCGCCGTCGGTGGTCGGCCAGGGCGAGCAGGTGGGCCAGGTCTACCGGCTCAACGACGGCCGCCTCGTCTACGTCGTCCCGAAGCCCTCCGCCGGACCGACTCCGTGAACTTCTGGACCGACGGCTTCGGCCAGGCCTGGGACCTGGTGCTCGGCCGCGAGCCGTGGCTGCTCGACCTGACGCTGACCACGCTCAAGGTGGCGCTGCTGCCGACACTCGTCGCCTTCGTGATCGGGCTGCCGATCGGGCTCGCGCTCGGGCTGGGCCGGTTCCGCGGCCGCGGCGTCGGGCTGGTGCTCGCGAACGCCGGGCTGGGCCTGCCGCCGGTGATCGTGGGGCTGTTCCTGGTGCTGCTCATGTTCCCGGTCGGGCCGCTGGGCCGCCTGCACCTGCTGTTCACGCTCAACGGCGTCTACGTCGCCCAGACCGTGCTCGCGCTGCCGATCATCGTGGCCCTCAGCGCCTCCGCGGTGCGCGACGTCTCCCCCGGCCTGCTCGACCAGGCCCGCGCGTTCGGCGCGGGCCGGCTGCGGGTCGGCGCGCTCGCGGCCCGCGAGGCGCGGACCGGGATCCTCGCCGCGGTCATCGCCGCCATCGGCTCGGGGCTCTCGGAGGTCGGCGCCGTCGTCCTGGTCGGCGGCAATATCGACGGCCTGACCCAGACCCTGGCCAGCGCCACCCTCGCGCGGGTCAACGCCGCGCACTGGGCCGAGGCGATCGCGATCGGCATCGTGCTGCTCGGCCTGATCCTCGTCGTGGTCGCGCTGCTCACGATGCTCCAGTACGGCCGGCGCCGGCCCGGACCGCCCAGGCGGGCGACGTGAGCGGCGAGCGGCTCCTCACCCTCGACGCCCTGCAGGTACGCCGCGGCCGGGCGAGCGTCGTCCACGGCGTCGACCTGACCCTGGACCGCGGCGAGGTCGTGGCGGTGCTCGGCCCGAACGGCGCGGGCAAGAGCAGCCTGCTCGAAGCGGTCGGCGGCGTGGTCCGCGCCCACGGCGGCCGGGTGGAGCGGACCGGACGCGTCGCCTCCGTGCTGCAGGCCCCGGGTCTGGCGAGCCGGTCGGTGCGCGCGAACGTCGAGCTCGCGCTCGCCTGGTGGGGCGTCCCGCGGTCGCAGCGGCGGGCGCGGGCGATGGAGGCGCTGGAGCAGATGCGCGCCGCGCACCTCGCCCGGCGCCACGCGACGACCCTCTCGGGCGGGGAGCGGCGCCGGGTCCACGTCGCCCGCGGGATCGCGCTCCGGCCCGACCTGCTGCTCCTCGACGAGCCGTTCGCCGGCCTCGACGCCGAGACCCGCGCCGCGCTGTGCGAGGACACGGGGTCGGCGCTGCGCACCGCGGCGGGCGGCGTCCTCGTCGTCGTCCACGACCGCGCGGAGGCCTGGGCGCTGGCGACCCGGCTGGTCGTCATGATCGAGGGCCGGGTCGTCGCCGCGGGCGGTCCGGACGCGCTCCTCGCCGCGCCGCCGAGCGCCGAGGTCGCCCGCTTCCTCGGGTACGACGGCGAGCTGGTCCTCGGCGACGAGCTGGTCTTGACCCGTCCCCCGCACGTCGTCCTCGACGCCGCCGGCGAGCTCACCGGCACCGTCACCCGGCTGGTCCCCCAGCAGGACGGCGTCCGGATCGAGGTCACCGGAGCGCACGGCTCCGTGCGGACCGTCCGGCCGACCGGCAGCGTCGGTCTCGGCGACCCCGTCCGGTTCCGGCTCGACGGCGCGGTCCGGTTCCCCGCCCCGGCGGCGACGGGAGCGCCCTAGGATGAGCGACGTGTCGGAGTACTTGCGCATCGGTGAGGTCGCCCAGGCCGTGGGCGTGAGCGTCGACACGCTGCGCCGCTGGGAGTCCGAGGGCCGCGTCGTGTTCGAGCGCCAGAACAACCAGCGCGTGCTGCGCTCGGACCAGCTGCCGGCGCTGACCGCCAAGCTGACCGGGCGCACCGCCACCTCCAGCGCCCGCAACCGGCTCGCCGGCGTCGTCGTCTCGGTCGAGCGCGACGGCGTGATGGCCAAGGTCGAGCTGGCGTGCGGTGACTACCGGATCGTCTCGCTGATGAGCCGCGAGGCCGCCGACGACCTGGGCCTCGAGCCCGGCAAGCCGGCGACCGCCGTGGTGAAGTCGACGACCGTGATCGTCGAGGCCTGATGGGACGACGGACCGCGCGCCTCGCGGCGGCCACGCTGGTCCTCGGCGTCCTCGCCGCGGGCTGCACCGACGAGCAGCGCAAGCAGCTCAGCCCGACCTGCGCGATCGCCCAGACCGCGGTCGACGACGCCCAGCGCCAGGCCGAGAACGCCATCGCCACGATCAGCGAGGACCCGGCGACCGCCCGGCGTACCCTCACCGCGGTCAAGACCGCGCTGAGCGCGGCCAAGGCCACCGTGTCCGGCGACGAGCGGGCCCAGCTCGAGAACGCCGAGCAGGCCGTCGCCGACCTGCTCGCCCAGGCCCGCCGCAGCACCCAGGGCCGGCCGGTCGACGGTGCCGTGGTGACCGAGGCGCGCGAGGGACTGCTGGCCGCCGTCAAGGGAGTCCGCGCCGACTGCTGAGCAGCGGATGCAACACCCGGTGGCGCTTTTCTGCCGCAGATGCGGCAGGGTGGTGTCATGGCCGACTATCGCGTCTCCGAGGCGGCTGACCTCCTCGGCGTCAGCACCGACACCGTGCGCCGCTGGATCGACGCCGGCCGGGTGGCGAGTGCGACCGTCGACGGACGCACCGTCATCCCCGGCCCGGACCTCGCCGTGCTGGCCGCGTCGCTGGTCGACGAGGCCGACCGCACGCGCACCCGTTCGGGTGAGGTCAGCGCGCGCAACCGGATGACCGGGATCGTCACCCGGGTCGTCGCCGACACGGTGATGGCCCAGGTCGAGATGGTCTGCGGTCCCTACCGGGTCGTGTCGCTGATGAGCGCGGAGGCCGCGGCCGAGCTGGGCCTCGAGCCCGGCGTCCGCGCGATCGCGTCGGTCAAGTCCACCACCGTCGTCGTCGAACGACCCGTCTCCCCGAGGAAGCAGTCCTGATGAAGACCACCTGGCTCCGGCTCGGCGCCGCGAGCGCCGCCGTCCTGCTCGCCCTCCCCCTCGCCGCCTGCGGTGACGACGGCGACAAGGGGGGCGACACCAAGAGCGGCGGCAAGACCGAGCTCACCGTGTTCGCCGCCGCGTCGCTGACCAAGACGTTCGAGGAGCTGGAGAAGACCTACGAGGCCGCGCACTCCGACGTCGACGTCAAGCTATCGTTCGGCGGCTCCTCCGACCTGGTCGCGCAGATCACCGAGGGCGCCTCGGCCGACGTCTTCGCCTCGGCCGACACCGCCAACATGGACAAGCTCGTCGCCGCCGGTCTCACCGCGGGCGAGCCCCAGGAGTTCGCGACCAACACGCTCATGATCGCGGTCCCGCCGGGCAACCCGGCCGGCATCAAGGGTCTCGCCGACCTGACCAAGAAGGACGTCAACCTGGTGCTGTGCCAGCCCGAGGTCCCGTGCGGCAGCGCGTCGGCCAAGGTCGCCGAGGCGGCCGGGCTGGACTTCAAGCCGGTCAGCGAGGAGCAGTCGGTGACCGACGTCCTCGCCAAGGTCGAGTCCGGCGAGGCCGACGCCGGCCTGGTCTACGTCACCGACGTGACCGCGGCCGGCGACAAGGTCCAGGGCATCGAGTTCCCCGAGGCGGCCGACATCGTCAACCACTACCCGATCGTCGCGGTCAAGGACGCCCAGCACGCCGACCTCGCGCAGCAGTGGATCGAGCTCGTCCTCGGCGAGGGACAGAAGGTCTTCGAGCAGGCCGGCTTCGGCGCGCCCACCCCGTGAGTCGCGGCGGGCGCACCCGGCACGTCGGCCTGCCGCGCTGGCTCTTCGGGCCGGCGCTGCTGGCCGCCGTGTTCGTGGTGCTGCCCGTCGCCTCGATGACGACGCGGATCGCGTGGGGCGACTTCCTCTCGCTGATCACGTCCGAGGGGGCCCGCTCGGCCCTGTGGCTCAGCATCCGTACGTCGACCGCCAGCACCCTGCTCTGCCTGGTGCTCGGCATCCCCCTGGCCACGGTCCTCGCCCGGAGCGAGGCCCGCTGGCTGGGGGTGCTGCGCTCGCTCGTGCTGCTCCCGCTCGTGCTGCCGCCCGTCGTCGGCGGCATCGCCCTGCTGTCCGCGTTCGGCCGCCAGGGCCTGCTCGGCTCCGAGCTCGAGGCGCTCGGGATCAAGATCGCGTTCAGCACCGTCGCCGTCGTCCTCGCCCAGACGTTCGTGTCGCTGCCCTTCCTGGTGGTCAGCCTGGAGGGCGCCCTGCGCACCGCCGGCGAGCGGTACGACGTCGTGGCGGCCTCGCTCGGCGCCCGCCCCACGACGGTGCTGCGCCGGGTCACGCTGCCGCTCGTGCTCCCGGGCCTGGCCTCGGGCGCCGTGCTCGCGTTCGCCCGCTCCCTGGGTGAATTCGGCGCCACCATCACCTTCGCCGGCAGCCTGGAGGGCACCACCCGCACGCTGCCGCTGCTCATCTACAACCTCCGGGTCACCGATGCCGACGCCGCCGTGGCGATGTCGCTGGTCCTGGTCGCCGTCGCCGTGCTGGTGATCGGCCTGGTCCGGCCGCGGGGTGCCCTGTGAGCGCGCTCGTGGACGTGACCGTCGCTGAACGTGACGTCAACGTCAGCTTCGAGATCGCGGACGGCGAGACCGTCGCGCTGCTGGGCCCCAACGGCGCGGGCAAGTCCACGACGCTCGCGGTCCTCGGCGGCCTGCTGCGCCCCGACGCCGGGCGGATCGTGCTCGACGGCGAGGAGCTCACCGGCCCCGGGCGCTGGGTCGCGCCGCACGCGCGTCGTACGGCGCTGCTGGCGCAGGACCCGCTGCTGTTCCCCCACCTGACGGTGCTGGAGAACGTCGCCTTCGGCCCGCGCAGCACCGGGACCGGACGCCGCGCGGCCCGCGCCGCCGCCGAGCACTGGCTCGCCGAGGTCGACGCCGCCGACCTCGCCGGCCGCAAGCCTTCGCAGCTCTCCGGCGGCCAGGCGCAGCGCGTCGCGGTCGCCCGGGCGCTCGCCGCGGACCCCCGCCTGCTGCTGCTCGACGAGCCGATGGCGGCGCTCGACGTGGCGGTCGCCCCGGCGCTGCGGACGCTCCTGCGCCGCGTCCTCGCCGACCGCACGGCCGTCATCGTCACCCACCACGTGCTCGACGCGCTGCTGCTCGCCGACCGGGTGGTCGTGGTCGAGGACGGGCGGGTGGCCGAGCAGGGACCGACCAGCGAGGTGCTCTCCCGGCCGCGCAGCGCCTTCGCGGCGCGGTTCGCGGGGCTCAACCTGGTCTCCGGCGTCGCCACCCCCGACGGCGTACGACGTCCGGACGGCCTGCTCCTGCACGGCACCGCCGCGACCGGCGACCACCCCGCCCCCGGCGCCCCCGCGGTGGCGGTCTTCCGCCCCTCCGCGGTGGCCGTGCACCGGGAGCCGCCCGGCGGCAGCCCGCGCAACGCCCTGGCGGTCGTGGTGACCGAGCTCGAGCCGCTGGGGGATGTCGTCCGGGTGCGCGCGGGCGAGCTCGCGGCGGACGTCACGGTGGCCTCGGTCGCCGAGCTGGGACTCGCACCGGGCACCGGCGCGACGTTCGTCGTCAAGGCGACCGAAGTCGACGTGTACGCCCAGTGAGAAAGCGACCGATAGGGTTCGCCCTATGAACGACGCCCTCGCCGTGGAGCCGCCCGCCCCCGACCGCAACCTCGCTCTCGAGCTGGTGAGGGTCACCGAGGCGGCCGCCATGGCAGCCGGGCGGTGGGTCGGCCGTGGTGACAAGAACGGCGCCGACGGCGTCGCCGTCCAGGCGATGCGCGTGATGATCTCGACCGTCAGCATGAACGGCACCGTCGTGATCGGCGAGGGCGAGAAGGACAACGCCCCCATGCTCTACAACGGTGAGACCGTCGGCGACGGCACCGGCCCCGAGTGCGACGTCGCCGTCGACCCGATCGACGGCACCACGCTGACCGCCAAGGGCATGGCCAACGCGGTCGCCGTCCTGGCCGTCGCCCCGCGCGGCACGATGTACGACCCCTCCGCCGTCTTCTACATGGAGAAGCTCGTCACCGGCCCCGAGGCCGCCGACCTGGTCGACATCCGCTACCCCGTCGCCGAGAACATCCACCAGGTCGCCAAGGCCAAGGGCTCCAACCCGTCCGACGTGACCGTCGTCCTGCTCGACCGTCCGCGCCACGACAAGCTGGTCGAGGAGATCCGCGCGACCGGCGCCCGGATCAAGTTCATCACCGACGGCGACGTGGCCGGCGCGATCATGGCCGCCCGCGCCGACACCGGCATCGACCTGCTCCTCGGCATCGGCGGCACGCCCGAGGGCATCATCGCCGCGTGCGCCATGAAGGCCATGGGCGGCACGATCCAGGGCCGGCTGTGGCCCACCGACGACGAGGAGCGCCAGCGCGCCATCGACGCCGGCCACAACCTCGACCCCGACCACATCCTCACCACCGACACCCTGGTGACCGGTGACGACTGCTTCTTCGTCGCTACGGGCATCACCGACGGCGAGCTCGTCCGCGGCGTCCGCTACCGCGGCGGCGGCGCCGTGACCCAGTCGCTGGTCATGCGCTCGCGCAGCGGCACGATCCGGACCATCACGTCCGAGCACCAGCTCTCCAAGCTGCGCGGCTTCAGCGCGATCAACTTCGACTGACCAGCTCCAGCAGGCGCGCGACGTCGGCCACCGCGTCGGCGACGGGATCCTCGTCGCCGGCGGCGGCGCCGTACAGCAGCGCCGCATCGAGCATCCGTACGACGAGGTCGAAGTCCGCGCTCGCCCCGACGGCTCCCCAGCCGCACCGGTCGAGCGTCTCGCGCAGCGCGTCCAGGAGGGCGGGCCGCGAGGCGGCCATGATCGGGCGCAGCTCGGGGTCCGACGTCGCCTCCAGCATGGGCTGGAGGCGGCGGGTGACGACCGCGCGGTCGAGCGCGGGCGCGTAGAGCACCTCCAGCAGCAGCGCGGCGGTCGCGGTCGCCGACCGGCGGCGCCGGGGCAGCGCGGCCGCCCGCTCGGCAGCGCCGGCCGAGCGGACCCGCTCGGCCGCGGCGACCGCGGCGGCGTAGAGCTCCTGGCGGGTCGGGAAGTAGTAGCCCGCCGAGCCGGCGGGCACCCCCGCGGCGGCGGCGACCTTGCGGTGGGTGACCGCGTCCGGTCCCTCCTCGATCAGCAGGCGGGCGGCGGCGTCGACCATCGCCTGCTGGCGCTGCGCGCTGCGCGCGCGGGCCGTGGGACGGGGTGCGGTGGCCACGGCGCCACCCTACGGGCGACCCCGCAGCCGGAATAACTAAACGCGCGTATAGGTTCTGGCTACCGAGGGCCGAGATCCGGCCCCACGGTTGGACTCGAGGTGCAGCACGATGAACACCCTGGTGGCCCAGGAGGGCCTGAAGATCGACTGGGCGAACATGCCCACCTACAACACGATCATGGCCGTCGCCGTCGGCGCCGCCCTGGTCGGACTGGTGATGCTGGGCCGCCAGCTCCTCACCTCCCCCCAGGAGGTCGAGACCGACGGCTGGGCACTCACCTTCGGCATCCTCGGCGGCATCCTGACCGCGACCGGTCTGCACATGACGCTGACCTGGCCGCTCGCCGCCGGCGGATTCCCGTTCGACAACATCATCTTCGGCGAGACGAGCCTCGGGTTCGGCGTCCTGCTGCTCGGCGCGGCGCTCTACCTGTGGAAGCGCGGCGCGACCGCGCTGGCGGCCAGCAAGCCGGTCGAGAAGCTGGCGCGCGTCGCCCAGCCGATCACCGTCTTCGTCGGCGGCCTGGGCCTCAGCCTGCTCGCCATCGCGGTGGCCGGCATCAAGTACCAGCTGTTCGCCGCTCCCCCGCAGGAGCCCATCTCGGGCGAGTTCGCGGACTACCCGCTGGTCGAGGCGATCTTCATGTCGGGCCTGATCGGCATCGTCGGCCTCGGCGCCCTCGCCTTCGCCGTCCTGGTCAACCGCCTGCGCAGCACCGGTACTGCGGGCGTGTGGGCCCGGATCACCGGCTGGCTGTGGACCGTCTCGGGCGTGCTGTTCCTGCTGTTCGGCGCGATGAACTTCTTCACCCACATCGGGCTCATCGTCAACACGATGTGACCCGAGCCCCCGGCTCGAGCCTCAGGCTCAGGCCGAGTCGCGCCCCATCCGCACGGAGACCCCGGCGGGTGGGGCGCTCAGCGCTGTGGCGACGGCGTCGATGACCCGCGGGTCGACGGCCATGCCGATGTGCGAGGCCCGGACCTCGACCGCCTCGCCCTGCGGGTCGCGGCAGGCCTTCCAGTCGACGATCCCGTCGCGGCGCGAGTAGATGTTGGTCATCGCCACGTCCGCCCGCAGCGGCTCCTGCGACTCGGTGAAGCTCAGGTGGGCGCACTCCCCCGCGACGCAGTCGGCCGACATCAGGCCGGGCACCCCGGCGTCCGAGAGCCGGTTGAGGACCCGGACCCCCCGGGTCAGCACCGCGTGGTGCGCGGCCGGCGCCCGCATCGGGCTGCCCATCGTGACGATCCCCGAGACCAGGTCCGGGCGGCGCGCGGCGAGACCGCGGGCGATCATCCCGCCGAGGCTGTGCCCGACGATCCGGACCCGGGCATCGCGGCGCTCGGCGATCTGCTCGATGCGCGCCTCCAGCAGCAGCGCCGAGCTGAGCGTGCAGCCGATGTTGGCGTGGATCTGGGACCGGTAGGTCCGGAACCCCCGCGCCCGCAGCTCGGCGGCCATCGCCGTGAGCGTCCAGTCGCCGGCCAGGAAGCCCGGCACGAGCAGCACCGGCTCGGCCGCCCGCGCCGCCGCCCGCTCCGCATAGGGAGTACGACGACGCGCGTGGTGGGTCACGGTCCGGCGGGCGGCGTAGCGCCCCGCCTCGGTCACCAGACTGCCCTCGCGCAGCAGCGCGGCCAGCGCCGGACGGCCGTAGCCGTCGGGCAGCAGCCAGGGCGCCAACGTGTTGCTCACGTCACAGACGTTACCCAGTTGAAAGGGCAACTACTCGCAATTGGGCACACTGGAGAGCATGTCTCCCGCAACCACGGTCTCGGACGAGCTGCTGGCCCCGCTGAGCAGCGGCATCGAGCTCTGCTACCAGACGTTCGGCGATCCCGACGCCGAGCCGCTGCTGCTCGTCATGGGGCTGGGCGGTCCGATGACGTGGTGGCCGCGGGAGCTGTGCGTGCGGCTCGCCGAGGCGGGGTTCTACGTGATCCGCTACGACAACCGCGACACCGGGCGCTCGACCCGGATGACCGGACGGGTGACCACCGGACGCCTGGCGCGGGCCTTCGTCGGGGCGCCGGCGCCGGCGCCGTACTCGATCGGGGACCTGGCCGGCGACGCCCTCGGGCTGCTCGACCACCTCGGGCTGCCCGCGGCGCACGTCGCGGGGGTCTCGATGGGCGGCATGATCGCCCAGACGATGGCGCTCGACGCGCCCGAGCGGGTGCTCAGCCTGGTGAGCATCATGTCGACGACCGGGCGGCGTGGGGTCGGGTGGCAGAGCCCGGCGCTGCTGCCGACGCTGGCGGCGCGGCGGGGGCCCGGCAAGGAGGCCTACGTACGACGGGCGCTGCTCGTCTGGGGCATCATCGGCTCCCCCGGCTTCCCGGTCGACGAGGCCGACCTGCGCGCACGCGCGGGCGAGACCTGGGACCGCGGGGTCGACGAGGCCGGTGTGGTGCGCCAGATGCTCGCCGTCCTCACCCAGTCCGACCGCACCCGCCGCCTGGCCGAGATCACTGCGCCGACGACGGTGCTGCACGGCCTGGCCGACAAGATGGTGCACGTGTCCGGCGGGCGCGCGACCGCGGCCGCGATCCGTGGCGCGGAGGTCGTGCTGGTGCCCGGTTGGGGGCACGACCTGCCGGCGCCGCTGTTCCCGACGTTCGTCCGCGCGATCCGTCGTACGGCGGACCGCGCCGGCCGCCGGCCCTAGGACGCCGCCGCGGGATCCGCCGCCGCCACCTCGGCGCCCGGGATCCGCCCGGCCCGCTCGTGGTCGACGGTGAGGTTCTCGCCGGTGGCCGGGTCGAAGAGGTGCATCCGGCGCCCGTCGACCCAGATCTCGGCCTCCTGGCCCTCGGCGATCCGGCTCGCGCCGTCGAGCGAGACCACGAGCTGGGTGCGCAGGGCCTCGCCGTCGAGGTCCTTCTCGAGCTGGAGCAGCTGCTGCTTGACCTCGTCGGGCGACTCGAACGGGATGTAGGCGTAGGTCTCGTTGCCCAGCCACTCCACGACGTCGACGGTGGCCCGGAACGTCGAGCCGGTCCGCCCCTCGGCGTCCGCGAGCGAGGCGTCCTCGAAGTGCTCGGGCCGGATGCCCGCGATGAGCAGGCCGCGCCCGGCCGCCCGCTCGGCCCGGTCGGCGGGGATCTCGACGGTGCCGAACGGCAGCTGCACCCGCGTCCCCTCGACGGTGGCGGGCAGGAAGTTCATCGGCGGCGAGCCGATGAAGCCGGCCACGAACAGGTTGCCCGGGTTCTCGTAGAGCTCGCGCGGGGTCGCGAGCTGCTGCAGCAGGCCCCGCTTGAGGACGGCGACCCGGTCACCGAGGGTCATCGCCTCGGTCTGGTCGTGGGTGACGTAGACGGTCGTGATGCCGAGCCGCTTCTGGAGCCGGGCGATCTCGGTGCGCATCTGGCCGCGCAGCTTGGCGTCGAGGTTCGACAGCGGCTCGTCGAAGAGGAAGGCGTCGGCCTGGCGGACGATCGCCCGTCCCATCGCGACGCGCTGGCGCTGGCCACCGGACAGGTTGCCGGGCTTGCGCTCCAGGTGCTCGTTGAGCTCGAGGGTGTCGGCCGCGTCGCGCACCAGCCGGTCGACCTCGCTGTCGGGCATCTTCGCCAGGCGCAGCGGGAAGGCGATGTTCTCGTAGACCGTCAGGTGCGGGTAGAGCGCGTAGTTCTGGAAGACCATCGCGAGGTTGCGCTCGCGCGGGGCCAGGTCGTTGACCCGGCGCTCCCCGATGATCATGTCGCCGGAGGTGATGTCCTCCAGGCCGACGATCATCCGCAGCAGCGTGGACTTCCCGCAGCCCGAGGGCCCGACGAGGATCATGAACTCGCCGTCGGCGACGTCGATCGAGACGTCGTTCACGGCGGGAAAGCCGTCGCCGTACTTCTTGACGATGTGGTCCATCGTGATGCCGGCCATGGGAACCTCACCCCTTCACCGCGCCGGACGTCAGCCCGGCCACGATCTTGCGTTGGAAAATCAGGACGATGACGATGATCGGGATGGTCGCGATGACCGCTCCCGCGGCCAGCAGCGAGGCCGGCCGGTTGAACGGATCGGCGCCGACGAAGAACGACAACGACGCTGGGATGGGCCGTGCGGTCTCGGTCGAGGTCAGCGAGATGCCGAAGACGAAGTCGTTCCAGGCGAAGAAGAACGTCAGGATCGCCGCGGTGAACACACCGGGAGCGGCCAGCGGCACGATCACCTTGCGGAACGCCTGCCACGACGTCGCGCCGTCGACCTGGGCGGCCTGCTCCATCTCCCACGGGATCTCGCGGAAGAACGCCGACAGCGTCCAGATCGCCAGCGGCAGCGTGAACGACATGTAGGGGATGATCAGCCCCGGCCACGTGTCGTAGAGCCCCGTCGCGCGCCACATGTCGAACAGCGGGCCGATCAGCGAGACGACCGGGAACATCGCGATGGCGAGGGCGATGGTGAGCACGAGCTTCTTGCCGCGGAACTCGAGCCGCGCGATGGCGTACGCCGCCAGCGTGGCCACGATGACCGAGAGCAGGGTCGCGATCAAGCTGATGCCGATCGAGTTGAAGATCGCGCGCCGGAATTGCTCGTTCTCCCAGACGGTCTTGTAGTTGTCCCAGCCGGCGCCCGTCCCGTCACCGGGGAAGAAGCCGGGATTGCCGTTGGTGATCGAGGCCTCGGACTTGAAGGACAGCGAGATGATCCAGACGACCGGCAGCAGGCACCAGATCAGGATGAGGGCACAGCCGACGACGAGGCCGACGCGATTGCGGGTGCGGTTCATCTCAGGACTCCTGCCGGGCCTGCGCCAGGTCGACGCGGAACAGCTTGACGATCAGGAAGGCCACCAGCAGGACCGAGAGGAACAGCAGGACCGACAGCGCGGAGCCCATGCCCAGCTGGAACTGCTCGATGGTCTGGCGGTAGGTCAGGAAGCTGATCGACTCCGTCTTCACCGCACCGGCGGTCATCACGAAGATGTTGTCGAAGATCCGGTAGGCGTCGAGCGCCCGGAACAGGACGGCGACCATGATCGCGGCCCGCATGTTCGGCAGGATCACCTTGGTCAGCCGCTGCATCCAGGTGGCACCGTCGACCTTGGCCGCCTCGATCATGTCCTCGCTGACCTGGGCCAGCCCGGCCAGCAGGAGCAGCGACATGAACGGCGTGGTCTTCCAGATCTCCGAGACCATGATCGAGACCACCGCCGACCCGGTCTGGCCGAACCAGTTGAAGTCGTCGCCCACGAACGGCAGCCATCCGTTGATGAAGCCGTTCTGGTAGGAGAAGGCGAACTGCCAGGCGAAGCCCGAGACCACGGTGATGATGCCGTAGGGAACCAGGATCGACGTCCGGATGATGCCGCGGGCGAAGATCACCCGGTGCATCACCATCGCGAAGATGAACCCGATCACCAGCTCGATCGCGACGGTGACGACCATGTAGAGCACGGTCACCCCGGTCGTCTGCCAGAACAGCGGATCGGTGAGCGCCGTGACGTAGTTGCGCACTCCGATGAAGTTGCGGTCGTCCGGCGCGGTCAGCGCGTAGTCGAAGGTCGACAGGTAGATCGCCCGCAGCATCGGGAACGCCGTCACGATCAGCATCAGGACGACGGCCGGAGCCACGAGCCGCTGCCCGAGGCGGGTCTCGGCCCGGGCCCGGTCGCTGACCTCCGGCTTTGCGGTCCGGCGGTGACCGCCGGTGGTGGTGGGGGCGGTGACGGTGCTCATAGCAGCGACTTCCCTTCCAGCACGTCCTTCAGGTAGGTCGCGGACTCCTCGGGCGTGCTGCCCGGGTCGACCGAGGTCGGCGAGTGCCACTTGGCCTGGATGGCGCCCGAGATCATCGCGTAGAAGGCGCTCTTGGGTCGCGGCCCGCCCTCGTCCACGCTCGTGCGGAAGAGCTCGATCAGGTCCTTGGGGTACTTGCCGCTGGCCGCCACCTGGTCGTACGCCGCGTTGGTCGACGGCATCAGGCCGTCGTTGAGGGCCAGGTCGACCTGCGCCTTCTCGGACGTGATGCAGCGGGCCGCCTCGGTCGCCCAGTCGGCGTGCTTGGTGTAGGCACCGACGCCGATGTCGATGCCGCCCACCGGCGGCTTGGAGGTCTCGCCCTCGACCGTGGCCGGGTAGCGCACCCAGCCGAGGTCGGCGAACTGCTCCTTGGTGGGGCCGCCGGCCTGGCCGATCAGGCCTTCGTAGTTCTTGTAGACGAACGTCCAGTTGACCATGAACTCGCCAGGGCCCTCGGCCGGGAACATCTGCCCCAGGCTGGTGCCCTCGTTCGACACCGACAGGTCGGGCTGGGCCGCCTTGGAGTCGGCGAGCTCCTGGATGACCGTGGCCGCGTCCCGGCCGGCGGCGGAGTCGACGTCGACCTTGGCGTCGCGCCCGGCCTCGGTGTCGGAGACGATGTCGCCGCCGGCACCCTGGATGAGGGCGTTGATCCACACGACGTAGGCCTCGTACTTGTTGGCCTGGACGCCGACCGTGCCGCCGTTGTCGGAGGCCGCGTCGATGACCTGCTTCCAGGTGACCGGCTTGGTCATGTCGAGTCCTGCGGCCTCGGCGAGCGACTTGCGGTACCAGAGCACCTGGGTGTTGGCCCAGAGCGGGATCGCGTAGACCTTGTCGTTCCAGGTCACCGTGTTGGCCGCTCCGGCCAGGTAGTCGCCGCCGCCCTCGAGGCTGCCGTTGATCGCGTCGGCGAGCTCACCCTCGACGGGCTCGAGCCATCCGGCGTTGGCGAACTCGGCCACGAAGACGGGGTCGAGGTTCATCAGGTCCGTCGAGGAGTCCTTGGCCGCGAGCCGGCGCGCCAGCTGGGTGCGCTGGTCGGTCGCCGAGTTCGGCAGCTGCTGGACCGCGATGTCGTAGTCACCGGTGCTGCACGACTTGGCGTACTTCTCGAACGTGGCCACCCCGTCGGGGTTCACGTACCAGTTGAGCACCGGCTTGCCCGAGTCACCGCACGCGCTCAGCGTGGTGGTGGCGAGCACCGCCACGGCGGCTCCGGCGACAGCGCGTCGCCTTCGTCGAGACCTTCGCCTCGGCACCTCACTTGTCGACCTCATCGCCCGATCACCCCTCCCAAGAGTGTGGCGTGCGTCACTCAGTCCTAGCCCAGCGGAGGCACTCTTGTCCACGCCCCCGTGAGGGATCAGTGCCCGTGACGTGGGATTCCAGACGTCGTAACTTTGCTGTCATGGCGCTCCACGTCGTCGCGGCACGCACCGATCCGGCGCTCTTCCGGCTGCCGTGGTCGCGCCCGCTCGCCGAGTGGGAGGACTGGTACGTCGTCCCGCTGCCCCTCGGGCTGTCGCGCCACGTGGTCCGGGTGGTCCAGGTGAACCGGCAGTTCGTCGCGGTCAAGGAGACCCAGGAGGCCATCGCGCTGCGGGAGTACCACCTGCTGCGCGACCTGCAGCGGCTCGACCAGCCGGCCGTCGTACCGCGGGGGGTGGTGACGGGGCGCCGCTCCGACGCCGGCGAACCGCTACCGGCCGCACTCCTCACCGAGCACCTGCACTACTCGCTGCCCTATCGCACGATCTTCCAGCGCGGGCTGCCCGCGCACCAGGTCCCGGCCCTCGTCGACGCCCTCGTCGTGCTGCTGGTGCGCCTGCACCTGGCCGGCTTCTTCTGGGGTGACGTCTCGCTCTCCAACGCGCTTTTCCGCCGTAGCGCCGGGGGTTTCGCCGCTTTCCTCGTCGATGCCGAGACCGGCGAGCTGCGCTCGCACCTGTCCGACGCGATGCGCGAGCACGACGTCACGGTCGGCGTCGAGAACATCTTCGCCGAGCTCCTCGATCTCCAGGCCAGCGGCGACACGGACGTCGAGGTCGACGGCCAGGAGGTCGTCGCCCAGCTGGCCGACCGCTACCACGCGCTGTGGGACGAGCTCACCGCCGCCGAGGAGTTCGGCGCCGACGAGTGGTACCGCGTAGAGCAGCGGATCGCGCGCCTCAACGACCTCGGCTTCGACGTCGACGAGCTCGACGTCCAGACCGACTCCGACCGGGTGCGCATCCAGCCCAAGGTGGTCGAGGCCGGGCACCACCGGCGCGAGCTGCGCGAGCTCACCGGGCTCGTCGCCGAGGACAGCCAGGCGCGCAAGCTGCTCAACGACCTCGCCGCCTACACCGCCCACTTCGGGTACGACGACGAGGACCGCGAGACCGTCGCCCGCCGTTGGCTCACCACGATCTACACGCCCATCGTCGACCTGCTGCCGCCCAGCATGCGCACGACGATCTCGCCCGCGGAGTACTTCCACGAGGTGATGGAGCACCGCTGGGCGCTCTCGGACGAGGCCGGGCACGAGGTCGACATCATCGAGTCGGCGCGCGACTACGTCGAGAACGTGCTCCCGCACCGGCCGCCCGACCTGCCGGGAGCGGCGCCCTAGGGCGTGCCGCGCGCGGCGAGCTCGGCGTGCAGCCGTGCCGGGTCGGCGGAGCCCGTCGCCAGCAGCGCCCACAGCAGCAGCCGGGCCTTGACCGGCGGCAGCCAGCCGGCGCCGATGGCACCGCGGGCGAGCAGGTCGATCTCGGAGCCCGGGTAGCCGTACATCGCCCGCCCGGTGGGGCCGGAGCCCGTGCGCGAGGCGAAGACGACCGGCATCCGCTCGGCGGCGCGGCCGACCGCGGCGGCCATCGCGGCCGACACGTGACCGGCGCCGAAGCCGGCGATCACGACGCCGTCGACACCGCTGTCGCGGACCGCGTCGAGGACGTGCCCGTCGTCGCCGAGGTAGGTCGCCAGCAGCGGGACGCGCGGGTCGGGGGTGTCGGCGGCGGGCAGGGCCAGGGCGGGCGCGCGGCTCGCCGGTACGCCGTAGACGACCTCCGCCTCGACGCAGCGGCCGATCGGGCCGAAGCCGGCGGACCGGAAGGCGCTCGTCGACATCGAGTCGGTCTTGGCCACCCACCGCGCCTGGTGGATCTCGTCGTCGAACGCGACGAGCGCACCCCGCTCGCGCGAGGACGTGGCGAGCGCGCAGCGGACCGCGGTGAGCAGGTTGGCCGGACCGTCGGCACCCGCGGCCTGGGGCACGCGCATCGCGCCGGTGACCACCAGCGGCTCGGGGCGGTCCCAGAACAGGTCGAGCAGGTACGCCGACTCCTCCAGCGTGTCCGTGCCCTGGGTGATCACCACGCCGGTCGCTCCGGCATCCACGGCGTCGTGCGCCCAGCGCAGGGTCCGCAGCACGGTCGGCTCGTCCAGTGACGGGCTCGGCAGCTGGGCGAGCGTCTCGGCGCGGACCGTCGCGAGGTCGCCGAGCCCCGGCACCGCGGCGGCGAGCCGCTCCGCGGTCAGGGTCGGGACGACCTCGCTGCCGTCGTCGGCACTCGACGTGGAGGCGATCGTGCCGCCGAGGGCGCCGATCGCCACGGTGGGTCTGGTCATGGCGCCATCTTCGCGGATGCGCCCGCCCTGTCGGCGGCGGGTGGCAGGCTGACGCCCATGCCGGACGACGTCACCCCCGGCCGCCTCGGCGGCAGCACCGAGCGCCCCGCCCGCTTCTTCGCCGACGCGGCCGAGTTCGGCGCCTGGCTCGCGCTCCACCACGACAGCGAGACCGAGCTGTGGATGGGGCTCTACAAGAAGCACGTCCC
The DNA here is from genome assembly GCF_018831735.1 of Pimelobacter sp. 30-1. NCBI lineage: Bacteria > Bacillati > Actinomycetota > Actinomycetes > Propionibacteriales > Nocardioidaceae > Pimelobacter > Pimelobacter sp. 30-1. The sequence goes on from NZ_NHTS01000003.1 coordinate 99,179, forward strand.
CGAGCGCGGGCTCACCTGGGCCGAGGCCGTCCCCGAGGCGCTGTGCTGGGGCTGGATCGACTCCGTGGCCCAGCGCATCGACGAGGACGCCGTCCGCCAGCGCTGGACGCCGCGCAAGAGGACGAGCAACTGGAGCAAGGTCAACCTCGACCTCGTCGAGCAGCTCCGCGCCGAGGGCCGGATGCAGCCCTCCGGCCTCGCCATCTGGGAGGTACGACGCCCCGAGGCCGCGCCCTACACCCACGAGGTCGACGGCGAGCTGGTGCTGCCCCCGGCGTACGCCGCCCAGCTCGCCGCCTCCCCCGCCGCCACGGCGTTCTGGGAGACGGCGACCCGGACCTACCGGCGGGTGTGCACCAACTGGGTCCTCAGCGCCAAGCAGGAGGCGACCCGCGACCGCCGGATGACCCAGCTCGTCACCGACTCCGCCGCGGGCGAGATGATCCCCAGCCAGCGCTACGGCGAGGTGCCCAAGTGGGTGGCGCGGGCCGCCGCCGCGGCTCAGGAGGCCTCGGGCTCCACGTAGACCGTGCCCCCCAGCTCGACGAACTCGGCCGACTTCTGCGCCATCCCGTCGGTGGCGAAGCGCTCGCGCACGTCCTGGCTGATCCGCATCGAGCAGAACTTCGGCCCGCACATCGAGCAGAAGTGCGCGGTCTTGGCGTTCTCGGCGGGCAGCGTCTCGTCGTGGAAGGACTCGGCCGTGACCGGGTCGAGCGAGAGCGCGAACTGGTCGTGCCAGCGGAACTCGAAGCGGGCCTTGGACAGCGCGTCGTCCCAGTCCCGGGCGCCCGGGTGGCCCTTGGCGACGTCGGCGGCGTGCGCGGCGAGCTTGTAGGTGATGACGCCGGTCTTGACGTCGTCGCGGTTGGGCAGGCCCAGGTGCTCCTTGGGCGTGACGTAGCAGAGCATCGCGGTGCCGTGCATGGCGATCGTGGCCGCGCCGATGGCCGAGGTGATGTGGTCGTAGCCGGGCGCGATGTCGGTGGCGAGCGGCCCGAGCGTGTAGAACGGCGCGCCGTGGCACCAGTCCTGCTGGAGCCGGACGTTCTCCTCGACGAGGTGGAGCGGGACGTGGCCGGGGCCCTCGACCATCACCTGGACGTCGTGCTCCCAGGCCCGTGCGGTGAGCTCGGCCAGCGTGCGCAGCTCGGAGAGCTGGGCCTCGTCGTTCGCGTCGGCGGTGGCGCCGGGGCGGAGGCCGTCGCCGAGCGAGAACGAGACGTCGTAGCGCCGGAAGATCTCGCAGAGCTCGTCGAAGTGCGTGTAGAGGAAGTTCTCCTGGTGGTGCGCGAGGCACCAGCCGGCCATGATCGAGCCGCCCCGGCTGACGATCCCGGTCACCCGGTTCGCGGTGAGCGGCACGTAGCGCAGCAGCACGCCGGCGTGGATCGTCATGTAGTCGACGCCCTGCTCGCACTGCTCGATCACGGTGTCGCGGAAGACCTCCCACGAGAGCTTGTCGGCCTCACCGTTGACCTTCTCCAAGGCCTGGTAGATCGGGACGGTGCCGATCGGGACCGGCGAGTTGCGGATGATCCACTCGCGCGTGGTGTGGATGTCCTCCCCGGTCGAGAGGTCCATGACGGTGTCGGCGCCCCAGGTGATGGCGTGGGTGAGCTTGTCGACCTCCTCGGCGATCGACGAGGTCACCGCGGAGTTGCCGATGTTGGCGTTGATCTTCACCAGGAACCGCTTGCCGATGATCATCGGCTCGGACTCGGGGTGGTTGACGTTGGCCGGGATGATCGCCCGTCCGGCAGCGACCTCGCTGCGCACCAGCTCGACGTCGCAGCCCTCGCGCAGGGCGACGTAGCGCATCTCCTCGGTCACCACGCCCGCCCGGGCGTAGGCCATCTGGGTGATGTTCTCGCCACGGCGCGGGCGGCGCCGCTCGCCGCGCCACTCCTCGTTCGCCGCGCCCCGCCGGACCGCCGAGCGGCCGTTGTCGATGAGCTGCGTCTCCCGGCCGTCGTATGACATCGTGTCGGCGCGGCCCTCGATCCACCCGGCGCGCAGCGGTGCCAGGCCGACCTCCGGGTCCGAGCCGGGTCCCTCGGTGCAGTAGCGGTCGAACGTCTCGCCGTTGGTGAGCGCGACGCGGGTGAACGGCACGGCCAGGTCGCCGGCCTCGTCGCTCTTGAGGACGCGGGTGTGAGCGGGGTGGACGGTCATGCGATCTCTCCTTGGGTGGGGGCGTGCGGGTGGGCGAGCAGGTGGGCGACCGGTCCCCGGCCGCGGCCGAGGGTCCAGTCCGAGCCGAGGTGGAGCTGGCGGGCGACGAAGGCGTCCGCGAGCGGGGCGGCCGTGGCGAGGTCGACGCCGTGGGCCAGGTACGCGGCGAGCGCCGCGGAGTGGGTGCAGCCGGTGCCGTGGTCGTTCGTCGTCACGATGTCGCCGCCGCGGGTGACCAGGACGTTCGCGCCGCCGGGCCGGCCCAGCGCCGCGAACTCCTCGGCGTTGGGGGTCGCGACGGTGGCGACGGGCAGCAGGTGCTCGCGGTAGGCGGCGACCACCGCGGCCGAGGCGAGCACCGCGCCCGAGGTCGCGACCAGCACCGGATCGACGACGAGCACCCGGTCCGCGCACCGCTCGGCGACCAGGCGCACGACCTCGGGCGTGGCCAGCATCCCGGTCTTGACCGCGACTGGGTCGAGGTCGTCGAGGACCGCGTCGAGCTGGGCGACCACGACGTCGTACGGGATCGGGTGGACGGCGCGGACGCCGGTCGTGTCCTGCGCGGTGACGGCGGCGACGACGCACGTGCCGTGGACGCCGAGGGCCGCGAAGGTCGCCAGGTCCGCGCCCACGCCGGCGCCGCCGCTGGAGTCGGTGCCGGCGATCGTCAGCACCACCGGCGGGTTCACCTCACGACCTCGCGCAGCAGCGCGGCGACGACGGCGCCGGGGTCGTCGGCGCGCATCACCGCGCCCATCACGGCCACGCCGTAGGCGCCCGCATCCCGCGCCAGTGCGGCGTTCTGGGGCGTGATCCCGCCGAGCGCGTAGACCGGGAGCGGCGGTGCGGCGAAGGCCGACGCCGGCAGCGGCGGACCGTAGCCGGGCTTGCTCTCCGTCACCGCGTACGGCGACAGGGTGGCCCACCACGCGCCGTCCGCCGCCGCGGCCACCGCATCGGCCCGGCTGTGGCAGGAGCGTCCCCACCGGGTCGCGACCTCGGGCAGCGCCGCGCCCGCCGGCAGGTGCACGCCCGCGCACCCGGCGACCGGACGGTGCGCGGCGATCACCTCCAGGCCGCAGGAGCGCGCGTGGTCGGCGATCTTGGCGCGCTCGTCGTCCGGCAGGTCGACCTCGCGCAGCAGCACCGTCGTCAGGCCGGCGTCGGCAGCGGCACCCAGGACGTCGCGCAGCGAGCGGCCCGCGGGCACCAGCGTGCGGTCGGTGAGCACGACCAGGCGGCGGCTCACCGGGGTCCCCGCGGACTTGTTCGGGGGAGCGCAGCGGAGGAGAAGAAGTCCGTGGGGTGGTTCATCCGATCCTCCCCAGGACCGGGCTGGAGGCGCGGGCCTCGCTGCGGCGCGGGATCCGGCCCGCCGACCACGCGAGCCGTCCCGCCTCGACGCCGAGTCGCAGCGCGGAGGCCATCGCCACCGGGTCGTCGGCGCGGGTGACCGCGGTGGCGGCGAGGACCGCGTCGCAGCCGAGCTCCATGGCCAGCGCGGCGTCGCTCGCCGTACCGACCCCGGCGTCGAGGACGACGGGCACCTCGACCGCCGCCCGTACGGCGGCGATCGCATGCGGGTTGAGCACGCCGAGCCCCGAGCCGATCGGTGAGCCGAGCGGCATCACGGCCGCGCAGCCGGCATCGACCAGGCGCCGGGCGAGCACCGGGTCATCGGTCGTGTAGGGCAGCACGACGAAGCCGCGCCGGACCAGGTCCTCGGCCGCGTCGAGCAGCTCGACCGCGTCGGGCAGCAGCGAGCGCTCGTCGCCCACCACCTCGAGCTTGACCCAGTCGGTGCCGAGGGCCTCGCGGGCCAGCTCGGCGGTGAGCACGGCCTCGCGGGCCGACAGGCAACCGGCGGTGTTGGGCAGCAGCCGGACCCCCGCGTCCCGCAGCGCCGCGAGCAGCCCGCCCTCGGCGAGCGAGGAGGTCCGGCGCACCGAGACGGTCACCAGGGCCGGGCGCGCCGCGTCCAGCACCGGGCCGACGAGCGCGACGTGGGGCAGCCCTCCGGTGCCGAGGAAGAGCCGGGACGGCAGGACGACGCCGGCGATCGAGAGCTCGCTCATCCGCCCTGCACCGCCGTCACGACCTCGACGACGTCGCCGTCGACGAGCCGCCGGGCGGCCCACTCGCCGCGCGGGACCACCTCGTCGTTGACCGCGACCGCGACACCGTGGGGACGCGGGTCGCCGAGGCGCTCGTGCAGCAGGTCGGCGATCGCACGGGCCTCCGTGCGCACCGGCTCGCCGTTGCAGGTGATCGTCATGGTGCTCCTTCGGTCGTGCGGCGGGGATCCACCGCGGGGTCGACGTGTCCGGTCTCGAGGTGGTCGGCGACGAGCCGTGCGGTGAGCGGGGCCAGCAGCACGCCGTGCCGGTAGTGCCCGGCCGCGAGGACGACGCCCGGGACGCCGCTGGGCCCGACCAGCGGCAGGCCGTCGGCGGTCGCGGGGCGGTCCCGGGCGGTCCCCTCGACGAGCTCGGCCCGGTCCAGGGCCGGCCACACGGCGCGCGCGGCGGCCAGCAGCCGCAGCGTGCCCCCGCCGGTGAGGACCGGCGGCGCGGCGTGGGCCTCGGAGGTCGCGCCGAGCACCACCCGGCCGTCGCCGCGCGGGACCAGGTAGACGGCCTCGCCGCCCACCCACCCGCGGACCGTACGACGCGGCGGGTCGTCCGAGCGCAGCCGCAGCACCTCGCCGCGCACCCCGCTCACCAGGCCGGTCCACGGCGCCGGGAGCCGCGCGCCGGTGGCGACCACGGTGACCTCGGCTTCGGGCCGCGCGGTGGGGCGCAGCGCGACCCGGTCGAGCAGCGCCGCGCAGACCGCGCGCGGGTCCACGCTCGCCTCGTCGGGCAGCAGCGCGCCGCCGGCCACCCGGGCCAGGGTCGGCTCGGCCGCGCGCACGCCGGCCCGGCCGAGCAGCCGGGCCTCGTGACCGCGCCGGCCGAGCAGCGCCACCTGGCGCTCGACCTGCTGGAGGTCGCCGCCGTCGTACCCGACGAGGAGGGTGCCGGTCCGCCGCAGCGCGACCCCCAGCCGCTCGGCGAGCGCCGGCCACAGCGCCAGCGAGGCCACCCCGAGCCGGAGGATCTCCTCCTCGCCGTGCCACACCTCGGCACCGGGGCTCAGCATCCCCGCCGCGGCGTACGACGCCCCACTGGCCGGGTCCGGATCGACCACCGCGACGCAGTGCCCGCGACGGCCGAGCTCCTCGGCGACCGTCAGCCCGACGATCCCCGCGCCCAGCACGTCGACGCGCATCAGCCGACCGCCGCGACGAGCTCCTTCGCTGACCCCACCGGGTCGGGTTGTCGCCAGATCGCGCCGATCACCGCCACGCCGTACGCCCCGGCGGCGCGCGCCTGCGCGGCGGAGTCCGTGCCGAGCCCGCCGATCGCCACCAGCGGCAGCACGCCGGCGGCCGCGGTCACGGCCGCGAACCCCAGCGGCGTGGGCAAGCCGGCCTTGGACGAGGTCGCGAGCACCGGGCCGAAGCCGGCGTAGTCGGCCCCGGCCTCCGCGGCGGCGACGACCTCGGCGCGCGAGCGACAAGTCGCCCCGACGAGCAGCCCGGGCGCGAGCCGGCGGGCGTCGGCGACGGCGAGGTCGCTCGTGCCGAGGTGGACGCCGTCCGCGCCCGCCGAGAGGGCGACGTCCAACCGGTCGTTGACGACGACCGTGGCGCCGTACGGCCGGACGGCGGCCAGCACCGACCGGGTCAGCGCGACCAGCGCGCCGGTGGGCAGGGACTTGTCCCGCACCTGGAAGCCGTCGACGCCGGCCTCGGCCAGCGCGGGGAGCAGGGTGAGGTCCTCCGCAGAGGAGGTCAGGCAGAAAAGACGTGCGCTCATCAGGTCCGTTCCTTCGCCGGCATGATCCGGATCAGGTGTGACGGTCGGAGCGGCTCCAGCTCCCTCTCAGCCCGCTGCCGCGGACTCCCGTGGGTGGTCGTGACTCACGCTAGCGCACGATCCTCGGCGAGCTCCAGAGGGTGCTCGGCGAGGTAGCGCCGGACGGCGAGCGCCGCGGCCCGGCCGGCGCGGTTGCCGCCGATGGTGCTGGCCGAGGGTCCGTAGCCCACGAGCTGGACGCGCGGGTCGCGCAGCGCGGTGGTCGCGGTCTGCACGTCGGTCCCGCTCTGCAGCAGGGCGATCCCGCCGTGCTCGCTGCGCAGGTGCAGCGGCGCGAGGTGGCCCACGGCCGGCCGGAACCCGGTCGCCCAGAGGATGACGTCGGCCCGCTCGAACGAGCCGTCGGCCCAGCGCACGCCGTCGGGCTCGATCCGCGCGAACATCGGGCGCCGGCGCTCGTACACCCCCAGCCGGGCGGCCTCCTGCTCCTGCGGGCGCAGTGCCAGCCCGGTCACGCTCACCACGCTCGCCGGGGGCAGGCCCGCACGGACCCGCTCCTGGACGAGCTCGATCGCGTGGCGCCCGGCGTTCTCGTCGAAGCGGTCGCGCCACACCGGCGGCCGGCGGGTCACCCAGACCACATCGGTCCGCGGCCCCAGCTCGCCGAGGAACTGCACCGCGGACGCCCCGCCGCCGACCACGACGACGCGCTTGCCGTCGAAGTGCTCGGGGCCCGGGTAGTCGGCGGTGTGCAGCTGCTCCCCCGCGAACGTCTCGGCGCCCGGGTAGTGCGGCACGAACGGCCGGGTCCAGGTACCGGTCGCGTTGACCAGCGTGCGTGCGGTCCACGCGCGCTCCCCCGCGTGGACGACGAGCAGCCCGTCGGCGTCCTCGGTCACCCGCTCGACCCGCACCGGCCGGACGACGGGCAGCCCGTGCTCGCTCTCGTAGCGGCCGAACCAGTCCGGCACGACCACGTTGGCCCGGGCCCCGGAGTCCCCCGGCGCGGGCGCGTCGGGCAGGTCCGCGACGCCGTGCACGTCGTGCATCGACAGCGAGTCCCACCGGTGCTGCCAGGCGCCGCCGGGCTGCGGGTTGGCGTCGAGGACGACGTGGTCGAGGCCCAACCGGGTCAGGTGGAAGGAGGCGGAGAGCCCCGCCTGACCGGCTCCGATGACCACCGCGTCGTACACGTGCACGCCGGTACAACGGCGGCGCCGGCCCGGCTATGCCCGCACCGGATCCGTCTCGCGGGCAGATCAGGCGTGACTTGCCGGCAGAACCTTCGTTAAATTGATGTCCGGAATGCCCTCGCGCGCTCGTCACGAGCGGGTGCGCGGTGGTTTCCTGGGGGGACAAACTTCAAAAAAGTCACAACACGAATGGGAATGGGGTCCCGTGAACGTGCGGAAGCTCGTCACTCTTGTCGCCTTTGCTCTCGGGGGTGCAGGTCTGGTCGCCGTACCGGCGCCGGCTCACGCCGCCGACCCGGTCTACTGGTCCTACTCGGCCAGCACCGGCGCGACCTACATCAAGGTGCTCGACGGCGTCGTCCAGTCCGACCTGACCGCCCAGTCGGGCGTCACCGGCGGGGCGAAGTCCAGCAGCTCCAAGAACAGCACCGCGGCCGTCAAGGTGCTCAACCTCGCCGAGGTCGGCGCGGTCGAGACCAAGACCGACGCGGTGGTGCAGAAGGCGCTGGTCGGTCAGACCACGACCCTCAAGTCCTTCGCCCGGACGGCGCACGTCAGCCTCCTCGGCGGCCTGATCTCGGCCGACGCGCTCGAGACCAACGTGACCACCACCGGTCGAGCGGACGGTTCGGCGTCGTACACCGCCAACAGCCGCCTGGCGAACATCAAGATCGCCGGCATCAAGCTGCCGCTGAACATCCCCAAGAACTACGCGGTCACCATCCCGGGCGTCGCGAGCGTCACGCTCAACTACGCGCTGCACGGCAAGTACGACCAGCCCGAGGGTGACCTGGCCGGCACCATGGCGTGGGCCGTCGGCATCACGCTGCTCAAGCCGCTCGGCGGCTACTCGGCCGGCGTCACGCTGCTGGTCAACCCGGTCAACCAGTACCTCTCCGAGGTCGCTCCGGCCTCCGGCGCCTCGCTCGGCGGCACCGCCTACGGCACCCGCATCCAGGCGCACGTCGGCGACGACATCCAGGTCGTCAGCGACCCGACCGCCCGCGTCGGCACGCCCGTCGGCTCCAGCAACGGCCGCACGCTGACCAACTCCACGCTCGGCGTCCGGGTGCCCGGCATCCTCACCACCGGCGTGATCAGCTCGACCACGACGTCCAAGAAGGACGCCTACGGCAACGCCGAGGTCACCAACACCAACCAGACCGCGGGCATCAACCTGCTCGGCGGCCTGGTCAAGGCCAACGCCATCAAGGTGAGCGCGGCCGGCAAGCTGCAGGACGGCAAGTGGACGTCCACGATGGACATGCAGCTGGTCAACCTGGTGATCGCGGGCCAGAAGATCCCGATCAACGTCTCGCCCAACACGATCCTCGACATCGCCGGGCTCGGCAAGGTCGCGCTGAACCTCCAGCAGACCAGCACCAACGGTGGTGCCTTCCAGAACGCCATCACGGCCGTCAAGATCACGCTCGACACCGCTCAGGCGGGTCTGCCGGTCGGCGCCACCGTCGAGCTGGGTGTGGCCTACACCGCCATCGCCCCGTCCGCCGGCTGACGGTTCGCACGGACCACCCTCCGAGGGGCCGGGTCGCCGCAAGGCGGTCCGGCCCCTCGGCCGTTCCCGGGGCCGGGTCCACCGATGGGTGGCCCGGGCTCCGGGCGGGATATCCTGTGTGCTCGTGGCTGAAGCTGAGTTCCGTTACTCCGACCTCCTCCCCACCGGCAAGGACGACACGCCCTACCGGTTGATCACGAAGGAGGGCGTCGAGACCGTCGAGGGCCCCGACGGCCAGACCTTCCTCAAGGTCGATCCGGCGGCCATCCAGCGGCTCACCGCCGAGGCGATGCACGACATCAGCCACTACCTGCGGCCCGCCCACCTGGCCCAGCTGCGCAAGATCATCGACGACCCCGAGGCCTCGGGCAACGACCGCTTCGTCGCGCTCGACCTGCTCAAGAACGTCAACATCTCCGCCGGCGGCGTGCTGCCGATGTGCCAGGACACCGGCACCGCGATCGTGATGGGCAAGAAGTCCGAGGGCGTGCTCACCGGCGCCGAGGACGGCGAGTGGATCAGCAAGGGCGTCTACGACGCCTACACCAAGCTCAACCTGCGCTACAGCCAGCTCGCGCCGCTGACGACGTACGAGGAGAAGAACACCGGCACCAACCTGCCGGCCCAGATCGAGCTCTACTCCACCGCCCAGGGCGAGAAGGGCCCGGAGTACAAGTTCCTCTTCATGGCCAAGGGCGGCGGCTCGGCCAACAAGTCGTTCCTGTTCCAGGAGACCAAGGCCGTCCTCAACCCGAAGCGGATGCTGGAGTTCCTCGACGAGAAGATCCGCTCGCTCGGCACGGCCGCCTGCCCGCCGTACCACCTGGCGGTGGTGATCGGCGGTACGTCGGCCGAGTTCGCGCTGAAGACCGCGAAGTACGCCAGCGCGCACTACCTCGACAACCTGCCGACCGAGGGCTCGATGAGCGCCCACGGCTTCCGCGACCTCGAGCTCGAGGAGGAGGTCTTCAAGCTGACCCAGTCCTTCGGCATCGGCGCCCAGTTCGGCGGCAAGTACTTCTGCCACGACGTGCGCGTGGTCCGGCTCCCCCGCCACGGCGCGTCGTGCCCGGTCGCGATCGCCGTCTCCTGCTCGGCCGACCGCCAGGCGCTCGGCAAGATCACCGCCGACGGCGTCTTCCTCGAGCAGCTCGAGACCGACCCGGCGCAGTACATGCCCGACGCCGGCGTCGCCGAGGACATCTCCGGCGGCGAGGTCGTCAAGGTCGACCTCAACCGGCCGATGAGCGAGATCCTGGCCCAGCTGTCGTCGTACCCGGTCAAGACGCGGCTCTCGCTGACCGGCCCGCTCGTGGTCGCGCGCGACATCGCGCACGCCAAGATCCAGGAGCGCCTGGACGCCGGCGAGGAGATGCCGGAGTACCTCAAGAACCACCCGGTCTACTACGCCGGCCCGGCCAAGACCCCCGAGGGCATGGCGTCCGGCTCGTTCGGCCCGACCACCGCGGGCCGGATGGACTCCTACGTGAAGTCCTTCCAGGCCGCCGGCGGCTCGATGGTCATGCTCGCCAAGGGCAACCGCTCGAAGCAGGTCACCGAGGCGTGCGACGCCTACGGCGGCTTCTACCTCGGCTCGATCGGCGGCCCGGCCGCCCGCCTGGCCCAGGACTGCATCAAGAGCCAGGAGGTCATCGAGTACCCCGAGCTCGGCATGGAGGCGGTCTGGAAGATCGAGGTCGAGGACTTCCCCGCCTTCATCGTCGTCGACAACAAGGGCAACGACTTCTTCACCGACCCCGGCGGCGCGGTCACCGTGCCGATCACCGGGATCCGGGTCCGCTCGGCCGAGTAGTCGCGCCGCGGGGCGCCGGGAACCACCGGCGCCCCCGAACCGTTCACCAGGCATGCGCTGCCCTGTGGATGAGACGACGCTCGTGATGAGCGAGCGGAGCGGGATCGAGATCGACTACTGCCCCCAGTGCCGGGGCGTGTGGCTCGACCGCGGCGAGCTCGACAAGATCATCGACCGCTCCGTCGACGCTCCGGCGCCGGCCGCCCCGCAGGCGCCGCCGCAGAAGCAGTACGACAACTACCGCGAGCCGCGCCAGCAGCAGCAGTACCCGCCGCAGCAGCAGGGCTACTACAAGAAGCGCAAGCGCGAGTCCTGGCTCAGCGAGCTGTTCGACTGAACCGCCCGACCAGGGCGTTCACCAGCTCGGCGGCCGGTTCGGGTCGGTCGACGGTCGCCGCGAACCGCTGACCGTCGCGCAGGGTGAGCACCAGGCCCGGTCCGCGACGCGCGACGGCCGCCCGCCCGCGCGTCGTACGGCGGTAGCCCCAGCCGCCCCAGCGCAGCGGCTCGACGTGCTCGGCCTGCGCGCTCGCGATCCGGTCGACGGGCACCCGGACCCGCGGCCACTGCGCGGGGCCCCACGACACCGCGACGCCGGCGTCGTCGACGCGCACCGTGACGACGTGGGTCCAGGCGAGGGCCACGGCGGCGAGCCCGGCCGCGAGCGCCGCCGGCCACACCGCGAACCACAGCGGGACCGTGCCGAGCCCGAGCACGACCCCCGCCACGAGCATCCGGCCGGACGAGGCCTGGCCGACCCAGGCGACCCGCTCGCCGTCGGCCAGCACCAGGCTGGACGAGGGCGCGGGCGGCGCCTCGGCGTCCGGGAGCGGTGCGGGCAGCAGCCGGTGCACCGCGAACGCGGCCACGAACGGCACCAGCGTGGCCGCGACGATGCTCAGGACCGGCAGCCGGACGTCCGCGGCCCGGACGGCGTCCGCGGAGGCCACCAGCGTCGCCACGAAGAGCGCGGCAGGCAGGCCCGCGACCCAGGTGGCGGCCGCGGCGCCCAGCCCGCCGAGCGCCGTACGGCGGCCGGCGCGGGCGACGAGCACGAGCGCCACCGCCGCGGCGAGGACCACCACGCCCAGGACGATCGTGGTGAACGCGGCGAGCCCGGAGGTGCCGTCGACGTCCCCGCCGAGGTCCCAGTGGGTCGGCAGCGGGTCGGGCACGTCGCCGCGCAGGAGCAGGGCCGTCCCGATCGCCCACAGAGGCGCCTGGAGCACGACGAGGGCGGCGAGGAGCTGCCGGAGGCGGAGGGTCATGGGGTGGCCTTTCGGATCTCGTCGACGAGCTGGTCGGGGGTCAGGCCGATGCGCGCGGCCCGGTCGAGCAGCGCCCGCACCTCGCGGCGCAGCGCGACCCGCTCGCGGTCGGGCTCGGCGAGGTCGCTGCGCACGTGCGCACCCCGGCCGCGGCGCAGGTCGACGACCCCCTCGTCGCGCAGCGCGGCATAGGCGCGCAGCACGGTGTGCATGTTGACGTCGAGCCCCGCGGCCAGCTCGCGGGCCGGCGGCAGCTTGTCGCCGCCGCGCAGGCTGCCGTCGATGATCGCCGCGCGCACCTGGGCGGCGATCTGCTCGGCGAGCCCGAGCGGGCTGGTGGGGTCGACCCGCAGCAACATGTTTGCATCATACTAGAACAACTCGATCAACGCTCCTCCCCCTCCGCCGAGGTGGCACGGCCGAGTAGCGTCGGTGTCGTGAGCACCCCGCACGAGCACACCGCCTTCCGCACCGAGCACGACTCCATGGGCGAGGTCCTCGTCCCGGCCGCCGCCCTGTGGCGCGCCCAGACCCAGCGCGCGGTCGAGAACTTCCCGATCAGCGGCACGCCGATCGAGCCCGCCCTGATCCACGCCCTCGGTCACGTCAAGGGCGCCGCGGCGAGCGCCAACGTGGCGCTCGGCGTCCTCGACCCCGAGCTCGCCACCGCGATCACGACCGCGGCCCGCGCCGTCGCCGACGGGCGGTACGACGACCAGTTCCCGATCGACGTCTTCCAGACCGGCTCGGGCACCAGCTCCAACATGAACGCCAACGAGGTCATCGCCTCGCTGTGCGCCCGCGAGGGCGTCACCGCGCACCCCAACGACCACGTCAACGCCAGCCAGTCGAGCAATGACACCTTCCCGACCGCGATCCACGTCGCCGCGACGCTGGCCGTCACCGACGACCTGGTCCCCGGGCTCGACCAGCTCGCCACCTCGCTCGAGGCCAAGGCCGACGAGTTCGCCGGCCTGGTGAAGTCCGGGCGCACCCACCTGATGGACGCCACCCCGGTGACGCTGGGCCAGGAGCTCGGCGGCTACGCCGCGACGATCCGCTACGGCGCGGAGCGGCTCGCCGCCGTCCTGCCTCGGGTGCGGGAGCTCCCCCTGGGCGGCACCGCCGTCGGCACCGGCATCAACACCCCGCCCGGCTTCGCCGGCGCCGCGATCGAGGCGCTCAGCGCGGCGACCGGCCAGGAGTTCACCGAGGCCCGCAACCACTTCGAGGCCCAGGGCACCCGCGACTCGCTGGTCGAGCTCAGCGGCGTCCTGCGCACGATCGCGGTCGGCCTGACCAAGATCTGCAACGACCTGCGCTGGATGGGCTCGGGCCCCACCACCGGCCTCGCCGAGATCCACCTGCCCGACCTCCAGCCGGGCTCGTCGATCATGCCCGGCAAGGTCAACCCGGTGCTGCCCGAGGCCACCCTCATGGTCTGCATGCAGGTCATCGGCAACGACGCCGCGGTCACCGTCGCCGGCGCGAGCGGCAGCTTCGAGCTCAACGTCGCCATGCCGGTCCTGGCCCGCAACGTGCTCGAGTCCGTCCGGCTCCTCGCCGCCGCCTCCCGCACCCTCGCCGAGCGCTGCATCGACGGCATCACCGCCGACGCCGACCGGATGCTGCGCTATGCCGCCTCGTCACCCTCGGTCGTCACGCCGCTCAACCAGCACATCGGCTACGAGGCGGCCGCCAAGATCGCCAAGCAGGCGCTCGCCACCGGCAGCACCATCCGCGAGACCGTGCTGGCCCTCGGGTACGTCGAGCGCGGCGAGCTCACCCTCGAGCAGCTCGACGCCGCCCTCGACCTCGCCTCGATGACGCACCCCTAGCCCGGCCCGGGGCCACCCCCGGCCCCGCGGAGCGCGCCTCAGGCCCGCTTGCGCCCGGTCAGCGTCGCCGCGACGATCACCGCGATCGCGGCCACCGCGATCTGCCACAGGTGGCGCAGCCAGTCGATGCCGTTGGTGGCGTTGTCCCAGGTGGCTTCGTGCCCGTCGAACGGCTTGTTGTTGTGCCCGAACAGCACCCAGTAGAGCAGGCTGCCGACGAGCATGCCGACCACACCGCACGCGACGGTGAGCCAGAGCGGGAACTTCGTGCGGTCGCCGGGCGCCACGGCCTTGCCGATGAGTCCGATGACGGTGCCGCCGACCAGGGTGACGATGATGGTCCAGAGCATGTGCGGGCCCCTTCTGTCGTACGGGGCACCCGGAAGCCCCGGCTAGGCGTCATCATGCACCCTCAGCCCCTCCGAACGCGCCCAAGCGGCGTGTCGCCGCCCAACCACCCGCACCGACCACCGCGCCCGCCCGACCACCCGGCCCGCCCGACCACCCGGCCCGCCCAACCACCCCCACCGACCAGCCGGGTCCCCCAGCAAGGCCGATCGGCGGCAACGCCGACGAGAAGCCGAAGCGAGCGAGGCACGAGCGACCGGAGGCGACGACGTCGGCGTTACCGCCGACGCCGACGTCTGGCCGCCAAGTCCGAACGACCGGCCAGAACCTCGACCGCGAGCGCGGCAGCGCGGCGCGACGAAGGAGCGACGCGCTCGCGCCATCCAGCTCAGTACCAGCCGACGGACTCGCTGTGCCCCCAGGCGCTGCAGGGGCTGCCGTAGCGGTTCTTGATGTAGCCCAGGCCCCAGCGGATCTGGGTGGCCGGGTTGGTCGCCCAGTCCGCGCCCTCGGTCGACATCTTGGAGCCGGGCAGTGCCTGCGGGATGCCGTAGGCGCTGGACGTCGGGTTGTCGGCGTTGACGCGCCAGTTGGACTCGCGGGTCCACAGCGAGTCGAGGCAGCCGAACTGGTCGGAGGAGAAGCCGAACTCCCCCAGGAGCGCGCGGGCGATGTCGCGCGGGTCGGAGTCGGAGAGCTTGCGCTCGTCGGTCATCGCGGCGGTGCGGGCCTCGCTGAGGTCGAGGGCCTTGGCCGGGACCGACTCGGGACGACGGTCGCTGCGCGACAGGACGGCCTCGCGGCGCGGGGCGGTCTGGTCGGTGGCGGAGGCCGTGGTGCCCTCGGCCGCGGCACCGTCGGACGAGGTCCGGGCGAGCGGGTCGAGGTCGGCGCTGGCGGCGGCCGGCGGGGCCACGTGCTGGCCGGCGAGGCCGGCCGCGATCGAGACCCCGGTCACGGCGACCGCGACGGAGGAGAAGACGACGGCGTTGCGCGCGGCCTTGCGCGGCGCACGGGCCAGGTGGGCGTGCTTCGGCGCTCCGCGATGCTTCGGTGCGGGCTTGGCGTGATTCGACAAGTGCTCGTATCCGGGCTCGACGTCAGGGGCGCAGCCACCGCCCGATCGGGCCCGACTCGATGTCATCACCGCCGGTGGCCAAGCGCCCACCCTGCCTGAGGAGGCGAGGGGACGCAAACCGAACCGCGGAACTTCCCCCGGTTCGCGTGAACCCGTCCGCCCCCTGGGGCACACGAGTCACAGGCGTCCCACCCGCCTCCTCGGCGGGCGGCGTCAGAGGACCACGTTCTCCAGCATCTCGGTGACCAGCGCGGCGATCGGCGAGCGCTCGGAGCGGGTCAGCGTGACGTGGGCGAAGAGCGGGTGACCCTTGAGCTTCTCCACGACCGCGACCACGCCGTCGTGGCGGCCCACCCGCAGGTTGTCGCGCTGGGCGACGTCGTGGGTGAGCACGACCTTGGAGTTCGCGCCGATCCGGGACAGCACGGTCAGCAGCACGTTGCGCTCCAGCGACTGCGCCTCGTCGACGATGACGAACGAGTCGTGCAGCGAGCGGCCGCGGATGTGGGTCAGCGGCAGCACCTCGAGCATGCCGCGGTCGAGGATCTCGTCGACCACGTCGCGCGAGGTGAGCGCGCCGAGGGTGTCGAAGACGGCCTGGGCCCAGGGCGACATCTTCTCCGACTCCGAGCCGGGCAGGTAGCCGAGCTCCTGGCCGCCCACCGCGAAGAGCGGGCGGAAGACGACGACCTTCTTGTGCTGCTGGCGCTCCATGACCGCCTCCAGGCCCGCACAGAGGGCCAGGGCGGACTTGCCGGTGCCGGCCCGGCCGCCGAGCGAGACGATGCCCACCTCGGGGTCCAGGAGCAGGTCCAGGGCCACCCGCTGCTCGGCGCTGCGGCCGTGGATGCCGAACGCCTCGCGGTCGCCGCGCACCAGGTGCACCTGCTTGTCGGGGCCGACCCGGCCGAGCGCCGTCCCGCGCTCGGAGAGCAGCACCAGGCCGGTGTGGCAGGGCATCTCGCGCGCCTCGGCGTGGTCGAGGGTGCCGTCGTCGTAGAGCTCGTCGAGCTCGGTGCCGCTGACCTCGAGCTCGGCCATGCCGGAGTAGCCGGTGTCGGAGTCGCTGATGGTCTCGCCGCGGTACTCCTCCGCGGCCAGGCCGACCGCCGAGGCCTTGATCCGCATCGGCAGGTCCTTGGAGACCAGCGTGACGTCGTGGCCCTCGTCGGCCAGGTTGCGGGCGACGGCGAGGATGCGGGTGTCGTTGTCACCGAGCCGGAAGCCCGAGGGCAGCGACGTGGCGTCGGTGTGGTTGAGCTCGACCCGCACGCTGCCGCCCTCGTCCCCCATCGGGACGGGGGTGTCGAGCCGGCCGTGGCTCACCCGCATCTCGTCGAGCGAGCGCAGCGCGCTGCGTGCGAAGTACCCGAGCTCGGGGTGGTGGCGCTTGGCCTCGAGCTCGGTGATCACGACCACCGGCAGGACGACCTCGTGCTCGGCGAACCGGCGCAGGGCGGCCGGGTCGGCCAGCAGGACGCTGGTGTCGAGGACGTAGGTACGGCGCTGCGTGCTGGTCTGTGCCCCATCGTGATTGGTTCCCACGACTCACCTCACCGGACCGCACGCGCCCCCGTAGGGCCGCCCCGGCCCTATTCCTTGTGGACGGACCGGGCTGCGCTTGCGTGATGGTTCACGTCGGGCCTCCCGATGTGGCCGGCTTCCCCACCTGCCACTGCTTCGGAAGGTACGCCCGGCTCCCGACCAAACCGGGCGCCACGCCGGTCCACGGAAGTTAATGTCAGGTGACGCGTCGGTAGGTCAGGTCGGTGATGACGCGGTCCTTCGCGAGCCCCTTGCGCTCGAACTTGGTGACCGGCCGGTCCGCCCAGCGCTCGACCACACCGCCCTCGAGCAGCGGCTCCGCGTCGAGCACCTCGACCATCTGCTCGGCGTAGTCGGCCCAGTCGGTGGCCAGGCGCCAGAGCGCGCCCGGAGCGAGCCGGGAGGCGACCAGCGCCGCGTTCTCGGCGTTGACCAGCCGGCGCTTGTGGTGGCGGGTCTTGTGCCAGGGATCGGGGAAGAACGTCCACAGCTCGCTGATCGCGCCCGGCCCGAGCAGGTGCTCCAGGGTCCAGACCGCGTCGACGCCGCAGAAGCGGACGTTGGTCGCACCCGCCTCGCCCACCCGGCCCAGGCTCTCGGCCACGCCCGGCTGCCAGACCTCCAGGGCCAGCACGTTGACCTCGGGACGCGCCGCGGCCAGGGCCGCGGTGGCCTCGCCGACGCCGCCGCCGATCTCGACGACCAGCGGCGCCTCGCGCTCGAAGCAGGAGGCGAAGGTGAAGCCGGGGCGGTCGACGGCCTCGTCGGGGATGACCCACCGCTCGGCGTACGTGTCCCAGGCGGCCTGCTGCTTGGGCGAGAACCGGCTGCCGCGCCGCGAGTACGTCAGCACCTCGCGCAGCCGCCGGCCGTCCTCGGTGAGCTTGTGGTGCGGTCGCGCGGGCGTCACGCCACCACTCATGCCGAGCTCCCGATCAGGATCACGATGAAGATCACGTAGACCACCGCGAACGCCAGCCCGAGCAGCAGCAGGCAGCTTCCGACGATGCCGAGCACCCAGCCGATGGTGACCATCTGGGAGCCGCCGACGGTCCCCCGGGACGCCGCGATCTCCTTGCGGACCCGCCCGCCCATCACCCACGCGAACGGCGCCAGCACCTGGCACAGCACGATGCCGAGGATGCCCAGGATCAGCACCGTCGTCGCCTGCGGGTGGTCCGGCGGCGGCGCCGGCGGCAGCCCGTAGCCGCCGTACGGCGGGTACGGCCGGGGGTCGTAGGGGTTCGGTCCGGGCGGCTGGCTCACCGGCGGATTCTCCCATCCGGCGCCCGCGCCGCAAAAGCAGAGGAGCCCCTGCCGCCGAAGCGGCAGGGGCTCCCCCCGAAGCAGGTCAGATCACTTGGTGATCTTCGTGACCCGGCCGGCGCCGACGGTGCGGCCACCCTCACGGATCGCGAACTTCAGACCCTCGTCCATGGCGATCGGCTGGATCAGCTCGACCGTCATGTCCGTGTTGTCGCCCGGCATGACCATCTCGGTGCCCTCGGGAAGGGTCACGACGCCGGTCACGTCGGTGGTCCGGAAGTAGAACTGCGGACGGTAGTTGTTGAAGAACGGCGTGTGACGGCCGCCCTCCTCCTTCGAGAGGATGTAGACGCTCGCCTCGAAGTTGGTGTGCGGGGTGGTGGTCCCCGGCTTCACCACGACCATGCCGCGCTCGACGTCCTCGCGCTTGGTGCCGCGCAGGAGCAGACCGACGTTCTCACCGGCCTGGCCCTCGTCGAGCAGCTTGCGGAACATCTCGACACCGGTGACGGTGGTCTTCTGCGAGGTGTCGCGGATGCCGATGATCTCGACCTCCTCGTTCACCTTGACGATGCCGCGCTCGATACGACCGGTGATGACGGTGCCACGACCGGTGATCGTGAAGACGTCCTCGACGGGCATGAGGAACGGCTTGTCGACCTCACGCTCGGGCTGCGGGATGTACTCGTCCACGGCCGACATGAGCTCGAGGACCGACTTGCCCCACTTCTCGTCGCCGTTCAGCGCCGGGAAGGCAGCAACGCGCACGACCGGAACGTCGTCGCCCGGGTACTCGTACTCGGAGAGGAGCTCGCGCACCTCCATCTCGACGAGCTCGATGAGCTCGTCGTCGTCGACCATGTCGCACTTGTTGAGCGCGACGACCAGGGCGGGGACGCCGACCTGGCGGGCGAGCAGCACGTGCTCACGGGTCTGCGGCATCGGACCGTCGGTCGCGGCGACCACGAGGATCGCGCCGTCCATCTGGGCGGCACCGGTGATCATGTTCTTGATGTAGTCCGCGTGACCGGGGCAGTCGACGTGCGCGTAGTGGCGCGCCTCGGTCTGGTACTCGATGTGCGCGATCGAGATCGTGATGCCGCGCTGGCGCTCCTCGGGAGCCTTGTCGATCTGGTCGAACGGCGAGGCCTCGTTGAGCTCGGGGTACGCGTCGTGCAGGACCTTCGAGATCGCCGCGGTCAGCGTGGTCTTGCCGTGGTCGATGTGACCGATCGTGCCGATGTTGACGTGCGGCTTGGTCCGCTCGAACTTCGCCTTAGCCACTGGGGCTCCTCCTGGATGTGTTGTTACTTGACTCGTACAAAGGGGTGGTGCGCCGAGGGTCTGCGACGATTACTCGCCGCGCGCCTTCTTGATGATCTCGTCGGCGATGTTCGTGGGAACCTCGGCGTACGAGTCGAACTCCATCGAGTACGACGCCTGGCCGGAGGTCTTGGACCTCAGGTCGCCAACGTACCCGAACATCTCGGACAGCGGCACGAGGGACGACACGACGATGTCGCCGTGACGCTCCTCCTGCGCGCGGATCTGGCCGCGACGGCTGTTGATGTCACCGATGACCGTACCGAGGAAGCTCTCGGGGGTGGTGACCTCGACGGCGAACATCGGCTCGAGGAGGCACGGCCGCGCCTTGCGGGCAGCCTCCTTGAACGACTGGATGCCGGCGATCTTGAACGCGAGCTCGGACGAGTCGACGTCGTGGTACGCGCCGTCCTCGAGGGTGAACTTCACGTCCACCATCGGGTAGCCCGCCAGGACACCGAACTCCATGGCCTCCTGGCCACCCTGGTCGACCGAGGGGATGTACTCCTTCGGCACGCGACCACCGGACACGTTGTTGACGAACTCGTAGCCCGCACCCAGACCGGTCTCGGGGTCGATGTTCGGCGCGATCGAGATGACGACCTTCGCGAACTGACCCGAGCCACCGGTCTGCTTCTTGTGGGTGTAGCTGTGGTTCTCGACGGTGCCGCGGATGGTCTCGCGGTAGGCGACCTGCGGCTTGCCGACGGTGGCCTCGACCTTGAACTCGCGCTTCATCCGGTCGACGAGGATCTCCAGGTGGAGCTCGCCCATGCCGGCGATGATGGTCTGGCCGGTCTCCTCGTCGGTCTTGACGACGAAGGTCGGGTCCTCCTCGGAGAGCCGCTGGATGGCGGTGCCGAGCTTCTCCTGGTCGCTCTTGGTCTTCGGCTCGATGGCGACCTCGATCACCGGGGCCGGGAACGTCATCGACTCGAGGACGACCTGGTTGCTCGGGTCGCTCAGCGTGTGGCCGGTCTTGGTGTCCTTGAGACCCATGACCGCGACGATCTGACCAGCACCGACCGACGCGATCTCCTCGCGCTTGTTGGCGTGCATCTGGTAGACCTTGCCGATCCGCTCCTTGCGGCCGTTGACCGAGTTGACCACGGTCGAGCCGGCCTCGAGCTTGCCCGAGTAGACCCGGACGTAGATCAACTTGCCCAGGTGCGGGTCGGAGGCGATCTTGTAGGCCAGGCCCGAGAACGGCTCGTCGTCGGAGGGCTTGCGGCTGATCGCCTTCTCCTCGTCGCGCGGGTCGTGACCGACGATGGCGTCGATGTCGAGCGGCGAGGGGAGGTAGTCGATGACCGCGTCGAGCAGGGGCTGGACGCCCTTGTTCTTGAACGCGGTGCCGCACAGGACCGGGTTGAGCTTGTCGGCGAGGGTCGCGCGACGGATGGCGGCCTTGAGGGTCGGCACGTCGAACGTGTCGCCGTCCTCGAGGTAGACCTCCATGATGTCGTCGTCGGCCTCGGCGAGGGTCTCGACGAGCTTCTCGCGGTACTCGGCGGCCTTGTCGGCCAGGTCCGCGGGGATCTCCTCGACGACGTAGTCCTCACCCATGGTGGTCTCGCCGCGCCACACCTTGGCGTTCATCTCGACCAGGTCGACGACGCCGATGAAGTCGGACTCGGCACCGATCGGGAGCTGCATGACCAGCGGGGTGGAGTTGAGGCGCTCGACGATCATGTCGACGCAGCGGAAGAAGTCCGCGCCGGTGCGGTCGAGCTTGTTGACGAAGCACATCCGGGGCACGGAGTACTTGTTGGCCTGGCGCCACACCGTCATCGTCTGGGGCTCGACGCCCGCGACACCGTCGAACACCGCGACGGCGCCGTCGAGGACGCGCAGCGAGCGCTCGACCTCGGCCGTGAAGTCCACGTGGCCGGGGGTGTCGATGATGTTGATCTGGTGCTTCTTCCACCAACAGGTCGTCGCGGCCGACGTGATGGTGATGCCGCGCTCCTGCTCCTGCTCCATCCAGTCCATCGTGGCGCCGCCGTCGTGGACCTCACCGATCTTGTAGGTGATGCCGGTGTAGAACAGGATGCGCTCGGTGGTGGTGGTCTTGCCGGCGTCGATGTGCGCCATGATGCCGATGTTGCGGACGACGTTCAGGTCCGTCGTGATGTCGACTGCCACGTGAGTCAGCGTTCCTTAGGTTCGGGTTGGAACCGGTGTGCCGGAGCGAGCGCCGCGTGTGCGGGCCCGCTCCGACGAAGTCACCAGCGGTAGTGAGCGAAGGCCTTGTTGGACTCGGCCATCTTGTGCGTGTCCTCGCGCTTCTTCACCGCGGCACCGAGGCCGTTGGCGGCGTCGAGGATCTCGTTCTGCAGGCGCTCGGCCATCGTCTTCTCACGACGGTCGGATGCGTAGCCCACGAGCCAGCGCAGCGCGAGCGTGGTGCCACGCGTGCCCTTGACCTCGATCGGGACCTGGTAGGTCGCGCCACCGACGCGGCGGGACTTGACCTCGATCGCGGGACGGACGTTGTCCAGCGCGCGCTTGAGGGTGATGACCGGGTCGGTGCCGGTCTTCTCGCGGGTGCCTTCGAGCGCGCCGTAGACGATGCGCTGCGCGACCTGCTTCTTGCCGTCCTGCAGCACCTTCGACACGAGCTGGCTCACCAGCTGCGACCCGTAGACCGGGTCGACGTCGATCGGCCGCTTCGGCGCGGGGCCCTTGCGCGGCATGTCAGCTCTTCTCCTTCTTGGCGCCGTAGCGGCTGCGAGCCTGCTTACGGTTCTTCACGGCCTGGGTGTCCAGAGCGCCGCGGATGACCTTGTAGCGAACACCGGGGAGGTCCTTCACACGACCGCCGCGGACGAGCACGATCGAGTGCTCCTGGAGGTTGTGACCCTCACCCGGGATGTAGGCGGTGACCTCGACGCCGCTGGACAGGCGCACACGGGCGACCTTGCGCAGGGCGGAGTTCGGCTTCTTGGGGGTGGTGGTGTAGACGCGGGTGCACACACCGCGACGCTGGGGCGAACCCTTCAGGGCAGGCGTCTTGGTCTTCGACACCTTGTCCTGGCGGCCCTTGCGGACCAACTGATTGATGGTGGGCACCTGGTGGTTCCCTTTCGGTTTTTTCTCACGGCTCGGCGACTTGCCGGGCTCGGGATCCTGCTTGCTGCGATAGTGCCGGTGCGATCCCTGGAGGGGCGGCCGGGAACCGGTGCGCCTCGCAGGGCATGCTCGACGTGCCGGGGCACCCCAGACACGGGATTCGAGATTACCGGCCGGTCAAAGGCGGGTCAAAATGCCGACCGCACGCTCCCGGCCGCCGGGTGCTCAGGTCAGCAGCCGGGTGATCGGCTCGATCGCGAAGTAGACGACGAACAGCCCCGCCACGACCCACAGCAGCGGGTGCAGCTCGCGGGCCTTGCCGCGCACGATCTTGAGGAAGACGTAGGCCACGAAGCCGGCGCCGATGCCCACCGAGATCGAGTACGTGTAGGGCATCAGCACGATGGTCAGGAACGCCGGGATCGCGATCTCGACGTCATTCCAGGCGATGCCGGTGATCTGCTGCATCATCAGGAAGCCGACCAGCACCAGCGCCGGGACGGCGGCCTCCGACGGGATCATCGCCACGAACGGCGAGAGGAAGATCGTCACCAGGAACAGCAGGCCGGTGACCACCGAGGCGAGGCCGGTCCGGGCCCCCTCCCCCACACCCGAGGCCGACTCGATGTAGGAGGTGTTGGACGAGACACCGCCCGCACCGCCCGCGATCGCGGCGACGGAGTCGATGACGAGGATCCGCTCGGTGTGCGGCGGGGTGCCGTCCTCCTGGAGCAGGCCGGCCTCGGAGCCGATGGCGGTCATCGTGCCCATGGTGTCGAAGAAGTCGGCGAGCATCAGCGAGAAGACCAGGAGCAGGACGGTGACGACGCCGACCTTGTCCCACGAGCCGAGCAGGTTGAACTGACCCAGCGTGCCGAAGTCGGGTGCCTGGAACAGGTCGTCGGGCCAGGCCGGGACGGTCAGCGACCAGCCGCCGGCCTGCTCGGCACGGCTGCCGAGGTCGGCGAACGACTCGAGGATCACCGAGCCGACGGTCATCACGATGATCGAGATCAGGATGGCGCCGCGCACCTGGCGCACCCACAGCGCGAGCATGAGCAGCAGGCCGACGATGAACACCAGCACGGGCCAGCCATCGAGGTGCCCGTCGGCGCCGAGCTGGACCGGGACGGTCGTCTTGGCGGCGTCGGGCATCCGGCCCACGACACCCGCGTCGACGAAGCCGATGAGCGCGATGAAGAGGCCGATGCCGACCGAGATCGCGACCTTGAGCTGGGCGGGGACGGCGCGGAAGACCGCCGTACGGAAGCCGGTGAGGACGAGCACGAGGATGAGCACACCCTCGATCACCACCAGGCCCATCGCGTCGGACCAGGTCATCTGCCCGGCCACCGCGAGGGCGAGGAAGGCGTTGAGCCCGAGCCCCGTGGCCAGCGCCAGCGGGTAGTTGGCGACGACGCCCATCAGGATCGTGACCACGCCCGCGACCAGCGCGGTGCCGGCGGCGATCGCGGGGAGGTTCGGGGCGCTGCCGCCACCGAGGTACTTGCCGTCGATGTCGGTCGCGTAGCCGAGGATCAGCGGGTTGAGCACCACGATGTAGGCCATCGTGAAGAACGTGACAACACCGCCACGGACCTCGCGCCCGATCGTCGAGCCGCGCTCGTTGATCTTGAAGTAGCGACTGATCGGGTGGGTGCTGACGCTGTTGAATTCGGCCGAGCTCACGACGGAAGCATGGCAGCACGCGGCTCCGTGGTCCGCAGGGTGGTCGCGCTGCGGGACCGGAGCACCAGCACCGCGAGCCCGACGCCGACCAGGACGAGCAGCCCGCCGAGGATCAGGGTCCAACGGGCGCCGTACTGCTCGCCGACCCAGCCGATGAACGGGGCGCCCAGCGGCGTGCCGCCCATGACGATGGTCATGTAGATCGCCATCACCCGGCCGCGCAGCGCCGGCGCCGACTCGATCTGGAGCAGCGCGTTGCACGAGTTGAGCACCGTGATCACCGAGAAGCCGAGCAGCGGGCATACCAGCACGAAGGTCAGGTACGACGGCACGAGCCCCGCCACGACCTCCAGCACACCGAAGACGACCGCCGCCCCCACCAGGAGCCGCAGCCGGACCTGGGAGCGCCCGGCGGCGACCAGCGCACCGGTCAGCGAGCCGATCGCGAGGAACGAGCCGAGGATCCCGTACTCCTCGGCGCCCTTGCCGAACTCCTCGGTCGCCATCAGCGCGGAGGTGATCTGGAAGTTCATGCCGAACGTGCCGACGAAGAAGACGAGCACCAGGATCATCAGCATCTTGGGCTGGCCGCGCAGGTAGGCGACACCCTCGCGCAGCATCCCCGGGGTGCGCGCGGCGGCCTTCGGGGAGTGCAGCTCGGCCGGGTCCATCCGGCGCAGCTGGTAGATCACGGCCAGGTAGGACACAGCGTTGGCCAGGATCACCCAGCCGGTGGCCCGCATCCCGCCCCCGCCGACGCCGATGAGCAGGCCGGCCAGGCCGGGGCCGATCAGCCGGGCGGAGTTGAACGCCGCGGAGTTGAGGCTGACCGCGTTGGCGACGTCGTCGGTGCCGACCATCTCGGACACGAACGCCTGCCGGGCGGGCGCGTCGAAGGCGGCGCCGATGCCGAAGACGAACGCGATCACGTAGACGTGCCAGGTCTGCGCCGAGCCGGTCGCGGCGATCACGCCGAGCAGGAGCGCGGAGAGCGCCATCACGGCCTGGGTGACCTGGAGCAGGCGGCGCTTGGAGAAGCGGTCCGCGACCACGCCGGCGTACGGCGAGAGGAGGAGGACCGGGAGGAACTGCAGGCCGGTGGTGATGCCGAGCGCGGCACCGCCGTTGCCGGGGATGGTGAGGACCAGCCAGTCCTGGGCGACGCGCTGCATCCAGGTGCCGACGTTGGAGATCAGGCTGCCGGCGAAGTAGAGGCGGTAGTTCGGGTGGGCCAGGGAGCGGAATCGGGGGCTCGTGGGGACTCCTTCGGGGTCGGTCGGCTAGTCGGCTTCGGCGAGCCGTTGCAGGATCGGGGCCGCGCGGCGCAGGACGTCGCGCTCCTCGGGGGTCAGGTCGGCCAGGCGCTTGGAGAGCCAGCGGTCGCGGCGGGTGACGTCGGCCGCGACGACCGCGCGTCCCTCGTCGGTGATCCGTACGACGACCTGGCGGCCGTCGCTCGGGTGCGCGTGCCGCTCGACCAGCTCGGCGTCGGCCAGCGTGGTGACCGTCCGGGTCATGCTCGGCGGCTGCACCTGCTCGCGGCCCGCGAGCGCACCGACCGTGAGGTCGCCGTGCCGGTTGAGCGCGTAGAGCACCGCCATCGACGAGACGCTGAGGTCGTTGTCGGGGTGCCGCTCGCGGAACAGCCGGCGGCGCAGGCGCATCACCGCGAAGCGGAGCTCGGTGGCGAGCCCCGCATTGCTGCGCACGTGCTTCTCGAGGGTCGGCATATCGTTAGCATAAGTCATTACCTGAGGTAACTATTCCCGGTGGACCTCGCCGGGCCCGGCCGGCCGTCGTACGATCGCGGTGTGGAGCTCCGCGACGACCAGCCGACCCAGCACGAGTTCGGCAAGCGCACCTACCTGATCGCGCCCGTCGAGCCCCTCGACGTCGACGGCGTGCGGACGGTCCAGGTCGGCACCGCGCTGTTCTTCCTCGCCTTCGTCGGCCTGCTGCCGTTCTACGGCCGGCTCCAGGACGACGGCCACACCTGGCTGCTCTGGATGTGCCTGACCGGCGTCGGCCTCGGCGTGCTCGGCATCGAGTACTGCAAGCGCCGCCGCCAGGTCCGCGCCGAGCGCGCCACCGACGATGCCTGACTCGCTCCCCCCGACCCGCTGGGCCCTCGGCGGAGCGCGGAACACCGGCTACGGCGAGCGCTTCGCCGACCTCATCGCCCAGGGCGAGGACGTCGTCGGCGAGGGCCGGCTCGCGGACGCGCTCGTCGGCCGGGGCGCCCGGATCCTCGACGCCGGCTCCGGCATGGGCCGCATCGGCGGCTACCTCGACGCCTGCGGTCACAGGGTCACCGCGGCCGAGCCCGACGCCACGCTCGTGGCGCAGTCGCGGCGTACCTATCCGGGGCTGACGGTCGTCCCCCTCGAGATCCTCGCGCTCACCCCCGAGGCGCTCACCGACGCGGGCGTCCCGACCGAGTACGACCTCGTGGTCTGCGTCGGCAACGTGCTGGCGTTCCTCGCCGAGGGCACCGAGGTGGCCGTGCTCGAGCGCCTCGGCTCACTGACCGCCCCTGGCGGCCGGATCCTCGCCGGCTTCCACCTCCAGGGCGGCCCGGCGACGGCCCGCTCCTACCCGCCCGACGAGTTCGCCGCGGACGTCACCGCGGCGGGGCTGCGGGTCGACCACCGGTTCGGCGGGTACGACCTGCGCCCGGTCGACGACCAGTACGCCGTCTGGGTGCTCGCGCGGGGCTGAGGCCGCGTGCGCCGCGCGTCGGTCGCGGTGGGACGAAGCCGGCCCGGAGCCCGAGGGAGCGAGGCACGAGCGACCGAAGCGGAGGGAGGCGCCGTTCCACGCGCCGACCCGCTGGTCGCCGGACGGCCGCGACCCGATCCGGTCTCGACCGCCCGTCGACTCAGAAGGTCTCGAGGTCGTCCAGGGACACGGTGTCGATGACCGGCGGGGCCGGCGGCTGCGGCTGCTGGCGCTTGGTCAGCCGGACCTCGGAGTGGCCGCCGCACCCGTGCTGGTGGGCCACGACCCGGCCGTCGTCGTTGGCGTCGCCGTTGGCGCAGACGCCGAACAGCTCGGAGAGCGGTCCGGACAGGCGGACCAGGAAGCCGCAGGAGTGGCAGTGGTGCGGCGCGGCCTTGGCGATGGGCGCGTCGGGGCCCGGCTCGCCGTCGTACCAGCGCTCGGCGGCGGCGTCGCGGCCCTCGGGCGAGAGCACCCGGACCCGGCCCAGGCCGAGGTCCTTGGCGACCGTGCGGATCTGGGCCTTGTCGTCGGTGTCGAGCGGGTCGTCCCCGAAGGAGTACGTCGGCACGAGCCGCGCGTCGTCGTCGGCGACGGGCAGCAGGTCGCCGGGCGACATGTCGCCGGGCTGGAGCCGGTCGCGGTAGGGCACCCAGGCGGGGGCCACGATCGCCTCCGGGCCGGGCAGCAGCACGACCTCGACGACGGTGACCTTCTTCTGGCGCGAGGCGCGGGTCAGCGTGACCGCCCACTGCCAGCCGAGGTAGCCCTTGCGGCTGCAGTCGAACAGGTGGGTGACCACGCGCAGGCCGTCGGTCTGGTGACCGAGGTGCTCGCCCACGTCGGAGGCGTCGACCTCGTCGAGCAGCGCCGTGCGCGCCGTGTCGATGGCGTCGGCGATGACGGCGTCGGTCAGCTTGCGCTCGAGGGTGGACACGGGCACAGCATCCCCCATCGGGGCGACGGTCGTCACGTCGGGGCGGCGCGCGGCACCTGTCGGGCCCACCAGGCAAGATAGGACGGGTGAGCAGCAACGGACCCGACCCGCGCCATCCGGGGGCGCCATCCGGTCCACTGCCGGGCACCGATCCGACCACCGAGCCGACGTCCGAGACCGGATCGGTCCGCGCCGCCAAGGCGACCGCGCGCGGGGTCAAGGGCGTGGCCCGGGTGACCGGGCGCGCGAGCAAGGCGACCGTACGTACGGCGCGCAAGGCCGCCGGCGCCCAGGGAGCCGACCGGTCGGGCCTCAACCGGCTGATCGAGCTGCACGCCGCCAACGCCGCGGGCGACTCGGCCTTCGCGATCGCGCTGGCCGGCACTGTCTTCTTCGCGGGCGCGACGAGCGGCGAGCGCGGCCCGGTGCTGCTGTTCCTCGGCCTCACGATGGTCCCGTTCGCGGTCGTCGCGCCCCTGATCGGCCCCTTCCTCGACCGGTTCAGCCACGGTCGCCGCTGGGCGATCGGCGCGACCTTCGCGCTGCGCGCGTTCCTGTGCTGGGTGCTGGCCGGGACCCTCGCCAGCGGCTCGCCCTGGTTCTACGTCGCCGCGCTCGGCGTCCTCGTCTCCTCCAAGGCCTACGGCGTGGCCAAGGCCGCCGCCGTGCCCCGTCTCGTGCCGCCCGAGATCACCCTGGTCAAGGCCAACGGCCGGGTGGCGCTCGCCGGCGTGGTCGGCGCCTGCGTGTCCGGACCGCTCGCGGGCCTGGCGTTCTGGATCGGCCCGGAGTGGGCCTGCCGCTACGCGTTCGTCGTCTTCACCCTCGGTACGGTCGCCGCGATCCTGCTGCCCACCCGGATCGACGCGACCCAGGGCGAGGAGTCCGTCGACGCCCCGCGGGCCGACGGCAAGCGCCGCAGCAGCGGACTCCCCCCGAAGGTCGCCTTCGCGCTGCGCGCCAACTGCGGACCTCGGCTGCTGTCCGGCTTCCTGACCATGTTCATGACCTTCGTGCTGGCCACCGAGCCGCTCGACGGCTGGGAGACCAAGACCAAGTCGACCATCCTGGTCGGCCTGGTGATCGGTGCCGCCGGTCTCGGCAACACCCTCGGGATCGTCGTCGCCTCGCTCGCCCGCAAGATCAACCCGGCCGTGATGGTGGTCGTCGCGCTGATCGCCGACATCGCGGCGTTGGTGTTCGCGACGGTGCTCTACAGCCTGCTGCCGCTGCTCGTGCTCGGACTGACCGTGGGCCTCATGCAGTACCTCGCCAAGGTCTCCCTCGACTCCACCATCCAGTCCGGCGTACCGGTGCGCGCCCACGCCAGCGCGTTCGCCAAGGGCGACACCACGCTCCAGCTGGCGTGGGTGATCGGCGGCTTCCTCGGCGTGATCCTGTCCTACCCCGCGATCAACGGCGTCGGGCTCGGCTTCGCGGCCGTCCTGCTGACGGCATGGGCCGTCTTCGTGCTGCGCACCTCGCCGACGCGACGCAAGAAGGAGCCGGCGCCGCCGGTCACGACCGGCGGCTGATCCGGCTCCCGCCGCGCGCCGCGCAGGCTCAGCCCTCGAGCTCGTCGGCGAGCGCGCGCAGCAGCATCGCCACCGGCTGCGCCGTACGGCGGTCGGGGTGGCGACCGTGGCGGTAGGCCTCCCCCACGCCGTCGAGCAGGCGGATCAGGTCCTCGACGATCGGGACCATCTCCTCCGGCTTCTTGCGGCGCGCCTCCTTCTGGTTGCGCGAGACCGACGCGGGGGCGTCGACGAGGCGGACCTGGAGGGCCTGGTCGCCCCGGCGTCCCTGGGCGATGCCGAACTCGACCCGGGTCCCCGCCTTGAGGGTGGTCACGCCCTCGGGGAGCGCGTCAGCGCGCACGTAGACGTCAGCCCCGTCGGGCTGGGAGAGGAAGCCGAAGCCCTTCTCCGCGTCGTACCACTTGACCTTGCCAGTAGGCACGGCTCTCGGCCCACCTCTCGTGTCGTCATCGGGAACGGCACATCGTAGGACATGCCGCATCGCCACCTATTCTCACGATCGTGGCAACCGAATTGATGCCGCCGGTGCTGCCGGCCCCGTCCCTGCCGATCCGGACCGAGCGCCTGGTGCTCCGGCTGGTCCGTCCCGACGACCGCGCCGCCATCGGCGCCTACTGCGCCGACCCCGAGGTGACCCGCTACCTGCCCTTCCCCGCCCTCGACGAGGACGGGCTCAGCACCCGCATGGAGCGCCTCGTCGCCGGCACCGCTCCCTCGGCGACCGGCGAGATCCTCGCCCTGGCCGTCGAGCACGAGGGCGTCCTCGTCGGCGACCTGATGCTCCGGCTCACCACCGCGCACTCCCCCGAGTCCTCGCCCTCGATCGCCGAGCTGGGCTGGGTGTTCGCGCCGGCGTACGCCGGGCGGGGGTTCGCCACCGAGTCCGCCGCAGCCCTCGTCGACCTCGCCTTCACCCACTACCCGCTGCACCGCCTGATGGCCCAGCTGGACCCGCGCAACCTGGCTTCGGCGCGGCTGTGCGAGCGGCTCGGGATGACGTTCGAGGCGCACACCCGCGAGGACTACGCCGAGCGCGCCGGCGGGTGGAGCGACACGGCCGTCTACGGCCTGCTCCGGCGAGAGTGGGAGGCGGGGCGCTAGGGCGCGCGCCCTAGGCACTAGGCCTAGGCCCGCTCGACCTTCATGCTGCGGTCGCCGAAGCGCACCACGTCGCCGGCCAGCAGCGTGCTCGGCCGGCCCGGGGTCAGCGAGCGCGACATGCCCTGGCGCACGACGTAGGAGCCGTTGGTCGAGCCGCGATCCATCACCACCAGCGCGCCGTCGGGCGCCACCTGGAACTGGGCGTGGGTCTTGGACAGCGACATGTCGCTGGACCGCAGCGGCACCACGTGCCGCACCGGCTCACCCGGACGCGCCTCGGGACGCCGGCCGACCAGCGCCAGGCCCTCGACCTCGAACGCCTCGCCGGTGTCGAACTCCACCCGCCAGCGCAGCACCGGCGCCGGGGCCTGGGCCGCGGCGGCGGCCGGGGTCTGCGCGGCGGGGTCGCCGGCTCGGGGGCGGACGCGGGTCTGCTCGGCGATCGGGGCTCCGGGGGCTCCGGGCGGGGGTGCGCGGTGGGCTCCGGGGGGCGTGGGCAGGGCGGGCGCCGGGGGCGGGGTCGGGGTCGGGTTCGGGGCCGCCGCTGGAGTCGGCGCCGGAGCCGGGACCGGGGCTGCGGCTGGGGCCGGGGCTGGGACCGGCACGGAGGTCGGCGTGGGCGTCGGTGTCGGCGTCGGGGTCGGGGTGTCCAGGACCGGCGCCGGCAGCAGCCGCATCGCGGTGAGGTTGACGACCTGCTGCGGCCGGGCGGCGACCTCGTCGACGTCGACCGGGACCGGACGCGGGCGGGCGTCGACCACGACCGCGTCGCCGATCCGGTCGTGGAGCGCGCGGCGGCGTCCGTCCGGGTCCATGGCGGCGGTCCAGGCGAGGGTCGCCCAGCCGAGGCCGACCGTCGGCAGTCCGGCCACCCCGAGCACGATCGCCCGCCCGAGCGCCGCCGGCACCCCGATCGGACGCCCGGTGCTCTGCCGGACCACCCGGAGGCCGGCGAGCGCCTTGCCGGGCGTGCGCCCCGTCGTACCGAGGGCGAGGGCGAGGACCAGCCCCACCAGCACCAGCACCCCGGCGAACGCCAGCGCCGCGACGAGCACCCGTTCGCTCAGCAGCCAGGCCCCCGCGGCGGCCGCGGCCGCCAGTCCCCACCCGAGCACGCGGTCGACGAGGAAGGCGGTGAACCGCCGATCCATCTCGGCCGGCGGGTCCAGGACGACGCGGCCCGTGCCGGGTCCGCCGCCGAGGCCGGAGCCGGCGGCGACGGGCGGTGGGGCGAGGGACGACATGCGGGGCGCTCCGAGCGGCGAGGGTGGTGGGTCGGTCAGGTCAGGGACGGGTCACCTGGATGGTGACCCCGTCGCCGAGGTTGATGATCGCGCCCGGGATGAGCTGGACCGCGATTCCCGGCTTGAGGTCCTCGGGCCCGAGCCCGGGCTGGACCAGCACGGTGCCGTTGGTCGAACCCATGTCGGTCACGACCGCCGTACCGAGGTCGGCGCCGGTACCGGGCCGTACCTCCACGTGCGTCGACGAGATCTCGTGCAACCGGCTCGGCACCGTCACCAGCGTCGGCTGCTCGGTCGAGGTGAACCGCCGCGCCTCCGGAGCCCGCCCGATCAGCACCGCCCGGTCGACCACGATCGTCTGACCGTCGGACACGAGCAGCTTGGCGACCGGCTGGGTCACGGCCGGTACCTGCGGCTGCCCGGGGATCCCCGGTACGGGCGGCGCCGGCGGCTCACCGCCACCGGCCACGGTGTGGCCGTCGTGCTCCACCCCCGGAGCCGGGGGCGGCGGGTAGGAACCGGTGACCGGCTCCCAGGAGCCGATCGGCAGCGGCGGGGCGTCGGGGGCGTCCGGCGCGTCCGGGAGGTCGGGGACATCGGGGACGTCGGAGGGGACAGGCACGGGCGGGATCGGCGGCGCGGGCGGCACCGGAGGAACCGGCGGCACCGACCCCGGTACGCCGGGCGGCGGGGGCGGGATCCACCCCGGCGGCGCGACCTCGGTGGCCCCGCCGACTCCCAGCGGCGGTACGGACGGCGTCGGCGGCTCGTCCAGCGGACTGGGCTCGGCGCCCGGCTCGCTCCAGGGGGTGACCCAGCCGTCGGGGGCGGGCTCGGGCTCCGGCGCGGGCTCCGGCGCGGGCTCCGGCGCGGGCTCGGGCTGGCCGAGCTGGTCGGGCTCGTCGGACACGACCGGGAGCGGGTCAGTCAGCGGATCGGCCTCAGGGTCGACATCAACAGCAGCAGCCGCCGCGGCGGCGACCGGCTCGTCGTCGACGATCTCGAGGACCTCGGTGACCGGGCCGTCGTCCGCGCCCGCGTCGATGGCAGCGTCAGCCGCGACCTCCGGGGCGACCTCGGGCTCGACCTCGGGGGCGACCTCGGGTACAGCCTCGGGTACAGCCTCGGGTGCAGCTTCGGCCACAACCTCGGGCTCGGCCAGGGGCGGCGCGGCGGCGGGCGTACCGACCGCGACGGCCGAGGGGCGGTCGATCCGGCCGACCCGGACCAGGCCGGTGTCGATGGCGAAGTCCACGTCCGACGGGGCGGCGGCGTCCTCGGACTCGGGCGGCAGGGTGATGGTGAGGCCGGTGACGTCCTCGACGGTGCGCTCGACCCAGGTGTGGCTGGCGGCGCCGTCGACGGTCACGGTCTCGCCCGAGCCTCCGGAGGCGACGGTGGCGACGACGCCCGTGCCGCGCAGGAGGAAGCGGGTGGGGCCGTCGGTGCTGGTGCTGACCAGGACGAAGCCGGGGATCCGGCTCAGGCCCGCGGCGAGGAGGCCGTCGAGGACCTCGTCGAAGCCGGCGCCTCCGTCGACGGTCGCCCAGAGGCCGACCACCTGGTCCTTCTGGGAGGCCGGCAGGACGATCGCGGCGTTGGTGCCGAACACGGCGAGCCAGGAGCCCGCGCGGTAGGACCAGGCTCCGGCGGCACTGGTGGCGCCGGTGGCGCTGGTGGCGTCGGCGCTGGCGTTCTCGCTCATGGGAGTGCTCCCAACTTCTGCTCCAGACTCATCCGCTGGGCGGCCGAGTCGTACGGATCTTCGTGCGCCAATCCCACCACATCCACCACGACGGCAGTCGCGTTGTCGTGTCCCCCGGCGGCGACGGCCGCGGCGACGAGGGCGTCGGCGGCGTCGCGGGGGTCGTCGTGGCGGGCGAGGATCGCGGCCAGGGCGGCGTCGTCGACCATGCCGCTGACGCCGTCGGAGCACAGGACGAGGCGCTCGACCGCGGAGAGGGGCAGCAGGAAGTAGTCGGCCGCGCCGCTGACGTTGCTGGGCATCGCGGCGCCGCCGAGGGCGCGGGTGACGACATTGCGGCTGGGGTGGACGGCAGCGGCGGCCGGGGTGAGGCGGCCGGCGTCGACGAGCTCCTGGACGACGCTGTGGTCGACGCTGACCTGTTCGAGCTCGCCCTCGGAGAAGCGGTAGATCCGGGAGTCGCCGACGTTGGCGAGCAGCCAGCGGGGGCCGTCGGCGGACTCGACGAGGAGGGCGATCACGGCCGTCGTACCGGCGGCGAAGCCCTCGCCCGCGCCGGCCGCGCGCTGCTCGGCGTCGTAGGCGAGGAGACGGTCCTGGACGGCCTGGAGCGTGGCGTCGACGACGGCGGTCCCGCGCTCGAGGTCGTAGCGGCCCTCGGCGAGGCGGGCGAACTCCTCGACGACGAAGGCGCTCGCGATGTCACCGCGATCGTGACCGCCCATGCCGTCGGCGACGACGAAGACGGGCGGGGCCGCGAGGTAGGCGTCCTCGTTGGCCTGGCGGACGAGTCCGACGTCCGTGGCGGCCCCGTGGTGGAGCTCGACGTGGGTCATGCGGCACGCGGCCCTGACCGCGTCGGTAGCGTGGTCCCCGTGGGAGCAGGCCCGAGCGGACACCGGTCACTGGCCGACCAGCTGAGGTCGTGGCCGGATGAGCGGATCCGACGCCTGCTCACGGAACGTCCCGACCTGGCCACCCCTGCCCCTCACGACTTCGGACAACTCGCTTCGCGCGCCGCGGTGAGGAGCTCGATCGCTCGCGCGCTCGACGGCCTCACCCGAGGCGAGCTTTCGGTGCTAGATGCCCTCGTGGTGGCCGGCCAAACCACCGATCCGGAACTCGTCGAGATCGTCCATGCCGAGCCCGGGTACGCCGCCGCGGTGCTGACCCGGCTGCGCGACCTCGCGCTCGCCTGGGACACCCCGGAGGGCCTGCGCCCGCTCAGCGGGATCTCCGACGCCCTCATCGGCGGCCGGGACGCCGGGGTCAGCGGGATCCGGCCGCGCACCGCCACCCCGCGAGCGCCCGAGGAGATCGCGGCGGCCATCGCGGGCCTGCCCGAGGGCGCCCGCAAGCTGCTCGACCACGTCGTCGACGAGGGCGGCACGGCGAAGTCCGGCAGCGCCCGGATCGGCCTGGCTCCCGAGGACGCCGAGACGCCCGCCGAGCTGCTCATCGCGCTCCGGCTGCTCGTCCCGGGCGGCTCGCTGCTGCCCGGTCTGCTGGTCGTCCCGGGCGAGGTCGGGCTCGCCCTGCGCGGAGGCCGTACGACGACCGAGCCGGTCGACGTCGTCCCGGCCGTGGCCTCGGCCGAGCGCCCGTCCCGGCTCACCCTCAGCGCGGCGGCCGGCGCCGCCACCGACGTCGTACGACGTACCGAGCTGCTGCTCGAGTGGTGGGGCCACCGCCCCGCCGCCGCCCTGCGCACGACCGGGCTCGGCGTACGCGAGCTGCGCGCCACCGCCGCCCACCTCCAGGTGAGCGAGAGCGAGGCCGCCCTGGTGATCGAGGTCGCCAGCGAGGCCGGCCTCCTCGGGACCCGCGCGGACGCCGACGGCAACCAGGTCTGGGTCCCGACCACCGAGTTCGACCGCTGGCGCGAGCTGCCGACCGCCGAGCGCTGGGCGCGCCTGGCCCAGGCCTGGCTGACCAGCCCCCGGCTGCCGTCGCTGGTCGGCGAGCGCGGCCCGGACCAGAAGCCCTGGAACGCGCTGACCCCCGAGCTGTCCGCGGCCGGGATGCCGGAGGCCAAGGCGATGGCCCTCGCCGCGCTCGCGGACCTGCCCGAGGGCCACGGGCTCGCCGCCGGGACCGGGCTGCCCTCGCTCGTCACCCGGCTCGCCTGGGAGCGCCCCCGCCGGCCCCGCACCCGGCCCGACCTCGTCGCGTGGGCGGTCGCCGAGGCGGCGGTCCTCGGCATCACCGGCGCCGAGACCCTGGCGCCGTACGCCGCACCACTGCTCGCCGGCGCCGACCCCGCACCGGCCCTGGCCGAGCTGCTGCCCCCGCCCGTCGACCACGTGCTCGTCCAGGCCGACCTCACCGCCGTCGCCCCCGGCCCGCTCGAGCCCGACCTCGCCCGGCAGCTCCAGCAGGTCGCCGACGTGGAGTCGCACGGCGCGGCGACCGTCTACCGCTTCACCCCCGACTCCGTACGACGGGCGCTCGACGCCGGCTGGACCGCGGCCGAGCTGCACGCGTTCGTCCTCGCCGCGTCCCGGACACCGATCCCCCAGCCGCTGAGCTACCTGATCGACGACGTGGTGCGCAGCTTCGGCCGACTCCGCGTCGGCGTCGCCTCGTCGTTCGTCCGCTCCGAGGACGAGGCCGCGCTCGCCGCGCTCGAGAACCACCCCAAGGCCGCCGGGCTCGGCCTCCAGCGGATCGCGCCGACCGTCCTGGTCTCGACCGTGCCGATCGACGTCCTCCTCCCCCGGCTGCGCGAGCTCGGCGCCGCCCCCGTCGTCGAGGGACCCGACGGTGTGGTTCGGGTGGGCGCCGCCGAGGCCCTCCGGGCCCGCAGCCCGCGCACCCGCGAGGCCACCGACGCCGCCCGCGCCGCCGCCCGGCAGTCGGCCCAGGTGGTGGCCGCCGTGCAGACGCTGCGTGAAGGTGACGAGGCCGCCCGCAACCGGCCCGCCTCGGCGTCCCTGCCCGGAGGCGGGGTGCTCTCGGCCCTGCGCGACGCGATCGAGCGCCGGGGCACAGTCCTCATCGGGTTCACCGACAACCAGGGCGTCGTCGCCGAGCGCGCGATCCTCCCGCTGACCGTCGAGGGCGGTCAGCTCACCGCCCGCGACGCGGACGCCGACGCCGATGACCTCGATGCCGAGCGGCGCTACGCGGTGCACCGCATCAACCGGGTGGTGCCGACCGGCACGTAGACTCGTGCGGTGACCGACGGACCCCTGATCGTGCAGTCGGACAAGTCCCTGCTCCTCGAGGTGGACCACCCTCAAGCCGCCGAGTGCCGCAAGGCGATCGCGCCCTTCGCCGAGCTGGAGCGCTCCCCCGAGCACATCCACACCTACCGGCTCACCCCGCTGGGGCTCTGGAACGCCCGCGCCGCCGGTCACGACGCCGAGCAGGTGGTCGACACCCTGCTCGCCTTCTCGCGCTACCCCGTGCCGCACGCGCTGCTCGTCGACGTCGCCGAGACGATGGCCCGCTACGGCCGGCTCCGCCTGGAGAAGCACCCCACGCACGGCCTCGTCCTCGCCTCGACGGACCGTCCCGTGCTCGAGGAGGTCCTGCGCGCCAAGAAGATCGCCGGCATGCTCGGCAGCCGGATCGACGACGACACGGTCGCGGTCCATCCCTCGGAGCGCGGCAACCTCAAGCAGGCGCTGCTCAAGCTGGGCTGGCCAGCCGAGGACTACGCCGGCTACGTCGACGGCGAGGCCCACCAGATCGACCTCGCCGAGGACGGCTGGACGCTGCGCGACTACCAGCGCGACGCGGCCGAGTCGTTCTGGCACGGCGGCTCGGGCGTCGTCGTCCTGCCCTGCGGGGCCGGCAAGACGCTGGTCGGCGCGGCCGCGATGGCCCACGCCCAGGCGACCACGCTGATCCTGGTGACCAACACGGTGAGCGCCCGGCAGTGGAAGGACGAGCTGGTCCGCCGGACGTCGCTGACGCCCGACGAGATCGGCGAGTACTCCGGCACGGTCAAGGAGATCCGGCCGGTCACCATCGCGACGTACCAGGTCATCACGACCAAGCGGAAGGGCGTCTATCCGCACCTCGAGCTGTTCGACGCCCGCGACTGGGGCCTCATCGTGTACGACGAGGTGCACCTCCTCCCTGCTCCGATCTTCCGGATGACCGCCGACCTCCAGGCCCGCCGCCGGATCGGCCTGACCGCCACGCTGGTCCGCGAGGACGGCCGCGAGGGCGACGTGTTCTCGCTCATCGGCCCCAAGCGGTACGACGCCCCGTGGAAGGACATCGAGGCCCAGGGCTGGATCGCCCCCGCCGACTGCATCGAGGTACGGGTCTCGCTCCCCGACGCCTCGCGGATGACCTATGCGACCGCCGAGCCCGAGGAGCGCTACCGCCTCGCGGCCTGCACCCCCGAGAAGGTCGGCGTCGTGCGCGACCTCGTGACCCGCCACGCCGGGCAGCCCACCTTGGTGATCGGCCAGTACCTGGAGCAGCTCGACGAGCTCGCGGCCGCCCTCGACGCTCCGGTGATCACCGGGCAGACCTCGGTCAAGGAGCGCCAGCGGCTCTTCGACGCCTTCCGCTCGGGCGAGCTCGGGCTGCTCGTGGTGTCGAAGGTCGCGAACTTCTCCATCGACCTGCCGACCGCTGAGGTCGCCATCCAGGTGTCGGGGTCGTTCGGCTCCCGCCAGGAGGAGGCCCAGCGCCTCGGCCGGCTGCTGCGCCCCGGGGAGCCCGGGCCCGACGGCGAGCGGAAGATCGCGCACTTCTACACGATCGTCGCGCGCGACACCGTCGACGCCGAGTTCGCCCAGAACCGGCAGCGGTTCCTGGCCGAGCAGGGCTACGCCTATCGGATCGTCGACGCCGGGGACGAGCTCGCCGGCCGCTGAGCCCGGCTCAGCGTCGGAGCCTGCCAGGGGCGACCGCGACCTCGAAGGGGACCCGCGCGGTCCACTCCTCGTCGCCCGCGACCGCCGCGGCGGCGACGTAGGCGCCGTCGCGGAGGTCCCACGCGGTCAGCGTGGCCTGGTCGCCCGCGACGTCGACGACCCAGTAGGCCGCGACGCCGGCCCGCTCGTAGACGCGCTTCTTGAGGCCGAGGTCGCGGTGTCGGGTGCTCGGGGAGAGCACCTCGACGGCCAGCAGCGGTGGGCCGGCCAGACCGCGGTCGTCGAGTGCCTCGGGATCGAGCACCAAGACGTCGGGCTGGACGACGGTGTGGCGGCCGAGCACCACGTCGAAGGGCGCGTGCGAGACCTCCAGGTGGTCGGGACAGGCCGCGCCGAGGGTGAGGATCAGCCGGGTCGCGGCGATCTGGTGGCGCGGGATCGGGGCAGCGGACACGACGATCTCACCCTCGATCAGCTCGTACCGGTTGCCGTCGTCGGGCATCCGGTCGAGGTCGTCGCGGGTGAGCATCGGGGTCGAACGGGCGGCCATGGTGGTCATGTTGCCTCACTCTCGGGAGCGTTTGAAGGTCCATGGAGCGAGGCTGTCGCGGATCGTCGATGAGGCCGAACGGGACCGCGGCGCCTGTGGAGACCGCACACGGAGAAGGCCACCTGTGGATGACAGGTGGCCTTCTCCGGTGGGAGGGGGACGGAAGGGGCGGCGGCTCAGGCGGCTCAGGCCGCTTGGTGCCCCGGAACCGCGTCGGTAGTCGCGGTCGTGTCCGCGGCCGCGGTGGTGACCAGCGCCCGCTCGAGGATCTCGGTGACCACGCCGACCGGCGTGACGGTGAGCTGCTCGAGGATCTCGGCCGGGACGTCGTCCAGGTCGGGCCGGTTGCGCTCGGGGATGAACACCTCGGCCACGCCCGCCCGCTGGGCGGCGAGGAGCTTCTGCTTCACCCCGCCGATCGGGAGCACCCGACCGGACAGCGTGACCTCGCCGGTCATCGCGATGTCGGAGCGCACCGGGCGACCGGTGAGCAGCGAGACCAATGCGGTGACCATGGTGACGCCGGCCGACGGCCCGTCCTTGGGTACGGCGCCCGCCGGGAAGTGCACGTGGATCGACTGCTCGAAGGCAGCGGCCGGGATGCCCAGCTCGGCGGCGTGCGAGCGCACCCACGAGAGCGCGATCCGCGCGGACTCCTTCATCACGTCGCCGAGCTGGCCGGTGACGGTGAGCCCCGCCTCGCCGGAGGCGACGGAGGTCTCGACGTAGAGCACGTCGCCGCCCATGCCGGTGACCGCGAGGCCGGTGGCGACACCGGGCACCGAGGTCCGCTCCTCGACGTCGGGGGTGAACCGTGGCCGCCCGATGAGGTCCTTGAGCTGGTCGACGCCGATGTCGACGCGGTCGGCCGCACCCGACGCGAGCTGCGCGGTCGCCTTGCGGAACGCCTTGGCGAGCAGCCGCTCGACCTGGCGTACGCCGGCCTCGCGGGTGTAGTTCGCCGCGATCTCGCGCAGCGCCTCGTCGGTGATGGTCACCTCGTCGGCCGACAGCGCGGCCCGCTCGAGCTGGCGCGGGACCAGGAAGTCGCGGGCGATGGCGACCTTGTCCTCCTCGGTGTAGCCGTCGATCGAGACCAGCTCCATGCGGTCGAGCAGGGCCGCCGGGATGGCGCCGACGTCGTTCGCCGTGGCGATGAACAGCACGTCGGACAGGTCCAGGTCGAGCTCGAGGTAGTGGTCGCGGAAGGTGTGGTTCTGCGCGGGGTCGAGGACCTCGAGCAGGGCCGCCGCGGGGTCGCCGCGGTAGTCCGAGCCGACCTTGTCGACCTCGTCGAGGAGGACGACCGGGTTCATCGAGCCGGCCTCCTTGATCGCGCGGACGATGCGGCCGGGCAGCGCGCCGACGTACGTCCGGCGGTGACCGCGGATCTCGGCCTCGTCGCGGACGCCGCCGAGGGCGACGCGCACGAACTCACGGCCCAGGGACCGCGCGACCGACTCGCCGAGCGAGGTCTTGCCGACGCCCGGAGGCCCCGCCAGCAGGACGACGGCGCCCGAGCCGCGTCCGCCGACGACCTCGAGCCCGCGCTCAGCACGGCGCGCGCGGACGGCCAGGTACTCAGTGATCCGGTCCTTGACCTCGTCGAGCCCGTGGTGGTCGGCGTCGAGCACCGCCCGGGCCGCGGCGATGTCGTTGTCGTCCTCGGTCCGCACCGACCAGGGCAGGTCGAGGACGGTGTCGAGCCAGGTCCGGATCCAGCCGGCCTCGGGGTTCTGGTCGCTGGAGCGCTCCAGCTTGTCGACCTCGCGCAGCAGCGCCTCGCGGACGGCGTCCGGGACGTCGGCGGCCTCGATCCGGCTGCGGTAGTCGTCGCCGCCGTCGGGGTCACCCTCGCCGAGCTCCTTGCGGATGGCGGCGAGCTGCTGGCGCAGCAGGAACTCGCGCTGCGACTTCTCCAGCGACTCGCGCACCTCGGAGTCGATCTTGTCGCTGACCTCGGACTCGGCGACGTGCTCCCGGGTCCACTCGACGACCAGGCGCAGCCGGGCGACGACGTCCGCCGTCTCGAGCAGCTGTCGCTTGCGGTCGTCGGAGAGCCAGGGGGCGTAGCCCGCGGTGTCGGCCAGGGTCGCGGGGTCGTCGATCCGGGTGACGGTGTCGGCGACCTGCCAGGCCTCGCGGCGCTGGAGGAGGCCGACCACGAGCGACTTGTACTCGTCGGCCAGCGTGCGCGCCTCGTCGGTGATCGTGTCGGCCTCGACGGGCTCGACCTCGACCCAGAGGGCCGCGCCGGGACCGGTGACACCGCTGCCGATGCGCGCGCGGCCGCCGGCCTTGAGCACGGCCGCGGGCGCGCCGCCGGAGAACCGGCCGACCTTCTCGACCGTGGCCACGACGCCGTACGACGCGTAGCGGTCCTCGAGCCGAGGAGCGACGAGGACCTGGGCGGTCTCACCGGACTCGCGAGCGGCGATCTGGGCGGCGTCGATGGCGGCTCGGGCGGGCTCGTCGAGCTCGACCCGGACCACCATCCCGGGGAGCACCACCACATCGGAGAGGAACAGCACCGGAAGCTGGATCGGGTTCGTCATGCACCGATCAATGCCCTACCGAGGCCCGGTGTTCCGGCGTTCGCCAACGGCGAACCGGGGAACTCCTGCGCTCAGGCCCGTAGCGCCCGACAGTCCCGCTGGCCCAGGCCCACCGCGGCCCAGTCCCAGCCCGGCGCACCGAGCGCCTGGGGGGCGAAGGCGGCCTCGATCTCGGCCGCGTCGCCGGAGTCGAGTGCCGCCACCCGCCGGTCGAATCCCGCCACCCGGTCGGACGCCAGCGCGACGACGGCCGCCCACGCCTCGGTCGCGACCAGGTCGTCGGCCGGTACGGCGGCCAGGTCGTCGTGGGTGCGCTGCCACTCGTCCCGGACGGCACGGACGGCGGCGCGATCGTCGTCGGTCGGCGCGACCGCCTTGCCCTGGTGCACGGCGAGGACGAGGTCGAGCGTGCGGGTCGCGGCGCCCGCGAAGCCCGAGGTACGACGGCGGTCGGCGATGGCGCGGCACGTGCTGGCCGCCGCCGCGGCGAACGCCGGCGCGGCCGGGTCGGGTCCGGCGACGTTGGCGAGCACGGCACAGTCGCGGCCGGCGAGGGCGGCCAGGCCGGCCGCGGCGAGGTCGTCGTCGGACGCGGCCGCGAAGGCCTGGCCCGGGGCGAGGTCGGCCGGCGGCCAGGCGGCGGCCGTGACCGCGGCGAGCCGCGTGTCGAGGCCGGCGATCGTGTTCTCGACCGGGGCGAGGACGACGTCCCAGCCGGACGGCTGCGGCCCCGTGCGCAGGGTGTCGAGGTCGGCGGCGAAGGCGTCGCGGGCCGCGGTGAGGTCGGCGCGGAGGGCGGCGCGCACGTCGTCCGCGGGCGGGTCGTCGGACCACGACAGGGTGAGGACCCGCAGCGCGGCGTCCCGGCCCCGGGTGAACACCTCGGCATCGCGCCGGTTGAGCAGGTCGGTGCACCGCGTCGCGACCGCCGCGATGTCGTCGGCCGGCGCGCCCACCGAGGGGTCGCTCGGGCGCGGGTCGGGGTCGTTCGCGGAGCACGCGACGCCGACCAGCGCGAGCAGGGTGAGCACGGTGGCGAGGGGAGCACGCGGCATGGGGTCCTCCCTACCCCCTCGGGACCGTGCCGGAAACCGTCCGGTCAGCCGGCGGTCGCGAGCGGCACGCCGAGCCGGCGGCGCAGGTCCGCGACGCTGATCCCCCACGTCTCCCGGACGACGACCGCGTCACCGCCGACCTCGAACACCCCGTGGTCGGTGTAGACCCGGCTCACGCAGCCCACGCCGGTGAGCGGGTAGGTGCAGGCCGGGACGAGCTTGGGCGAGCCGTCCTTGCCGAAGAGCGACATCATCACGAGGACGTCCTTGGCGCCGATGGCGAGGTCCATCGCGCCACCTACGGCGGGGATCGCTCCGGGCTTGCCGGTGTGCCAGTTGGCGAGGTCGCCGTTGCCGGCGACCTGGTAGGCGCCGAGCACGCAGACGTCGAGGTGGCCGCCGCGCATCATCGCGAACGAGTCCGCGTGGTGGAAGTACGACGCCCCCGGCAGCTCGGTGACCGGCACCTTGCCGGCGTTGGTCAGGTCCGCGTCCACCTCGTCGCCGTGGGCCGCGGGGCCCATGCCGAGCATGCCGTTCTCGGTGTGCAGGACGACGCCGCGCTCGGCGGGCAGGTGGTCGGCGATCTTGGTGGGCTGGCCGATGCCGAGGTTCACGAACGAGCCGTCGGGGATGTCGCGGGCGATGACCTCGGCGAGCTCGTCCATCGAGAGGGGGCCGCGGTCGAGGTGCTCGGTGGTGGTCATCGTGCTCCCTGGACGGTGTAGTGGCGGGCCTCGACGGCGACCACGCGGTCGACGTAGATGGAGGGGGTGACGACGGCCTCGGGGTCGAGCTCCCCCGTCGGTACGACGGCGGTCACCTGGACGATCGTGGTCGTGGCCGCGGCGGCCATCACCGGCCCGAAGTTCCGGGCGGTCTTGCGGTAGACGAGGTTGCCGAGCCGGTCGGCGCGGTGCGCGGAGATCAGCGCGTAGTCGCCCTTGATGGGGTGCTCCAGCAGGTACGGGCGCCCGTCGATCTCGCGCAGCTCCTTGCCCTGGGCGAGCGGCGTGCCGACGCCGGTGGGGCTGTAGAAGGCGCCGATCCCCGCGCCGGCGGCGCGCATCCGCTCGGCGAGGTTGCCCTGGGGGACGACCTCCAGCTCGATCCGGCCGGCGAGGTAGAGCTCGTCGAAGACGTAGGAGTCGGCCTGGCGCGGGAAGGAGCAGACGACCTTGCGCACCCGGCCGGCCTGGAGGAGCGCGGCGAGGCCGACCTCGCCGTTGCCGGCGTTGTTGGACACGATCGTCAGGTCCGTCGCGCCCTGGCGGATGAGGGCGTCGATGAGGTCGAAGGGCATGCCGGCGAGGCCGAATCCCCCCACCAGGACGGTCGATCCGTCCTCGATCCCGGCGACGGCCTCGTCCGCGGAGTCGAGGAACGACGTCCGCGCCATCAGCGGGCCCCCTCGTTCTCGAGGACGACGGCGAGGCCCTGGCCGACGCCGATGCAGATCGCCGCGACGCCCCAGCGCTCGTTGCGCTCGCGCAGCACGTGGGCGAGCGTCCCGACGATGCGGCCGCCGGACGCACCGAGGGGGTGACCGAGGGCGATCGCGCCGCCGCGGGTGTTGACGATCTCGGGGTCGATCTTCCAGGCGTCGACGCAGGCCAGGGACTGCACTGCGAAGGCCTCGTTGAGCTCGACCGCGCCGACGTCGGACCAGGAGATGCCGGCCCGCGCGAGCGCCAGGTTCGCGGCCTCGACGGGGGCGTAGCCGAAGGCCTGGGGCTCCAGCGCGGAGGCGCCGCGACCCGCCACGCGGGCGACCGGGTCGGTGCCGATGAGGTCCGCGGCACCGGCCGAGCCGAGCAGGACGGCGGACGCGCCGTCGCTCAGGGGCGAGGCGTTGCCGGCGGTGATGGTGCCGTCCTTGCGGAAGACCGGCTTGAGGCCGGCCAGCGACTCCGGCGTGCTGCCGGCCCGGATGCTCTCGTCCCGGGGCAGGTCGACGCCGTCGACGGGCACCACGAGGTCGTCGTAGAAGCCGTCCTCCCAGGCCTGGTGGGCCCGCTGGTGCGAGCGGGCGGCGAAGGCGTCCTGCCGCTCGCGGGAGATGCCGAACCGCTCCTGCAGCTGCTCGTTCGCCTCGCCCAGGCTGACGGTCCACTCCGGCGGCATCGCCGGGTTGACCAGGCGCCAGCCGAGGGCGGTCGAGACGGCCGTGACGTCGCCCGCGGGGAACGCCCGCGACGGCTTGGGCAGCACCCAGGGTGCCCGGGTCATCGACTCGACGCCGCCGGTCAGGACGACGTCGGCGTCGCCGGTCTCGATCGTGCGCGAGCCGACGAGGACGGCGTCCAGGCTGGATCCGCAGAGCCGATTGACCGTGGTCGCGGGGACGCTGACGGGCAGACCGGCCAGCAGGACCGCCATCCGGCCGACATTGCGGTTGTCCTCGCCGGC
Source organism: Pimelobacter sp. 30-1 (assembly GCF_018831735.1). Classification (NCBI taxonomy): domain Bacteria; kingdom Bacillati; phylum Actinomycetota; class Actinomycetes; order Propionibacteriales; family Nocardioidaceae; genus Pimelobacter; species Pimelobacter sp. 30-1. The sequence continues at coordinate 143,816 of NZ_NHTS01000003.1, forward strand.
GCCGTTGGCGTTGCCCCAGACGACGTCGCCGATCGCGGCCGGGTCGAGGCCGGGCGTCCGGGCCAGGGCGGCACGGACGACCTGCGCGGCGAGGTCGTCGGGACGGAGGTCGGCCAGGCCGCCGTTGAACCTGCCGAACGGCGTGCGGACCGCGGTGTAGACGTAGGCGCTCACGGTCCCGACGCTAGGGGGCCGCCTTGATATTGTGAAGTATCAATATCGGACCCATCTGAGACGAGTTCAGATATGGATCTCCTGCGCCACCTGCGCTACTTCGTGACCGTCGCCGAGGAACGGCACTTCGGTCGTGCCGCCGAGCGGCTGCACATGGCGCAACCGCCGCTCTCCCAGCAGATCCGGCGCCTGGAGGCCGAGCTGGGCGTGGACCTCTTCGTGCGCACCACCCGCCGGGTCGACCTGACCGAGGCCGGGACGGCGTACCTCGAGCGGGCCCGGGCGATCCTCGGCTCGGTCGACGACGCCGCCGAGGAGGCCCGGCGGGTCGCGGCCGGCGTCGTCGGGCGGCTCGCGATCGGGTGCGTCGGATCGGCGACGTACAGCCTGCTCCCGGACCTCTCCCGGCGCCTGGCCGAGGAGCTGCCCGGCGTCGACTTCGCGTTCCGCGGCGAGATGCTCGTCGCCGACCAGGTCGAGGCGCTGCGCGCGGGCGCGATCGACATCGCGCTGCTCCGCCCGACCGACGACGACGCCGGACTGACCGTCACCCGCCTGCGCGAGGAGCGGCTGGTCGTGGCGGTGCCCGCCGGGCACCGGCTCGCGGCCAAGCGGCAGGTCCGGGTCGCCGACCTCGCGGGCGTCGACCTGATCGTGCACGCGGCCGCCCGACGCTCCGTCATGTACGACGTCGTGCGCGACCTGTTCGCCGAAGCCGGCGTCGCGCCGCGGATCCGGCACGAGGTCGGCGAGACCTCCACGCTGGTGACGCTGGTGGCGGGTGGGCTCGGCGCGGCCGTCGTGCCGGAGCCGGTGGGGGCGCTGGCCCTCGCGGGGGTCGTCTACCGCCCGCTCGTGCGCCCCGTCCGCTCGGTCGAGCTCACCGCGGCGCACCGGGCCGAGCGCACCGAGCCGCACCTGCACCGCACGCTGGCGGTGCTCACCGAGCTGGTGCGGAGGGGCCGCTGATTCATAATCTGGAGTTATGAATCAGCGAACTATTGGTCTTTGTGTTTCTGGATCCCTCGGATCTAGCGTGAAAGAGCCGCGTGACGACCACCACACCGGCTCGACGCCCCCGAGGAGGTGAGCATGGACCTCAAGCAGCTGCGCTACTTCGACGCCGTCGCCGAGACCTGCCACTTCGGCCAGGCCGCCGAGCGCCTCCACCTCGCCCAGCCCGCGCTCTCGCAGGCCATCCGCCGGCTCGAGGCCGAGCTCGGCGTGCTGCTCCTCGCCCGCACCACCCGCCAGGTCGCGCTCACCCCGGCCGGCGAGTTCTTCCACCGCGAGGTGCGCCGGATCCTCGGCGACCTCGACGCCTCGGTCCTGGGCGCCCGGAGCATCGCCGAGGGCAGCCGCGGGCTGCTCCGGGTCGGCTTCACCGGCACCAGCGCGTTCACCCAGCTCGCCCGGCTCTCCCGGATGATCCGCGCGGCGCTGCCCGGCGTCGTCCTGGAGGTGCAGGCCGACCTGCTCACCCCCGCCCAGGTGGAACGGCTGCTCGACGGGCGGCTCGACCTCGGCGTGCTGCGCGGACCGGTCGCCGAGCCCGGCATCGAGACCCGCACGCTCCTGCAGGAGCCGCTCGTGCTCGCCCTGCCGGCCGACCACCGGCTCGTGCCCGAGCCGGCGCTCGAGGTCGTCGACGTCTCCGCCGACGAGTTCGTGGCCTATGCCGACACCCGCTCGGCGGTCAACGAGGCGATGCTCTCCAGCTGCCGCCGGGCCGGCTTCTCCCCCAACATCACCCACCGCGCGCCGGGCACGGCCGCGCTGCTGGCCCTGGTCGCGGCCCACCTCGGCGTCGCCCTCGTCCCCGAGTCGGTGCGCAGCATGCAGCTCAAGGGCGTCGTGTTCCGCGACGTCGCCGGGGCCGCGAGCATCGACCTCTCCCTGGCCTGGCGGGCCGGAGAGCCGTCGGCGCTGGTCACCGGCGCGCTCGACGTCCTCGAGCGCGACGGCTTCTTCTCCCCGCACCCCTCCCCCACGAGCTGAGGACCCCGTGAAGATCACCGCGATCGAGGCGATCCCGTTCCGGATCCCCTACGTCAAGCCGCTGAAGTTCGCCAGCGGCGAGGTGCACGTCGCCGACCACGTGCTGGTCCGCGTCCGCACCGACGACGGGATCGTCGGTGTCGCCGAGGCCCCGCCGCGGCCGTTCACCTACGGCGAGACGCAGCGCGGCATCATCGCGGTGATCGAGACGATCTTCGCCCCCCAGCTGGTCGGTCTCTCGCTGACCGACCGGGAGCAGATGGCGGCCCTGCTGGGCCGCACGGTCGGCAACCCGACCGCCAAGGCCGCGATCGACATGGCGGTGTGGGACGCGCTCGGCCGCACCCTCGGGCTCACCGTGACCGAGCTGCTCGGCGGCTACACCGACCGGATGCGCGTCTCGCACATGCTCGGCTTCGACCAGCCCGGGGCGATGGTCGACGAGGCCGAGCGGATGCGCGACGTCCACGGCATCACGACGTTCAAGGTCAAGGTCGGCCGGCGTCCCGCGGCGCTCGACGTGGCCGTGGTCCGGGCGCTGCGCGAGGGCCTGGGCCCCGACGTCGTCCTGTACGTCGACGGCAACCGCGGCTGGACGGCCTCGGAGTCCGCACGGGCGATGCGCCAGATGGCCGACCTGGACCTGGCGTTCGCCGAGGAGCTCAGCCCGGCCGACGACGTCCTGGGCCGGCGCTGGCTGGTGCAGCAGCTCGACGTCCCCTTCATCGCCGACGAGTCCGCCACGACGCCCGCCGAGGTCACCCGCGAGGTGCTCGGCGGCGCGGCGACGGCCCTCTCGATCAAGACCGCGCGCACCGGCTTCTCCGGCTCGCAGCGGGTGCTCCACCTCGCCGAGGGACTCGGCCTCGAGGTGGTCATGGGCAACCAGATCGACGGCCAGCTCGGCTCGATCTGCACCGTGGCGTTCGGGGCGGCGCACCAGCGCACCACCCTGCACGCCGGCGAGCTGTCGAACTTCCTCGACATGAGCGACGACCTGCTCACCGAGCCGCTCCGCATCGAGAACGGCGAGCTCGCCCTCCGACCCGGCGCCGGGCTCGGCGTCGACATCGACGAAGACAAGCTTCGCCGCTACCGCACCGACTCCTGAGCCGCAGCAGCACCGCAGCACCGCAGGAAACCAACCCGAGAGGACACGTCATGACCACCGAGGTCGCCACCGCCGCCGCTTCCGGCGCCAGCGCCACCGAGCGCTTCCACTCCGACAAGTCGCCCTACGCGGCGGTCAGGGACACGCCGCCCGAGCGCGTCGACCGCCTGGCCCGGCGCGTGCTCGACGCCGTCTACCAGACGGTCCGCGACGAGAAGGTCACCTACGACGAGTTCAACGCGCTCAAGGCGTGGATGATCGGCGTCGGCGAGGACGGCGAGTGGCCGCTCTTCCTCGACGTGTGGCTCGAGCACGTCGTCGAGGACGTCAACACCGCCCACCGCGAGGGCAACAAGGGCTCGATCGAGGGCCCGTACTACGTCCCCGGCGCGCCCGAGCAGGGTGCGAAGGGCACCATCGAGATGCGCGAGGGCGAGGCCGGCACGCCGCTGGTGTGGACGGGCACGGTCACCTCGACCGACGGCACGCCGCTCGACGGCGCGCTCGTCGAGCTGTGGCACGCCGACAGCGACGGCTTCTACTCGCAGTTCGCCCCCGGCATCGCCGAGTGGAACCTGCGCGGCAACTTCCGGGTCGGTGCCGACGGCGCCTTCGAGATCCACACGATCCAGCCCGCGCCGTACCAGATCCCGACCGACGGCTCCTGCGGCAAGCTCATCGCCGCCGCCGGCTGGCACGCCTGGCGTCCCGCCCACCTGCACGTCAAGGTCTCCGCGCCCGGCCACGAGCTGCTCACCGCCCAGCTCTACTTCCCCGGCGACGAGCACAACGACGACGACATCGCCTCGGCGGTGAAGCCCGAGCTGATGCTCGCGCCGCAGGCCCAGGCCGACGGCTCGGTCACCGTCGACTACGGCTTCGTGCTCGACCCCGAGAACCCCGCCTGATGCTGTTCCAGGTCCGGATGGACGTCGACCTCCCGCGCGACCTCGACCCCGCCCAGCGGGACGACGTGCTCGCGCGGGAGAAGGCGTACTCCCAGGAGCTCCAGCGCTCCGGCGAGTGGGCGCACCTGTGGCGCATCGTCGGGCAGTACGCCAACATCAGCGTCTTCGACGTGGAGTCCAACGCGCGGCTGCACGAGATCCTGTCGAGCCTGCCGCTGTTCCCCTACATGCGGATCGAGGTCACCCCCCTGACCACGCACCCGTCGGCGATCTGAGGATGCCGTGACGCCCCGCCTCGCCCTGCGCCACCTGGCCGGCACCCCCGGCCGCCCGCTCCTCGTCGTCGGTCCCTCGCTCGGTACGACGACCGACCGGCTCTGGGGCGCGGTCGCCCACCGCCTGGAGGGCTGGAACGTCCTCGGCTGGGACCTCCCCGGCCATGGCCACAGCCCCGCCGCCGACCGGCTCACGCCGGGCTTCTCGATGGCGGTGCTCGCCGAGGCCGTGCTCGCCGCGGTCGGCGAGGCCGTCGGGGAGGACGTCGGGGAGGACGTGCCGTTCGCCTACGCCGGCGACTCGGTCGGGGGCGCGGTCGGTCTCCGGCTCGCGCTCGACCACCCCGGCCGGCTCTCGTCGCTCACCGTGCTGTGCAGCGCCGCTTCCTTCGGCGGTCCGGACGGCTGGCGCGACCGGGCCGCGCTCGTGCGGGCCGAGGGGATGGCGCCGATGGTCGCGTCGTCACCGGCCCGCTGGTTCGGCAGCGCGATCCCCGAGGAGCGGCGGGCCGCCGCCCTCGGCGATCTCGCCACCGTCGATCCCGAGGGCTACGCCCGGGTCTGCGAGGCGCTCGGCGGCTTCGACGTGCGGGACCGGCTGGCCGAGGTCGAGGTGCCGCTGCTCGCGGTGGCCGGGGCCGAGGACGTCGCCACCCCGCCCGCCGCGCTGGCCGAGATCGCCGACGGCGTCGCGGACGGCCGGCTCGAGGTGCTCGGCGGCGTGGGCCACCTGGCGCCCTACGAGGCGCCGGACGAGGTCGCCGTCCTGCTGCGCGACCACCTCGCCCCGCCCGCTCACTCCGCGCGCAGCAACGCCGACAGCCGGGCCCGGGCGGCGTCGAGGTCGGCCAGCGCCTGACCGCCGGTGAACGTCACCGACCGCAGGACGCCGGTCCACGCGAACGGCGGCGCATAGGCGTCGCTGACCGGGAATCCCGCGTCGTGGCCGAGCCGGAGCCCGCCCCCGCCGATCTGGATGCCGCTCGCACCCATGCCCTGCGCGAACGGCGCGCGGGCGACCTCGGTCCCGTCGACCAGCAGGACGCCGTCGGCTCCGGCCAGGCGGAACCCGACCGTGTGCGCGCCCGGGGTCAGCGGCGCGACCGACGTGACGTCGTACGGCGTGCTGGTGGCGTTGAGCAGGAACCGCGGGCAGCCGTCGACCACCACGAGCGCCCAGCCGTTGGACCAGTCGCCGATCGCGGCGAGCACGCCCTCCCCTCCCCCGTCCGGTACGACGACGTCCGCCTCGACCAGCGCCCCCAGCGCGAGCGACGGCACGGCCTCGTCCGCCACCGGGTTCGCGCCGGGCCGGACGACGAGGCGCTCGGGCACCGGCCACAGCGGCGGCTCGATGCCGGGCAGGTGCCCGTAGAGCCCGTCGGTCAGCGGGAACACCTGGTTGGCCGCGGCCTCCGCCTCCCACCGCGCCTCCAGGTCGGCGACGACCTCGGGGTGCTCGTCGGCGAGGTCGTGCGCCTCGGAGAAGTCGTCGTCCATCCGGTACAGGCACCACCGGTCGCTCGCGAAGTCGCGGCTGCCGGGCAGCATCCGCTCGTCGTCGACACCGGTCGAGACGTGGTCGGTGGTGGCCTTCCAGCCGTCGTGGATGATCGAGCGCGAGCCGAGCATCTCGAAGTACTGCGTGGTCCGCGGCGCCGGCGCCGCGGGATCGGCGAGCGTGGCGCGCAGCGAGGCGCCCGCCATCGGCTGCTGCGCGACGCCGTCGACCTGCGCGGGCGCGGTGACCCCGCACAGGTCCAGCACGGTGGGCGCGATGTCGACGATGTGGCACCACTGGTCGCGGATCCCGCCCGGCACGGCCATCCCGCGCGGCGGCTTGAGCACCATCGGGACCCGGACACCGCCGAGCCAGGAGTAGCGCTTCCACAGGTGGAAGGGGGTGTTCCCGGCCCACGCCCAGCCCCACGGGTAGTGGTTGTAGCCGCGCCAGCCGCCGATGTCGTCGATGGCGGCGAGGTTGTCGTCGAGGTCGTCGCCCACCCCGAACCCGAAGCGGTGCTCGTTGAGCGAGCCGAGCCGGCCGCCCTCGGCGCTGGCGCCGTTGTCCGAGGTGAGCAGGACGATCGTGTCGTCGAGGATGCCCAGCTCCTCCAGGCTGTCGAGCAGCCGGCCGAGGTGGTGGTCGAAGTGGGCGACGAAGCCGGCGTGCGCCTCGGCGTACCGCGCGAAGAGACGGCGCTCGTCCGCGCCGAGCTCGGCCCAGTCCTGCACCCACGGCGGCCGCGGCGGCAGCGTGGTGCCCTCCGGGACGAGGCCCGCGGCCTGCTGGCGCGCGAAGACCCGCTCGCGCAGGCACTCCCACCCGTCGTCGAAGCGCCCCGCGTAGGCCTCGATCCACGCGGGCGGCACCTGGTGCGGCGCGTGCCCGGCGCCGGGCGCGAAGTACATCAGGAACGGCTTGTCGGGGGCGGCGTGCTTCTGGTCCTTGACCATCCGCACCGCCTCGTCGACGAGGTCCTCGGTGAGGTGGTAGCCCTGCTCCGGCGTCGCGGGCGGCTCGACCGCCGAGTTGTCGCGGTAGAGCGTCGGCGTCCACTGGTTCGCGTCGCCGTGGAGGAAGCCGTAGAAGCGCTCGAAGCCCTGCCCCAGCGGCCAGGTGTCGAACGGGCCGGCGGCGGTGCGGTCGTTGCGCGGGGTCAGGTGCCACTTGCCGACGGCCATCGTGTTCCACCCGGCGTCGCGCAGGATGCGGGGCAGCGTGGCCGCCGACGCCGGCATCCGGCCGCTGTAGCCCGGGTAGCCGCCCGGCATGTCGGCCAGGAAGCCGATGCCCACCGCGTGGGAGTTGCGTCCGGTCAGCAGCGAGGCCCGGCTCGGCGAGCACATCGCCGTCACGTGGAAGCGGTTGTAGCGCAGGCCCTGCCCGGCGATCCGGTCGATGTTGGGGGTGTCGATCTCGCCGCCGAACGTGCCGAGCTGGCCGAACCCGATGTCGTCGAGCAGCACGACCAGCACGTGGGGGCGACCGGCCGGGCGCGGCCGCGGCGCGTGGTACGGCGTGGACGCGTCCGCCGTCCGGGCGATGACCGGGGCGGTGGCGGGGTTCTCGCTCACGATCGGGCTCCTACGATGCTCGGGTGACGGACTTCGGTGTGCTGCTCAGCCTGGCGGGCGTGGTGTTCGTCGACGCCCTGCACGAGCGGCTGGGTGAGGAGGGGTTCGGGGACTTCACCGTGCGCAGCGGCTGGGTGCTGCGCACCCTCGGCGACGAGGAGCTGAGCCTGCGCGACCTGGCCGAGCGGATGGACCTCAGCAGCCCCGGTGCGCTCAAGGCGATCAACCCGATGCTCGACGCGGGCTACCTCGAGCGCGCCGGGACCAGCGACAAGCGGGTGCGCGCGGTCCGGGTGACCGAGCGCGGCCGGGCGGCGCTGGCCTGCGCGAGCGCCTTCCACGCGGAGTTCGAGGCGAGCCTCGCCGCCGCGGTCGGCGCCGACGACGCCGCCGCGACCCGGCGCGGACTGGAGTCGCTGGTCGAGCGCGGGTCGGCGCACCTGCCGCGCGCGCTGACGCCCTAGGTCCCCGCCCCGCCGCGTCATGACGCCGGCTCCGGCGGGCGCCGGCGCCAGAACGACGACAGCAGCAGCCCGGTCAGCACGTCCCACAGCGCCCAGAAGGCGACGACGAGCGCGACCCCGCCGAGCTGGTCGAAGTACGCCAGCGCCAGGACCAGCCCGAGCGCCGTGTTGCGGATGCCGGTCTCGAAGGTCATCGCCCGCACCCCCGCGGGCGGGAGCCGGAAGGAGCGGCCCACGACGTACCCGACGAGGAGGACGACGGCGTTCTGGATGATCGCGGGGACCGCGACCTCGTCCAGGTGCGCCACGATCACGCCACCACGGGTGGCCAGCCCCGCCACGATCACGAGCAGCAGCGTGACCAGGACGGCGATCTCGACGGGTCGGCGCAGCCGGGCCGCCAGCCCCGGCCGGCGCGCGGCCACTGCGATGCCGACGGCGAACGGCAGCCCGATCAGGAGCGCCACCTCGACGCCCATCTCGACCGGGTCGAGCCGGATGTCGCTCAGCAGCGCGTCGGCCGCCGGGTAGCGCGCGGCCCAGAAGCCGAACGCGACCGGCGTCGCCGCGACCGCCAGCAGGTTGGAGCAGGTGGTCAGCGCGATCGACAGCGCGACGTCACCGTGCGCGCGGTGGGTCAGCAGGTTGGAGAGGTTGCCGGCCGGGCAGCAGGCGATGAGCAGCATCCCCAGCGCGACCGAGCCGCCGACGTCCAGGGCCCGGCACAGCAGCAGGGTCAGCGCTGGCAGCACCGCGAACTGGGCCGCGAGACCGCCGGCCAGCACCAGCGGGCGCCGTACGACGGCGCGGAGGTCGGCGAGCCGGACGTCGAGCGCGACGCCCAGCAGGAAGACCGCGATGAGCAGCTTGATCCCGGTCTGACCGCCCTGGCCCAACGAGAGCCGGAGCGCGTCCAGGTCGGACGCGGCAGCGAGCATCGAGCCTCCCTCCCAAGTGCTTAACCGCAGTTAAGCATATGGGAGGGGTGGCGCGGGAGGCTCAGTCCTCGCGCTCCTCGGCGAACTGCTCGTGGTTGCGGATGACCTCGCCGATGATCACGTTGAGGATCTTCTCCGCGAAGTGCGGGTCGAGCCCCGAGCTCTCGGCCATCGACCGCAGCCGGGCGATCTGCACGGCCTCGCGCGCGGGATCGGCCGGCGGCATCCCGGCCCGGGCCTTGAGCCGGCCCACGGTCTCGGTGCACTTGAACCGCTCCGCGAGCAGGTGGATGAGGGCGGCGTCGAGGTTGTCGATGCTCGACCGCAGGCGGTGGAGCTCGGCGCGGGCGGCGTCTTCTGCACTCACACCCCGCATCCTGCCCTACGCCTCCGGACGGAGATCACCGACCTGCCGGGCGTACCACGGGTCGCCCACGTGGACGGCGATCTCGCGCAGCGTCCAGTCCGCGCCCCGCGGCCGGTCCCACGCGTCCGGGCCCGCCGCGAGCAGCCGCAGCCGGAACGTGCGCGAGAGCCGGGTCAGCCGCTCGGTCGCCTCGACGAGGTCGACCTCGGTGAACGGCGCCAGGTCGGCCGGCGTCGTCACCGCGCTCTCGAACCAGCCGTTGGGCCGGGTGGGCACGCCGGCCAGGAGTGCCTCGACCTGTGCCAGGTGGTCGACGAGGTGGTCGCCGTAGCGGCGGACCGCCTTGTGCGGCGTGTAGATCCGGGCGCCGTCCTCGGCGACCCGCGGCCGCCCGTCCCAGGCGAGCCAGGTGCGGGCCAGGGCGAGGACCTCGGCGGTGGCCTCCTCGACGACGCGGCCGGGGTCGGTCGCGCTCTCCTCGATGCTCATGGCGGCGACGCTAGGCCGCCGACGTCTCGGTCACGGCCGAGACGTCGCCGCGCGATGATCGACCCCATGAGCGCCGACCTCGCCCAGATCGGCCGGGCCCTCGGAGCACCGGCCCGGGCCGCGATGATCCACGTCCTGCTCGATGGAGCGCCGCACCCGGCAGGCGAGCTGGCGCGAGCGGGCGGGGTGAGCTCGGCGACGGCGAGCGAGCACCTCGCCGTCCTCGTGGCGGCGGGGCTGGCCACCGTCGAGCGGGACGGGCGGCACCGGCAGTACACGATGACCGACCCGCGGATCGCCCAGGCGCTCGAGCTGCTCGGCGGCCCGGCGCCCGAGGAGGTGACGTCGCTGCGGCTCTCCCGCGAGCAGCAGCGCGTACGCCGGGCGCGCACCCGCTACGACCACCTGGCCGGCCGGCTCGGGGTCGCGCTCACCGAGCAGCTGGTGGCCCAGGAGTGGGTCGATGCCGCGCTCACCACGGTCACGCCGGCCGGCCGGAGCGCCCTCGCCGCGCAGCTCGGCATCGACCTCGACGACGTCCGCACGGGACGGCGTCCACTGCTGCGCGCCTGCCGCGACTGGACCGAGCGCCGCGACCACGTCGCCGGCGTGCTCGGCGCCCGGCTCGCGGCGCACGCGCTCGCGGACGGGTGGGTGGTCCGCAAGCCCGGCAGCCGCGGGCTCACCGTCACCGCCCACGGAGAGGACGCGCTCGGCCTGCTGGGCGTCGTGCTCCCCTAGGATCCGAGACCTCCGAGCACGACGCCTTCCCGAGAGGACCCCCATGAGCGACCAGGTGATGTACACCCTCGACCCCGACGAGCAGCCGACCCACTGGTACAACATCGTCGCCGACCTCCCGGTCCCCCCGCCGCCGCCGCTCCACCCGGGCACCCACGAGCCGGTCGGACCCGACGACCTCGCGCCGCTGTTCCCGCCCGAGCTGATCGCGCAGGAGGTCACCGCCGAGCGGTACGTCGAGATCCCCGAGGCCGTGCTCGACGTCTACCGGCAGTACCGCCCGAGCCCGCTCTACCGCGCCCGCCGCTGGGAGGAGAAGCTCGGCACCAGCGCCCGGATCTACTACAAGTACGAAGGCGTCTCGCCGGCCGGCTCGCACAAGGTCAACACCGCGGTGCCGCAGGTCTACTACAACAAGATCAACGGCATCACCCGGCTCACCACCGAGACCGGCGCGGGCCAGTGGGGCACCGCCCTGTCGTACGCCGCCTCGCTGTTCGGCGTGACGTGCGAGGTGTGGCAGGTCGGCGCCTCGTTCGACACCAAGCCGCAGCGGCGCACGCTGATCGAGGTCTTCGGCGGCAAGGTGCACCGCTCCCCCAGCCGCCTGACCGAGTCGGGCAAGGCGTTCGCCGAGGACCACCCCGGCTCGCTCGGCATCGCGATCTCCGAGGCGGTCGAGGTCGCCGCGCAGGACCCCGAGGCCAAGTACGCGCTGGGCTCGGTGCTCAACCACGTCCTGCTGCACCAGAGCGTCATCGGCGAGGAGGCGCTGCGCCAGCTCGCCAAGGCCGGCGAGACCGGTGCCGACCTGGTCGTCGGCTGCGCGGGCGGCGGCTCGAACTTCGCCGGCCTCGCGTTCCCGTTCCTGCGCGAGAAGCTCGCCGGCAACCAGGACCCGCGGATCCTCGCGGTCGAGCCGAGCTCGTGCCCGACGCTGACCCGCGGCGAGTACCGCTACGACTTCGGCGACACCGCGGGCCTCACGCCGCTGATGAAGATGCACACGCTCGGCCACGACTTCGTGCCGTCGCCGATCCACGCGGGCGGCCTGCGCTACCACGGCATGGCGCCGCTGGTCTCGCACGCGGTCAACGAGGGCTACATCGACGCGGTCGCGCTGCACCAGAACGAGTGCTTCGAGGCGGCGGTCGAGTTCGCCCGCACCCAGGGCATCGTCCCGGCGCCCGAGTCCTCCCACGCCCTCGCCCAGGTACGCCGCGAGGCGCTCGCCGCGACCGAGGCCGGCACCTCGCCGGTCATCGTCGTGGGCCTGTCGGGCCACGGCCTGCTCGAGCTCGGCGCCTACGCGAGCTTCCTCGACGGCAACCTCGACGACGACCCGCTGTCGGACGAGGCGCTGAGCGAGGCGCTGGCCAACGTGCCGGTCATCGACTGACCGAACCGTCGTACGCACGGCCCGGGAGACGCGCAGCGGCGCGACTCCCGGGCCGTCGTCGTCCCGCGACCAGGGCGAGGGCGGCCACGACCGCGCCGGCCCCGGCCACCCACGCGATCGCCCAGCCGGTGCCTGCCGAGTCTCCGTGGGTCGCGGCCCGGCTCCGGAAGAGCGCGTCGCCCGCGGCCAGCGCCACGGCACCGATCACCTGCCGGCCCAGGAGCAGGGTCCCCATCGCCGCGGCGAGGTCGCGGGGCGCGACGCTCCGGGAGAGCGCGATCTGCAGGCCGGACAGCTGCGGTCCCATGCCGAGGCCGAGCAGCGCCATCGCGGCGAGCGGCAGCACCGCCGCCGACGACGCCCCCAGCCCGAGGAAGGCGAGCGCGCCGGCCAGGGTGACGGCGCTCGCCGCGACCAGCGGCACGCGCAGACCGCCTCGGCTCACCAGCACAGCGCCCACGTTGACGCCGACGAGCAGCGCGACGAGCAACGGGTAGACCCGGATCCCGGCGCCGGTGGCATCGAGCCCGCCGTCGAGCTGGTACCAGCGCGGGACCAGCAGCACGCACGCGTAGAGCCCCGTCGTCGCGAAGGCCCCGGCGAGCAGCAGCCGGGCCGACGCGGGGTCGGCCAGCAGGCGCAGCGGCACGATCGGCGCGGCCGCCGTGGCCTCGACGCGCAGGAACAGCACGATCCCGAGCACACCGCACACGAGCGCGCCCCCGGTCGACGGCAGCAGCCAGTCGCCGAGCTGCTGGTGCCGGTTGAGCGCCACCAGGAGCGCGCCGATGCCGAGGACCAGGCAGGCGATGCCCGCGAGGTCGACGTCGGTACGCCGCGACTCCATCCGGCCGAAGCCGGCGGGCAGCGAGCGCAGCAGCATCACCATGGCGGCCAGGCCGACGGGCAGGTTGACCAGGAACGCCCAGCGCCAGCCGACGTGGTCGGTGAGCAGGCCGCCGATGAGCGGACCGGCGATGAAGCTGATCGCCATCACTGCCGAGATCGCCGCCTGGCCCGCGCCGCGCTTGCTGTCGCGGGCGAGCTCGTTGACGACGAGGAAGCTCAACGCCTCCAGGGCCGCGGCGCCCGCGCCCTGCGTCGTACGGCCGGCGACGAAGACGGGCATCGAGCCGGCCAGCGCGCAGACCGCCGAGCCCACCAGGAACAGCGCCATGCCCAGGAGCAGCATGTCGCGGCGACCGGTCCGGTCGGAGAGCCGGGTCGCGACCGGCAGCAGGACGGTGGCCGGCACGAGGTAGCAGGTGAACGCCCAGACGTACCACGACGGTCCGCCCAGGTCGCCCACGATCCGCGGCAGCGCCGTGCCGACGATCGTCTGGTCGAGCATCGCGAGCAGCAGTCCCGAGACGACGGCGGCCCAGAGCAGCCCGCGGCGCCGGGGCGAGAGATCAGGTGGATTCACATATCGAATCTGACATGTCATTTTCGACATGTCAATCTGGATTGCTGGGACTAGGCTCGGCCCATGTCGTTGCGCCACGCGATCCTGGGCCTGCTCGCCCGCAAGCCCTCGACGGGCTACGAGATCGCGCGGATGTTCGACGTCTCCCTCCGCTCGGCCTGGCACGCCGGGCACAGCCAGATCTATCCCGAGCTCGCCCGCCTCGAGGCCGGCGGACTGGTCGAGGTCGTCGAGCGCGGGGCCCGCGGCAGCAAGACGTACGCCCCCACCGACGCCGGCCGCGAGGAGCTGCGCCGCTGGCTCGTCGAGGCCGAGCCGGACCGCTCCCAGCGCAACGAGGGCGCCGTGCGGCTGTTCCTCAACCAGCTCCTGTCACCCGAGGACCGCCGCCGGGTCTTCACCCGCGACCTCGACCACGTCGAGGCCGAGATCGCCACGCTGCGCGAGCTGCACGACCAGACCGACGCCGACGAGCCCTTCGCCGCCCAGATCGATCTCGGCCTGCGGATCAACGAGGTGCTCGCGGCCTGGCTGCGCGAGCAGGCCGCACGCTGAGCGCCCCGCACCCGTAGCCGCTCGAAAACCACCTGCACAAGGCATTTCCGCCCCTCTAGCGTTCACCGCCGGTCGCGTCCGCGGCCACCACGAGAACGCACGTCACGAGAAGGGCGACGACACAGGAACCATCGATGGACAAGATCACCCCGAAGCTCCTCAGCTGGGCTTCGATCCTCGAGCAGGGCACCCGCGAGCAGGCGATGACCACGGCCCGGATGCCGTTCATCCACCCGCACCTCGCGCTGATGCCCGACGCCCACCTGGGCCTGGGCGCGACGGTGGGCTCGGTCATCCCGACCCTCGGCGCGATCATCCCGGCCGCGGTCGGCGTCGACATCGGCTGCGGCATGATCGCGGTCCGCACGCAGTACGTCGCCGACGAGCTGCCCGCGGACCGGCGACCGCTGCGGGAGGCGATCGAGCGGGCCGTCCCGCTCTCGGCCGGCGCCGCCAACCAGACGATCTCGCGCGAGCACACGCAGCGCCGGCTCGACGAGCTGAGCGCCGCGGCCGAGCAGGCGGGCTTCGATCCCGGCCGCTACGCGAAGCGCTGGGAGCTGCAGCTGGGCACGCTCGGCTCGGGCAACCACTTCATCGAGGTGACCGTCGACGAGGAGCAGCGGGTGTGGCTGTTCCTGCACTCCGGATCGCGGGGCGTGGGCAACAAGATCGCGCAGAAGCACATCCAGGTCGCCCGCGACCTGTGCGAGAAGTGGTGGATCAAGCTCCCCGACAAGGACCTGGCCTACCTCGCCGAGGGCACCGACGAGTTCTGGTCCTACATCCGCGAGATGCGGTGGGCGCAGCGCTACGCGCTGCTCAACCGCGAGGAGATGATGGACCGGGTCGTGCGGCAGTTCGCGGAGTGGGTCGGGCTCGGTTCGGCCGACGAGGTCGAGCGGGCCGAGGAGATCAACTGCCACCACAACTACACCGAGCAGGAGCGGCACTTCGGGCGCGACGTGTGGCTCTCCCGCAAGGGTGCGATCAACGCCGAGCTCGGGCGGCCGGGGCTGATCCCGGGCTCGATGGGCACGGCGTCGTACGTGGTGAGCGGGCTGGGCAACCCGGTGGCGCTGCACTCGGCGCCGCACGGCGCGGGGCGGGAGTACTCCCGGTCCAAGGCCCGGCGGACCTTCACCCGCGAGCAGCTGCGGGAGGCGATGACGGGCATCGAGTACCGCGACACCGACGCGTTCATCGACGAGATCCCCGCGGCGTACAAGGACATCGACCGGGTGATGGCCGACGCGGCCGACCTCGTCGAGGTCCGGCACACGCTGCGCCAGATCGTGAACGTGAAGGGCGACTGAGGCCCGATCCGGACCCACCGGTGACAGCGGCCGGGGCGGTCGGTTTGAATGTGCGGATGGAGGACGACCATCCCACCCATCCCGACCTGCCCTGGCCGCTGATCGGCGCCGACGCCCTGCGCGACGAGCTCCTGGCGGCCTACGGCGAACCGAGCCGCGGCCACCACGGCACCCGCCACCTCGCCGAGGTGCTGGCCCGGCTCGACGAGCTGGCCGCGGCCGGCACCGCCTTCGACCGGACCCCGGTGCTGCTCGCAGCCTGGTTCCACGACGCGGTGTACGACGGCGAGCGCGACGCCGAGGAGCGCTCGGCGACCTGGGCCGAGCACGCGCTCCCCCAGCACGCCGACCCGGCGACCGTCGCCGAGGTCGCCCGCCTGGTGCGGCTCACCGAGCACCACCGACCCGAGGCCGGCGACGACAACGGCTGCGCGCTGAGCGACGCCGACCTCTCGATCCTCGCCGCCGGCCGCGAGCGCTACGACGAGTACGTCGCGGCCGTGCGCACCGAGTACGCGCACCTGTCCGACGACGTCTTCACCGCCGGCCGGGCCGACGTCCTGCGCGCGCTCGCCGACGCCCCCGAGCTCTTCCGCACCGCCCACGGCCGCGCGCGGTGGGAGGAGCCGGCCCGGGCCAACATGGCCCGCGAGCTCGGCGTCCTGTCGTCCTCCTGAGCACCGCTCACCCCCGAGCACGCACAATGGGAGGCGTGGACGACAGCGCTATCTACACGGCCCGGGCCCGGGTGCTGGCCGACCTCGAGGCCCGCGGCCTCGGGAGCCCGGCCTCGGTGACCCTGCTCGAGGAGGCCTGTTCGGAGCGCCGGTGGTGGCTGAGCCAGTGGCCGCCCGGACAGGACTTCGTCGCCGGCCTGGTCGCCCAGGACGTCCAGGACGGCCTCGCCGACCAGTTCGGGCGCGGGGTGCGCGAGGGCCTGTGGCCGGTGTGCACCCACTGCGCCGACGGACCCGTGCACGCCCTCCACATCGAGCCCGACCTCGGCGGCCCCGACCCCACCTGGGTGTGCGAGGAGACCGGGACGCCGGTCGCGCCGCTGGGTGGGCTCGGCGCCCATTAGGGCGTGTCTCCCAAGTCGTCTTCGCCTCGCTCAGCGGGTGGCGCAGAGCTGGACGCTGAGCGTGTACGCGTCCCCGCGGTAGACCGTCCGCGACACCTCGACCACCGCATCGCCGGCCAGGGCCCGCCGGTGGTGGCGCAGCACCGCCGAGCCGGACGGGATCTCCAGCAGGGCCGCCTCCTCGGGCGTCGCGGTGGCCGCGGCGAGCATGTCCTCGGCCCAGCTGGGACGCAGGCCGCGAGCGGCCAGGTCGTCGTACAGGCTGGTGGGGAGGCACTCCAGCAGCCCCGGCACGCGGGTCCGGTCGAGGTAGGCGTCGGAGAGGCAGACCGGGCGACCGTCGGTCATCCGCAGCCGGCGCCAGTGCACGACCGGGACGCCGGCCTGGACCTGCAGCGCCCGGGCGAGGTTCTCCCCCGCGGGCAGCTGGTCCGCGGCGAGGGTGCGGGACTCGGCGACGATGCCGCGGCGCGCCATCTCCTCGCTGAAGCTCGTCACCCCGCTCGCCGTACGCCGGGGGGTGGCGACGAACGTCCCCCGACCGGGGAAGCGCTCCAGCACCCCCTCACCGACCAACGCGTCCAGCGCCTGACGCACCGTCATCCGCGCCACGCCGAACCGGTCGACGAGGTCGCGCTCGGACGGCGCGGCCGTGCCGGGCGCGCTCCCATCGACCAGGTTGCGCACGTACTCGCGGATCGCGACGTGCTTGAGTGAGCGGCTCATCGTGGCGAAAGGCTAGAGAGGACGCGCGAGGGCGTCCGGAGAATCGCGGAAACTTTGCCGCGGTGCGAACACCTGTTCGAATCCTGGGGTACCCTCGAACCCATGACGGTCGACTTCCAGACCAGCCTGTTCGACCCGGCCACCACGGCCGTCCCGGCGTCCGAGCTCGCCCCCGAGCGCCGCTCGCTCAGCGCCGGCGCCTGGGTCGACGTCGCCCGCAACTGGCTCCCCGACGCCGATGACGTCTTCGCGACCCTGGTCACCGAGGTGCCCTGGCGCGCCGAGCGGCGCACGATGTACGACCGCGTGGTCGACGTACCCCGCCTGGTGTTCACCTACATGATCGGCGACGAGCTCCCCCACCCCGCGCTGAGCGCCGCCCGCGAGCGCCTCAGCGCGCACTACCTGCCCGAGCTGGGCGAGCCCTTCCGCACGGCCGGCTGCTGCTACTACCGCGACGGGCGCGACAGCGTCGCCTGGCACGGCGACACCATCGGCCGCGGCTCCACCCACGACACGATGGTCGCCATCGTCTCCCTCGGCGACCCCCGCCGCCTCCACCTGCGCCCCCGCGACCCGGAGCGGCGCGACGAGGCGTTCGCGGTCGAGATGGGCCACGGCGACCTGGTCGTCATGGGCGGGGCGTGCCAGCGCACCTGGGAGCACGCGGTGCCCAAGGTGGCGGCGGCCGGACCGCGCGTCTCGGTGCAGTTCCGGCCGCTCAACGTCTTCTGACCTGTCGGGGCGAGCGCGTCTCCGGCGCAGGTCCCGGCAGCAAGCTGCCCTCGGCGCCTCCCGCCGCGCTGCCGCGCTAGCCCTGAGTGGCCCGGGTCTGCTCGTCGATCTCCTCCTGCGAGCGCAGGATGCAGAACTCGTTGCCCTCCGGGTCCGCCAGCACGACCCACCCCGAGCCGGGACCGTAGATCCCGCGGTGGTCGGCGACCTGGGTCGCGCCGTGGTCGAGGAGGCGCTCGAGCTCGTCGTCGCGGCCGCCGGAGCCGGGGCGCGGACGCAGGTCGAGGTGGAGCCGGTTCTTGGTGCTCTTGCGGTCCGGGACCTCGATGAAGAGCACCTGCTGGCCGGTGTCGGGGTCGACGATCATGCACTCCTCGTGGCCCGGCTCGTTGGGATCGCCGGGCACGTCGGTGTAGCCGAGGACCGGCTTCCACCACTCCGAGAGGTCATAGGCGTTCGCGCAGTCGACGGTGAGGTGCGAGAGGAACGACGTCATCCCGTCAGGGTACGGCGGGCGCCCCGGTCGGTGTCGGGCTCGGGGTGGGCGTCGGCGTGCCCGGAGGGGGCTCGGTGGGCGTCGTCCCCGGGTCGGTGGGCCCGGTGGTCGGTACGTCGGTCGGGTCGGTCGGCCCCGTCGTCGGGTCGGTCGGCCCCGTGGTGGGGTCGGTCGGACCGGTGGACGGCGCGTCGGTGGGACCGGTCGGCGTCGGGTCCGGGTCGGGCCGCGGGCGGTCGCGGTCGTTGCCGCCGCCGTTCTTGTCGCCGAAGATCCCGGTGAGCGAGGTCCGGTCGGAGCCGTCGGTGCCGCCGGTGATCGTCGAGACGCTCTTGCCGGCGATCAGCTCGACCAGGCTGATCACCACGATCGCGATCACGAAGACGAGCGCGGCGAGGAGCGCCATCTTCTTCCACGGCAGCTGGGCCCAGCGGCTGGGCTCGGCCTCCTCGAGGTCGCTGCTGGCGGCGTCGAGGTGGTGGTGGGCGCGGTCGAGCTCGCGCTCGGCGGCCTCGGGGTCGGAGCGGCGCGAGGCGCGGCGTACGTTCTGGTCGGCCAGGTTGACCCGCTGGAGCGCGGCGGCCTGGACGTCGGCCATCCGCCGCCGGCTCGACTCGATGCCCTGCTTGTAGAGCGCGGAGCTGACCGTGGCGATGACACTGCCCAGGGCGGCGCCGATCAGGGTGCCGGCCGCGCCGAGGGTGGAGAGCAGCACGGCGACGGTCACCGCCGCGCCGGCCCCCGCGAAGGTCGCGGGCCAGTCGATCCGCGTCCTGCGCTCGGGGGCCTGCGAAGCCTCCTGGGGTTCTGCCTCAGCCATGGGGTCGCACGATTCGTCAGTCGGTGCCGTTGGCCTTGATGAAGGCGAGGATCTGCTCGGAGAGCTCGGGGCGGCACACGATGACGTCGGGCAGGTAGACGTCGGCCTGGTTGTAGACCAGCTCGCTGCCGTCGACGCGCGAGGTGAACAGGCCGGCCGCGCGGGCCACGGCCACGGGGGCCGCAGAGTCCCACTCGTACTGCCCGCCCGCGTGCACGTAGGCGTCGGCGACGTCGCGCACGACCGACATCATCTTGACCCCGGCCGAGCCCATCGGGACCAGCTCGGCGTCGAGCTCGGCGGCCAGCGCCTGGACGAACGCCGGCGGACGGGTGCGCGAGACCGCGATGCGCGGGCGCTGCGACGTGCGCGCCGGTACGACGGGCGGCGTACCGGTGGTGAAGGTCTCGCCCAGCACCGGCTGCGCGACGGCTCCGGCGACCAGCTCGCCGTCCTGCCACAGCGCGACGTGGACCGCCCAGTCGTCCCGCGGCGGCTCGGAGAACTCGCGGGTGCCGTCGAGCGGGTCGATGATCCAGACCTTGGCGGCGCTCAGCCGGGCGTCCTTGTCGTCGGCGCTCTCGAGCGCCTCCTCGGACAGGACCGCGTCGTCGGGCCGGTGCGCGGCCAGCAGCTCCATGAGCAGCACGTGCGCGGCCCGGTCGCCGGCGTCCTTGAGCTCCTTGCCCTCGAGCCCCTCGGTGCGCACCTCGAGCAGGCGGCGCCCGGCGGCCTCGGCCAGCCAGGCGGCGAAGAGGTGGTCGTCGGCGACGACGTCGGGAGCGGGGGTACCGGGCACGGAAGTCACGGTCGCCAGCGTAGCGATCCGGCGCGAACCCGGAGCGCGGCCGTCACCGGTTGAACGTCTGCTGGGTCTTCTCCAGACCCTCGGCGATGAGCGTCTCGACCGCGTCCGCGGCGCTGTCGACCTGGAACGGCAGCTCCTTGCGCTCGGTGGTCGAGTAGTTGGATAGCACGAAGTCGGCGACGTCCTGGCGTCCCGGCGGGCGGCCGATGCCGGCCCGGATCCGGTAGAAGTCGCCCGTGCCGAGCGAGGAGCGCATGGACTTGAGGCCGTTGTGGCCGTTGTCGCCGCCGCCGAGCTTGATCCGGAGCGTGCCGAAGTCGATGTCGAGCTCGTCGTGGATCGCGATGATCCGCTCGGGCGGGACCTTGTAGAACGTGGCGAGCGCCTTGACCGGGCCGCCGGACTCGTTCATGTAGGAGCGCGACTTGGCGAGGACGACGCGAGGGGCGGCGGCGCCGGGGGCGGCCAGGCGGCCCTCGACCACGTCGGCGCGGCCGGTCTTGTGGGCGCGGAAGCCGCTGCCCATCCGGCGGGCGAGCTCGTCGACCACCTGGTAGCCGATGTTGTGCCGGTGCCCCGCGTACGACGGCCCGGGGTTCCCGAGGCCGACGACCAGCCACACGTCAGCGTCCGCCACGGTCTCGCTCCCGGTCTCGTCGGTGGGCAGGGGGGTGGGAAATGCGGAGCTCCCCGGTGCGGCGGACCGCACCGGGGAGATCAGTCGGCCCAGGAACCACCTGAGCCGGCCGAAGGTCACTCGCCGGCAGCCTCGGCGGCCTCGGCCGGGGCGGCGTCGCCCTCAGCGGCCTCGGGCTCGGGCTCGGCGGCCTGCTGCTCGGTGACGTTGACGACCAGGGTCTCGGCGTCGGTGAGCAGGGTGGTGCCCGAGGGAAGCTCGATCTGGCCGGCGAGGAACTGGGTGCCGGCCTCGGCGCCCTCGATGTTGATCTCGAACTGCTCGGGGATGTGGGTGGCCTCGGCCTCGACCTGGACCGTGGCGTTCTCGGTGACGACCAGGGTGCCGCTGGCGGCGTCGCCCACGACGTGGACGGGGACGTCGACGGTGACCTTCTCGCCACGGACGACGGCGACGAAGTCGACGTGCTCGAGGACGCGGCGGACCGGGTCGACCTGGACCTGCTTGGTCAGGGCGAGCTGCGCGGTGCCGTCGATGTCGAGCTCGAGGAGCGCGTTGGCGCCACCGTGCTTGAGCGCCATCATCGTGTCGTGGCCCGGGAGGGTCAGGTGGATCGGCTCGTTGCCGTGGCCGTAGACGACCGCGGGAACCTTGTTGTCGCGACGGATGCGGCGGGCGGCGCCCTTGCCGAACTCGGTGCGGACCTCGGCCTTGATCTTCTCGGTGCTCATCGGAATCTCCTGGTTCGTACGTCGACGTGGCGGGTGCTGCCCGGAGACGAAGAACGCCGCGCTTCCCTCACCCGGTGATCGGCTGGGGCGCGCGGCGTCGTACAAGACGAACCGGCCCAGTCGATCACGGAGTCACAGAAGCGGGAGCTCCCTCGCCGAGGCAACCGGAGAAGGTTACCCAACGGCGGCAAGGCCCGCGAAATCCGCAGGTCAGGCGTAGGGATCGGTGATCTCGCGCAGCGCCTCCAGGGCGTCGCGCAGGGCCGCCATCCGCTCCGCGCCCAGGTGCGCGGTCCACTCCCGCTCGACGGCGGCCTCGACCTCGCGCGCGAGCCGCTGGACGGCGCGCCCGCGCGGCGCGATCAGCACCAGCCGGGCGCGGGCGTCACCCGGGTCCGGGACCCGGACGACGTACGCCGCGCGCTCCAGCTGCTCGACCAGCACGCCGGCGCTCTGCTTGGTGATCCGCGCCTGCGCGGCGAGCGCGGTGAGCCGGATGCCGTCCTCGCCGAGCCGGGCCGCCACGCGCGCCATCGCCGGGGTCAGGTCGTCGTAGCCCGCCGCCGCGACGGCCTCGGCGACCCGCTGCTCGACGTACCGGGCGCCGATGAACATGAGCAGGGCCGGGTGCGGGCGGTCCATCGCGCTCCTCGGGTCTTGACGAACTAGTCAGGAAGACTGACGATATCAGGGAAGGGAGTCGCCATGGACCGGTCGCAGACGTGGGCCCACATCCATGCCGAGCGCGCCGCGCTCGCCACGACCCTCGCGGGCCTCGACCCGGACGCGTGGTCGCACACCACCCTCTGCCCGGGCTGGACGGTCCACGACGTCGCCGCGCACGTCATCTCCACGGCCCGGATCGGCTGGCGCCAGATGCCCGGGATGCTGGCGCGCAACGCCGGGCGCGGCTACAACACGATGATCTTCCGCGAGGTGAAGCGGCTCGGCGCCCGCGAGACCCGGGAGAGCATCCTCGCCGACTTCGAGCGCCACGCCACGAGCCGGCACCACGTGCCGACGACGACCTCGGTCGAGCCGCTCATCGACGCGCTGCTGCACCACCAGGACATCGTCCGCCCGCTCGGGCTGCGGCACACGATGGCGCCCGAGGCCGCGGCCGTCGCCACCGACCGGGTACGACGGCTCGCGCCGCTCATGGGCACCGGCCGACTCGTGCGCAGCATCCGGCTGGTCGCCACCGACCTCGACTGGGCGCGCGGCTCCGGCCCCGTCGTCCGCGGCCCGGTGCAGGAGCTGCTCATGCTCGCCTCGGGCCGCGCCCCCGACCCGGACCTCGTCGAGGGAGACGGGCTGGCGCTCGTCCCGCCGCGCCCTCGCGCGTAGCCCTGCGCCGGCGGATACTTGTTGATACTTTCTTGAAGTATCGGCGGGTATCGATCCTCGGGAGCGCAGATGACAGCCAACCCCTACACCCCCGGCCAGGTGCCGCGGGTCTTCGCCGGACGCGCCGCGGAGCTGCACCGCATCGAGGACCAGCTCGCCCGGGTCCTCACCTTCGGCGAGCTCGGCGGCCCCCTGCTCGTCTTCCACGCGCCCCGCGGCATCGGCAAGACCTCGCTGCTGCGCACGGCGCAGCGCCGCGCCGAGGAGCTGGGCTTCGTGACGGCCTGGGTCGCGTGCAGCCGCGAGCGGCCCGTGCTGCCCGAGCTGGTGAGCGGCCTGCGCACCGCACTGGAGCGCGCCGAGGTGCTCCCCCGCGGCGGTGCCGGAGGGGCCTGGCGCAAGCGCCTCGAGCGGGTCTCCGTCGAGGTCGGCCTGCCCGGCGCCAAGGTGGCGGCCGAGGTCGCCTCCCCGCCCGGCGAGAAGCCGGACGACACCCTGGGCCTGGCCCCCATCAGCGCGCTCGGCACGCTGCTCCACGACGCCGCCGCCCTCGTCCGGCGCCGCGGCGGTGCCGGGCTCCTCCTGCTGGTCGACGAGCTGCACGTCGCGCTCCCCGACGACATGTCGATCCTGCTCAACACCCTGCAGAACCTCGACGGCGACCGCGAGCACAACCCGCTCGCCGTCGTCTCCGCCGGACTCCCCGTGACCCCCGAGGCGCTGACCCGCGCGGCGACCTTCGGCGAGCGCAGCGCGTTCGTGCCACTCGACGTCCTCAACAGTGCCGACGCCCGGGCCGTGCTCACCGCCCCCGCGGCCGCGGCCGGCGTGGGCTGGACCGAGGGCGCGCTCACCGCCGTCGTCGACGAGGCCCGCGGGCACCCGTACCTGCTCCAGCTCATCGGCAGCAGCACCTGGGACGCCGCCCGGCCGCGCCGCGGCGGCAAGCTCGGCCTGCCCGACGTACGACGTGGCCTGCCCGCCGCCCAGCAGCAGCTGGCCGCGATGCACCGGGCCCGCTGGGGCGCGGCGACGCCGACCGAGCAGGCGTTCCTGGCCGCCATGGCCGCGACCGGCCTTGACAACGTCACCCGGGTCGCGATCGCGGCCGGGATGGACCGCGACTCCCGCTCGATCAGCGCCCCGCGGGAGCGGCTCATCGAGAAGGGCGTCATCGAGCCGGTGGGCCACGGCCTGGTGCGGTTCACGCTCCCGGGATTCGGCGCCTTCGTCCGCGGCCTCGACGACGCCTGAGCGTCCTTGCTCCCCCTAGGCTGAGTCCCGTGCGCATCGACTTCCACGGCTCACCGGAGCCGACGATCGGGGTGGAGTGGGAGTTCGCACTGGTCGACCGGCGCAGCCGTGACCTCCGCAACGAGGCCGCACACCTGTTCGCCCGGGCCAAGCCGCGGATGCCCGACCCGGGCAAGCTCCACAAGGAGCTGCTCAAGAACACCGTCGAGGTGGTCACCGGCGTGTGCGACACCGTCGGCCACGCGATGGCCGACCTGCGCGAGACCCTCCAGCACGTCACCGCCGCGGCCGACGCCCTCGACCTCGACCTGTACGGCGCCGGCACCCACCCGTTCGCGTCGTGGACCGGGCAGCAGCTCACCGAGGGCCACCGGTACGCCGAGCTGATCAACCGCACCCAGTGGTGGGGCCGGCAGATGCTCATCTGGGGCGTGCACGTGCACGTGGGGCTGCCGGAGAAGAGCCGGGTGCTGCCGGTCCTCAACGGCCTGCTCACCTACTACCCCCACCTGCAGGCGCTCTCCGCGTCCTCGCCGATCTGGATGGGGATGGACACCGGCTACGCGTCCAACCGGGCGCTGATGTTCCAGCAGCTGCCGACCGCGGGGCTGCCGTTCCAGTTCGAGCGCTGGGAGGAGTTCGAGCAGTTCGCGCACGACCAGATGACCACCGGCGTCATCGACGAGCTGAGCGAGATCCGCTGGGACCTGCGGCCCGCGACCAAGCACGGCACCTTGGAGAACCGGATCTGCGACGGCGTCTCCACCCTCGCCGACATGGAGGCGCTCGTCGCCCTCATGCACTGCCTCGTGATCTGGCTCGACGGGCGGGTCGCGGCCGGCGAGACGCTGACCACGATGCCGCCCTGGCACGTGCAGGAGAACAAGTGGCGCTCCGCGCGCTACGGCGTCGACGCGATCGTCATCCTCGACGGCGCGTCCAACGAGCGGCTGGTCACCGACGACCTCGCCGACCTGGTCCCGCTCCTCATGCCTACCGCGGCCCGGCTGGGCTGCGAGCGCGAGCTCGCCTCGGTGCTCGACGTCGCGCAGCGCGGGCCGTCGTACGTGCGGCAGCGGGCGGTCGCCGAGCGCACCGGCGGCGACCTGGTCGCCGTCGTCGACTCGGTGGTGACCGAGCTGCGCGCGGGGCTCTAGGACGAGGGTCGACGTGATCAAGGTGAACCAGGTGGTCTCCGCGGCGGAGGCGCAGAGACTGCGGCACGTCGATGTGCTGGGCGTCTACGTCGGCAGTGGCACCGAGCACGATCGAGCGGTCGCCACCAGTGCCGTGCCGGCCATCAGGTCGGCGTCCGAGGCGTTGCTCTCGGTCGCCCTGGCCCCGTCCGGACCGGTCACGACGGAGGCGGTCCACCAGACGGTGCGAGACCTGCGGCCGGACTACTTCGAGTTCACCGCAGTGGATCCGGAGAAGACCGCGGACGTGCACCGGCAGACGGAGCTCCTCGAGGAGATCGACGTTCCCAAGGTGGCGAACGGGTTCTTCCTGCTCGCCGACGACCTCTCGTTGACGGATCGAGCCGACTACCTCGGCCTGTTGAGGGCAGCGGGCGTCGTCCTGTTCCAGGTCGAGCTGGAGTCGGTCGTCGACGCCGACTGCCGGATCTCTGCGTCGGGGAGGAAGGCCATCGCGAGCATGTTCGCCGACGTGCCCGTCCTGATCTCCGACAGGTTCCGCCGGATCTCCGACGTGCCGGACCTGGGGCAGCGCGGGGTCTCCTTCAACCTCGGCAACGACGGAGCCGTCAACTACGACCACTCGACCCGATCGATGTCGTTGTCGAGGGTGCTCCGAGCGACCTCGGTGCCGGAGCGCAGGTGACGGGCGCTCGCTAGTACCGGCGGGTGTCGGGGAAGACGACCCGGCAGCTGTCGTCCGCGCACGGCGGCGTCTCGGCCCACACCAGTGCGGAGTCGAACGCCGAGCCGGTCGAGAGCATCACCTGGACGCCGGTGAACGCCTTCTCCTTGTAGGCCTTGACCACGAACACCACATCGGCCTTGCCGTCGCCGTCGACATCGCTGAGGGTCGCGCCCTGGAGCGCGCGGTTGCCGATGGTGCTCGTGCCGGTGAACGACGTGACGGGCTGGGGGCGGCCCGACGCGAGGTCGTACACGGTGACGACGAGCTGCTCCTTGGCGGTGTTGGCGCTGACGCCGACCAGGCTGGTCGTCCCGTCGCCGGTGACGTCGCCGACCAGGAAGGCGTCCTCGTAGATGCTCACCTTGCTGACCGCGCCCGGCTCGAAGGCCTTGCCGGTCGAGCGGAGCATCGCGTAGCCGCGGTCGCCGGCGTAGTAGCCGGAGTAGTCGGCATCGCTCAGCTGCTCGGCCGGAAGCTCGGTCCACAGGTCGGTCCGGCCGTCGTCGTCGAAGTCGCCGGCCCGGATGGTCGTGCTGTCGATGGTGGCGTTGGGCAGAGCCAGCCAGCGCTCGGGATCGGCGAACGTGCCGGAGCCGTCGCCGCGCAGCACGGAGATGTCGACCGCCTTGTCGTCGGGTCCCGCGACCGCGAGGTCGGCGTGACCGTCACCGTCGAAGTCGCCGGCCTGGACCTGGATCTTGACGCCGTACTTCTTGAGCGAGGACAGGTCGAGCGTGAACCGCTGCTCGCCGGGGAAGTCCGGGTCGCCCGAGCTGAGCGTCAGCTGGTTGCCGGACTCGACGAACGCCCAGCGCAGCTCCTCCTCGACCCCGTCGCCGTCCCAGTCGACGTGCAGGGTCGTCGGCTCGGCGTAGGGCTCGACCGAGGCCGACGTCGTCGTGAACACCTTGCCGTTGCTGCTCGCGGTCACCCGCTGCACGTGGCTGTAGTCGAGGTGGACCAGGTAGACCACGTCGCCGAAGCCGTTGCCGTCGAGGTCGCCCTGGATCCCGGCCGCGGCCGGGTCGTCGGTGCCGCCCTTGCCGTCCTTGCCGTCCTTGCCGTCCGTGCCGCCGGCGGAGTCGCCGGACCAGGGCTGCAGGACGGCGAGCGTGACGCCCGAGCCGACCAGCAGCACCAGGACCACGGCCAGCGCCGCCCAGAGTGCCGTACGGCGGCGCGGCGGCGCGGCCGGCGTCGGAGCGGCCGGCATCGGTGCGGCCGGGGGCGACGACCAGGCCGGCGGGACCTGGCCGTAGCTCGGCGTCGGCTGCGGCGGGGCCGGGGCAGGCTGCGGGGCAGGGGCCGGCGCGGGCGGCGGCGCGGGCGGCGGGGTCGGTGCGACGACCGGCCGTACCTGCGTCGGGGTGGGCGGTTCCGCCATCCGGCGCCGGTCGGCGGTCCAGCCGGTCCCGTCCCAGCGACGTTCCCAGCCGTCGCCGTCCGGATACCACCCGGGAGGCGTGGTGTAGTCACTCAAGGCCGAGATCCTTTCGGGAGACGCGGTGAACATACCCCGGCCCTGCTCCTTGTGACCGCGGTCACGACGCGCGAGGATCGCCGGACCTGCAACGAAAGGGGCTCTCGCATGGTCTCCGTGCCCGGCTTCCGCCCGATCGACCCGACCGCCACCGCGTTCCTCCTGGCGGAGAACCGCAACATGCCGATGCACGTGGGCGGCCTGCAGCTCTTCGAGCCGCCGGCCGGCGCGGGGCCCGACTACGTGCGCCAGATGTTCGAGTCGATGCGCGACACCGCGCAGGTCTCCCCGCTCTTCCTCAAGCACCCCTACCGGTCGGTCAAGACGGGCGGGACGCTCGTGTGGCGCGAGGACGAGCAGTTCGACATCGAGCACCACGTCCGACACAGCGCGCTCCCCCAGCCGGGCCGGGTCCGCGAGCTGCTCGAGCTGGTCGGCCGGCTGCACTCCACCCGGCTCGCCTGGGAGCGGCCGCTGTGGGAGACCCACGTCATCGAGGGGCTCGCCGACGGCCGGGTCGCCATGTACACCAAGCTCCACCACGCGCTCGTCGACGGCATCTCGGCGATGCGGCTGATGGCGAGCGTGCTGTCCTCCGACGCCGACCGGCGCCACATGCCCGCGCCCTTCGCCGAGGGCGCCGCCCGGCGCCGGCGTCCCGAGCCCGAGGGACCCGAGTCGCTCCCGGCCGCCGCCGTCGACGCGGCGACCACCGCGGCCCGCACCCTCGCGGACCTGCCCGGCGACGCCGTCCGTACGGCGCTCAGCGTCAGCGCCGACGCCGCCGGCATGCCGCTCGCGCTGATCCGCACGCTGCGCAAGGGCCTCAAGAACGAGACCTCGGCGGTCTCCCTCGCCGCGCCGCGCACGATCTTCAACCAGTCGATCACCGGCGCCCGCCGGTTCGCCGCGCAGGACTGGCCGATCGAGCGGATCCGCGGCGTCGGCAAGGCCAGCGGGACGACGATCAACGACGTCGTGCTCGCCATGTGCAGCGGCGCGATGCGCACCTACCTCACCGAGCTCGACGCGCTTCCCGACCAGTCGATGGTCTCGATGGTCCCGGTCGGCCTCAAGGGCCGCCAGGCCGGGACGCCGTCGGCCGACGGCGGCAACGCGATCGGCTCGGTCATGGTCCGCCTCGCCACCGACAAGGCCGACCCGGCCGACCGGCTGCGCACCATCGCCGCGTCGATGAAGGACGGCAAGGAGGCGCTCTCGTCGATGACGCCCACCCAGATCGTCGCGATGAGCGCGATCGGCATGGCGCCCTCGATCGTCGTACCGATGCTCAAGATGCAGGGCATCGTGCGCCCGCCCTACAACCTGATCATCAGCAACGTGCCCGGGCCGCGCGTCCCGCACTACTGGAACGGCGCCCAGCTGGTCGGCAACTACCCCGTCTCCATCCCGATCAACGGCATGGCGCTCAACATCACCTGCACGTCGTACGCCGGCAACATGGGCTTCGGCCTGACCGGCTGCCGCCGCACCGTGCCGCACCTCCAGCGACTGCTGACCTTCCTGGACGACGAGCTCGCCGCGCTCGAGAAGGCGGCCGGCGTCAGCTGAGCTCGGCGTAGCCCCCGCCGACCGTCGCCGCCACCGCCCGGAGCCGCGCCCGGGTCACCGCAGCGACGGTCGCGTAGCCCGCCCGCTCGGCGTTGGAGCCGACCCGGGTGGGCTCGGCGGAGTTCACCGACAGGCACGTACGCCGTCCCCCGTCGGCCGCATTGGCCAGCGCCACGGCGTGCCCCGTGGTGCCCGAGCCCGCGAAGTAGTCGAGCACCCGGGCGTCGGACGGCATCGTGCCGAGCACCCGCAGCAGCAGGCCCGTCGGCTTGGGCGACTCGAAGACGTGACCCACCAGGTCCTTGAGCTCGGCGACCGCGGTGTCGGTGGAGCCGATCTCCTCGGCGAGCCAGATGGTGCGCAGCTTCTTGCGCCGCCCGCCGACGGGATGGCGCCAGTCGCGCTGGTAGACGTCGACCCGGTCACCGCGCACGCCCCGCACGACCCGGCACTCGAGGTCCTCGGGCCGCTCCTCGATCAGCGGTCGCGACCAGCGCCACACGGCCGGCGTACCGTCGCCGAAGACGGGCTTGATCTCGACCGCGCCCGCGAACGGGTCGGCCGCGACCTGCCCGGTCTCCGGGTCGCCCCAGAGCGCGAAGTGCAGCGTCGGCGAGCTGAGCGGGTTGAACTTCTTGTTGGTGTTGCGCAGCGGCAGCCGCCGGTAGCGGCGCCCGTCGTCGGTCGCGAGCGGGAAGTCCCCCTCGACCACCGTGTGCGGCGACGACGCGTCGAGCACGCACCGCCGCGCGTTCTTGGCGTAGACGAGGACGTACTCGTGCGCCGTCGCGAACCCCTTGCCGAGCTGGCGGCCCTTGGCGTTGAGGTTGACCACGACCTGGGCCAGGAAGTTGGCCTCGCCGAACACCTCGTCGAGCAGCAGCCGCAGGTACGCCGCCTCGTGGTCGTCGATGCTGACGAAGATCGCGCCGGTCTCGGCGAGCACCCGGTGCCCGGCCTCGATCCGCGGCCGCAGGTAGGCCAGCCAGGACGCGTGCCGCCCGGCCGCGCCCGCGCCTCGCTTGCCCTTGAAGTCGTCGTGGTACACGAAGCCGTTGCCGGTGTTGTAGGGCGGATCGAGGTAGATCAGGTCGTACGACTCGTCGGGCAGCGTCGCGAGCACGTCGAGGTTGTCGCCCTCGGCGAAGGTGTTCCACGGTGCTCCCGGCTCGGCGCCCACCGGGCCATCGTGACAGGCTCGGCGGGTGGCCCGTCGTACCTTCACCCGAGCCGAGCTGGAGTCCTTCCGCGACGCCGTCGTCCCCGACCTGCTGCCGAACGCCCCCGGCCAGCGGCTGCGGCTGCTGTTCGTCGGCATCAACCCGGGGCTGTGGACCGCCGCGACGCAGACCCACTTCGCCCACCCCGGCAACCGCTTCTACCCCGCACTGCTGCGCGGTGGCGTGATCACCGAGCCGGTCGACCCCGCCGACGGGATGAGCGATGCCGACCGGGTGATGATGCGCGATCGCGGGATCGGCATCAGCAATGTCGTCCACCGGGCCACGGCCAAGGCCTCCGAGCTGAGCAGCGAGGAGCTGCGCGCGGGCGGCGTCCAGCTCACCGAGCTCGTCGCGCGGGAGAAGCCGGAGGTCGTCGCGATCGCCGGGATCACGGCGTACCGGACGGCGTTCGGGCACCCCAAGGCGGTGATGGGCCGCCAGCCCGCGACGCTCGACGACCTGTGGTCCGGCGCCGAGCTGTGGGTGGTGCCGAACCCGAGCGGGCTCAACGCCCACGAGACCGTCGAGACGCTGGCCGCGGCCTACCGCGAGGTCGCGGTCGCGGCCGGGATCGTCACGGACGCGCGGTCGTAGCCGCCCCCACCACCATCGGGACGACGGTCACCGCTCCCCCGGGCATCCGCAGCTCCTCGAGCTCGGTGATCGTGAACGGCGAGCGCCGCAGCGAGCCGACGAAGTCGCGGTTGGGCCGGCACCCGTCGGCGATCCGGCGCTGGAGCGGGGTCGCGACCTCCTGGACGACGCGGCGCAGGCCGGAGCCGCGCACGTGCTCGTGGAACAGGAAGGTGCCGCCCGGGCGCAGCACCCGGGCCAGCTCGGCGAGGGCCGCACCGGGGCGGTCGAGCGAGCAGAAGACCAGCGAGGCGGCCACCGTGTCGAACGAGCCGTCCTCGAACGGCAACGCGTAGGCGTCGCCGTCGACGATCTGCCAGGCGCGCGCCCGGATGTCCGCCGTACGACGCTGGAGCTGGGCGCGCAGCGCCGGGTTGGGCTCCAGCAGCACCAGCTCGGTCACCTCGGCGGTGTAGTGCGGGACCGAGAAGCCGTTGCCGGTGCCCAGGTCGAGCACCCGGCCGTGGGCGCGGGCCAGGTGCCGGGCGCGGATCTCGGCCTGGCCGGCGTCCTCCGCGCGCTGCATGACGTCGGGGTACCAGCGGGCGAAGAGGCGCTGGCTCCGGGTTCCGGCTCCCTCGCTCACGGGGTGCCTCCTTCGGTGGGGGTCGGCGTCGGGGTCGGCGTCGGGGTCGGGGTCGGCGTCGGGGTCGGCGTCGGGGCGGCCCGGAGCACGACGCGCTCCTCGACATCCTCGTCGGCGCTGACGTCGGTCGTCATCACCACCTCGCGGGAGGCGGGGTCCACCTCGATCACCAGCCGCCACGACCAGGGCCCGTCGGCCCGGTCGAGCGCCGCGCGGACCTGGGCGATCATCGCGTCCGGCTGCGCCAGGTCGAGGGGGAAGCGGCCGGGGTGGAAGTCCTCGTACTCGTTGTCGCGGGAGCGGACCCGGTAGCCCTCGGGGTCGTAGTGCGACGTCTCGACGGTGCGGACCTTCTCGGTGGTGGGGTCGTAGTACTCCACGCGGAGGCTGTACTCGTCGAGGCGCACCGAGATCGGCTGCTGGCCCGGGGCGGCCTCGGTCGCGTACTGGAGCGCCGCGCTCACGAAGTCCGCGGCGAGGACCTCGGTCTGCACCGAGCCCCGGTCGGGGCCGTCGTCGCCGCTGCGGACGAGCGCGACGACCAGCACGATGACCGCCACCACGGCGACGGCGGTGCCGGTCATCAGCCACGGCCGGCGGGCGGCTGCGGGCGCGGGCGCGGCGGCCTTCTTGGAAGCGGGCTTCGTGGGCGCCGCCGCCTTCTTGGGCGCTGCCGGCTTCTTGGGCGCCGTCGTCTCGTCCTCCGGGCGCGGGTCCCCCGGGCGGCGGTAGCGCTTCCAGCGCGGCTGCTCTGCCATGTCGCGGAGTGTAGGCACTCCCCGGCGCCGGCCTCAGAGCGGCTGGATGCCGGTGACCTTCCAGTCGCCGTCGCGCCGCTCCGCCTCGACGGAGAGCTGCGCCGCCGAGTAGGTCGCCTCCTTGTCGGACTCGCGCTGCGAGGCCTGGTCGAGGAAGACGAGCAGCGTCGCCTTGTCCCCCTCGAGCTTCTTGACCGCGGCCACCTGGACCTGGGCGGTGAGGACGAGCTTCTGGCCGGGTGCCTTCTCCTTGAGCGCGGCGAAGAGCGTGTCGTACTGCTCGCGGGCCTGGCCCGCGAGCAGGTCGTCCGCGGCCTGCTCGGTGGGCGCCGGGTCGTTGTAGTCGAAGCTGAGCACCCGGACCAGGGCGGCGGCGACCGCCGACTGGACCTCGGTGGTGCCTGGGTCGTCGACGACGGCGTGGTTGGCGACGTTGTCGGCGCTGCGGGCCCGGTCGGCCTGCCAGAAGGCGAAGCCCGCGCCGGCCAGCAGGAGCAGCGCGACGAGCAGGATGCCGTGCTTGCGCAGGACGTCGAGGAGTCCGTTCACGATCGGTTCACCGCCACCTGGTCGAGGCCTTCGAGGAGCCACTTGCCGCCGACCTTGACCAGGTCGGCCGCCATCCGGTTGCGCTTGACCGTCGGGGCCGCGTCGGGCGCGCTGGTGTCGATCACCGTCACCTCGAGCGCGGCGATCACGGTCGCGGTGCTGGGGGTGAGGTCGACGATCGCGGCGTCGGTCACCTTGCCGGTCGAGATCATCTTGCGGTCGGCCATCAGCTTGCGGGACTCGGCGTCGGTGGCGGCGATCTGGTCCTTGAGCGTGCCGGTCGAGACGTCCTCCCACTTGTCGAGGCCACCGTCGATGTCGCGGTAGTCGAGGGTGTTCATCGTCTCGATCTCGCTGCGCGCGGTGATGAGCACCTGGTCGCGCAGCTCGGCCCGGTCGACCGCGGCGGAGTCGTGGTCGCCGGCCCGGATCCAGGAGACCACGGCGAAGACCAGCAGGATCGCGGCCAGCAGGGCCAGACCGAGCTCGATCGGGGTACGGCTGCTGCCCGAGCCGCCGCCCGTACCGGCGCTGCCGTCTCCGGGGCCGGCGCCGGCCGGAGCGGTCTCCGGCTCAGCCGAAGCCTCAGCCTCGCGGACCTCGTCGTCGCTGATGGCCTTCTCCTCCACGTCGTTGCCGATCACTGCCCACCGCCCAGCAGGTCGTCGAGGTCGTCGGCGACGTCGATACCCGGGCGCGTGGCCACCCCGCTGTCGCTGCCGCCCTGGACCGCCCGCGGACCGCGGACGTTGCCCTCGCGGCGCGGTGCGGTGCAGCCGGCACGCGTGTTCAACGGCGGCCCATCGGTCGTCACGGTGCCGCGCCGCTGGGTGGTGCCACCATAGCCATCGACGCACGGCAGCGGGTTGAAGAAGGTCGGCACCATGCCGAAGTTGAGCCCGCGCCCGCTGGTGGTCGCCCAGCCGATGCTGACCGCCTCGGGCAGCCGGATCATCGTGTCGCGCACCCCGCCGGAGTAGACCCCGAAGATGGTCGCGGTCGAGACCAGGTTGTTCATCAGGATCGACAGCGGCTGGCCCACGTCGCGGATCAGCAGGCTGACCTCGCGCGAGGCGCCCGGCGTGGCCGCGATGAGCGTGCGCAGGTCGGCGTCGGAGTCCTCGAGCGTGGCCGAGAAGAGCGCCAGGTCCTGGCTGTAGGAGCGGATCGCGGACCCGGACTCCTCCTGGGTCTGCAGCACGCGCTTGGCGTTGCGGATCAGCGAGGCGCTGACCAGGAAGTTGTCGTCGGCCGCCTTCTGGAACTCCATCGAGGTGCGCAGCAGGCGCCCGAAGTCGTCGCCGACACCGCGGGAGAGGTCGTAACCCTCGTCGATCACGGTGGTCAGCGACTCCGACGGGATGGAGCCGGCCAGATCACGCCCGGCCCGCAGCACCTCGGCCAGGTCCTGGGGCAGCGCCTCCGGTCCACCGCTGAGGTGGTCGCCGTCGGCGAGCACCTCCTTGTCGTTCGACCCGCGCAGGTCGAGGTACTGCTCGCCGATCGCCGAGCGGTTGCGGACCGCGGCGGTCGCGTCGGCCGGGATGTCCGGGGCGCCCGGGTCGATCTCGACGCTCACGTCGACGCCGTCGGAGGTCGGCGTCATCGCGGTGACCTCACCGACCTGGACGCCGCGGTAGGTGACCTCGGAGTTGACGAACAGTCCCCCGGCGTCAGGCAGCGCGACGGTCAGCCGGTAGCCGCTGCTGAACGGCGTGAACCCGACGTACGACGCACCGAGGTAGCTGGTGCCGAGCAGCGCCACGAGCACGAACAGGCCGAGCTTGACGTGGACACCGCGGGTGAGCTGCTGCATCTCACTCGCCTCCTTCTGCGACACGGGAGTCGTTCTGGCTCGGCGCCGATCCGCTGCCGGAGGGCGATCCCGACGGGGTGCCGCCGGACGCGGAGCCCGACGGGGTGCCCGCGCTGCCGGACGGCGAGCCGCCCGGCGTGGTCGGCAGGATCGACGGGCCGGGCACGGTCGGCGTCCCCAGGCCCGGGGTGGCGCTGTCGGTGGGCGGCAGCATGGTCGGCGGCGGCTCCTCGGTCCGGGCACCGCCCTTGCCGGAGCCACCGGTCACCGGACGGCCGGCGATCGGCTGGGGCCACGAGCAGCCGTACGACGAGCAGCCCTGGGGGGTGCGGAAGTTCGTCGTGATGAACACGTTGAGGTAGTCGCCCTTGATCGCGCTCAGCACCGAGTCCGGGAACGGGTAGGTCAGCAGGATCTCCATCGAGCGCGGCAGGTCGTCCCCGGCCTTGGCCAGCTCGGTCAGGATCGGGTCGAGCGCCTTGAGGTCGGCGACCATGTCGTCCTGGGACGCGTCCAGGGTGCGGACGGTGACCTTGGAGAGCCGGTCGAGGGCGCTGAGCATCCGGGTCAGCTGGGGGCGCTGCTCGGTGAGCACCTTCATGCCGGGCGAGAGCCCGTCGAGCACGTCGACGATCTGCTGCTTGTCGTCATCGAGCGACTTCGAGAGCCGGGCCAGACCGTCGATGGCCGCGGTGATGGCCTCCTTGCGGTCGTCGAGGACCCCGACGAACCGGTTGACCTCGGTCAGGAAGGCCTTGACCTCGCCGGTCCGGCCGTCGCCGGCCTTCTGCAGCTCCTGGGAGATCTCCTGGAACTGCCCAACCCCGCCGCCGCTGAGGACGAGCGAGAGCGCGCCGAGCACCTGCTCGGCGGTCGCCGCGGCGTCGGTGTCGGCCGTGCTGAGCCGGGCGCCGTCGGTGAGCCGGCTCGCCACGGGCGCGCCGGCGCCGCCGCCCTCGGGGCGGACCAGGGCGACGTACTTCTCGCCGAGCAGCGAGGTCTGCTGCAGCCGGGCGATGGTCTGGCCGGGCAGGTCGATGTCCTTGCGGACGACCATCTCGACGACCGCGGTCCGGCCGTCGGAGCCGAGCTTGACCTTGGTGACCCGGCCGACCGAGACGTTGTCGACCTTGACGTTCGACTGGGGCACCAGGTCGAGCACGTCGGTGAACTCGGCGGTGATCGTGATCGGGTCGTCGCCGACGTCGGCGCCGCCGGGCAGGGGCGCGTCGTAGACGCCGCCGCCGATGATGCCGCAGCCGGTCAGGCCGAGGCTGACGGTGGCCAGCAGCGCCGCCGCCGTACGGCGGACGCGGGTGGTGGGTGCGCGCATGGTCACTGTCCTCCGTCCACGCCGGGCAGGAGCACCGGGGGCGCGTCGTTCGAGGTCCGCACCGACTTGCCGTCCTTGCTCCACACGGTGAGCTCGTTGAGGTTGCCGCGACCGGAGATCGTGTTGGAGCCCGGGTCGTAGGCACGGATGAAGTTCTGCAGCGCGAGCGGGATCAACCGCACCGCCTCGGCCAGCGACTTGCGCTGGTTGACCAGCACCCGGGTCGGGCCGCTGAGCTTGTCGACGCTCTTCTTGAGCGCGGCCCGGTTGTCCTTGACGAAGCTCTCGAGCAGGCTCAGCGCCTTGCCGAGCTCGGTGATCGAGCCGGAGAGGTTCTCGCGGTCCTCGGCGAGGTAGTCCGCGACGAGGGCGAGCTTCTCGTTGGCCCCCGCCACGCCCTTGTCGTGCTCGAGCAGGGTCTTGTTGAGGGTGTCGAGGTTGCGCACCGTGGCGAAGAAGTCCTGGTCGAAGCCGGCGATCGTCGCCGAGGCGTCGGAGAAGTTGCCGATCATCTTGTTGATCGAGGCGCCCTGGCCGTCGAGGTTCTCGGCCAGCGCGGTCAGGAAGTCCGACAGCGCGCCGTTGCGGTTGGCGCCGTTGGGCCCGAGCTGCTCGCCGACATCGGCCAGGCTGCGGTACATCTCGTCGATCTCGACGGGAACGGCGGTCTGGGCGATCGTGGTGCCGTCCTTGATCGAGGGACCGCTGACCCACGGCTCGGTGAGCTGCACGTAGCGGTCGCTGACCAGGGTCGGCGCGACGACGACCGCACCCGTGCCGGGCGCGACCTTCTGGCCCTCGTCGATCTTCATGGTGACCTTGACCTTGTCGCCGTCCGGCTCGACCGCGGTGACCTTGCCGACGGGGACGCCGAGCACCTGGACGTCGGAGCCCGGGTAGAGGCCGACCGCCGCGTCGAACTCGGCGGTGAGCTCGGTGCCGGGACGCAGCATCTTGAGGCCGACCACGACCCCGGTGGCGACGATCGCGAGGCCGACGACGATCGCGACCCAGCGCATCAGGGGAGACTTCATCGGGCACCTCCGGGGCGGCAGTCGCGGACGACGTCCTTGTCGAGGACGGGCGCGTCCTGGGCGTCGAACAGGCCGCAGATGTAGGAGTCGACCCAGCGCCCGTTGCCCATCGCCGCGGTGAGCATCCGGTAGTAGGGACCGAGCACCGCGATGGCGTCGTTGAGGTGGCGCTGGTTGCGCTGGAGCATGTCCGCGACCTGGTCGAGCTTCTCCAGGGCCGGGCGCAGCTGCGCCTCGTTGTCGCGCACGACGCCGGCCAGCTCGATGCCGAGGGTCTTGGTCGCCTTGAACATCCGGCGGATCGCCTCGCGGCGGTTGGCCAGCTCCTCGAGCAGCAGGTCGCCGTCGTCGATCAGCTTGCCGATCTCGGCGTTGCGTGTGGCCAGCGTCCCGGTCACGCCGTCGGTGGCCTTGAACAGCCGGGCCAGCTCGTCGTCGCGGCTGGAGATGGTCTCGGAGAGCCGGGTCAGGCCGCTGACCGTGCCGCGCACCGACTCCGGGGTGTCGGCGAGCACCTCGCCCATCGTCTGGAGGGCGTCCTCCATCTGGTTCGTGTCGATCTCGCCGAGGTTCTCCGAGAGCTGGGAGAACGCCGCCTGGACGTCGTACGGCGTGGTGGTGTGGTCGAGCGCGATCGGGTCCTCGAGCTCACCGGTGCCTTGGGGGTCGATGGAGAGGAACTTCTTGCCGAGCAGGGTCTTGATCTTGACCCCGGCCGTCGACTCCTCGCCCAGCCGCACGCCCTTGACCCGGAAGGTGACCAGCACCCGGTCCCGGTCGAGCTCGACGTCGGTGACCTTGCCGACCTTGACCCCGGCCACCCGGACCTCGTCACCGGCCCGCAGGCCCGCGGTCTCGGCCAGGTAGGCCTGGTGCTTGTCGCCCCCGCCGATCACCGGCAGGCCCTCGGCGTTGAAGGTCAGGAAGAACGTCGCCGCCAGCGCGACGAGCCCGATGATCGCGATGACGATCCGGTTGCGCTCCGCGAACGACGTCGGGAAGCGCCTCTTGACGCGTGCCATCACTTGCACCTTCCCGCGACCGGCTGGGCGCCGAGATCGCCGTAGTAGCCCTCGGGCAGCGGGATCCGGCCCTCGATGGAGCACAGGTAGAAGTTGACCCACGAGCCGTAGCTGGCGAGCTTGGCCATCCGCTTCATCTTGTCCGGCATGGTCCGCAGCGACTTCTCGATGACCGCCTCGTTGTTGGCCAGGACGCCGGAGAGGTCGCCCAGGCTGCGGATCGAGCGCTTGAGCGGGCCACGGCCCTCCTCGAGCAGACCCGCGACGCTGTAGGAGAGGTCGCTGAGGCCGTCGATGGTCTCGCCGATGGTCTTGCGGTCCTCGGACAGGCCGCTGACCAGCTGCTGGAGGGTGACCAGGGTGGTGTCGAGCTGACCCGACCGCTCCTGGACCACGCCGAGCACCGAGGACAGGTTGGTGACGAGGTCACCGATCACCTGGTCCCGGTCGGCCAGGGTCGAGGTCAGGCTCGCGGTGCTCTTGAGCAGGCCCTCGACGGTCGTGCCCTCGCCCTGGAAGACGGCGACGATCTGGGCGCTGAGGTTGTTGACGTCCTCGGGGTCCAGCAGCCGGAAGAGCGGCTGGAAGCCGTTGAACAGGACGGTCAGGTCGAGCGCCGGCTCGGTGTCGTCGACGGAGAAGACGTGCCCGGCCGCGAGCCGCTTGCCGCTCACGTCGCCCGGCTCGATCGCGATGTAGCGCTGGCCGACCATGTTGCGAAAGCGCAGCAGGGCGCGGGCGCCGTTGCCCAGCGGGGCGTTCTCGGCCACCGTGAAGCGGACCTTGGCCACGTTGTCGTCGGCGACCTCGACGCTGGAGACGGTGCCGACCTTGACGCCGGCCATCCGGACGTCGTCGCCCTTGTTGAGGCTGGTCGCGTCCTTGAACATCGCGACGTACTCGTCGGTGGGGCCGCCGGCGCTGTTGCGGATCGTGCTGGCCAGCGCGAGCGTGGCCAGGATCGTGACGAGCGCGAACACCAGCGACTTGGTCAGCGTGACGCCGACGACGTGGTCCTTGAGGAAGCTCATCGGACCTCCACCTCCGCTCCCCGCAGCAGCGGTCCGACCAGGAGGCTGCCCCAGGTCGGGTAGTCCGCCGGACCGACGCCCGCCTCGGGCGCCATCATCTCGGCGATGAGCTGGTTCTCGGCGGGCGAGTTGGCCTCACCCAGGCCCGCGCTGTCGGCGAAGGCCTGCTGCACCCGCTCGCTCGGCGGCGGCAGGATCCGCTCCGGGCCGTCCTCGGCCTCGCCGGCCGAGCGCGCCCGCACCGGCTTGACGCTGCCGTTCTGGTAGGGGCAGCGCGGCACGCCGGTGGTGCGGAACGTCGGGTCGTCCTTGCCCATCACGTAGCGGCCGCGGCTCGGCGTGACGTTGAGGATGACGTGCATGCCCGGCTCCTTGGTGCCCTTGCCGAGCGCCTTGTCCATCACCGGGATGAAGTCGCGCAGCGCCTTGAACAGGCACGGGAACTGCACGGCGTACGGCGAGACCGCCTCGAGCGCGCGCCGGCTCTCCCGCGAGAGCGTGATGATCGTGTCGGAGTTGGCGACCATCCAGCCGTTGGTGTCGTCGGCCGCGGTGATCACGCTCGCGAACAGGTCGGAGACCTGGGTGCGCTGGTCGACCAGCGTCTGCGAGGTCGTGGTCATGCTGTCGAGCGCGTCGACCAGGTCGGGCGCGGCGTCGGCGTAGACCTCCGCGACCCGGCCCAGGGCCGCGATGTCGTCGGCCATCTGGGGGGTGAGCGGGTTGAGCTTGTGCAGGTACTGGCCCCAGGCCACGACCGTGTCCCCCATCTCGGTGCCGCGTCCGCGCAGCATCTGGACGAGCTCGCCCAGCATCGCGGAGAGCTTGTCGGGCTGGATCGCCTGGAGCACCGGCAGCAGCTCGTCGAAGACCTCTTCGAGCTCGACCGCGGGTGCCGAGGCGTCCTGGTGGATCGTGTCACCCGGCTTGAGCGTCGACCCGCCCGCTCCGGGGCGGACCAGCGCGACGTAGCGCTCGCCGAAGAGCGTCTTGGGCAGCAGCCGCGCGGTCGTGTCGGCCGGCAGCTCGTCGAGCACGTCGGGCTTGAGCGCCAGCGTGAGCGTCGCCCCGCCGTCGCGCGGCTCGATCTCGGAGACCGTCCCGACCGGGACGCCGTTGAGCTTGACGTCGGAGCCCTTCTGCAGGGCGTTGCCGAGCGTGCCCGTGGTCAGCTTGATGTCGCTGCGGTCGGTGAAGACCTGGTTGTAGGCCGCCCAGGTGCCGACGATGATCGCCAGCACCAGGCCGAGGTAGCCCAGGCCCAGGGCGGCGTCGCGGACGCGCCCGAGGCCCGCACCGGCGCTCATCCGGCGATCCTGACGGTGGTCGTGGTGCCCCACATCGCCATCGACAGGGCCAGGTCGAGCAGCGCGACGACGACGAGCGTGCGGCGTACCGAACGACCCACGGCGACGCCCACCCCGGCCGGTCCGCCCTTGGCGAAGAAGCCGAGGCGGCAGTGGATGAGGATGACGAGCACGGCGAACACCAGCACCTTGCCGAAGGACAGCAGGATGTCGACCGGCGGCAGGAACAGCTGGAAGTAGTGGTCGTAGGTACCGGCCGACTGACCGCGCATCTGCACGGTGACCAGGCGGCTGCCGGCATAAGAGGTGAGCAGGCCGATCACGTAGAGCGGGATGATCGCGATGAATCCCGCCACCACCCGGGTCGAGACGAGGAAGGGCACCGCGTCGAGGCCGATCACCTTGACGGCGTCGATCTCCTCGCTGATCCGCATCGCTCCCAATTGGGCGGTGAACCCGGCGCCGACCGTGGCCGACATGGCCAGGGCCGCGACCAGCGGCGCGATCTCGCGGGTGTTGAAGTAGGCGGAGATGAAGCCGTTGAGGGCGCTCGTGCCGATCTGGTCGAGCGCGGCGTAGCCCTGGAGGCCCACGACGGTGCCGACGAACAGGCTCATCCCGGTCATCACGCCGACGGTGCCGCCGATGACGGCGAGCGCGCCGGTGCCGAAGCTGACCTCGGACAGGACCCGCCAGACCTCCTTGGGGTAGAGCCGCAGCGCCTTCGGGATGCCGGCCAGGACCCGGCCGTAGAAGCGGACGTCCCGGCCCGACTGCACGAGCCGGTCGAGGCGACGGTCCCACCAGGGCCGCTTGGCCACCGCGACGGGTGGACGGCTGGCGATGGCCATCTCAGGCTCCCTTCCCGGGCACGAGCTGGAGGTACAGCGTGGTGACGACGAAGTTGACGAAGAACAGCAGCAGGAAGGTGACGACGACCGACTGGTTGACCGACTCCCCCACGCCCTTGGGCCCGGGCCGGGTGTTGAGGCCGCGGTAGGAGGCGACCACACCGGCGAGGAAGCCGAAGATGACGGCCTTGATCTCACCGACCACCAGGTCGGGGATCTGGGCCAGTGCGGTGAAGCTGGCGAGGTAGGCGCCCGGCGTACCGCCCTGGACGACGACGTTGAAGAAGTAACCGCCGAGCACGCCGACCACCGAGACCAGGCCGTTGAGCAGCACCGCCGCGATGACGCAGGCGAGCACGCGCGGCACGACGAGGCGCTGCACCGGATCGATGCCGATCACCCGCATCGCATCGATCTCGTCGCGGATCGTGCGTGACCCGAGATCGGCGCAGATGGCCGCACCTCCCGCTCCCGCGATCACCAGGGTGGTCACGATGGGTGCGGCCTGCTGCACGACGGCGAGGACCGACGCGGCGCCGGTGAAGGACTGCGCACCGACCTGGACGGTCAGCGTGCCGAGCTGGAGCGCGATCACCGCGCCGAAGGGGATGGCGATGAGCATCGCCGGGATCCAGGAGACGCTGGTGACGAACCAGAACTGGTCGAGCAGCTCGCGCGCCGAGAACGGGCGCCGGAAGGCGGCCCGGATGGTGTCCAGACCGAGCGCGAAGAAGGCGCCCGTCTGGTCCAGGGCACGTGCCAGGGGGTCCGGCCGGGTCAGGGCAGGCGGTCGGTCTGCCTCCTCGTCGTCGGCGACGTACAGTGACGCCTCGCCGCTGGCGACCCGCCGCGCGTGGCGCTCGGTGGCCGGCCGGGGCCGGCCGCTGGCAGGCAGCAGCTGGCGCGGCAGCACCTCGATCGCCCGGGCTCCGGCCCGGACCATGGACGGCGCGCCGCCGCCCCCGTCGACCGGGTAGCCGTAGTCGTCCAGGAGCGGGGCGTTGCTCGAGTGGTCGACCTCCTCGCTCATGCCGATCGGGCCGACCGGGTCGCCCGCCATGAACTGCGAGACCACCGGGTGGTCGGTGAGCAGGAACTGCTCGCGCGGCCCGTACATCACCAGCTGGCGGCGGTAGAGCATGCCGAGGTTGTCGGGCAGCGTGCGCGCCAGCTCGATGTTGTGGGTGACCACGAGCATCGTCGCGTCGGTCTGGGCGTTGACATCGAGCAGCAGCTGGGCCAGGTTCGCCGTACGCACGGGGTCGAGGCCGGAGTCCGGCTCGTCGCACAGGATGATCTCGGGGTCGGTGACCAGCGAGCGGGCCAGACCCGCGCGCTTGCGCATGCCGCCGGAGATCTCGCCGGGCAGCTTGTGCTCCTGGCCGAGCAGCCCGACCATGTCGAGCTTCTGCATGGTGATCTCGCGGACCTCGGACTCCCCCTTGCGGGTGTGGGCCCGCAGCGGGAATGCCACGTTGTCGTAGACGCTCATCGAGCCGAACAGCGCGCCGTCCTGGA
Source organism: Pimelobacter sp. 30-1 (assembly GCF_018831735.1). Taxonomy (NCBI): domain Bacteria; kingdom Bacillati; phylum Actinomycetota; class Actinomycetes; order Propionibacteriales; family Nocardioidaceae; genus Pimelobacter; species Pimelobacter sp. 30-1. The sequence continues at coordinate 186,287 of NZ_NHTS01000003.1, forward strand.
AGAGCACGCCGAACTTCTTGCGCAGCTCGAGGCGGTGCGACTCCTTGGCGGTGACCATGTCGACCCCGTTGACCAGGCAGACGCCGGCCTCGGGACGCAGCAGGCCCATCAGGGACTTGAGGAACACCGACTTGCCGGTGCCGGAGGGGCCGAGCAGCGCCGTGATCTCCCCCGGCGCCAACGTCAGCGTGACGTCGCTCCAGATGTTCTGGGAGCCGAAGCTCTTGGTGAGTCCGGTGACCTCAACGGTGCCGCCCATGGCGGATCTCCTGCCTGTCGGTGCTGGTGTACGTCGTACGTGCGGGGGTGGATCGGGTCACGGAGTGACCTCCGGACCGGTGCCCAGGGCGTCGGTCGGCGTCTCCGTCGCGGTGGTGCTCGAGCTCGGGCCCGGGCTGGGGCTCGGCGTCGAGGTGTCGGTCTCGGTCGGGGTGGGCGTCGGTGTCGGCGTCGGGGTCGGGGTGTCCGTGGGGCTCCCGCTCGGGCTCCCGCTCGTCGCGCTGCCGGACGGCTTGGTGGGCTTGGGCCCGAGCGTCGCGGTGGGCGCGGCGGTCGCCCGCGGGCCCTGGCTCGCCGCGAGCATGCCGACCCGCGCGGGGACCGTCGTACCGGTGCCGGGGAGGGCGGGCAGCGGCAGCGTCACCGGCGGCGGCGCCGGCACCTGCGCGGACTGCTTGTCGTAGCGGCGGGCGATCGCCAGCACCGTGGGCACGAACCCGTCGCCCGGGTGGTACGCCGCCAGCGAGGCCTTGAGCCCCTTACGCGTGCTGAGGTCCTGGTCGGCGCACAGCAGGACCGCCGCGGCCAGCGCCGCGTCGTCGAGGTCCTGCGGGTCGCGCACCCCGTTGTTGTCGGCATCGACGGCGACCCGGCTCCAGGTCGCCGGCAGCAGCCCCAGGGGCCCCACCGGCGCGTCCCAGCGCGGGTTCGCGTCGAGCGCCCCGAGATCGGTGTCGGGCAGCTCGCCCCGACCCCCACGTCCGTTGAGCGGAGCACCCACGAACCCCGGCTTGACCCGCCCGGCCTTCCCGACCCGGTGATCACCCTTCGGCCCGCGCCCGTGGTCGGACTCGACCCGCCCCACGGCCGCCAGCACCGTCCACGGCAACCCGCACGCGGACGCCGTGTCCATGATCGTCGCCGCCCGCTGGTAGGCCAGCACCGCCGCCGGCGGCGCCGAGCCGAGCGACCCCGGGAGATCGCTCGGCCTGCCGACCGGCGCCCGTCGTACGTCTTCGGGGGCGGTCATCACGGCAGGCGCCACCACCGGCGCCTCCGTCACCCCCTCCGCCGTCGTCGTGCTCTGCACCGCGGCCGTCGTCGGCACCTCCGCCGACGACGCCCGCAGCACCTGCACGACGCCGCCCACAACGCCCGTTGTCGCGAGCAGGACGCCGAGAAGAACCACCGTCACGTGGCGAGTACGGGACGCACGGTGCCGGATACCCCGACGAGCCGTGCTGCTGAGCCGACGGATCATTTCCGCTGCGCGCCCCATGCCTCCCCCTCGTGACGACCCTCACATGACGTGCCTAGTCAAGGTCCCTGCGGACGCGTTCGGAAAGGGGCACGCCGGAACCGGTTGCGGTGCCCCGTTGATGTTGTGATGCGCGTGACAACTTTTCGGTGACAGCACCCCGAACCCTGCTTGGCCGGTGGGTGTCACTAAGGGGCCCGGGACCCCCTTGTCACTCACCTGACAACGGCGCGTTCACGGATTGCTCAGCGCCATGGGGGTGCTCCCGGCCGGCGGCGCGTTCGTGAAGGCGCCGCGGATGCCGAGGCTGTCGCCCACCTGGAAGTCGAGCGTGGCGCACAGCGCCCCGGTCGGCGGAGCGGGCGTCGCAGCGACGACGAGTCCCGTCGGGACGTAGGAGGACGCGCCGGATCCGGGGTTGCCAGCCGGGGTGAACACCTGTGTCGCCGGGTCGACCTTGCCGTTGACGACGCCCTCGACGTAGAGGTCGCAGTTGGCCCAGCTGACCTTCCACCTCACGTTGGTGATCCTGGCCGGCCACGTCCCGGCCACGGGGTCGCCCGTCACGATGAGGTTCGGGGTCGTCAAGGACGTGATCATCGTCGTCCCGAAGAACGGGTTGGTGCAACCCGAGGAGCTGAAGGTGCCCAGCGTGGCCGCGGTCGCGCCGTACGCCCTGCTGGCGCCGGGGCTGCTCACCGATCCGCCGAACGAGAAGCCCGAGCAGCTGACGCTCTGGTCGGGCTCGATGATCGTCAGCTGGATCCCCGGCACGGTGGTCGTCTCCGGCGTCCGCGGGTCGTCGTAGCTCCCGGTCAGGCTGATGCCCGGACCACCTGACGGCGTGTAGGTGGTCGCTGCCTGCGCGGGCGCCGTCGTACCCAGCAGGGAGAGGACCGTGCCCAGCACGGCTCCTCCCGTCGCGAGCGGTCGGAATCGACGCGCCGCACGTGCTCTCATGTCATTGGTCTCCCGTGATCGGCGCTCGCGACCGTGTCCTGATCTCGGCGCGCACGCTGGTGCCCCGGCCTCGCGAGACAGCGTGCCTAGTCGTTCGGGATCGGCGGTCGTACGGGCGTCGGCGGTGCCGGGAGTGGGCAGAGGTTCAGGCAGATGTCGAGGTTGTCCACGTCGATGTCTCCGTGGGAGACGAGGGGGCCTTGCACCACACGAACCGGATTGTTCGGTCCGGAGGCCATCGCCGTGATCAGCGGGCTGAGGTTCTCACCCTTCGTGCCGCACCCGGCGAACGGCGGTACCTCGAGACCGGTCGACGGCTTGATCACCCGACCGTTGTCCTCGAAGTAGTAGGGCGAGTTGAGCGGGCCACGCGAACCGACGTGCAAACCGTCGTAGGAGCCCAGATCACCACCACCACCAGGTGAGTAGCCGCCAACCGCCCCGCTCTCGCCCCAGAGCTGCAGGTCAGCGGGCCTGACCGTCCGGCACGAGGGGCCGAGGTCGACGGGGCGTCCGTCGACCTTGAGGTCCTTGATCGAGATCTCGACCTTCCCCTCCGCCAGCGTGCTGACCTTCGGCATCGCGTTGCTGTAAGCCAGGTCGCATCCCTCGCTGCCGGTCGAGACACCCCAGATGTGAATCATGAAGGGCTTCACCTTGCCGTTCACCCGAGGCGCCCTGAGAACGAGGGTCGCCGTCGCCGGGATCGCCCCGAAGGCGACCATCCGGATCGGCACCTCCGCGAGCTTTCCGACATCTACGCCTCCACCCGGGAGTCGCGTGACGGGATACATGAGGTTCCGGATGTAGGGACCCCGCCGCTGCGTGGTGATGTCGTTCGTCGCGCAGTCGGGCTGGAAGAACGGGTCGGCCACGCAGGGTCGCCCTCGGGCGCACAACGCCTGGTAGACGGTCGGGTTGTCGACGGGGGTGTTGAAGAGGCTCAGGTAGAGCACTGCCCAGATGGGCGTCTCCGGCTTGATGGTGATGTACATCTTCGACCGCGTGACGACGGTGCCCTGCGTGCTGGTGACGACGCCCTGACCTCCGCCGTTGAACGGCGGGTTCGTCGATGGGAGGTCCCCTTGGCCGTCTCCAGGGGCGCTGCTGCTCGGAGTACTCAGCAGCAACGAGACGACGGCCGCCAAGCACACAGCGACCAGCGCCCGGTGGCCGAGCAGCGAGGAGAAGCGGGACGAGGACCGGGATCGCATCGACGGTGACCTTCCGAAGGGCGGTGCGGGAACGATAGTGCAAACACCTGGACGCCGACGGTGCGGCTCGCGATCAGCGAGCCAGCACCGCCGGCGCCAGGTCACGGCATCACGAGTTGGTGATCGTCAGACCCGAAGCGGTCCAGTAGCCACCGACCGAGATGGTGTCGCCGAGCTGCACGTCGAGAGTCGCGCAGGTGCCACCGTTCGGGATGGTGTAGCCGGGGCCACCCATCGGCGTGGTCGTGATGGTGAGACCGCTCGCACCCGAGTTGGGCGTGAACTTCTGGTCGGTCTCGTTGAACGAGCCGGCCACCGAGCCACCGACGTCGAAGGTGCATCCGGCCGCGGTGATGTCGGCGTTGATGTCGTACAGCGTCGCGGGCGACTTCTGACTCGCCGGCGAGGACACGACGACCTCGGGACCGGTGACCTTGACCTTCCAGGTACCGGACGGGGTGACCGTGGTCGCGCCCGCGATCGGGTTGGTGCAGCCGCTCGAGGTCAGCGAACCGAGCTGACCACCCTCAGAGCCGAAGGTGCGTGCGACGCCGTTGTTCGTCACCGTGCCGCTGAGGTTGAACGTGCTGCAGGTCAGCGTCTGACCGGCCTCGATGTCGGTGAAGCTGACGCTGGAGCCGGTGAAGGTCACCGCGCCGCCAGACGCAGTCGGCGTGTAGTTCGACAGGGCGTGGGCGGGGACGGTCGTCGCGAGGATGGCAGTCCCGGCGGCGGCGGTGGCCACGAGACCAGCAGCGACGTGCTTGATGCGCTTGCTCATTGCGTTTCTCCTAATGGGGGTGGTGATGAGGTGGATGGATCGTTCTTGAAGAGCGGTGATCGTCGAGACGGTCAGTCGCCGTTGCGGGGGTTGTCGAGCTTGAGCTGCAGGGTGTTGTCGCTGTTCGGCACGATCAGGTTGATCGGCAGCGAGCCGATGGTCGGGAAGAAGCCCGGGATGCTGAAGAAGTTCAGCGGCGCGCAGCCAGTGAAGTTGCCGATCGTGTACTTCGCCGTCACCGGGCCTCCGCCGTTGATGGTGAAGAATCCGGTGGGCGGGGTGGTGCTGTTGTCGATCGGGCTGCCGACGTTGATGGTGACGGGGTCGATCGTGTGGCAGTTGTTGCCAACGGCCAGCGGCCACCAGATGCCGAAGACCTTGGTCTCGACGTCGCTCAGCTTGATGTCGTACTTCACCTGCGTCTTGAGGTCGAGCGCCTGGCGGGGCGACGGGAGCTTCGTGAGCGTGCCGGTGATCTGGCCGACCTGGGTCATCGTGACCCGGGCCCGCGCCGGAAGCCCGAGGATCTCGAAGTTCATGACCTTGCTGGGGACATTCATCGTGCCGGCGACGATCGGCGTCGGAGCCGGCGCCGAGGTGTCGATCGTGACCCGGATGGTGGTGGGACCGATCGGCATGTCCGCGTTGACCTGACCACCGACGTGGGTGGACCCGACAGCGTCGTAGATGACGCTGAGGTGGTTCGGGTTGGTCTCGTCGGCGTGCGCCACGGACGGCGCCGCGAAGGTGCCGGCGACAGCCGCGAGGGCGGCGAGAGCGCCGACGGCAAGCGACGTCCGCTTGCGCTTGGTGGACCTGATCTTCACTGGATCCTCCTGGGGGATTCGGTTGGTGCAACCTTTGGTTCCGAGATGCGAGCCGGTCAACGGAGAAGGCCCGCAGGGGCTGGAATTCCGGACGTGCGTCCGGTTCGCGGTGTCACGGGCGACCACGCCGGGACACCTCCTCGCGCCAGCCGGGCAGGCTCGCGTGGAGCGAGACGACGATGGCGGCGTGGGCGGAGGGTTCGGCGTCGACGGCGGGGACGGCCTGCTTGCCGAGGCGGAGGCGGTCGTGGGCGGTCTGCTTGGCGATGTGGTGGGTCGCGGCGATGACGGCGAGGGAGGCGCGGGACTCGAGCCAGGTGAGGAGGACCTCGGCGATCTCGACGCGGCGCGCGGGCTTGAGGTCCTGGAGGCCGGAGAGGTACTTGGCGACCAGGAGCTCGGTGAGGGCGGGGCGGCCGGCGAGCAGGAGGTCGGCGGCGACGTCGGCGCAGGGGGTGACCTGGCGGTCGGAGGGGATGACGCCGGCGCGCATGGCGTCGGCGGCCTGGTGGGCGAGGCGGAGGGCGTCGCCGAGCTCGCGGGCGGGGCGGGGCGGGCCTTCGACGACCCGGTCCCCCGCCTCCAGTACGACGTCCGCGCGCTGCGCGAGCGGGACCAGGGCCGCGCGCCCGGTGCTGTCGACGAGGGCGTCGGGGATCTCGGCGGTCGCCCGGATCGCGCCGCGGCTCCCGCACACCCACACCAGCGGCACGTACGCCGTGTCCCCCGGGATGCCGGCGATCGCGAGGAGGTCGTCGGGCACCGCCTCGGAGGCGAAGAGGGCCCGGGCCATCATGTGCCGGCGGGCGGCCGGCCCGAGGGCCATCATCGTGTGCGCCTGGCGGTGCCCGGCGAGCGCGGCGTGCTGGACGTGGCGCAGGAAGACGGTGAGCCGACAGCGCAGGCCGTCGACCTCGTCGTCCGGGATGAGGCGCGAGATCATGTGCTCGGCCTGGCGGGCGCGGTCGTCGACGACGCGCTGGAGGTCGGTGCTCAGGCGTGCCGCGGTGTGCCCCCGGACGGCGGCCCGGCGGCCCAGGCGCATCAGGGTCGGGCGGACCAGGCGGACCGCGTCGTCGGAGTGGCCGTCGGTGGCGACGAAGGCGCGGGTCGCGGCGACGACGGAGTCGAGGACAGCGGGTGGCAGGCTGCGCTCGGCGAGGTCGAGGTCGCGGCACAGCTCGTCGACCAGAGCCTCGCCCGAGGTGATGTCCTCCCGGCCTTGGATCATGCTCCCGATCACCGCCGCTCCCTCCTGTGCGCCGGGTTCCGCTGCCCCCACTGCAGGAAGATCCGGCTGTCCCACGCTCGTTGAGTGACGAGCGCCACACGCAATCAGCCACAGCGCGACACCCCGTCGCAAGTGTCGGGAGACCCGAAGGACCGAATCCGGTGCTGCCTTGTCAGATGGATGACAACGGGCGTCCGGCCGCCATGACGCGGCCTCGGGGTGACCCCGGGCAGGGGGGCAGTGGTGGGCCAGGAGGTCCAATACTTGTCATGCGGATGACAAATTCTTCCCTCGTCCGACCGGCAGAGGTATGTTCCAGAGCACACCGGCACGCCGGTGGGGAGGGCAGGGACAACGAGATGCAGGTGCACCACATGCAGGACCCCAGACACATGCGGCCGGCTGCCGCGGCCCGGTGAGGCGGGCCTCGCGCGGCAACGACGACGGAACAGGTCAGAACGAGATGACAGAGGCCCCCGCCCGGGTCTCGCTCCCCGGTTCGGCCCAGTGGATGATCAGCAGCCTCGAGGGCCAGGTCCGCGAGGTGGCCGAGCGCGTCACCCTGCAGGTGCGCACGACGGTCCCCGACATCGACGGCGGCGGTGACAGCCGGCTGCGCCAGCTCGTCTTCACCGCCATCCACAACGCCATGCGGCTGTTCGTGGACGAGGCGCTGGGCCGGGAGGTGTCCTACGTCGCGGTCGAGGACATGTTCCGCAAGGTCGGCTACCGGGTCGCGATCCGCGGCCGCGACCAGGACGTGATCGACCAGGGCATGAACGTCGCCGTGCGCGAGCTCTCGACCGAGCTGCGGGTGCGCGCGGCCGAGAACGAGCTGTCGGCGGGCGCGCTCAACGCGATCAACGAGGCGGTGACGATCTTCGTCGCCCACCTGACCGAGCAGATCACGATCGGCTGGCGGGCCGGCGCCGAGGCGCGCAACACCGACTCGGGCCTGGCCCGGGCCCGGCTCCTGGCGGCGCTGCTGTCGGGGGCCGACGACGACGAGGTCGAGACCCAGGCGGCGATCGCCGGCTGGGAGGTGCCCGACCGGCTGACCGTGATCGCGGTCGAGCTGCCCGAGGGCCGCACGATGCCCGGCGACGCGCTCGGCCACGAGGCGCTGACCCGCCCCAGCCGTACGCCGCAGCCGGTCGTGTGCGGCGTCGACGACGCCGACGAGGTGGTCGCCCGGATCCGCGCGACGTTCCCGCAGGCCCGGGCCGCCGTGTGCTGGCCGGTGCCGCGCTCCGACGTACCGGCGGCGTGGACGTGGGCCAACCGGGCCCAGGAGCTGGTCCGGGCCAAGGTGATCCCGACCCGGCCGGTGATCGACTGCGTCCGGTTCCGGACCGAGATCTGGCTCCACGCCGAGCCGGTGCTGCGCCGCCAGCTCGCCCAGGAGCTGCTCCAGCCGCTGTTCAACGAGACCGAGAACTCCCGCGAGATCCTCTCCGAGACGCTGCTCGTGTGGCTCGAGACCCGCGACAGCGCGCCGGCGATCGCCGCCAAGCTGGGGGTGCACCCGCAGACGGTGCGCTACCGCTGGAAGCGGATCAACGAGCTCTTCGGTGACTCCCTGCACGACCCGGACTTCGTCATCCAGCTGACCTTGCTGCTCAAGGCCAGCGTGCCCCTGTGGATCGCGGGCGACCAGAGCGACTTCGAGCGCTTCCGCGAGCAGGAGGAGGCCGGATGAACGCTGCCCTCCTGGTCGCCTGTGTTCTCGTGGCCGCACTGCCAGGGGTCTTCGCGTACGCCGCACCGGTGACGCTGTGGATCGTCCGTGCCCGCGCGCGCGGCGCCGGTGTCTTCCTCGACGACCGGCGCGCGCTCACCATCGGTCCGCGGATCGACACCGTGCTCCTCGACCGCTGGGGGACGGTGACCACCGGGCAGCTGCGCGTGGTGGCGATCGACCCGGTCGAGCCCGACCACGAGCGCAACCTGCGCTGGTTCGCCGGTGCGCTCGGCCACGCCGCCGACGACCCGGTCGGCCGGGCGATCGCGCGACTGTCGAGCCGCGGCAAGCTCAGCCAGGTCCAGCAGCACCACGGCGGCGGGCTCAGCGGTTCCGTGGACCGGCACCCGGTCCGGCTGGGCAGTCCCGAGTGGCTCGGCATGGAGGCCCGCAACGGCATCGGCGTGACCGTCGGCGTCCAGGTCGACGCCCGCCCGATCGGCTACATCACGGTCGCCGACGAGGTCCGCCCGCACGCCGCCGAGGACGTCACGCGGCTGCGCGCCGCCCAGGTCGAGCCGATCCTGGTCTCCGAGGACACCGAGGGCAACACCCGCCAGCTCGCCGACGCCTGCGGCATCACCCAGTGGTACGCCGCCACGCCGGCCGACCAGCGCGAGCAGCTCGTCGACGAGCACCGCCGGCGCGGCCGCGTGGTCGCGGTGGCGAGCCCGACGCCGGTCCCCTCGGCCGACCTGATCCTCAGCGACGCCGAGTCCACCGACGGCATCCGGCTGCTCGACCTCGACGTGGGCCGGGTCGCGACCGCGCTCGCCCTCACCCGCAGCGCGGCGCGCGCGACGGTCCGCTCGCGCCGGACCGGCATCCTGCTCGGCCTGGTCGGGATCGGCCTCGCCGTGGCGAGCGTGCTCTCGCTCCCCCTCGCGATCGGCTACGCCGTGCTCGCGTGCGCGGTGGTCGTGGCGACGGCCGCACCGGCCGCCCCCACGACGAGCGTCACGAGCCCAGATCCAGCCCCATCGGCGACTTGACCGGGATCTCCCCCGCCGCGACGACCGCGGCGCTGATCGGCCGCAGCGCGCCGGCGAGCGCGGTGAGCTCGGCGTCGTCGAGCACCTCGTAGGCGCTCGCGGCGAGCTCGTCGGTGGTCGCCTCGACGGCGCGGTCGAGCGCGCGGCCGGCGTCGGTGAGCCGGCCGTCCGCGGTCGCCAGGCCGCGCCCGGCCAGACGGGCGAGCTCGGCGGCCCACTCCTCGTCGCCGAGGTGGCGTGCCGCGCGGTAGACCTCGTGCGGGGTGTCGCTCGCCAGCGACCGGAACACGTGGGCGGTGCGACCGCCGATGCCGCGCGCGAGCAGGGTCGCGACGTGCCCGTCGCCGCGGTGCTCGCGCAGCAGGGTGGCGGCGTGCCACAGCAGGGCCAGGGGCTCGTCGGCAGCAGGCACCGGAAGGGCCCGGTTGGCGGCGTACAGCGGGCGTCCGGGCAGCGGCGCGGCGAGGGCCGCACGGGCCGCGAGGCCCGCCGCGACGGTGGCGTCGGCGCCCCCGGTGACCCGGTGCAGGGTCGCCACGGAGCCCCGCAGCCGGGCGTCGAGCGCGGCCTGCGGCGGCGCGAACGTCCACGCGTCGGGCAGCGCCCGGCGGACGTGGTCGGCGTCGAAGTTGTAGAACAGCGCCTGCACGAGCTCGGCCGAGGCCGGGCCGAGGGGCGCCGCGCGGCCGGCGAAGTAGCCCATCCAGAAGCCGCGGTAGCCGGCGTCCTTGAGCGCGCCCAGCGGCTCGGGCGAGAAGTAGGTGACGGCGTGGATCGGCTCGAGCAGGCGCCAGAGGTCGCGGGCCGTGGGCCGCGCCGGGGAGGCCGGGGAGGAGGTCACCCCTCAGTGTCCTCCTGGTCGCCGTCCTCGTCGTCGAGCAGGCCCTCCTTGCGGGCGGCGCCGACGAGCCTGCGTACGTTCTCGACGGTGCCGCAGCCCTCGTCGATGAGGGCGTTGCGCCGCGCCGCCCACTTCTCCCCCAGGCCGTAGCGGATGCGCTCGGAGACCTCGGTGCGCGCCGGTTCGAGGATGCTCAGCTCCTCCTCGGCGATGTGGTGCGCGATGAGGTTGCTGAGCTCCTCGACGGCGTCCTGGAAGGCCTGGGTCTCGGTGCCCTTGAGCTCGAGGACGGCGAGCAGCGCCTCGTTGCCCTCGGCGTGCTCCTCGGTGCCGTGCTCGACCTCCTCCTGGCCCACGTCGCCGGCCTGGGCGCGCAGCACCGGGTAGACGACCTCCTCCTCGGCCTCGCCATGGGCGATGAGGACGTCCGCGAACGCCCAGCGCACGGCGTTGCGGTCGGAGGTCCCCAACCGGAGCTGGGACAGCAGGTGCTCGAAGCGGCGGTGGTCCTCGGCGATCAGGTCGAGCACGTCGCCGTACTCGGGCCGGCCGAGATCGATCGCAGTGGTCGTCATGGCGCGGGCAGTACCCGCAAACCCTCCAGGTACCCGTGCACCAGGGAGACCGCCGAGGCGCCCTCGCCGCTGGCCGCGGCGACCCGCTTCATCGAGCCCGAGCGGATGTCTCCGGCCGCGAAGACGCCCGGGACGCAGGTGGCCAGGTCGGCGGGCGGCAGTCCGTCGGTCCAGCACTCCGTGGGCACCTCGCGGCCGGTGAGCACGAAGCCGTGCTCGTCGCGCAGCACCGCGTCGCCGAGCCAGTCGCAGTGCGGGGCGGCGCCGATGAGCAGGAACAGCCCGCCCGCCTCGACCTTGTCCTCGGCTCCGGTACGGACGTCGCGCAGCAGCAGCCAGCCGAGCTGGCCGTCGGTGGCGCCGCCGTCGACGATCTCGGTGCACGGCCGTACGGCGACCCGCGGGTTCCACTCGATCTCGTCGATCAGGTAGCGCGACATGGTCGCCGCGAGGTCCTCGCGCCGGATCAGGATCGTCACCGAGCGCGCGAACCGGGCCAGGTGGATGGCGGCCTGTCCGGCGGAGTTGCCGCCGCCGACGACGTAGACGTCGCGGTCCTCCATCTCGCGCGCGGCGGCCATCGCGGCGCCGTAGTTGACGCCGGCCCCGACGAGGTCCTCCAGGGCGGGCACCCCGAGCCGGCGGTAGGCCACGCCCGAGGCGACCAGGACGGCACGGGCGTGGACCGCGCCCCCGCTGGTGACGAGCGTGTGCGGCGCGCCGTCGGTGCCGGGCACGAGCTGGTCGACCGGCCAGCCGGTGAAGAAGCGCGCCCCGAACCGGATCGCCTGGACCCGGGCCCGCTGGCCCAGCCGCATCCCGGAGATCCCGCGCGGGAAGCCCAGGTAGTTGCGGATCATCGAGCTGGTCCCGGCCTGGCCGCCGATCACCTCGGACTCGATCACGACGGTCGACAGCCCCTCGGAGGCGCCGTAGACCGCGGCGGCGAGACCGGCCGGCCCGGCGCCGACGACGGCCAGGTCGACGACCGTGTCGACCTCGATGTCGGAGGGACGGCCGTAGATCATCGCGGCCAGCTCACGGGTCGAGGTCGGCTGGAGCACCGGGCGGTCGGCGAAGGGCCGCGACGCCAGGTGCACCAACGGGTACGACGGCGCCCCGGTCAGCAGCGCGAGCGCCTCCTGCCCCTGGGGGCTGTCGGGCGGGTAGGTGCGGTGCGGCATCCCCTGCCGGTCGAGGAAGTCGCGGATCGCCAGCGCGAGCGGTCCCGGCTCGGGCGCGATGATCCGCACCGAGTCGATCTCGGAGGTGGCGACCGTGGCGCCCCAGTCGCTGAGCAGCTCGGTGATCGCGTAGTGGAACTCCTCGTCGCGACGCCCCTGGGGCAGCACGAGGTAGGTGTCGAACTTGCCCTTCTGCAGGTAGGGGCGCAGCGCCACGCTCTCCTCGGCGAACCGGGCGATCGGGATCGCCACCACGCGCCGCGCGGTCGGCACGAGCGAGCGCCAGTCGTGCATCGCGACGAGGACGTTGCCGCCGGGCACCTGGGACTCGGTGACGACCAGCGCGACGGGCTGGCCGCGCTCGACCGCGGCGACCAGCTCGGCGGTCGCCTCGGCGGCGGTCGCGGCGGGGCGGACGTCGTACTCGTGGGCGTAGCGGCGGAACTGGTCGGTGAGGACGTCGAGGTGCTCGCCCGAGACGAGCAGGATGACGGGATCGTTCACCTGCCCAGTGTGGCGGGCGCGGCCACGCCCGACCAGCGCTCCGGGCGCGGGGTCCGTCGAGTAGGCTCGGGGGCGATGGAGAACACGCCCGAACTCGCCGCCCTGATCGACCAGCTCCAGGGCGAGGAGTACGCCGTGACGGAGCCCCTGCCCGGCGTGATCCACGTCCAGGGGCGCTTCTCCAACCCGGAGCGGATCGCGCTGCGCGCCGCGGCCGACGCGCACCGACCGGTCGCCGTCTGGGCGACCAGCCACCACGACGACTGGGCCCTGGTCGTGTGGACCCGTCCCGACCTGGTCGCGATCACCCAGAAGGGCGCCACCCCGCAGCGCTGGCGGCACCGCCGGCTGCCGGCGACGCTGCGCCCCGACGCGCAGACCTTCCTCGAGGGCGCCTCCTCGCCCTTCGACATCGTGACCCGGCCCAAGCACCAGCCCACGGACGCCGCCCGCGAGGTGCTCGACCACTTCGGCATCACCGACCCGCCCCCGCCGGGCTGGGTCCCGCCGGTGGTCGAGGCGCCCGTGGTCCAGGAGAGCCTGGTCCCGGCCGCGCCTGCGAAGCCCAAGCGGGTGGCCGCCCCCAAGGCGCCGGCCAAGCCCGAGAAGCCCGAGCCGGTCATCGCGATCTGCCCGAGCTGCTTCATGGCACTGCCCGCGACCGGCATCTGCGACAACTGCGGCTGAGCCCGCACGCTCGTGGCTGACCGGCAGCGACGCCTCGTCGTCGGCGCGATCATCGTCGACGACCTGGCCGCGCCGACCCGGGTGCTCGCGTGCCGGCGTACCAGGCCGGAGGCGATCGCCGGGCAGTGGGAGTTCCCCGGCGGCAAGGTCGAGCCGGGCGAGACGCCGGCCGCGGCCCTGGTCCGCGAGATCGCCGAGGAGCTGTCGGTCGCGATCGAGGTCGGCGCCGAGCTGCTCGACGCGGCGGGCGGACGCTGGCCGATCGACGAGCGCTACGAGCTGGCGCTGCTGCTCGCGGCGCTGGCTCCGGGCGAGACCGCCGTCGCGGGGAGCGACCACGACGAGCTGCGCTGGCTGACCGGCGCCACGCTCGACACGGTCGACTGGCTGCCCGCGGACCTGCGGGCGCTCCCCCGGCTCCGGGCGCTGCTCGAACGCGAGCGCGGGTTCGCGTAGCCCGGGAGACGCACGACGGCACGATTTCTGGCCCATCCTCTGGCGACTACTAGCCGTTGGGCAACTTTAGCAATCGCCGGTAGACGTCCTCCGAGACCAAGCCATAGAAATGGCGATGGTAGACCTGAGATCCGATTTCAATGGTCGCCTGTGCGGAATCGTGCGTCGACAGCGAGGGGATCCACTCAAGCTCCAGTGAAGCCCGGACCCCTTCAGGGAGGGCCGCCAAGTTTGGCTCACTTTCGCTGATCCGCCAACGAACAGCGTTTCGCGCTACGAAATCTTCCAGATCGACAATTGAGTCGCGGAGCGAGACATCCAGAATCACATCGACGCCCGAGATCGAGGCAATTGCGTCTGCAGACTGCACCCGGTCGCACTCTACAACCTCGAGCTCCTTGAGCGCGGGCAAGCCCGCAAGGGGCGCGAGGTCACTGATCCCGAGACCTCGGAGGCCCACTGACTTCAGGTTTTCTAGACCGTAGATCGACGAAAGATCGGAAAATCCCGCACAGTAACTCAGCCGCAGGTGGGTAAGCATGGCAGCTTTGGAAAAGTCGATGGCCTCAACGTCACTTGCACCGAGGAAAACGGCCAACGCCTTCTCGGCCACCAGCGAGAAGGCCGCTGAATTGAACGGACCGCGGTCGGAGAAGATAAACGCCTGGAGCCGGCGCAGAAGGTGAAGTGAAGGGAGTTCTCGACTCGAGACATTGTAAACTCTGCCATAGTCGAGCCGCGAGTCCCTGAGGACTTTTTCGGCATATTTATCCGGATCAAAATAACTCCAACTCCTAAGGAGTTCCCGAGCAACCGTAACGCGGTCATCCGGTCCAAAACTGACCAATGCGTCCAGCGCTGATTCGCCCCCGACTAGCGTCAACGATCGGACACAGGCGGCGGACGTCGTCGCAAGCGTTTCGCGCCCTGCAAACTGCTTCAAAAGAGGCACCGCAATCTCTCCCGCAGATGCGACGGATTGCGCGTCTGTCATATTGGCCGGTGGAATGAGCTTCTCAAGCGCGCCGCCAAGACGAACGCGAACTTCTTCAGAGAGTTCTACCGCCGTACCCATGCATGCGACCGCTAGCAGGTGAAGCCGATGCCTCTCATCAAGCTCCCTATCTCCGCGGTCGAGAAGCTGACCAATCAAATCACTTGCCACTGATTCCGTCGCGTGGCCCGCCGCCAAAACCACAACCTCTCGCCACTCACCGAGGTGGGCATTCTGAACCAGCAATCCGACGTTCTGTCCATCGATTGCCTCCTTGGCCGCTAGGTACTCCTGGAAAGTCCGGTGGACGAAATCAACGCGTCCCACAACCGCCTCCCGCAGCAGCCCGCTGCGTTCGAGAAAGTATCGGAGCGCGGTACGTCCATCAACGGATACGCGCTGCATAGTCCGCAGTCGTCTAGCGAATGAACCTTCTGCCTCTAGTTTCGAACAGTCCGAGTACCCGTTGAGGATCAACCAGTACGCGAAAGCTTGGAGCAAGAGCCGCTTCTCGCGATCGGGAAGCGCTTGCTGAGCCACAACGGCAGATGGGATCTTTCGTTCAGAATCCCTGCGCTCAAGGAGCATTTCCAACGCAATTCTGTACAACTCCATCCGATCTTTCGGGAGCTGCTCATTTCTGTCTCTATTCAAAGCACACAACATCGCACACAAGAGGGGCGAGGTTGCCAACGAGCGCAGGCTGGCCGTATCTCGAATACGTGCCTTGAGGGCAGTAGCAGCTCGAGCCAGTTCATGCCCGCGCTCGTCGTCATTCGTGGCAGATGCGACCGCATCGTGCCAGCGGTCGATCAGTTGAAATATGTCATCAGGGGTCATCGGTTCGAGGTCGCAATGCTCAAATTCGACATTCTCCAACCAGTCCTGCTCGGCAGCCGCCGGCCGAGAAGTCACGACATATTTCGAGTCCGGAAAGGTTGCGGCCAAGTCCGCAATCCACTCCCGGGCCTGGTCTCGATCAGCAGCCGGGATCTCATCGACGCCATCGACAAGTACCAAGGCCCGCCCTTCCCGCAGCACCGAATGAACCCACTGGGCAGGCATTTCCTCGGCGAGATTCTTTGCGACCGCGGCAACAAACTCCCCCGGCGCCGGAAGGTCGCGGTCAACATACCTTCGCAATTCCAAAAAGAACGGGACTCTTCCGTTCCAACTAGCCAGTGCCTCAGGAAAGTCCTGCCGCGCAGCTCTAACTGCAAGCCATCTCAGAAGGGTCGTTTTTCCCGATCCCGCCTGTCCCCTGACAAACATTCTCTGAGCAGACGAGAGCGCATCGTGCACCCGCACGTACTCAGTGTCACCAGAATCATCCTTCGTCGAATCTCTCGTGGCCTCATTCGCCGCATAGTTTGAGGAAAGGGTGATATAGGCGACCGTCAATGCGTAGCGCCTACTCAGGGGGCTCGCATCGACCCCAAAGAGCTCCAACTGGTCCAGCTTCCTGGCCACGTCCCTAACGTACTGACGTTCGAATCCTTGAAACTGTGAACCGACCACAGACGCCTGAAGATCCGGAAGCCGGTCAAGCACGGTCCGAACGAGATCAATGATCTGTGATTCTCGACGTAGAGACTCGACAGCAGCAGCCGTGCCGAACTCTGGTAGCGTGGTCGATATTTCTACCACATAATTGCATGCCTCGGTTAGCACTCTCCGGAAAATCTCCGATCCTGCCTCGGAAAGCCTCTCGCGCTCGATTCGGTCACGCTGGGAGCTTCGAATGTGCCCCTCCAAGGAGGCAGGCTCAAGGTCATGCATGATCAGCAGCGGAAGTCCAACAACTGCCGCTGTCATCACTTCCCCGACTGCAGTGACGGCGGCGTTTACCTCGTACTCAGGAACGCTTCTGAATTCATGAGTGAACATAGGCTCAAGCTTCGAAGCAACCTGATCGGCGATCGCATCAAACTGACGCTTCGCCCGTCTATGCTCACTAAAATCGGAGATTGCGGATCGGAGAAGACCCGTTGCCTCCTGCCCCAGATCCAATGCCAGTGGACTATCGCGCAACCAGATCTTTAGGACTGTATTTGACACAGATGCACCGACGGTGAGCGTCAGGGTCTCAAGGAAGGGCATGGGGGTTCTCCTGAATTCGATCGCGCTCGCCCCGACCCTAGGCCCACTTCGGACTACTAGGGGGCCGTTTCGTCCATCTGCTCGCTCGGCCGTTCCGTCTTCCCTGGCGGCCGGGGTCAACTTCGAGCCGGTCAAACTGCACGACCGTCTTATGCTTCATCAACCACAGCGCGACCCAAGCCGCCAGGGCCCATTCCCTTAGACCCCAGAGCCCGGGCGACAGATCTGGCCAGGGCGAGCGGGACGCCGGTCGGCACCAGTGCCCCGAACGGGCTCGAACCGCGTGCACGCCGAGTGCAAGCCCGCGCAGGCACAGTTTCAGGACGAGCAGCGCGAGCAGGCCCTAGGCCCAGGAGCTCTCGAGCACCTCGCGGTGCGTGGGCAGCGCGGCGTCATAGACCGCGCGGCCCTTGTCGGTCAGGCAGACGAAGACGCTGCGCCGGTCGTTCTCGCAGGCCGAGCGCGAGACCAGGCCGTCCTTCTCGAGCCGGGTGATGGCGCGCGAGAGCGCGCTCTGGCTGAGGTGGATGTCGCCGGCGAGCTCGGCCATGCGGTACTTGCCGCAGTTGGCGTCGACCACCCGGTCGAGGGTCTCGAACTCGCTGAGCCCGATGCCGTGCCGGTCCTGGAGGGCCTTCTCGAGCGCACAGCTGACCGCGGCGTGCCGGTCGAGCAGCAGGCGCCACTCGGCGACCAGGGGGCTCGGGACGGCTGCCTTCGGCATGCCCGCATCCTAGCCAGGAGGCGAATTTTATGCAAACGCATTATTTGCGCTTGCATTGAATGCGTGCGCATGGAAACCTTCTGTGCCATGTCCTCGACATCCCTCACTCCCCCCGCCTCCGCCGGCGCGATCAGCTGGTCCCGGCGCACCTGGGGTCTGCTGATCACGCTCTGCGTGGTCCTCTTCCTCGACGGGCTCGACGTCTCCATGGTCGGCGTCGCCCTGCCCTCGATCGGCGCCGAGCTCGACCTGTCGACGTCCTCGCTCCAGTGGCTGATCAGCGGCTACGTCCTCGGGTACGGCGGCCTGCTCCTCGTCGGCGGACGCACGGCCGACCTCCTCGGCCGGCGGCGCGTCTTCCTCATCGCGCTGGCCGTCTTCGCCGTCGCCTCGCTGCTCGGCGGCCTGGTCAGCTCGGGCCCGCTGCTCATCGCGACCCGCTTCATCAAGGGCCTGGCCGCGGCGTTCACCGCCCCGACCGGCCTGTCGATCATCACGACCAACTTCGCCGAGGGCCCGGCCCGCAACAAGGCGCTGTCGATCTACACCGTCTTCGGCGCGGGCGGCTACTCCTCCGGCCTGCTCTTCGGCGGCCTGATGACCGGCATCGGCTGGCGCTGGACCTTCCTCCTGCCGGTGCCGATCGCGCTGCTGGCGCTCGTCGCGGCGTACTTCCTGGTGCCGCGCGACGAGGCGGCCGAGGAGGGCGGCCACGACCTGCTGGGCGCGCTCACCTCGGGCGCCGGCATGCTGCTGCTCGTCTACACCGTCGTCTCGGCGCCCGAGGTCGGCTGGGCCTCGGCCCGCACGATCGGCTCGTTCGTCGGCGTCGCCGCCCTGTTCGCGGCGTTCGTGACGATCGAGCGCCGGATCGCGCACCCGCTGATCCGGCTGGGCATCCTGCGCAAGTCCACCCTGGTCCGGGCGAGCATCGCGATCGTCGCGGTCGGCGGGTCCTACTTCAGCTGGCAGTTCATCGTGACCCTGTTCCTCCAGGACGGCCTGCGCTGGAGCCCGCTCGAGCTCGCCCTCGCCCTGCTGCCGATCGGCCTGATGGTGACCGCGTCCGCGATCTTCTCCGACAAGCTCGTCGACCGCTTCGGCAGCGGACCGATCATCGCGGTGACGATGTCGATCATGGCCGTGGGCTACCTGCTGTTCGTGCTGCGCCTCGACACCGCGCCGTCGTACGTCGGGATGCTGCTGCCCGCACTGCTCCTCATCGGCATCGGCTGGGTCGGCTTCCCGGCGATCAACATCCAGGCGACGAGCGGCATCGACGACGACGAGCAGGGTCTGGCCGCCGGCGTGCTGCAGACCTCGATGCAGGTCGGCGCCGCGATCGTCCTGGCCGTCACCACCGCGATCATCGCGTCCGGCGCGGGCGAGGCGGCCACGCCCACGGCCCTGCTCGACGGCTACCGACCGGGGCTGGCATTCGCAGCGGCGGTCAGCGCGGTCGGCGCGCTCGTGGCGATCGCCGGGCTCGCGCTGGAGCGGCGGTCCCGGCGCCAGGAGGGTCCGGCCCCGGTCGTCGCGACCGAGCCGGCCCTGGTCGACGCGGCCTGAGCCACGCCACCTCGCAGAACCGGCCCCCGACGCAGCGCGTCGGGGGCCGGTTCGTCACAGACCGAGGTCGGGCGTCCGCTCGGGCAGCAGGTCGACGACCGGCACCTCCAGCACCTCGCTGAGCGCGAGCAGCGTGCTGAGCTGCGGGTTCATCGGCCGCCCGGGGCGGGACTCGCCCTTCTCGAACTTCTGGTACGTGTAGCCCGCGATCCCGGCCAGGTGCGCGACCCGCTCCTGGCTCAGTCCCCGCGCGGCCCGCGCTCGCTGGAGGTTGACGCCGAGCTCGCGCGCGTACTGCTCGAAGGTGATCCGCCGTTTCGCCACGCTCCCATCATCGGGAGGTGACCACCTGCTTTCGACCACACGGGAATGGGAATCGCTGTCGCGAGAGCTCCGCTCAGCCGACCCCGGCCTGAGCCTCCGCGGTGACGGTGACGCCCTCGGCGAACTCGACGACCTGCTCGTCGGAGAGCCCGAGCGACTTCCACGCCTGGACGACGACACGGTGCTCGCCGTCGTCGTAGGTCAGCACCTGGGCGCCGTCCTCGGCCGTGCGCAGCCGGCCGTCGTGGTCGCCGACCCGGACCGGACGCCCCTCGGGCGGTGTGGTCACCGACTGCGACTCCAGCATCACGACCAGCTTGTCGCTGAACACGTCGAGCCCGCTGTGGTCGTCGGCCCGCGCCACGTTGAGGTTGTACGCCGTCGCCCCCTCGAGCACGAAGCCCGCCGGCACCTTGGTCACGACGAAGCCCGGCTGCTGCTGCCCGGTGTAGGCGACGAGCCGCGGCGCGTCGTTCGGCGCGGCGGTGATCGGCGCGGGCGCCGGCGTGCGGTCGGCGTTGACCGCGATGGTCCCGCCGACGACGGCCACGGCGGCCAGGCTGAGCCCGGCCGTGCCGCGCCGGAACGCGCGGCGGCGGGCGGCCCCGCGACCGCGGGCCACGTCGCGTCGTACGGTCTCGGCGGCGGGCTCCGCGCCGGGCGCGGCGAGCCGCGCGAGGCGGTCGGTGAGGTCGGTCATGGCTGATCTCCTTCGTGCAGGGATCCCGAGAGGGTGACGGGCTGCGGGAGGACCTCCCGCAGCTTGGCGAGACCGCGGGCCGTCTGGCTCTTCACCGTGCCGACGCTGCACCCGAGCGCGTCCGCGGCGTCCTCGACGCTGAGGTCGACGACATGACGCAGGACGACGGCCGCGCGCATCCGGTCCGGGAGCGCGGCGAGCGCCGCGACCAGCTCGGCGTCGACCGGGTCCGCCATGACCGCGCCGGCCCGGTCGGGCAGGTCGTCGGTCACCGTCTCCCGCGCGACGGCGGGACGGCGGCGGTGGTCGATGAAGGCGTTGACGAGCGACCGGCGCGCATAGGCGTCGACCGCACCGCGCCGCGAGGCCCGCCCCCACGCGAGGTAGAGCCGGACCAGGGTGCCCTGGACCAGGTCCTCGGCGAGGTGGACGTCGCCGGCGGTGAGCACCATCGCCGTACCGAGCAGGTGACTGCGCCGGCGCCGGACGAAGTCCTCGAACTCCGCGTCGCGGTTCTTCGGTCTCATGCTTCCTACACGGATGGCGCCTCCTCGGAGGTTGCACGTCCCCCGAGGAGATCCTCGCTCAGCCGTAGTGGCAGACGTAGCCGAGCGTCTCGGTCACCTCGATGTCGAACGACGAGTCGCCGGGCACGCTGAACGACTGGCCCGCGGCGTACTCCTGCCAGTCCTCGGACCCGGCCAGGCGGATCCGGCAGGCACCGGCGTTGAGCTCCATGACCTCGGGCGCCGCGGTGCCGAAGGTGAGCGAGGCCGGGAAGATCACGCCGGCCGACTTCCGGGTGCCGTCGGCGAGGAAGAAGGTGTGGCTGACGCAGGCACCGTCGAAGTAGATGTTGGCCTGCGGGTCGAGGGTCACGTTCTCAAAGGTCACGGGGCGAGAGCGTAGTGCGGGCGTACTCCAGCACCGCACACCCGTTGTCGAACGTGCGCACCTGCTCCAGCGTGAACGCCTCGGGCGCGAACGCCCGGTCGAGCATCCGCACCCCGTCACCGACGACGACCGGGTACTTCTTGACCACCAGCCGGTCGATCTCGGCGCTCACCTGACCGGCCAGCCGGCCGCCGCCGGCGAGCAGCACGCCGCGCGAGGACGGGTCGGCCTTGAGCCGGCGCACGACGTCGAGCGGCGCCTCCGCGGTGACCTCGACCGGGTCGCCGGCCGCGGGCAGCGAGCGGCTGACCACGACGGTGCGCAGGTGCGCGTAGGGGTCGAGCAGGCCCTCGGCGAGCGCCGGGTCGTAGGTGCGCCGCCCCATCACGACGGTGTCGAAGCGGGTCAGCGGCGCGTCGGCGACGCCGAACGCGGCACGCGCGGGCGTGGGCAGGGTGTCGGCGAACTCGCTCGCGAGGAAGCCGAGGAACTCCTCGGAGAGACCGAGGAAGTCGACCTCGTCCTGCGGGCCGGCGATGAAGCCGTCGAGGGTCACGCCGATGTAGTAGGTCAGCTCAGGCATGCCGGAGAGCCAACCACTACGTTTGAAGTACGTCAAGCGTCCTTGTTAGATGGCCCCTGATCCGGCAGGATGCCGCCATGGCCCGCAACCCCGCCCGTCGTACCGAGCTGCTCGACGCGGCCACCGACCTGCTCGCCGCGGTCGGCGCGCGCGGGCTGACCTTCCGGGGGGTCGACGAGCAGGCGGGCGCCCCGACCGGGACGACGTCGAACTACTTCCGCTCGCGCGAGGACCTGCTCCAGCAGCTGTGCGACCACGTCTTCACCCGGCTCGCGCCCGACCCGGCGTACGTCGCCGAGCGGCTCGCCGCCCCGCGGACCCGCGCGCTCGAGACGACCCTCATGCACGACCTGGTCGCGCGCGCGGACGCCGACAGGGCCGGTCACCTCGCGCTCTTCGAGCTGCGCCTGGAGGCGGCCCGCCAGCCCGCGCTGGGCGAGGTGGTCACGGCGCGCTTCCGGGCCAACCTGGAGGCGATCACCGCCGACCACGTCGAGGGCGGCTTCCCCGGCGGGCCCGAGGCGGCGCGGGCGCTCTACCTGGCGATGACCGGCTTCCTCTTCGAGCACCTGACCCTGCCGGGCCTGCACCCGGACAGCACCGAGCTCGTCACCGGGCTGGTCGAGCGGATCGTGCCCGCGGACTCCTAGCCCCGGGCCTCGCGGGCCTCGGCCTCGGCGACGAGCTGGCGGACCCGCTCGATCGTGCCCTCGCGCGAGCCCGCGATGTGCTCGGCCATCATCGCGCCGGCCCGCTCGGCGTCCCCGGCGCGGAGCACCGCGACCAGCTCGACGTGCTCGTGGTGCAGCCCGTGCGCGTCGACGTCCTGGCCGATCCGGAAGAGCTGGAGAGCGCGGCCCGAGAGCGAGCGGAAGATCGAGCCGAGGAGCGGGTTGCCGGCCGCGTCGACGACCGCCTCGTGGAACTCCATGTTGAGGTGGGTCGCCCGCTTGCGGTCGCCGGCCCGGGTCGCCTCCTGGGCCTCGACGATGAGCCGGTCGAGGCGCGCCAGGTCGACGTCGGTACGCCGCTCGGCGGCCGCCGTCGCCGCCATCGACTCCAGGCCGATGCGCACCTCGAAGAGGTGCAGCGCCGAGTCGGGGTCGAGCGCGGCCACCTGGGCGCCGCGGCGCGGGAGGACGGTGACCATCCCCTCGGCGGCGAGCTGCTGGATCGCCTCGCGCACGACGATCCGGGAGACGTCGAGCACCTCGGCGAGGTCGCGCTCGACCAGCCGCTCCCCCGGCGCCAGGCGGCGCTCGATGATCTGGTCGCGCAGCTCCTCGAGGACCAGGTCGCGCAGCGACCGGTACCGCGAGCCCAGCGTCTCCTCACCCGGCGTGACCGCCATGCCGACTCCTTTCGAGGCTTCTCCACAGTCTCAGATCTGAGACGAAAGGTACGCCCCCGGCATTTCGCCGGCCGGGCCCCCTGGGTCAGTGTGTCTCTTGCCACATCGTAGACCTACGATCTACGGTATACCAAATACCATCAGCCAAGGAGCGACATGCCTGCCTCCCTGCTCGTCCGCCAGGCGCGACTGCCCGGCCACGACGACCTCCAGGACGTCCTGGTCCGCGACGGAAGGATCGCCGCGATCGGCACCAGCGTCGCCGCGCCCCGCCCGGACGTCCTCGACGACGTCCCCGTCGAGGACGTCGCCGGCGCGCTCGTGCTCCCCGGCCTCATCGACGCCCACTGCCACGTCGACAAGACGCTGTGGGGCGGGCCGTGGGTGCCGCACGCGGCCGGGCCGCGCCTGGTCGACCGGATCGCCAACGAACGGGACCGGCGCACCGACCTCGGGCTGCCCTCCCCCGAGCACGCCGCCGACCTGCTCCGGCACATGGCCACCCTCGGGACGACCCGGGTCCGCACCCACACCGACGTCGACCCCGCGCTCGGCCTGGCCGGCATCGAGTCGGTCGCCAAGGCCGCCGACGCGGTCCGCGGGCTCGTGGACGTCGAGCAGGTCGCCTTCCCCCAGGACGGTGTCATCCGCCGGCCCGGCACGCTCGAGCTCCTCGAGGCCGCGCTCGACGCGGGCGCCACGACCCTCGGCGGCATCGACCCCGCCGGGGTCGACGACGACCCGCTCGGCCAGCTCGACGCGCTCTTCGAGATCGCCGCCCGCCGGGGCGCCGGCATCGACATCCACCTGCACGACACCGGCAGCCTCGGTGCCTGGCAGTTCGGCCTGGTCGCCCGGCGCACCGTCGCCTTCGGGTTGCAGGGCAAGGTCGCGCTCAGCCACGCCGACGCGCTCGGCACGGTCCCCGAGGACGAGCGGTTCCGGCTCATCGACCTGCTCGCCGAGTCCGGCGTCGCCGTCATCACCGCCGCCGTGTACGACGTACCGGTCCCCTCGGTGCGCGACCTCGCCGAGCGCGGCGTCACGCTCGCCTGCGGCAGCGACGGCATCCGCGACCTGTGGGGGCCCTACGGCAACGGCGACATGATCGAGCGCGCGATGCACGTCGCCTACCGCAACGGGCTGCGCCGCGACGAGGACATCGCCCTCGCCCTCGACTGCGCCACCACCGGCGCCGCCCACCTGCTCGGCCTCGACTCCTACGGCCTCGTGCCCGGCGCGCCGGGCGACCTGGTCGTCGTACCGGCGCGGACGGTCGCGGAGGCCGTCGTCGCCCGCCCCACCCGCTCCCTGGTCGTCAAGGACGGCCACGTCATCGCTCGCCACGGCGAGCTCGTCCACCCCACCCACCTGGAGTTCCCGTCATGAAGCACCTCCTCACCGGCACCGCCGTCGCCGCCCTCCTCGCCGTCGGCCTGAGCGCCTGCACCAACGCGTCCACCGACCCCGGCGCCACCGGGGGCGTCGACGTCCCCGACGCCTCGGACCAGGTCGACGTCGCGACCGACCAGGCCGCGGCCGACCTCCTGCCGGCCGACATCGCCAAGGCCGGCACGATCAAGGTCGCGATGGACGCGTCGTACCCGCCCTTCGAGATGTTCGCCCCCGACAACAAGACGATCGTCGGCTTCGACGCCGACTTCGCCACCGCCGTGGCGCAGAAGCTCGGCCTGAAGGTCGAGCTGGTCAACGCCGGCTTCGACACGATCCTCACCGGCCTCGCCGCCGGGCGCTACGACCTGGCCGAGTCGAGCTTCTCGATCACGCCGGAGCGGCAGCAGGTCGTCGACTTCGTGACCTACCTGCAGGGCGGCGCCGGGATCGCCGTACGGCCGGGCAACCCGGAGGACCTGTCGATGGACCCGATGGTGCTGTGCGGCCACAAGATCGCCGCGCAGAAGGGCACCACCCAGGCGATCGAGCAGCTGCCCGCCATCCGCCAGCAGTGCATCGACGCCGGCAAGGCGCCCGTCGAGCCCGAGCTGTTCCCGTCGCAGAACGACGCGATCCTCGCCCTCAACTCCGGCCGTGTCGACGGCATGATGGCCGACAGCACGGCGATCTCGTACCAGGGCGCCCTGGCCGGCGGGAAGTTCGAGCTCGCCCCCGGCGACATCTACGAGTCGCGCCCGACCGGCATCGCGCTGCCCAAGGACTCGCCGCTGCGCGCGGCCGTCGCCGCCGCCGTGACGTCGCTCTACGACGACGGCACCGTCGCGACGCTCACGAAGAAGTGGAACATCCCCGACACCAACCTCGCGCCGAACCCGGGGAGCTGACATGACCACCATGGCCCTCTCCCCCACCAGCGAGTACGTCGAGCTGACCACGGTCCGCCGCCGGCACCCGCTGCGCTGGGTCAGCGCGGTGCTGCTGGTCGCGCTCACCGCCTACGCGCTGCGCGACGTGTTCACCAACCCCAACTTCGGGTGGGACGTCGTCGGGCTCTACCTGCGCGACGTCTCGATCTTCCACGGCCTGGTGACCACGCTCCTGCTCACCGCGATCTGCATGGGGATCGGCATCCTGCTCGCCGTCCTGCTCGCGGTGATGAGGCTCAGCGCCAACCCCGTGGTGCGGAGCTTCGCCTTCGCCTACGTCTCGTTCTTCCGCGGGACGCCGGTCCTCGTGCAGCTGCTGTTCTGGTTCAACCTCGCCGCGCTCTACCCGGTGATCAGCTTCGGCCTGCCCGGCGTGCACCTCGACGCCAACACCCTCATCACGCCGTTCATCGCGGCCGTGCTCGGGCTGGGGCTCAACGAGGCGGCGTACATGTCGGAGATCGTGCGCGCCGGCATCCTCTCGGTCGACCACGGCCAGAACGAGGCGGCGTCCGCCCTCGGCCTGACCCGCGGCCAGACCCTGCGCCGGATCGTGCTCCCCCAGGCGATGCGCGTCATCGTCCCGCCCACCGGCAACGAGACCATCGGCATGCTCAAGACCACCGCGCTCGTCTCGGTGCTCGCCGTCCACGACCTGCTGTACTCCAGCCAGATCATCTACGCGAAGAACTTCCAGACCGTCCCGCTCCTCATCGTCGCGAGCATCTGGTACCTCGCCGTCACCACGGTCCTCGGCATCGGCCAGTACTACCTGGAGCGCCGCTACGCCCGCGGCAACCGCAACCTGCCGCCCACACCCCTGCAGCAGCTGCGCAAGTTCTTCCGCACCCACGCACCTGTCGAGAGGAGCAAGTCATGAGCACCACGGCCGTGGCCGCGCCCAAGGTACGCGCGGCCGGCGTACGCAAGTCGTACGGCAACCTGGAGGTCCTCAAGGGCATCGACCTCGTCGTCGAGCAGGGCGAGGTGCTCTGCCTGATCGGCCCCTCGGGCTCGGGCAAGTCCACCTTCCTGCGCTGCGTCAACCACCTCGAGGCCATCGACGGCGGCCGGCTCTGGGTCGGCGACACCACCGTCGGCTACGAGCAGCGCGGCACCAAGCTCTACGAGCTCAGCGACCGCGAGATCTGCCGCCAGCGCACCCAGGTCGGCATGGTTTTCCAGCACTTCAACCTGTTCCCCCACATGACCGTGCTGGAGAACCTCGTCGAGGCACCCCTGCGCGTGCTGCGCCAGCCTCGCCGCGAGGTCCGCGAGCGCGCCCTCGCCCTCCTCGGCCAGGTCGGGCTCGCCGAGAAGGCCAACGCCTACCCGCGCAGCCTCTCCGGCGGACAGCAGCAGCGCGTCGCCATCGCCCGCGCCCTGTGCATGCAGCCCAGCCTCATGCTCTTCGACGAGCCCACCTCCGCCCTCGACCCCGAGCTCGTCGGTGACGTCCTCGCCGTCATGCGCAACCTCGCCGAGACCGGCATGACGATGATCGTGGTCACCCACGAGATCGGGTTCGCGCGCGACGTGGCCGACCGGGTGGCGTTCTTCGACGGCGGCCAGATCGTCGAGGTCGGTCCGGCGGCGCAGGTGATCAGCGACCCGCAGCACCAGCGGACCCGGGAGTTCCTCGCGGCCGTGCGCTAGGGCCTCCTTCGCGGAACGCCTTCCCTGAACGACCCGGTCGGTCGTGGCCCGAGAGCGCGGCCGGCCGGGTCCACCAGCCCCCCCCCGCACTTCGGACAGCGCAAGGTGACGTGGCGGCTGGCCTCCGCGCCGACGTCCTCGTGGAGCGGCTTCGACGGCACGTTCCCGGCCGAGCTCTCCTCCGACGAGGCGGGCGAGGCCGTCGTGAGCTACGAGTACGACGCGTCGTACGGCTTCGGGGCGCCGGACTGGACCACGGAGTCCGACGAGGACAGCCTCTACGTCAATGCGACGGTCGACCTGGTGGATGGAGAGCCGCGGGTGACGTTCTCGTCGTACTGACGGGGGCGATCGCGGGCACATGCCGCAGGTCCAGGCCCAGCACCCCGACGACCGCGAGCAGCCCGAGCGCCAGCACCGCCGGTCCCACCCATCCGTACGTCGACCACGCGCTCGCCCCGAGGCTGCCGAACACCGACGAGCCGACGTAGTAGGCGCAGAGGTAGAACGCGGCTGCCTGGCTCGCGCTCGCACCGGCCGCGTGGGCCCGCACCGCGACCCAGCCGCTCGCGATGCCGTGGACCACGAAGAAGCCCATGGTCAGGCACGCCAGTCCCGCCACGATCGCGACCAGGCTGTGCGGGACGGTGAGGGCGACGCCCGCGATCGCGACGGCACAGCCCACCGGCAGCACCGCCCGCCGCCCGACCCGGTCTGCCCAGGCGCCGGAGACCGCCGCACTGACCGACCCGAGCGGGTACACCAGGTAGAGCAGGCTGATCGCCCCCAGACCGAGATGGTGCGGTCCCCCGACCAGGCGGAAGCCGAGCGCGTTGAACACCACCACCAGCGCACCCACCGAGCACGCCCCGACGACGTACAGGCGGCGCAGGACGGGATCCGCCAACGCCGCCCGCGACATCTCCCCCAGCGCGAGCTCCTGGCGCCGGCGTCCCCGGAAGTTGCGGGACGGCGGCAGGGTCAGCGTCACCGCGACCGCGCAGACCAGGCTCAGCACCGCGGCCGCACCGAGACCCCAGCGCCAGTCGAGCGCCTCGGTCACCGGCGCGGTCAGGACCCGGCCCACCATGCCGCCGAGCGCCGTACCGCCGATGTAGACGCCGGCCGCCCGCGCCTGTGCCGACGCGTGCAGCTCCTCACGGAGGTACGCCGTCGCCACCGCCGGCAACCCCGCCAGCACCAGACCCTCGACGAAGCGCAGCACCAGCAGGGCATCCCACGACCACGCGAACGGGCACAGCAGCGCGACGAGGCTCGACAGCCAGACCGCACCGACGATCATCCGGGTCCGCCCGACCACCTCAGAAGCCGGACCGGCGACCAGCAGCCCCAGCGCCAGTCCCGCCGTGGTCAGCGACATCGACAAGGTCGCCTGCGCCGGCGTCACCCCGAAGTCGTCGTGGAAGGCGGGCAGCAGCGCCTGGGTGTCGTACAGCAGGACGAAGGTGACCATCCCCGCACACACCATCGCCGCCATGGTCCGCCGGTACGCGGCCGATCCACGCAGATGTCCCTCATGCACCCGACCAGCGTGCGCCGTCCACGATCATGCGTCCAATGCGATTGACGCTGGCCCTCCATACGCTTCGCGTATTCTCGTCGCGTGCGCATCCGAGACCTCGAGTGGCTGGTCGCACTGGCCGACCACCAGCACGTGACCGACACCGCCGCGATCCTCGGCGTCACCCAACCCACGCTCTCCCGAGCTCTCGCGCGCGCCGAGGACGAGCTCGGCGTACGCCTCTTCGAGCGCGTGCCCGACGGCCTCACCACCACCCCCAACGGCGCCTTCGTCGTCGACGCCGCCCGCGACCTCGTCGCCCGCTACCGCCAGATGACCACCGAGATCGAGACCCGCCTCGACCCCGACCGCGGCATCGTCCGCCTCGCCTTCCTCGACTCCATGGCGACCTCCCTGGTCCCCCGCATCCTCCGCGGCTTCCACCACCAGGCCCCCGGCGTCCGCGTCGAGCTCTCCCAAGAACCCGCCCACGCCATGCTCCGCGACCTCAACGCCGGCACCGTCGACCTCGCCATCACCTCCGGCCGCCCCGACGGCGACTTCGGCTGGATCACCCTCCAGCACGAACGCCTCGTCCTCATCGTCCCGCCCACCCACCGCCTCCGCACCCGCAAGCGCATCGACCTGCGCGACCTCACCTCCGAAGAGCTCGTCACCACCCCCCTCGGCTTCGGCTTCCGCACCCTCGTCGACGGCCTTCTCGCCGACGCCGGCATCACCCTGCCCGTGTCCTTCGAGAGCGCCGACCTCGCGACCATCGAAGGTCTGGTCGCCGCGGGGCTCGGGGTGGCCGTCGTACCGGAGGCGTTCGCGGGAGTCTCCGGCACCGTCGGCATCGCGCTCACCGGGGCGAACGCGCGGCGCAGTGTGGGGATGACGTGGCGGACGGATCGGGGGCTGGAGCCGGCGGCGGAGCGGTTCCGGGAGTTCGTGGTGGGTGAGGCGCCGTACGGGACCAGTGGCATGGATCGGCAGAACACCACATAGGTGTGCTCGAAGGCGGGCCAGAACTCGTCAAGGCTTGCCTTCGTGTCGACAACCATGACCGGGACGCCCGGCCCCTTCGCTCGTAGGTCCCTCGTTGAGCAAGGCTGACTACTACTTCGGGGAACTCGAGGGGCATCCGGTCGGCTCCACCTATGCCAGCCGGGCAGAGGCCATGGCCGCTGGGATTCACCGGTTCGCGATGCAGGGCATCTCAGGGAGCGCCGGCATCGCCGCCAACTGCATTGCGCTCAGCAAGGGCTACGTCGACGACGAAGACCATGGCGATTGGATCCTTTACACGGGCGCCGGCGGCAAAGACCCGAAGACGGACCGGCAGATCGCCGACCAAGAGATCACCCAGTACCACAACGCCTCACTCGTCTATAGCGAGGAAGGCGGTCTCCCCGTCAGGGTCCTTCGCGGGCACAAGGGCGAGAAGCCCTACGCCCCCAAGGTCGGCTTTCGCTACGACGGCCTCTACCAGGTCACCCGGCATTGGGCCGAGCAAGGCCGCGATGGCTTCCGCATCTGGCGCTTCCACCTCGTCCGCCTGACCCCTGACGAGGCGCGTCCCTGGACACCGGCCGGTCAGCGGCCCGCCACCGGACCCGTCGGCGACGCCGACTTCCGAGCCGACGTAGCTCCCCCTACCAGCGTCACCTACGAGCCCTCCGCCGAGGCACCAGCGGGTAACCCGGCACCGCATCGCGCAACCGGAATCGTGCAGCGGATCGTCCGCTCCAGCAGGGTCGCGAAGTACATCAAGGAACTGCACGGACATCGCTGCCAGGTGTGCGGTCTCAACTTGGATCTCCCGGTGGCGCCCTACAGCGAAGGCGCACACATCCGCGCCCTAGGAATGCCCCACAACGGACCCGACACCCACGACAACGTGCTCTGCCTGTGCCCCAACCACCACGTGCTGCTCGACAAGGGCGGCATCTATCTTGACGACCACCTCATCGTGCGCGACCACGCAGGCAATGAGCTCGGTCCCCTCACGGTGGTCAACGGCCACGACGTGAGTCTCACCCACGTTCGCTACCACCGCGAGCACCACGGTTTCGCGTCCTAGCTAGGAACGCGCAACGGCCCGGCCCCTCACTGAGGGACCGGGCCGTTGGACGTGCTAGCTCAGCTGCAGCCGCTGGTGCTGCCGCAGCCCTCGCACACGTAGCACGAGCCGGCCGGCCGCATCTTCGTGCCGCAGGTCATGCACAGCGGGCTGTCGACCGCGTGGCCGGTGATCTGCTCGAGGAGCTCGGCCGTGGTCTTGGCGACCTTGACCTCGGGGGCGCCGGCGAGGGGGTCCTCGTCGGCGACCTCGACGACCTCGGCCTCGACCGGGGCGGTCTTGGCGACGGGGGCGGTGTCGACGAGCTCGGAGGCGTTGCCGGTCTCCTCGACGGGCTCGTACGAGCCGGTCTCGAGGTGGCGCTGGCGCTCGTCGGCGGAGTAGATGCCGAGGGCGGCGCGCTCGTCGAAGGACAGGTAGTCCAGGGCCAGGCGGCGGAAGACGTAGTCCATGATCGACTGCGCCATCCGGACGTCCGGGTCGTCGGTGAGGCCGGCGGGCTCGAAGCGGAGGTTGGTGAACTTCGAGACGTAGGTCTCGAGCGGGACGCCGTACTGGAGGCCGATGGAGACGGCGATCGAGAAGGCGTCCATCACGCCGGCCAGGGTGGAGCCCTGCTTGCCGAGCTTGAGGAAGATCTCGCCGAGGGCGTTGTCGTCGTGGGCGCCCGAGGTCATGTAGCCCTCGGCGCCGGCCACGGTGAACGACGTGGTGCGGGCCTGGCGGGACTTCGGGAGGCGCTTGCGGGTGGGGGCGTAGACGATCTTCTCGACGACCTTCTCGACGACCTTGCCCTCGGCAGCGGCGTCGGCAGCGTCGGCGGCGTCCTTCTTGGCCTTGCCGCCGCCGTCGGCCAGGGGCTGGCCGACCTTGCAGTTGTCGCGGTAGATCGCGGTGGCCTTGAGGCCGAGCTTCCACGACTCGAGGTAGATCTGCTCGATGTCCTCGACGGAGGCCGACTCGGGCAGGTTGACCGTCTTGGAGATGGCGCCGGAGAGGAAGGGCTGGCAGGCGGCCATCATCAGGACGTGGCCCATCGGCTTGAGCGAGCGCTCGCCCATGGCGGTGTCGAAGATCTCGTAGTGCTCCGGCTTGAGGCCGGGGGCGTCGACGACGTGGCCGTGCTCGCCGATGTAGGCGACGATCGCCTCGACCTTCTCGCTGTCGTAGCCCAGCTTCTTGAGGGCGCGCGGGATGGTCTGGTTGACGATCTGCAGCGAGCCGCCGCCGACGAGCTTCTTGAACTTCACCAGGGAGAAGTCGGGCTCGATGCCGGTGGTGTCGCAGTCCATCATGAAGCCGATGGTGCCGGTCGGCGCGAGCACGGAGGCCTGGGCGTTGCGGAAGCCGTTGGTCTTGCCGAGCTCGACGACCTGGGCCCACTCCTCGGTGGCCAGCTTGTGGACCTCGGCGTCGGCGATGTGGAGGGTGCGGACGTCGTCGTTGGCCGCCTGGTGCTTGCGCATGACGCGCTGGTGGGCCTCGGCGTTGCGGGCGTAGCCGGCGTAGGGGCCGACGATCGCGGCGAGCTCGGCCGAACGACGGTACGACGTACCGGTCATCAACGAGGTGACGGTCGCGGCCATCGCGCGGCCACCCTCGGAGTCGTAGCCCAGGCCCATGGCCATGAGCAGCGCGCCGAGGTTGGCGTAGCCGATGCCGAGCTGGCGGTAGTCGCGGGTGGTCTCGCCGATGGGCTCGGTCGGGAAGTCGGCGAAGCAGATCGAGATGTCCATCGCGGTGATGATCAGCTCGACGGCCTTCGCGAACAGCGGGGCGTCGAAGGTGTCGTCCTCGCGCAGGAACTTGAGCAGGTTGAGCGAGGCGAGGTTGCACGAGGAGTTGTCGAGCGACATGTACTCCGAGCACGGGTTGGACGCGGTGATCCGGCCGGTCTCGGGGTTGGTGTGCCAGGCGTTGATCGTGTCGTCGTACTGCAGGCCCGGGTCGGCGCAGGCCCAGGCGGCCTCGCTGATCTTGCGGAACAGGCCGCGGGCATCGACGGTCTCGATGACCTCGCCGGTCATCCGGGCGCGCAGGCCGAAGTCGGTGCCGGCCTCGACGGCGCGCATGAACTCGTCGTTGACGCGCACCGAGTTGTTGGCGTTCTGGTACTGGACCGAGGTGATGTCCTTGCCACCGAGGTCCATGTCGTAGCCGGCGTCGCGCAGGGCGCGGATCTTGTCCTCCTCGCGCCACTTGGTCTCGACGAACTCCTCGATGTCGGGGTGGTCGACGTCGAGGACGACCATCTTGGCCGCACGACGCGTCGCGCCGCCCGACTTGATGGTGCCCGCCGAGGCGTCGGCGCCGCGCATGAAGGAGACCGGGCCGGACGCCGTACCGCCGCTGCTGAGGAGCTCCTTGGAGGAGCGGATCCGGGAGAGGTTCAGGCCGGCGCCGGAGCCGCCCTTGAAGATGAAGCCCTCTTCCTTGTACCAGTTCAGGATCGAGTCCATCGAGTCGTCGACGGAGAGGATGAAGCACGCGGAGACCTGCTGGGGAGCGGTCGTGCCGACGTTGAACCACACCGGGGAGTTGAAGGAGAAGTACTGGTGCACGAGCAGCCAGGTCAGCTCGTGCTCGAAGACCTCCGCGTCCGCCACGCTCGCGAAGTAGCCGTGCTCCTTGCCCGCCTTGACGTACGTCGACACGACCCGGTCGATGAGCTGCTTGAGGCCGCGCTCCCGCTCCGGGGTGCCGACCGCGCCGCGGAAGTACTTGGTGGTGACGATCGTGGAGGCGTTGAGCGACCAGAAGTCGGGGAACTCCACACCGAGCTGCTCGAAGACGGTCTCGCCCGTCTTCCAGTTGGTCTGGACGACGTCCCGACGCTCCCAGGTGATCTCGTCGTAGGGGTGGGTGCCCTCGGTGCTGAAGACGCGGTCGATCTTCAGGCCCTTGCCGGATGCGGCGCCTGCGGCGGTCGGGTTGCTGGCCGTCTCGGTCATGACTCTCCTGGTCTCCTGGTGTGCGACGTGGCGGGGGTCGGCGGTGCGGCGATGGATGCGCGCTCTGGGGAAGGGTGGTGGCCCGGCAGGCAGCTTCCCCACTACCTGCCGGGCGTTCGTGGTCAGCCCGTCGGGGCTGAGGCGGTCGCGAGACCGCCCGGGGCTCCGCCCGACTCGCTCTGCAGCTGGCGCTCGGCACGCAGCAGGGCGATCTCGTTCTCGAAGTCCGCCGCGGAGTCGAACCCGCGGTAGACGGAGGCGAAGCGGAGATAGGCCACCTCATCGAGGCGGCGCAGGGGCGAGAGGATCGCGAGGCCCACCTCGTGGGCCGCGATCTCGGGGCTGCCGGCGAGTCGCAGCTGGTCCTCGACCTCCTGGCCCAGGCGGGCCAGGTCGTCCTCGTCGACCGGGCGGCCCTTGCAGGCCTTCCGGACGCCGGCGACGGCCTTGTCGCGCGTGAACGGCTCGGTCGCGCCGGAGCGCTTGAGCACGGTCAGCTGCATGGCCTCGACGGTCGTGAACCGCTTCTCGCACGCAGGCGACTGGCAGACCCGGCGACGCCGGATCGAGCAGCCGTCCTCGGATACCCGGGAGTCGAGGACCTTGGTGTCGTTGTGCTTGCAGTACGGACAGTGCATGGTTCCTCCTCCCGAGTCGGCGCTTGTGGACAAAGGGGCTTCCCCTGTGCACAAACGAGGATGTTTCTGTGTACTTCACGCCAGGTCCTGTGGACCTATATGTGGAGAACTACATCGTTGTAACTACTAGATGTAGTGGTAACCGTACGCCCCGGACACGACGGACGCAAGACCGCGCCCCGGCCTGTCGCGCGGACCCGCTCAGCACGCCTGAAACACGCCGGGATTTGCGTGCGGGACCGGTCTGGACGTCGTACGCGGAGGGCGTCGGGAGGGCGATTCGAGGGCCTCCGGGGAGCCTGTGGATCGACGAGGTGCGCCCTAGACGGAGGGTTGCCGACCCATTCCACCCACCCATCAGCAACAATGACCGCCGTGGCAGGAGGAAAGCGGGCCGGCGATCGGACGAAGGCGCGATTCCGCCCTGCCCTGCTCCTGCTCGCGGCCGGGATCACGTTCGCCCTGGTCGCCTGGGGGTACCTGGTGCTCGCCGCCATCGACTTCGGCGCGACCGCCCGCCACGACGACAAGACCGGCGCCTGGGCGCTGCTCGTGGTCGCCTCGGCGGGCGCCATGCTCTGCCTGTTCCTGGCGTTCATGCTGGCCGCGCGGTTCTCGCGAGCACTCGGCCTGACCTCCGCGCCGGACCCGAAGCCCAAGCGCGACCCCGACGCCCCCAAGGGCGGCAAGCGCGCCGCTCGCTGACGGTCGGCCCGGCCGCCCAGCCCGGGCTCGCCCCGACACGACGCGCCTCGAGACGCCGCGACGCCACCAGCGGCGCCGGGCGGCGCCGGGAACGGCCCGGCAGGGCGCGGCAGGGCGCGGCCCGGCAGGGTGCGCGGGGGGGTTGCGGCCCCACTCGCGCGGCCTGCCCCGGCCTGGCCGCCCAGCAACCCGGCACCGCGCGAACGACGACTGCGAGCGCGGCAGCGCGTCGAGAGGGCCTCCCCGGCAGCTTGCTGCCGCCTCTCAGCCCGAAGACGCGCTCGCGCCAAAAACGCGAGCGGCGGGATCCGGGTGAGGTCGGTCGACCGGATCCCGCCCCTCGTCTTCCCCAACTCCGCTGGGGTCGAGTCAGCGGAGAAGTTCAGGTGGCGGCTCAGCTGTCGGCGGGGACGCGGAGGTCCTGGCCGACGTAGACGGTGCCGCCGTCCAGCGCGTTGAGCTGCTCGATGCGCTGCATCATGTCGCGCACGTCGTCGCCGGTCGTGGCGGCGGCGTCGCTGGCGATGTCCCACAGGGTGTCGCCGGGGGCGACGGTGATGACGTCGACCTCGGCGGGCGCGGGGGCGGCGTCGCGGGAGGCGGCGGAGCCGGCGGCGAGCCAGATCGCGGCGGCGACGACCGCGGTGAGCGCGAAGAGGAAGACCACGAGGCGTCCACGGCGGGTCAGCCGGACCTGTCCGGTGCGGCGCACGGCAGGCGCAGCCGTACGACGGGCGGGGGCGACGCGCGGGGCAAGGGTGACGGTGCTCATGGTGAACCTCCGGGGGAAGTGGACGGATCCCTGTTTGTAGTCAGG
This sequence comes from Pimelobacter sp. 30-1, assembly GCF_018831735.1. Taxonomy (NCBI): domain Bacteria; kingdom Bacillati; phylum Actinomycetota; class Actinomycetes; order Propionibacteriales; family Nocardioidaceae; genus Pimelobacter; species Pimelobacter sp. 30-1. Next base: position 221,710 of record NZ_NHTS01000003.1, read on the forward strand.
GGGTCCGACGGAAGTCGTCTCGATCAGGTGTTCGATCGAACGTGTGTACGAGACTAGATCATGTGTTCGAACAAATCCAGCCCTCGTTCGAAAATCCGTTCGAGAGTCTTCGGCGGGCTCGCGCAGGCAAGAGCCGACACGCCCGTTCGAACACGTGTTTGAAAAGGGGCGGCGACTTCGGTTAGCGTCGTCACACCGTCCCGGTTCGGGCCGGGCCGCAAGACCGTCGCCGATCTGGAGGGCACCACCCATGGCTGACCGCAAGGCCGACAAGCAGGCCGCCAAGCAGGCGAGCAAGGTCACCGAGCTGCCCGACGGCCCGGCGGACGCCACCGGACTCACGCCGCGCCAGCAGCGGGTCCTGGCCCACATCAAGGACAGCATCGAGAAGCGCGGCTACCCGCCGAGCATGCGCGAGATCGGTCAGGCCGTCGGCCTGACCAGCACCTCCAGCGTCGCCCACCAGCTGCGCACCCTCGAGGAGAAGGGCTACCTCAAGCGCGACCCCAACCGGCCGCGCGCCCTCGAGGTGTTCCTGCCCGAGGTGATGGCGGCCCGGCGCGCCATCGGCAACGTCGAGGACCCCGACCGCCCGGCCTACGACGAGACCGGCATCGGCGACGCCGCGCCGGTCCCGGCCAACGTGCCGGTCGTCGGCCGGATCGCCGCGGGTGGCCCGATCCTGGCCGAGGAGCGGGTCGAGGACGTCTTCCCGCTCCCCCGCCAGCTCGTCGGCGACGGCCAGCTGTTCCTGCTCGAGGTCAGCGGCGAGTCGATGATCGAGGCCGCGATCTGCCACGGCGACTACGTGGTGATCCGCCAGCAGCCGACCGCCGAGAACGGCGAGATCGTCGCGGCTATGATCGACGGCGAGGCGACCGTCAAGACCTTCCAGCGCAAGGACGGTCAGGTGTGGCTGCTGCCGCACAACCCGGCCTTCGAGCCGATCGACGGCACCCACGCGACCATCCTCGGCAAGGTGACCGCCGTCCTTCGGCGGGTCTGAGCGCTCGGTGACGTAGGGTCAGGGGGTCTTGTCGTCCAGGCGAAAGCCCGATCTTCCCCATGACTTCTCGCAGCCGCTTCCCCCGCGCCGCGTTCCTCGTCCCGTCCCTGCTGACCGCGCTGCTGGTGGTCCCGCTCACCGGCGCCGCGGCGCAGGCCGAGACGGGCAGCCCGGTGCCGCCGACCGACCTCACGGGTCTGGTCGTGGACCCGCTGACCGGCACGCTCGCTCCGGCGACCGCGGCTGACCCGGCTGATCCGGCCGCGCCGGTCGACCCGCAGGCCGAGGCCGAGGCGGCGCTCGAGACGGTCCAGGGCATCATCGACCCGGCCACGCCGGTCACGACGACCGACAGCAACGATCTGACCCTGGCGCTGGCCGACCTGGCCACCACCCGCGACGACCTGCCCAGCGGCCTCAAGAAGGACGCCGCCCGGCTGCTCGCCCGGCCCAACCCGAACGACCCGGCCGGCGGCATCGAGTGCACCTCAGGCTCCGGCCTGCCCTGCTACGGCAGCGTCCCCGAGGCCCCCTCGGTGTGCGAGAACGGCATCTGCGTCCACTACGTCGCCTCCGGCGTCAACGCCGCGAGCGGCGCCTGGGCCGCCGACGTCCTCGACGTCATGCAGTACGTCGCCGGTCGCTACGCGACCGCCGGCTACCGCAAGCCGCTCTCCGACGGTGCCGCCGGCATGTCCAGCGGCGGCGTCGGCAATGTCAACGGCGCGTTCGACGTCTACCTCGCCGACCTCGGGAAGTACGGCCTCTACGGGTACTGCACCACCGACCGCCAGGTCGGCGGCCACGGCACCGCCCCGGCCTACTGCGTGCTCGACAACGACTACTCGGCCGCCGAGTTCGGCCGGGCCCACACGCCGACCGAGAACCTCCAGGTCACCGCGGCCCACGAGTACTTCCACGCCGTCCAGTTCGCCTACGACATCGGCGAGGAGCGCTGGATGATGGAGGCGACCGCGACCTGGGCCGAGGACGAGCTCTACGACAACGTCAACGACAACCGCCAGTTCCTCAGCAGCGGTCCCCTGGGCCGCCCGGCGCAGGCGATGACCAACGCCAACGGGGCCTACGGCGCCTGGATCTTCTTCCGCTACCTCAGCGAGCGCTTCCCGACGCCGGCCGGCGGGATGCCGGTGATCATCCGCGACATCTGGAACCGGGCCGCCGGCACGACCGACGCCCGGACCGCGCTCAACCGCACGCTGGCCGCGCGCAACACCGAGCTGCGCAAGCAGTTCGGCTGGTTCACCGCGTGGAACCGGCGCCCGGCGGCGTACTACTCCGAGGGCTCGGCCTACCGGGCGGCGCCGCTGTGGCGCTCGTACCGGCTGACCATGGGCCGCAGCGTCTCGGCGCGCACCGACATCAACAAGCTGGCCTCGCGCACGGTCCGCTACAAGAGCGCGCTGCAGCGCGCCGGGCGGCTGCGGGTCGACGTCAACCTCAGCTCGCGCAACGCCGGCGCCTTCGCGATCGTCACGATCAAGCAGAAGAACAAGCCGGCTGTGACCCGCAAGGTCAAGATCAACGCCAAGGGCGACAAGCGGGTGGTCTACCCGTTCGGCCGCAACGTCCAGTGGGTCGAGATCAACCTGTCGAACTCCGGCAACAAGACCCGTGCGGCCAAGATCAGCGCTCGCGTGATCCGCTGACCTCGGCCAGCCGGGTCAGGGCCGACCGCACGACCGCAGGGTCGGTGGTCGGCCACATCGGCGGCAGGCTCGCCTTCAGGAACGACCCGTAGCGCGCGGTCGCCAGCCTCGGATCGAGGACGGCGACCACGCCTCGGTCGTCCGTGGTGCGGATCAGCCGGCCCGCGCCCTGGGCGAGCAGCAGCGCGGCGTGGGTCGCGGCGACCTGCATGAAGCCGTTGCCGCCCGCCTTGTCGGCCGCCTTCTGGCGCGCGCTCATCAGCGGGTCGTCGGGTCGCGGGAACGGGATCCGGTCGATGATCACCAGCTGGCAGGTGTCCCCCGGTACGTCGAGCCCCTGCCACAGGCCCAGCGTGCCGAACAGGCAGGTGTAGGGGTCCTCGACGAACTGCCGGGCCAGCTCGGGCAGCTGCGCCTCGCCCTGGGCGAGCGTGGTCAGGTGGGGCAGTGCCTTGCGGACGTGCTCGGCCGCGGCCTCGGCCGCGCGGCGGCTGGAGAACAGGCCGAGGGTACGGCCGTCGGCGGCATCGATGAGCTCGGTGATGGCGTCGAGCTGGGCCGGGCCGAGGCCGTCGCGTCCGGGCGGCGGGAGGTGCCGGGCGACGTAGAGGATGCCCTGCTTGGGGTAGTCGAACGGGCTGCCCACGTCGAGGCCCCGCCAGGGCTGGGCGTCGTCGGGCCAGTCCGCGCGCGGGGCGGCGGCGTCGACCCGCTCGGACGGCTTGAGGCCGACCGAGCCGGCCACGGTCGAGAAGTCGCCGCCGAGCATGAGCGTCGCCGAGGTGAGCACCACGGTGTTGTCGGCGAGCAGCCGGTCGCGCATCTGGCCCCAGACCTGGAGCGGCGCGACGCAGAGCATCGGCGGGATCCGGTCGGTGCCCTCGGTGCGCCAGAGCACGTCGGCCTCGGAGAAGGCGGCCATCCGCTCGGCGGTGGTGAGCACCTCCTGGACCATGCCCTTGGCCTGGGTGAGCGCCGCGTCGGGCTCGCTGCCCGACTCCGCCTTGGGGTACGCCGACAGGCAGGCGCGCGCCGCGTCCCGGACCAGCGTGAGCGCGTCGGCGAGGTCCTCGGGCACCCGCTCGAAGCGTCCGGTCGGCGCATCGGTGATCGCCGCGCGCAGCGCGTCGGCGGCATCGGCGAGGTCGTCGCCCTCGCTGCCGTCGACGTGGCGGATGCTGCGTCGCGCGGCCCGCTCGACCTCGGCCGCCCAGAGCTCGTCGGTGGCGGCCTGGGTGACCCGTGCGGCGAGCTCGTGGGCCTCGTCGATCACCACGGCGTCGTACTCGGGGATCATCGGGATGCCCTCGATCGCGTCGATCGCGAGCAGGGAGTGGTTGGTGACGATGAGGTGGGACTTGTGCGCCTTCTCCTTGGCCCGCTCGGCGAAGCACTCCTCGCCGAAGGCGCACTTGCTCGCGCCGACGCACTCGCGGGCGGTGACGCTGACCTGGCGCCACTCCTTGTCGGTGTGGCGCGGGGCGTCGTCCCGCTCGCCGGTGCGGCCCTTCTCGGAGGCCTGCTCGGCCCACTCGCGCAGCGCGAGGACCTTGCGCCCGAGGGCGCCGAGCGCGGCCTCGGCCTGGATCAGCTCGCCCTGCTCGTCGGGCGCGCCCTCGCGGACCCGGTGCAGGCAGGCGTAGTTGGAGCGCCCCTTGAGCACCGCGTACGACGCGTCGACGCCGGGTGTCGTCCCGACCGCCTTGACCAGGCGGGGCAGGTCGCGCTCGACGAGCTGGTGCTGGAGCGCCAGGGTGGCGGTGGCGATGACGACGCGCTGGTCGTGGAGGAGCGCGGGGACGAGGTAGCCGAGCGACTTTCCGGTACCGGTGCCGGCCTGGACGAGGAGGTGCTCCTTGTCTGCGAAGGACTCCGCGACCGCCTCGGCCATCGCCAGCTGACCATCGCGCTGCTGGCCGCCGAGGGCCGCCACCGCCGACGCGAGGAGCTCGCGGACGGGCGGGGTCTGCACGGCGGCGCGAGTGGTCACCGGAGAACCCTAGATGGTCCGGCGCCGCCGCTTGCGCGCCCCTCCACAGGGGCGCCCGGCTCAGCGGAACGGACCGTCCCGGATCACCCCGGCGAGCTCGTCGGCGGTGATCGTGTGCGGGTCGACGTCGGCCAGCCACCAGGTGGCACCGGCCTGGGCGAACGCCGCGAGGTCGGCCGTCCCGGGCAGCGGTACGGCGACCTCGTACGGCGTCGCAGCGGTCCCCGCCTCGGTCCGCAGCACGTCGATCCGGGCGAGGGCCGTGACGAGCTGGTCGGGCTGCTCGAGGTTGACGGGGACGAAGCCGTCGGCCCGTGCTGCCCGCTCGAGCGGGCGCCGGTAGCCGGGGAACCCGGCCGTCCAGATCGGGATCTCGCCCCGGACCGGGCGCGGGAGGAAGGTGACATCGTCGATGGTGCACCAGTCGGCGTCGTACCGGACCGGATCGCCGGACCACGCCGTGCGCAGGATCGTGATCGTGTCGTCGAGCATCGCGGCCCGGCGCCGGTCGTCGACCTCCTCGCCGAACCGGGAGAACTCCTCGCCGAACCGGTCGCTGCCGAGGCCCGCGCCGAGGACCAGGCGGCCGCCGCTGAGCAGGTCGAGCGTGACGCTCTGCCGGGCCAGGACCTGGGGCCGGCGGCGCGGCAGGGCGCTCACCATCGGGCCCAGCCGGACCGAGGTGGTCGCGGTGGCGACCGCGGCGAGGGTGGTCCACGGGTCGGCGACGGCCTGGACCGGAGTCCGCCAGCGCACGTGGTCCCAGACGAAGAAGCCGTCCCAGCCGTGCTCCTCGGCCGCTACGGCCAGCCGGACGACGACCGCAGGGTCGGCGAGCTCGTCGAACAACGGGACCCAGACGGCCGACTTCATGGACCGACGCTAGACGCCGGGGACGCCGAGCGCACGGACCCGGTCCGCGACGGCCTCGCCGAACACGCGCTGGCCCGCCGCGTCAGGGTGCAACCGGTCGCGTTGGTAGGTCAGCTCGACCCCCACCAGCGACAGGTACGGCGTCGCGTGGGCCGCCGCGAGCCGGGCCAGCTCGGCGTCGACCGCCCGCACCGTGCCGGCCGGCCGCTCGGGCGCCGGCGGTGGTCCGACGACGAGCACCGGGCGGTCCCCGAGGACCCCCATCAGCCGGTCGAAGCCGGCGGCGAGCGCGGCGATCGGCTGGTCGTAGTCGTTGAGCCCGCCCTCGACCACGACGAGCGCGGTGCCCGGGCGCAGCGCGGACCGGGCCCGCACGGCATAGGAGACGTCGCCGCAGCCGCTCGCAGCGGCGCTGAACCCGCTGCCCGAGAAGCCGTCGACCCGCACCCGGCCGGGCAGCCGTACCGGCCAGGACTGGTCGGGCCGCAGCCCGGCGCCGACCGCGTAGGAGTCGCCGATCACCAGCACCTCGGGTCCGCTGCCGGTGACGAGCGCGGCGCGGGCGTCGGCCCGCTCCCGGACCGCGCCGCAGTGGTCGCCGCGGGCACCCGCCCGGGCCCACACGGTCAGGCTGACCGCGGCGGTGAGGACCACGGCGAGCACACCGAGCGTGACCCGGCGCCGCCCCGGCCCCACCACGGCGTCAGACCGCGTAGGCGGCGAGCTCGCCGGCGAGCGCCTCGGTGGCGCGGCCGGTGACCCGGGTGCCCTCGGCGGTGTGCTCGAGCGTGCCGATCTCGCCGTCCTTGTGGATCCGGTCGATGAGGTCGCCGCGCGCGTAGGGCACGAGCGCGGTGAACTCGACCTGCGGGCGCGGGAGGTCGGCCTCGATCGCCGCGATGGCGGCGGCGATGCCCTCGCCCGTGCGCGCCGAGACGGCGACGGAGTGGGGCTCGCGGCGCAGCAGCCGGTCGACCACCAGCGGGTCGGCCGCGTCGGTCTTGTTGATGATGACGAGCTCGGGGACGTCGCCGGCCTCGATGTCGGCGAGCACCTCGCGCACCGCGGTCAGCTGGCCCTCGGGGTCGGGGTGCGAGCCGTCGACGACGTGCACGATGAGGTCGGCGTCGGCGACCTCCTCGAGCGTCGAGCGGAAGGCCTCGACGAGCTGGTGCGGCAGGTGCCGGACGAAGCCGACGGTGTCGCTCATCGTGTAGATGCGCCCGTCCCCCGTCGTCGTACGACGGGTGGTCGGGTCGAGCGTCGCGAACAGCGCGTCCTCGACGAGCACGCCCGCACCGGTGAGCCGGTTGAGCAGGGAGGACTTGCCGGCGTTGGTGTAGCCGGCGATCGCCACGGAGGGGATCTCGTTGCGACGGCGCTCCTGGCGCTTGGTGTCGCGGGTGCCCTTCATGACCTTGAGCTCGCGGCGCAGCTTGGCGATCTTGTCGTTGATCCGGCGCCGGTCGGTCTCGATCTTGGTCTCACCGGGACCACGGCCACCGATGCCGCCGCCGTCGGCGCCGACCCGGCCACCGGCCTGGCGGGACAGGTTGCCGCCCCAGCCGCGCAGCCGCTGCTTCATGTAGCTGAGCTGGGCGAGCTCGACCTGGGCCTGGCCCTCCTTGGACTTCGCGTGCTGGGCGAAGATGTCGAGGATCAGCGCAGTCCGGTCGACGACCTTGACCTTGACCTTGTCCTCGAGGTTGCGCAGCTGGCTCGGCGCGAGCTCGCCGTCGCAGATCACGGTGTCGGCGCCGGTCGCCTGCACGATCTCGCGCAGGCCCTCGACCTTGCCGCGGCCGATGTAGGTCGCCGGGTCGGGCGACTGGCGGCGCTGGTAGATCGCGTCGAGCACCTCGGAGCCGGCCGTCTCGGCGAGCAGCGCGAGCTCGGCCATGGCGTTCTCGACGTCGGCCACGGTGCCCTCGGTCCACACGCCGACGAGCACGACGCGCTCGAGGCGGAGCTGGCGGTACTCGACCTCGGTGATGTCCTCGAGCTCGGTGCGCAGGCCGGCCACGCGGCGCAGCTCGTGGCGCTCGACCAGGTCGAGGTCGCCGGTGGTCAGGTCCTCGGCCTCCTCGGGGTCGGCGTCGGCGTAGCCGGAGACCCAGCCGTCGTCGTCGCCGTCCGCCGCGTCGGCGTCGTCGATCGGGTCGGTCAGGTCGTCGGGGTCGTCCCAGCCCTCGGTGGCGCGCAGCGCGGCAGCGAGGGAGAAGTCTTCAGCATGGTTCGTCATAAGCGTCTCCAGGGTAACGACGCCGCCGAGCCGATGCTTCCCGTTTATCGGCGGTGGCCCCGGCGGCACGCGCATCATCTGCGGGGCCGCACGCTTTGCGGATCCGCACTTTGTGCGGCACCATCGGAGACATGACCGATCCGAGCGTCCCGCGCCGCGGCGACCGGCCCACCCGGGTGCCGGTGGTGCCCTCGGTCGGCGTGCTCGCCCAGATCCGGCAGGCGCTCGACGAGGCCGAGGGCAGGGACCCCGAGCTGGCCCTCCCCTACCTGCGCGAGGCGGCCGACCGGATCACCCAGCTCATCGACGAGGCGATGGCGACCGCCGTGCTCCACGGGCAGGCCTCGCTGCGCGCGGCGGGGGCCCAGGCCGGGCTCACCGAGAACGCCGTCGGCCCGCGGCTGGCGCGGACCCACTCGCTGGCGGCGTACGCCGACGAGCGCGGCCGGGTGACCGCGTCCGCGGTCGCGCGGGCCCGCTACGACCTCGAGAACGGCCAGCCCCGCCTGCCCGCCGAGCAGCTCGAGTCGCTGCGGTTCAAGTCCCGGCGCGCGCCGGGCTGACCAGGGGCTCCGGCTCGAGGGTGCGGCGCCACAGCGGCGTGGCCGCGCCGTCGTACAGCGTGACGGTGAGGGCGCCCGACGCGGCGACCTGGAGGCTGCCGATGTGCTGGTTGTCGGGGCGCGGCGCGATCTTGACGTTCAGGTCCTCCTCCTTGCCGTGCGAGAAGACCGCGCGCGGGCCGAAGGTCGCGTCGAGCTGGTCGTCCTTGGGGGTGAACGGCGAGCAGTGCAGCGGCCCCGAGACGAACTCCCAGAACGGGTCGAAGTCGGTGAACGACGCGCGCTCCGGGTGGTAGTGGTACGCCGCCGTGTAGTGCACGTCGGCCGTCACCCACACGACATTGCGGATCCGGTACCGCTTGATCGCCGCGAGCACCCGGCCGATCTCGTGCTCGCGGCCCAGCGGCGGGCCGCCGTCGCCGTTCGAGACGCCGTCGAGGTCGTAGGTCCGGCTGGCCGGCGCCGAGAGCGGCTGGTCGATCGAGACGACCTTCCAGGTGGCGGTGGAGCGGCGCAGCCCGTCGATCAGCCAGGCCTCCTGCTCGCGGCCGAGCAGACCCGCCGCCACCCGGTCCCGTACGACGGCCGGGTCGTGGTCCGGGTTCGGCCCCCGCCAGCTGCGCATGTCGAGCAGGAAGAGGTCGAGGTGCTGCCCGCGCGGGATCCGGCGGTAGAGGCGGGTCGCGACGAAGCCGTCGCCGTCGGCCGGCACCAGGCGCTTGACCGGCACCGGCTGGTACTCCTGCCAGGCCCGCCGCCCGCGCACGGCCAGCACGTCCGCGCGACGCTCGGTGTAGGCCTCGTCGTCGATGATCTCGCCGGGCCACCAGTTGTTGCACGTCTCGTGGTCGTCCCACTGCACCGCGGTCGGCACCGCGGCGTGGAACGCGCGGGCGTTGTCGTCGTGCAGGAGGTAGCGGTGCCGGCCGCGGAACTGGTCGAGCGTCTCGGCCACGCCCAGCACGTCCTCGGTGAGCTCGTTGCGCCAGGTGGTGCCGTTCTCGGGCAGCAGCACCGTGTCGGTCATCGGCTCGTCGGCGTAGATCGTGTCGCCCACGTGGATGAAGAGGTCCGGGCGCAGGTCGAGCATCGTCCGGTACGTCGTGACGCCGCCGCGCGCCAGGTCGATCCCCCAGCCCTGGCCGAAGGTGTCGCCGGACCAGAGGACCGTCTGCGCGGCCGCGTGGATCGGCGCGGTCGCGAAGGTCAGGTGCTCGGGGGCACTGCGCTCCCCCTCGGGCGTCTCGAACCAGACCTCGGCGGCGTACTCGCGGCCGGGCGCGAGCCCGGTCAGGTGCACGCGCGCGGTGAGGTCGGCGCGCGGGTCGGTCCACGGGCCGCGGACCAGGCGCCGGTGCCGGCCGTTGCTGTGCAGGCGGACCATCATCCGGCTGGGGCCGGGCGCGCGCGACCAGAGCACGGCGGACGTCGTACCGACCTCGCCGCTGCGGGCACCGGTGGTCAGGTCGACGCGGCGCTCGACGAAGGCCGGCGTACGGCCGAGCAGGCCGAGCGCCGGGACGGACACGCCGGAGAGCCCGGCGACGATGGTGGTGCGGCGGCCCACGCGGAGCTCACCGAGGCGGTTCCGGTCATCCCAGAGCAGCGTCACGCTCGTAGCGAACCGGCCGCCGACGACGCCGTCCTGAGCACTGCGCGGCGTGATGGTGAACACCCGAGGGACGCCACCCATAGCGAGTGCGCGGGTTGGCTCGTTGGCGTGGTGTGAGTGCTCTACGGCCGGGGGGCGAGAGCAGGACCTTCGCGTTGATCGCAGTCGCCTCCGTCATCGTCATCGTCGCCAGCTTCCTTTTTCTGCGGCCGGGACCGCCCGACCGCGCCATCGACTCGACACCGCGGGCGGACGACTCCTCCTCGGCGCCGACCAGCACCCCGTCACCGGCCACGCCGGTCAAGGGCACCACGGTCGACCCGTCGGCGACGGACGCCGGACCGGGCGACCTGTTCGGCGGTCACACGTCCGGGCTCGGCGTACCGCCGGGACTGCAGGGGGCAGGCGACTACTCGCAGCTGCCCAAGCACACCCTGACCGTGCGGATGTCGACCGCCGGCACGCTCGGCACGGTCGCCTGGATCATCCCGACCAGCGTGGAGAGCCACGAGGGCACCGCGGTCGTGCGCGGCAGCACCTGGTCGTTGACCACCACGGTCTACGGCAACCCGGACTACGCGGTGGTGTTCGCCCAGCAGGGGCGGGTGGACCAGCCGGTCAACTGCACGATCACGGTCGACGGCCGGGTCACGGAGCGGCGCTCGACCAAGGGCGCCTACAGCGCGATGTGGTGCGAGGGCTAGCTCTGATTTGCGCGAGCGCGTCTTCGGCGCCGGTAGGGGCAGCAAGCTGCCGGGGGGCGCCTCTCGACGCGCTGCCGCGCGCGGGCGGGGCGGGTCTCCCGCCGCGCTGCGCTGGCGCGCGGCGGGAGACGCCCGGTGCTGACTACTTCGGGGGCATCCGGATGCCGCCGTCGACGCGGATGACCTCGCCGTTCATGTACGCATTGGTCAGGCACTCGACGACCATGCTGGCCAGCTCGGCCGGCACGCCGAGGCGCTTGGGGAAGAGCACGCTCTCGCCGAGCTTGGCCTTGAATGCCTCGGCCGCCTCGCCCTCGCCGTAGATCGGGGTGTCGATCAGGCCGGGGGCGACGGTGTTGAGCCGGATGCCGGCCGCGGACAGGTCGCGGGCGACCGGGAGGGTCATGCCGACGACGCCGCCCTTGGACGCCGAGTACGACGCCTGGCCGATCTGGCCGTCGAAGGCGGCCACGCTGGCCAGGTTGACGATGGCGCCGCGGCAGCCGTCGGCGTCGGGCTCGTTCTGGCTCATCACGGTGGCGGCCTGGCGGACCATGTCGAAGGTGCCGATCAGGTTGATCGCGACGACCTTGGTGAACGCCTCGAGCGAGTGGGCCGACTCGAGCTGGCCGTCGCGGCCGATGGTGCGCTGGGCCCAGCCGATGCCGGCGGAGTTGACCACGGCGCGCAGCGGGGCGATCTCGGCGGCGGCCTTGACCGCGCCGGCGATCTGCTCGGTGTTGGTGACGTCGACCTGGGCGAAGACGCCGTTGATCTCGGCGGCGAGGGCCTCGCCCTTGTCGGCCTGGAGGTCGGCGACGACGACGGTCGCGCCCTGGGCGGCGAGCGCGCGGGCGACCGCGGCGCCGATGCCCGAGGAGGCGCCGGTGACGATGGCAGAGGATCCGGTGAGTTCCATGGTCGGGAGCATAGGGCGGAGCCCGGCACCGTGACACCGTCGGTGTCACTGTCAGAGACGTGGGCGGCTGCTCAGAGGGCGGTGGTGCCTGCGGCCACGACCACGGCGGGGCCGGTCATCAGGATCCGGTCGTCGGCGGTCCAGCTGATCCGCAGCGTGCCGCCGGGCAGGTCCACGCGGTAGTCGGTGTCGCGCGGGGCGTCGTCGGCCAGCGCCGTGGCGACCATGACCGCGCAGGCGCCGGTCCCGCACGAGCGGGTCTCGCCCGAGCCGCGCTCGTGGACCCGCATCGCGACGTGGCGCGCCCCGCGGCGGACGACGAACTCGACGTTGACACCCGCCGGGTAGACCGCCGGGTCGTGGGCCGGCGCGGCGAGCAGCGAGCCCGCGTCGGCGAGGTCGTCGACGAAGGCGACCGCGTGGGGATTGCCCATGTCGACGTGGAGCGCCGGCCAGGCGTGGTCGGCGACCGCGACCTTGGTCTCGCCCAGGACGGCGGGCGCGCCCATGTCGACGGTGATCTCACCGTCGGCCGCTCCCCCGGCGAAGGTGAGCACCTTGACCCCGGCCCGGGTGGCGACCGGGACGGGTCCAGCCGGGTCGGCCAGGCCCTGCTCGGCGAGGTAGCGGCCGAAGACCCGGACGCCGTTGCCGCACATCTCCGAGACCGAGCCGTCGGCGTTGCGGTAGTCCATGAACCACGCGGCGTCCTGGCCGGCACCGTCGGCACCGATCGCCGCCGTACGGATCACGCGGAGCACGCCGTCGCCGCCGATCCCCGCGCGCCGGTCGCACAGCGCGCGGACCCGCTCGGGGGTCAGCGCGCCGTGGACGGTGCCGTCGGGGTCGGGCAGCAGGACGAAGTCGTTCTCGGTCCCGTGGCCCTTGAGGAAGGGGTACACGCCTCCAGCGTAGGGGGTGCGACCCCGTCGCTCAGAGGCCCTGCTCCTTCATGAACGAGTACGGGTCGACCGGCATGATCCGGCCCTCGACCACCGAGGACTTGACCGGGGCGAGGTTGACCGGGCCCCAGCGCTTCGGGCGGTGCTTGAAGAGGAAGTCGGTCCAGTCGATGTAGGCCTTGGTCATCGAGATGTCGCGGAACTCGCCCACGACGTCGTCGCTGGCCAGCGGGACCGAGCTCCAGTTGGCGCTGCCGTTGTAGACCACGCGCGCGTTGGTCCGGCCCTCGTAGACGCCGCTGATCGCCATCGCCTTGGTGTGCAGGTAGATGTCGTAGACGCCGTTGCGGTCGCGGTCGTAGGCCAGCTGGAGCTTGGCGACCTTGCCGCGGGTCAGGATCTTGTGGACGTCGCCGCCCATGAGGGCGTAGACGATCCGGATGTCGCAGCCGGCCTTGCGGAGCTGGACCAGCTTGCGGGCGAGCTTCTTGCCGCGCTCGCCGTGGATCGCGGTCTGCTGGATCCGGATCTTGGTGCGGCCCTTGAAGCCCGCCCCGCCCGTCGCGCCGCGGCAGGTGATCCGGTTGAGCCGGTACATGTCGGGGTCGCCGACCTTGGTCGGGATCGCGCCCTTGTAGGGGTAGAAGTCGACCATCTGGGTCGGGCTGAACCGGGCCCGCACGAAGGCGCGGCTGCCCTGGTTCCGGTCGAGCTTCATCTGGTTGAAGATGTTCTGGAAGGTCGTGTAGATCTTCTTGTTGTTGACCCAGGTGTAGAGGTCGTTCCACTGGTCCTCGGCGGCGACGTTGGTGGCGTTGTTGGAGCCGAACATCGTCACGTAGCTGCGGTCGTTGACCCGGCTGAAGAGGTAGAACTTCGAGTGCGGGATGCCGCGCTTGCCCCGGCACGAGCTGGAGCACTTGCGCAGCCAGCTCTGGACCGGGCGGTTCTCCTTGCCCTTGAGCACCTTGGCGACCGCGGCGGCCTCGGGGTTCGGGTGACCCGGGCCCCAGTTGACCTTGTCCATGATGATCTGGACGGCGACGCCGCGCTTGTGGGCGCGGATCAGCGACTTCATCCACGAGCGGCCGCGGATGTTCCACGCCGCCATCTGGATCACGTCACCGCGCCGGGTGCTGTCGATGCTGCGCAGGATGTGGCGCCGGATCGTGTTGGCCTTCTTGCCACCCCGGTTGTAGGGCTCGTTGAAGCGCAGCCCCGGGTTGGGCCGGTAGCTGTCGGCCTTGTTGCGCGCCGCGGGCGTCAGGGGCGCCTCGGCGAGCGGTGGCGCCTCCGCCACCGACGCCGGTACGACGACCGGTGCGGGCGCCGCGGAGGCGTCGGAGAGAGCCACGCCGGGGAGCAGGCTCACGCCCAGCACCGTCGACAGAAGCGTGCAGGTCAGGAGGCCGAGTCTCATGGAAAGCACAATCTGGGTGACAACGAAGACCGTGTCACCTTACGTGACTCACCCCGCCGGATCATCGAGCCCGCGCCGTCAGCGCCCGGGAAGCGCCCCGGAAGTGCCCCGGGTGCGACCCCGGGTGGACGCCGGGAGGGCGCAGATCAGCCCGCGGTCCGACGCGGACGCAGGCCGCTCGCTCCTAGCGTCGGGGCATGACCTCCTCACGTCAGCTGACCGTGCTCGGCGCGGTCCTCGTCGCCGCCGTCGCGTTCGCCCCGAGCCTGCTCGCCACCCTCGTGGTCGGCGACTTCTCCAGCGTCGGCGCACTGCGCGACGGGCTGCCCAGCGCCTTCGCCGAGCACTGGCGCCTCGGGGACGGCACGCTGGGCCACGCGCTGAGCCGCTCGGCCGACTACTGGGCCACCTTCCACCTGGTGAAGGCGGTCGCGGCCGCGCTCCTGCTCGCCGTCGTGGTGAGCGTCCTGCGCCGCCGGCGCCGGCGTCCCCCCGTCGCGACGGCGGGCCTGGTGCTGGTGGCCGCGGCCGCGGTGGTGCTCGTGATCGCCAACGTGCAGGGCGCGATCGCTCCCGTCTCCTCGCTGCTCTCGATGCTGCCGGCCGACGCGGTGTCGGCCGCCGCCGATGCCCGGGGGACGACGGCGTTCGACGGGCTCGTGCACGACTTCGCGGTCTACCACGCCGTGGTCGCGGTCCTCGCCGGCGCGACAGCGGTCGTGCTGGCCGTCATGGGCGTGCGCTCCTGGCGCCGGCGCGGCCGGCCGACGGCCGTCGTCGCCCTGTCCGCGGCGGTGCTGCTGGGCGTCGTCGCGCTGGCCAACACCACCACGACGATGGACCCTGAGCCGGCGCTCGTCGGCTTCCTCGACGCCGGGAGCCGGTGAGGCTGTGGCTCCGGCTCAGGCCGGCGGCGCGCCGTAGAGCCCCTGCTCGTAGCGCGGGCCGTAATAGTCGTCGAGCTCCTCGAGCGGCGTGTCCGGCCGCTCCAGCCGGTGCGAGAGGACGGCGCGGCGCGGCACCCGCGACTCCGGCTCCCAGGTCTCGGGGCGCCACAGCTGGGAGCGCAGGAACGCCTTGGCGCAGTGGAAGAAGATCGTCTCGATCTCGACGACCACCGCCAGCAGGGGCCGGTGCCCCTTGACCACCATGTCGTCGAAGAACGGCGCCTCGCTCACCAGCCGGGCGCGGCCGTTGATCCGCAACGTGTCGCCGCGGCCGGGGATGAGGAAGTTCAGCCCGACCTGGGGGTTGACCAGGATGTTGCGGTAGCCGTCGGCCCGGCGGTTACCGGGCCGCTCGGCGATCGCAAGGGTCGTGTCGTCGATGACGTGGACGAGCCGCCCCGCCGGGTCGCCCTTGGGCGAGACGTCGCACCGGCCCTGGTCGTCGGCGGTGGCGACCATGCAGAACGGCGAGGAGGCGAGCCAGTCGCGGTCGACGTCGGTCAGCGCCGCGCGCTCCTTGTTGCGCACGGCGACCGTCGGCTCGCCGAGCAGGGCGGTGAGGGCGGCGTCGTCGGTGATCTCGGTCCAGGTCTCGGCGCTCACCCGTCCAGGTTAGGCCGGTCCTCCTTCAACGCGCCGAGCACCTCGTAGCGCGCGGTGACGAAGGCGCCGTTGGGGGCGGTCTCGACCAGGCGCAGGTCCATCCGGCGCGGCAACAACGGGCGTCCGGCACCGAGCACCACGGGCGCGACCGACACGATCACCTCGTCGAGCTGTCCGGCGTCCGCGACCTGGCCGGCCAGGTCGCCGCCCCCGACCACCCACACGTCCTTGCCGTCGGCGGCCGCGCGCAGCTCGTCGAGCACGGTGGTGATCTCGCCCTGGGCGAACCGCACGTCGGCGCCCTCGGGCGTCCCCAGCGTGCGGGAGGTCATCACCCAGGTGGGCTGGGGGTAGTACCAGGGCTCGCCGTTGCGCTTGATGTTCGCCAGCACCCACTCGTACGTCGTCGAGCCCATCACGAGCGCCCCGATGGTCGCGATGAACTCGCCGTAGTTCTGGGGTCCGTGCTCGTCGAGGTCCTGGCGCATCAACCAGTCGAGCGAGTCGTCCGGGTCGGCGAGGAAGCCGTCCAGGGTGGAGGCGGTGTAGTAGACGACGCGGGTCATGCGTGCTCTCCCCTCTCGGCGCGCAGCCAGGTGATCGGGTCGCCGTCGTCGGTCTCGACTCCTGCGCTGCGCAGCAGGTGACGGGCGAGCTGCCGCCGGTGGGCGGCGAAGGTCAGGACGTGGGCGACGACGCTGCCGAGCTGGAAGCTCTCCGGCGGCTCGCACAGCGCGTCGATGAGCCGGTCGTCCCACCCGGCGCGCGCCTCGACCCCGCGGACGAACGCCAGCCAGCGGGCCGCGACCTCGTCGTGGCGCTCGAGCAGGTCGGCGGCGCTCGCGTCCGCGGGCCGCTCGGGGAGGTCGTCGCCGTCGATCGCGGCGAGCCAGACCTCCTTGGTACCGACGTGGTGCTCCAGCACGACCGCGATCGACTCCTCGGGGCCCTCCCACGCGTTCACCTCGTGGCCGGGGATCCGCACTTGGCGGAAGACCTCGTCGGAGAGCCCCTTGGCGAGCTCGAGGAGCACCCGGGTGTCGTCGAGGTCGTGCCGGACGAGCTGGTCGGTCAGCGGGTTCATGGTCTGCTCCGTGCTGTGCACCCACAGGCTCGTGGGCGGGTGGAAGTGGATGCCGTTGCCGGCCGGCAGCCAGGTGCTGCCCTCGGCGCCGCCGACGCTGCTCGGCGGGTGCCCGTAGGCCCGGGTGAACGCCCGGCTGAAGCCCTCCACCGACGCGTAGCCCGCCTCCCAGGCGGCATCGGTGACCGTGCTCCCCTGGCCCCAGCCGCCAGGCCGCACGCTCGAGCATCACCCGGCGCCGCATCGCGACCGGCGCCTCGCCGGTGTCGCGCGAGAGCACCCGGCTGAAGTGGTACGGCGACGCGTACGCGCCGTCCGCCATCTGCTCCAGCGTCCGGTTGTCCTCGTCGAGCACCGCGTCGAGGAGCTCGCGGAGGCGATCACGGCCGGTCATGGGGACCAGTGTCGTCGCTCGGGCGGGTGGGCCGCTTGACCGTTCTTGCGCAGGTCCGCTCCGCACCCCGTCAGGACCGGCCGAGCACCTCGGGCCCGAGCCAGCGGCAGGCGATGAGCGCGAGCTCGAGGTCGAGACGGTCCTCGCCGAGCGGCTTGCCGCGGGCCTCGACGGCCCGGTCCACGCGGTACTTCACGGTGTTCTTGTGCAGGTGCACCCGGGCCGCGGTGGCGACATAGCTCTCCCGCTCCTCGACGAACGCCAGCAGCGTCTCGCGCAGCCGGGCCGCGCCCTCGGAGTCGTCGGCGAGGTCGCCGAGGGTCCCGCGCACCATCCGGCGGGTGCTGGGCAGGTCGCGGGCGAGGAGGGCGGCGGCGCGCACGGTCGGGTCGTCGTACCCGATGACGTGGCCGGCGGGGAGCTGCCCGAGCTGGGCGACCTCGTGGGCGGCGGCCGCGCCGACGTGGGTGATCCGGAAGCCGGGCTCACCGGCGCCGGGCTCGCCGACCGCGACCGACACCGGGGCGCCGCACTCGGCCACGACGGTGCCGACGACGCTGAGGTCGGCCTCGGCCGTGCGCCCGATCGGCACCCACGCCCAGGCGGTCTCGCGGTCGCGCGGGACGAAGAGCGGGTGCCCGGCCGCGCCGAGCCGCTCGGCGATCCGGCCGACGGTCCGCTCGACCACGGCGAGGTCGCCCGCGCCCGCCTCGGTCCACAGCACGAGGCCCAGGTGGTGCTGGCGCAGCCGGTAGCCGAGCGCGGCCTCGGTCGCGGCCAGGTCGAGCCGGTCGTCGCGCAGCAGCGCGTCGACGGTCTCGCGCTGGACGGCGCTGCGGTTGGTCAGCCACCGCTCGCGCTCGGACTGGTAGGCGCCGATGACCTCCTCGGAGACCGCGTCGACGTACACGAACGAGGTCTCGGTGAGCAGCCGGCTCGTCTCGAGCGCCAGCACCGGGTCCGGGACCCGGCGCTCGATCTCCTCGTAGGCCCAGCGCAGGATGAGCTGCTGGCCGAGCCGGTAGGCCCGCAGCAGCGCGCTGGGCAGGGTGCCGCGCTGGGCGAGCCGGCGGGCGTACTCGACCGCCGCGGACGGCGCCTGGATGTCGGTGACCGGGACGTGCCCGCGCAGCAGGTGCGAGAGCGTCTCGAGGTTGGACCCGGCGCTGCCGTTGAGCAGGTCGACGAGGACCGGGTCGCGCGGCAGCTCGGGGATCCGCTCCCCGAACTCGCGCACCAGGAAGGCGGTCAGCTCGACCCGGCGCTCGGCGAGGAGCGCAGCGACGCCCTGGAGCTCGCTCTCCGCGTCCGGCACGGTGCGCCCCCCTTGGTCGTTGGCCCCCGAGACCAACGGTGACGGCGGTCACGCCAGGATGCCAGACCGGGACGGCGACCCGCCTTGGCCCCGGCACGCCGATTCCGGCGACCGGGTTTGGTTCCGCGCACCAAGAACCGTGGATCGGTCGCGTCCTACGGTCCCAGCATGACGCTGACCTACCTCCCCTGGCGCCGCCCCACGGCGTACGACGAGCGCCCGTGTGTCCGCGACGAGCGGACCGCGCTCGACTACCGCGGGTTCGCCGCGCGTGTCGAGGCCGCGGCCGAGCACCTCGCCGCACAGGGCGTCCGCCGCGGGTCCGTGGTCGCGGTGATGCTGCCGAACCAGGTCGAGCTGCTCGTCGTGATCGTGGCCGCCTGGCGTCTCGGCGCGGCCGCGACGCCGGTCAACCCGACGTTCACCCCCACCGAGTCCGGGCACCAGATCAGCGACTCGGGCGCGGTGCTCGTGATCGACCGCGACAACGTCGCGGACCTGCCGACCGAGCCCGCCGACACGCTGCCGCCCGCCGAGACGGCGCCGGGCGACCTCGCGCTCCTCGTCTACACGAGCGGCTCGACCGGCCGGCCCAAGGGCGTGATGCTCGACCACGGCAACCTCGCCGCGATGATCTCCGGGATGGGCGAGGGCATCCGGGCCGGCGCGGACGACCACTGCCTGCTGGTGCTCCCCCTGTTCCACGTCAACGCGATCTGCGTGAGCTTCCTGACGCCGATGTCGGTCGGTGCCCAGCTGACCGTGCTGCAGCGCTTCCACCCGGTCGAGTTCCTCGGGTCGATCGAGCGCTACCGGCCGACGTACTTCTCGGCGGTGCCGACGATCTACAGCCACCTGGTCGCGCTGCCGGCCGAGTTCACCGCCGACGTGAGCTCCGTGCGCTTCGCGATCTGCGGCGCCGCCCCCGCGCCGCCGGAGCTCTTCGCGGCCGTCGAGAAGCGGTTCGGCTTCCCCCTGGTTGAGGGCTACGGCCTCTCCGAGGGCACCTGCGCGTCGACCTGCAATCCCGTCGACGGCGTCCGCAAGCCCGGCACGGTCGGTCCCGCGCTGCCGGGCCAGCTGGTCGCGATCATGGCCCCCGACGGCGCGCTGCTGCCCGCCGGCGAGCGCGGCGAGGTCGTCGTCAAGGGCGACAACGTGATGCGCGGCTACCTCAACCGGCCCGAGGCCACCGCCGAGGCGCTCGGCGACGGCTGGCTGCACACCGGCGACGTCGGGATCCTGGACGAGGACGGCTACCTGCGCATCGTGGACCGGATCAAGGACATGATCATCCGCGGGGGCGAGAACATCTATCCCAAGGAGATCGAGAACGTCCTGCACGGCGGGACCGGCGTCCTGGAGGCGTCGGTGGTCGGTGGCGCCGACTCCGTGTACGGCGAGGTACCGGTCGCGTTCGTCGCGCCGGAGCCCGGCGCGGTGATCGACGTCGACGTGCTCCTCGCCCGCTGCCGGGAGGAGCTGACCAAGATCAAGGTCCCGGTCGTGGTCCACGTCCTGGACGCGCTGCCCAAGAACCCCGTCGGCAAGATCGACAAGCCCGCCCTGCGGGCCCGTCTCGCCGCCACGACGAGCAAGGAGTCCTGAGATGGGATTCTTCAAGCCCGAGCCGGAGCCGATGCCGCCGGCCGACTTCCTCGTGCTCCCCCTGCGGGAGCGGATCCGGGTGCTGAGCACCAACTGGGTGACCGCGGGCTTCAACACCCCGCGGATGCTCCACGTGGTCTACATCCTCAAGATGCTGGGCCTCTACTTCGCCGTCGGCCTGGCCATCACCTCCGCGACGACCGACCACGTCCACTTCACCGACCCGAGCACGTGGTTCGACAATGTCGTCGTCTACCAGAAGCTCGCGATCTGGCTGATGCTCCTCGAGGTGATCGGCCTCGGCGGCGCGTTCGGCCCGCTGTGCGGCCACTTCGTGCCGATGCTCGGCAACATCCGCTACTGGCTGCGCCCCGGCACGATCCGGATGGCCCCGTGGGGCCGCCGCGTCCCGCTGACCGGCGGCGACGAGCGCACCGTCGTCGACGTTCTGCTGTACGTCGCCGTGCTGGCCAGCCTGGTCTACCCCCTGCTCGCGCACGCCGATCCCGTGCGGCTGCTGCCGTCCGGCACCGGCCCGCAGGAGCTCGTGCCCCCGCTCGCGTTCGTCCCGATCCTGGTGACGATGCCGCTGATGGGCCTGCGCGACAAGGTCGTCTTCCTGGCCGCCCGCTCCGAGCAGTACCTGCCGATCATGCTGTTCTCGGCCACCTTCGGGGCGATCGCGCTCAGCGACGGCGCCTCCGCGGCGGACTTCGTCAACCTCGTCGTCGCGTTCAAGATCATCATCTGCATCGTCTGGATCGGCGCCGGCGTCTCCAAGATCGGCGAGCACTTCATCAACGTCGTCCCGCCGATGGTGTCCAACAGCCCGGGCCAGCTCAACGTCGTCAAGCGCCTGCACTACCGCGGCGCCCCCGACGACCTCCGGCCCAGCCGGCTCGCCTGGTTCATGGCCCACGTGGGCGGCACGACCGTCGAGATCATCATCCCGGTCGTGCTGCTGCTCACCACGAACAACACGATCGCCCTGCTCGGCGCCGTCGCCATGCTGGTCTTCCACATCTACATCACCTCGACGTTCCCGCTCGCGGTGCCGCTGGAGTGGAACGTCTACTTCGGCTACATCGCCATCGTGCTGTGGGCCGGCTTCGGCGACGGCTTCGAGGCGTCGACGTACAACATCTGGAACTTCTCCGAGCCCCTGCTGCTGATCCCGGTCTTCGCGCTGCTGCTCTTCGGCCCGGTGCTCGGCAACCTGCGCCCCGACCTCGTGTCGTTCCTCCCCTCGATGCGCCAGTACGCCGGCAACTGGGCCTCCGCCGTGTGGACCATGCGCCCGGGCATCGAGGAGCGGCTCAACGAGCTACCGCTCGTGGAGAACCAGGTCGACCAGCTCCAGCGGATGCAGCCGATGCCCTACACCGCCGACGAGGCGGAGATGACCATCCAGAAGGCGCTCGCCTGGCGCTCGATGCACAGCCAGGGCCGCGGCCTGTTCTCGGTGCTCTACGAGCACCTCGACGACATCGAGACCCGTGCGGTCCGCGAGGGCGAGTTCGTCTGCAACATCATCGTCGGCTGGAACTTCGGCGACGGGCACCTGCACGACGAGCGCCTCGTCGCCGCGATCCAGAAGCGGCTCGGCCTCGCGCCGGGCGACCTCGTGGTGGCCTACTGCGAGTCCCAGGCGACGCCCTGGAAGACCTCGCGACCCCAGCAGTACCGCGTCATCGACGCCGCGCTCGGCGTCGTCGAGCGCGGCAGCTGGGACGTGCGTGACTGCGTCAAGGAGCAGCCGTGGCTGCCCAACGGCCCGGTGCCGCTCCAGGTGAGCTGGACCGCGGACGGCTACCGTCGGCAGAGCACCCTCACCGGCGGGAAGGATCCCGTGTCGTGACCACCGCCGTCGTGGTCGGCAGCGGACCCAACGGGCTGGCCGGAGCGATCCGGCTCGCCCAGGCGGGGCTGTCGGTGACCGTCCTCGAGGCGCACGAGCGCCCCGGGGGCGGGACCCGGACCAGCGAGCTCACGCTCCCCGGGCTGCTCCACGACGACTGCGCGGCCTTCCACCCGACGGGCGTCGCCTCCCCCTTCTTCCGCTCGCTCGGGCTGGAGGAGCACGGCCTGCGCTGGCGCTGGCCCGAGATCGACCTCGCCCATCCCCTGGACGACGGCCGCGCGGGCTACGCGACCCGCTCGCTCGCGGCGTCCGCCACGGCCTCGCTCGGCGTCGACGCGGCCCGCTGGCAGCGGATCTTCGGGCCGATGGTGCGCCACTTCGACGACCTCGTCGACGAGGTCTTCCAACCGGTCGCGCACCTCCCCCGCCACCCGGTCGCCCTCGGCCGGTTCGGTGTCAAGGCACTGCAGCCGGCCACCTGGACGACGGCCCGGTTCCGCGACGACCCCGCCCGGGCGCTGTTCTCGGGCGTCGCCGCCCATGTCTTCGGCCGTCTCGACACACCCCTGTCGGGCTCGGTCGGCCTGATGCTCACCGCCACCGCCCACGCGGTCGGCTGGCCGGTCGCCGAGGGCGGCACGGCCTCGATCACCCGCGCCCTGCTCTCGGTGCTCACCTCGCTCGGCGGCACCGTCCGCACGGGGGTCCGGGTGACCTCGCTCTGCCAGGTCCGCGAGCTGACCGGCGGCGCCGCACCGGACGTCGTACTGCTGGACACGGCGCCGGCCGGCGTCCTCGACATCGTCGGCGACCGCCTGCCCTCGCGCGTGCGCCGCGCGCTCACCCGCTACACCTACGGCCCCGCGGCCTTCAAGGTCGACCTCGCGATCGAGGGCGACATCCCCTGGACCAACGAGGCCTGCCGCCGGGCGGGCACCCTCCACCTCGGCGGCACCGCCGAGGAGGTCGCCGCGATCGAGGCCGCCACCGTGCGCGGCGAGATGCCCGAGCGGCCGTTCGTGCTGCTCGGCCAGCAGTACCTCGCCGATCCCTCCCGCTCCTCCGGCACCACCCACCCCGTCTACGCCTACGCGCACGTCCCCCACGGCTACGACGGCGACGCGACCGAGGCCGTCCTGCGCCAGGTCGAGCGGTTCGCGCCCGGCTTCCGCGAGCGCGTCCTCGCCGTGGCTCCCCGCGGTCCGGCCGCGCTGGAGGCCTACAACGCCAACTACGTCGGCGGCGACATCAGCGCCGGTGCCAACACCGCGCGCCAGGTCGCCTTCCGGCCGCGGATCGCGCTCTCCCCCTACGAGCTGGGCGTCCCGGGCGTCTACCTGTGCTCCGCGGCGACCCCGCCGGGCGCGGGCGTGCACGGGATGGGCGGCTTCCACGCGGCCGAGACCGCGCTGGCGCGGCTGCGCTGAGGCGGCTCAGACCGCCCGGACCACGCTCAGCGCCCGGGCGACGCGCTCCGGGTCGTCGTGCTCGAGCCAGGTGATGCGGGGGTCGTTGCGCCACCAGGCCATCTGTCTCCGGGCGAACTGGCGCGTCGCGATCACCGTCTTCTCGATGGCCTCGGCGACCGTCATCTCCCCCGCGAGCACCGCCGCCGCCTGCCGGTAGCCGATCGCGGCCGCCGCGGTCCGGCTCTCCGCCAGGCCCTCGGCCAGCAGGCGCTCGACCTCGTCGAGCAGCCCGTCGTCGAACATCGTCCGCACCCGCAGCACGATCCGCTCCTCCAGGACGTCGCGGTCGATCGCGACGCCGAGCTGGACGGTGCGCGGGTCGGCGTACTCCTGGACGGGGAGGTGGGCGCTGAACGGCTCCCCGGTGATCTCGATGACCTCCAACGCCCGGACGACCCGCCGCCCGTTCTCGACCTCGATCCGCTCCGCCGCCGGCGGGTCGAGTGTCCGCAGCCGCGCGTGCAGGGTCGCGCTGCCGACCTCGTCGAGCTCGGCCTCCAGCCGCGCCCGGACGGCCGGGTCGGTGCCGGGGAAGTCGAAGCGGTCGAGGATCGCCCGCGTGTAGAGCGCGGACCCGCCCACCAGGACGGGCGTCGCGCCCCGTGCGCGCAGCGCGGCGATCGCCGTCCGCGCCCATCTCTGGAACTCCGCGACCGTGGCCGGGTCGCGGACCTGGAGCGTGTCGAGCAGGTGGTGCGGGATGCCGCGCCGCTCGGCGGGCGGGAGCTTCGCCGTACCGATGTCCATGCCGCGGTAGACCTGCATGGCGTCGGTGTTGACGATCTCTCCCCCCAGCGCCTCAGCGAGGTCGAGCGAGAGCGCCGTCTTGCCGCTGGCCGTGGGGCCGACGATCGCCACGATGGGGGTCGCGGGCGGGGTCGGGCTCATCGGCATGGGATTAGTGTGGCAATGACCCACTCGGGAGCCACCCCGGGCCACGACGCGAGGAGACCGCCATGGGATTCATGGACAAGCTGAAGGGCGCGAAGGACACCGTCACCGACAAGGTCGGCGACGCGGTCGACAAGCACGGCGACAAGATCGAGTCCGGGCTCGACAAGGCCGCCGACTTCGTCGACGACAAGACCAAGGGCAAGTACCACGACAAGATCGAGTCGGCCACCGACAAGGCCAAGGACGCACTCGGCAAGCGGGGCGAGGACGACACCCCCGCGTGAGACCGATCCTCTAAGGTGACACCGGTGGCTCAGGTCGGGTCGCCGGACACTCACCTCTGGGGGTTTCTCGTGGGCTTTCTCGATGACGCCAAGGACAAGCTGAGCGACGCGGTCGACAGCCAGGGCGACAAGATCGGCGACGCGGTCGACAAGGCTGCCGACTTCGCCTCCGACAAGACCGGCGGCAAGTTCGACGACAAGATCGACCTCGGCGCCGACAAGGCCAAGGACGCGCTCGACAGCCTCGACGGCAAGAACGACGACATCAGCTGATCGTCCCCACCGACGACCGGCAGAGAGCACCTCGGTGACCGTTCAGGACCCCGCCACCGGCAAGACCCGATTCGTGGTGGTTCCCGCCTCCTACGTCTTCCTCCTCCGCGAGGACCCGGACGACACGGACGGCACGGGCACCGAGGTGCTCCTCCAATTGCGCCAGAACACCGGCTACATGGACGCCCACTGGGCCGCCGCCGCGGCCGGCCACGTCGAGCGCGGCGAGACCGCCGAGGCCGCCGCCCACCGCGAGGCCCTCGAAGAGGTGGGCGTCACCGGACTCGACCTCGTGTTCGCCACCGCGATGCAGCGCACGGCCCACGACCTGCCCATCGACGAGCGCATCGACTTCTTCTTCACCGCCCGCTCCTGGTCCGGCGAGCCGCGGATCGTCGAGCCGGCCAAGTGCGCGGACCTGCGCTGGTTCCCGCTCTCCGCGCTGCCCGACCCGCTCGTCCCGCACGAGGCGGTCGTGCTCGCCGGCCTGCGCCGCGGCGACCTGCCGGCGCTCTCGCACCACGGCTTCTGACGGCTCCTGCCCGACTGGGATCCGCGTGAGCGGATACCTCTCCTCCAGGTGCTCCCCAGAGAGGAAGTCATGGACGAGAAGCTGCCACCGCGCCCCGAACCCGCGACCGAGCCTCCCGAGCCTCCTCCCGGCGGGCCGAACCGGATCGAGGGCGTCGGCGGGGACGGCGCCTTCAGCACCGAGTCGCGCGACCTCGACCCCCGGAAGAACCCGGCGACCGACGGCGAGCTGCCCGCCGAGACGCTGACCGGCGAGGACACCGAGACCGAGGCCACCAAGGGCAACCCGGAGGTGCCCCCGGAGGAGGAGTCACCCGCGTAGGAGCCGGGTCTCCAGCCGGGTCTCGACCGCGCCGCCCGCCGCACCCCGCTCGACGAAGTACGCCGCCTTGCCGGCCTGCTCCGTCAGCGCCTCGACCAGCTCGGTCCCGCGGTAGTGCAGGCCGACGCCGTCGTCGGTCGCGTAGCCGGCCGGCAGCACGCCGTCGCCGATCAGCTGCTGGAACAGCGGGCGCCGCTGCTCCTCGGAGTCGTAGTGCACGCCGTTGGAGTAGGGCACCAGCCCGAGCCCGTTGGTGATCGGGCGCAGGTCGGGCCCGAACGAGTCGGTCGTGCCGCCGGTGTGCCAGCAGATCGATCCGGCCGAGACCCCGGTCAGCACCACGCCGGCCTCCCAGGCCTCGCGCATCGCGGCGCCGACACCGTGCAACTCCCACATCGCCAGCAGGCCCGCGACGCTGCCGCCCCACACCCAGATGACGTCCTGGGCGAGCAGGTGCGCCCGGACGTCGGCCACGTTGGGCATCGTGAACAGCGAGAGGTGGTTGCCGTGGAAGCCCGCCTCCTGGGCCATGTCGTAGAAGTCGCGCAGCACCGCGGGCTGGTCGCCGCACGCGGTCGCGAGGAAGCAGACCCGCGGCGCCCGGCCCTCGACGCCGGCCAGGTCGACGGCGTACCGGGTCAGGGGACCGACGGACCAGCGGTTGCGGGCGCTGGGGACCACGCCCCCGGAGGTCGCGAGGATGGTCGGCGCGTCGGCGGGCACGTCGTACCGCCTCAGCCGCAGACGGGGGCGTCCGGCAGCGGCGCGGGGACGCCGATCGACGGCATCCCCAGCCCGACCCCGGCGGTGGCGGGCGCGGGCGTCGTCGTACGGCGCTCCCACGCGTCGCCCGAGCGGGTACGACGCAGCGCGCGCACCGGACCGTCGGCGACCAGGTGGTGCGGCGCGGCATAGGTCACCTGGACCGTCACCATGTCGCCGGGCCGCGGCGCGCCGTCGACCTGCGAGAAGTCGGCCTCGAAGTGCACGAGCCGGTTGTCGGGCGCACGCCCGGACAGCCGGTGGGTGGCGGCGTCCTTGCGCCCCTCGCCCTCGGAGACCATGAGCTCGAGCTCGCGCCCGATGAGGCGCTTGTTCTCGTCCCAGGTGATCTCGTTGACCAGCTCGACGAGCCGGTTGTAGCGGTCGGTGACGTCGGCCTGGGCGACCTGGTCGGGCAGGGTCGCGGCCGGCGTACCGGGGCGCTTGGAGTACTGGAAGGTGAACGCCCCCGAGAACCGCGCCTCCCGGACGACCTTGAGGGTCTCCTGGAAGTCCTCCTCGGTCTCGCCCGGGAAGCCGACGATGATGTCGGTGGTGATCGCCGCGTCCGGCAGCGCCGCACGGACCCGGTCGATGATGCCGAGGAACTTCTCCTGGCGGTAGGACCGGCGCATGTCCTTGAGGACCTTGGACGAGCCGGACTGCAGCGGCATGTGCAGGCTCGGCATCACGTTGTGCGTCTCGGCCATCGCCTCGATGACGTCGTCGGTGAACTCGGCCGGGTGCGGGCTGGTGAACCGCACCCGCTCCAGCCCCTCGATCGCGCCGCAGGCCCGCAGCAGCTTGGAGAACGCCTGCCGGTCACCGAACTCCACGCCGTAGGCGTTGACGTTCTGGCCCAGCAGCGTGACCTCGGAGACCCCCTCGGCGACGAGCGCCTCGATCTCGGCCAGGATCTCGCCCGGCCGCCGGTCCTTCTCCTTGCCCCGCAGGCTCGGCACGATGCAGAACGTGCACGTGTTGTTGCACCCCACGCTCACCGACACCCACGCGGCGTACGCCGACTCGCGCTTGGTCGGCAGCGTCGACGGGAACACGTCGAGCGACTCGAGGATCTCGACCTGCGCCTCCTCCTGCACCCGCGCCCGGTCGAGCAGCGCCGGCAGGGAGCCGATGTTGTGGGTCCCGAAGACGACGTCGACCCACGGCGCCCGCTTGACCACGGTGTCGCGGTCCTTCTGCGCCATGCAGCCCCCGACCGCGATCTGCATCCCGGGCCGCTTCGCCTTGATCGGCGCCAGGTGCCCGAGGTTGCCGTAGAGGCGGTTGTCCGCGTTCTCCCGCACCGCGCAGGTGTTGAACACGACGACGTCCGCCTGCTCCCCCTCGGGGGCCGCGGCGTAGCCGGCGTCCTCGAGCAGGCCCGAGAGGCGCTCGGAGTCGTGCACGTTCATCTGGCACCCGTAGGTGCGGACCTCGTAGGTGCGGGGCTGGGCTGCAGTGCTCATGACCGCTCAAGCGTACGGCGCAGGAGGTCCATCGGAGAAAGCGCAGGAGCACACCGTGGAGCTCCCCGAGAAACGTCGCCGACCTGATGCGCGCGGACCGGCACCCGTGCTGGCTGACCCTGCTGGGACCGGACGAGGCCGCCACCTTCGACGACGTCGCGCGCGCAGCCGGCCTCGAACCCCTCGGCAAGCGCTGGCACGAGATGGACCGGGCCGGCGCCGCGTCGTTCCTCACCGCGCTGCTGCACCGCAGCCTCGCCTACCGCGCCGAGCTGATGCGGGAGCAGACCGCGGCCTGGCTGACCGCGCAGTTCCTGGATGCGGTCGGGAGCCACGGATCTCGCTTCGCCGCCAACAGCGCCGACCTCCCCGGCACGTCCCCCTTCGGCTGGGAGTCGGCCACCGAGTACACGATGGACGCAGGCCTCGTCGCCATCGGCGCCGAGGGGGCCGCCCTGTACTGGGTCGCCGACGAGGACTGAGCTCGCTGACCGTGACGCCAGGAGCGAGGCGTCACCCGCTCGGCCCCGCCCAGTAAGGTCGGGCCCATGCCCGACACCGCGTCCCCCGGCTTCGTCGCCCGCCACAACCAGGTGGTCGGCAGCATCCTCAGCATCGTGGCGCTGCTGGCGTCGGTCGGCATGGGCGCGGGCCTGATGTTCGGCACCGAGACCCGCGGCGTCTCCGCGATCCTCACCGTGCTCACCGTCGCGGGCGGCGCGTTCACGCTCCTGCTCCTCGGCATCGGCGCCACGCTGCGCGCGATCACCCCGGCTGAGCAGTGGGAGGGCGAGGAGGACGACTGGCGCCGGAGCATGGGCCTGCCGGCCCTCGCCGACGCCCCGCCCAGCTCGGGCAACCGCCGCGTCGCGCTGTACGCCGCCCTGGCGATCCTGGTCGGGCTGACGCTGAGCGTCGTCCCCGACATCCTCTGACGAGCGTCCCGAGCGCCCCGAGGGGCGGCCCGGCTACTTCCTCTTGCTGGTCACCCACAGGTTGATGACGCCCTCGATGACGACCGTGCCGTCGTCGCGCACGCCCTTGACCCGGACCGGCAGGTCGCCCTCGGCGGTGTCCCACTGCTCCTGGTCGGTCTCGGCCGTGCAGGTGATGTCGCTGGTCGCCTTGGCGGTGTAGGCGACTTCCATCCCCTTGGGGATCCACCGCTTGTCGCGCGGGATCGTCGCCTCCGCGAGCGCACCCATCGCCATCTCGAGGCCGTTGCACAGCGCGATCGCGTGCACCGTGCCGATGTGGTTCTGCACCCGGCGGCGCTTGGGGATGACGACCTCGGCGTAGTTGGGCCGCAGCTCGGTCACCCGCGGGTGAATGGTGGCGAAGTACGGCGCCTTCTGGCTGAACGCGAACGAGAACACCCGCTTGCCGAGGGTGCCGCCGACGACGGGCAGGCTCGTGGTGGTCTTCCAGAGGCTGTGGACCTGGGTCATGAACCCGAGGCTACTCGCCGGTAACAATGCCCGGCAAGGTGACCCCGGCTACGCCGCTAGGCGACACCGGCGGCCGGGGCCAGCAGCTCGACCCGGTTGCCCACTCCGTCGAAGGCGTGGCAGCGCTCGTGGCCCGCGAAGGTGTGCCGCTCGGTCCAGTCGACCGCGAAGCCGAGCCCGGCCAGCCGGGCGCCCGTCTCGTCGAGCGCCGCGACCGCGTCGAGGAGCAGCGCCGGGTGCGCCTTGCGGGCGGGCGCGAACGGCTCCTCGACGCCGATGTGGAGCTCGGCCGTGACCGCGCCCCGGTCGTCGTACGCCCGGAACCAGCAGCCGCCGCGTCCGGCGAGCGCGTCCGGCTTGGGCACCTCGACCAGGCCCAGACCCGTGCCGTAGAAGCGGCGGGCCTCGTCCTCTCCCCCGCGCGGGCACGCGACCTGGACGTGGTGCAGCCTCATCGCGGCCTCCGCGCCACGACGAAGATCCGCCGGAACGGCAGCACCACACCGCGCCCGTCGTCGGCGTACGCCGCCCGCAGGCGCCGCTTGAGCTCGTCCTCGAAGCCCGGGCGCAGGTCGTCGGGCAGCACCTGGAGGGTCGGGCGCGCGCCCGTCCCGGAGACCCAGGTGAAGACCGGGTCCGGGCCGTGCAGCACGTGGAGGTACGTCGTCTCCCACGCGTCGACCTCGCAGCCGAGGTCCTGCAGCGCCCGCAGGTACGTCGCCGGGTCGTGCGAGCTCGGGACCGCGACGCCGTGCAGGTGGGCGGCGTACGGCTCCTCGGCGGCGAGCTCGTCGCGCAGCGTGTGGCTCGGCTCGCCGAAGTTGCCGGGCACCTGGAAGGCCAGCCAGCCGCCCGGCGCGACCGCGCGCACCAGGCCCGGCACCAGGTCGAGGTGGCCGGGCACCCACTGGAGCATCGCGTTGGACACGAGGACGTCGACGCCGCCCTCCGGCGCGCTCGCCAGCCAGTCGCGCACGTCGCCCTGGACGAACGTGATCCGCTCGGCGGCCTTTGTGTCGGAGGCTGCGCGCACCATGGCGGCACTGGAATCGATGCCGGTGATCGCAGCGGCCGGCCAGCGGTCAGCGAGGAGGGAGGTGAGGTTGCCGGGACCACAACCGAGATCGACCACGACCCGAGGGTCGAGCGCGTCCAGGCGACCGACGAGATCGACGAACGGCCGGCCCCGTTCGCCGGCATAGGCGAGGTAGCGCTGCGGATCCCACACGGGACCGGTGGCGGCGCTCATCGGGCGACCTCCGCTCGCTCGGCGACGAACTCCAGCACGAGGGCGTTCACCGCGGCGGGCCGTTCGAGCTGGAGGAAGTGCCCGGCGTCGTCGACCACCGCGACCCGGCTGCCCGCGGGGAGCCGGTCGCCGATGCGGGCCGCCCAGCGGGCGTCGAGGCAGCCGTCGTCGGCGCCGTGGAGGTAGAGCAGCGGTACGCGCGGCGGGCCGACCCAGTCGCGGGCCAGCGGTCGGTAGCGCGCGGGCAGCCGCCGGACGCGGGGCTGCGCGCGGTAGTAGCCGAGCGCCGCCGCCTTGCGGGCGTCGTCGGGCAGCGCGGCGGCGAGGTGCGCCAGGTCGGTGGTCGCGTCGTAGCCGGGCGACCACCGCCGCCACAGGTGCGCGACGAGGCGGTCGAACGCGCGCTCGGGCAGGCGTGGGAGCTGGTTGAAGAGCGTGTACCAGCTCAGCGCGGCCTGTCGCGGCAGGATCCGCAGCCAGTGGATCGCGTCGTCGCGGCGCGGGTTCATCGCAGCGATCGGCGGGACCGACAACGCCACGACGGCGCCGAACGGGTTCGCCGTGGAGGCGGCGATGCCGTTGGCGGTGATCGCGCCCCAGTCGTGACCGACCAGCACCGCGCGGTGGTCGCCGCCGAGCGTGCGGTGCAGGCCGAGCGCGTCGTCCATGAGGGCCGGCACGTGGTAGCTGCCGTCGGCCGGGAGGTCGCTGGGCGCGTAGCCGCGGGTGAACGGCGCGACCACGCGGTAGCCCCCCTCGGCGAGCGCGGGGCCGAGGTGGCGCCAGGTGTGGGCGGTGTCCGGGAAGCCGTGCAGGAGCAGAGCCAGCGGCCGTCGTACGTCATCGGGGTCGCCCCAGGTCAGGCTGGCCAGGGTGACCGGTTCGAGGGCGGTGCGGTGCTCGGTCATGGGGCGAGCGTACGTCCAATTTATCTTGACATCAAGATTCTCGACCCACCCGCTACACTGCGGTCATGGCGGAGCGGGACGAGGTCGACTCCCTGATCGAGGCGTGGGCGCGCGAGCGCAGCGACCTCGATCTGGCGCCGGTCGCCGTCTTCAGCCGGATCGCGCGGGTCTCCCACCACGTCGACAAGGCGCGCCGGCACGCGTTCACCACCCACGACATCGAGCCCTGGGAGTTCGACGTGCTCGCGGCCCTGCGCCGCGCCGGGTCGCCGTACGAGCTCTCGCCGGGGCGACTGCTGCGCGAGACCCTGGTGACCAGCGGGACCATGACCAACCGGGTCGACCGGCTGACCACCCGCGGCCTGGTCGAACGCCATCCTGACCCCTCCGACCGCCGTGGCGTCCTCGTCCGGCTCACCCCCGAGGGCAAGGACGCCGTCGACGGCGCGTTCGCGGCCCTCCTCGACGCGGAGCGCGAGCTCCTCACCGGCCTGTCCGCGGACGACCAGGCCGAGCTCGCGGGCCTGCTGCGGCGGCTGCTGCTGCCCTTCGCGGGCTGACATCGTGCCGCGCCTGCGCAGCGACCTGGGGATCGTGCTGCTGTCCGTCGTGATCGCGGCGGTCGTCGTGCTCGCCCAGATCCCCGGCGTGGCCGGCACGATCGGCGCGGCGACGCTCCCCTGGGCCGGCTTCCTGCTGGTCCCCCTGGTCCTGCTCGCGCTCCTGCGCCGGTCCTGGTCGTCGCTGGCCGCGCCGGTCGCGCTGGTCCTCTGGGCAGTCGCGCTCGCGCCCGTGCTGCCCGCCGTCCTGTCCTCGCGGCCGGACGCCGACGGCACCCCGGTCACCTTCGCGAGCCAGAACGTCGAGGCTCGATCAGGCACCTCCGCCGAGTCGGCCCGTACCCTCGCCGGACTCGACAGCGACGTCATCGCCCTGACCGAGATGGACGCGTCCGCCCGCGCCGAGGCGGCCGAGGCCCTGGCGACGTCGCACCCCTACGCCTACACCGCCGGCACGGTCGGCCTGTGGAGCGTCTACCCCCTCAGCAACACCGAGGGCCTCACCCTCGGGCTGTCCTGGAAGCGCGCCCTGCGCGCGGACGTCGCCGCACCCGGCGGCAGGGTCCGGGTCTATGTCGTCCACGCCGCCTCGGTCCGTCCGGGCCAGCAGGCCGGGCGCGACGCCATGCTCAGCAACCTGGCCGACCTCATCGACGCCGACGACTCCCCGCGCCTGGTCGCGATGGGCGACTTCAACGCGGCGACGACGGACCCGGCGCTCAAGGGCGTCCGCCGCAACCTGTCCGAGCCGCGCTCGACCGGGCTGTCGTTCGGGTTCACCTGGCCGGCCCGGTTCCCGCTGGTGCGGATCGACCACATCTTCGAGCGCGGCCTGACCGTCCTCGAGACCCGGGTCGCCAAGGCCGGGTCCAGCGACCACCGCGCGGTGCTCGCCACGTTCGACGACTAGTCGGCCTGGTCGCGCTGGTCGAACTAGTCGAGCAGCTCCGCGGCCTCGAGCCACTCGAGCTCGGCCGCCTCCTTCTCCTCCTGGAGCGCGGCGAGCTCGGTACCGAGCGTGGTCAGCCGCTCCGGGTCCGTCGCGTGCGCGACGAGCGCGGCGGTCAGCTCGGCCTCCTGGGCGGAGAGCCGCTCGAGGACCTTGTCGAGGCGGGCGACGGCCTTCTTCGCCGCGCGCTCCTCGGCCGATCCGGCCCGCGCCTTGGGCGGGGCCGCCGCGGCCGCCACGGCCGGCGCTGCGGCCGCTGCAGCCGCCGCGGCCGGAGTCGGCGCCCGGACCGCGGCTGGCGCGGGAGCCGGGGCGGCGTCGTGCCGCAGAATCTGCCGGCGGCGCTCGAGGTACTCCTCGACCCCGCGCGGCAGCATCGAGACCTGCCCGTCGCCGAGCAGCGCCCAGACCGAGTCGGTGACGCGCTCGAGGAAGTACCGGTCGTGCGAGACCACCACGAGCGTCCCCGGCCAGCCGTCGAGGAAGTCCTCGAGGACGTTGAGGGTCTCGATGTCGAGGTCGTTGGTGGGCTCGTCGAGGAGCAGGACGTTGGGCTCGGTCAGCAGCAGCCGGAGCAGCTGGAACCGGCGGCGCTCGCCTCCGGAGAGGTCACCGAGGCGGGCGGTGAGCTTGTCGCCGGTGAACCCGAAGCGCTCCAGCATCGAGGTCGCGCTGATCTCGCCGTCGGCGGTCTTGGCGACCCGGCGGATGCCCTCGACGGTGTCGAGCACGCGGGCCTCGGGGTCGTCGAAGTCGACGTCCTGGGAGAGGTGCTGGAGCGCGACCGTACGGCCGTGGCGGACCTTGCCGACCGAGGGCGCGGCCGCGCCGGACAGCAGCGACAGGACGGAGGTCTTGCCGGCGCCGTTGACGCCGACGAGGCCGATCCGGTCGCCGGGGCCCAGGCGCCAGGTCGCGTGGGACAGCAGCTGGCGGGTCCCGCGGGAGAAGTCGACGTCCTCGAGGTCGATGACGTCCTTGCCGAGCCGCTGGGTGGCGAAGCGCTGGAGCTCGAGGCGGTCGCGCGGCGGCGGGACGTCCTCGATGAGGGCGTTGGCGGCGTCGATGCGGAACTTCGGCTTGGACGTGCGCGCGGGGGCTCCGCGGCGCAGCCAGGCGAGCTCCTTGCGGACGAGGTTCTGCCGGCGTACCTCCGAGGCGGCGGCCTGGCGCTGGCGCTCGGCCTTGGCCAGGACGAACGCGGCGTAGCCGCCCTCGTAGGTGTCGACGACGCCGTCGTGCACCTCCCAGGTCTGCTCGCACACCGCGTCGAGGAACCAGCGGTCGTGGGTGACGACGACGAGCGCGGACGACCGCGCGGCGAGGTGGGCCGCGAGCCACGCGACCGCCTCGACGTCGAGGTGGTTGGTGGGCTCGTCGAGGATCACGAGGTCGTGGTCGCCGAGGAGCAGCCCGGCCAGCGCGCAGCGGCGGCGCTCGCCGCCGGAGAGGCCGGCCACGGCACGGTCGAGCTCGACCCCCGCCAGCAGGACGTCGACGATCTCGCGCAGCCGGGAGTCCGCGGCCCACTCGTGGTCGGCCATGCCCTGGAGCACGACCTCGCGCACGGTGTGGGAGTCCTCGAAGTCGTCGTGCTGGGTCAGCACACCGATCAGGATGCCGCGCTGGCGCGAGACCCGGCCGGCGTCCGGCTCCTCGGTACCGGTGAGAATGCGCAGCAGCGTCGTCTTGCCGTCGCCGTTGCGGCCGACGATGCCGATCCGCTCTCCCTCGCCGATACCGAGCGAGACGTCGGTGAGCAGGGGGCGGACGCCGAAGGACTTCGAGATCCGCTCCAGGTTGATCAGGCTGCGGGGCTCAGGCATAGGTCACCACGTGGGCACCGGCGACGGGTCCCGGGGCGAGGGTGCACCGGTAGCCGCGCTCGGTCAGGTCGGCGGCCGCGGCCCGCGCCTCCTCGACGCCCTCGTGGAGCATCAGGAGGGTGGGGCCGGAGCCGGAGAGGAGGACGCCGTCCGGGCTGAGGCTGCGCAGGGCCACCTCGACGTCCACGAGGTCGGGGCGCAGGTCGCGCGCGGCGGGCCAGAGGTCGTTGGCGAGGAGATCGCCGATCTCGTCGGCGTACCCGCCGGCGAGGGCCTCGATCAGCGCCTCGGGGACCGGGGGGTCCGCCGGGGCGTCGGGCGAGAGCTCGTCGAAGTGGCGGTAGACCGCGGGCGTGGAGAGTCCCTCGTCGGAGAGGACGACGACCCACCACACCGAGCTGGTGTCCTCGACGGGCGTGACGAGCTGGCCGTGGCCGGTCCCGAGCGCCGTACCGCCGACGAGCGCGAACGGCACGTCGGAGCCGAGGGTGCCCGCGATGCGGAGCAGGTCGTCGTCCGAGGTCTGCAGGTCCCAGAGCCGGTCGAGCGCGAGCAGCGTCGCGGCGGCGTCGGCCGAGCCGCCGGCCATGCCGCCCATGACCGGGATCCCCTTGGCGATGGTGATCGCGGCCGCGCGGTCGATGCCGTGGTGGGCGGCGAGCGCCCGGCCCGCGCGGATGGCGATGTTGTCGTCGTCGAGGGGTACACCGGCGACCGGCTCGGCCAGCTCGACCGACCACGTCGCGGCGTCGGTCACCGAGACGTCGTCGTAGAGGCCGACGGCCTGGTAGACGGTCGCCAGGGGATGCAGCCCGTCGGGACGAGGACTGCCGACACCGAGGTGCAGGTTGATCTTGGCGGGAGCACGCACGGTCACGGCGTCCTGGGTCATCGAGCGGCCTCCGGGGTCTGCTGCAGGGCGACCGCGATCGCCACGAACTGGTCGATCCCGAGAGCCTCGCCGCGGGTGAGGGGGTCGATGCCGGCGGCCCGCAGCGCGGCCTCGGCCGCGTCGGCACTGCCGGCGAGGTCGCGCAGCGCGCCGCGCAGCGCCTTGCGGCGGTGTGCGAAGGCGGCGTCGATGACGGCGAACACGGTCTCGCGGGAGACCTGGTCGGTCGGCGGCTCGCGGTGGGTCCACGCGACCAGGCCGGAGTCGACGTTGGGGGCGGGCCAGAAGACGTTGCGGCCGATCGAGCCGGCCCGGCGTACGTCGGCGTACCAGGCGGCCTTGGCGGACGGGACGCCGTACGTCTTGGAGCCGGGGGGCGCGGCCAGCCGATCGGCGACCTCGGCCTGGACCATGACCAGGCCGTGCTTCAGCGACGGGAGCAGGGCCATCAGGTGCAGCAGCACCGGCACCGAGACGTTGTAGGGCAGGTTCGCGACGAGCGCCTGCGGCGGCGGGCCGGGGACGTCGGTGACCGACAGCGCGTCCGCGAGGACCACCCGGAACCGCTCGGCCTGGGCGGGCGCGTACGCCTGGATGGTCGTCGGCAGCTCACCGGCAAGCAGTGGATCGACCTCGACCGCGGTCACCTCGGCCCCCACCTCGAGCAGAGCGAGGGTCAGCGACCCGAGCCCCGGACCGACCTCCAGCACCACCTCGCCCTCACCCACCCCGGACTCCCGGACGATGCGGCGCACGGTGTTGGCGTCGATCACGAAGTTCTGCCCGCGCTGCTTGGTCGGGCGCAGGTCGAGGCGTGCCGCCAGCTCCCGAACCTCCGCCGGGCCCAGCAGCCGCGGTGCGGAGGTGTCAGCCATGCGCCCAGCCTAGTGATCCCCGCCGAAGGAGCACGTTCCGGCGGCCGAAGTGACACGTTCCGGCGGTCGAGGGTGCACCTTCGACCGCCGGAACGTGCTCCTTCGCGCGCCGGAACGCGCGACTTCGTCAGCGGGGGAGGCCGAGCTTGGCAGCGCAGCCGGGCCAGGCGCCGTAGCCGCCGGAGGCGTTGCGGACCTTGGTCGCGATGGCGATCTGGGTCTCGCGGGAGGCCTGGTGCGGGAGGCCGGTGCCGCCGTAGGCGCGCCAGGTGCCGGCGTTGAACTGGAGGCCGCCGTAGTAGCCGTTGCCGGTGTTGATGGCCCAGTTGCCGCCGGACTCGCACTGGGCGAGGCGGTCCCAGACGGTGTTGCCGCCGGCGTAGTTGGCGGTGACCTGCTCCTTGGTGCCGACCCGGACGACCTTGGTCGTGGGCTTGCGGGTCACGTCGGCGGTCAGGACGACGCGCCGGACGACCTCGCCGTTGCGGACGGTGACCTTGTAGGTGACGTCGCGACGACCGTCGGCGCCGGCCTCGACGACCTTGGTCTCGCCCTTGAACATGGCGTCGTCCTCGATCTCCTTGACCGGGGCACCGACGACCTCGCCGGCGACCTTGCGCTGGCGGACCTCGATGTCGGTGAAGACGATCCGGTCGCCGTCGGCGATCGCGGCGTCGCGGGCCGGGCGGGTGCGGTCCTGGGCGTCGAGCTCGACGCCGACCGCGGTCAGCGCCTCCTCGACGGTGAGCGCGGGGACCTCGCGGGTGATCGGCTTCTTGCCGGCCAGCGCGAAGGTGAGCTTCTTGGGGGTGACGACGTCGATCTCGGCGCCGCCACGGTCGATCGTCATGCCGCGGCTGGTGGAGAGCCGGCTGTCGGCGTACACCGTGCCGATCTGGGCGAGCGCGCCGTCGACATCGGTGGCGGTGACCCAGTGGGTGCTGGTCTCGCCGTCGACGGTGAGCTCGATCGGGCGGCTGTAGAGCACCGCGATCTTGTCGCCGGAGCGGATCTCCTCGTCCAGACCCGGCTGGACGACGTCGCGGTCGGACACCTCGATGCCCTCGTCCCGGAGCACGTCGCCGACGGTGTCACCCATCGTGGACACGGCGCGCGGCTTGCCGTCGACCGAGAGGGTGACCTCCGTGGTCATCGCCGAGTAGCCCCAGGTGACCGCCGAGACGGCCACGAGAACGGTGGCGACGGTGGCGGTGAGGGCGACCCTGCTGTGGGCCAGCTTCAGAACGGTTCCCTTGAGGGACTGGGCAAGGTCGTGGCGTGCAAGTCGCACGATTCTCCGAACGTCGTACTCCCCGGGCCTCGGCCCGACCAGCTCGTTCCCGAGTGAGCTGGACGGTCGAAACTGCCTCCGATCCCGGCCTTCAGTCGTCCACCACAACGTGAGTCAGGGGCGGATTGCAACTTGGCGAGGGGTCTTCCGGCGGGTCGCGGTGAGCGGAGTCACGCCGAGAACGCCCCATCC
Source organism: Pimelobacter sp. 30-1 (assembly GCF_018831735.1). NCBI lineage: Bacteria > Bacillati > Actinomycetota > Actinomycetes > Propionibacteriales > Nocardioidaceae > Pimelobacter > Pimelobacter sp. 30-1. The sequence continues at coordinate 259,617 of NZ_NHTS01000003.1, forward strand.
GTCACACCTGTCACAGCCCCCGGAATTTCCAGGAACTACCAGGAACCACCGAACGCAGCCTCGGTCGCAGCGTCGATCGCGGCGCACAGCTCGCCCAGGTCCTCGCCCCGCTCGGCCGCCATCGCGCGCACCGTCACCGGCACCAGGTACGACGCATTGGTGCGCCCGCGGTAGGGCATCGGCGTCAGGTACGGCGCGTCGGTCTCGACGAGCAGCCGGTCGCGCGGCACGATCCGCAGCGCCTCGCGCAGCGGCGCCGCGTTCTTGAAGGTCACCGTCCCCGCGAACGAGAGATAGGCACCGCGGTCCAGGCAGGCCCGCGCGAACGCCGCGTCGCCGGAGAAGCAGTGCATCACCCAGCGGTCCGGCACACCCTCGCTGTCGAGCACCTCGAGGACCTCGTCGTGGGTCTCGCGGTCGTGGATGACGAGCGTCTTGTCGAGCCGCTTGGCCAGGTCGACGTGGCGGCGGAACGACTCCACCTGCACCGCGCGGCCGTCGTCCCCGGTGCGGAACGAGTCGAGACCGGTCTCCCCCACCGCGCGCACCTTGGGGTGGGCGCCGGCGAGCCGCTCGATCTCGTCCCACGCGGCCTCCAGGGCGGCACGGCCGTCGTGCTCGAGGATCCGCGGCGCCTCGTTGGGGTGCAGCGCGACACCGGCGACGAGCTCGGGGTGCTCCTCGGCCGCGGCGACCGCCCAGCGGGCGCCGGGCAGGTCGCAGCCGATCTGCACGATCCGGCGTACGCCGACCGCGGCCGCGGCGTCGATCGCCTCGCGCGCGTCCCAGGGCACATCGCCCCGGCCGATGTCGAGGTGGCAGTGGTTGTCGACGACGGGGTGCGGCAGCGGCTCCGGGACGGGCGGGCGCTCGTCGGTGCTCACGACGCCGTGGAGCGGACGCGGTCGAGGATCGCCTCGGCCAGCGCCTCGGGCGCCTGGGTGGGGATCCAGTGCGAGATCCCGTTGAGCTCGACGAACCGGTACGGCGCGTCCACCAGGCCCGCGGTGCGCTCGACGCCCCAGCGGCCCAGCGCGATGTCGTCGTCGCTCCACACCATCGTGGTCGGCACGGTGACCTTGCGCCGGGTCAGCCGCGGGTCGGCCAGCGGCAGCGCGCGATACCAGTGGAGCGCGGTGGTCAGCGCCCCGTCGTCGACGATCTCGGCGCGGAAGCGGGCGATGTCGTCGGCGGTCATGCCGGCGGTCCGCAGCTGCTTGTCGAGGAAGCCGCCGGGCGTGCGGGCCAGCCGCTCGGGCAGGAAGGGCACCTGGAACGCCAGCATGTACCAGGACTTCAGGCCCTGGGTGGAGCGCACCATCGAGGTCAGGAACGCCTGCGGGTGCGGCACCGACACGGCCGTGAGGCTCGCGACGAGCTCGGGGTGGTGCATCGCGATGAGCCAGGCGGGGATGGCTCCCCAGTCGTGGCCCACGGCGTGCACCCGGCCGCCGGCCTGCTCGGCGAGCGCGCGGACGTCGCCGAGCAGCTCGGTCATCCGGTAGTCGCGGCGCCGCTTCGGACGGGCGCCTCGGGAGTAGCCGCGCTGGTCCATCGCGAGCGTGCGGTAGCCCGCCTCGTGGAGGATCGGCGCCACCAGGCGCCAGCAGTCGGCACGCTCGGGGAAGCCGTGGAGCAGCACCACGACCTCACCGTCGATCGGGCCCTCGTCGAGGACGTCGAGCACGAGGCCGTCGCGCTGGACGGTCGTGATCCGGGCCGGGGTCGTGAGCTCAACCATCGATGTGCACCACCTGGTAGACGTCGCGCTTGGGGAGTCCAGCCTGCACGGCGACCGCGGCGATCGCCTCCTTGCGCCGCATGCCGGACTCCTCGAGCGCGGCCACGGCCGCACGCAGGCTGTCCGGGTCGGAGGCGACGGCGGTGCCGGGGGTCGCGCCGGTGACGACGATGGTCACCTCGCCGCGGATCCCCTCGGCCGCCCAGTCGACGAGCGCGGCGAGCCCGTCGCGGCGTACCTCCTCGTGGGTCTTGGTCAGCTCCCGGCAGACGACGGCGGCCCGGTCGGGGCCGAAGGCGTCGCGCATCGCGGCCAGCGCGGCCTCGGTGCGGTGCGGCGCCTCGAAGAACACCATCGTGCGCTGCTCGCCGGCGAGGTCCGCGAGCCGCCGGGACCGCTCCCCCGCCTTGCGCGGCAGGAAGCCCTCGAAGCAGAACCGGTCGACCGGCAGCCCCGACACGGCCAGCGCCGTGAGGACGGCGGACGGCCCGGGCACCGCGGTCACCCGTACGCCGGCCTCGACCGCCGCCGCGACCAGGCGGTAGCCCGGGTCGGAGACACTCGGCATCCCGGCGTCGGTCACCAGCACCACGCGCTCGCCGGCGACCAGCGCCTCGACGAGCGACGGCGTCCGCGCGGCCTCGTTGCCCTCGAAGTACGACACCACGCGTCCGGTGAGCTCGATGCCGAGGTCGGTGACCAGGCGGCGCAGGCGGCGGGTGTCCTCGGCAGCGACCACATCGGCGCCCGCGAGCTCGGCGGCGAGCCGGGGCGGGGCGTCGCCCACCTGACCGATCGGCGTGCCCGCCAGCACCAGGACTCCACTCACGTCCCGATCCTTGCAGACCGGTTGCGTAGGCTTCCGCATCGTGACCGTGACCGGCCTCTCCCGCACCGCGCTCGGGCAGCGCGTGCCGCTGGCCGTCGAACGCGCGGTGAACCCGCTGCGCCGGCTCGGGCGCCGCGAGAAGCTCGTCGGCTGGCTCGCCCCGATCGCGCTCACCCTGCTGGCGTTCGCGCTGCGGGTGGTCGGGCTCGGCAACCCCCACCGGTTCGCCTTCGACGAGACGTACTACGCCAAGGACGCGTGGTCGCTGCTCAACAACGGCTACATCCAGACCTACGTCGCCGACGCCGACGGCAACACCAAGACCGACATCAACGCCGACATCCTCTCCGGGCACACCCAGGGGATCTGGACCGGCGACCCGTCGCTCGCGGTGCACCCGGACGTCGGCAAGTGGCTGATCGCGCTCGGCGAGAAGGCCTTCGGCATGGACCCGTTCGGCTGGCGGATCGCCTCCGCCGTCGCGGGCGCGCTGATGGTGCTGGTGATCTGCCGCCTGGTCCGCCGGATGACCGGGTCCACCATGCTCGGCTGCGTCGCCGGCACGCTGCTCATGCTCGACGGCCTGCACTTCGTGCTGTCGCGGCTGGCGTTGCTCGACATCTTCCTCGCGCTGTTCCTGCTCTGCGCGGTGTCCTGCCTCGTCGCGGACCGCGACTGGCACCGGGCACGACTGGCCAGGCTCGCCCGTCGTACGGACGACGGGGTGGCGCTGAGCGGGTGGGGCCCCCGGATCCTGTTCCGGCCGTGGCTACTCGCCGCCGGCGTCTGCTTCGGCCTCGCGATCGGGACCAAGTGGACGGCGGCCTACCCCCTCGCCGCGCTGGGCGTGATGTGCTGGCTGTGGAGCGCCAACGCGCGCCGCTCGCTCGGCATCCGCTGGGCCGTCGCCAAGGGCGCGCTCGTCGACGGCATCCCGGCGTTCCTGCAGCTGGTGATCGTCGCGATCCTCGTCTACATCGCCACCTGGGGCGGCTGGCTCGCGCACGCCGACCAGTACGAGGAGCACCTCAGCTCGACGCAGTACCGCCAGTACACGGGGCAGGGCCACTGCGCCAAGGACGACGACTCCTACGTCGCCACGAACCTCGACACCTCCAAGAAGTGGCCGACCGCGACCGAGAAGGACGCGAGCGGCCTGGGCGAGGTGTGGCAGTCGCTGCGCTCGCTCTGGTACTACCACCAGGACGTCTACACGTTCCACACGCACTTCCTGAACTGCTCGACGCACTTCTACGAGTCGAAACCGTCGGGGTGGCTGCTCATCAACCGGCCGGTCGGCGTGGCCGTCACCAACGACATCCCGCCGAGCACGCCGGGCTGCGACGCCCCCGCCGGCAGCGACTGCATCAAGCAGGTCCTGCTCATCCCCACGCCCGTGCTGTGGTGGGGCGGCGTCGTCGCACTGCTGTTCTCGGTCGTGATGTGGATCGGCGCGCGCGACTGGCGCTACGGACTCGCGGTGGTCGGGGCGTTGTCGACCTGGCTGCCCTGGCTCATGTACGACGAACGCCCGATCTTCCTGTTCTACGCGATCGCCGTGCTGCCCTTCACCGTCATCGCGATCACGCTCAGCATCGGGACCCTGATCGGGCCCTCGCGCGCGCCCTCGGCACGTCGTACGGCGGGGGTGATCGTGGGTGGGGCGTTCGTGATCCTGACGCTGGTGAACTTCGCGTGGTTCTACCCGATCTGGACCAACCAGATGCTCACGCACCGGGAGTGGCTGGACCGGATCTGGTTCTCCCGCTGGATCTAGCCGCACGGGCTAGCTGCGCGGGATAGCCGCGCGGGCTAGTGCTCGCGCAGCGCCCTGACCAGGCGCGCCTTCCTCATGTACGAGCGGCCCTCGATGCCGAGCTCGCTGGCGCGCTTGCGCAGCTCGGCGACGGTCCACTCCTCGTAGGGCTCGGCCTTGCCGCCGCGGCGGCCGACCGTCGAGGCACCCTCGGCGGCCATGGCGTTGGAGATCCGGGCGGCCTTCTCCTTGCTGGCGCCGTCGTCGCGCAGCGCCTCGTAGGCGTCGGGGTTCTTGACACTGGGTCCGGGGGTCTTGCGGGGCATGGCCCCTCGTTACCCGCGCTCCCGCAAGGAAGACGGGGCCGAGGGACACCGCGACGGCGGTCGTACGCCGAGCACGCTCACCGTGGGCGGTCCCGCCCGGAGAGCGGGACCACCGCCCACATCACGATGAACGCCAGCGCGACCGCCGCCGCGGCGGTCAGGGCCTCGGTCCGGCCGAGGACGACGTCGAAGACCAGCAGCACCACCGCCGTGGAGACGAGCGCCAGGCCGGCCAGCCCGGCCAGTCCGCACAGGTGCGCGGCGCGCACGATCCAGTCCCGCTCCCCCTGCCGGAACAGGAGGCGGTGGTAGCAGACGGGCGCGACGATCACGAGGGTCGTGAGCACCGCCGCGACGAGGATGCCGAGGTACACCCGCTGCTGGAATCCGGTCAGCGACGTGAACCGCTCGGTGAAGGGCACCGTGAGCAGGAAGCCGGTGAGGATCTGCACGCCCGTCTGCATGACGCGCAGCTCCTGCAGCAGCTCGTTGAGGTTGCGGGTGATCTGCTGCGGCGGCCGGTCCCGGCGGTCCATGCGCGTCCGGTACCCGGATACCGTCCGCCGACCCGGGTACGGCCGACGGAGCCGTCAGTGCGTTCGGCTGGCGGTGAGGTCGTCGAGCAGCGCGTCCAGCAGACGGCGCAGACCCGGGTGGCTGACATGCCCCTCCCGAGCCACTTGGATCAGCCGCTCGGCGACCTCCCGCACCTTGACGTTGCGGTTGCGTGACCACCACTTGAGCATGGCGAAGGCCGCGTCGGCGTCGAGGCCGTAGCCGAGCATCAGGATGCCCTTGGCCTGCTCGATCGTGTCGCGCGCCTTGGCCGAGGCGGCCACGGCGGCGTCGGCGGCGGCGCTGGTCTCGGCCTCCAGCTCGGGGGTGAGGTCGAGGTAGTAGCCGACCAGGCGGTCGGCGCGGCCGCCGGAGCGGTCGCCGTCGTACTGACCCTCGCCGGCAAGCACGACGTAGCGGACCTGGTCGTGGACCAGGATCCGGTAGTAGACGTTGAACGGCTCGCCGTCGGCGATGGCCTGGCTCAGCGTGGCCTGGAAGAGCGGGCGGTCCTGCTCGTGCTTGTGCTGCATGATCAGCTCGGTCGTCGGCTCGGCCTCGCCCGGCGCGTAGCCGTGGATCGCCGAGACGTCGTCGTCCCACTCCCAGGCCTCCGTGGCGACGTGGTACACGAATCGCCCGGTCTGGCGGGGCGCTTCCGCCCGTTGCGTCGTCATCGTTCCTCCGCGGTCGGTGCGGACGGCGACGACGCCGTCTGCGAGCACCACTATCCCGAATCGGGATCGTGATCGCACAACGGCGCACGGGCGGGACGGCGGCGAACCGCCGTCCCGTCCGGCTGTGCGGACCCTGCGGCCTCTGCGGCCTCTGCGGCCTCTGCGGCCTCTGCGGCCTCTGCGGCCTCTGCGACCTAGGCGGCGGAGGGCGCGCGGTCGTCGTGGCCGAGCGAGCGCCGCAGGTCGGTGAAGATCCGCTGGAGGAGACGCGAGACCTGGACCTGGGTGACACCGAGCTCGTCGGCGATCTCCTGCTGGGTGAGCTGCTCGTAGAACCGCATCCGCAGGATCCACCGGTCGCGCGGCTTGAGCCGGCGGCAGGCCGGGCCGAGCATCACCACGGCCTCGCTGCGCTCGAACCCGGGGTCGTCGTCCGGCAGCAGGTCACCGAGCGGGCTTCCGGTCGCGGCGATCGGCTCGTCCAGCGAGGCGGCGTGGGCCAGGTCCCCGCAGGACCGGGCCTCCTCGACCTCGGTGACCGGGCAGGCGAGCTCGGCGGCGAGCTCGTCGGCGTGGGGCGACCGGCCGAGCTGCTGGGTGAGCTCGTCCTCGGCGGCGACCAGGCGCGGCCGGATCTCCTGGATCCGGCGCGGGGGCCGGACCGCCCAGGAGACCGAGCGGAAGTGTCTCTTCAGCTCGCCCAGGATGCTCGGCACGGCGAAGACCAGGAGGTCGTCACCGCGCTCGGGGTCGAAGCCCTGGACCGCGCGGGTCAGGGCGAGGCAGGCCACCTGCTCGAGCTCGTCGAGGCCCTGACCGCGGTTGCGGTAGCGCGACGCGAGAGAACGGGCGACCGGGATGTTGAGCACGATGACCTCCTCGAGGAGGCGGTCGCGCTCGGCGCCCGTGAGATCACGGGCGGCGGCGAGAAGTCGGGCGGTGCGGGCCTTGCGCTCGGCCGGACCGACATCGAGAGGTTTGAAGGCAGTAACGGTGGACACGGTCTACTCCCGGAATCGGAAGTGATGTGGCGGTGGGCTTGGCCACGTGCTGCGTGCAGCGTTCTTCTCGAACATAGCCTCTTTCAGGGAGGGACACCACCCGGAATGACTAGTCACCATGGTTCCGAAGAATCACCAAGGAGAGGACGACGATTCCCATAACGGACGGGTCGTTCGAGGGTTTTACTAGAGGAAGGGCGCAACCGGCGCCCGCATCATCCGGAGTCTCTCCGGCGGAGGTCGTGGTGGAGCAGATCGTCGTGGCTTTGAGCCCGTTCACGCGTCGCAGCCGCTCATTTGCGGTCAGCCACGTCGAACAGGGACTCATCCGCGGCCTCGAGCCGGGCGAGCACGTCGTCGTCCACGACCCCGAGGCCGACGAGCACTTCACCGCCGTCGTGGCCGACATCGCGTTCGAGCCGGCCGACACGTCGTACCGGCTCGAGATCGGGACCCGGATCACGGCCGCCGAGGCCGAGGAGTGGCTGGCGCCCCCGCAGGGCGACGACCGGCTCACGACCCAGGACATCGTGGCGCTGCTCGAGGCGCTGCGCCGCAGCGAGCGCGACGTCTCCGCGGCCCTCGCCGATCTCCGCGTCCGCTGAGCGCACGCGCGCCCCGGCCGATCGATCCCCGGTGACTAGTTCCAACTGACCATCCGCCTGGGCCCACCGGCCGGACCTTGGTGACAGGTCTCGATGTTCTCGGCGCGGTGCCCCAGAATCGTTCCGTGGCAGCTCAGAATCCGATTCGCGTGTACATCGTCGACGACCACGAGGTCGTCCGCCGGGGCGTCGCCAGCCTCCTGTCCACGGACCCGGAGCTGGAGGTGGTCGGGCAGACCGGCAGCGCCAGCGTCGCGCTGCGCGAGATCCTCGAGCTGCGGCCGGACGTCGCCGTGCTGGACGCCAACCTCGCCGACGGCACCGGCGTCGACGTGTGCCGCGAGATGCGCGCCGTCGACCCCGAGATCAAGGGCCTCATCCTCACGACGTACGACGACCCGGACGCCATCTCGGCGGCCATCCTCGCCGGCGCCTCGGGCTACGTGCTCAAGAAGATCGAGGGCAACTCGCTGCTCAACGGCATCAAGCTCGTCGCCGGCGGCCACTCGCTCATCGACCCCGCGGTCGCGAGCCGGGTGGTGGAGCAGATGGAGATGCAGCGCCGCTCGCTCGACGTCGTGTGCGAGCTGACCCCGCAGCAGCGCAAGATCTTCTTCCTCATCGCCGAGGGGATGACCAACCGCCAGATCGCCGAGCAGCTCTACCTCGCCGAGAAGACGGTCAAGAACCACGTCACCGGGCTGCTCAGCCGGCTCGGCCTCCAGCACCGCACCCAGGCCGCGCTCCTCGCGGTCCGGCTGCGGGGCGCGGAGAGCGCGACCACGTCGAGCCCGGTCAGCACGCCGGCCGCCGCCCCGGCGCCGGTCGTGCCGGGCGGCTACACCGCCGAGCGCCGCGTGGGCTGAGCGCAGCCCCCGCCGTACCGAACGCGAAAGAACCCCCAGGAGCCTGGCTCCTGGGGGTTCTTCCTGCGCTGCCCTCAGAGGGTGAAGCGGCCGACCATCTCGCGCAGCTCGCCGGCCATGCCGGTCAGCTCGGTGGCGGAGGTCAGCGTCTGCTCCGCACCCTCGCGGGTGTGGGCGGCGGCGGTGGCGACCTGGGTGACGTCCTCGGCGATGCCGTTGGCGCCGGCCGCGGCCTCGGTCACCGAGCGCGCGATCTCGTTGGTGGTGGCGGTCTGCTCCTCCACCGCGGAGGCGATCGTCGACTGGATGTCATTGATCCGCGCGATCACGTCGGCGATCCGGCTGATCGCCGAGACGGCGCCCTGGGTGTCGCTCTGGATGGCCTCGATCTTCTGGCCGATCTCCTCGGTGGCGCGGGCCGTCTCCTTGGCCAGCTCCTTGACCTCGTTGGCGACGACCGCGAAGCCCTTGCCGGCGTCGCCGGCCCGGGCCGCCTCGATGGTCGCGTTGAGGGCGAGGAGGTTGGTCTGCTGGGCGATCGAGGTGATCACCTTGATGACCTGGCCGATCTCGGCGCTCGACTCCCCCAGCGAGGCGACGGTGCCCTGCGCCTCGGAGGCCACGGTCACCGCGTCGGTGGCGACGGTGGCCGCCTCCGTGGCGTTCTTGGCGATCTCGCGGATCGAGGCGGTCATCTCCTCGGCCGCGGTGGCCACGGTCTGGATGGACGCCGAGACCTGGACCGACGCGCTCGACGCGGACGCCGCCCGGTCGGAGGTCGTGGTCGCGCCCTCGCCCATGCCCTCGGAGAGCGACGTGAGCTGGTCGGCCGCGGCGGCCAGGGACTCCGCCGTACCGCCGATATTGCCCATGCTGGTGCGCAGCGTGCCGAGCAGCGTGCGCAGGCCCTCGGCGACCCGGCCGACCGCGTCGTCGCCCTCGATGTCGAGGGTGCGGGTCAGGTCGCCGCCGGCCGCGGCCGAGACGACGTCGAGCATCTGCTCGACCTTGCCCGCCAGCACGGCCGCCTCGGCCCGCTCCCGGGTCTCGCGCTCGATCCGGCTGACCGCCTGGGACACGAGGCGCCCGACGTTGCGCAGCGACTCGAGGCGCTGCGGGCTGGGGTCGAGGGTCTCGGTGGCGAAGAAGTCCATCGTGCCGACGACCTCGCCGGCGACCATGATCGGGAAGCAGACGCCCGACTTCACGCCGACCTGCTGGGCGACGGGAGCCCGCACGCAGTCGGTCATCTCGCCGATGTCGCGGGTGAAGTAGAGGTCGCGCTGCGCCCAGGCCCGGCCGGAGAGGCCCGTGCCCTCGGCGAACGAGGCCTGCAGCGTGACCCTGCGGAACTCCGGGCCCGCGTCGCCGGACTCGCGGTCGAACTTGAGCAGCCGGTCGGCCGGGTCGACCTTCCAGTACGAGCCGTAGGCCCAGCCGAACTCGCCACGGACCGTGTCGAGGGTGCTCTGCACGGCGGCCTCGACGTCCTGCGCGGAGCCCAGCGTGGCGAGGATCTTGTTGACCGCCGAGGTGTCGGCCGCCGACTCCGCGCGCTCGCGCTCGGTGCGCAGCCGGTCGGTGATCACGTCCCAGGTGGCCATCGCGCCGACGTACTCGCCGGAGGTGTCGCGGATCGCGGAGACCAGCAGGTCCAGGGTCTCGGGGCCGACCTTGATGTCCGCACGCCGCGGCAGGTGGTCGGCGGTCGCGAGCAGACCGCGCTGGTAGGCGGGGTTCTTGTGGAAGACGTCGAGGCTGGAGCCCACGATCTCGTCCGCACGCACCGGCAGGTGCTCCTCGAGCCCGCGCAGGGTCTCCAGGGAGGCCGGGTTCATGTAGCGGATGACGAAGTCGCGGTCGGCGAACATCATGTTCGTCGGCGAGTTCTCCATCATCGAGGTGGCGACCGCCATCTCGCGCTCGGCCTGGACCTTCTCGGTCACGTTCTCGAACGTGATGAGCGCGCCGAGGTACGTGCCGGACGCGTCGTGGATCGCGCTGAGCAGCACGTCGTGGATCGAGTTCTCCCCCGTGACCCGGTCGCTCAGCGGCAAGCGGGCCGCGGTCGCGGTCACCGCGGCGCCCAGCTCCTCGTGGGTGTAGATCGCCTCGAACGACATGCCGACCAGGGTGTCCGGGTCGACCTGCGGGATGTCCGGGCCGCCCGCGGCGAGCTCGCGCCGCGCGGTGCTGTTGACGAACCGGATCCGGTAGTCGGGGTCGACGACGAACGCGCCGGCCTCCATGGCGTCGTACAGCGTGTAGTCGGCGGACGCCGCAGCCGGAGCCGCGGCCTTGGTCGTCCTCTTGGCGGGACCGGTGCCGTTCACCGGCGCGTCCAGGATCTCGGTCACGGGTTTCCTCCGGGGTTGTCGGGCGCGGCGTTCACGTCGACCGCGCGGTCTGCGTCGAGGACGAGCAGGATGGAGTCGGGCAGGGGGCGCACCCCGCGCACGACGTCCTGCACCTCTCGCGGCAGGTTCGAGGGCGCCGGCTGGGGATCCACGCCGGCGGTGTCGATGACGTCGCCGATGTCGTCGACGAGGAGGCTGACCACCTCGCCGCGACTGCGGACGATCACGTTCATCGGTAGGCGCTCGGCATCCCTTGGGGGGAGACCGAGCCGGACGCGCAGGTCGACCGCCGTGACGATCTGGCCGCGCAGGTTGATCAGCCCGCGGACGGCCTCGTCCGCGCGCGGCACAGGCGTCATCGGCTGGTGCCGGATGACCTCCTGCACCTCTTCGACCGCCACCCCGAAGAGCAGGTCGGAGACCCAGAACGTGCAGAGCTGCTCGGTGCTCATGCCGACACCCCCGAACGGGCGACGACGGCCGCGAGGTCGACCAGGTCGGTGACCCGGTCCTGGACGACGGCGCTGCCGCTGACGCCGCTGCGCCGGCCGACCTGGCTGGCGGTGACCGCCACCTCGACGACGTCGAGGACCCGGTCGATGACGATGCCGACCGCACCGGCGGCCGCACCGGCCGTCTCGTGGACCACCACGCTGATCTGCTCGCCGCGGTCGCTGGTGTCGGGCAGGCCGATCGCCGCGGCGAGCCGGACCAGCGGCAGGATGCCGTCGCGGTACTGCACCACCTCGGCCGTCCCGCTCCGCTCCACGCGGTCGCGGGCGAACTCCTCGAGCCGGGCCACGGCCGCCAGCGGCAGCGCGGCACGCCGGCCGTCGGCGACCTCCAGCACCAGCAGCGCCTGGCGGTCGTCGGTCACGCCGGCCCGGGTGTCGGCGGCCTCGTCCTGGACGGCGGTCACGCCCGCGGTGCCGGCGATCCCGGCGACATCGAGGATGAGCGCCACCCGGCCGTCGCCCATGATCGTCGCTCCGGCGTACGTCGACAGCCCCTTGAGCTGGCGGCCGATCGGCTTGACCACGATCTCCTGGGTGTCGTGCACCTCCGAGACGCACAGGCCGAAGCGCAGGTCGTCGGACTGCAGGACCACCACGGTCAGCGCCTCGTCGGGCGCGGGCTGCGCACCGCCCAGCGTCTCGGCCAACGACACCAGCGGGAGCAGCTTGCCGCGCAGCCGCAGCACGGCGGCTCCGGCGATCCGCTCCACCTGGCGGCGTACGTCGTCGCCCTCGATGCGGACCAGCTCGACCAGGTTGGCCTGCGGGATCGCGTAGCGCTCGCCGCCCTCCCCCACCACCAGGGCCGGGATGATCGCCAGCGTGAGCGGGATCCGGACGCGCGTCGTCGTACCGGTGCCGGGCTCGGAGGACACGTCGACACTGCCACCGATGCGCTCGATGTTGGTGCGCACGACGTCCATGCCGACGCCGCGACCGGAGATGTTGGAGACCGCCGCGGCCGTCGAGAAGCCGGGGCGGAAGATCAGGCCCAGCACGTCGCGCTGGTCCATCCGGGCGAGCTGGTCGCGCGTGATGATCCCGCGCTCGACGGCGATCGCCCCGATCTTGGCGGGATCGATGCCCTTGCCGTCGTCCGCGATCTCGACGACGACCTGGCCGGACTCATGGTAGGCGCGCAGGCTCAGCGTGCCCTTGGCCGGCTTGCCGGCGGCCCGTCGTACGTCGGGGGGCTCGATGCCGTGGTCGAGCGAGTTGCGCACCAGGTGGGTGAGCGGGTCCTTGACCGCCTCCAGGAGGCTGCGGTCGAGCTCGGTCTCGTGGCCGTCCATGACCAGCTCGACCTCGCGGCCGAGCTGGTGGGACAGGTCCCGCACGACGCGCGGGAGCTTGGACCAGACCTGGCCGATGGGCTGCATCCGGGTCTTCATCACCGACTCCTGCAGCTCGCTCGCGACGAGGTCGAGGCGCTGGCTGGCACGCACGAGCTCGACGTCGGCGGAGCCGAGGCTGCGCTGGAGGAGCTGGTTGCGGGTCAGGACGAGCTCGCCGACCAGGTCGACGAGGTCGTCGAGGAGGTCGACGTCCACGCGGACGGAGGCGTCGACGACGGCGCGGCGCTCCGGCTCGGGCTCGGTGGGCTCGGTCGGCTCGGTGGGCTCGGTGGGCTCAGCGGGCTCGGGGGCGGCAGCGACAGGCTCCGGCTCCGGCGCAGGCACGGGCTCGACCGGCGCGGGCTCGGGCTCGACGGCGACCGGCGCGGGCTCGGGCGCGGGCGCGGGCTCGGGCGCGGGCTGGGCCTCGGGCTCGGCGAGCAGCCCCTCCAGCACCGCGACGACCGGGTCGACGGCGACGGTGGGGTCGACGTCCGTACCGCTCTGCTCGATGGCGCCGAGCAGCGCGCGGACCGTGTCCACCATGCTCAGGAGTGCCTCGGCGATGGGCGGGGTCATCACGGTCTCGCCGTCGCGCAGCCGCGAGAGCAGGGTCTCGCCGACGTGGGTCAGCGCCTCCAGGCGGTTGAACGCCAGGAAGCCGCTCGTCCCCTTGATCGTGTGGATCGTGCGGAAGATGCTCGAGAGCCGCTCGCGCGAGTCGGGCTGGCGCTCGAGCTCGACGAGATCACGGTCCAGCTGGTCGAGGTTCTCGTGGGACTCCACGAGGAACTCGGCGATGATCTCGGCGTCGTCGTCCACGACCGTCCTTTCGGCGCGGCGAGTGGACGGATGAGACGCGTAAAGGGAGTCGGGACTTTCGGCCTGTACGGAAGGGGTCAGGTCCCGCGGGGACGGACCACGCCGGCCAGCACGATCCCGGCGGCGAGCACCGCGAGCTCGGCGCCGACCGGAACGTCCGGGGCGACCAGCCACGCCCACGGTCGCACGCTGACCGTGCCCTGCGTGAGGCTGGCGGGATAGCCGAACGCCAGCCCCGACACGACGTAGAGCCACGGCACCACGAGCCCCCAGAAGGACCCAGCGACCCCAGCGGCCAACCCGATCCCCATCAGCGCCCCGGCGAGGGTGAGCGCGCGCAGCGCGACGGCCGGCGCGGGGAGCAACCAGGAGGCGGCCGCGGCGACGCCGAGGACGCCGCCCACGACCACGGCGAGCAGGACCAGCCGGGCCCACCGCAGGTCGCGGGCGGCCGTGTGCTCGGCGCCGTCCAGGATCGGCCGGACCAGCAGCACGAGCAGGGACGCCGCGGCGCAACCGACCGGGAGGCTGGCGCGCGGTCGCGGGATCCGTACGTCGTCGAGCAGGCTCGGCACGGTCTGGCCCGCACTGACCAGCAGGGTGGCGATGCAGACGACGAGACCGAGGGCCGTCAGGGGGCGCAGCCGCAGGTGGAAGCCGACCACACGCAATGTCTCGGGCACCGGCGGCCGGCGGGCGCTCACGTGTTGGTGCACGCGCGGGTCTCGGCCAGGGCGGCGCGCACGTCGGCGGCCACCTGGGCAGGACTGCGGCCCCGCTGGTCCGGGTGGAGCTCGAGGAACTGCTCCGGCGGCAGCACACCCTCGATCCCGAGCGCCCAGTCGTGCACCAGGCCGCTACGTCCGAGCAGCCCCAGCGGCGGGCTGTCGGCGAACATCTCGGCGCACCAGAGCGGTGCTGCGACCGACTGCGCGACGGCGTCGGCGTCGAGTGCGCGCTCGCGCAGCGAGCGGGCACCGACGAACAGCTCGCCCACCCCCGGCGGCGTGCGCTGGTTGCCACCCTGCTCGTAGCGCGTGGGGAACGCCGACCGCGGAACACCGCGCTCCTCGGCGTGCGCCAGGAAGCGTTCGAGCTCGTTTCCGGCCGGCTCGAGCAACCGGTCGTAACCCGGGTAGACGCACACCGTGACCGACGTGGTCAGGCAGCGCCCGGGTCGTTCGCCGGACGCGGCGTAGAGCTCGGGCGACACCGCGAGCGAGGACGCCCCCAGCGCCCCGAGCGCCGCGGCCAGGCTCGCCAGTACGACGGCGCGGCCGGCCGTGCGCGAGAGCGCCGGAAGCGCGAGGAGCACCGCAGCCAGGACGAGCCCCAGGGCGGCGACGCCGTAGCGGCTGAACGGCGCCACCTGCTCGGCGACCGGTCCGCTCGTCCCGGGGAAGGCGAACAGCGATCCCCCACCCGGGAGCGTCCAGAACAGCAGCGCGGCCACACCGGCGGTGGCGGTGACGGCCGCGTAGGGCGAGGTCAGCAACCACCCGGCGCCGACGCCCGCCGAGGCGGCCAGGGCGAGCATCGCGAGGTGGGCGAGGACCACGAGCCCGGCCGACGGCGCGACAACGCCGTCCGCGGTCGCGGTCGCCACGACGAGCGTGCCGAGGCCGAGCAAGTAGGGCACCGTCGCGGCGGCCATCGGCAACGCCAGCAAGGTCAGGTGGACTCGCCACCCGGCCGCGGGCACGCGATCGCGCAGTGCTCGGGCACCGCTGCTCGGCGCTCCCGCGTCCCATCCCGCGACGAACGCGGTGAGGACGACGGCGACGGGCACCGCCTGGGACAGGTGGTTCAGGCCCCACCACCCGTCACCGCGCCAGGTCGCCAGGCTCGGCAGCGTGGCGTAGCCGAAGGCGACGAGCATCGGTACGACGGCCAGCGTCGCCTTGGACGTCCCGAGCAGGTAGCGCAGTCGCGATCCCCCGCTCACGCGCCGGCTCCCAGCAACCGCCACAGCCCGCGCTCGAGGTCGCTGCCGCCACTGTCGCCGGGGCGCGCCCCGGCCGCGACGGCGGCGGCCGTGCCGGTGAAGGTGAGCGTGCCGGCGTCGAGGACGACAACCGTGTCGTCGTCGGCGTCGATGTCGGCCACGACGTGCGTGCTCACCACGACCGCGCGGGTCTCACCCAGCCGGTCGACGAGCCCGCGCAGCGCCACCCGCTGGACGGGGTCGAGGCCGACGCTCGGCTCGTCGAGGACGAGCAGCACCGGCCGGTGGACCAGCGACATGGCGATCGACACCCGCTGCCGCTCGCCGCCGGACAGGGTGCGGGCACGCCGCGTGGCGAGGTGGGCGACGTCGAGCTCGTCGAGCGCGTCGGCGACCCGCGCGGCGGTCTCGGCGCGCGGGACGGCCTTGAGCCAGGCGGCGTAGCGGAGCAGGTCGACGACCCGCGCCCCGCCGGGCGCCTCGGCACCCTGCGGGACGTACCCGATCCGGCGGGCCAGCTCGGCCCGACGGCGCCGGTCGCCGTGGGCGACGCCCGCCACCTCGACCCGACCGGCGACAGCCGGGACCAGCCCGACCAGCGCCTGCAGCAGGGTGGTCTTGCCGGCGCCGTTGCGGCCGACCAGAACGGTCACCCCGCGGCCGATGGTCAGGTTGATCGGCCCCAGCCGGAACCCACCGCGCACGACCTCGACGCCGTCGCAACGGACCTCGTCCATGCTCAGTAGGGGTTGCCCTTGGTGAGCTTGTTCTTGGAGTGCGAGTCAGGGCCCTTGTTGGACTCGCCGATCCGCATCCGGGCGCGGGCGTAGCTGCCCGACGGGTTGACCGCGGTCGAGGCGTAGAAGCGCGGCGACCACGAGCTCTTGCCCCAGGTCTCCTTGTCGAAGTCGGAGAACTGGCGCGCGCCGTCGTAGAACTCCGCCGTGCAGGAGGTGTACTCCGGCGAGAGGCAGATGCCGGAGTTGCTCTGCGTGATCAGCTCGAAGTAGACCTTGTAGCCGTTGCCGGGGTCGCTGTCCCGCAGGTAGCCGTATGCCTGCGATCGGGTGCCGTTGACGGTGGTGCCGATCTGCCAGGTGCCGTAGCCGGCGCCCTTGGCCTTGCCGCCGTCGAAGACCGTCAACGGCGTCGTGGCGTTGTTCCACGAACGGACCTTGGCCTCGGCCGGTGTGCCGAGGACGGCGACGATCGCCAGCGAGCAGAGCAGTGGGAGGAGCAGCGCGCCGGCCCGGAACCGGGCTGGCGCGGACGTGAGGTGGTGCATGTCGGAGCCTCCGAGAACGAGATGGTCATCTATAGATGCCCATCCTGGCATGAGTGGACAGCAACTCGATCGACGATTCGCGATCGAGCTAGGAGCGGCCGTCGATCAGTCGCGTTCGGCGTCGGCCCCGCGCAGGGCCTCGCTCAGCGACGCCACGGCGCTCTCGGAGGGCGAGGCCGCGTCGGCGTTGGCGTCCGCGAGCTGGGCCAGCAGCTCGGCGCGGTGGACGGCGACCGAGCGGGGGGCGTCGATGCCGATCCGTACGACGTCGCCGCGCACCTCGAGGACGGTGATCGTCACGGCCTCGGGCGATCCGTCGCCGATGACGACGCTTTCGCCGACACGGCGCGAGAGAACCAGCACGGAACGAGGCTAGCGGGCTGAGAACCCCCTTGTCCCAACGACAGGCACGACGCCGTCCCGCGAGGCGTCCGTTCGGCCGTCGGCGGTCACCACAGGGTGCCGCGGTCGACGACGAGGTTCGCGCCGGTGACGGACGCGGCCGCGTCCGAGGCCAGGTAGAGCACCGCCGCCGCGATGTCGTCGGGAGCCATCAACCCCGGCACGGCCGGGGACATCCGGCTGATCAGCGCAGGGTCGGCGTCCGGAGGCAGGCTCGCCAGGGCCGTCTCGATCAAGGGGGTGTCCACGCCGCCCGGTGACACGCAGTTGACCCGGACCTCGCGGGTGCCGAGGTCGATCGCGAGGGACCGCATGCCGAGCAGCAGGGCGGCCTTCGAGGCGCAGTACGCCGCGTTGTAGGGCTGTCCCGTCACGGCGGCGATCGAGGCGACCGCCACCACGTTGCCCCCGCTCTCGGCCAGGGCGTCGGCGCAGCCCTGGGTGATCATGATCGGGGCGAGCGCGTTGACGTCGAGCTGCAGGCGCAGCAGCTCCGGCGTCAGGGTGCCGATCGGCGCGAAGCGCTGGACGCCGGCGACGTGGCACAGCACGTCGAGCCCGCCCAGCTCGGCGAGCGCAGCGGCGACGAACTCATCGCGTGCCGCGTCGTCGGTCAGGTCGCAGGGGACGACGTCATCCGGGCCGCTGCGGCCGGCGGCGGGGGCGAGGTCGGTCCCCACCACGCGGGCACCCTCGGCACGGAACAGGTCGGCCACCGCGCGGCCGATCCCTCCCGCCGCCCCGGTGACGATCACCCGGCGCCCGGCGAACCTGGGGTGCGGGGGCGTGGTGCTCTGGTCGGACATCCGAGATCCTCCTGCGTCGGCGCACGAAGCGCGATGGGAGGACCACCGCACCACGAACGCCGTACGCCGGACAGCGACGACCCCGCTGCCCTGCGCAAAACGACGATCCGTCAGGCGGCGTCAGGCGACGAGCGGTGCCGCCAGGGGCAGCTCCGCGTCGTCCAGGATCACCTGGCTGGCGCGCCGGGTGGCCGGGTTGACCACGAGCGGAGCCCGGAGGTTGACCGTCGTGTCCGCGAGGGTGGCGCCCGCGCGGACGACGAGGAGCACGAGGACCTCGTCGGCCGAGTCGGACGAGATGCCGAGCTCGTCGGCGACCTCGTCGGCGATCTCCGGCGCGTAGTCCGGGAAGAACGGCGCCGGCGGGACGACGACGAACTGCAGGTCGTCGCTGTCGAGCGAGCGGAACCCGTGGAGGACACCGGTGTCGTCGAGCCGGACCAGCGCGAAGCGCTCGTCGGCTGGGAAGCCGGGCATCGGGTGAGCGAGCTCGATGACGGGGATGTCCATGGTCGCGATCATCGCAGGAAGTCGATGAGGCTGGGCTGCAGCACGCGCGAGGTCGCCCCGAGGGCGGCCTGGTAGGCGACCTCCTGGAGCTTGAGCGCGACGGTGGTCTCGGCCAGGTCGGCGTTCTCGACCATGCTGAGCTGCTTGTCGAGCGAGATCTTGGCGTCGCCCGCGGCCTGGTCGGCCTGCTCGAGCCGCTGGTAGCGGGTGCCGGCCGCGGTCCGGCCGGCGGTGATGGTCTCGATCCGCGTGTTGAGCGTCGTGATGGCGTTGCTGATGCCCGTCTTGTCGCCGGTGCGCAGCGCCGTGGCGAGGGCGTCGAGCTCGGCGAAGACCGAGGTGGCGCCGTCGCCGAAGACCGCGGGGCCGTCGAGGTCGACCTTGACGACGACTCCCTCGGCGACCCGGCGGTTGACGTCGCCGACGGTCCCGACGTAGTTGCCGCTCGCGTCGTACGCCGTGCGCCCGGCGGTGACGCCGCCGAACACCGGGCTGTCCAGGTACGTCGTGTTGGCGCGCGAGAGCAGCTCCTTGCGGAGCCCCTCGACCTCGGTGGCGAGCGCGTCGCGCGCGACCTGGCCGGACGCCGAGGCGTTGGCGCCCTGGAGGGCGAGGTCGCGGGCCCGGCGCACCGTGGAGGTCACCGAGTCGAGCGCGCTGTCGATCTGGGTCAGCCAGCCGAGGCCGTCCTGCGCGTTGCGGGAGTACTGCGTCTGGTCCGCCATCGAGCCGCGCATCCGCATCGCGGCGGTGGTCCCGGTGGGGTTGTCGGAGGGCCGGTTGATGACCTTGCCGGTGGACAGCTGCTCCTGCAGCCGGGCCAGCCGGCCGAGGCCCTGCTGGAGGTGGCTCAGCGATCCCTCGGTCAGCATCCGCTGGGTGACGCGCCCGATGCTCATCGTTCTCCCTGTCCTAGCGACCGACGATGCCGGTGCGGTTGATCAGCGTGTCCAGGACCTCGTCGAGCGTGGTCAGCAGCCGTGCGGCGGCCTCGTAGGCACGCTGCGCGGTCAGCATGGTGACCGTCTCCTCGTCGAGGTTGACGCCGGCCTGCTGCTCCCACGCGTCGTCGAGGGAGCCGGTCAGGGCGGCCTGGTTGGCGGTCTGCCGGCCGACGGCGGCGACCTGGGTACCGAAGCCGTTGACGAGCTTCTGGTAGGCGTCGGCGTAGGTGCCCACGCGGCTGAGCGCGTCGGCGTTGTCGCCGTTGCGGGCGGTGCCGCCGAGCGAGGACGCGGCGACCAGGTCGGGGTCGGTGATCGCGACCTGGAGGCTGGAGGCACCGACAGCCGGGTCGAACGTGAAGAACGCCCCGCCCGGGTTGCCGCTGGCGTCGAAACCCAGTGCGTGCTGGGCGTTCACGGCGTTGGCGAGGTCGGCGGCGACCGCGTCCAGCCCGGCCCGGTACGCCGGGAGGGTGGTCGTGAGCAGGTTGCGCACGGCGCCGACCGCGCCGCCGTACGTCGCGGCGGGGTCGATCGCGAACGTGCTGGCCGTGTCACCGCTGACGAGGGGCGAGCCGGCCACCGAGACGTCGAACTGCCCGTCGGGGCGCACGGTCGTGGTCGCGCCGGTCAGCTCGGACAGGCGCAGCGCGAGCACGTCGCGCCGGTCGCGCAGGGTGCCCGCGTCGGTCCCGTTGGCCTCGGTGACGAGGATGCTGCGGTTGAGCGCGGCGAGGTCGGTCGCGGCGGTGTTGACCTCGCTGACCAGGCTGGTCAGGTGGACCTGCTGGTCGGCCTCCTCGCCGGCAATGTTGGAGACCTGGACCCGCAGCGCCTGGGCGAGCGTCTCGGCCCGGCCGAGCACCTGCTGGCGCGCGGCGGCGCCACCGGGGTTGGTGGCCAGGTCCTGCCAGGCGTTGCGGAAGTCGAGCATCGCGGCGTGCACGCCGTTGGCACCGGGCTCGCCGATGCCCTCCTCGACCCGCGACAGCACCGTGCTGGTGGTCTGCAGGTAGGACAGCATGCCGTGCTCGCGCCGGACCCGGGCGTCGAGGAGCGGGTCGACCATGCGGCGGACCTCGCCGACGGTGACGCCCTCGCCGTGGCCGTCGTACCGCGACCACAGGGCGGGGACCGCGCTGCTGACGGACGAGCCGACCACCCGACGCCGGACGTAGCCCTCGGTGTCGGCGTTGGAGATGTTGTTGCCCGCGACGTCGAGCAGGACCTGGTTGTAGCGAAGGCCCGACAGCGCGGTGCCGATGGAGCCGAACGAGCCGGCCATCAGAGGCTCCGGTCCAGCAGGTGCGAGCGGGGCGCGTCGGCGACCGCGGCACCGGCCGCGGAGTAGCTCGCGGTCGACGTACCGCCGATGGCCAGGAGCGTCTCGCGGGCCGAGCGGTAGCCCGCGGTGATCAGGCCCTTGGCGTCCTCGGAGGTCTCCGCGATCTCGCGTGCCACCCCGACGAGGGCGTCGCGGTGATCGAGCAGGATGCCGCGCCACGGCTCCTCGGCGGCCTCGGCGAGGGCGGCCAGGGACGGGTTCGGGGTGAGGCCGAGCTGCTCGGCAGCCTCGTCGGCGGCGGTCGCCCGCAGCACCTCGGTCGCGCGGAGGTCCTCGAGGAGGACCTCGATCTCGCGGGTGGCGTTGACCAGCCATCGGGTCCGGCCGCTGGCAAGCACGAGGCGTTCGACCTCGAGCTTGTACGCCAAGAGCTCGAGGAGCTCCCGCTCGCGCCACAGGATCTGCGACAGCCTGTCCATCCCACGCCCTTCCGTCCGCTCCCGGTGGAGCGATCTCGGCCCTACCCATCGCCCGGGGTGAGGGCGACCTGAGCGGTCTCGGGCGATCTACCTCAGCCGGACGGTCATCTCCCGGAGGTTCGTCGTGACCAGGGGGTACCGGGACTCCGTCCCGTATTGCCGGACCGATAGGCCCGTTTGGCGCAATTGGGCTGCGCCACGCCCACGCGAGGCCGGAATGTCGTGCACGTGAACGAGACGGACGAGCTGATCACGACCCACATGCCTCTGGTCGGCCACATCGTGCGGGAGACGATGGGCCGGGTGCCGTCGCACGTCAGCCGGGACGACCTGACCTCCGCCGGACTGACCGCGCTCGTGCTCGCCGCCAAGGCGTACGACGAGTCCCGCGGCGTCCCGTTCGACCGCTACGCCGCGACCCGCATCCGCGGCGCGCTGCTCGACGAGCTGCGCTCGGTCGACTGGGCCTCCCGCTCGGTCCGCCGCCGCGCCCGCGACCTCGCCGAGACCCGCAGCCGGCTCGCCAGCGTGCTCGGCCACACCCCGACCGTCGCCGAGGTCGCCCGCGCGGCCGGCCTCAGCGAGGACGAGGTCGCCGCCAACGACGACGACGTCTCGCGCGCCCAGGTGCTCTCCCTGCAGGGATCGAGCGCCACCCCCATCGAGGAGCTCGTCGCCACCCGCGCGCCCTCCCCCGAGGAGCTCATCGAGCACGCCGAGCGGCTCACCTACCTGCGCGAGGCGATCGAGGAGCTGCCGGAGCGGCTGCGCGTCGTCGTGCAGGACTACTTCTTCTCCGAGCGGCCGATGGCCGACATCGCCGCCGACCTCGGCGTCACCGACTCGCGGATCTCGCAGATGCGGGCCGAGGCACTCACCCTGCTGCGCGACGCGCTCAACCACGCGCTCGAGCCGTCGCTGGTCAAGCAGAACGGCAAGAGCGGGGGCGTCGCCCAGCGCCGGCGCGAGTCCTACTTCGCCGCCGTGGCCGCACGGCACGCGCAGGGCGCGCACGGCGGGGTCGTCGTACCGCTCGACGCGGTCGGCTGAGAAGCGTCGCCTGAGAACCACTGCCGAAAAACCTCTCAGGCGCGGTGATCGGGGACCGATCACCACCCCGACGGGAGACCACGGACGGTCACCCGAGAAACGACCTTTCAGTTCCAGGAGGGAAACATCATGGGTCTTCGCATCAACCAGAACATCGAGGCGACCAACGCGTACCGCAACCTGTCGGTGACGCAGAACCAGCTCTCGAAGTCGATGGAGAAGCTGTCGTCCGGCTTCCGGATCAACCGGGCCGCTGACGACGCCGCCGGTCTGGCCATCTCCGAGGGCCTGCGCTCGCAGGTCGGTGGCCTCAAGGTCGCGGTCCGCAACGCCCAGGACGGCATCTCGGTCGCGCAGACCGCTGAAGGTGCGCTCACCGAGGTCCACTCGATGCTGCAGCGCATCAACGACCTCGCCGTCCAGTACAACAACGGCACCCAGAACACCGACTCGCAGGCCGCCATCGAGGCCGAGGTCACCGAGCTGAACGCCGAGATCACCCGGATCAAGGACAACACGAAGTTCAACGGCGTCGCCCTCTTCGGCGGCACCGCGCTGGACTTCCAGGTCGGCTACGCGGACGCGGACACCATCACCGTCTCCGCCACCGCCCTGGCCGACTTCACCACCGCGGTCGGCACCCTGACCGCGGCCGGTGGCAGCGACGCCGTCCAGACCGCCATCACCGCCGTCTCCACGCAGCGTGCGGAGCTCGGTGCGGTCCAGAACCGGTTCGAGCACACGATCAACAACGTCAACGTCGCGATCGAGAACCTGTCCGCCTCCGAGTCGCGCATCCGCGACACCGACATGGCCCAGGAGATGATGAGCCTCACCCGCTCGCAGATCCTCTCCCAGGCCGGTACGGCGATGCTCGCCCAGGCCAACTCGGCCCCGAACGGCGTGCTCCAGCTGCTCCGCGGCTGATCCTCGTACTGCACCACAGCACCAACCGAGCGCCGGTGGGGCCGGCGGCCCCGCCGGCGCTCGGGTACTTCCGGGGGTATGACCCACCCCCGCACCCAGGAGGACGAACCCCATGGCAGCGACCAGCAGCATCGGCGGACTGGCCAGTGGCCTGAACACGGCCGACATCATCAACCAGCTGATCGCGCTCGAGGCCCTCCCCCAGACCAAGCTCAAGACGCAGGTCACCACCGAGCAGAGCCGGATCACCGCCCTGCAGAAGGTGAACACCGCGCTGCAGGCGCTGGTGACGTCCGCGAAGACCATGCAGTCGACGACGACCGGCGCGTGGGCCAACCTCGCCGCGACGTCCAGCAACACCGCGGTCTCCGTCACCGCGACCAGCACCGCCAGCCCCGCGGCCTTCACGGTCACCGTCGGCCAGACCGCGCTGAGCCACCAGCTCGCGTTCACCGACGCCCACGCCAAGACCGACCAGGTCACGGGCGCCACGAACGGCGTCCTCCTCAAGCGGGCCGGGCAGCCGGACGTCGCGATCAGCACCGCGAACGGCACCCTCGAGGAGCTCGCCGCCGCGATCAACGGCGCCGACGCGGGCGTGCGCGCCACGCTGGTCCGCACCGGCAGCGCCGGCGGCACCGAGCAGTACCGCCTCCTCGTCGAGTCCGCCACCACCGGCGCCGCGGGGTCCTTCGAGCTCACCGACTCGGCCGGCGCGCCCCTCCTCGGCGGCGCGACCACGCGGGCGGGCCGCGACGCCAGCATCGACATCGGCGGCATCACCGCCACGTCCTCGTCGAACACCTTCACCGACGTCGTCCCCGGCGTCACGATCACGCTCGGCGCCACGGCGACCGGCACCGCCGAGGTCGCCGTCAGCCGCGACGCCGCGAGCCGCTCGGCCTCGGTGAAGTCGCTGGTCGACGAGGCCAACGCGCTCATCACGCAGATGGGCAACCTGACGCTCAACAGCCTCACCACCAAGGGAGTGCTGGCCGGCGACAGCACGCTGCGCGACGTCGCCAGCTCGCTCGCGGACGCGATCTACCCCGCCGACGGCACCTCGATGGCGAAGTACGGCATCCAGGTCGACCGCTACGGCAAGCTCACCTTCGACACCCAGAAGTTCGCCGACGCCTACGCCGCCGACCCGGCCGGCACCGCGGCCGCCTTCACCGGCACCGACGGCTTCGCGGCGCGGCTGCAGAAGGCCGCCGAGACCGCCAGCGACAAGTACGACGGCACGGTCACCCAGGCGATCACCAGCCGCAACGTCACCGTGACCCGGCTCAACGACAGCATCGAGCGCTGGGACGGCCGGCTCGAGCTGCGCCGGGCCACCCTGGAGCGCCAGTACACCGCGCTGGAGAAGGCGCTCTCCCAGCTGCAGGGCCAGTCCTCGTGGCTGACCAGCCAGCTCAACGCCCTCAACGCGAACTCGAACCAGTGAGGACCTGACCGATGTACGCCACCCCGACCGTGCGCAACGCCCAGTCCGCCTACCGTGACAACGCGGTGGCGACGGCGTCCCCGGCTCGCCTGCTGGTGATGCTGGTCGAGCGCCTCGTCCTCGACGTCGAGCGCGGCCTCGCCGCCCAGCGCGCGGAGGACTGGACCCAGGCGCACCACCACCTCATGCACGCGCAGGACATCGTGGTCGAGCTGGAGTCGAGCCTCGACGTCTCCGCGATGCCCGGCGGCCGCGAGCTGGCCGCGCTCTACGAGTACCTCCGGACCCGGCTCGTGATCGCCAACGTCCGGCGGCGCACCGCCACCACCGAGGAGGCCCTCGGCCTGGCCCGGCAGCTGTGCGAGACCTGGCGCGAGGCCGCGATGACGGCGGCGCTGCGATGACCGCTCCGCACACCCCCGACCGCCCCTCCTCGTGGACCGAGGCGCTCGATCGCCTGGAGGCCCACGCCGACCGCGCCGAGCGCCTCCTGCACGGCGAGAGTGCCGAGCCGACGCCCACCCCCTGGCAGCCGTCGGCCGAGCTCGGCCCGCTCCCCAGCGAGCTGGTCCCCCGAGCCCGGCAGCTCCTGGCCCGCCAGCAGCGGCTGATGGCCGCGATCCCGGCCGTGCTCTCCGACAAGCGCCAGCAGCAGCGGATCGCGGACCGGGTCGGCGACGCCACCGCCGCGACCGTGCCGCCGATCTACCTGGACGTCACCGCCTGACCTGATCCGGGTTCCGGTGGAACAGCCGTGGTTCCTCGTGCGTCGAGGGGTGTAGAAGACCCCTGAGGAGGAACGCACGGTGAGCACGGACCAACGGCACGAGGCGGAGTTCACGGCGTTCGCCCGCGCCCGGATGCCCCACCTCTACCGCGCCGCGTGGCTGCTGTGCGGCGACCGGCACCGGGCGGAGGACCTCGTCCAGGAGACGCTCGGCAAGGTCTACGCCCACTGGGGTCCCAAGATCGCCAACCCCGCGGCGTACGCGCAGACGACGCTGACCCGTACCTGGATCAGTCAGCAGCGCCGGGCGAGCACCCACGAGCGGCCGACCGACGAGCTGCCCGAGCAGGCACAGCACACGGCCGACGACGCGCTGCGGCTCACGCTCCTCGCCGCGCTCGACGGGCTCGCCGCCAAGGACCGTGCGGTCGTCGTCCTGCACTACCTGGACGACGCAACCATCGCCGACGTGGCCCGCCAGGTCGGTAGCAGCGAGGGCGCGGTGCGCAAGCGGCTGATGCGGGCACGCCGCGTCCTCCGGGAGCGTCTCGGGCTCTCCTTCGCCGACCTCGTCCCCGAAAGGACGGAATCGTGACCGACACCGAGCTGACCGACCTGATCACCCGCACCTGCGCGGGGATCGACCCGCCCGGCGCCGACGTCCAGGCCCGCATCCTCGGCGACGCGCTCAGCGACGGACGCCGCCGCCGGAGCCGGCACCGCCGGCGCGTGGCGACCGCGTGGACGAGCGCCGCCCTGGTGGTCGCCGTCACCGGTGCCGCCGGTCTCGTGGGCGTCCTCGACGGCTCCGGGCCGGGCGAGGGCGATCGCGACGTCGCCGTCGAACCGACCACCCACACCGCGTCGCCCGACCCGTCGCCGACGGCCGCCACCACCTATGCCCCCGGCACCGGGCCGGTGATCGCGACCGAGCGGCGGCTCGTGCCCGACGCTGCGCTCGCCGACGTCACCGCTGGCCTCGTGCCCCCGGGCGTGGCGCTCACCGGGCTCGAGGTCGAGCACGTGGGGAGCCGGGTGATCACGCTCATGAACGACACCTCGCGCGACGGCCGGCGGGTGTCGTTCCTGCTCGACGGCGCGAGCGCGAGCGTCACGCTGCAGCGCTGGGACGGCTACGCCGCCGTCGCCGGACCCGCGCGCAACCAGCGCGTCACCACCACTGCCCGCGAGGCCTGCCAGGGCGCCTACCGCATCTCTCCGGCGCCTCGGTGCACGCAGGTCGACGGCGGCTGGCTCCTCATCGAGCCCGGCCGCGGCGACGACCAGCAGGAGCTCTGGGTCAGTTACTACACCGACGACGGCTTCCTCGTCGGTGTGGTCGCCCCCGAGCCACGGCTCGACCGGACGCAGGCACGGGCCATGGTGACCAGCCCGCGCTGGTTCACGACCCGCTGACGATCAGACCGCCGCGGTCCGGGAGCGCCGCACGGTCGAGGTGATCCGCTCGGCGAGCCGCTCCAGCGGCAGCACGTCGTCGGCGAGACCCGCGCCGGCCACTGCTCCCGGCATCCCCCACACGACCGAGGAATCCTCGTCCTGGACGATGATCCGGGCGCCGGCCGCGGCGAGGTCGCGCGCGCCGGCGAGGCCGTCCTGGCCCATCCCGGTGAGCACCGTGGCGAGCGCACCGCCGCCGTACACCTCGACGGCGGAGCGGAAGAGGACGTCGACCGCCGGGCGGCAGAAGTTCTCCTGCGGGCCCTGGTCGAGCACGGCCCGTCCCCCCAGGGCGGTACGCCGGACCCGGAGGTGGAAGTCGCCCGGAGCGATGAGCACCTCGCCGGCCCGCACCTCGTCACCGTCCGCGGCCTCGCGGACGGTCAGCGCGGAGACCTTGTCGAGCCGCTGGGCGAGCATCGCCGTGAACACCGGGGGCATGTGCTGCACCACGAGCACCGGTACGCCGAGGTCGCCGGGCAGCTGGGGCAGCAGCCGGGCCAGCGCGTCCGGGCCGCCGGTGGAGCAGCCGATGAGCAGCGCCGAGACCGGGGCCGTCGGCGGCAGCGCCCGCGCCCGCCGTACGACGGGCCGGCCGCCGCCGACGCCGGGCGTCAGCTTGCGGATGCCCGCCAGGGCGCGGATCCGGGGCACGAGCTGGTCGCGGATCGCCGCGATGCCGTCGGCGATCTGGCCGGTGTTGGACGGCTTGGTGACGTAGTCCGAGGCCCCGCGGGAGAGCGCGTCGAGGGTGGCGGTCGCCCCGCGCTCGGTGAGCGTCGAGAACATGATGACCGGCAACCGGGCGTGCTTCTCGCGGATCCGGGTGAGCGCGCCGAGACCGTCGAGGTTCGGCATCTCGATGTCGAGGGTGACCACGTCGGGGCGCAGCTCGTCGACCATCCGGACCGCCTCCAGGCCGTCCCGGGCGACGCCGGCGACCTCGATGTCGGCAGCCTGCTGGAGCGCGGCCGTCACCAGCCGCCGCACCAGCGCCGAGTCGTCGACCACGAGCACCCTGATCTGTGTCACCCCCGTCCCATCGGCCCGACCCGGCGCGGCCTGAGCGCTCAGGAAGTCCGCCGGAGCGCCGATCAGACCGGCATGACCGCGACCTCCGCCTTCGCCTCCGTCTCGGCGCTGGTGCGCAAGGAGACGTCGATGGTGTACGACGAGGGCAAGGAGTACCTCGTCGAGGCACGCCTGACGCCCCTCGCCAACGCGCGCGGCCTCGGCCTCGAGCAGTACGTCGCCCGGCTGGCCTTCGACGCCGACGAGCGGCGCAAGGTGATCGACGCGCTCACCATCAACGAGACCAGCTGGTTCCGCGACCACTCGCCGTACCAGGCCTTCACCGACGCGATGCTGCCGCCGCTGCTGGAGGCACGCTCCGTGACCCGCCGGCTGCGGATCTGGAGCGCCGCCTGCTCCAGCGGGCAGGAGGCGTACTCGATCGCGATGCTGCTCGACCAGCACCTCCCCGCGGGCTGGCAGTACGAGATCGTCGCGACCGACATCTCCACCCAGATGCTGGAGCGGGTCCGCGCCGGGCGCTACAGCCAGGTCGAGGTCAACCGCGGGCTGCCCGCGACCAGCCTGGTGCGCTACTTCACCCGGGTCGGGCGCGAGTGGGAGATCGCCGAGCGGCTGCGCGAGCGGATCACCGTGCGCCACCTCAACCTCGCCGCGCCGTACGTCGGGCTGGGCACGTTCGACGTGATCTGGCTGCGCAACGTCCTCATCTACTTCGACGCCGCCACCAAGGCCGACATCCTGCGCCGGATGCTGCCGATGCTCGCGCCGGACGGCTACCTCCTCCTCGGCTCGTCCGAGACCACGCTCGACCTGCCTCCCGACCTCGCCGCCGCCTGGCAGCGCGAGCAGATCGGCCGGGTGCCGGCGTACCGCCGCGCGCCTGCCTTGTCCCTCACCAGCACAGGAGCCTGACCGTGCGCGCGATGATCATCGACGACTCCCGGGCGATGCGCAGCATCCTGCGCCGCATCGTCACCGACCTCGACTTCGAGACGACCGAGGCCGAGCACGGCCAGGCCGCGCTCGACCAGCTGGAGGCGGGCGAGGTGCCCGACCTGTGCCTGGTGGACTGGAACATGCCGGTGATGGACGGCTACACGTTCATCACCCAGGTCCGCGCGAACCCGGCCTGGCGCGACATCACGCTGATGATGGTGACCACCGAGAGCGAGCAGCGCCAGATCGTCCGGGCTCTCGCCGCCGGGGCGCACGAGTACGTCATCAAGCCGTTCACGCCCGACGCCATCGTCGACAAGCTGGCCCTGCTCGGGCTGCTCTCGGAGGACCGGCAGGTGAGCGCATGAGCACGCTCGCGTCGGCCGAGACGCCCGCGACCGACGACGTCCTGGCCGTCACCGAGGACGTCTGGATGGCGCTGCTCGGCGACGAGGAGCCGCTGGCGCCGCGCGCCGTACCGGCCGGGACGCCGTTCGACGCCGCCGGTGCGTGGTCGGCCGCGACCACGGTGAGCGGCGGCTGGCACGGCGTCGTCACCGTCGAGCTCGACGAGTCCGTCGCCCGGGTCCTGACCGCGCGCATGCTCGACCTGCCCGCCACGGAGACCGCCGCCGATGCCGACGTCGCCGATGCCGTCGGCGAGCTGGTCAACATGGTCGGCGGCAACGTCAAGAGCCTGATGCCCGGGCCGTCGGTGCTGTCGCTGCCCGCGGTCGCGGCCGGCCGCGCCGCCTTCGCCCACGACGTCAGCGAGGCCTGCCGCCTCGACCTGCTCTGGCAGGGCGCCCCCGTCCGCATCTCCGTCCACGTCCCCGCCTGAACCTCCCGAGGAATGAGCACCCCATGAAGATCCTGATCGCCGACGACAGCCGGGTGATGCGGCAGATCGTGATCCGCACGCTGCGTCAGGCCGGCCACGGTGGCCACGAGATCGTCGAGGCCGAGAACGGCCGGCAGGCCCTGGAGCTGGTCCACACCGAGGCGCCCGACCTCGTCCTCTCGGACTGGAACATGCCGGAGATGAACGGCATCGACTGCCTCGCCGCGCTGCGGGCCGCCGGGTCCACGGTCGCCTTCGGCTTCGTCACCTCGGAGGGCTCCGACGAGATGCGCCAGCGCGCCGACGCCGCCGGTGCGGCCTTCCTCATCGCCAAGCCGTTCACCCCGGAGGCGTTCGACGACGCGCTCCGCAGCGTCCTCTGAGCGCCGGAGCACCACCATGGCCATCCACCTCCCCCTGACCAAGCAGGTCCGTGACCTGCTCACCGAGCTGCTCGGTCGCGAGGTCACCCTGGAGCCCACCGCGCCCTATGCCCCGGGGCCGGACACGCCCGCCTCGGTCGCCGTGTACGTCGACGACAGCCTCCGGATCCGCGCGCTCATCGTCGGCGACCTGGCCTTCTCGGCCCACGCCGGCGCCGCGATCGGGCTCGTCCCCGTCGGCGGCGCCGTCGCCGCGCTCGAGGACGGCAAGCTCACCGACACCCTCAGCGAGAACCTCTACGAGGTCCTCAACATCGCCGCCTCGACCTTCAACGTCGCCGGCGCCGAGCACCTGCGCCTGCACGCCCTGCACCCCGCCGGTCCCCCGCTCGACCCGCAGCTGCGGATCAGCACGCTGACCCTGGGGCGGCGCGAGGACCTGAAGGTGTCGATCGCCGGGTACGGCGACGGGCTGCTCTCGGTCGTCCTCGTCTAGGTCGCAGCGGAGCAGGTCCCGGCGCGCCAGCGCGCCGAGCGCCATCGAGCGGCGCACGTCGAGGCTCGCGGTGCTGCCGGCCCGGCGCAGCAGGTAGGCCCGCCGGTCGAGCGCCACGTCGAGGGCCCGGGCGTCCGCCGCGGCCAGGACGGCGTCGACGACCACCCGGTCGTGCCCGTCGGGCGCCCCGACCTGGACGTCGCGGGCGTCGGCGGCCGCCACCCGCTCGCGCTCCGCCCGCTCGGGCTCGCAGCGGAGCACCGCCTCGACCACGAGGTCCTCGACCCGGTCCCACCCCGCGCTCGTGAGCTCGCGCAGCGCAGCGTCCACGAACCCGGCCGCCGCCACGCTCAGCGGCCGGGTGCGCGCGGCGACCTGCTCGGCCCGCCACGGCGCCAGCCGGCCCCCCACCACGGCGGCGTGGACCCCGGGCAGCCGCCAGGCGCACTCCAGCACCCGGCCGACGTAGAGGCGCCCGCGGTCGGCCGGACGGTCGAGCACCGCGAGCAGGTCGACCAGGGCGAGCTCGGAGACCCACGGCGCTCCGGCGCCCGCGATGGGCAGCCCGGTGTCGAGCCGGCCGTCGCCGATCGTCGCGGCCCGCTCGCGCGAGGACACCGTGTGGTCCGCGGCCCACGCCACGATCTCGGTCCACTCCGCGACCAGCAGTCCTTCGCGGTGGACGACGCCGGCGCGCAGCCGCTGGAGCGAGGTGGAGACGGTCCCGAGTGCCATACGGAGATGACAACACAAGGATCCGACACAACCCCCCGGGCCCGCCGTTCGGCCGAACTTTTCGGGACCAAGTCCCGCCCGGCGCCGCTCAGGTCGCCCCGGCCCGGACCGATCAGGCCGGTTGAGCGACGGATTGCTCACCACCGCCGACGGACCGGCACCGCCTCTTCGCCGACCCCCGGGCCGGTGACTCCCCAGGAGATCCGATCGTGTCCTTCGCCGCGTCCGACGCCGTCGGCTTCGTGCTGCACTCCGCGATCAACGGGCTGTCCGTCCGGCAGCAGGTGATCGCCGACAACATCGCGAACGTCGACACCCCTGGTTTCCGCGCCCGCAGCGTGGAGTTCGAGTCCGCGCTCTCGCGGGCGATCGAGAGCGGCAGCGCGTCCGCGGAGGACCTCGGGGCCGTGGTCTCGCCCACCCAGACGCCCGTCGGTGCCAACGACAACAACGTCGACCTGCGCAAGGAGTCGATCGCGGCGATCCAGACGCAGTACCAGTACCAGATCATGGGTCGCGCGATCAGCGACCGGAACGCCCGCCTGGGCACGATGGCCGGGGGTGGCGCATGAGCGCCTTCGAGACGCTGCGCATCGCCAACACCGCGCTGGGCGCGCACCAGGTGTGGCTCGACGCGCTGGCCGGCAACATCGCCAACGCCAACACGGTGCGCAGCACCGACCAGGAGGCCTTCCGCGCGACGTACGTCGTCTTCGACCCGCGCGCCGACGGCGGTGTGGACGTCGCCGGGTTCGCCCAGTCGAACGCCGAGGGCCGGATGGTGAGCTCGCCGGACCACCCGCTCGCGGACGCCGACGGCTACGTGCGGATGCCCGACCTCGACATGTCCTCCCAGATGAGCCAGCTCGTGATGGCCCAGCGCGGCTACCAGGCGTCGGTGCAGGTCACCAAGAGCGCCCAGGACACCTACACCGCCGCGCTGCAGATCGGCTCGCGCTGATGGAGATCTCGCCGCTGACCTTCCCCAGCCTGTCCGGAACCGGCGCCGCCACGGGCATCTCCTCGGTCGCGCCGTCGACCGCCGTGTCCGGGCCGACCGGCCCCGACACCGAGTTCGGCTCGCTCGTCCTCGACGGCCTCGACCGGCTGGAGGGCCTGACCGACAAGGCCGACGGCCTCGCCGTGCAGGCCGCGACCGGCAAGCTCGAGAACATCCACGACTACACGATCGCCGCGAGCGAGGCCTCCGTGGCCAGCCAGATGACCGTGGCGCTCCGCAACCGTGCGGTCGAGGCGTTCAACGAGATCATGCGGATGCAGGTCTGAGGCTGATCGACCGATGCAACAGCGACTCACCCGGTACCTCACGCGCGCCCGGGACACGTTCGCCGGCTTCACCGCCGGCCAGAAGGCCGTCGCGCTCGTGGGGACGGCGGCCCTCCTCATCGCGGTCTTCCTCGTCTTCCGGTGGGTCTCCGCGCCCAGCTACGCACCGCTCTACTCGAACCTCAGCGGCAAGGACGCCAGCGCCGTCATCGAGGAGCTCGACGCCCAGGGCGTGAAGTACGAGATCACCGGCGGCGGCGGCACGATCATGGTGCCGCGCGCCGACGTCTACAGCACCCGGATCGCCCTGTCCGGCAAGGGCTTGCCGTCGAGCTCCGACAGCGGCGGCTACAGCCTGCTCGACAACCAGGGTCTGTCCACCTCGGAGTCGCAGGAGCAGACGAACTTCAAGCGCGCCATGGAGGGCGAGCTCAGCAAGACGATCGAGGCGATCGACGGCGTCAACACCGCGGTCGTGCACCTCGCGATCCCGCAGAAGCGCGTGTTCAGCGACGAGCAGGACCCCGCCACCGCCTCGGTCCTGGTCGACACCGACGCGGGCAAGTCGCTCGACGAGGAGCAGGTCCAGGCCGTGGTCAACCTGGTCGCGTCGAGCATCGACGGCCTCGACCCCAAGAAGGTCACCGTCGCCGACTCCTCCGGCAAGGTGCTCACCACCGACGCCGCCGACGCCGGCTCCGGCGCCGCCTCGACCCGCAGCAAGCAGGTCAAGGAGTTCCAGGGCTCGATGCAGGCCGAGATCCAGGCCGTGCTCGACCGCGTCGTCGGCCCGGGCAACTCGACGACCACGGTCACCGCGGACCTCGACTTCGACAAGTCGGTCACCGACAGCCGCAAGTACGACGCGCAGACCGGCGTCCCGCCGCTCTCGGAGTCGAGCAGCAACGAGACCTACAACGGCGCGGGCAGTCCCAACCCGAACGTCGGCGGCGTGGTCGGTCCCGACGGCCAGATGGACCCCGGCACGACCGGCAACGCCGACTCGTCGTACCGCAACCGCAAGCAGACCAAGGACAACGCCGTCGGCGAGACCGTCGAGCACCGCGAGACGGCGCCCGGCGCGGTCAACAGCCTGCACGTCGGCGTGGTCCTCGACTCCACGGCCGCCGCGGCGATCCAGCCGCAGGTCGTCAAGGACCTGATCAGCAACGCGGTCGGCATCAAGGCCGCCCGGGGCGACACGATCGACGTCTCGACGATGCCGTTCGACCGCAGCGTCGAGAAGGCCGCCGCGGCCGACCTCGCCGCCGCCAAGGACGCCGACGCGGCGCACCGCCGCAACGCGCTGCTGCGCAACCTGGGCATCGGCGGCGGCATCATCCTGATGCTCGTGCTGGCCTGGCTGCAGGCCCGGCGCCGCGCGGCGGCCCGCGACGAGGCCCGGTCCTACCTGGTCGAGCAGCTCCGCTCCGACGCCGCGAACCGGGCGGCCGCCCTCGAGTCCCCGGCCCTGGCCGCCCTCGAGGCCGCCGAGCAGGACGAGGACGAGTCGCTGCGCGACGAGCTCATCGCCCTGGTCGAGAAGCAGCCCGAGGACGTCGCCGCCCTGCTGCGCGGCTGGCTCGTGGAGCCGCGCCCGTGACGATCATCGCCGCCCCCTCGTCCGCCATCGTCCAGCTCGGTGTCCGCAAGGCCGCCATCCTGCTGATCCAGCTCGGCAAGGAGCGCGCCGCCCAGGTGATGGCGCACCTCAGCGACGCCGAGGTGGAGAGCATCTCCGCCGAGATCGCCCGGCTGGACGCGGTCTCCGCGGCCGAGACCGAGCAGGTGCTGAGCGAGTTCCACGACCTCGCCACCGCGCACGCCCACGTCACCCAGGGCGGGTTCAACTTCGCCCAGCAGCTGCTGGAGCAGTCGCTCGGGCCGGAGCGGGCCAAGGAGATCATGGAGCGGCTGCACGCGGCCGCCGTCCAGATGCCGTTCCAGTTCCTGCACCGCGCGGATCCCGCGCAGCTGCGGGGATTCATCGCCGACGAGCACCCCCAGGTGATCGCGCTCGTGCTCGCCCACATGGCCGCCGACAAGGCCTCGCTGCTGCTCAGCGGGCTGCCCGCGCACCAGCAGGCGGTCGTCGCGCACCGGATCGCCGTGATGGACCGCACCTCCCCCGAGATCGTGCGCACGGTCGAGAGCGTCCTGGAGCGCAAGCTCTCCTCGATGCTCCAGCCGGCCGAGGTCTCCCGGGTCGGCGGCGTCGACCCTCTCGTCAACATCATCAACCGCTCGGACCGCCCTACGGAGCGCCAGATCGTCGAGGGCCTCGAAGGTCTCGACGCCGCGCTGGCCGACGAGGTCAAGAGCCGGATGTTCATGTTCGAGGACATCGTCGGTCTCGACGACCGGTCGGTGCAGCAGGTGCTGCGCCAGGTCGACACGGCCGAGCTCGCTCTGGCCCTCAAGGGTGTCAGCGACGCGGTCCGCAGCAAGATCACCGCGAACCTCTCCGAGCGCGCCGCGGAGAACCTGCTCGAGGAGGTCGAGCTGCTGGGCGCCGTCCGCCTGGCCCAGGTCGAGGAGGCCCAGCAGGGCGTCATTCGCACCATCCGCCAGCTCGAGGAGCAGGGCCAGATCATGGTCCGGCGAGGGAACGACGATGAGTTCATCGTCTGAGTCGGCCCTGCCGCTCCCCGAGCTGCGGGTCGGTGCCTGGACCCGGCTCGGCAGCAGCAGCGTGCTCGGCGACCCGGTCACCGAGTCACTGCTGGGCGGGATCGCCGCCGAGGCGCGCGACGCCGCCCGGGCCCAGGGGTACGCCGTCGGGTGGGCCCAGGGCCGTCGTACGGCGGCCGCGGAGGCGGCCGTCGAGGAAGCCCGCCGCGTCGCCCTCCACACGGAGGCCGAGGCGCGGCGCGAGGCCGAGCACCGCGCCGCGCTCGACGCGCTGGGTGAGGCAGCCGAGCAGGTCAGGGGGCTGCTCGACGACCTGGCCCACGCGATCGAGGCGCAGGCCACCGACCTGGCCTGGTCGCTGACGACCACGGTGCTCGGCCTCCAGGTAGCCAAGATGGGACCGCAGGACGTGGTCGCCCGTGTGCTGCAGGTGCTGCCCCCGGCCCCCGTCGGGGCGGTCCGGCTGCACCCGTCGGTCGCCGGCTCGTCCGCCGCGCAGGACCTGCTCTCGCGCGGCCTCGACGTGATCGCCGACCCCGCCCTGGGCTCGGCCGACGCCCTAGTCGAGGCGGTCGACGGCAGTGTCGTCGACCTGCGCGTGCGCGAGGCGATGGCCCGCGTCCGGGAGGTCCTCGCATGAGCGTCGACGCCGCCGTCCGCGGACGGCTCCTGGCCGCGGCCGCGCCCCTGCACCTGGGCACCGTCAGCGAGCTGGTCGGCCTGCACCTCGACGTGCGCGGACTCCCCCAGGCCGCCGTCGGCGACCTGCTGGAGGTCCGCACCGCGCAGGGCCCGCTCCTCGCCGAGGTCGCCGCGCTCCGGGCCGGCCTCGCCACCTGCCTCCCCCTCGGCACGACGACCGGCGTCCGCGTCGGCGACCACGTCCGCACGACGGGCGGCCCGCTCCGCGTCCAGGTGGGCGAGGCCCTGCTCGGCCGGGTCCTCGACGGCCTCGGCCGCCCGGTCGACGGCGGCCCCGCGCTCGACGGCCTCCCGGGCCTGGCCTCGGTCCCCACCGAGAACGCCGCACCCGACGCCCTCAGCCGGCCACGGATCACCGAGCCGCTCGGCCTCGGCGTGCGTGCCCTCGACGCGCTCGTCCCCGTCGGCCGCGGCCAGCGGATCGGCATCATGGCCGGCTCCGGCGTCGGCAAGTCCTCCCTGCTCTCGATGATCGCCCGCGGCACGGACGCCGCGATCAACGTCATCGCCCTGGTCGGCGAGCGCGGCCGCGAGGTCCGCGAGTTCCTCGACGGCGACCTCGGCCCCGAGGGTCTCGCCCGCTCGGTCGTCGTCGTCGCGACCTCGGACGCCCCCGCCGTCGAGCGGCTCCGCGCCGCCTTCACCGCCACCCGGATCGCCGAGTGGTTCCGCGACTCCGGCCGCGACGTCGTGCTGATGATGGACTCGCTCACCCGCGTCGCCATGGCCCAGCGCGAGATCGGCCTGTCGGCCGGCGAACCGCCCGCCACCCGCGGCTACCCGCCCAGCGTCTTCGGCCTGCTGCCCCGTCTCCTGGAGCGCGCGGGCACCTCGTCCGCCGGCTCGATCACCGGCATCTACACCGTCCTGGTCGAGGGTGACGACCTCCAGGACCCGATCGGCGACACCGCCCGGTCGATCCTCGACGGCCACGTCGTCCTCTCCCGCGACCTCGCCACCGCCGGCCACTTCCCCGCCATCGACGTGCTGGAGTCGATCTCCCGCGTCCACGGCGCCGTCACCACCCCCGAGCAACGCGCGAACGCCACCCGCCTGCGCCGGATGCTCGCCGCCCACCGCTCGGTGCGCGAGCTCGTCGAGATCGGCGCGTACGTCGCCGGGGCCGACGCCGACGCCGACGCGGCCCTCGCCCGCCTCCCCCGCATCGAGGACTTCCTGCGCCAGTCGCTGGAGGACCTCACCGCCCCCGCCGAGACCTGGGACCGGCTCGCCGGTCTGGTGGCGTCGTGAGCGCCCGCGGACACCGGGACGACCGGGGACTCGCCGCCGTGGCCCGCGTGCGCGGCGTGCGCGAGACCGACAGCCGGATCGGCCTGCAGCACGTGCTGGCCGAGGAGGCCGCCGTCACCGCACGGTTGACCGCGCTCGAGACCGGCCTCGGCGCGGCCGCCGTCCCGGCCACCACGACGCCGGGGGCGCTCCTCGCGATGCGCACGATGCTCGCCGGCACCGGCGTCCTCATCGGCGAGACCCGCGCCGCGGCCGCGACCGCGCACGTCGTCAGCGACGAGGCCCGCGCCCGCTGGGGCGCCGACAAGGCCCGGCTCGCCGCCGTCGAGCACCTGTTGGAGCGCCGCGCCGCCCGGCGTCGTACCGAGGCGGAGCGGGAGGCGGCCCGCGAGGCCGACGACCTCGCCGCCCAGCGCTGGATGCGGGGTCCGCGATGAGCATCGACCTGGTCACCGCCCGGATCAGCGAGATCCAGGCCCGCCTCGCCCAGCTCGCGCCGGCCCGCGGCACCGCGTCGGCATCCGGCGCCTTCTCGACCGAATTGGCCGCCGCCACGGGCGATGCGGCCGGTACGCCGTCCACCGGCGGGACCGTCACCGGCGAGGACGTCGTCGTCGAGGCCCGCAAGTACCTCGGGCTCCCCTATGTCTGGGGCGGCACCGATCCGACCAAGGGCATGGACTGCTCGGGCCTGGTGCAGGTCGTCTACAAGAACCTCGGCTACGACCTGCCGCGGGTCTCCTACCAGCAGGCCGCTGCCGGCCGGCCCGTCGCCAGCATGGCCGAGGCCCAGCCCGGCGACCTGCTCGCGTGGGACAACTCCAGCCGCAACAACGGTGTCGACCACATCGCGATCTACATCGGCAACGGCAAGATGATCGAGGCGCCGCGGACCGGGCTGAACATCCGGATCGTCGACGTCCCCTCCACCCCGGACGTCATCCGCCGCATCATCGACCAGCCGGCCGCCGCCTCCGGGGTCTCCGGGCCCGTCGGGCGCGCGGCCACCGGGACGCCGTACGCGGGGCTGATCGACGCCGCCGCGGCCCGCACCGGCGTACCGGCCGCGCTCATCGCCGCCGTCGCGAAGCAGGAGTCGGGATTCGACCCGCGCGCGGTCAGCCCGGCCGGCGCCCAGGGCCTCATGCAGCTCATGCCCGGCACCGCCCGCGGTCTCGGCGTGGACGACCCGTTCGACCCGGCCCAGGCGATCGACGGCGGCGCCCGGCTGCTGCGCTCGCTGCTGGACCGGTTCGGACGCACCGACCTCGCGCTCGCGGCGTACAACGCGGGGCCGGGGGCGGTCAGTCGCTATGGCGGGATCCCGCCGTACCCGGAGACGCAGCGGTACGTCCGCAACGTCATGGCCATGATGGGGAGCAACGGATGAGCATCACTCCGTCGCCCGCGCTGCCGATCGCGGGGCTGCCGACGCCCCCGGCGGGCGCGGGTCTCGGGCAGGCGCAGGGGCAGCCGCAAGGGCAGGGGAACCTCGGTCAGGGGTGGGGGCAGTCGGCCCTCGCCGACCTGCTGGCGGCGCTCGCCGCGCCGGTCGAGCTGGACGCGTCGGCTGCACCGGCCGATCCCGCTGCCGAGACCGCTGAGCCGGCGCCGGCCGACGACTTCCTCGGTGCCCTGGCCGCGGCGCTCGGCATGACCGCGGCGCCCACGCCCACGCCCACGCAGCCGCCGACCACGGCGCCGACGCCGGGTCCGGCAGCGGCCCCGGCCCTGGGCCGGAACCTGACCTCGGTGGCGACACCGCAGCCCGAGGCGACCCCGACCCCGGCCACGACCCCGGTCCCAGCAGCAGCGCCGCCGGCGAGCGAGTCCACGCCGGAGCCCGCCGCACCGCCCCCACCGCCGCCGCCCCCGACGACCGCGACCACGACGGCGAGCGCCGCGGCCACCGCAGCCGTGCCCGTGGCCGCGCCCGCGCTCGCCCCCGGGCAGCCGGACGTCGCGCTGAGCGTTGTCCGGCAGGTGTTCCCCGAGGTGACCCGGATCGTGACGTCCACGCCGACGGACCGCCCCGGTACCCAGCGGATCACCCTGACCCTCCAGCCCGAGCAGCTCGGCGAGGTACGGGTCACGCTGGTGGTCCGCGACGGCACGGTCCACGTCCGGCTGGCGGGCGAGTCCGACAATCCCGCCGTCCACCGGGCGCTCGCGACCGGGGCCCCGGAGCTGCAGCGGCTGCTGGAGCGGACCGGAGGCGGCGAGGCGCGGGTACTGGTCCGCGAGCCGTTCGGGCTCCCGGCCACCGCTGCCACCTCGGTCAGCCCGGCCGCCGCCTCCACGCCGGCCACCCCGGCCACGCCGACCACCCCGGCGGCGACCACAACCGCGGCCGCCCCGGACGGCACCGCCCTCGGCGCCGACCCCGGCGGCGCGCACGCCGGCCGGGACCAGCGGGGCGACCAGGGCTCCGAGCGCGCGGACCACCCGGCCGCGACCGTACAGGCCACCCCGACGCCGACGCCGTCCACGACACCGACGCCGCCCACGACGCCCGCCGCCGCGGGCCACCTCGACCGGATCCTCTGAGGAGCCACCAATGCCGATCGATCCCACCTCCGCCGCAGCCGCGGCCACCACCAGCTACGGCGTCACGTCCAACGCCGGCTCCACCAGCAGCACCAAGGGCTTCGGCGACCAGCAGGTCTTCCTGGAGCTGATGGTCGCCCAGATGCGCTACCAGGACCCGCTCAATCCCACCGACTCCTCGCAGTTCATGGCGCAGACCGCGCAGTTCACCGCGCTGGAGAAGATGCAGAACGTCGCCGACCAGACCGCGATGCTGCTGAGCACCCAGCTCGCGTTCGGCGCGAGCTCGATGATCGGCCAGACCGTCCGCTGGTACGACGCCAAGGGGGTCGAGCAGAGCGGCACCGTCCAGGGCACCACGTACCTCTCCTCGGGCCCCGTGCTCAGCGTCGACGGCCACCACGTGCCGATCACCGACGTGATCAGCGTCGGCTCGGCGCCGACGATCGAGAAGCCGCCGACCGGCGGTACCGGCAACGGGACCTACACCCCGCCCAGCGGCACGCCCCCGACCAAGACCGCCTGACCAGCACCCACCCGAAGAAGAAGAAGAAGAAGGAGACACACCCATGCTTCGCTCGCTCTTCGCCGGCATCTCCGGCCTCCGCGTCAACCAGACCATGCTCGACGTCACCGGCAACAACATCGCCAACGCCAACACGACGGGCTTCAAGGCCAGCACCACGGTCTTCTCCGACACCCTGAGCCAGATGCTCACCGCGGCCTCGGGCGGCAACGCCGAGCGCGGCGGCACCAACCCGATCCAGATCGGCCTCGGCGTCCAGCTCGCCGCGACCTCGACCAACTTCGGCCAGGGCTCGGCGCAGCTGACCGGGCGGCCGACCGACGTGATGCTCCAGGGCGACGGCTTCTTCGTGCTGCGCGACGGCGCGGAGGACGTCTACACCCGGGCCGGCGCGTTCACGTTCGACCAGACCGGTGTGCTCGTCACGCCCAACGGCATGCGGGTGCAGGGCTACGCGCTCGACGGCGCGGGTCTGCCGACCGGCGGTCTCGTGGACGTCGACCTCAACAGCCTCGCGCTGCCGGCCGGCGTCGAGCTGACGTCGTACTCCATCGCGGCGGACGGCAAGGTCCGCGGCGTGTTCTCCGACGGTGTGCAGCGCGACATCTGCCAGCTCGCGGTGGCCGACTTCAACAACCCGATGGGCCTGGAGAAGATCGGCGACACGGCGTACCGCGCCTCCGCCAACTCCGGTCCGGTCCAGCTCGGCGTCGCCGGTCAGGGCCAGCGCGGCCAGATCATGGCCGGCGCCCTGGAGATGTCGAACGTCGACCTGTCGGCCGAGTTCACCAACCTGATCCTGGCCCAGCGCGGCTTCCAGGCCAGCTCGCGCGTGATCACCACGAGCGACCAGGTCCTCGAGGAGCTCGTCAACATCAAGCGCTAAGGGACCTCCCCCGGGGGCCGATGAGGACGTCGGAGAGCCACGGACGGCTCTCCGATCAGTCCACGCACACGGAGGTGCCGCGGTGATCTCGTTGACCCGACTCTCGGGGACCACGTTCCTGCTGAACGCGGACCTGATCGAGCGCGTGGACTGCACGCCCGACACGGTGGTGACCCTCGTCGACGGCACCAAGTACCTCGTCTCGGAGCCCCTGGACGACGTCCTGGCCGCCGTCGTGGACTACCGCGCGGCGATCGTCGCGCGCGCCGGCCTCCCGGACGCGGCGACGCTGCCGTCCGTCAGCCCGCGCCCGACCGCCCGGCTCACCGCCGTGCCCCCGCGAGGAGTGACCCCATGAAGGACATCGCCACCCCGGTCGGCATCGCGCTCGGCCTGGTGATCATCGTCGCCGCCAACATGCTCGAGGGCGGCAACCCGATGAGCCTGCTGCTCCTGCCGCCCATGCTCCTCGTCCTCGGTACGACGATCATGGTCACCGTCGCGGGCGGCACGATGAGCGACGCGAAGTCCGCGGTCAAGGACCTCAAGCGCGCGTTCAGCGGCAAGGTCGAGCCGGCCGACGAGCTCGTCCCCCAGGTCGTGACGCTCGCCGAGCGCGCCCGCCGCGAGGGCCTGCTCGCGCTGGAGGACAGCCTGCGCGAGATCGACGACCCGTTCCTGGTCAAGGGCGTGACGATGGCGATCGACGGCACCGACCCCGAGGACGTCCGCGACATCCTCGAGGCCGAGCTGCGCGCCAAGCGCCGCGACGACAAGCAGTCCGCGAAGTTCTTCGGCGACGCCGGCGCCTACGCGCCGACCATCGGCATCGTCGGCACCGTGATGGGCCTGGTCCACGTGCTGGAGAACCTCGCCACCCCCGACGAGCTCGGCCACCTCATCGCCGGCGCCTTCGTCGCCACCCTGTGGGGCGTCATGTCGGCCAACGTCATCTGGCTGCCGATCTCCAGCCGGCTCAAGCGCCTCGGCGAGCTCGAGTGCGCGCGGATGGAGGTCGCCATCGAGGGCGTCGCCGCCATCCAGGCCGGCGCCAACCCGCGCCTGGTCGCGGAGAAGCTGCGCTCCCTGCTGCCCGCCGGCATGGCCGAGCGCGAGGCCGCCTGATGTCCACCCGGCCCGGCACCGGTCCGCCCCGCCGGCGGCACCGCGAGGAGGAGCACGAGGAGGCGGAGGAGGGCAAGGAGCGCTGGCTCGTCACCTACGCCGACATGGTGACCCTGCTGATGGTCCTCTTCATCGTCATGTTCGCGATGTCGACCGTCGACGAGAAGAAGTACGCCCAGCTCAAGGACGGCCTCGCCGACGGCTTCGGCCGCGAGCAGTCGATCCTCAACGGCGCGAGCCCGATCAGCAACAGCAAGGGCGCCAACGACCCGGGCGAGTCGTCGTACCAGATGCTGCTGGCGCAGGTCCCCGAGCCGCAGCGCGGCACCGTGTCCAAGCTCCTGCAGGAGGCCGACCGGCTCCGCCGCGACCGGGCGTACGGCGAGGCGCGGGTCGAGGTCGAGCGCCTCCTCAAGGTCTGGCGCAAGATCGACAAGGC
The DNA here is from genome assembly GCF_018831735.1 of Pimelobacter sp. 30-1. Taxonomy (NCBI): domain Bacteria; kingdom Bacillati; phylum Actinomycetota; class Actinomycetes; order Propionibacteriales; family Nocardioidaceae; genus Pimelobacter; species Pimelobacter sp. 30-1. The sequence goes on from NZ_NHTS01000003.1 coordinate 302,089, forward strand.
GCTGCGCGCCAAGGGCCTGCGCGACGACGTCCGCGCCACCATCGACGAGCGCGGCCTCGTGGTCAGCCTGGTCTCCCAGCACGTCGTCTTCGAGCCGGACATCGCGGTCCTCACCGACCGCGGCCGGCGCGTCGTCGACACGCTCGCGCCCGTCCTGGTCGCCCTGTCCGAGCCGCTGGAGCTCGACGGCCACACCAACCAGGAGCCGGTGAAGCCGAAGTACTACCCCACCGACTGGGAGCTCTCCCTCGCCCGCGCGGCCCACGTGCTGCGCCGGCTCGAGGAGGTGCACCACGTCCCCGCCGCGCGGCTGCGCGCCACCGGCTTCGGCCACACCAAGCCGCTCGTCGACCCGGCCCGCTCGGGCTCGCAGAAGGTCAACAAGCGCGTCGACATCCTCGTCCTGAGCCAGGCGCCCGCCGAGACGCGTGCCTTCATGGGCGAGGCGTACGAGGAGCTGCGCCGCCAGGCCGGCCTGGACGACCCCGGCGCCCCCGTCGGCAGCGCCGGCCCGGCCGGCGGTCCCGAAGCACTGGGCTATCCCGTCACCCGTCAGGAGGAACGACCGTGAGCACCACCCTCGCCGCCCCCGCGGCCGCCACCGAGCAGGAACCCGCCAAGGGCGGGCGGACCCGGACGATCGGGATCGTGGTGCTGCTGGTCGCCGTGCTCGCCGGCGCCGGCTGGTTCTTCGTCCTCAAGCCGACCGACAGTGCGCCGAAGCCCGGCGAGGTCGTCGCGCTGGACTCGATCCAGGTCAACCTGGCCGGCGGCCACTACCTGCGCCTGGGCATGGCCCTGCAGCTGACCGCGAGCACCAAGGAGGCGGACGGCAGCAAGGCGCTCGACGCCGCGATCGCCGTCTTCAGCGGCCTGCCGGTCGGCGAGGTGAACAAGCCGGCCGTGCGCGAGACCCTGCGCAAGCAGCTGGAGAAGCGACTCGAGGAGCGCTACCACGGTGAGGTGATGGAGGTGTACTTCACCGAGTTCGTCACGCAGTAGGCCCCAGCCGAGCCGCCGACCCGGGACCCCACCCGGGACCCTGCGTAGTCCGATCGGGCCACCCAGCCGTGACCGCCCGGCGACCGGGCGACCCCTCAGGTCCGCCCCCGCCGCGACGATGGACCCCTCGTGACCCTCCAGCGGCCGCGCCGCCGACCCCGCACGGCCGAACCCACGCCGTACGACTTCCGGCGTCCGATCCAGCTCTCGCGCGAGCACCAGCGCACCCTCCAGCTCGGCTTCGACGGCTTCGCCCGCCAGGCCACGACGGTGTTCACGAGCTCGCTGCGCACGGTGTGCACGGTGACGCTGGTCGGGATCGAGCAGCGCACCTACGCCGAGTACGTCGACAGCCTCGGCCCGTCGACGTACATGACGCTGTTCTCGGCCGACCCGATGCCCGGCACCGGCGTGCTGGAGATCCCGCTGTTCGCCACGATGTCCTGCCTGGACCACATGCTCGGCGGGCCGGGCTCCGACGAGCAGCCGGACCGGCCGCTCACCGAGATCGAGGACGGCGTCATCCGCGGGCTGGTCGAGCGGCTGCTCGGCGAGATGCGCTACTCCCTCGACGGGATCGTCGCGCTGGAGCCGACCGTCACCGGCATCGAGTACAGCCCCCAGTTCGCGCAGGTCGCGAGCGCCGCCGACGTGATGGTCGTCGTCGAGCTCGAGCTGCGCATCGGCGAGCGCGCGCACCGGGTGTCGATCTGCCTGCCGTTCACCGGCCTGCTCCCCCACCTGACCAACGCCACCGGCAGCGGCGCCGTCTCCGACCGCGAGCGCGCCCAGCGCGCGCAGTCCGCGCTCCTGCTGCAGGAGCAGTTCCAGCGGGTGCCGGTCGCGGTGTCCGTGCGCTTCCGCCCCATCGCGCTCGACCCCGGCACGCTCTCGGCGCTCGAGCCGGGCTCCGTCGTCCGGCTGACCCACCCGGCGTCGGCACCCCTCGACGTCACCGTCGCCGGCAACACCTTCGCCCACGCCACCCCCGGTACCCGCGGCCAGCGTCTGGCCGCGCTCATCGTCACCACTCCCGAGGAGTCCTGATGTCCGACGTGCTCGACCCCACCGCGCTGGCCGAGGCCGTCGCCGAGGCGGCCGCCGCCGCCCTTCCGGCCGTCACGCCGCTGACCCCGGCGCCGGCCCAGCCCGGCTCCCCCCACGTCACCGCCGCGTTCGCCGGCGGTGCGGTCGTGGAGCTGGACGGCGGGGTGCCCGGACGGGTCGTCGTCCTCGTCGGCACCGAGCTGGTCGAGGCGCTCGCCAGCAGCCCGCTCGGCGGCCTGGACGTCGCGGCCGCCGTCCAGCCGGCCCTCGACGCCGCCGCGCTGCGCCTCGGCGCCCGCGCCCGCGGGGCGCGCACCCTCGACCTCGACGCCGAGGACTTCGACATCAGCACGCTGCTGGGCGGTGCGTTCAGCACCGTCCCCCTGATCGGCACCGGTATCGCCGCCGCGGTCCTCGTCCCGGAGACGACGCTCGCCGGTGCCCGCGAGCCGATCAGCCCCGAGGACGCCGTACCGACCGCGGCGGAGGCGGTCGCGGCCGCCGCGCTCTCGGCCGGCGACGGCCCGGAGCCGTTCGTGCCCGCCTTCGGCGCGCCGGTGGCCCCGCCGCGCGGCCTGGAGCTGCTCCAGGGCGTCGACATGGAGGTCACCGTCGAGCTCGGCCGGACCCGGATGACCGTGCGCGACCTGCTCGCGCTCACGCCGGGCGCCGTCCTCGAGCTCGACCGCGCCGCCGGCAGCCCCGCCGACCTGCTCGTCAACGGACGACTCGTCGCGCGCGGCGAGGTCGTCGTGGTCGACGAGGACTTCGGCCTGCGGGTCACCGAGATCCTCGACGCGAACGCCGCGGTCTGATCGCGATGTCCGGCGCTGACCCGAACCTCGGAGAGCTGGCGTTCCGCCTGGTCGGCTCGCTCGTGGTGGTCGTCGGGCTGCTGCTGCTCATCGCGCGGGGCGTCAACCGGCGCTTCAAGGCGCCCACCGGTGCGGCGATCCAGGTCGTGCACCGCCAGGCGCTCGGCCGCGGCCAGGCCGTCGCGATCGTCTCGGTCGGCACCCGCGTCCTCGTCCTCGGTACGACGGAGCAGCAGGTCACGCTGCTCACCGAGGTCGAGCCCGACGAGATCGGCCTCGACCTCGACCCGGCCGCGCTCGAGGCCGACCCGGCCGAGACCCCGCGGCACAAGCAGCCCCTGACCACCGGCCCGCTGGCCGGCTCGGTGCTCTCGCCGCAGACCTGGAAGCAGACGCTCGCGGCCGTCACCGGCCAGTCCTCCGACAGCACACCCCCGCGACGGCGAGCCTCGTGAACGCACTGAGCCACCTGGTCCTCGCGCTCGACCCCAACGGGCCCAACGGGCCGAAGGGCCCCGGCAACGGCGGCAGCGTCGAGATCGACCTGTCCGGACTGACCGACAAGCCGAGCCACGGCCTGCTGGTCTTCCTCGCGCTGACGCTGCTCAGCCTGCTGCCGGCGATCGTGCTGACCTGCACCAGCTTCACCAAGGTGCTCGTCGTGCTGGGCCTGACCCGCAACGCGCTCGGCCTCCAGCAGACCCCGAACAACCAGGTGCTGGCGGGGCTCGCGCTCTTCCTGAGCCTGTTCATCATGGCGCCGGTGCTGTCGGACATGAACGACGCCGGCGTCCAGCCCTACCTCAAGGGCGACAAGTCCAACTCCGCCGCCTTCCAGGACGGCATGGAGCCGCTGCGCGCCTTCATGCTCGACAACACCGGCGACGACGAGCTGACCCTGCTCACCAGCGTCGCCGACCGCAAGCTCCCCGAGAACCGCGAGGACGTCCCGACCGCGACGCTGATCCCCGCGTTCGTGCTCTCGGAGCTCAAGGACGCCTTCATCATCGGGTTCATCATCTTCATCCCGTTCCTGGTCATCGACATCGTCGTGAGCGGAGCGTTGATGAGTCTCGGCATGATGATGATGCCGCCGGTGATGGTGTCGTTGCCGTTCAAGCTGCTGCTGTTCGTGATGGTCGACGGCTGGGCGCTCGTGATCAGGTCGCTCGTCGCGTCGTACACCGGAGGCGGTTAGCGCCATGACCGACACGTGACCGACACCGCGATCATCGAGATCGCCCTCAAGACCATGCTCGTCGCCCTCAAGCTGTCGGCGCCGATCCTCGCGACCTCGCTGGTGATCGGCTTCGCCATCTCGCTGTTCCAGGCGATGACCCAGATCCAGGAGTTCACGCTCGCCTTCGTGCCCAAGCTCGTCGGCGTCGCGGTGGCCCTGCTCTTCTGCGGCAACTGGATGCTGCACACCCTCATGGCCTTCACCCGGGAGCTGTTCGCCATCCTCCCCGGCCTCCTCGTCTAGCCGCCAGGAAGCACACCCGTGGTCCTCTCCGTCGACGGTGCCGCGCTCAGCGCGCTGCTGCTCGCCTCCGTGCGGGTGGTGGCGTGGCTGGCCGTCGTACCGCCGTTCGCGACCCGGGGCATCCCTGCGATGGCCAAGGTCGTGCTGGCGCTGGGCCTGTCGCTGACGATGGCGCCGACGCTGGCCACCCAGGACCTGCCCAGCACCACGCCCGCGCTGCTCATGGCGACCGTCGCGCAGGCGCTGATCGGCGTCGCCATGGGCTACGTGACGATGCTGCTCTTCGCCGCGATCGGCGCCGCCGGCGCGCTGATCGACCTCTTCGGCGGCTTCGCGATCGCCGCCGCCTGGGACCCCCTGGGCATGAACATGAACACCGTCTTCGGCCGGTTCCACCAGATCCTCGCGACCGCGCTGCTCGTCGTGACCGGCGGGCACCTGCTGGTGATCGGCGGCCTGCTCAGCACGTTCCGCTACCTGCCGCTGACCGGGATGCCCGACATCTCCAGCTGGGACGGCGTCCTCGTCACGGCGTTCTCGATGTTCTTCACCGTGGCCGTGCAGATGGCGCTGCCGATGATCGCGGTGCTCTTCGTCGCCGACCTCGCGCTCGCGCTGCTGACCAAGGTCGCGCCCCAGCTCAACGCGCTCAACGTGATGTTCCCGGCCAAGGTCGGGCTCACGCTCCTGCTGCTCGGGCTGTCGTTCCCGATGCTGCCCGACGCCGTCGAGCGGCTCGTCGGGTTCGCGAACGACGCCATGGCCACGATGTCCGGAGCGGGGTGAACCGATGGCCGCGTCGAGCGAGGAGAAGACCGAGAAACCCACTCCCAAGAAGAAGAAGGAGGCCCGCAAGGAAGGCCAGGTCCCGCGCACGCCCGAGCTCGGCGGCTGGCTCGGCCTCCTCGTCGTCGCCCTCGCGCTCGGTCCCCTGATGGACCACGAGCTCAACGCCGTCCGCACCCTGATGGCCACCAACCTGCGCGCCGCCGAACGTCCCTCGATCCCGCTCGCCCTGCACCTGCTCGGCCAGGCCGGCCAGCACATCCTGGTCAGCCTCGTCGTGCTCGGCGCGATGGTGATGGTGATCGGCGTGGTCTCCGCCCTGGCCCAGGGCGGCTTCTACCTCGCCCCCAAGCTCGCCAAGCCCGACGCCAAGAAGCTCAACCCCCTCCAGGGCGCCAAGCGCCTCCTCGGCCCGCACGCCGCCTGGGAGGGCGTGAAGGTCCTCGTGAAGAGCTCCGTCGTCGCCTTCCTCGCCTGGGGCGCGGTGAAGTCGATGATGCCCCTCGTCGGCGGCCTGCTGCCCATCGAGCTCGTCCTCCACGAGCTCACCGCCGAGGTCTCCCGCCTCGTCCTCACCGTCGCCATCGCCGGCCTCGTCATGGCCGCCGCCGACTACGCGATGATGAGGCGCCGGATCGGCAAGCAGATCCGGATGAGCCACAGCGAGATCAAGCAGGAGCACAAGCAGGCCGAGGGCGATCCCCTCGTCAAGAGCGCCATCCGCAGCCGCCAGCTCGCCGCCGCCCGCAACCGGATGATCTCCGACGTCGGCACCGCCGACGTCCTCCTGGTCAACCCCACCCACGTCGCCGTCGCGCTCCGCTACGACCCCGACCGCGGCGCGCCCCGTGTCGTCGCGCGCGGTGCCGGCGCCATCGCGGCCAAGATCCGCGAGCGCGCCGCCGAGGAGCGCGTCCCGCTGGTCCAGGACGTCCCCCTCGCCCGCGCGCTCTACCGCCACTGCCAGGTCGGCCAGGAGATCCCCCGCGAGCTCTGGGCCGCCGTCGCTCAGGTCCTCGCGTTCGTGCTCAGCCGGCGGCACGCGGGGCAGCACGGCGGCGAGCACCGCACCCCTCGTCGTACGGACGAGCTGCCGGAGGTGCTCGCCGGGGCCCGGCGGCGCCGGGCGCAGTCCACCTGAACCCCTCAACCCGCCCGCGCGCGTGCCGATGGGCCCCCCGACGCCAGGACGGCGTCGCGTAGGGCCAGGGACGGCGCTCACTCGTCGAGAGGCTGTACCGCCGCATGCCCGTGAAGTCGCTGACCAAGCTCGGTGTGCCCCTGGGCATCGTGCTCATCGTGGTCATGCTCGTGGTGCCGCTGCCGGCGGTGCTGCTCGACCTGATGATCGCGCTCAACATCACCGGTGCCCTGCTCGTCCTGATGGTCGCCATGTTCATCCACAAGCCGCTGGAGTTCGCCGCCTTCCCCTCGGTGATCCTGGTGATGACGCTGTTCCGGCTCGCGCTCAACGTCAGCGCGACCCGCCTGGTCCTCCTCGACGGGTACGCCGGCAAGGTGATCGACACGTTCGGCCACTTCGTCGTCGGCGGCTCGCTGATCGTCGGCCTGATCGTGTTCGCGATCCTGCTGGTGATCCAGTTCGTCGTCATCACCAACGGCGCCGGCCGCGTCGCCGAGGTGGGTGCGCGGTTCACGCTCGACGCCATGCCCGGCAAGCAGATGGCGATCGACGCCGACCTCAACTCCGGGCTCATCGACGAGGAGGAGGCGCGGCGACGGCGAGCCGAGGTGCACGCCGAGGCGGACTTCCACGGCGCGATGGACGGTGCCTCCAAGTTCGTCAAGGGCGACGCGATCGCGGCGATCGTGATCACGCTGGTCAACCTGCTCGGCGGCTTCGCGATCGGCGTGGCGCAGTACGGCATGCCGTTCGGCGAGGCGATCAACACCTACTCGCTGCTGTCGATCGGCGACGGCCTCGTCTCGCAGATCCCCGCGCTGCTGCTGTCGGTCGCGACCGGCCTCATCGTCACCCGCTCAGTCGCCGACTCCGACATGGGCTCCGACATCGTCGGCCAGATCTTCCAGCGCAAGATGCCGCTGCGGGTGGCCGGGTTCGGCGCGCTCGCGCTGTGCGTCATCCCGGGCCTGCCGAAGCTGCCGTTCCTCGTGGCGGGCGGGCTCATGCTGCTCGGCGCCAGCCGGATCGACGAGAAGTCCGCCACCGGTACGGCGGCCGACGCCGCCGGTGCCGGCGGCCCCGGCGAGCTCGTCCAGGTCCCCGACTCCCCCGAGGCGCTCGTCACCGAGATCCGGGTCGATCCGCTCGGGCTGGAGCTCTCCGCCGACCTCATCGACCTCGTCGACACCCGCTCCGGCGGCGACCTGCTCGACCGGGTCAAGGCACTGCGCCGCAAGGTCGCCGGCGAGCTCGGCATCGTCATCCCCCCGGTGCGCACGCGCGACAACCTCGAGCTGCCGCCGCACACCTACGCCATCACCCTGTCCGGCGCGGAGGTGGCCCGCGGCGAGGCCCCCCGCGGCACGGTGCTGGCCATCGGCGACTTCCTCGGCTCGCTCCCCGGCACCCCCACGCAGGAGCCCGTCTTCGGCCTGGAGGCCAAGTGGATCCCGGCCGAGCTGCGCCACCAGGCCGAGATCGGCGGCGCCACCGTCGTCGACCGCGCGTCCGTGGTGACCACGCACCTCGCCGAGGTCGTCCACCAGCACGCCAGCCGGCTGCTCGGCCGCGAGGACGTCCGCCTGCTCACCGACGTCGTCAAGCGCACCCACCCGGTCGTCATCGAGGAGCTCACCCCGACCCTCCTCCCGCTCGGCGAGGTGCAGCGCGTGCTGCGCTCGCTGCTGGAGGAGCGCATCCCGATCCGCGACCTGGTGCGGATCTTCGAGGCGCTGTCGATCCGCGCGACCTCGTCCAAGGAGCACGACGCGCTGGTCGAGGCGGCCCGGGCCGCGCTCGAGCCGGCGCTCGCGGCGCCGTACGTCACGGACGGGGTGCTGCACGCGATCAGCTTCGAGCCCCTGCTGGAGCAGCAGATGCTCGAAGGCCTGCGTCCCACCGACCAGGGCGCCGTCATCGTGCTCGACCCGGACATCGCCCAGCAGGTGCTGCTCGGGCTCACCCAGGCGGCGCACGCGGCCGAGAACGCCGACGTACGGCCGGTCCTGGTCTGCGCACCCGCCCTCCGCGCCGCCGTACGACGCCTGGTGGCGCCCGCGGTCGAACGGCTCCCCGTGTTCTCCTACGCCGAGCTCGGCGCCGCCCGTGAGGTCACCTCGGTGGCCGTGATCAGCGGCCACGGCGCCCGGCCGGCGCTCGGCACGATCGGGGTGGGGGCGTGATGCTCGACCTCCGTGTGTTCCTCGTGGCCGCCGTGCTCGCCTCGCCGGCCGTCGTCCGGGCGGCGGACGGCACGCTCCCCATGGAGGACGCGCTGACCCGCGTGCTCCTCGTGATGCTCGGCGCGACGGCGGTCAGCCTGCTCGTGCGCACGCTCTGGCCGCTCCTGGCCGGGCCGACGGCCGAGCCGGAGCGCCTCCCCGACACGACGCCGACGCCCGTCGAGGACGACTTCATGCTGACGAGCGAGCTCGACGAGCGTGACGACGACGGGCTCAGCCTGTTCAGCCCACGGCCGGAATGATCCACTCCAGCTGGGTTCCCTGACCCGGAGCCGAGCCGAGCTCGAGGTGCCCACCCAGGTCCTCGGCGCGCGTGCGCAGGTTGCCGGTGCCGTTGCCGTGGCAGACCGTGGCGGGATCGAAGCCCACCCCGTCGTCGCTGACCCGCAGCCGGAACCACGCCGACGACGCGGTCAGCTCGACCACGACCGACGCGGCGCCCGCGTGCCGCGCGACGTTGGACAGCGCCTCGCGCAGGGTGGTCAGCACGTGCGCTCCCGCCTCGGGCACGAGCGCGCGGTCGACCGGACCCTGGACCCGCAGGACGGGCTGGAAGCCGAGCACGCCGACGTACTCCCCCAGCAGCGAGCGGACGTCCTCGAGCAGCGGGCGGCCGGTGCCGGTGCCGAGCTCGAAGATCGCCGCCCGGAGCTCCTTGATCGCCAGGTCCAGGTCGCTGATCGTGCTGTCGACGCGGGCCCGCAGCTCGTCGACGTCGAGGCTGCGGGCGCCCTGGAGCTGCATGCCGGTCGCGAAGAGCCGCTGGATGACGAGGTCGTGCAGGTCGCGCGCGATCCGGTCGCGGTCCTTGGCGACGAGCAGCTGGGCCCGGTCGCGCAGCGCCTGGTCGCGGTCGAGGATCAGGCCCAGCTGGGTCGCGGTCACGGTGACCAGGTCGAGCATGACCCCCTGCAGGGACGGCGTCTCGTGCGCCCGGTCGACCACGATCACGCCGGAGCCGGCCAGCCGCGTGTGCACCGGTACGACGAGCGTCGCCCGGCCGTGCTTCTCGGGAAGCCGCTCGGGCACCCGCGAGGAGGTGACGTGCCGGATGGTGTCGCCGTGGCGCTCCACCACCCGCGGCGCGACCTCGGCCTTGCCCGCGAGCTGGCGGATCTCGAGCAGGTCCTCGTCGACGCGGACGTAGGCGACCAGCCGGGCGCCGCACAGCTCGCGCAGCGACACCACCAGCTCGTCGAGCGCCTCCTGCACGCGCATGGTGCCGGACAGGTCGCCGCCGACCTCGGCGGTGCCGGCCAGCCAGCGGCGGCGCCACTCGACGGCCTCGAACGTGCGGGCGTTGTCGATCATCGCGCCGGCCGCGCCGGCCAGCGCCTCGACCAGGGCCTCGTCGGTCGCCGTGAACTCCGCGCCACCGCGCTTGTTGCCCAGGTAGAGGTGGCCGAACGCCTGGTTGCGCACCAGCACCGGCGCACCGAGGAAGCTCTCGATCGCCGGGTGCCCGTCGGGGAAGGAGCCCGTGGAGACGGGGTGCTCGTCGACCTGACCGACCCGGATCGTGCGCCGCTGCTGGGGAACGAGGCCGATCAGCCCCTCCCCGAGCGGCATCCGGCCGATCTCCTGGAAGCGGTCGGCGACCACCCGGTTGGGGACGAGGTCGACGAAGGCGCCGTCGTCGTCGACGATCCCGAGGACGCCGTACTCGGCGTCGGTGAGCTGGCAGGACGCCTCGACGATGCGCGTCAGGACGCCGCGCAGGTCCAGGTCGGACCCGATCGCAACGACCGCGTCCAACAGGGCCCGAGCCTCTGGGGGCAGCTCCATGTCCATCAGCTACTCGATCCCTCCCTCAAGATCGCTGACAGAGCTCAGGCTATCGCCTTCGCGCCGGCTCGCTCCACGCGCACGTGCCAACCATCGGCACCGGGACCTTGGGCCTGAGCGGTCCCGGGACGAACGTCTCAGAACCGCCGCAGCTGGTAGAGGCCGCGGGTGCGCCCGACGACCGTCCCGGCCTCGTCGGTGAGCTCGGCGACGAGCTCGAAGTCGGACTTGCCGCGCTCGTCGTACTCGGCGAGCACGCGGGCGATCTCGTCCTCGGTGATCGACGCGCGGGCCACGACCGCGGTCGTCGCCGGGCGCAGGAAGTCGATGGTCACGCTCTTGACGAGCGGGACGCCGCCCTCGACCGCGAGCGAGGTGCGCGGCAGCAGGCCACCCAGGACCTCGGCCACGGTGAAGAGCGAGCCGGCGTACGCCGTGCCGAAGTGGTTGACGTTCGGGTCGGACGGGATGCGCGCGGCCACCGACGTCCGCTCCAGCTCGACGACCTCGACCTGCATGGCGTCGAGGACGGGGATGATCCGGCGGATGTCGGCGGTGGTCTCCTGGAGTTCGGTCACGGCCTCAACCTACTGAAGCCGGACCCTGCGGCGGCTCAGGCCACGTCGTAGCGGCGCTGGCCGAGGCGCGGGTGGTCCGAGCCGGTCAGCAGCACGTCGACCACGCGCTCGACGTCGTCGATCATCGGCACGTGCCCGCAGCCAGGCAGCGAGATGTGGTCGGCGTCGGGCAGCGCCTGCTGGGCGCGCGTGGCCTGGTAGGGCAGCAGGACGAGGTCGCGGGTGCCCCACGCGACGGTGATCGGGATCGACGGGTCGATCGGGCGGTCGAACGGGAAGCCGCCGTCGATGATCGTCTCGAGCGCCGGGCGCGCGTGGACCAGGCCGCGCAGGTCGCCCAGCGCCGCCTCGGGCGAGAGCCGGTTGCCCTTGGTCATCAGCAGCCCGAACGCCGCCGCGCGCCCCGGGCCGGTCTTGAGGATGGCCGGCGCGACCGGCTGCGCGATCGTCGCCGCACCCGTCAGCAGCGTGAACACCGCGCGGATGTAGGCGAAGTCGACCTTGTTGCGCCAGAAGCCCGCCGGGGCCAGCGTCGTCGCACTGCTCACCAGGTCGTCGGCCGCCGCCTCCAGGGCGATCCGCCCGCCGAGCGAGTTGCCGGCGATGTGCGGGCGCTCCAGGCCGAGCTCGACGAAGCAGTCCTCGAGGATGTCGCGCAGGATGTCGCGCACGGGCCGGCCGTCCGGCACCAGCGCCGGCGACTCACCGTGCCCCGGCAGGTCCACCAGCACGACCTCGCGCTTCTCGGCCAACCGGTCGACCACCGGGTACCACGCCTGCCTGCGGTGCCCGATCCCGTGGACCAGGACCAGCGGCTCTCCCGAGCCGATGCGTTCGTAGGCGAGCATGAGGACCTCGATTCCCCGCACCGACGTTGGTGCGATCTAGGTGCAACGGTGAGTTGCAGATACCGAGAGTACGAAAGGTGCTAGCTGCCCGCAAGCACTTGGCAGCAGCCGATTCGTGTGGCCCACGTCACACGAAGGCGCGGTAGCCTCGCCCCATGCCCCGCGACTGGCTGAACCTGTCCTGGAAGCTCCTGCTCGCCCGCGGCGTGATCGCCGTCCTGTTCGGCATCGCCGCCATGGTCTGGCCCCTCGACACCGCGCTCGCGCTCGTCCTGCTCTGGGGCTTCTGGGCGCTCTTCGACAGTGCCGGGTCGTTCGTCCAGGCCTTCGAGCGCGGTACGCCGGGCGCGGCCCGCCTGCTCCTCGTGGTGATGGGACTGGTCGCCCTCGTCGCCGCCTTCCTCGCCATCTTCAGCCCGGCGATGACCGCGGTGACCCTGACCTGGATCCTCGGGATCTGGCTCATCGTGCGCGGCGTCTTCGAGGGCGTCGGCGCCCTCGTCGCCTCCGGTGCCGCACCCCGCGGCCTCCTGCTCGCCAGCGCCGCGGTCGACGTCCTGCTCGGCATCCTGTTCGTCGCCAACCCCGGACGCGGCGCGCTCGGCATCGCGTTCGTGCTGGGCCTCGTGGCGTTCGTCTGGGGCGTCATCTTCCTGGTGATGGGCTTCGCGATGCGCCGCCGCGTGGCCGGCTTGGACCAGCCCGCCCCTACGCTCGGAGCGTGACCGACACCGCCGCCGACCGCCGCGAGATCCACGACGCCGTCCTGCGCTACTGCCGCGCGGTCGACCGCCTCGACTTCGACGGCATCCGTGCGGTCTACGCCGACGACGGCGTCGACCACCACACCGGCTTCAGCGGCCCCGCCGACGACTACGTCGCCTGGCTGCGCGGACTGCTCCCCCACCTCGACGGCACCATGCACCTCCTCGGCAACCACCTCGCCGAGGTCCAGGGCGACCAGGCCGTCGCCGAGACCTACGGCACCGCCGTCCACTGGGGCACCCCGCGCGACGACGCCCGCCGCAACTTCACCTCCGGCTTCCGCTACGTCGACCACTTCGTCCGTACGCCGTCCGGCTGGCGCATCCGCGAGCGCTGGGCCGTGCGCGAGTGGACCCGCAGCGACGCCGGCCGCCTCCTCGCCCCCGAGGGCGACGGACCGCGCGGCACCCGCGACGAGCACGACCCGCTCGCCGTGCTGCGGCGCAGCGTGCTCGGCGGCTAGGACCGCTCTCCTTCATCGGCGCTTCATGCGCGCCGCCCTAGGTTCGCGCCGTGCCGATCGGAGGAGCGTCCCAGGAAGCGTGGTTCCGCGCCGTCAACCACCTCGCCCGCGCGACACCGTGGCTGCACACGCCGGCCCGGCTGTTCGCCCAGGACGGGATCGTCCTCTTCGCCGCGCTGCTCCTCCTGTCGTGGTGGTGGGCGCGGCGCTCGGGTGACCCCCGCCGGGTCGCCGCCGCGCTGTGGGCACCGGCCGGAGCACTCGTGGCCCTCGGGGCCAACCAGCTCCTCGTCGCCGCCTTCGCCGAGCCCCGCCCCTTCACCGTGGTGCCCGACGCCCTCGTCCTCGTCAGCCGCAGCACCGACGCCTCCTTCCCCAGCGACCACGCGGTGATGGCCGGCGCGGTCGCGATGGGTCTGGCCCTCGCGCACGGACGGCACGCCCTCACCTGGACCGGCGCCGGGCTGGCCGTGCTCATGGCCGCCACCCGGGTGTACGTCGGCGCGCACTTCCCGCTCGACGTGGTCGCCGGCCTCCTGGTCGGCGCGGCGATCGCCCTGGCGTCGTACCGGCTGGTGCGGCCGGTCGCGGTCCGCCTGGTCGAGGCGGTGGCCCGCACACCCGTGCGCGTACTGGTGCGCGGGTGAGCCCGGACGGGAGGCGTGCCGCCCGGCTGTGGGCGGTCGTGCTGGTGTTCGCCGGTGTCGGCGTCGCGCGCTCGGTCCAGGTCGGCATCCCCTTCCGCGACCCCGGCGGCGACTTCCTCGCCCGCCGGATCGTCATCACCACCGGGGTGTTCGCCGCCCTGGTGCTGCTCGACGGCCTGCTCCGCACCCCGCGCCCCTGGACCCGTGCGGCCCTCACCGCGACCGTCCGGGACCGCTGGCCCCCGCGCCGCCTCGCGCTCGCGGCGAGCGCCCTGCTGGCCTACCTGGTGACCTACTTCGTCTACCACAACCTCAAGAGCTGGGACGTCCTCAACGCCCCGCGCGACGCGATGCTGCTGCGCTGGGACCGCGCCCTGTTCGCCGGCCACAGCCCCGCCGTGCTCCTGCACGACCTGCTCGGCACGCACGTCGCCGCGTGGGTGCTCATGATCTGGTACGAGGCGTTCCCCGCGCTCGTCGTGGTCGCCTTCCCCGCCGCGGTGGCCCTGGCCCGTCGTACCCGGGACGCCTATGCGGGCATCGCCGCCCTCGTCTGGGTGTGGATCCTGGGCACCGCGACCTACTACGCCATCCCGTCGCTGGGCCCCTTCCACGCCGCACCCGAGGAGTTCGCCGGGCTGCCGCACACGATGATCCAGGACACCCAGGCCCACTACCTGGCCCAGCGCGACGCCCTTCTCGCGCACCCGCACGGCCCGGACGTCTTCGCCCAGATCTCCGCCTTCGCCAGCCTCCACGTGGGCGTCACCGCGACCATCCTCGGCCTGGCCTGGTGGCACCGGATGCGCCGCACGACCATCGCCCTCACGGTCTTCCTCGCCGGCACCATGGTCGCGACGGTCTACCTCGGCTGGCACTTCGCCGTCGACGTCCCCGCCGGCCTGGCCATCGCGGCCGCCGCGTGGTGGCTCGGGCCGCGCACCGTCGGCGTACGCCGCCCGGCGGCGGCCACCGCTCACTCCCCCGACGCGGCATCGACCCGCTTGAGCAGGTCCTTGCGGCGCAGCACCTGACGCAGGTCGCCGCCGAGGCGGTCTTGAGCGACGGCGCCTCGGTCATGCCCGCCATCCCGTTGTGCTCGGCGCCGCGGCGCGCGACCACACCGAGCGCCGCCGCCCGGACCACGTCGACGTTGGTCCCCGCGAACAGGATGCCCCGGCACCACCCCACCCTCGAGTCCGGCGTCTCCGGTACGACGTCCTCGCGCGAGGCGAGCGCTCGCCGTGCGGTCCGGCGCAGGTCGCCGATGCGGTCCGCCTCGTCGCCCAGCGCGTCGAGGCGGGCGATGGTGGTCGCCAGCGCGACCCGGCGGTCGTCGTACGCCTGGGGGTGGAGGGTGCGCAGCGCGATCGTCGCCGTGGCCGCCGTCCAGGGCAGGCGCACGCGCGCCAGGTGCGCCGCGAGGTCCGGCTCCGTCACGCCGCGAGCATGACATAGGCTCGACCCGTGCTCATCGAGGTCGACAGAGGCTAGCCGCCGGACCGGCGGCCGCCTTCGCGACGACTTCCTCGCCCGCGCGCTCGGCGCGCGGCGGGTCGTGCGCGCGGGCGTGTGCCCGACGGTTCGAGACGACCGTCCCCTCCCTCGCACGACGCACGAGAGACCTCACGATGTCCACGAACCCTGTCATCACCCTGCACGACCTCACCCTCGAGTGGCCCGACGGCACCGTCGCCCTCGACCGCCTCAACGGCGCGTTCAGCTCCGGCCGGACCGGCCTGGTCGGCCGCAACGGCGCCGGGAAGTCCACCCTGCTGCGCCTGGTCGCCGGCCTGCTCACACCGACGAGCGGCCGCGTCGACACGGTCGGCGCGGTGGGCTACCTGCCGCAGACCCTGACGCTCCAGGCCGGCACCACCATCGCCGGGCTGCTCGGCATCCAGGCGATCATCGACGCCATCGACCATGTCGAGCGCGGGGACGTCGACCAGCGCCACTTCGACACCATCGGCGACGACTGGGACGTCGAGGCGCGCGCCGACGAGCTGCTCGACCAGATCGGCTTCGGCGCCGGCGACCTGCACCGCCGGGTCGCGGAGGTCTCGGGCGGGGAGGCGATGCTCATCGCCCTCACCGGCCTGCGGATCCGGCGTACGCCGATCACGCTGCTCGACGAGCCCACCAACAACCTCGACCGGCCCACCCGCGCCCGGCTCGCGGAGATCGTCGACCAGTGGCCCGGCGCGCTGGTCGTGGTCAGCCACGACCTCGAGCTGCTGGAGCACGTCGACCAGACCGCCGAGCTGTACGACGGCCGGCTCACCACGTTCGGCGGCCCCTACAGCGCCTGGCGCGAGCACCAGCAGCAGGAGCAGGCGGCCGCCACGCAGGCCGCGCGCTCCGCCCAGCAGGCACTCAAGGTCGAGAAGCGCCAGCGCGTCGAGGCCGAGACCAAGCTGGCCCGGCGGGAGCGGACCGCACGCAAGACCCAGAAGGACGGCGGGATCCCCAAGATCCTCGCGGGCAACCGGGCCAGCAAGGCCCAGAACGCCGCCGGCTCGCTGCGCTCGACGCTGGACGACAAGGTGCAGGCCGCCCAGGCCGCGGTCGACTCGGCCGACGCCCGGGTCCGCCGCGAGGAGCACATCCACCTGACGCTCCCCGATCCCGCCGTGCCCCGTGGCCGGCAGCTCGTCGAGCTGGTCCAGGACGACCGCACGATCGTCGTCCAGGGACCGGAGCGGGTCGCGCTCGTCGGGCCCAACGGCGCCGGCAAGTCGACGCTCCTCCAGCAGCTCGTCGGGCGTGGTCCGGCGCCGCGGGCCGGGGCGCCGTACGGGCGGCTGCTGACGGACCGCTTCGGCTACCTGCCCCAGCGCCTCGACGGCCTCGACGAGGACGCCGACGCGATGGCGAACGTGCGCGCGGTGGCGCCCGGCGTACCGGACGGGACGATCCGCAACCAGCTCGCCCGCCTGCTGCTGCGCGGCTCGAGCGTCGACCGCCCGGTCCGCTCGCTGTCGGGCGGCGAGCGCTTCCGGGTCTCGCTGGCCACCCTGCTCCTCGCCGACCCGCCGGCCGACCTGCTCGTGCTCGACGAGCCGACCAACAACCTCGACGTCACCAGCGTCGACCAGCTCGTCGAGGCGCTGTCGGGCTATCGCGGCGCGCTCCTCGTGGTCAGCCACGACCACGCCTTCCTGGACCGGCTCGGACTCGACCTCGTCGTCGCGATCGACGCCCACGGCCGGCTCAGCCGCGAGTCGGCGCTGCCCACCTGAGCGGCACCGGGGTCGCGGCCGAGGTTGTGTCGGACGAGTCCGGCACGATGAGTCCGTGACCCCGATCGTCGTCGAGCTGCCCAGCCCCGTCCTGCTCCTGGTGGGCCGCGAGGACTTCGATCCGCCGCGCTCGTTCGGCGACGCCACCTGCGTGGCCACCGCCGACTGCGTCGCCACCGGCATCCGTCCCCGCGCCGCCGGCCCGACCACCGTCACCCTGGTCGCGGACCGCCCGGCGCGGGGCCTGGTCGAGCTCGGCAGCCACGTGATCGAGACCGAGGGCATGCTCTCGCTGCGCGACGTCTACAGCCGCGAGTACGCCAACATCGGAGTCGAGCCCGGCCACGTCGCGGTGACCGCCTGGGGCGACGACCCGGCCGGGCCGGGCGAGCTGGTGCTCCAGGTGCAGCCGGCTCCCTAGCCGGAGCCGTCGGGGGGCCAGCCGGACCCATGAAACGGGCACAGCGACGCCCCCGCGTCCGGCAGGATGCGCACTACGTTGTGCGGGCCGCTCCGCGGCCCACCGCCCCGACAGGAGACGCCATGCCCCCCGACCCGAGCCAGCCGCAGATCGTCCGGCCCTTCACCCGGCAGTCCACCGTGCTCGAGCTGGCCTCGACACTGCCCGGACGCGCGTTCAAGGCGCTGATCGTGCGCCAGCTTCCGCCGGTGGCCACCGAGAAGGAGCGCCAGGAGCTGGAGGACATGACCGTCGGCCTCCCCCTGGAGACCCTCGTCGAGCTGTCCGAGGGCAAGCTCACCTGGGGCATCGCCGACTCCGTCCTCGACCTGGCGAACCGCAAGCCGCACCGCGTGGCCGCACGCGGGGCCGGCGCGGGCGTGAGCGCCCTGAGGAAGGTGGCGAGCTCGGTTCGCCGCTGAGGGCGCCCGCTCGTCGGCACGAGCGTCACCTCAGTCCGGGGTCCACCGATCTCCGGTCCGAGACGGCAGCCGCGCGCCGCGCGCCGACGGGGACGATCAGGGGCCGCAGGGACACCGGATCGACCAGCACCTGGCTCTCGAGGCCGAAGACCTCCCGGAGCATCTCGGCGTCGATGACCTCCTCGGGCGGACCGCTGGTCACGATCGCGCCGTCGCGCATCACGATCAGGTGATCGCTGTACCGGGCAGCGAGGTTGAGGTCGTGCAGGACCATGACGACCGTCCGCCTCAGGTCCGCGTGCAGCTTGTCGACGAGGTCCAGCACCTCGACCTGGTGGGCGAGGTCCAGGTACGTCGTGGGCTCGTCGAGCAGGAGCACGTCGGTCTCCTGGGCGAGCGCCATCGAGATCCAGGCACGCTGCCGCTGTCCTCCCGACAGCTCGTCGACCGGTCGGCCCGCGAGAGCCTGCATGCCGGTCAGCTGCAGAGCCGCGTCGACCTCGGCCACGTCGTCGCGCGACCACTGCCGCAGCCAGGACTGGTGCGGGTGCCGCCCCTTGGCGACCAGGTCCGCGACGGTCAGACCCTCCGGCGCGGTCGGCGACTGGGGAAGCATGCCGAGGACCTTGGCGACGTCGCGGGTGCGCATCGAGGTGATCGCCTTGCCGTCGAGGAGGACCTCGCCGGCCTTCGGCTTGAGCAGCCGCGCGATCGCGCGGAGGAGGGTCGACTTGCCGCAGCCGTTGGGGCCGATGATCGTCGTCACCGTGCCGACCGGGATCTGCGTCGTGAGCCCCTCGACCACCACACGGTCGCCGTAGGCGAGGCGCAGGTCCTCGGCGGAGATCTGGCGAACAGTCATCGAGCCGTCCTCCGGTTCGTGCGGATGATCAGGTACATCAGGAAGGGCCCGCCGATCGCCGTGGTGACGATGCCGACAGGCAGGTCGATCGGCAGCACGACGCGCGCGACGTAGTCGCTCCCGACGACGAGGGCCGCTCCCATCAGCCCCGACGCCAGCAGCGGTGGTCCCGCGGTGCCGACGAGGCGCACGGTCAGCTGGGGAGCGACGAAGGCGACGAACCCGATGGGCCCCGCTGCCGTCACGCACATCGCCGCCAGCACCACCGAGGCGACGAGGAGCACGGCCTGGCTCAGCTGGACGCGGACCCCGAGGGCACGGGCCGTGTCCTCACCGAGCCGCAGCGCCGACAGCGCGAAGGTCGACGCCAGGGCGACGGCACCGACGACCCCGACGGCGAGCGCAGCCGGCCAGACATGGCGCCAGCCGCGGCCGGCCAGCGAGCCGTTGAGCCACACCGTGGCGCGCTGCACGTCCCAGATCTCACCGTGCACCAGCATCCAGGACGTCAGCGCGGCGAGGACGGCGTTGACGGCGATGCCGATGAGGACCAGCCGGAAGCCCTCGATCCCTCGACGCCAGGCCAGCACGTAGATCAGGCCGGCGGTGAGCAGTCCGCCGAGCAGGGCGGCCGCCGAGACGCCCAGGCCCACCCCGGCCATCGTCGAGCCACCGAAGATGATCACCGCGACGGCGCCCGCGCTCGCCCCGGCCGTGATGCCGAGGATGTCCGGGCTCGCCAAGGGGTTGCGCGTGATCGACTGCGTGACGGCACCGGAGATGCCGAGCCCGACACCTACGAGCACCCCCACCAGCGACCGGGGCATCCGCAGGTCCCAGACGATGAAGTGCTCGACGTCGCTGCCGCCGCCGAGCAGCACCTGGACCACGCCGCCGATGCTGATCGGGTAGTCGCCCTGGCCGACGTCGAGGCAGAAGAGGAGGAACACCGCGACGGCGAGGACGACGTTCGCGAGCACCAGCCGCGGTCGCCACACCATGCTCACCGGCCCCCATCCGAAGCGCGGCCGACCCGTCACCAGCCCGCTCACAGCGTGGCCAGCCTGCGGCGCCGGACGAGCGCGATGAAGAACGGGCCGCCCACGAGGGCCAGGACGATCCCGGCCTGGAGCTCGCCCGGTCGAGCGACCACGCGGCCGATGACGTCGCAGATCGTCAGGAGGATCGCGCCGACCAGCGCGGAGCACGGCAGCAGCCACCGGTAGTCCGGGCCGGTGAAGGATCGCGCGACGTGCGGCACGACGAGCCCCACGAACCCGATCGGACCGCAGGCCGCGGTGGCCGCACCGGCGAGCAGCGTGATCGCCAGGACGCCGGCGATCCGGTTGCGCACGAGGTCGGTTCCCAGGGACCGCGCGACGTCCTCGCCGAGGCTCAGGAGGTTCAGCCCCGGAGCGCTGCCGAGCGCCAGCACGAAGCCCACGACGAAGAACGGCAGCAGCGGGGTCAGGATCTCCAGCCCACGCCCGGCGACCGAGCCGACGACCCAGAACCGGAACGCGTCCAGGGCCTGCTGGTCGAGCAGGACGACGGCGGAGGTGATCGAGGAGAGGAAGGCAGCGACCGCGGCACCGCCGAGGACCAGCGACACGGGCGAGCTGGTCCGGCTGCCCATGGCGGAGAGCCCGAACACGGCCACGCTGGTGACCAGCGCGCCGGCGAGCGCGAACCACACGTAGCCCCCGACCGAGGCGACGCCGAGGAACGCGATGGCGAGGACGACGGCGCACGACGCTCCGGCGCTGACACCGAGGATCCCGGGGTCGGCCAGGGGGTTGCGGGTGTGGCCCTGGATCAGCGCGCCGGCGAGTCCGAGCGCCATGCCCACGACGACGGCGAGCAGGGTGCGGGGCAGCCGAAGGTCGCGGACGATGAGGTCTGCCTCGGACGGGCTGCCGCCGTAGGGAGGCACCAGGGCACCGGCGATCTCGGCGAAGGTCAATGGACGGGCACCCACGGCGATGCTGGCGAGCAGCACGGCGCCCAGGAGCAGGACCAGCGCCACCAGTCCGGCGACCCGGCGGGCCCGCAGGGAGGCCGGTGTCGCGACGACCTCGAGCTCGGCGAAACCCTCGTCGAGCGCCGTTGCTCGTCGTACGACGTCGGGGCGCGGGAACGGCGAGAGACTGACCCGCACGCCCTGCGGTCGTCCGTCGGCACCGCGAGCGACCAGGCCGGTCCACGCCTTGCCGATCGACTCGCCGCGGCGTCCCTGCGCATACCCGATGTTCCACACCTGCACGACCACGGCGGCCACGACGGCGAACGCACCGAAGACCACGCGATCCGTCTGGCCGCCACCGTTGGCGTCGCGCAGCGACTGCACGATCAACCCGCCGACGACCAGCGGCAGGCTCACCACGACGAGGTCGATGACCGCAGCGGCCGCACGCAGGCGGAACGGCGCACGGCCCCGGGGCACGTCCAGCCGCGTGTGGTCCGGCCGCTCCACCACCGCTGCGTCCGCGGCGAGCTCACTCAGCCGGGCAGCCACGACGTCCCCTCCTCCCGACGGTGCCCCGCGCCGCGACGGCGCGGGCGCACCGGTGGTGCGGGTGCGACCGAGGTGACATGACGAGGATCCGGTGCGTCAGGACAGCGGTGCACCCTTGCCGGCGGCCGTCGACGGCAGCACGTCGCGCAGGACCCCGAGCGCGTGCTCGTAGCTCAACGGACCGAAGCCGTCGGCGAGGGACCGCGTGTCGATGTTGTCGATGGCGGTGTAGCGGCCACCCTCGACGGCGGGCAGTCGCTGGAACAGCGACTCGCCCTCGAGCGAGCGGGTCGCGGCGGGGTCCGTCGCGAGGGACAGCAGGATGTCGGCGTCCTCGAGCTTCCCGATCTCCTCGAGGGACAGCTCGGCCAGCGCCTCGGCGGTGGTGGTCTTGACCGTCAGGCCGAGCTCGCGCAGCAGCTTGACCAGGGGGCTGCCGTCACCCTGCAGGTACAGCACGTCCCCGAACTTTGAGCCGATCATGATCGTCCGGTCGGCCAGCGGGGCGAGCTCCTTCGCCAGGGCGGCGATGGCGTCCTCCACCTCGGCGACCAGCTCCTCGGCACGGTCGTCGCGACCGACCGCGGCGGCGATCGTCCGGAGGTCGCTGCGCCACTCGCCGTTCCAGCTCAGCCCGACGGTGGGCGCCATCGCGGAGAGCCCGTCGAACTCGTCGACCACGGGATTCTGCATGCCGATGATGAGGTCGGGCCGCTGGGCGGCGACCAGCTCCATGCTCACGTCGGACGTGGCGTCGAGCTGCTCGATGTCGCCGATGCCCGCCGCCTCCTGCCAGGGCGTCAGGCCGGTCTCCCAGGCGTTCGTGAACCCGAACGCGACGGGCGTGACACCCAGCGCGACGAGGTGGTCGAGGTCGGTGTAGTCGTCGAGCACCACGACCCGCTCGGGGAGCTCGTCGATCTTCGTCGTTCCGGCGGCGTGCTCGACGTCGCGCGGGAACGCGTCGGCATCGCCCACCGCGGCGCCCTTTGCGACCGGGGACGACGGCGTGGACGACTCGCCGCAGCCCGAGAGCACAGCGAGCAGGAGCAGGACGACGGCAGCGCAGAGCGCGCGAGGCAGAGCCAGCACGGATCGTGAATCTAGGCCAACCACGGCGGGGCTCACCCGACAATCGATGTCGCGAACCCGCCAGAGGACTGGGTGGCGCACTGGGCGGCGTACTGGCCGGGGGTCATCCCCGTGACCCGGCGGAACCGGGCGACGAAGGCACTGGTCGACGCATAGCCCGTCCGCCGCGACACCTCGGCGACGCTGGCGCCCTGCGCGAGGCGGACCAGGGCTCCACGGACCCGAGCCTGCAGCCGCCAGTGCTCGAAGCTCATGCCGGTCTGCGCCGAGAACAGGCGCTGCAGGGTGCGTGGACTGGCGCCGACGATCAGGCCCCAGTCCTCCAGGCAGCGGTCGTCGGCCGGGTCGCGGAGCAGCGCCCGGGCGACGCGTTCGGCACGGTCGTCGGTCGGCATCGGGAGCTCCGTGCCGGCCGACGACACCGGGTGCACGAGGTCGTAGAGGACCGACTCGGCCCGGCGCCGCGCCGCGAGGGCGAGGTCCTGGCGAGCAAGGTGGCCGACCGTCGCCAGCAGCATCGGCCCGGTCGCGACGACGGTGGGCTCGGTCCAGGCGATCGGGCACCGGTCGGCACGCACGTAGACGCAGGCGTAGGTCGTGCCCGGCTCCGCGTCCGCCCGGTGCCGCACGAACGGCGGGATCCAGACCCCGAGCGTCGGTGGCACCAGCCAGAGCGAGCCGGCGATCTCCAGGCTGAAGGTGCCGGAGGTGACGATGAGCAGCTCGTGCTCGACGTGGTCGTGCTCGGGCCACGTGGTGGGCTCGGCCACGAAGTCGGCCCACACCGCCATACCGGTGGGCCCGGCCGCGAGGCCGTCGTGACAGG
This sequence comes from Pimelobacter sp. 30-1, assembly GCF_018831735.1. Classification (NCBI taxonomy): domain Bacteria; kingdom Bacillati; phylum Actinomycetota; class Actinomycetes; order Propionibacteriales; family Nocardioidaceae; genus Pimelobacter; species Pimelobacter sp. 30-1. The sequence continues at coordinate 325,114 of NZ_NHTS01000003.1, forward strand.
CCTCGATCAGCTGCCTGCTCGCGGGCATCGTCCCCATCAGCGGAGCGTCTCTGCGGCCACCTCGCGCACCGCCTCGTCCTCGAACGGGACTTCCCGAGGTGCGTCCCCCAGCAGGAAGGCGCGGACCAGCCGGCGCGGCAGGGTCCGGGCCGTGGCGACCTCTCCGTACACAGAACTCTCCTCGCACCTTCGCCGGACTTCGGGTACTTAGGCAAGCCTAACTTATCCCATCGGCGGCCGGGCCTGCGGGCCAGGTACAGCCGGGACGGGACAGGTCGAACGCGCCAGGTCAGCGACGGTCCGCCGATCCGTTCACCTCAGCCCGGCCCGGCTCGATGAGCCGCCCGCGGAAGCCGGCGGTCAGCACCTCCGAAAACGCGAGAACCGGCAGGTCAGCGGGGACCTGCCGGTTCTTGCTTGCTGGTGGAGGTGAGGGGATTCGAACCCCTGACCTTCTCATTGCGAACGAGACGCGCTACCAACTGCGCCACACCCCCAAGCGAGGAGAAACGGTAGCACCCGTGGTCGGGGACGTCCGAATCGGGCCCTCAACCACGACCTCGGCCGGCCGACCGGGTGTCGTCGCCCGTGTCATCGCCCGGGTCGTCGGCGCGGTCACCGGGGACGGCGTCGCCCCACTTCTTCTCCTGCTCACGGGTCTGCTGCGCGGCCTGGCGGTCGGCGGCGGTCTCGTCGCTGGGACGGTTGGCGCGGTGCGGAGGGGTCGAAGAGGTCATGGCCCGGCGTTACCCGGACCGGGCGGGGACAACCTCTGGAGGTGGGTCAGCTGCCGGTGGCGCGGCGCTCGTCGGCGTCCGTAGCGGCGGCCGCGGCGGCGTCGGCGCGCTGGGCGTCGGCCTCGCGGGCGAGCTGGGAGTCGGCCTCGTTGCGGCCCGAGCTCCACACGCCGGTGGCGTCGAGGTCGATGGTGCGGACGGTGCGGCCGGCCGGCGCCTTGGCGACGTACGTCGGGAGGGGGACGGCGACCGGGGTCCAGCCGTCGGCGACCTCGGCGGTGATCGCCGGGATCTCGCCGGTGTCGTCGTCGGCGAGCTCGGCGACCACGCCTCCGGGCTCGGCCGGGAGGTCGGGCTCGGGGGCGGTGTCGGAGGCCGCGGCGTCCTCGGCGGCCAGCTCCTCGTCCGCGAGCGTACGACGGCGCCGGCGGGCCGGCGCGGTGGCGGCGGCGCGGGCGGCGCGCTCGTTGCGGACCATCAGGCGGCAGGCGACGAGCCAGGCGGCGAGGAGGGTCAGGGGCGCGGCGATCCAGGGGGTCGCGATGACGCCGCCGACGGCGAGGCCGGTGACGACGAGGGTGAGCAGCACGAGGGTGCCGAGGACCCGGCGGCGGCGCTGGGCCGCGCGACGGGCGGCGGCCCGGCGGGCGACCGGGGAGCGGACGGCACGCGGCGCAGGGGTGGGCGCCGCGGGCTCGGCAACGGGCTCGGCAACGGGCTCGGCAACCGGCTCGGCAGCAGCCTCGGCCTCGGCCGGGGCGTCGGCGACGGGAGCGTCGGAGGTGACGAGCTCGGCCTCGCGAGCGGAGACCGCATCGCGCCGGGCGAGCACGCGCAGGCGGTCGGAGAAGCGGTCGACCGAGCGGCTGACGGCGTCCTCCTCGTGGTGGCGCAGTGCCTTCGGCACGAGGTAGACGACCCAGGCCACCGCCAGTGCGACGAAGATGAGTGCGCTCAGGTCCACACCGAGAGGTTAGGAGCGCTACCTCAATGTGGGGCGCATGTCCATCGGTGTGTCACGAATTGATTGATGTGACGCATGTGATTTGCCGGCCCGACGCCGTCAGTCCGGGGCAGGCCGATCGAGGCGAGCGAGGACGCCGCGGGGCGCCTCCTCCTTGGTGATCGCGAAGATCCGGTGGTCGCGCCAGTCGCCGTCGATGTGCAGGAACCGCGGCGCGTAGCCGACCTCGCGGACGCCGAGCTTCTCCACCACGCGCAGCGAGTTGGAGTTCTCCGGGCGGATGCAGATCTCGATCCGGTGCAGCCCGGCGACGAAGAAGCAGTGGTCGATCACCATCGCGACCGCGCGCGGGATGACACCGCGCCCGGCGAACTGCTGGTCGATCCAGTACCCGACCGACGCGAACTGCGCCGAGCCGCGCACGATGTTGTTGACGCTGACCTGGCCGGCGAAGACGCCGTCCACCTCCACCACGAACGGGTACGTCGTCCCGCGGTGCGCGGCCCTGCGCAGCCGCCGTACCAGCACCCGGAACGAGGTCGGCCGGGCGTCGGCGCCGGGCGGCGCGGTGGCGTCCCAGCGGGCCAGCCAGAGGGCGTTGCGGCGCCGGGCCGCGCGCCAGGCCCGGGCGTCGCTGCGCGCGATCGGGCGCAGCCGGACGACGGGGTCGGTGCCGGAGATCAGCTCGTTGGGCCAGGCGCGGCCGGGGACGCCGACGACCATCCGCTCACGGGGAGCCTCGCTCAATGGTCGCTCCCGACGATCTGCTCGACGGCGTGGACGAGGACCGGCTCGAGAACGGCGAGCGCGTCCTTCACCCCGCCGCGCGAGCCGGGCAGGTTGACCACGAGGGTCTGGCCGGCGATGCCGGCCAGACCGCGGGAGAGCACGGCGGTCGGGACGCCCTTGGCGACGCCGGCCGCGCGGATCGCCTCGGCCAGGCCGGGCACCTCGCGGTCGAGCAGGGGGCGGGTCACCTCGGGGGTGCGGTCGGTGGGTGTGAGCCCGGTGCCGCCGGTGGTCAGCACGACGCGGGCACCCGCGGCGATCGCGGCGGCGATCGCCTCGCCGACCGGCTCCCCGTCGGGCCGGACGACGGGCGCGTCCACGGCGAAGCCCCAGGCCCGCAGCGCGTCGACGAGGAGCGGACCGGTCGTGTCGTCGTAGACACCGGCGGCGGCGCGGTTGGAGGCCACGACCACCACCGCGGGCAGCGCGCTCATCGCGACCAGTCCCCCGACTTGCCGCCGGTCTTGGTCTCGACCCGGATGTCGGTGATGACCGCGCCCTTGTCGACGGCCTTGACCATGTCGACGACGGTCAGCGCGGCGACCGAGACGGCGGTCAGCGCCTCCATCTCGACGCCGGTGCGGTCGGTGGTCTTGACGCTGGCGGTGATCTCGACGGCGTCGTCGGCGACGGTGAGGTCGACGGTGACGCCGGAGACGGCGAGCGGGTGGCACAGCGGGATGAGCGCGGGGGTCTGCTTGGCGCCCATGATGCCGGCGATCCGGGCGACCGCGAGCGCGTCGCCCTTGGGCACGCCGTCGCCGCGCAGCAGCGCGACGACCTCGGGCGAGACCAGGACCCGGCCGGACGCGGTCGCCACCCGGCGGGTCACGTCCTTGGCCGAGACGTCGACCATCCGGGCCGCGCCGGAGGCGTCGACATGGGTCAGCCGGGCGGGCTGCTCGTCAGCCATGGGGCTCCTCCTCGGGATGCAGGGCCAGCACCTCGACCGGCGTGCCCTCGGGGACCAGCCTCGCGCTTGGCGGTACGACGAGCAACGCGTCGGCCGCCGCGAGCAGGCGCTGGGAGTGCCCGGCGTGCCCGGGCAGGGCGGCGATCCGGCCGTTCTCGACGTGGCGCGCGGGCAGCAGGACGGTCCGGTCGGTCGCGGTGACCGCCTCGGCGAGGGGCGCGGTGACCGGCTCCCAGGGAGTGCCGGCGAGGGTGCGCAGCAGCGGGACGACGTAGAGCAGGAACGAGGCGTACGCCGCGATCGGCGTCCCCGGCAGGGTGACCACCGGGACCCGGCGGCCGTCGCTCGCGACCAGGACGCCGCAGCCCTGGGGACGCCCCGGCTTCATCGCGACCGGTCCGAACCAGAAGCCGTCGCGCTCGCGCAGTGCGGCCTTGACCACGTCGTGGTCGCCGGCCGAGATGCCGCCGGTGGTGACCACGACGTCCGCGGCGTCGGCGGCCGCCTGGAGCAGGGCGAGGAAGCGCTGCGGGTCGTCGGGCGCGGGCCCGAAGGCGCTCGCGTCCGACCCCGCCGCCCGGCCCGCGGCCAGGAGGGTCGGGGTGTTGCTGTCGGGGACCTGGCCGCCGACCAGCTCGGCACCGGTCGAGACCACGGCGAGCCGCGGCCGGACCCGGACCTCGACCTCGGTCGCGCCGACCGAGGTGAGCAGCCCGAGCTGGGCCGGACCGAGGCGGGTCCCGGCGCGGAGGGCGATCTCGCCCGCGCCGACGTCCTCGCCCTCGCGGCGGATGTGCCGGCCGGGCGCGGCGGCGCGCTCGATCCGGACGGGGTCCGCACCGGTGGTCCACTCGAACGGGATGACCACGTCGGCCCCTGGGGGCACCGGGGCTCCGGTCATGATCCGGACCGCCGCCCCCTCCCCCAGCGGTACGACGTCATCGCCCGCCGCGACGACGCCGGTCACCGGCAGCTCGGCCGGCAGCGCCCCCAGGTCCGCGGTGCGCACGGCGAAGCCGTCCATCGCGGAGTGGTCGAAGGGCGGCACCGCGAGCGTCGCGACGACGTCGGCGGCGAGCCGGCGGCCGAGCGCGGCGGTCAGCGGCACGCGCTCGGTGCGGGCGAGCGCACCGGCCCCCGCGAGGACCCGGGCGCGGTGCTCGGCGACGGACGGCGCCGGCGCCGGCGCCGCTCCGGGGTCAGTCATCCGCCCCGGACAGCACCTCGCCGGCCGGGATGCGCTGGGCGCCGCGGCCCTCGAGCTCGACCGCGCCGACGACCTGGACCCCGTGACCGAACGTCCAGTCGCCGTCGACCTTGAAGGAGGAGGCCTTGGCCAGCGAGGGCGCGCCCTCGGGGAAGCGCTTGTCGAACTCGCCGACCAGCTTGTAGTGCTCGCCGTCGAGGTCGACGTAGGGCACGTCGGCGGCGACCTGGGTGAGCGCGAAGTCGGCGCCGATCTCGTAGACGTCGGAGCGCAGCACGAGCAGGTCGTTGGTGGTCTTGACCGGGATGAAGCGGTCGCGGCCGACCTCGATCAGCCGGGCGCCCTCGAACACCTCGATCGCGGCCCCCATCGCGGTCTCGATCTGGACCACCTCGGGCGAGGTGGGGTCGGCCGGGTCGAGGTGCTTGACGTTGCGGATCAGCGGCAGGCCGAGGATGCCCTCGCGCTCGTCGAGCTTGGCCTTCATCGCGTGCAGGTCGAACCACAGGTTGTTGGTCGAGGTGAAGCGGTGCTTCTCGAGGTCGGCCGCGGCGGCCTTGTCCTCGTCGAGGGTCTGGGCGGTCTCGCGCAGCACGATCCGGCCGTCGGCCTTGCGCCGGGCGAACTGGCCGCCCTTGCGGTCGGAGACCGTCCGGCGTACGGCCTCGATCGCGAAGGGGGCGCCCGTGCCGGCGAACCAGCCGGCCACCCGCGCGTCGGGGACGGCGCCGAGGTTGTCGGAGTTGGAGACGAAGGCGTAGCGGTAGCCCTGCTCGATCAGCCGGTCGAGGAGCCCGCTGCCGCGCAGCGCGGTGTAGATGTCGCCGTGCCCGGGCGGACACCACTCGAGGTCGGGCTCCTTGGGCCAGGAGGCCGGGGTGAGGTCGGCGGTGAGGAGCTTGGGCTCCTTGTTCTGCAGGAACTCCAGCGGCAGTCCCTCGGTCGCCAGGTCCTCGTAGCGGCCGAGCGCGTGGAGGGTGTCGGAGGAGGTGCGGAAGGAGTTCATGAAGATCAGCGGCAGCCGCGCGCCGTAGAGCCCGCGCAGGTGCAGCGCCTGGCGGGCGATGATGTCGAGGAACGACAGCCCGCGGCGCACGCACAGCAGCGACTTGGCCCGGTCCATGCCCATCGACGTGCCGAGACCGCCGTTGAGCTTGATCGCCACGGTCTGGGCGACGGCCGCGGCCGCGACCTCGTCGGAGACCTCGACGTCGGCGAGGCTCTCGATGTCGACCGGCTCGATGCTCGACTCGGGGATCATCCCGGTCTCACCGTGCTCCAGCAGGCGGTAGTAGTGCGCGAAGGTGTCGACGGCGACCGCGTCCACGCCCGCGTCGAGCATCTTCGCCCGCGCCTTCTCCAGGCCGCCACTACGACCAGTCATACCCATACTGCCGATCGTAGGCTGGACTGGTGACGGCTCCACATCCGTGCCAAGGGGCGGCCAAGACCGCGGTCCGCGACCAGCTCCTCACCGCCCGCCGGCGACGGCCCCTGACCGAGGTCGGCGAGGCCGCCCGCGCGCTCGCCGAGCACCTGCTCGCCACCCCCGAGGTACGCCGCGCGGCCACCGTGGCGGCGTACGTCTCGGTCGGCACGGAGCCCGGCACCACCGCCCTCCTGGACCGGCTGACCGAGGCCGGCAAGCACGTGCTGCTGCCGGTGCTGCTGCCCGACAACGACCTCGACTGGGCGCGCTACCACGGGCCCACCTCGCTCGCCCCCGCCCGCCGCGGGCTGCTCGAGCCGGCCGGGCCCACCCTCGGCGTCGGCGCGGTCGCCACCGCGGACGTCGTCCTGGTGCCCGGGCTCGCGGCCTCGCCCGCGGGGCTGCGCCTGGGCCGCGGGGGCGGGTCCTACGACCGGGCGCTCGCCCGGGTGCCGGTCGGCACCTTCACCTGCGTCCTGCTGTACGACGACGAGCTGCTCCCCGCCGTCCCCGCCGAGCCGCACGACCGGCCGGTCAGCGCGGCGGCGACGCCCGGAGGGGTCGTCCGGTTCACGGCTTGAGGACGAGCACGTCCTCGCCGGCCTGGTCGACGTCGTCCTCGGAGAACGCCCACGGCAGGGTCTCGCCGCGTGCCCAGAGGTCGGTCTGGTCGGTGTAGTTCGGGTGGAAGGCGTGGCCCGAGACGCCGGTCAGGTTGACCCAGCGCGCCGCATCGAGGTCGTCGAGCGGCACCACCATCCGCATCGACGGCGCAGTGGTGACCTCGTAGCCCTCGCGGGCGTCCCACGAGGTCGCGTTGACCAGCGAGCTGCCGCCGCCGACCTTCCAGCCGCCGCGGTTGAACAGCCGCTCGATGATCCCGATGCCGGACTCCCCCAGCGTGGCCGAGCGGAGCTCGAGCCGGTGCAGCCGGCCCCAGGACCACTCGTCGGTGTCCGGGGACTCCAGCGCGGTGAGCTCGTCGCGGGCGGCGATCATCGAGGCGCGCAGGATGTCGTTGCGCCGCTCGACCTTGTCGTCGGTGCTGATGTCGTCCCACCAGGTCGCCCGGGCGCGCGGCAGGAGCGCGCTCACCACCGCGAACCACCGGTCGCCGCCGTCGGGACGCAGCCCCTCGGGCAGCTCGTCGGCGAACGTCCGGTGCAGCACCTGACGCCAGACCGCGTTGAAGTACGCCGCCGCGGCGCTGTCGGCGCCCTCGCGGTAGTTCCACGAGCGCAGCAGCCGCTGGCCGTCGGAGTAGTAGCCGCGCGGCAGGTCCACCTCGAGCAGGTACGGCGTGAGCACCTCGCCGATCGCGCTCCAGTCGTCGAGCTGGATCGCGCTCATCGCGTCGACGCTCAGCTCGTCGTCGGCGGCGAGCAGCTGGTCGATCCGGTTCGAGCGGTAGCCCAGGTCCCAGTCGGAGGTCAGGTACGGCGCGTAGCGGCCCGGGTCGATGACCGCCTGGTTGGCGGTGGCGATGATCCCCGAGGCCGGGTCGAGCACGTGGGGCAGCGCGTCGTACGGGATGTGCCGGCCGGTCCAGTCGGTGTCACGGCGCCAGCCCGCGGCCGGCAGCCGGCCGTCGTTGCCCGCCCGCCGGATCGGGACCAGGCCCGTCGCCTGGTAGCCGATGTGTCCCTGGGTGTCGGCGTAGACGACGTTCTGGCCGGGCGCGGCGAAGTCCGACAGCGCGGCGCGGAACTCGTTCCAGTCGCTCGCCCGGTCGAGCGCGAGCAGGGCGTCGGCGGTGGGCCGCGGGGTCAGGGCGGTCCAGGCCAGGGACACGGCGTGCTCCTGGCCGTCGTCGTCGAGGCCGGCGGTGCCGACGTCGGTGACCTGGTCGACGAGACCGTCCTCGGTGAGGTCGACGCCGGCGTCCGCCGCGGCGGAGGCGAGGTCGGAGAGCAGGGGGCCGTGGCTGGTGGAGCGCACGGTGATCTCGACGTCGTCGCCGCCCTTGACCTCGATCTTCTCCTTGCGCAGCGTGAGCGGGAGCTGCTGGCCGTCGTACTGCCAGGTGTCGCCGCGGACCCGCTCGACGTAGAGGTCGGTGACGTCGGGCCCGAGGTTGGTGAAGCCCCAGGCGATGTCGCGGTTGTGGCCGATCACCACGCCGGGCACGCCCGAGAAGCTGAAGCCCGCCACGTCGTAGGGGCAGGCCGGGGAGACCGAGCGGCAGTGCAGGCCGACCTGGGTCCACACCCCGGGCAGCGAGATGCCGAGGTGGGGGTCGTTGGCCAGGATCGGCGCGCCGGTGTCGGTGCGGTCGCCGTCGACGACCCAGGCGTTGCTGCCGATGCCGTCGCCCTTGCCGAGCAGCGCCGGGACCCCGTCGAGGACGCGGCGTACCGACGCCAGCGCCCGGGTGACGTCGGGGTCGAGCGGCGGGCGCGGGAGCAGCCGCCGGCCGCCCGCCTCGGCGTCCTGGTCGAAGCGCTTCCCGACCACTCCGCCCTGCTGGACGATCGGCTGGTGCTGGTCGTAGGGGTACGACGGGTAGAGGTCGGCGGCCCGCTCCGGTCCGACCGCGGCGCTGGCCAGGGCCCGGCCGATCTCCTCGTCGAGGTTGCCGCGCAGGTCCCAGGCCATCGCCTTGAGCCACGCGATCGAGTCGACCGCCGTCCACTTCTCGGGCTGGTAGTCGAGGCCGGTGAGGTCGAGGAGGGTGTACTCCAGCGACATCTCCGAGAGCGAGCGGCTCTCCATGTAGGCGTTGACGCCCTGGGCGTAGGCGTCGAGCGCGCTGCGGGTCGCCGGCTTGAGCAGCGGCAGCTCCTCCTCGGCGACCTCGCGCCAGCCGAGGGTGCGGACCACGAGGTCGCTCTCGAGACCGGCGTCGCCGAACAGCTCGGAGAGCCGGCCCGCGGTCGCGTGGCGGCGCACGTCCATCTCGAAGAAGCGGTCCTGGGCGGCCACGAAGCCCTGGGCCAGCATCAGGTCGTGGGTGGAGTCGGCGTAGATCTGCGGGATCCCGGCGTCGTCGCGCACCACCCGGACCTCGCCCTCGAGGCCGTTGAGGGTGAGCTCGCCGGAGGTCTGCGGCCACGACTTGCGCACCAGGACGACCGAGGTGGTCAGGCCCGCCACGAGCGCGAGCACGAGCAGCACCCCCACCACGCTCGCCCAGCGCAGCACCCGGGGCCACGGTCGGGGCCGGGTCGTCGGCGCGGTCGTCGTCGCGGCGTCCACGCCGTTGTCTGCCTCCACCATGGTGCCGCCATTGTGCCCGGACCTGGGGTCGTGACGTAGCATTGGCACTCGAAAGTCGAGAGTGCCAACCGGAGATCGCCGATGCCCACGTACCAGTACCAGTGCACCGAGTGCGGTCACGCCTTCGAGCAGGTCCAGTCCTTCAGCGACGACGCGCTCACCACGTGCCCCGAGTGCACGGGTCGCCTGCGCAAGCTGTTCAGCTCGGTCGGCGTGGTCTTCAAGGGCTCGGGGTTCTACAAGACCGACAGCCGCTCGAGCACCACCGCGACCTCACCGGCGGCGTCGACGTCGACCTCCGGGTCCGCGGACTCGTCCTCGACCTCGTCGACCTCGTCCTCGACCTCCTCGTCGTCGTCCTCGTCGTCCTCGTCGTCGAGCAGCTCCGGCGGCTCGAGCACCAGCGCGGCGGCCTCCCCCGCCTGATCCCCGCCTGATCCGCGGGCCCTGTGGAGGACGCCGGCACCCGGCGCCGTCCGCGCCTACCGTCGCGGGCATGGACCTTCTCGGGACCCTCGCCCGCACCCGCGCGACCCTGCGCCGCCACCTGCTGCGCCACCGCCGGCTCCTCGCCGCCCTGCTGCTCGCCGGCGCCGCCGCGAGCAGCCTCCCCGTGCTCGCGCCGCCCGATCCGCCGACCGCCGCGGTCCTGGTCGCCGCGCGCGACCTCCCGGCCGGCCGGGTCCTCGCACCGGGTGACCTGACCAGCGCCCCGCTCCCGCCCGGCGTGCTCCCGGCGGGCGCCGTGCCGGCCGGCTCCCCGCCGCTCGGGCGGGCGCTCGCGGCCCCGCTGCGCCGCGGGGAGCCACTGACCGACGTACGACTGGTCGGGCCGGGGCTCGCCACCGGGCAGCCGTCCGGCGCGGTCGCCGTACCGATCCGGCTCGCGGACGCCGGTCAGGTCGCGCTGCTCGCGGCCGGCGACGTGCTCGACCTGCTCGCAATCGACCCGCGCGGGGCGGCCCCGAGCCGGGTGCTGGCGCGGGCGGCGGTGGTGCTCGCCGTACCGGCGGCGTCGGCGGCCGAGGACGGCGCGCTTCCCGGACGCCTCGTCGTGGTAGCCCTACGCTCGAGCGACGTGTACCACGTCACGGCCGCGTCCGTGGCGAGTTACGTGACTTATACATGGAGTCGCAGTTAGTTTCTTCTGGCCCCCCACCGCCTCCACAAGAAAACCTCGGGAAGAGGAGAGAAAAATGTCCGGCTTCAAGAAGTTCCTGCTCCAGGGCAACCTGGTCGACCTCGCGGTCGCGTTCATCATCGGTACGGCGTTCGCCGCGGTCGTCAAGACCTTCACCGACATGCTGGTCGCCTTCGTCGGCAAGGCCGGCGGCGCCCAGGAGGTCGGACGGCTGCTGATCGCCGACGTCGACGTCGCGCCGTTCATCAACGCCGTGATCGCCTTCGTCGTGATGGCCGCTGTCGTCTACTTCTTCGTCGTCACGCCCTACACCAAGGCCAAGGAGCGCTTCTTCCCCGACGCGCCCGAGGGACCGGACGAGCAGCTCCAGCTGCTCACCGACATCCGCGACGCGCTCACCACGCGCGGAGCCTGATTCCTGCGGCGCTCGGCGCCGATCAGCAGTGCCGTCTCACCCGGTCCGGCCGTGGTGGGGCGGCACTTGCGATTTCAGCCACTGGTCGTGACCGGCGCCGCGGTCGGCGGCCTGGTCGCGGTCGTCCCGCTCGTCGGACGTGGTCTCGGGCAGGGCGTCGCCGAACACCTCGGCGAGGCGCCGCTTGCGCTCCCAGTCCGACTCCGGGCGACCCGACCGCTCGCTCACGTGCAGAGACCGGCCTGCTCGCGGCCGCTGGTCGAGAGGCCGTTGTCCTGGGTCGGCGTCTGGCCCGGCTTGCCGTTGGTCGCGCCGTTGGAGGCCGTGCCGCTCGGGCTGTTGGACGCCGAGCCGCTCGCCGAGCCGCTGGTCGTGCCGCTCGGGCCGCCGGGGGTGCCCGCCGAGGCGGTGCCGTCCGGCTTGTCGCCGGCGCTCAGCGCGTCCTTGAGGAACTCGGGCGTCAGCGGCTTGTCCTTGCGGACGAGCTGCCAGAGCTTGAGCACCTCGGGCGTCCACTCGATGCCGCCGCTGACCTTGTCGGAGTAGGCCCACGGGGTGGTGACGAACTTGATGTTGTCGGCGCCGGTGCCGCGGGCGGTGACCGCGAGGTCGGCCATCTGGGCGATGCTCTTGAAGTCGGTCTGCAGCGACGAGGTCGCGGCGTTCATGAACCCGATCAGGTGGTCGGGGCGGGCCAGCATGTCGGCCGAGAGGGCCTTGCTGATCATCGAGCCGATGAACGCCTGCTGGCGCCGGGTCCGCTGGGTGTCCGTGCCGTCGCCGACGCGGTAACGCACGCGGACGTAGGCGAGCGCCTCGTTGCCCTTGATCTCGCGGGTGCCGGCCTTGAGGTGGATGTCGTGGTCGTTGTCGTCGATGTCCTCGGGGATGCAGACCTCGACGCCGCCGAGCGCGTTGACCATGTCCTTGAACTGGTTGAAGTCGACGACGACGTACTTGTCGACGCGGATCTTGGAGAGCTGCTCGAACTGCTGGATCGTGCAGGAGGGACCGCCGACCGCGTAGGCGGCGTTCCACTTCTCGTAGCCGCCGGCCGCCGGGACGACCCCGCCACCCTTGCGCTTGCACTCGGGGCGCATCACCGCGGTGTCGCGCGGGATCGAGATGCCGTAGGCGAACTCGCGGTTGGCCGAGAGGTGGAACAGGATCGTGGTGTCGGACAGGCCACCGCCGGCCTCGCCGTCGATGCCGTTGCCCTTGCCCGCGCGGGTGTCGGAGCCCATCACCAGGATGTTGAGCGGCTCGCTCGGGCCGGCGACCTGCTCCTTGGCGGGCCGGTTCGAGAGCAGCGTCGAGACGTCCTCGCGCTTGAGGTTGTTGTTCCAGTTGTTGTAGACGAGGACGACGCCCACGCCGGTCGCCATGGCGAGCGAGAGCAGGCTCGCGGCGATCACCTTGAAGACGGTCTTGCCCGGCTGGGGGGCCTTGCGCCGGCCGCGGCCGCGGCGCCCGCGCGGACGTCGTGCGTCACGGCTGGCGCGGCTCGCCCGGGAGGTCGGCACGCGGCGGGCCCGGCTGCCGGGCACGCTCGGCTCGCCGGCGGCGCGGCTCGTCTCAACGTCCTGCGTCATGGATCACCTGGTCGTAGGGGCCCGCCGGGCGGCGGATCTGGGTGCTCGACTGCGCTGCCGAGCCAGCCGCCGATCGGCGCCCCGGTGGCGCCACGCCCACCGTACGGTCCGAGACAAGCACGCGGGCGTCCGTCCATTGTCACCGGTACCGCTCCGCGGACCCAATCGCCCGGCGGTAGCCACCCGGGGTCCGGCCGGTCCAGCGCTTGAACGCGCGCACGAAGCTGCTGGCGTCGGCGTACCCGAGGAGGCGGGCGATCTCGTCCACCGCGAGGGCCGATCCGCGCAGCAGGTGCAGCGCCTCGGTACGACGAGCGTCGGTCGACAGGTCGTGGAAGGTGGTGCCCGCGGCGTGCAGCCGCCGCTTGAGGGTGCGGGTCGACATGTGCATGGCCGCGGCGACGGCGTCCAGGCCGAAACCGGCGGCGCGGGAGCCCAGCAGCGCCTGCACCCGGGCGACGACGTCGTCGGTGAGCCCGATCCGGCACCGCTCCTCGGCGAGCTCGGCCTGGGCGACTCGCGCGGCCAGCGCGTTGGCGGTGTCGATGGGCTCCTCGAGCCGCCCGACCGGGAAGCGCACCTGGTTGACGCCGGTGCCGAACCGGACCGGTGGGAGCCGGGCCCGGTAGCGGGCGAAGTGCTCCGGCTCGGGGCCGTCGAACCACAGCTCGACGTCGTGCTGGCCGTGACCGGTCAGCACCGGCGTCATCCGCGCGAGGCCCGTCAGGAAGAGCTCGAACAAGCACTGGCGGACGTCGCCCACCGGCCGCGTCTCGCGGACGTCGACCGCGGCCTGGTCGCCGTCCAGCACGAGGCCGAGGGTCAGCATCGGCAGCCGCACCGCGCTGTACTCCACCCCCAGCTCGATGGCCTCGCGCAGGGTCGCGGAGGTGAGCAGGCCGAAGCCCATGACGCCGTGCGAGGTGACGGTGCTGCGGAGCCCGATCTCGTAGCCCAGCCCGGGCTCACCGGTCAGGTCCATCCCGTGCCGCAGCAGGTGCCCGGCCTGGAGCGGGGTGAGCCGGCCCTGCGGGTCGGCGAAGGCGGTCGCGGGCAGCCCGGCCGCCGCGCGCAGCTCGGGGCCGACCCCGAACGACGCGGCGACCTCCTCGATGAGCAGCCCGTACCCGACCGGCACCACGGGTCGGTCGAACCACTCGGTCATGACTGGCCCGAATTGCCAACGACCTTGGCCTGCTCGGCCATGGCTCGGCGCCGGAGAGCGCGCCGATAGTGGTCGCATCCGCACCCCACTCCCCCCACCCCCTCGGAGGATCGATGAACGCCGACCGGACCGTTGACCGTCGTCGCCTGCTCAAGCTCGCCGGAGGCGCGGCGGCCGTGACCGCCCTGAGCCCGCTCAACCCCCTGGGCCCCCTCGGCTCGCCCGCACCGGCGAGTGCTGCCGGCAACGGCTTCGGCCTCACCATCACCGACCAGGCCGTGTTCGGCCGGATGAACTACTTCCGGTTCGCGACCAGCGAGATCGGCTGGCAGCCGGGCGTCAACGTGCTCCTGCCCGACGACTACTACACGACCAGCTGGCGTCGCTATCCCGTGCTCTACCTGCTCCACGGCGGCCTCCAGGACTTCCGCAAGTTCGACATGGAGGACGACATCCGCGGCCTGACCGCGGGACGTCGCCTGATCGTGGTGATGCCGGACGGCGGCGGTGCCGGCTGGTACAGCAACCCGGTCTCGTCGTTCAGCGGACCGCGCAACTGGGAGAGCTTCCACATGAACCAGGTGATCCCCTGGGTCGACGCGAACTTCCGCACCTACGCCGAGTACGACGGCCGCGCCGTGTCGGGCTTCTCGATGGGCGGCTTCGGCGCGCTGAAGTACACCGCGAAGTACTACGGGCACTTCGCCTCGGTCAGTGCCCACTCGGGCCCCGCGAGCCTGCGCCGCGACGCCGGCCTCGTCGTCCACTGGGCCAACACCAGCTCGGCGGCCGTCGAGCTCGCCGGCGGCACCGTCTACGGCGCCCCGTTCTGGAACGAGGGCCGGGTCAGCGCCGACAACCCGGTCGAGCGGCTCAACAGCTACCTCAACAAGCGCATCTTCCTCGTCTGCGGTCTCGACGAGGACATCAACGAGACGCCCGTCCGCGCCGGCCAGCGGGAGTTCCGCGGCCTGCTCGCCTCGCGCGGTATCCCGCACGAGTGGCACGAGCTGCCGGGCGGGCACTTCGTCCGCCGCGACATGCTCCAGCGCGACATCGACGGCGTCATCGCCCGCCTGAAGAAGGCCTGACCTGGGACACCCCCCCACGGATCGAGTGCCCGCGCTTCTGGGAGCGCGGGCACTCGGTCGTCCGGGGAGGGTGCGCACCATCGGTCAGCCCGCGCTGGGGTGGTAGATCGACACCTTCGCGGGCCAGTCGACCTGGTAGCCCGTCGCCGGCAGCTCCGCGATCCGGTTGAGCCGCCGCGGCAGCCGGCCGGGGCAGAACTTGTCGTTGTTGCTCACCGCCCCGACCCGCACCGCGCCCTTGATCCGGGTCTGCCCCTCGTACGGCGGCGTGAGCAGCGGGCCAGTGACAGTCGCCCGGACCGCACCGGTGAACGGCACCTCGCACTGCAGCCCGAAGATGCCCGCCGAGCCACTGATCCGGAGGTCGAGGTCCATCGCCAGCCCGTCCTCGTCGTTGCAGGCGACGTCGCTGGCCATCGGCGAGGCGACCACCCGCGTCGGCACGTCCTCCATCCGCGGCATCCCGGGGATCACCAGGCTCGCCTCGAGCCCGTGCGTGACCACCCCGTCCGCCGGGATCACCAACCGCGCCTGGATGCCCTCGCACCCGCTGCCGGCCTGGGCCGCGACGACCCGGACCACGCCGCACACGGAGACGTCGATGTCGGAGATCTCCAGCGGCCCGTCCCCGGCGACCGTGCCACCGGTGACCCGGGCGACGAAGCCGTACTCCGTCGGCGGCGGGTTCGGGTTCGGCTTGCACGCCGCCGGCAGCGGCACCGCTGCCGCCACCGTCGGTACGACCGGCGCCTGCGGCGCCGAGGGCCCCGGCGGCGCGGCCGCACCGGGCAGCACCGTCAGCACCACCGCGCCCACGGCCAGCAGCGGTGCCCAGCGCCAGGGCTTCGCGGGTCGGTTCATGGCGTCCTCGCTGTTCCTGTTGTCCGTCGTGGTCGCGACCGGCCGGGGACGCGGGTCGGCGTCCCCGGCCGGTCGCTCGATCAGCTCGCGGCCAGCGAGATGTCGTCGAGCTGGGCCCAGGTGTCACCCGAGGCCCAGAGCCCACCGAAGACCTCGAGCGAGGCGTTCGGGCCGGAGTTGAAGTTCACGGTGACCTGCGTGTAGCCGGTCAGCTTGCCGTACTTCTTCTCCGCGACGACCGCACCGCCCCCGGGTCTGCGCACCCCGAAGTAGCCGTTGGCGTTGTTGGCCGACGTCCGGATCCACCCGGTCAGGGTGTAGTCGGTGTTCTTCTTGAGCGCGACCGTCTGGTGGAGGTCGTTCCACCCGCTGGTCTTGCGCACCCAGCCGTTGTTGGCGCCGGTGCGCGCGTTGCCCAGGCCCTGGTCGACGCCGCAGGTCCCGGCGCAGGCCCACGGCCCCAGCCCGGCGTCCTCGAAGCCGCCGTCGCCGACCCGCTCGCCGGCCAGTGCGGCCCGGAGCGTGTTGGCGTCCACCTGGTAGATGTCGGCGGTCATCCGCGCGCTGTTGGTACCCGCCGCGGAGGGCAGGCCGCCCTGCGCGTTGATCACGTAGTTCAGCGCGCCCGTCAGCCCGCAGTCGTGCGCGCCCGGCGCCCGGAACGAGTTGTCGACGGTCACGATGTCGAGGAACCTCAGCCCGCCGACCGGCTGGCCGGCGTTGCTGCCGGGGTTGAAGTGGCCGCTGATCGGGGTGTTCGGCGGCGGCGGGGCGGTGGTACCCGTGGTGAGCCGCAGCGGGATCGGGTCGCTGGCACTGCCGACATGGCACTTGGAGCCCAGCGCCGTCAGGAAGTCGGTGAACGGGTTGCTGATCTGGGCCCGCAGGTCCAGCTCGAACGCCGGCGCCCGGCCGGTCCGCAGCGCCCCCAGGTTGACCTTGGGCAGGGCCGTCATCTTGGGCGTGGCGTAGGCCGCCAGCGGTCCGATGCCCGCACCGGGGATGCCGAGGATGCCGCCCGGCACCTCGATCGGCTCGGCGGTGAGGATCTGCTGGAGGTCGTTGTCGGGCGGCACGACCGTGGTCACGAAGGTCTCCGGGTCCTGCTTGATCCCGAACTCGAGGGTGACCGGCGAGCTGGTCTCCAGCTCGAAGTCACCCAGCTTCATCTCCAGGCCGGTCGCCTTGACGTAGACGCAGGTCCGGACGTCCGGGTTGTCCACGGGGCAGTTGGCGTACTTCTGCAGGTTCTCGGGCAGCGGTTCGGCCGACGCGCTGCCGGGGGTCGCCGCGGCCAGGAGCGCGGTCACCACGCCGGTGCCGACGGCGAGGGCCAGCGCCTTCCGGGCTCGTGGAGAACGCCGCGCCCCGCGCGGGCGGTCCAGTAGTCTCATTGCTCAGCTCCATCTGTAGGTGGGGTGGTGTGGGTGGCCCGCGCAGTGAGGTTGCGCGGGCCACCCGTCTTTGCAGCCGTCACCGGGTCGGGAGGAGGCGACGGCGTCCGGAGGCGAGCCGGTCAGTACTTCAGGGACAGGTGCGGCGAGAGGCTCAACGTGCCGCTGGTGAGCTGGGTGTTGGCGATGGTGCAGCCGCTGATGGCGGTCGCCGCGAACGCCTGCGGGCTCGCGGTGAGCACGTTGGTCCCCGTGTTGTACGTGCCGCTGGTCGTCGCCCCACCGGTCGGCCCCTGCGCCTTACAACCGATGCTCGGGTCCTCGAACACGATGGCGTTGGCAGGCAGCGCGAGGGTCCCGGTGATCGAACCGGAGTAGACCACGCCCGGCGTACCGGCGGCGGGCGCCGTCAGGTTGAGCGTCCACGCGCCGTTCTGGGTGGTGACGTCGAGCGGGACGGCACCGCCGCCACCCCAGACGTCGCTGGTGACGTCCTGGCAGACACCCAGGGTGGAGCCGCTGCTCGACGAGGAGATCCGGGCGGGCGGGGTGACCGAGATCGACCGGGTCGCACCGGGCGCGATGTCGGCGACGTTGGCCGCGGTGAGGGTCTGGCTGAACAGGCCCGCCGTGGCCCGGCACTCGATCCTGGTGAGGTTGTTGTTGATCTCGGTCGTGAACTTCAGCGTGCCGGAACCGGTGACGGTGGTGCCGGCCGTGAGCGCCGAGCCGCTCGTGACGTTCCACATCTGCCAGTTCGGGTTGGCCTGGGCCGAGGTCGAGGTCGCCGCGACGAGGCTGGCGGTCAGGGCGGTGGCACCGAGGGCGGCGCCGATCATCTTCTTGTTCAACATTGGGGGTTGTCTCCTTGTGAGGTACTACTTCGTGGGCATTCCTTCTCTTCGGCGACAGCCCGTGCTGTGAGGTTGGTGCACGGGTTGCTCCGTCTGTGGGGTGCGCGTCAGGAGGTCATGACGCTCACTCGAATCCGTAGCCAGGGGGCAGGTCCGTGCGCTTGGGAAGACCCACCGCGTCGACGGTGACGTCGAGCGAGAGGTCGCTCAGGCCCGGCACGATGGGATATCCCTCCGGCGGCGGCAGGACGCTGAAGCCGGACGGGAAGAAGTTGGCCAGGTCCCGCTTCTCGCCGCCCGGCGTACCGCCGTCGTGGAAGCCGTAGCCGTAGAACTGGGTGTTGACCACGCCACCGCAGCTGGCGGCGCTGCGCGGCACCCGGATCGTGAACGAGTTGGACCCGATCGTGGCGGTACCGCCCTCGATCGCCCCGGTCAGGTTCCGGGTCGGCAGGTAGACCTTCTCCTGCCGCTTCGGCACGCGTGGGTAGTAGAAGTCGGCCGGGCTGCCCGGCTGCGCGGCGATGGCCGGCGGCTCGGCCGCCGTCGCGGCCAGGTCCTTGGGCGCCGTGCCGAAGGTGCCCTGGACGCCCATGTTGCGGCACAGGAAGCGGGGGTTCGGGTTGCCGTTGGGCAGCGGGCCCGGGTCGGCGTCCATCGTCGAGTCGAGGTCGGTGGCCATCTCCAGCGAGCCGTCGGGGGCTACGCCGCTCACCCGGACCGTCAGCTCGCGGGCGATCATGTTGGTCATCCCCATCTTGTCCAGGCCGCTGATCCGCTGGCCGAGCGTGCCCGGGAACGGGGCGACGGTGGTGTCCGGGAACGGCACCCAGCGCACCGCGGGCGGCGGTATGTCGCCCTGCGTGATCCGGCTGATCTGGCTCTCGATCTCGACCAGCGAGTAGGACTGGAGCGCCTTGATGGTCGGCCCGGTGTCCTGCGCCCGGACGTAGGGGCACAGCGTGACGTCGGCCGGGACGACGGTGACCTTCATCGACGGCAGGCTGACCCGCGCGATGACCCAGCCGGTGATGCGGGAGCCGATGATCGAGAACGGCACCTGGTCGCCCCAGCCCTTGGCCCGGGAGCTGTAGCCGGCCAGCATCACGCCGTTCGAGAGCTTCAGCCGCAAGGGAACGGTGTAGCCCTCGGGGCTGCCGGCCTCGGTGGGTGCGGGCAGGGCCGGCGCCGCGCAGGACGGCTCCGGGCTCTGCTTCAGCTCGCCGATGCTGCGCGGCAGGTACGGGTCGGGATTGAGGCCATACTCCACCTGCCCGGCCTCCGGAGGGAGCGGCGGCAGGTAGTGCTCGCGCGGGTCGTCGTCATCGGCCCGGGCCGCAGGTGCGGGCCCGGTGGCCAGCACCAGGGCGCCCGCCAGCACCGCCGCGACCAACCCGGCGGGCGCTCTCCTCGTTCCTCGACGCATCGCTCTTCCTCTCAGTCCGGGCCGCGCTGCAGCAGCCGCGGCCCCTTGGCGCACGGCTTCGGGTCGGCCGCCCCCGACGTCGCCGGTACGGCGAGCGGCCGGGTGCTGCACAGCGGCTGGCCGACGTTGATGGTCAGGTCGCCGTGGAAGACGCCGCCGCGGGCGACCTTGCTGAGGTCGTTGCCGACCCCGGGCAGGAGGCCGAACAGCACCTCGATGGCGTCGGTGTTGCGGCTGAGCGCGGTGCCGATGGCACCGGTGCCGCGGAGCAGCTCCTGGAAGGGGCCGGTCTGGGTGCGGACGAGCTCCTCGATGGTGTCGGCGGCCTCGCCGCCGTCGACGAGGAGCTGCTCGAAGTCGGCGTCGTTGTCGGCGAGGCCCTGGGCCAGGACGTCGAAGGAGCGGACGATCGTGGCCAGCTGCTCCTGGGTGGCGTTGCCGGTGCGGAGCACGGTGAGGCCGTCGACGATGAGCTGGCGGGTGCCGGGGGCGGCGTCGGTGACGGCGTTGATGAACCGCTGGCCGCCGACGACCAGGGTGCGCAGCTCGGGAGCGAGGCCGCTGAAGGCGTCGGCCATCAGGGTCTGCACGGTGTCGAGGTCCGCGGGGTCGAGGGAGCGCAGCAGGGCCGTGCTGCTGGCGAGGGCCTCGCTGACGGTGGTGGGGACGGTGCCGGTGGCGATGGTGCTGCCGTCCTCGAGGTGCGGCTCGGCGGAGCCGGTCGGCACGGTGGTGGGGACGAGGTCGACATAGCTCTCCCCCAGGGCCGAGAGCATCCGGACGCGGGCCTCGACGCCCTGTGGGACGGGCTGGTCGTCGGACAGGCTCAGCCGCAGGTGCACGCCCGAGGGGCTGACCTCCATCGAGGTCACCTTGCCGATGCGGACGCCGCGATAGCTGACGTCGCTGTCCTCGAACAGCCCCGCCGACCGGGGTACGTCGACCGAGACCTCGTAGTCGTCGTCGACCGGCGACCAGCCGATGATCTGCACGCCGATGTAGTAGAGACCGAGCAGCAGCCCGATCCCGATCCCGATCAACCGCGGGACCGGTGAGACCCGGTTCATGGCTGCCTCCTCGACTCGAGCGGGCCCAGCGCGGTCATCAGCGACGTCGCGGCCGGGCGGGCGGCCGGGCGGCCGGAGGTGACCGTGCCGCCGGCGGTCGACGGCGCCGAGCTGAAGGCGAGCTGGGCCGCGACCGACGTCCGGGCGTAGCCGTACTTGGTCACCTCGGGCACCTGGTCGGCCAGGACCCGCACGTTGCGGATCATCGGCGTGATCAGCTCGCGCGACTCCACGATCTGCCGTACGACGGGCACCAGCCGCTTCAGCGCACGCACGGTCTGCCGGCCGCTGCGGTCGATGATCCGGTTGCCCGCGTCGGCCAGGCCGTCGAGGCCCTTGAGCAGCGCGCTGAAGTCGTCGTTGAGGTCCGCGAGCACGCCGAGTGCCGGCGAGATCTCCTTGATCCCGTCGACCAGGACGTCGCTGCCGTCGTCGAGCTGCCGGGACAGGCGCGCGACCTCGTCGAGCGCCCGGTCGATCGGGCCGAGCCCGCCGGCCAACAGCTCGGCGGACTTCTCCAGGCGGCCGAGGAGCTGGCGTACCTGCGGCTCGTTGCCCGAGAAGACCGCGTTGAGCTCGCGGGAGATGGTGTGCAGGTCGCCGACGCCGCCGCCGGTGAGGACGGTCGCGAAGGCGCCCAGGGTGTCCTCGACGGTCGGCGCCGCGGCGGTGTCCTCGGCGGCGAGGGTGTCGCCGTCGCGCAGCGGGGGCCCGCCTTGGCCCTCGGGTGGGCGGTGGATCTCGACGAACTGGTCGCCGAGGGGGTTGTCGAAGCGCACCTCGACCGTCGTCCCGCCCGGGACCTCGACGCCGTCGAGGAAGCGCAGCTCGACCTCGGCGCGGTAGCCGTCGACCTCCATCGCGCCGACCTCCCCGACGACCCGGGCACCGTCGCGGATCTCGGCGTTGGCGGGCAGGTTCAGGACGTCGTCGAAGGACGCCGTGACGCTGTAGGTCTTCTCGTCGAGACCGCCGGGCTTCGGCATGTCCTGGAGGCTGAGCGAGCAGCCGCTCACGGCCAGCGTCAGCGCGGTGGTCGAGGCGAGCACGGCGATCGGCAGCAGCCGCGTGCTCCTGGTCGTCCTGGTCGTCCTGGCCATGTCAGCCACCCAGCCCTTCGAGCGCCCGCCGGGTCCAGGCGGACGCGTCCGGGGTGCCCTTCGGCTTGCGCAGCTCGTCGAGCCAGCGGTCGGTGCCGCAGGCGAGGTCGAGCACCTCGCGGTCGGAGAGGTCCGGGGTCAGCGCGACGGCCATCATCCGCAGCAGTCCGTCACCGCAGATCTGCGCGCGGACGGGGGCTCCGGCGACCGGGTCGAACCGGGCCCGGATCGCCTTGCCGTCCTTGGTGTCCACGATCGCGTTGCCCACGTTGGACGTCGCCAGCGGCAGGTTGCGCAGCAGGCGGGTCAGCGCCTTCTGCTGCTTGCCGACCTCGCCGGCGACACCGGACAGGCTGGTGATGGTGCCGGCGAGCTGGTCCTTGTTCTCCTGCACGAAGGTGTTGAGCTCGGCCAGCAGGTCCTGCAGGTTGGTCAGCACCGCGGTGACCTGCGGCGCGTCGCCGGCGAGGACGCCGCTGACCGAGGCCAGGTTCTCCGCCAGGTCGCGGTACGTCGTGCTGACGCCGGCCGCCGCGGTGCTCAGCTCGCCGAGGTCGGTCAGCCCGGAGGTCACCGCCTCGGGGTCGCTCGCGACGGCGTCGAGCGTCGTCCCGAGGTTGTCGACGAGCTCGTGCACGGTCGTGCCCTTGCCGCCGAGGCGCTCGGCCAGCGCGCCGAGCACCCGCGAGAGCGAGCCGTCGGCGTTGGCGCCCTCGGGCCCGAGCAGCCGGGAGAACTCATCGAGGTTGTCGATGATCTGGTCCACCGACTGCGGTACGACGGTCCGGTCGACGGCGATCCGGTCGCCGTCGCCGAGGCGCGGGCCCGAGCCGTCGTACGCCGGGGCGAGCTCGATGAACCGGTCGTTGACCGCGTTCGGCGCCATCAGGAAGGCGCTCACGTCGGCCGGGAGCCGGTGGTCGGCGGTGACCTCGAGCTCCACCTCGACACCCTCGGCCCCGGGATCGACCCGGGTCACCCGGCCCACCGGGACGCCCAGGATCTTGACGGAGTTGCCGACGTAGACGCCCGGCGCCTCGGCGAACGTCGCGGTCACCCGGTAGGTGCCCGGCCCGGCGCTCGCCCGCCACACCACGAGGGCGGCGACGACCACGAGCAGGGCCCCGAGCAGGGCGATCACGTTGCGGCGGGTCATGGCCGGCACCCCACTCTCGGGTCGTTGGGCGCTGGGAAGGCACCGGCGTCGGCGCACTCCTGGATGACGGCGTCGGGGATCAGCCCGTTGGGCACGACGATGTCGACGAACCGCCCGGTCCCGGTGACGCGCGCGATGTTGGTGCTCAGCTGCTCCATCGCCGGGATCGCCCGGCCGAGGCTCTCGTTCTCGGTGGCCAGCGCCTTCGAGATCTTCTCGAGGTTGTGCAGCATCGGGCCGAGCTTGTCGCGGTTGACGGCCAGGATGCCGGCGAGCTGCGCGCTGAGGTCCGCGGTCCCGCGCACGAGCCGGCTGATCGCCTGGCGCCGCTCGCGGAGCACCGCGGTGAGGGCGTCGCCCTGGCTGACGATGTTGACGATGACGTCGCGGCGCTCGTTGATGATCTTGATCAGCTCGCTGCCCGAGGCGACGAGCTCGGAGATCCTGTCGGCGTCCTCGGCGAGGTTGCCGGCGAAGTCGTTCAGGCCGGTGAGGGCACGCTCGACGGCGTCGGCCGACGTACCGGTGAGGGTGGCGGTGACGGTGTCCAACGCCTTCTGCAGCTGGGGGATGTCGGTCTGGTCGAGCTGCCCGGAGACCCGGCCCAGCTCGTTGACGAGGGTGCGGCTGGCGAAGGTGCGCTCCACCGGGATGGGCTCGTCCAGCTCGCCCGGACCGGCCGGGTCGAGCTCGAGGAACTGCGAGCCGAGCGGGTTGAGCACCTTGACCCGGGCCGAGGTCAGCTCGCCGAGACCGACGTCGCTGTCCACCTCGAAGTCGACCCGTACCCGGTCGTCCTCCAGGACGATGCCGGTCACCTTGCCGACCCGGACACCGCGTACCTGCACGGTCTCGCCGCCGGTCAGGCCCGACGCGCTCGTCAGGTACGCCGCGTGGTCGTCCTTGCTGTTGACGAACGGCAGCCGGGTCAGGTTGAGGCCGAGCAGGACGAGCACCAGCAGCACCGCGGCGGCGATCACCGCCACCTTGAGCGGATCGCGGTCGGAGACCCGCCAGTCGTCGAGGTCGAAGTCGCGCAGGTTCATCGGCAGACCTTTCCGGCGCGGGCGGGGTCGCCGACCTGCCCCGAGGGCAGCTGGAGACCGGCCGGGTCCTGCGGCGCGGCGAGCCCCGGCACGAGGGAGAGGTTGAGCCGGCCCGTGGCGCGCAGGTCGAGGTTGCAGAGGTAGACCTTGACGAACGAGCCGGAGTCCATGATCCGGTTGAGGGCGTCGACGGTGTCGGGGACGTCCCGCATCAGGTCGATGATCGCGTCGGAGCTCTCGTTCAGCACCGCGGAGGCGTCCGCGACGCCGTCGATGTCGGCGTTGATGGCGTCGGTCGACTCCCGGGTCAGCGCGGCGGCGTCCTCGCCGAAGCGGGCCAGGCCGTCGATCGTCGAGGCGAGCACCGCGCGCTGGTCGCTGAGGTTGCCCACCACCGAGCCGAAGTCGTCGATCATGCTGCTCAGCGCGTCGCCCTGCTCGTTGACGCTGGTGAGCAGGTCGGCGAGGCTCGTGATCACCGTGGAGATGACCTCCTTGCGACCGGCGAGGTGCGTGGTGATGGTGCCGACCTGGTCGACGAGGTTGGCCACGGTCCCCGACTCCCCCTGGAAGATCGCGACGATCGACGCCGTGAGCTGGTTGACCTGCTCGGGGTCGAGCGCGTCGAAGAGCGGCTGGAAGCCGTCGAAGACCGCGGTCAGGTCGACCGTGGGCAGGCTCTGCCGGGCGGGCAGCGTCCCGCCGGCCCGGAGCCGGTCGGCGGGCGGGCCGTCCGGCGGCAGCAGCGCCAGGTAGCGGGTGCCGATCAGGTTGGCGTACCGGACGGCCGTGCGGGTGTTGGTGTGGACGGCGTGGTCGCCGCTCACGACGAAGGTGACCTCGACGTCGTCCCCGCGCAGCTCGACGCCCGTCACCTTGCCGACCTCGAGCCCCGCGACGGTGACGTCGTCCCCCGAGCGCAGACCGGCGGCGTCGTCGAGCCGGGCGTGGTACTCCTCGCCGTTGCGCCGGCCGAGGTCGAGCACGGAGATGACCACGAAGACCGTCAGCAGCAGGGAGACCGCGACGAACACGGCCACCGACAGCAGCAGGCGTCCGGAGCGGGGCGGGCGGGCGCTCGTCACGGCGTGCTCCTGTCGGTCGGGCGGTCGGTCGAGCGGCGGCTGAGCGAGCAGAGCGGCTGCGGGCAGCCCTGGTACGTCGGCGGGTCTGCGAAGCCCGGACGGACCGCCTCGTTGAGCAGCCGGACGATCTGGTCGGGGTCGCCGCCCGCGGTCATCGCGAGCACGAGGTCCGCCGGGTTGCGCACCGAGAGCGCGGCCATCCGGATGTCGGGCATGCCGTCGGCCAGCGCGGGCGCCCAGGACGCGGCCCAGCGGTCGACGCTGCGCAGCGTCCGGGTGATGACGTCGGGGCCCTGCGAGAGCGCGGCGAGCAGCGCGACCGCGCCGTCCACGCTGTCGGCGTACGCGTCGATGGTGCTCTCCAGCAGGTGCGCCGACGTGACCGCGAGCTTGCTGCCGTTGCTCACCAGCGACCGGAACGAGTCGGCGTTCTCGCGCACCGTGCGGGCGGTGGTCGTGACGTTCTCGACGAGCGAGAGGAACTCGGGCGTGATCTCGCTGAGCCCGCCCGCGAAGGTGGCGAGCTCGTCGAGGTTCTCGACGAGCGTCGGCCACAGCGGGAGCATGATGCCGAGGTAGTCGTTGGTGGAGACCAGCGTCCGGCCGAGCTCGTCGCCCTGGCCGTTCAGCGCCGTGGCCAGGCCCGAGAGACCGGCGTTGAGCCGGGCCGGGCTGACCTCCTTGAGCACGTCGTTGAGGGCGACGAAAGTGCCTTGCAGAGAGGGATTCCGCGCTGCGTCGTACGCCGGGACGACGGCGTCGTCGGCCAGCCCGGCAGGCCCGCCGTCGTGGGTGGCGAGCAGCTGGACGTACTGGTTGCCGAAGATGGAGATCGGCCCGACCGTCGCGACGACGTCCCGCGGCAGGCGGTCGAGCCAGTGTCGCTCGATCCGGACCTCGACCTCGGGAACGCTGTCGTCGCCGGTGCCCGCGCCGGTCCGCGCGGCCTTGACGACCGTCCCGACGCGCACGTCGCGATAGGTCACCGGGCTGTCGACCGCGACCACCGAGCTGGCCGGCGGGAGCTGCACCCGCAGTGTCGGCGCCCCCGAGAATGCCCCGTTGAACTGGGCGATCACGAGCCCCGCGACCCCCAGCACGAGCACGCTGAAGACCACGCCCAGCCGGGTCAGGACGCGCGGGTCGCGGTAGAGCGCGTAGATGTCCATCTAGACCCGCACCCCCGTCGAGGTGCCCCAGAACAGCAGCGTCATGAGCATGTCGGCGACCGCGATCGTCACGATGCTCGCCCGGATCGCGCGCCCCGACGCGACGCCGACGCCCTCGGGTCCACCCTGCGCGGTGTAGCCGTAGAAGCAGTGGATGAACGTGATCATGAGGCCGAGCACCACGACCTTGAGCACCGACAGGACGACGTCCCCGGGATCGAGGAAGAGGTAGAAGTAGTGGTCGTACGTGCCGGTCCCCTGGCCCGCGATGAGCTGCACCGTCACCTTCGAGGCGAGGTAGGCACCCGAGAGCGTGACCAGGTAGAGCGGGACGACGAAGATGCTGACCGCGATCAGCCGGGTGGTCACGAGGTACTCCATGCTGGAGACCGCCATCGTGTCCATGGCGTCGATCTCGCCGCTGATCCGCATCGCGCCGAGCTGGGCGGTGAACCGGCAGCCCATCTGAGCGGCGAGCCCGAACGCGGTGATCAGCGGCGCGAGCTCGCGGGTGTTGCCGACCGCGGCGACCAGGCCCGAGAGCGGCGAGAGTCCGACCACGCTCAGGCCCTGCATGCCCTCCAGGCCGAGTTGCACGCCGATCACCGCGGACAGCAGCGCGGAGACGAACACCGTGCTCGCCGCGACGGTCAGGAGCCCCTTGCCGAAGGCGATCTCGGCCAGCAGCCGCCACACCTCGTGGCGGTAGCGGCGCAGCGCGAGCGGGATCGTCACGACCGCGTGGATGCAGAACAGCAGCATCGTGCCCTGGCGGCGCAGGTTGTCGCCGAACCCGCGCACGATCAGCCCGCCCCAGCGGGGGCCGGTGCGCGGCATCAAGGACGTCGCCATCGTCCTCACCCCACCCTCGGTGGCGCGGCCAGCAGGAAGACCTGGCTCACCACGAGGTTGATGACGAACAGCAGCACGCCGGTCAGTACGACGGACCGGTTGACCGCGTCGCCGACGCCGGCCGGACCGTGCTGCGCGTTGAGCCCCTGGTACGACGCCACGAGCGCCGCGACCAGCCCGAACAACGCCGCCTTGACCGTCGACTCGATCAGGTCCGCCGGCTGCGCGAAAGCACTGAACGACTGGAGGAAACCACCCGCGGTGCTGTTGAGCAGGTAGACCGCGGACAGGTAGCCGCTGATGATCCCGACGAACGCGACCACCCCGTTGAGCAGGACGCTGACCAGCATCGTGGCCAGGATCCGCGGCGCGACGAGGCGCTCCAGCGGATCGACCGCCATCACCCGCATCGCCGCGATCTCGCTGCGGATGGCACGCGAGCCGAGGTCCGCGCAGATCGCGGAGCCCCCAGCACCGGCCAGCACGATGCCGCTGATGATCGGCGCGGCCTGGCGCACGGTGCCGACCGAGTTGACGCCGCCGACGAGTGACGCGGCACCGACCTGGCTGGTCAGGCCGCCCACCGTGAGCACCAGGACCAGACCGAACGGGATCGCGATGAGGATGGTCGGCAACAGCGAGACCGAGGCCAGGAACCGCGTCTGGAGCACGAATTCCCACCACGAGAAGCGTCGTCGTACGAGCGCACGGACGGTGACCGCGCACGAGTCGACGAACATGGCGACCATGCCGCCGAACCCGCGCGCGCTCTCCCCCAGCGCCGGGACCGGCCCGGCCCTCACAAGAGGTCCACGCTGTCGAGGAGCCAGGTGTCACCGTGCCGGACCAGGTGCATCCGCAGCCGGCTGGCCTGGCTGGTCGGCTCCGCGCTCTGCTTGCTGCTGGCCGACTGGTCCGCGAACACCAGCACCGTGGCCAGGTCGCCGTCGACCTTCTGGACCGCGGCATCGATCACGGTGCCCTTGGCGGTGGCCTGGAGCTGGGTGAACATCGGCGCCAGCGTCTTGTTGGTCTCGGCGAACTTCTGCTGGAAGGCGTCGGTCGAGCCCTGCTCCAGCAGCCGCTGCTGGGCCGCGAGGTCGCGGTAGTCGTACGTCGTGAGCGCGACCGCGAGTCCCCGCGCCTGCTCGAGCACCTCGGCCCGGGTGACCGAGGCCGACTCCAGCCGGTCGACGTCCGACCGGCTGTCGTCGAGCCGCAGCCACAGGTAGCCCACCGCCGCCGCGAGCAGCAGCACCAGCACGACCGCCGCGACGACCGGGGGCCGCGGCCGGAAGCCGCGTGCGGCCGGAGGGAGGTCGGCAGGAGGCAGGTCCGCCGGGGGCTGCTCGGCCGGGGACTCCTCGGCCGCGGGCTTGCTGGTGACCAGTCGCTTCTTGGTGACGAGGCTCGTCGACATGACGCTTCCTTCGGGTCGGTGGGGACGACAGGGATCAGGGGACGGACGGCTCGCCGAGACCGGCGTCGACGCCCAGCTCGGCCTCGGCATCGACCATCTCGTCCATGCCGATGGGGCCACGGGCCTCGCCGGCGAAGAACTGCTGCACGATCGGCCGCTCGCTGGCGAGCACCTCGGCCGCGGGACCGAAGGCGACCAGCCGGGAGCGGAACAGCATCCCGATGTGATCAGCCGTACGCCGTACGGAGTCGATGTTGTGGGTGATCACGAAGAACGTGCACCCCGTGACGGCCTGCACCGACCGCATCAGCTCGTCCAGGTGAGCCACCCGCACCGGGTCGAGCCCCGAGTCGGGCTCGTCGAAGAACACGATCTCCGGGTCCAGCGCCAACGCCCGGGCCAGACCGGCCCGCTTCTTCATCCCGCCCGAGACCTCACCGGGCATCTTGCCCAGGTGCTTGACCAGACCCACCATGTCGGCCTTGGTGTGCACGACCTCGCGCACCTGCGCCTCGGTCAGGTCCGTGTGCTCGCGCAACGGGAACGCGATGTTGTCGTAGAGGCTGATCGACCCGAACAGCGCACCGTCCTGGAACAGCACACCGAACTTGCGTCGTACCCGCATCAGGTCGCGGTGCCGCATCCCCACGATCGGCTCACCGTCGACGTAGATCTGCCCCCGCTCGGGCGGGTACATCCCGATGATCGTGTTGAGCAGCACCGACTTGCCCGTGCCCGACGGCCCGAGCACCGAGGTGATCTGCCCCCGCGCCACGTCGAAGCTGACGTCATCGAGCACCTGCATGGGCCCGAACGCCTTGCTCACCCCGCGCAGCGAGATCACCGCGCCCGGATCGAGGTCCGGATCGAGGCCGGCTGCAACGCTCCGGCCTGCGGCCGTCTCGACGGTGGGTGCTGGTCCACGTGTCACGTGAGGGTCCTCCCGTAGGGCTCCGCACGGGCGCAGCGAGCCTCCGAGAACCCGCCCGTGCCTTCGCCGCTCGCACCCCTCGAGCGGTGTAACCAGCAGTTACAACTGACAGTTACATCCCCATATACTTCGCACGTGTAGTAAGATGTGTCAAGGGTCACAAAGAGTTGAGATGTGACGTTCTCAGCCGGGCTCGCCCTGGCGAGGACAGGCAGGTCGAGGCCGGCGCTGGCGCGCGCCAGGGCGCCGGATCAGCGGCAGGACGGCCGTCGACGAGGCCGACGAGCCGGCGCGGAGGTGCGGTGGTGCCCCCGGTAGGAGTCGAACCTACGACCTTTCGCTTAGGAGGCGGCTGCTCTATCCACTGAGCTACGGGGGCGCGGGCTCCATCCTGTCAGGTCCGGACCGGCCGGCCGCGCGCACCCTTCCCCGCCGCGCCACAATTGGAGTAGCGTTCAATTATGAGCGCTACTCCAACTACGATCCGCGCGGCCGCGGTGCAGACCGAGGCGCGGCTCGGGGACGTCGCGGCGAACCTGGCGGACTGCGAGCGGCTCGCCGACCGGGCCGCGTACGACGGCGCGGGCTGGGTCGTGCTGCCCGAGTTCTTCTCAACGGGGATCGGCTACCTGCCGCGGATCTCGGCGGAGGCGCCGGGGATCGACGGGGAGCCGACCCGGCTGCTGGCGGGGCTGGCCGCGCGGCACGGGATCCACGTGGGTGGCTCGACGCTGGTGCGCGATCTCGACGGCGAGGTGCGCAACGCCTTCCTGCTGTTCGGACCGGACGGGCTGGTCGGGCGCCACGACAAGGACCTGCCGACGATGTGGGAGAGCGCGCTCTACACCGGCGGGAGCGACCCGGGCCGCCTCGACGTCGCCGGTACGACGGTCGGCGTGGCCCTGTGCTGGGAGCTGATGCGCTCCCAGACGGTCGCCCGGCTCGGCGGTGAGGTTGACCTCGTGGTCGGTGGATCGGGGTGGTGGAGCCTGCCGGAGTGGCCGCTGCTCGGGGGCGCCGAGCGCCGCAACCATGCACGGGCCACGGCCGCGCCGGCCACCTTCGCCCGGTACGTCGGGGCGCCGGTCGTGCACGCGGCGCACGCCGGGCGGGTGGACTGCGCCTTCCTCGGTACGCCGCTGCGCTACCGCGGCCGGCTCGAGGGAGGCGCGCAGATCTGCGACGCCCGCGGGCAGGTGCTGGCCTCCCGGCACCGCGACCAGGGCGAGGGCGTGGTGATCGCCGAGGTCACGCTCGGGCGGACGACGCCGGCCTTCGCCCACGACCGCTTCTGGCTGCAGCGGCGGGGCGCGGTCGCCGCGGCCGCCTGGCACTTCCACAACACGGTCGGGCGGCGCGCCTATGCGCGGGCCCAGCAGCAACGCACCCACCAGCACGAGGAGAGCACCCGATGAGCACCACCACCCCCAGCGCCCTGACCACCTCCGGCGCGGTCGAGCTCGCGGCGGGCGCGCTGTCCGGCTGGGTCTACACGCTCGCGATCGCGGACAAGGAGCGCGCCCGGCGCCTCGGCATCGTCAGCACCCCGCGGGTGCGCCAGTGGCACCTCGACCTCGCCGCCCTCGGTACGGCGACCGTCGCGCTCGGCGCCGCCCTGCCGGACGCCCCGGCCCCGCTCCAGCGCACGCTCGCGGCCGGCGCGTGGAGCAACGCGATGCTCTTCCTCCCGCTGGCGTTCCGCCCGGAGCTGGCCGACGACCGGCGCTACCGGGTGGCGGTCGCGGGCTCGTTCGTGACCACGTCGGTGGGCTTCGTGGGGTTCGCGGCTACGGCGCTGCGGCGTCGGCGCGCAGCGCGTCGCTGAGCAGGCGGCGGCCGACGGCAAGCGTCGCCGCGAGCTCGTCGTCGTCGATGCGGAGCCGGTCCTGGCGCAGGGACAGCGCGATCACGCCGTTCCAGGCGCCCCACACGAAGCGGGTGGCCCGGGCCAGGTCGACGTCGGCCCGGATCTCCCCCGCCCGCACGGCGGCCTCGAGGTCGGTCTGCACCGCGCCGACGAGGGCCTCGACCCGCTCGGCGATGCGCTCCTCGACCTCGGGATCGGCCTGGCCCGAGCCCGGCTCCAGCACCCGCAGCGCGATCATCTGGAAGGCGCCCGGGTGCTCGACGTGGAAGCGCAGGTAGGCATCGCCCGCGGCGAGGACCCGCTCCAGGGGGCTGTCGAGCCCGAGGTCGAGCACGTGCGCCATCGCCTGCTCGTTGAGGTCGAGGGCCCGCTCGACCAGGGCCAGGTAGAGCCCGGTCTTGCTCTTGAAGTGCACGTAGACCGAGCCCACCGAGACGTCGGCGGCCTCGGCCACCTCGTCGATCGTCGTGGCCTGGAGGCCGCGCTCGCGGAAGAGTCCCTCGGCGGCGTCGAGGATCGCAGTGGCGGTGCGGGCCTTGCGGCGGGCGCCGCGGGGGCTCGTCGTCACGTCCCGCACTCTAGGGCGTGTCTCCCAAGTCCGCGCAGCAGGCGCGGACTTGGGAGACACGCCCTAGTTGGCGCGGCACGGCAACCGATCGGCCTGCTGCCGCGTCTATGTCTACGTGATGTGGATTGCCGCAGGGATCATGTGGTTCATCGTGCTCCTGCTCGCGGGCGTGGCGATCGCTCGACGCTGACCCGCCCCGAGAAGGGGCACCCGACACGCAGTACCGAACGAACACCGAACAACACACCGAGCCCGTGCCGACGTCGTCGGCACGGGCTCGGTGCTGTGGGTGGGGTTCAGCCGGTCAGGCCTCAGGCCTCACGCCGCCGGAGCAGCACCAGCACGGCTCCCGCGAGGACCATCGCCAGGCCGGTCGGGATCAGCCAACCGGCCGGACCGCCCGTGTTGGGCAGGCCGGTGCCGGCGACCTCGCCCGGCGTCTTCGGCGGGTGGTTGGTGGTGACCCCGGCGACACCGCAGGTGATGCCGGTGACCTGGTCGGCGGTCTCCCCCGGCGCCGCGGCGCGGATGACGTCGTACTCGACGCCGCCCTCGGTGTAGGTGAACGGGTAGACCCCGGCGAAGCCCTTGGCGATCAGGTCCGCGAGGTCGACGATCAGGATCGTGCCCGGGATGTCGGCCCGTCGCGCCGACACCTGCGAGTCCATCGGGATCGAGCAGACCACCGCGCGACCGTCGACCGGGCAGGCCTTGGTGTTGGTCTCCGACGGCACCGGGTAGGTGTACGTCGACTCACCGCCGGGGAACTCGGTGTTGCCCACGGCCGTCAGCGTGATGCTGCCGTCCTCGTTGCGGGTCACCGTGTAGCCCGGGTTCTCCGGAACCTCGCCGTAGACGGCGTTGTCCGGCCCGCACGGGTCGAGCACGTCGACGTCGGGCGGCGGGATCGTCGCCGGGCAGGCCACGTTGCTGTCCGTCGGCGCCGGGTAGGTGTACGTCGACTCGCCACCCGGGAACTCGGTGTTCCCCACGGCCGTCAGCGTGATGCTGCGGTCCGGGTTGCGGGTCACCGTGTAGCCGGGGCTCGGCGGCACCTCACCGTAGACGGCGTTGCCGGGACCGCAGTCGTCGGTCACCAGCAGCTCCGGCGGCGTGATGGTCGCTGCCGGGCAGCCGACATTGCTGTCCGTCGGCACCGGGTACTCGTACGTCGGCGCGCCGCCGGGGAACGTCCAGCCGACGTCGGCGGTCAGCGTGATGCTGCCGTCGGGGTTGCGGGCGACGGTGTAGTGCCCCGGCGGGACCTCGCCGTACACGGCGTTGCCCGGACCGCAGTCGTCGGTCACCGGCACCTGCGGCGGGGTGATCGCCTGCGGGCACTCCACGTCGCTGACGTCGTGCGCCTGCTCACCAGGCTGCGCGAAGCGGATCGCCACCGAGTCCTGGGCGTCCGGGAACGGCCACGGGAACACCGGGGGGTCCGGGAAGTTCTTGAGCGTGTTGACGCTGACGATGATGATGTGGTCGAGCACGCCGCCGGGGGTGGAGACGTACTTGCAGACGACGACCTTCTTCTCGTTGACCGGGCAGGCGACGTTGCTGTCGACGGGCGCCGGGTAGGTGTGCGTCGCCTGGCCGCCCGGGAACGTGGCCGGCGCGACCGCGGTGAGCGTGACGCTGCCGTCCGGGTTGACCACGGAGGTGTAGTCGGGGCTCGCCGGGACCGGGTCGTAGTGGGCGTTGCCCGGACCGCACTCGTCGGTGGTCGTCAGCACGGGTGGGGTGATCTCCGCCGGCTGCGGGCAGGCCGCGGTGTTGGTCTCGACCGGCGGCGGGAGGCTCACCGTCTTGAACCCGCCGAAGAACAGGTAGCCCGCGTCGGCGGTGAGGGTGATCGAGCCGTCGGGGTTGCGCACGGCCGTGTAGGTGCCGGCCGGGATCACGCCGTAGACCGCGTTGCCGGGACCGCAGTCGTCGACGACCGGGACGACCGGCTTGGCGATCTGGGTCGGGCAGTCCGAGAGCGGGACGTCGTGCGCCTGCTCACCGACGTTGGCGTACCGGATCGCGACCGAGATCTGCGCGTCCGCGAAGGCCCACGGGAAGGTGCCCGGGAAGCCCGGCAGCGAGTTCACGCTCGGGATGATGATGTGGTGCAGCACGCCGGGCGGCGTGGACACGTACTTGCAGACGACGACCTTCTTCTCGTTCGGCTCGTCCACGGAGGCGGCGCCGAGCAGGGTGCCGGCCGACGGGTTCGCGACGGAGGCCGTCTTCTTGGCGGACGCCGCGGGCGCCAGTGCGGGCGCGGGCGTCTCGGCCGGGGCCGCAGGAGTGTCCGGAGCAGCCGGCGCGGGCTCGTCCGCGGGCTTCGGGTCCGGCTTCGGGTCGGGCTTGGGCGCCGGCTTCGGGTCCGGCTTCGGCTCGGGCTTCGGCGCCGGCTTCGGGTCCGGCGCGGGCGCCGGGGCCGGCCCGGGCGCGGGCGTCTCGCTGACCGCGGGCGTGCCGGGGTCGGAGTCGACGTCGTCCGCGAGCGCGGGCGCCGCGAAGGCGGTGGAGGCGAGCAGCACGGCGGGAAGCAGCAGTGCGATCTTCCGCCCCTTGCGCCACGGGTGGAGCGCTGTTTCAGACTTCATGGGTCAAACCCCCAGGCATCGCGCTGTGGGGACCGCGACCAGTCGGAACGTCTGCGAGCGGGCGGTGTCCGAGCACCAGGAGGAGGAGCACCGGGCCTCCGTCCGCGCCCCACCGCCGACGGGTTTCCTGAGCTCTCCCTCTGGCCGCTGTCAGCTCCCGAGCGGAGGTGGCGGCCAGACCCAATTGCAGAGTAGGGACTTAGGTCCCGGGTCATGGCGGTTTTGGGGTAAAGACCGCTCCCCGGCGGAGAATTTAACCTTGCCCGTGACCTGGGCCACGGCCCGTCCGGTGCGGGGTCAGCCGGTCAGCCGACGAGCGCGACCGCGGCGCCGTAGCCCTCGGGCACGGCGACGTCGCGGACCGACCACTCCCCCAGCCGGCGACCAGGAGCCTGGTCGGTGCCGAGGTAGTCCAGGTGCGGGTCGCGGCCGAGCCCGATGCCGATCCCCTTGAGGTAGGCCTCGGTACGTGCCCACGCGCGGGTGAACCGGACGGTGGCGCGGCCGCCGTCGAGCGTGCCCTGCGCGGCCGCCTCGATCTCCTCGATCTCGCGCGGGTGCAGCAGCTTGGCCAGGGCGACCGGGTCGTCGGGGTGGCGCTCGACGTCGACGCCGACGGGGACGTCGGCGACCGCGACGAGGACCTGGCCGGGCGTGTGGGAGAGCGAGAACTCCACGGGAGCGCCCTCGGCCCGCGGACGGCCGTGCGGCTCACCGCAGCCGGGGCACGCGTGGCGGCCCCAGACGACGTCCTGGGGTGCGAGGCCGGTCGCGGCGCCGACCACCAGGCGCGCCGCCGCGTGGGCGATCTCGTAGGCCCGGCGCAGCTCCGCCCGGACGTACGACGACGCCTGCGCGCGCTCGCCCTCGTCGAGCCAGGCGCGGCCGGCCTCGAGCTCGTCGTCGCCGACCCGCTCGGTGTCGACCAGCCACACGCCCAGGCGCGCGGCGTCGTCGGCGGGCCGGCCGGGGGCGACCAGCAGGGACTCCAGGGTCACCGGAGAGACCGGGACCGCTGCCTGGTCCGGGACCGCCTCTGCTGCTTCGCGCCTCATCGCTCCCGAGGCTAACAAGAGGGCGGTCAGTCCCGGTCGGCGCGGTGACGCCGCGCCTTGGCGATGGTGTCCTCGACGATCGAGTTGAGCCGCGCACCCTGCGGCCATCCGGCGTAGTGGCTGAGGAAGACCACGATCTCGCGCAGCGCCTCGTCGTCGAGCTCGCCCGCGGCGTGCGCGGCCGGGACCTGGATGCCGAGCACGTCGGCGGCACCCTGCCCGGCGAGCATCCCGATCAGGAGCAGCCGGCGGTCCCGGTCGGTGAGCCCGGGCCGCTCCCAGATGTCGGCGAAGAGGTGGTCGGCGGTGTAGCGGAAGAAGTCGCCCGTGCCGTCGGTCATGTCGAAGCCGTAGACCTGCTCCATCCTGCGCAGGCCTCGGGCCCGCGCCTCCGGCAGGCCGGCGAACTTGTCGGTCTCGTCGCTCATCGCAGTCCCAGTCCCTTCCCGAGGCGCGGCAGCGCCTCGCGTGCCAGTGGTACGTCGACACCGAGCTCGTCGGCCAGCGCGATCGCGAGGCCGAGGTCCTTCTCCCCCAGCGCGGTCACGTGGGTGAAGACGCCGTGCCAGAAGTCGTCGGGCGCGATCGGCGCCGTCGTCTCGCGGTACATGATCGCGCCGGGACCGCCGGTGATGGCGTCGGTGTGACGCACGACGTCCCCGAGCGCGACCAGGTCGAGGCCCGCGGCCTCGGCGAGCCGCTGGGCCTCGGTGACCGCGGTGAAGGCGACGAAGTGGATGAGGTTGCGGGCCAGCTTCATCCGGGTGCCGGCGCCGACCGGGCCCGCGTGGACCACCTTGGCGCCCATCACGTCGAGGGCCGGGCGGGCCGCGGCGAAGGCGTCCTCCGCACCGCCGACCATGATCGCCAGGCTGCCGTCGGCCGCACCCATCGGGCCGCCGCTGACCGGGGCGTCGAGCACCCGGCGTCCCTCCGCCAGCTCGGCGGGCGTGCCGGGCGCGACCGTCGAGTGGATCACCAGCACCGTCTCGGCCGGCACCTCGGCGGCGACCGCGCGGACCTGCTCGTCGTCGCGGACCATCACGCACACCACGTCGACCGCGGCCGCCAGCGCGGCGACCGAGCCGGGCGCGGTGGCACCCGCGGCGACGAGCTCGGCGACGGGCTCGGGCGCGACGTCGTGCACGTGGAGGTCGATGCTGGGCGCCGCCGCGAGCCGCAGCGCCATCGGCTTGCCGATGTTGCCGAGGCCGACGAAGCCGACGCGGACCGGGGCACTCATGCGCGGAAGGTCTGGCCGCCGTCGACCGCGAGGATCTGGCCGGTCACCCACGACGCCTCGTCGGAGAGCAGGAAGAGGCAGGCGCCGACCATGTCGTCGACCGACCCCATCCGCTTGAGCGCGAGGTTCTTGACCAGCTCCTT
This sequence comes from Pimelobacter sp. 30-1, assembly GCF_018831735.1. NCBI lineage: Bacteria > Bacillati > Actinomycetota > Actinomycetes > Propionibacteriales > Nocardioidaceae > Pimelobacter > Pimelobacter sp. 30-1. The sequence goes on from NZ_NHTS01000003.1 coordinate 361,607, forward strand.
GGCCGCATCGCCCGCCTGGACGCGCGTCGCCTCGGTGTCCGTCGGCCCCGGAGCGATCGCGTTGACCCGGATCCTCATCCCGCCGAGCTCGTGCGCGAGCTGCTGGGTGAGCCCGTTGACGCCGACCTTGGCCAGCCCGTAGAAGCCCGAGTAGAGGTACGCCGCGGTGCTCGACTGGTTGACGATCGCACCGCCGCCGCGCTTCTGGATCTCGGGGTAGACCGCTCGGGTCATCACGAGCGCGCCGTCCATGTTGACGCCCATGAAGCGGCGGTAGTAGTCCCAGTCCACGCTGATGAGGAGGTCGAACTCCATCGCGCCGTAGATCGCCGCGTTGTTGACCAGGGCGTCGATGCCGCCGAAGCGCTCGACGGTCGCGGCGACCAGGGCCTGCGCCGACTCCGCCGACGACACGTCGCAGCGCACGAACAGCGCCTGCCCGCCGTCGGACTCGATCTGCTTCGCGACCTGCTCGCCCGCCTCGGTGTTGACGTCGGCGACCACGACGGCCGCACCCTCGGCGGCGAGCGCCTTGGCGTAGGCCTCGCCGATGCCCTGCGCCGCGCCCGTGACGACGACGACCTTGTTCTCGAATCTCATGCCGGCTCCGCAATCGTCTTGGTCTCCAGGTACTCCTCGAACCCGGCGACACCCATCTCCCGGCCCACGCCGGACTGCTTGTAGCCCCCGAAGGGGGCGTCGGGGCTGAACCACACGCCGCCGTTGACCGCGAGCGTGCCGGTCCGGATCCGTGCCGCGACGGCCTTGGCGCGCTCCAGCGAGCCGGAGTCGACCGAGCCGGAGAGGCCGTAGGCCGAGTCGTTCGCGATCCTCACCGCGTCGTCGTCGCCGTCGTGCGGGAGCACGACGAGCACCGGGCCGAAGATCTCCTCCTGCGCCAGGCGCGAGGAGCTGTCGAGGCCGGCCACGACGGTCGGCTGCACCCAGAACCCGGGCTGGTCGATCACCGCGCCTCCGGTGGCGAACCGGCCGCCCTCGGCGACCGCGACGTCGAAGTACGCCGCCACCCGGTCGCGTTGCACGGCCGAGATGACCGGGCCGCAGATCGCGCCCGGGTCGGCCGGGTCCTTGGCCCCGATGGACTCCATCGTCTGGGCGGCGACGGTGACCGCCTCGTCGTACCGGTCGCGGGGGACGACGAGCCGCGTGGTGATCGCGCAGCCCTGACCGGCGTGGATGCACGCGGCGAAGGCGGTCGCGCCCGCCACCGCGGCGACGTCGGCGTCGTCGAGCGCGATCGCGGCGGACTTGCCGCCCAGCTCGAGGAACACCTTCTTGAGGGTGGGCGCGGCGGCGGCCATGATCGCGCGGCCCACGCCGGTCGAGCCGGTGAACGAGACCATGTCGACGCGCGGGTCGGTGGCCAGCACGGCGGCCACGTCGTTGGCGCGCGGCGTCACCACGTTGAAGACGCCGGCCGGGATGTCGGTGTGCTCGGCGACGAGGCGGCCGAGCTCGGCCGCCACCCACGGGGTGTCCGGGGCGGGCTTGAGGACCACGGTGCAGCCGGCCGCGAGCGCCGGGCCGACCTTGGCGAGGTTGATCTGCGTGGGCACGTTCCACGGCGTGATCGCGGCGACGACGCCGACCGGCTCGCGTCGTACGGTGCGACGGGAGGGGATGCCCATGGGCGCGGCCACCCCGAGGTCGGTCTCGAACGCATAGGTCTCGGCGAGGTCGGTGACCCACTTCAGCCCGTCGACCGGTACGTCGAACCCGGCCGCGCCCATCATGAAGCCCGGCATCCCCACCTCGGCCGTGGTCAGCGCGCGGAAGGCGTCGGCGTGGTCGAGCAGCGCGGTGTGGAGCTGACGCAGGCAGCGCACCCGCAGCGCCAGGTCCGTCGACCAGTCCGACTCGTCGAACGCCCGCCGGGCCGCGGCGATCGCGGCGTCCACGTCGTCGGCGGTGCCGTCGGGGGCGACCCCGATCTCCTGTCCTGTCGCGGGATTCACGATCGCGTAGGTCGCACCGGACGACGCCGCGACGAGCTTGCCGTCGATGAGCTGCTGCGCCGGAGGCGGCAGTGCCGTCATCGCACGGGCTCCTGGGTGACGTAGTCGCCGCGCTCGACGGGCGGCGGCCACACCGTCGAGGGCAGGTCCTTGCGCCGGTAGTGGCCGGGCACGTCGTGACCGGTGACCGACATCCGCTTGAGCAGCGTGTCGGGCGCCTTGCCCGCCTCGATGATCGACAGGAAGGTGTGGGCGGTCGAGGGCATGTCGAACCAGTCGCGCTGCCAGGCGATCTTGACCTGACCGGCGTCCGCGCCGGAGGTCTGCCGCTCGACACCGAACCACGAACCGCCGAGCCCGAGGATCTCGTACTCCTCGCCGTTGTCGTCGAGGATGCCCGAGCGCTGCTTCCAGAAGCCGACGATCATCGCCTTCTTCTCGTCGATCACCGTGCACACGTAGTCGTAGTGCCAGCCGTCGAGACCGTCCATCTCGATGCCGATCGCCCAGTCCCGGATCTGGTCCCGGCCGACCGCCATGAAGTGCTCGTCGTGGGAGTACATCCAGCCGTAGGTGGCATCCTCGGCGAACCACTCGGCCATCACCCGCCAGTCGCCGGTGCGCTCGGCCTCGCGGTTGATCTCCAGCCAGGAGTCCCAGAACTCCTCGATCTCTGCGCGGGTCAGGTCACTCATGTCAGTCGGTCTCCTCGATCGAAAGGGCGAAGGCAGGGCAGTACTTCACGGCGGTGGCGACGTCGGTACGCCGTTCCTCGCCGGGGTGCTCGTCGAGCAGGGTGACCACGTCGTCGGCGCTGTCGAACCCGAACACGTCGGGGGCCTCGCCCTGGCAGAGCTGGTGGCCCTGGCAGACCGTGGTGTCGGCGACGACCCGGAAGCTCATCGCGACCGCCGGCGATAGCGGACCCGGCACGGCTGCTCGAGCTGGATCACCATCTTGGAGCAGTCGTCGCGGTAGGAGTCGGCGGGCTGGGCCGTCTCGAACTCGAAGTCGCGCAGGATCACCGAGAAGATCGCCTTCATCTGCATCATCGCGAAGGCGTTGCCGACGCACCGGTGCTTGCCGGCGCCGAAGGGGATCCAGGTCCAGCGGTTCTGGAGGTCCTCCTGCCGCGGGTCGATGTAGCGGCCCGGGTCGAACGCCTCGGCCGAGGGGAAGTCGGCCTCGATCCGGTTGGACACCTTGGGTGAGGCGGCGATGAGCGTGCCGGCCGGGATCGTGCGGCCGAGCAGCTCGAAGTCCTCCTGGACCAGCCGCATCAGGATGATGAGCGGCGGGTGCAGCCGCAGGGTCTCCTTGAGCGCCGCCTCCAGCACGGGGATCGAGCGCAGCGCCTGGAAGGACACCTCAACAGGACCAGTGCCGTCGGCTGCGTCGGTTCCATAGAGCGCGTCGAGCTCGCCGACGACGTCCGCCATGACGGACGGGTGGCGGAGCAGCTCGATCATCGCCCAGGACGCCGTGCCCGAGGACGTGTGGTGCCCGGCGAACATCATCGAGATGAAGATGCCCGTGATGGTGTCGGCGTTCATGTCGATCGAGATGAGGACGTCGAGGAGGTCGCGCTCCTCCTTGGCCACGGTGCCGCGCTCGCGGCGGCGGTCGATGATGTCCTGCACCAGCGCGACCAGCCGCACCCGCGCGGCATCGCGCAGCGCGAAGGACTCGATGTCGGCATAGGGGTCGACGTACGCGATGGCGTCGGTGCCGCGCTCCAGCTCGTGGTAGTGGTGCGCGAACGAGCTGTCGAGCTCCTCGCGGAACGGCTTGCCGACCAGGCAGGAGGAGGTCGTGTAGATCGTCAGCTCGGCGAAGAAGTCGAGCAGGTCGATCTCGCCCTCGTCGCCCCAGTCCGCCACCATGCGGCGGATCTCGGCCTCGATCGTCTGGGCGTGCCCGCGCATCTGCTCGCCGCGCAGCGCCTGGTTCTTGAGCATCTGCTGGCGCTCCTCGGGCGAGGCGTCGAAGACCACGCCCTTGCCGAAGATCGGCGTCATGAAGGGGTACGCCGCCGCCTGGTCGAGCACGTCCTCCGGGGCCCGGAAGAACGCCTCGTTGGCCTCGGCGCCGGTGACCAGGACGACGTCCTTGTCGGCGATCCGGAACCGGCCGACGTCCCCGCACTCGGCCCGCACCCGGTCGAAGAGCCCGATCGGGTCGACCCGCATCTCCGGCAGGTGGCCGGTGCCCTTGATGATCGCGGGCACGTCCGGGCCCTGGTCGTCGAGGACGATCGAGACCTCGGGGATGTCGGCAAGGCTCACGATGACTCCACGGGTGCTTCGGGGTTGACGTCGACGGGGCTCAGGTGGACGCCCCGCGGCGCGCTGACGACGGAGGTGATGACGTCGGCGATGGCCGACGCCTTGAGGAAGTGCGAGTGCCGGGCGTGGCCCCACTTGAGCCACTCGTTGAGGACCTTGGCCGCCGCTTCGGGCGACCAGTCCATGCCCATCTCGCTCCAGGTCGGCCCCGGCCGGACGACGGACGCCCGCACGCCGGTGCCCTCGAGCTCCATCTGGAGCGAGGCGACGAGCCCCTCCAGACCGGCCTTGGTGGCGCTGTAGCCGCCCATGAACGGCCGCGCCCGCAGGGCGACGTCCGAGGAGACGAACACGATGTCGCCGCGGCGGCGCTCGACCATGCCGGGCACGAACGCCCGGACCAGCCGGTGCGGGCCGAGCAGGTTGACGTCGACCTCGTCGGCCAGCCGCGAGCTGTCGGTCTCCAGCAGTGCGCCGGGGCCGATCAGCGCGGCATTGCTGACCACGACCTCGATGTCGCCGAGGTCGGCGGCCGCCTTGGCGGCGAACTTGGCGACCGACTCGTCGGAGGCGACGTCGAGCTGGTGCGCGACCGCCTCTCCCCCGGCGTTGCGGATCTCGGCGGCGACCTCCTCGCAGCGGTCGAGGCGGCGCGCGCCCAGCGCGACCGGGAACCCCGCCGCAGCCAGGGATCGCGCGGTCTCGGCGCCGATCCCGGAGGACGCGCCGGCGACCGCCGCCGGCCGTCGTACCGGTTGGTCGTACTTGCCCATGGTCATGACCTCCGGGGGGTGAAGGTGACGGGGAGCGAGGCGAACCCGCGCACGCTCGTGGAGTGCACCCGGACGGCACGCTCGGCGTGCACCTCCAGGTCGGCGACCCGGCGGACGAGCTCGTCGAGGACGACGCGCGCCTCGAGCCGGGCCAGGTTGGCACCGAGGCAGAAGTGCCGGCCGGTGCCGAAGCTCAGGATCTGGGCCAGCTCGGCCTTGTCCCGGCGCACGTCGTACGACGTGGGGTCGGTGAAGACGCGCTCGTCGCGGTTGGCCGAGCCCAGCAGCACGAGCGCCTTGGCGCCCGCAGGGACCGTGGTGCCGCCGATCTCGGTGTCGCGCTCGACGTGGCGCGCGAGCATCTGGCTCGAGGTGTCGTGGCGCAGCGTCTCCTCGATCCACGGCGCGACCAGGTCCGGGTCGGCGAGCACCTGCGCCCGCTGGCCGGGATCGGCCGCGAGGTGGAAGAGCGCGTTGCCCAGCAGCTTGGTCGTCGTCTCGTTGCCGGCGACGACCATCAGGAAGAGGAACGCCATGATCTCGCCGTCGCGCAGCCGATCGCCGTCGACCTCGGCCGCGACCAGCGCCGAGGTGAGGTCGTCGGTCGGCGCCGCCCGGCGCTCCTTGACCATCGCGGCGTAGTAGGTCATCAGCTCGATGGAAGCCTCCATGCCGGCCTGCGGCACGTCGCGGACGCCGTCCTCGCGGTGCACGACGAGGTCGGCCAGGCGGCGTACCTCGTCCCGGTCGGGGACCGGGACGCCCATCATCTCGGAGATGACGTCCATCGGGAGCTTGCCGGCGAGGTCACGGATCCAGTCCGCGTCGCCGTCGGCGCTGCGCTCCAGCGTGGTCGCGAGGTAGTGCTCGGTGAGCGCCTGCACCTCGGGGGTCAGCTCGCGCACCCGGCGCGGCGTGAAGGCGGCCGAGACGAGCCGGCGGATGCGCGACTGCTCGGCGCCGTCGAGCGCGAGGAAGGACATCACCCGGTGCGCGTCGGGGCTCCACGCGCTGGCGTCGAGCGAGACGCCCATCCGGTTCGAGAACGTCTCGTCGTCGCGCAGCACCGCGAACACGTCGGCGTGCCGGGAGACGACCCACAGGTCGTCGGCGGCCGCGTGGTGGACAGGCGCCTCGTCGCGCAGCCGCTGGTACGTCGGGTACGGGTCGTCCTGGAAGGCGTAGTCGTAGGGGTCGAACGCCACTCCGCTGGTCGAGCCTGTCGAGACCGTGCTCATGAGTTGCCTCGCAGGATCACGGCGACCGCCGAGACGAGCTGCTCGGCGATCTGGTCGTAGGTCAGCAGGCCCATCCCGGCCTGGAGCAGCGCACCGGAGAAGGTCAGCACCAGCACGTCGAGCACGGCGGGGTCGGCGGGCGTGCCGGGCTCACCCAGCGCCGACTCGAAGCGGGCCAGGAACTCCCCACCGATCTTGAGCCGCAGCCGGGCGACGTCAGGGTCGGTGCCGAGCAGGGCCGGCGTCACGGCGGCGGCGAGCTCGGGCTCCTCGACGATCCGCGCGGTGAGGGCGCGCATCGTCGCCTGGAGCCGCTGGACCGCCGTACCGTCGCCGCTCACCCGGAGCCGGGCGCCGCTGAGGTGGCGCCAGAACAGCTCGGCGAAGAGGTGGTTCTTCGAGGCGAGGTAGGTGTACGCCGTGGCCGGCGAGACCCCCGCGCGCTGGGCGACCGTGCGGATGGTCAGCGCCTCGTGGCCCACCGCGCGCAGCTCGGCCAGACCCGCGGTCAGCAACCGCTCGACGGTCTCGGCCTGGCGCCGGTTCAAACCCTGACGCGGCGTCTCGAACACTTGACTGGACACGTGTCCAACATAGGAGACGTTCTCGGCGGGCGCAAGACATTTCTAGAACACGTTCCTATTGTGGGGCCATGCGCAACGGCATCGTCCTCTTCACCTCCGACCGCGGCATCACGCCGGCCCGTCTCGCCCAGGCGGCCGAGGAGCGGGGCTTCGACACGATCTACGTCCCCGAGCACACCCACATCCCGGTGCGCCGCGACGCCCTCCACCCGACCGGCGGCGAGGACCTCCCCGACGACCGCTACCTGCGCACGCTCGACCCGTGGGTCTCGCTGGCCACCTGCGCCGCCGTCACCGAGCGGATCGGCCTGTCCACCGCGGTCGCCCTGCCGGTCGAGTCCGACCCGATCACGCTCGCCAAGACGCTGGCCACGCTCGACCACCTCTCCGGCGGCCGGGTCACCATCGGCGCCGGCTTCGGCTGGAACACCGATGAGCTCACCGACCACCACGTGCCCGCGGGCAAGCGCCGTACCGTCCTGGCGGAGTATCTCGACGCCATGCGCGCGCTGTGGACGCAGGAGGAGGCGTCGTACGACGGCGAGTTCGTCTCGTTCGGCCCGAGCTGGGCCTACCCGAAGCCCCCGCAGGGCCGGATCCCGGTGATCATCGGCGCCGGCGCCGGTCCCAAGACGATGAAGTGGATCGCCGCCCACGCCGACGGCTGGATGACCACGCCGACCTCGACCGAGGTGGCGGCCGGCGCCGAGCTGCTGCGCAAGGAGTGGGCCGAGGCCGGGCGCGAGGGCGAGCCCGACGTCCGGGTCCTGGTCGCGAAGCGGCCCGCGGCCGAGGACTTCGCCGACTGGACCGCGGCCGGGGCGTCCGAGCTGATCTGGGGCGTCCCGGACAGCGACGAGTCCGCCGTGCTGACCTACCTCGACAAGCTCTCCGGACGGCTCGGACTCAGCGCGTGACGAGCCGGTACGCCGCGCTGTCGCGCGACGAGCTCGCCACACTCGTCCCCGAGCTGCTCCTCATGGGCCAGCTCATCGACCGCTCCGGCATGGCCTGGTGCATCGCGGCGTTCGGCCGCGACGAGATGCTGCAGGTCGCGATCGAGGAGTGGGCCGCGGCCAGCCCGATCTACACCCGCCGGATGCAGGAGGCGCTCGGGTACGCCCCCGCGGTGGCCGGGCAGGGCGACGTCGTCACGATCTTCAAGGGGCTGCAGCTCGACATCGGCGCCCCGCCGCAGTTCATGGACTTCCGCTACACCGTCCACGACGCGTGGCACGGCGAGTTCCGGCTCGACCACTGCGGCGCGCTGATGGACGTGGAGCCGATGGGCGAGGACTACGTGCGCGGCATGTGCCACGACATCGAGGACCCGACCTTCGACGCGACCGCGATCGCGACCAACCCGCACGCGCAGGTGCGGCCGATCCACCGCCCGCCGCGCACGCCCGCCGACCGGCACCCGCACTGCGCCTGGACGGTGACCATCGACCCGTCGTACCCGGAGCCGGAGCCGGTCCCCGCACTCGCCGTCAACGAGCGCTCCCGCGCGGCGACCCTGACGCTCGCCCCCATCGACCCGGCCGACGAGGGCGCCGCCGACTACGCCGGCCCCCTGCTCTCGGACGTCGACTTCACCGCCTTCTCGCACTCCGCGCTGGTCCGGATCGCCGACGAGGTCTGCCTCCAGATGCACCTGCTCGACCGCTCGTTCGCGCTCGCCGTCGCCGAGCGCGTCGAGACCGACGCCGAGCTGGTCAAGCTGCGCCGCAAGCAGCTCATCGGCATCGCCGGCATCGGCGCCGAGCGCCTCGCCCGCGCCCTGGACCTCTCCCGCGACCCCGCCGGCGCCCTCCGCGCGATCTGGCTGCACCCGCTGCTCAACCCGGCCGCCTACGTCGCGGCCGCGGCCGGACCGGACGCGATCACCGTGACCTCCGGCCCCGCCGACGAGGACGCCGCCTGGATCTCCCTGTGCGGTCCGGACTGGCCCGAGGCCCTCCGCGCGATCACGCACGCCGTCGACCCGCACCTCGACGCCGTGGTCAGCGGCGAGCCGGGCGGCGGCTGGCAGGTCGCCGTCACCCGCGACGATGCCGCCCGCCCGGAGGCCGACGAGGTCGCCGTCACCCGGTTCAGCACCGGCGCGACCTTCGCCTTCGAGCCGCGCCGCTCGCTGCCCCTCACCGTCGTCTGAGCCCCAACCTCCGGCGAGCTTCAGCTGAAGCCTGCGCCCCCTCCGCATGAACACCCGGTGACGCCCACGCCTGGCCCCGCCTGAGGGCCCCCTGAAGGCTCACCAAAAGTTCATTTCGCGCTGCTAGCTTCCGGCCATCTCGCGGTCCCCGCACGCCTCGGCGTCCGGGGACTGCGTGCTGTCTCGGGACCGATGGCACACCCCCTGTACGCCGTCATGCCCTGACGGCACCCGATGGAGGACACACCCCCCATGACCCCCTCATCCCGACAGCACCGCTCCCGGTGGCGCAGGCGACCGGCCGTCGTGGCCGGCGGCCTCGCGCTCTCGCTGGCCGCCGGCGCCGGCCTGGTCTGGGCCGCGACCGGAGGCGGCCTCGCCCCGCCGGCCGTGGACCCGAAGGTGGTGCACGCACCGCTCGTCGTACCGGACCGGATCGTGCTCACGCCGACCACCGATCCCACCACCTCCCAGAACGTCTCGTGGCGCACCTCGGCCGCGGTCACCACGCCCAAGGTCCAGCTCACGCTGGCCGGCACCGGCGTGGCCCGCCCGAGCAGCACCGTCGACGCCACGTCGACCACCTTCACCGCCGACCTCGGGTACGACGTGCGCCAGCACTCGGCGTCGCTGACCGGCCTGCAGCCGGGCACGACCTACCTCTACCGGGTCGGCGACGGCGACACCTGGAGCGAGTGGCTCGAGTTCGAGACCGCCCGCGCCGGCAATGCGCCGTTCTCGTTCATCGTCCAGGGCGACGCCCAGAACGACATCAAGTCCTACGTCTCGCGGACCTTCCGCGCGGCGTACGAGGCGCGCCCGTACGCCAAGGCCGTGCTGCACGCCGGCGACCTGATCGACACCGACGACTCGGACGCCGAGTGGGGCGAGTGGTTCGGTGCCGCGGGCTGGTCCAACGGCTCGATGAACGTGATCGCCGCCGCCGGCAACCACGAGTACTACCCGGGCCCCGAGCTCGCCGAGCACTGGGGCGCGCAGTTCGAGTACCCCCGCAACGGGCCGGACACGACGAACCGGATCTCCCAGCTCTACGCGGAGAACGTCTACTACACCGACTACCAGGGCGTCCGCTTCATCGCGCTCAACAGCAACTTCCCCGGTGACCCCGAGGCCTTCGCCGCGCAGACGGCGTGGCTCGAGGAGGCGCTGAAGAACAACCCGAGCAAGTGGACGGTCGTCACCTTCCACCACCCGGTGTTCTCGGTGAGCTCGGGCCGCAACAACGCCGCGATCCGTGACGCCTGGCTGCCCCTCTTCGAGAAGTACGACGTCGACCTCGTCGCCCAGGGCCACGACCACGCCTACGGGCGCGGCAACCTCGTCGCCAACGAGTCCGGCCTGCCGGCCGGTGCGAGCGCCGCCAAGAGCAACAAGGGACCGGTCTACATGGTCTCGGTGGCCGGCCCGAAGTACTACGTGATCGACCCCGTCTCCAACAACAACTGGACCCAGAACGGCGCGCACCTGCGCACCTCGCTCGCCAACACCCAGCTCTACCAGCTCGTCGACGTCACCGACGGCGAGATGCACGTGGAGAGCTGGAACGTCTCGGGCCAGATGGTCGACGCGTTCACCATCGCCAAGGGCGCCGACGGCACCAAGCTCGTCACCACCGACACGACGCCGCGGCCGTCCGGCCCGGGCTCGACCCGCGGTGGGATCGGCCGTCCGGACCTGCCCGAGGTCGCCGTCCCGGGTGAGCAGCCCACCGAGCCGGAGACGCCGACCAAGGTCGTCCCCGTCGTCAAGGCCACCACGCCCCAGCAGCGCTACGGGACGCGGACCCCGGTCCAGGTGAGCGCCACCGTCGCTCCCGTGGCCGGCGCCGTGCCGGCCGGCACGGTCACGTTCCGCGCCGGGAGCCGGGTCCTGGCCAAGGACGTGCGGATCGCCAACGGCACCGCGACGCTCACCCTGCCGCGCGACCTCGCGGTCGGCAGCTACGCCGTGACCGCGCAGTTCGTCCCCACCGGGACGGGCTTCGAGACCGGCACGTCCACCGCGACGACGGTCCGCGTGGCCCGGACGACCAGTGCGGTGTCTGTCTCCGGCCTACCCGCGAAGGTGAAGTCCAAGGCCCGCCGCACCCTGGCGATCCGGGTCGTCGTACCGGACATCGCCGCGCCCGCCGCCACGGTCACCGTGCGCGTCGACGGCCGCGTCGTCGCCACCCGCAAGGTCGCCGGCACCGTCAGCGTCAAGCTGCCCAAACTGCGTCCGGGCAAGCACAAGATCACCGTCGACTACGCCGGTACGGCGAACGTCGCGGCGTCCCGCGTGGTCAAGAAGGTCGTGAGCCGCCGATGAGCACGCCCGCCGACGCGATCCCCCACTCCCCCGTTCCGAGCGTTCCGAGAGGACGACCCATGCTCGACTCGTTCCGGCGCCGCGTGCGCCGGCCCCTGGGCGGCCTGGTCGCGGCGACGATGCTCGCGACCAGCGCCCCGGCGCTGGCCGCGGTCGCCGTACCGGGCCTGCTGCCGACGGCCGCGGCCGTCGCCCAGGACCCGTCCGTCACCTACCAGCCCACCGTGGTTCCCGACCGGATCACGCTGACCCCGACCAGCGACCCCAAGACCAGCCAGAACGTCGTGTGGCGCACGTCGGACGGCGTCCGCGAGCCCAAGGCCGAGCTGCGGGTGGCGTCGAGCCTGACCTACCAGAACGACCAGGCCGTCTTCGTCGCCGAGCGCAGCACCAAGCTGACCACCGACCTCGGCTACGTCGAGGCGTTCCACAGCGCCAAGATGACCGGCCTGCAGCCGGGCACGACGTACCAGTACCGGGTCGGCGACGGCACCAACTGGAGCGAGTGGCAGCACTTCACGACCGAGGCCGCTACCCCGGAGCCGTTCTCGTTCATCTACTTCGGTGACATCCAGAACGGCATCAAGTCGCAGGCCTCGCGGGTCGTGCGCAACGCCTTCCGGGACGCGCCGAAGGCCCGGATGGTGCTGCAGGCCGGCGATCTGGTCGACGACGCCGAGAGCGACGAGCAGTGGGCCGAGGTCTACGAGGCCACCAGCTACGGCCTCGGCACCAAGCAGTTCATGATGGCGCCGGGCAACCACGAGTACAACGGCACCGAGCTGTCGCGGCAGTTCTCCGCCCAGTTCACCTACCCGGCCAACGGGCCGACCGGCACCGGTCCGGCGTACGACGTGCTCAAGGGCACCGTCTACTCCACCGACTACCAGGGCGTGCGCTTCATCGCGCTCAACAGCAACGCCAGCTCGGCCGAGCCGCTCGCGATCCAGACCGCGTGGCTCAAGGACCAGCTGCGGAACAACCCCAACAAGTGGACCGTCGTCTACTTCCACCACCCAGTGTTCTCGCTCGACGAGGGCCGCAACAACCGCGCGGTGCGCGAGGCGTGGCTGCCCGTCTTCGAGGAGTACGGCGTCGACCTGGTCCTGCAGGGCCACGACCACGGCTACGGCCGCGGCAACACCGACGCCGCCGAGAAGGACCTGCCGAAGAGCTGGAACACCGACCTGTCGTACGACGGCCCGGTCTACGTCGTCTCCAACGTCGGCGAGAAGCAGTACAAGCCCGGCTCGCGCGTGTGGGACACCAATGACGCGCACCTGCGGCGGATGGGCGGCGGACTGCAGCTCTACCAGGTCGTCAACGTCGAGAACGGCAAGCTCCGCTACGAGTCCCGCACGGCCGACGGCAAGTACTACGACGGCCTGACCATCGTGAAGAACCAGCACGGCAAGGCGGTCACCGACGACCGCAAGCCGGACGTCATCGACCCGACCGACCCCGGTCCGTGCCTGGGCTGCGAGAACCCCGAGAACCCGGAGAACCCCGAGAACCCGGGTAATCCGGACGCGACGTACGAGTACCGCCACGACAAGGAGCTCCGCTCGGTCGACCCGGCGGCGGCCCGTCTGCCTGCTGGTGTCGCCTTCTCGCAGGAGCGCGACACGCTCTTCCTCGGTGACCAGAACAGCCGCACCATCTGGGAGATCGACCCCGACACCGACAAGGTCCTCCACACGATGACCCTCCCGGAGAACATCCGCGACCTCGGCATCGACGACGACAAGAAGCTCCTCTACGTCGGCCAGCAGAACAAGAACTGGGTCGTCGTCTCCCTCGCCGAAGCCAACTACGGCCAAGTCGTCCGCGGCCCCTACCCCATCAGCGAGTCCAACCGCTCACTCGACATCGACCCCGTCCGCAACTACGTCTACGCCGCCATCCCCGCCCGCGGAGTCGAAGTCTTCGACGCCACCACCGGCGCCTCCATCGGCACCATCAACAACACCGTCGGCGCCTACTACGTCGCCGCCGACCCCACCAAGGGCAACGTCGCCGTCGCCTACTTCGAGGACACCGACACCGTCAAGAACGTCGAGGTCTTCAACGCCGCCAACAACTTCGCCAAGGTCTGGGACAAGCCCACCCGCCCCGACGCCCGCCAGGTCGACATCGACTCCACCCACGGCCTCGTCTACGTCGGCTTCACCGGCATCGACGACACCTCCGGAGGATTCGCCGTCTACGACCTCGCCAACGGCAAGCTCCTCATCGACAAGAAGGGCAAGCAGTACGGCAAGGACGGCTACGGCATCGCCGTCGACGAAGAACGCCAACGCGTCTTCGTCTCCAACCGCGACCACCGCCTCAACCCCCCAGGCCAGGAGACGACCCCCGTCGCCGTGACCGTCAGCCAGCGGTACGTCGACGGCAAGCTCCCCGGCCCGGTCCCGGGCAGCGGTGGCGGCACGGACCCGGGCACCGACCCGGGCACGGGCCCGATCGGCGACAAGTACAAGGCCACGCCGCTCACCGTCCTGCCCGACGGCAGCAACACCGACGTCGACGACAAGCCGGTCGGCTCCGCCGTCGACCCGCAGTCGGGTCTCCTCTACGTCGGCAACGAGCAGCGCCCCGCCCGGGTCCGCGTCGTCGACCCGGCCGCCGACCGCACCGAGCGGGTGCTCACCCTGAGCATCCCGACCAACGTGGGCGGCGTACCGGGTGACCTGGGAGCGGACAACGGCGTCCGCGACATCGCCCTCGACCCGGCCAAGAGCGAGCTCTACGTCGCCCTCGGCAACCAGTGGGTCGTCGTCGACAGCACCTCGGGCACCCTCAAGCGCGGCCCGTTCGCCTTCGACGCCAACGTACGCGGCATGGACGTCGACCTCGGCCGCGGCCACGTCATCGGCGCCACCCGCGGCGCGGGCTTCGTCGTCCTCGACGCCCAGACCGGCGCCACCGTCCAGCAGGTCACCATCGGCGACGCCACCTGGCGCAGCCACGGTGTCGCGTACGACGCCCAGCACGACCTGGTCTACGTCTCCAACAGCGACAGCCCCACGGCCACCGTCGGCCTCCGCGTCTTCAAGGGCGCCGACTACACCCAGGTCGCGGAGGTCGCCCGCACCGCCCCCCAGTGGCGCTCCGTCGCCGTCGACCCCGGCCACGGCCGGATCTACCTGGGTGAGCAGAACGAGACGTTCGACAACAGCGGCGTCACGGTGCTCAAGGCCGAGGACCTCTCCCAGGTCGCCCGGCTCTCCACCCACCAGTACGGCAACAAGGTCTACGGCATCGCCGTCGACCCGACCCGGCACCGCGTCTACGTCTCCGCGCGGGACCGGTACCCGGCAGGCCTGATCCGGCTCGAGCTGGAGTAACCCCGAAGTCAGGGGGTTGCTGGTCCGAAGTCAGGGGGTTGCTGGTGCGAGGTCGCAGATCTCGGACCAGCAACCCCCGTACTTCGTGGGTGCAACCGGCGCACTTCGGCGGGCTGGCAGGTCACCCCGCCAAGCGCGGGGTCCCGCAGTCCACCGTCGGCGCGACCTTGATCGTGCCGCCCGCGACGTCGATGCCGAGCGTGCGCAGCAGCGGGTCGAGCAGCCACTTGTCGAGGGTGCCGACGAGCGGGTTGACCAGGCCCTCCAGCGCGAGGTTGACCACCCACTGCAGGAGGCTGCCGATGCCGAGGAACTCCAGCAGCGACGACAGCGGCCCGAGACCACCGAGCAGCTTGAGGTCCTGCAGCTGCAGGTGGAGCGTCGGGATGCCGAGACCGCGGATGCTGGCGGGCAGGCTGACGTCGTAGTTCTCGTCGACGATGTCGAGGTGGTCGGCGCGGGTGGGCCGGCTCATGCTCTGCCCGCTCGACAGTACGACGGTCCCGCTGACCACCTCGATGCCGTTCCAGCCGGGCAGGCCGACGTCGAGCAGCGAGAGCATCATCTTCGGCGAGCCGGGCTCGTTCTCGCGCTGGCCCAGCCGGACGGTGACGCCGAGCAGACCGCTGTCGATCAGCATGTCGACGCGCTTGCCCGACGGCACGCAGCGCACCGCCTGGGCGACAGCGCTGGCGTCGGCGAGGGTGACCCGGATCGACAGGGGGACGCGGGCCTTGAGCAGGCCGAGGTCGAGGGCGAGGGCGTCGCCGTTCAGGTCGACCTCGATCTGCGAGCTCTCGACCTTGCCGGAGCACTTCACGACCGGCTTCTGCCCGACCTTCACCTTGGCGGTGAGGTCGACGAGGCTCGTGCCGCCGGGGCCGAGGGGCAGCGGCACCTTCACCTTGAGCGGCAGGGCCAGGACGTTGGTGCCGTTGGCGATCGCGAGCGAGCCGGCGACGAGGTCGAGCAGGTCGAGGCCGAGCTCGGCGGCGGCGTCCTCGGCGGTGGTGAGGTCGATCAGGTCACCGAGCTTGACCATCACGTTCGGCACGTTGGCCTGGATGCCGTTGTAGACGTTGCGAAGCAGGTCGATCTCGGCCAGCTTGCCGCTCTGCCGCTCCAGCGCGTGGATCGCGGCGAGCATCAGCTCCGACAATCCGACCGCGACCCCGGCGACCTCGGTGAACGACGCTGCCGAGATGTGCGCGCTGACGAGGGGGTCGAGCTCCTCGATGAGGTCGAGCAGGTTGAGGTCCACGCCGGCGAGACCGGCGTCCGGGTCGAGCACCTTGAGCGCGAGCTTGGTGCCCAGGAGGTCACCCAGCAGCGCATTGAGGAGCCACGAGCGCCCGGTGTCGAGCTGGGCGGCGTACGAGCTCACCTGGAGGCACGCCGTCGTACGGGCGGCGGCGACGGCGGTCCGCGTCGAACCACCACGGTCGACCCCCGTCACGCCACCGAAGGCGAACGCCACGTCCGAGCTCGCCGTCACCCGCACCCCGCCGGGGATGTCGCCCGACGCGGCCGGCTTCCACGCCGCAGGCGCACCGTTCGTGCCCTCCGCACGTACGACGAGCTCCCACCGCACGTCCTCCGGAGGTACGGCGCCGCCCAGCAGGTCGCTGTTGCGCCGCAGGCTCGCGACCTTGGCCCCGTCGATCCGGGCCCGGTCCGCGGCGGTGTAGGTGCTCACCTTGCCGCCGGTCAGCTCGCGGGCGAGGTCCATCGACACCAGGTCCACGACCGCCTGCAGGTCACGGCGCAGCACCCGCTGCATGCCGAGGTCGACCGCGAACGCCGCCGACACCACCGCCACCGCGGTGCAGATCGCCACGATGACGGCGCTCACCCCGCGCTCGTCCGACCGGCCGCGGCGCAACCGGAACCTCCCACGCAAGGCGCGCGTCATCGCCGGGTCTCCCTCCCGCCGAGTCCGCGCGGCCGTCGTCCCCCTCGCCGGCGCCGCGGACGTCCTCTCCCTCGGGCGCACGAGAGTGCACCCGGAGGGATCGTAGTGGAACAGGTTCCGGTGGCGCTCCGGGCGGCGGCGGCCTCGACGACGAGGCCTGAGCGTCAGCGCCGCTCGAACGTGATCCCGGCCCGCTCCAGCCGCAGCAGCAGCGCGTCGCCCATCGCGGTCGCCGTGGTGACCTGGCCGGCGACGTTGGGGTTGTCGTCGAGCGCGAGGCACAGCGCCGACTCGGCGAGCATCTTGGCCGTCTCGGTGTAGCCGGGGTCGCCGCCGGAGACCCGGGTCCGGACCTCGGTGCCGCCCGAGGAGGCCACGAAGTCGACGGTGAACCAGGACTTCTCGCGGCGCCCGGCCGAGGGGCCCTCGCCCTGCGGGACCCGCTTGAGCAGCGCGTTGCGCACCGGCGGGACCTGGGCGGCGAGGGTGAGGCCGGTGACGCCGACCGCGCCGCCGGCGGCGTACCGGAGGGTCTTGGTGCCGGCGAAGTGCGAGTACGTGAACGCCGGCCCGTACGACGGCAGCGCCGCTCCGCTCCGCGCGACCACGAACGGGTCGATCGTCGGCAGCGGGAGCAGCCAGTAGCCCAGGGCGCCGTCGCGGCGCGGCCGGCCCGCCACCGCGCGCGAGCGGCGGCCCTCGGGACGCGGCTCCATCCGCCGGCGGGCCGTGGAGGCCTCCTTCATCTGGCGGGCGCGGGAGAAGGCGGTCAGTGCCGAGTGGAAGGTGCCGCCGGAGAAGCCGGCCTTGGACCGGACCACGCCACGCATGGTCACCGGTCCGGTGATCTCGCCGCCGAGCTCGCGGGCGAGCTCCTGGATCGTGAAGTAGGCGCCCAGGTCGTGCGGGATCGAGTCGAAGCCGCACGAGTGCACGATCCGCGCCCCGGAGCCTTCCGCGGTGGCGTTGTGCTCGACGTACGTGCGGTCGACGAACTCCGGCTCGCCGGTGAGGTCGACGTAGTCGGTCCCCGCGGCGGCGCACGCGGCGACCAGCGGTCCGCCGTGCTCGATGTAGGGCCCGACCGTCGTCGCGACCACCTTGGTCGTCCGGGCCACCTCGGCGAGCGCCTCGGGGTCGCGCGCGTCGGCGACGAGGAGCGGCAGGTCGGCCAGGCCGGGATCGATCGTGAGGAGGTGGTCGCGCACCGCCGCCAGGCGCTCCTCGCTGCGCCCGGCGAGCGCCCAGCGCAGGCCGGCCGGCGCGTGCTCGGCGAGGTAGTCGGCGGTCAGCCCGCCGGTGAACCCGGTGGCACCGAAGAGGACGACGTCGTACGGGCGCGCGGTGTCAGCCATGGCGCCACTCTTGCATCGCTCCCGAATCCGATGGAACCCCCGGCCCGTCCGGGCTCGTCATAGGTTCAGCGCGACGAGCAGGAGTGAGAGTGGATCCCGACAACGAGGCGGCGTACGCCGACTACGTCGAGCAGAGCTGGCCGACCCTGGTCCGGGCCGCGGTCTTCCTCGGCGCGCGGCCGCACGAGGCCGAGGACCTCGCCCAGACCACGCTCGTGCGCTGCTACACGGGTTGGGAGCGGGTCAACAGCGCCGACAACCGCGACGCGTACGTCTATCGGATGCTCCTCAACTCCCTGCGCGACGTACGCCGTACCCGCTGGTGGAAGGACCGCCAGTACGACACCCCCGAGACGACCCTCCGCTCCAGCCCCGACGCCGCCGAGCGGATCGCCGTCGCCGACGCCGTGCACCGCGCCCTCGCGGCGCTCTCCAAGCCCAACCGCGACGTGGTCGTGCTGCGCTACTTCGTCCAGCTGACGGAGAAGCAGACCGCCGAGGCGCTGGACATCCCACCCGGGACGGTCAAGAGCCGGCTCTCCCGGGCGCTCGCCCACCTCGCCGCGAACGACCACCTTCTCGACCTGTCCGGAGGGACGACGCCGTGACCGACCTCGAACGCCTCTGGGACGACTACCCCACCGGCCCCACCCCGACCCGCGAGATCCTGGCCGCGGCCGCCGGGCGGCCGCGGCACCCGCGGCGCCGCCGGCCGTTGCGGCGCGCCCTGGTCACCGCCGGCGCGCTGACCGCGCTGGTCGGCGCCTTCGTCGCCGGCACGCTGGGCCAGGACGGCGGCGGAGGTGGCGGTGGCGGAGACCGGACCAGCACGCCCCGCTACGCCGCCTTCCAGGCCGACCTGAAGCCCGCCGCGTCCTGCGCGGACCTCCGCCAGGTGTACGTCGACCGCGGGCTCGACCTCGTCGGTCCCTACGGCTGGAACGGCGGCTTCGAGCAGGCCTACGCGCGCGACGACAGGGCGCCGCTGGCCGACGAGCTGATGGACAGCGTGAGCGGCCTCGCCACCGCCAGCAAGTCGCTGGCGCGCTCCCAGCGCCAGGTCAACAGCGAGACCGGCACCAACGTCCAGGAGGCCGGCGTCGACGAGCCCGACACGGTCAAGACCGACGGCTCGCTGCTCGCCGTGGTCCGCGACGACCGCCTCACCACCTACGACGTCACCGGCGCGGCGACGCGGCGTCTGGGCAGCCTCGTCCTCCCCCGGGTCGCGAACGCCGAGATCTTGCTCGACTCCGCGACCGGCACCATCATCGCGGTCGGCAGCGACGCCAGCGCGCGCAGCGAGCGGACCCGCGTGCTGACCGTGTCCCTCGCCGAGCCCGCGGAGCCCGCGGTCACCGACCAGGTCGTCTACGACGCCCCGCTGCTCTCCGCGCGCCAGCACGGCAGCACCGTCCGGCTGGTGCTCGCCTCGGGGCTGCCGGACCTCGACTTCGTCTCCCCCGGACCGGCCCGGTCCGCGAAGCGGGCGCTGGCGCACAACCGCAAGGCGGTCGAGGAGTCCACGATCGAGGACTGGCTGCCCACGATCGCGGTCGACGGCGACGATCCGGAGCAGCTGCTCGACTGCGCCGACGTCGCGGTCCCCTCCGACGACCTCGCGCTCGGTACGACGAGCGTGGCCGGCTTCGACGCCGGCTCCCCGGGCAAGGTCTCCGCGATCGGGCTGGCCGGGCGGACCGACATCTCCTACGAGTCCGCCGACCACCTCTACCTCGCCGCGAGCGGCGGCTGGGGCGGCGTCCTGCGCGAGAACGACCTCATCGACTGCGTGCGCCGCTGCCCCGTCTGGTCGGGGCCGGGCGGGACGTCGTACCTCTTCGACTTCACGCTCGACGGCACCCGGGCGACCCACGTCGCCTCGGGCGAGGTCGAGGGATCGGTGCGCGACCGCTGGTCCCTGGACGAGGCGGACGACGTGCTGCGGGTCGCCGTCGGGCCGACCGCCGAGACGGGCAACTTCAACTCGGTCGTCACCTTCGAGCGCCGCGGCAAGGAGCTCGTCGAGCGCGGCCGGCTCGACCGGCTCGGGCCCGGCGAGGACCTCCAGTCGGTGCGCTGGTTCGACGGTCTCGCGATCCTCGTGACGTTCCGCCAGGTCGATCCGCTCTACGCCGTCGACCTGACCGACACCGCGCACCCGCGGCTGCTCAGCAAGCTCAAGATCCCCGGCTTCTCCTCGTACCTGCACCCGCTCGGTCCGGCCCGGATGGTCGGCATCGGCGAGGGCCCCGACGGCAAGGGCGGGTGGGGCGCCCAGATCGGGCTCTTCGACGTCCGCGACCCGACGGCGGTCAAGCGCCGCGACGTCCTCCACTACGCCAGCGGCATGGAGGCGCTCGCCGGGACCGATCCGCGCGCGTTCACCTGGCTGCCGGACCAGCGGACCTTCCTCACGGTCGTGCAGAAGTGGGGCAGCCGCCGCGTCGGCTACCTCTCGGTGATCCGGCTCGAGGGCGGCACGATGCACGAGCAGCGGTTCAAGGCGGAGTACGGCGACGACGTCGACCACCTGCGCGCCGTCCCCCTGCCGGACGGCCGGGTGGTCGTGGTGACCGGGGAGGACGCCCGCTTCTTCGCCCTGTGAGCGGGCGGCCCGTCGTACGGTGGAGGCATGTGCCGCAACATCCGCCCCCTCAACAACTTCGAGCCGCCGGCCACGTCGGACGAGGTCGCCGCGGCCGCGCTGCAGTTCGTCCGCAAGGTCAGCGGCACGACGAAGCCGAGCCAGGCCAACCAGGCCGCGTTCGACCAGGCGGTCGCCGAGATCGCCCACATCACCCAGCACCTGCTCGACGACCTCGTGACGACCGCGCCTCCCAAGAACCGCGAGGCCGAGGCCGCCAAGGCCCGCGAGCGGGCGCGCCTGCGCTACGGCTGAGCCGGCGGTCCGTGGACCTGGCCGCGGCGTTCGCCGCCTGTCCACGCGCACGGTTCCTGCCGCCCGGCCAGCAGCCGTACGCCGGGCTCGACCGCGCCCTCCCCCTCGGGTACGACGTCACCTGCTCCCAGCCCACGACCGTGCGCCGGATGCTCGAGCTGCTCGGCCCGCGCCCCGGCGACCGGGTGCTGGACGTCGGCTGTGGCTCCGGCTGGACCACCGCACTGCTCGCCCACCTGGTCGGCCCGGCCGGCCGGGTCGTCGGCGTCGAGATCATCCCGGAGGTCCTCGCCGCGGGCACCCGGCACCTGGCCGGCCTGGACGGCCTGACCGGCCTGGCCCGCGTGGAGCTCCACCTGACCGCGCCGGGCGCACCGCTCGGCTGGCCCGCGGGCGCGCCGTACGACCGGATCCTGGTCTCGGCCGACGCCCCGGCCCTCGCCCCCGACCTGGTCGCGCAACTGGTCCCCGGCGGCGTGCTCGTCGGGCCGGTGCGCGGCGAGATGCTGCGTGTCGAGCGGCACGGTCGCTACCTGTTCGTCCCGCTCCGTACCCTGGACCCGTGACCCTGGTCGGCCGGCGGGACCCGGCACTCGACGTGTGCGCCGACGGGCCCCTCGTCGTCCTGACGGGCGCGGGCCTGTCCACCGACTCCGGCATCCCCGACTACCGCGGCCCCGGCGCACCGGCCCGGATGCCGATGACCTACCAGGAGTTCGTCTCCGGACCCGCCGCCCAGCAGCGCTACTGGGCGCGCAGCCACCTCGGCTGGTCCCGGATGCGCCGCGCCGAGCCCAACGCCGGCCACACCGCCGTCGCCGCCCTCGGCGCCGACCTCGTCATCACCCAGAACGTCGACGGCCTCCACGAGGCCTGCGGCACCCCCGCCCTCGTCGCCCTCCACGGCCGGATCGCCGACGTCATCTGCCTCGCCTGCCGTCGTACGTCGCCGCGGGCGTCGCTCCAGCAGCGCCTCGAGGACGCCAACCCCGGCTGGGCCGCCCGGCACGCGGACGTCGCCGTACGCCCCGACGGCGACGTCGACCTGGACGAGACCGCCGACTTCGTCGTCCCACCCTGCGCCGACTGCGGCGGCCCGCTCAAGCCGGACGTCGTGTTCTTCGGCGAGAACGTGCCCAAGCCCCGCGTCGAGCGCTGCTTCGCCGCCGTCGAGGCCCTCGCCGGGCGCGGTGGGACGCTCCTGGTCGCCGGGTCGAGCCTGACCGTGATGAGCGGGCTGCGGTTCGTCCGGCGCGCGGCCCAGCGGGGCGTGCCGGTGGTGATCGTCAACCGGGGGACGACGCGCGGGGACGAGCTGGCGTCGTACAAGGTGGAGGTGGGGACGGGCGCGTGGTTGCCCGCCCTCGCCGCCGCGCGCGGCGCGTCGCCTAGCTGACGTCCGGGGCCGGGGTGAGGTCGATGGTGCCGGAGAAGGCGCCCGGGTCACCTTCGACGATGCCGATCGTGTTGCACAGCGCGCCCGTCTCGGTGACGGTGTCGAACGTCAGCCCGGCGACGGTCTGGTCGATCGTGAACGTGCCCGAGGCGTCGTCGTAGGTGCCCTGGAGGTAGCCCGAGAGGTCAGCCTGGCAGTACGCCGACCCCGCGGTGCCGCGCAACCGCAGCGCGAGCCCCGACAGGACGGCGGCGCCCCCCGTGGCGGTCTTGGCCCTCAGCCCGAGCCTCCAGCTGCTGCCCGGGGCCGGGGTGAGGCTGACCGGACCGAAGAGGCTGGGCTGGTCGCACCCGGTGAAGCTGGCAGACGTGGGATCGAGCTTCACCGCCGCATCGGTGACGACCGTCCCGGCGGTGAAGGCGTGCCCGCCGTTGTCGGCCGCTCCGGACGCGCTGAGGGCGCACCCGATGATCCGCGTGTTGCCGGAGGTGCCGAAGGGCCCGAGGTAGGTGTCCTCGAGGATCAGGCCGCTGCCCGTCGCGGTGACCGCCGTGGTCCCGGTCGCGGGCGCGTTGATGTCGTAGTCGGACGCTGCGGACGCCGGGCCGACCGACAGGGCCAGGACCGCGGCGGCTCCGGCTGCGACGACGGTGAGGCGGTGGAACGTGCGCGTGCGCTGCATGGGGTGCTCCGATCGGGTCTGAGCGCCCCAGCCTCACACGTGCGCGCGCCGACGACCACGGCCGACACCCACCGGCCGCACATTCCGGACGCACGTCCGGAACGGCTCGCTCAGAGGCGCTTGACGAAGATGTGGTCAGCGGCCTCGGGGAAGATCTCCGCGGTCTCGCCGCCCGCACCCACGAGCACCCCGTCGGCCGTCGCCTGGATGGTGATGGTCTTGTCCGGCAGCGCACCGACCCGGCGCATCGCGCTCATCAGCGCGTCGTCCTTCTGCATCTCCTCGGAGATCCGGCGGACGACGGCGCGGGCGCTCTCGGCGCCGGCGGCCTTGGAGAGCGGCTCGACGTCGTCCATGAAGGCGTCGCCGGTGGTGTGCTCACCGAGCTCGTCGAGGCCCGGGATCGGGTTGCCGTACGGCGACTCGGTCGGGTGGTCGAGGAGCTGGATGAGGCGGCGCTCGACCGTCTCGGACATGACGTGCTCCCAGCGGCACGCCTCCTCGTGGACGAGCTCCCAGTCGAGACCGATGACGTCGGTCAGGAGGCGCTCGGCGAGGCGGTGCTTGCGCATCACGCGGATGGCGAGGCGCTCGCCGTCCTCGGTGAGCTGGAGGTGGCGGTCGCCCTCGACGGTGAGGAGGCCGTCGCGCTCCATGCGGGCCACCGTCTGCGACACGGTCGGACCACTCTGGTGCAGGCGCTCGGCGATCCGGGCCCGCAGCGGGACGATGCCCTCCTCGATCAGCTCGTAGATCGTGCGGAGGTACATCTCGGTGGTGTCGATCAGGTCGCTCACCCGACCCATTCTTGCCCATGAGGTGCAACAAGCGCACAAACCGGCGCCCTGAGCCTCGCTGCTGGGCGTTTGGCAGGCTAGGAACGTGACCCACCTGCCTCCGCTGATCGTTCCGCACCGCTTCAACGGACCGCCCCGTTCCGGCAACGGCGGCTGGACGGCGGGCGCGCTCGCGGCCACCCTGCCGGCGCAGGCGCTGGGCACCGCGGTGACCGTGACCCTGCGCCAGCCGCCGCCGCTCGACGTACCGCTGCCGGTGGAGCCGACCGCGGCCGGCGTCCTGGTCACCCACGACGGGCAGACCGTCGCCGAGGCCGTGTACGCCGAGTCGTCGCCGGTCCCCGTGGCCCCCGTCTCGGCGAGCGTGGCGGCCGAGGCCGAGGGGCGCTTCATCGGGCACCGCACGCACCTGTTCCCGGGCTGCTTCGTGTGCGGGCCCGACCGGCGGGTCGGCGACGGGCTGCGGATCTTCGCCGGGCACCTCGCCGGGGCCGAGCGCACCGACGCCGACGACAGCCGGGTCGCGGCGACCTGGACGCCGTATGAGAGCGCGGTGCCGATCGCGTGGGCCGCGCTCGACTGCCCCGGTGGGTGGGCCAGCGACCTGGAGGCCCGGCCCTCGGTGCTGGGCCGGATGACGGCCGAGGTGCGCAGCGTGCCGCGGACCTCCGAGCGCTATGTCGTGGTCGGCGAGCTGCGCGGCATCGACGGCCGCCGTACCTACACCGCGGCGACGATCTACGGCCCCGGTGACGTGGTGGTCGCGACGGCCGAGCACGTGTGGATCACCATCGATCTGGAGGCGTTCCGGTGAGCCCGGCGAACCCCGCGGGCCAGGCGGCCCCGTGGTGGCGCGACGCGGTCGTCTACCAGGTCTACGTCCGCAGCTTCGCCGACGGCCGCCCGGCCGGCGACGGCGGCGGTGACGGCGTCGGGGACCTGCCCGGCATCACCTCGCGGCTGCCCTACCTGCGCGACCTGGGCGTCGACGCGCTCTGGATCACGCCGTTCTACACCTCCCCCCAGAAGGACCACGGGTACGACGTCGCCGACTACACCGACGTCGACCCCCTGTTCGGAACGCTCGACGACGTCGACACGCTGCTCGCGCGCGCCCACGAGCTGGACCTGCGGGTGATCGTCGACCTCGTCCCCAACCACACCTCCGACCAGCACCCGTGGTTCCAGGCGGCGCTGGCCGCGGCGCCAGGCTCGCCGGAACGGGCGCGCTACCTGTTCCGCGAGGGCCGTGGAACCGACGGCGCCGAGCCGCCCAACAACTGGGACTCGGTCTTCGGCGGCCCGGCCTGGACCCGGGTCCCCGACGGCCAGTGGTACCTGCATCTCTTCGACACCTCCCAGCCCGACCTCGACTGGCGCAACCCCGAGGTCGGCGACCTGTTCGAGGGCGTCCTCCGGTTCTGGCTCGACCGCGGGGTCGACGGCTTCCGGGTCGACGTCGCGCACGGGCTCTACAAGGAGGCCACGCTGCGCGACCAGGTCCGCCCCGAGAAGCCGAAGAAGACCGCCGACTCGATGGTCGAGCGGGTCCTCAACGACGAGCCGATGTGGGACCAGCCCGAGGTGCACGAGGTCTACCGGCGCTGGCGCCGGGTGCTCGACTCCTATCCCGGCGACCGGATGGCCGTCGCCGAGGCCTGGACCCAGACCGCCGCCTCGATGGCGATGTTCATCCGTCCCGACGAGCTCCACCAGGCCTTCAACTTCGGCTGGCTCGGTACGCCGTGGTCCGCCGCGGCGTTCGCGGACGTCGTCACCGACTCCATCGCCGCGGTGGGTGCGGCCGCGTCGGCGCCGACCTGGGTGCTGTCCAACCACGACGTCGAGCGGCACCCGACCCGCTACGGCGGCGGCCCGGTCGGGCTCGCCCGGGGCCGGGCGGCGACGCTGGCCATGCTGGCGCTGCCCGGCTCGGCGTACCTCTACCAGGGCGAGGAGCTCGGCCTGGAGCAGGTCGACGTCGCCCCCGAGGACCGCCAGGACCCGTCCTGGTTCCGCACGGGGCAGCCCGGACGGGACGGCTGCCGGGTGCCGCTGCCGTGGTCCGGCACGCGGGCGCCCTACGGCTTCGGGGGCGTGGACGGCGCCCAGCCGTGGATCCCCCAGCCCGACGACTGGGCGCCGCTCACCGTGGCCGCCCAGACCGGCGACCCGGACTCGACGCTGGAGTTCTACCGGCGGGCGCTGGCCGCGCGCGCCGCGGTGTTCGCCGGGGCGGACGAGACGACCGAGGCGTCCGCCGAGGGCGACCTGCTCGTCGTACGGCGGGCGGGGGTGACGGTCGTGCTCAACGCGGGCACCGCTCCGGTGCCGCTGCCCCCGGGCGAGGTCCTGATCAGCAGCGCGGCGGTGGCCGGCGGACTGCTGCCGCCGGACACCGCCGCCTGGATCCGCTAGCGGTCCCCCGGCATCCCGAGCGCGTCGTTGTAGCGCCGGAGCGAGCCCGCGAACGCGTGCAGCTCCTCGGCCGGCCAGTCGGCGAGCCGCTCGTCGAGCTGCTCGCGGCGCTGGTCGGCGACCGCCTCGAGCCGGCGTACGCCGTCCTCGCTGGCGGAGAGCAGCGTCGCCCGGCCGTCCTCGGGGTCGGGCTCGCGGTCGACCAGGCCCAGGTCGATGAGGTGCTGGACCTGGCGGCTGATCGCGCCCTTGTCGATGTCGAAGACCGCGCACATGGCCGAGGCCCGCAGCGGTCCGTTGTCGCGGACGTAGCTCAGCATCAGGTACGACGCCGGGAGCAGGTCCGGGTGCACGGCCCGGGCCCGCTCGCCGATCACCCGGCGGATCCGCCGGATCAGCACGCCGACCTCGGTCTCCAGCTCGCGCAGCGCTTCGGTGCGCGAGGTGACGACGGCGTCCATCACCTGCTCCGCCCGACCGGGTCGGCCTCGCCGGCCCCGATGTCGGCGGCCTCGGCGGCGTCGCCCGCACCCTCGACCTCGTAGCCCGGGTAGTCGGCCGGGTTGCCCGTGGCGACCGCGCCGGCGTCGATCTCGGACTCCGCGACGCTCGGCCCCATCGTGGTCCGCAGCGGCACCTCCTTGATGAAGAGGATGCAGAGGAAGGCGACCACGGCGAACGGCGCCGCGACCATGAACAGGTGCCCGACGGCCTCGCCGAACGAGCCCTCGTAGATCGCCCGGATGGCCGGGGGCAGCTCGGAGATCTTGGGGATGTCACCGGTGGAGTGCTGCATCTGCTCGAGCTGGGCCTGCGAGATCTTGCCGGAGGCGACGAGCTGGGCGATGCCGTCCTTGACGCCGCCGGTGACCTGGTGGGCGAGGACCGCGCCGAGCGCCGCGACACCCGCAGAACCACCGATGGAGCGGAACATCGCGACGACCGAGCTGGCCGCACCGAGGTCCTGGGGGGCGGTGTTGTTCTGCACGGCGAGGACCAGGTTCTGCATGGTCGCGCCGAGACCGACACCGGTGATCGCCATCCAGGCGCCGACGACCCACAGCGAGGTGGTCGCGTCGATCGTGCCGAGCAGCGCGATGCCGGCGATGACGAGCACCATGCCGCCGACCAGCCACCGCTTCCACAGGCCGGTCCGGGTGATCACCCGGCCGCTGAGGATGCTGGAGACGAGCAGGCCGCCGACCATCGCGATCGACATCAGGCCGGCCTCGGTCGGGCTCATGCCGCGGGCGAGCTGGAAGTACTGGCTCAGGTAGACGGTCGCGCCGAACATCGCGACGCCGATCATCACCGACGCGGCGGTGGCCAGGGCGGTGGTGCGGTCGCGGAACAGGCGCAGCGGGATCACCGGCTCGGTGGCGACGCGGGCCTCGACCCACAGAGCCGCACCGATGAGGACCAGGCTGGCGACGACGAGTCCGGCCGACGTACCGGAGATCCAGTCGAAGTTGGTGCCGGCCAGGCTGACCCAGACGAGGAGCAGGCTGATGCCGCCCATGATGAGGGTCGCGCCGAGGTAGTCGATCTTGACCTCGCGCTTGATCGTCGGCAGGTGCAGGGTCTTCTGCAGGACGACGAACGCGATGGCGGCGACCGGGATGCCGACGATGAAGCAGCCGCGCCAGCCCAGCGGGCTGTCCACGACGATGCCGCCGAGCAGCGGGCCGCTGACCGTCGCGGTGGCGAACACCGCACCGATGTAGCCGCTGTAGCGGCCGCGCTCACGCGGCGGGACCATCGAGGCGATGACCACCTGGACCAGCGCGGTCAAACCACCGACGCCGAGGCCCTGGAAGGCGCGCGCCCCGATCAGGACGCCCATGTTGGGCGCGATCGCGGCGACGACCGAGCCGAGGGAGAAGATCACCAGGGCCGCCTGGACCAGGAGCTTCTTGCTGAACAGGTCCGCGAGCTTGCCCCAGATCGGGGTCGTCGCGGTCATCGTCAGGAGGGTCGCGACGACGACCCACGTGTAGCCGGTCTGGCTGCCGTGCAGGTCGGTCACGATCGCGGGGAGGGCGTTGCTCACCACTGTGCTGGAGAGCATCGCCACGAACATCGCGAGCAGGAGCCCGGTCAGGGCCTCCAGGATCTCGCGGTGGGTCATCTGACCCGGTTCGGCAGGGGCCGAAGGAGCGGTGGTCATCGAGTGCGTCATCTCTTCTCGTCGTAGCGCAGGTGCAGCCGAAGATTGGTTGCGACCGGTCAACTATATGAGGATTGGTTGACGACGGCAACTTTCTGTGACGCACGGAACGCGCACCCGGCGACGAGCACCGAAAAACGCAGCGACCCGCAGGTGTGGTCGGAGGACCAGGCCGGGGGACGATCCCGGTTTCACCTGCGGGTCGGGTGGCTGCGTTGAGATTCGCGTCGCAGCCGTAGAACTGCGGGGCTGCTAGCGCGCAGCCACCTCACGCGTCCTGAGAGAAATCATTCTTCGGACCACCTCCTTTCCCGTGTGCCCCCAACGGTAGGTCGCGCTCCGAGCGCGCACAACGGATTAATGCCGGGAACCGGACGGCGGCCGCCGCTGTGACGCAGCCAACGCCCCGATCAGGAATGTCGAGCGATCTAGTTGCCTTTTAGCGAGCATGTCCGACCAGATCCCGCTCATCGAAGCCCCCAAGTCCCGCCTGCCGCTGATCGGCGGCGTCGGGGTGGTCGTCCTGGCGCTCATCGCCGGGGCGATCTTCCTGCTCACCCGCGGCGGCGACGACGCCCCGCGCGCGACCGGCAAGGACGGCACGACCGCGCTGAGCAGCGACGACCCGGTCAAGGTCGTCCTGGGCACGGTCGGCGCGAGCGACCCGTACTGGGAGACCTTCAAGGACGCCGCGAAGGACGCCGGCATCGAGCTGGAGATCAAGGACTTCGCGGAGTACCCGCAGCCGAACCCCGCGCTCAGCGAGGGCGAGCTGGACGCCAACCAGTTCCAGCACATCGTCTACCTCGCGCAGTACAACGTCGCCAACGACGACGACCTCGTGCCGCTCGGCTCGACCGCGATCTACCCGCTCGGCCTCTACTCCCAGAAGTACGACGACGTGGCCGACATCCCCGACGGCTCCACGGTCGTCGTCCCGGACGACGACTCGAACCAGGCCCGCGGCCTCCTCGTGCTCCAGTCGGCCGGCCTGATCAAGCTCGACGGCGGCGGCTCGATCTTCTCCACCGTCGCCGACGTCGACGAGTCGGCCTCGCGGGTCAAGGTCAAGGCGCTGCAGGCCGACCTCACCCCGACCTCGCTGCCCGACGTGGCCGCCGCGATCGTCAACAACGACTTCGTCGAGGACGCCGGCCTGAAGTTCGACGACGCCATCGCCCAGGACGACCCGAGCGACCCCAAGGCCGTGCCCTACGTCAACATCTTCGCGGTCCGCGCCGAGGACAAGGACAACGCGGTGCTGCAGAAGCTCGTGCAGGTCTACCAGGACACCCAGGCGGTGCTCGACGGCGCCGACGAGGCGGCCGGCGGCACGGCGCAGTTCGTCAAGGTCAGCCAGGCCGACCTCGAGAAGAGCCTGCGCGACGTCGAGAAGCAGATCCGCGAGCAGCAGTGACCGCTCCACTGGTCGAGCTGCGCGGAGTGGTCAAGGAGTTCCCCGGCACCCGCCGCGGCGATGCTCCGAGCCGGGCGGTCGACGGCGTCGACCTGGCCGTGGAGCGGGGCGAGATCTTCGCGATCATCGGCTACTCCGGCGCCGGGAAGTCCACCCTGGTCCGGCTCGTCAACGCACTGGAGCCGGTCACGTCGGGGAGCGTGGTGGTCGACGGTGTCGACGTCACCACGCTCTCCGAGCGCGGCCTGCGCGAGCTGCGCCGTGGGATCGGCATGGTCTTCCAGCAGTTCAACCTGATGGAGTCGCGCACGGTGTGGGGCAACCTCGCGTTCCCCCTCACCGTCGCCGGGATGGGGCGGGACGAGCAGCAGGCGCGGATCTCCGAGCTGCTGCACTTCGTCGGCCTCGCCGACAAGGCCCACGCCCGGGTCGGCGACCTCTCCGGCGGCCAGAAGCAGCGCGTGGGCATCGCGCGGGCTCTGGCCACCAATCCCCCGCTGCTGCTGGCCGACGAGGCCACCAGCGCGCTCGACCCGGACACCACGCGCGACGTGCTCGACCTGCTCGAGCGGGTCAACCGCGAGCTCGGCGTGACCATCCTGCTCATCACCCACGAGATGGACGTCGTCCGCCGCATCGCCCACCGCGTCGCGGTGATGGAGTCCGGCAAGGTCGTCGAGCAGGGCCCCGTCGTCGAGGTGTTCACCCAGCCCCGGCACGACGTCACCCGGCGCTTCGTGCGCACCGTCGTCGAGGACGTGCCCGACCCGGACGTCGTCGCCGCGCTCCGCGAGCGCCACCCGGGCCGCTTCGTGCGGCTCGCGTTCCGCGACACCGCCGGCCGCCCGTCCGAGGCGTTCGCGACCTTCCTGCGCCACGACGTCGGCTTCGAGCTGGTGCACGGCGGCATCGAGGAGATCCAGGGCACCAGCTTCGGCAACCTGACGGTCGCACTCACCGGCACCGACGCGGCGGTCGACGCCGCGCTCGCCGAGCTCGCGCCCGCCGTACCGTGGACGGAGGTGGCGTGATGACCGCCGTCCTCGGCATCGACACCCGCCTCGGCGACCTCCAGCCCGAGTTCTGGCAGGCCGCCGGCGAGACCCTCGTCATGGCCACCACCGCGCTCGTGCTGGGCGGCCTGCTGGGCCTGGCCCTCGGACTCGGCCTCTTCGTCACCCGCAAGGGCGGGCTGTACGCCAACCGGCTCGTGTTCGTGGTGCTCAACGTGGCCGTGAACTTCTTCCGGCCGATCCCGTTCGTCATCTTCGTCGCCGCCCTGCAGCCCGTGGCGCGGCAGGTGGTCGGCACCGGCATCGGGATCTGGGCCGCGACGTTCGCGATCACGATCGCGGCGATCTTCGGCGTCAGCCGGATCGTCGAGCAGAACCTGGTCACCGTCAGCCCCGGCGTGATCGAGGCAGCCCGCGCGATGGGCGCGAGCCGGCTCCGGATCGCGCTGACCGTCGTCCTGCCGGAGGCCCTGGGGCCGATGATCCTCGGCTTCACCTTCGCGTTCGTGGCGATCGTCGACATGACCGCGATCGCCGGTGTCGTCGCGGGCGGCGGCCTCGGGTCGTTCGCGCAGCGCTTCGGGTTCCGGCAGTTCGACCAGGTGATCACGTGGTCGGCGATCGTCGTCCTGGTCGCGATGGTCACGGTCATCCAGCTCGGCGGCAACGTGCTGGCCCGGCGGGTGCTGCGGCGCTAGTCAGACGCGCGCAGGGCGGAGCGCGCCCACGAACATCAGCACCACGCCGACCTTCGACGGCGTGATCACCGGCCACTCGACGCCCTCCATGGCTCGCCACAGGATCAGCCCGATGCCGAAGCACACGGCACCACCGAGGATCTCGCTCATCCGGCTCGACATGTCGCGCCCTCCCCTCGTCGTCGGTCAGGCCGTCACCGTAGCCAGGGCGCAGCCGGCACCGACAGCGACTTCGGACGCCACCGAGCCCCTACTTTGGGCGCCTCACACCGCCGCCGCCGCGAACTGCGCCGCGTGCAGCCGGGCGAACGCACCGTCGCGCTCCAGGAGCTCGGCGTGCGAGCCCTGCTCCACGATCCGCCCGTGCTCCATGACCAGGATCAGGTCCGCGTCGCGGATCGTGGAGAGCCGGTGCGCGATCACGAACGACGTCCGGTCGGTGCGCAGCGCCGCCATCGCCTGCTGCAGCAGCAGCTCCGTGCGCGTGTCCACCGACGAGGTGGCCTCGTCGAGGATCAGCAGCGCCGGCTGGGCCAGGAAGGCCCGGGCGATGGTGATGAGCTGGCGCTCGCCGGCCGACAGGTTCGAGCCCTCGTCGTCGACCTTGGTGTCGTAGCCCTCGGGCAGCGAGTGCACGAACCGGTCGACGTACGTCGCCCGCGCGGCCTCGCGGATCTCCTCGTCGGTCGCGTCGGGCCGGCCGTACGCGATGTTGTCGCGGATGGTCCCCTCGAAGATCCAGGTGTCCTGGAGCACCATGCCGATCCGGCTGCGCAGCTCGGCCCGCGACATCTGCGTGACGTCCACCCCGTCGAGGGTGATCCGGCCGCCGTCGAGCTCGTAGAACCGCATGATCAGGTTGACCAGCGTGGTCTTGCCGGCGCCCGTAGGGCCGACGATGGCGACCATCTGGCCCGGGTGGGCGACCAGCGAGAGGTCCTCGATGAGCGGCTCGTCGGGGTCGTAGGAGAAGTCGACGTGCTCGAAGGCGACCTCGCCGCGCGTCGTGCCGGAGCGGGTCGGCTCCTCGGACAGGGCGGAGGGGTCGACCTCCTCCTCGGCGTCGAGCAGCTCGAAGACGCGCTCGGCCGAGGCGACGCCGGACTGGAGCAGGTTGGCCATCGACGCGATCTGGGTGATCGGCTGCGTGAACATCCGTGAGTACTGGATGAACGCCTGCACCTCGCCGAGCGTCAGCGATCCGGAGGCGACGCGCAGGCCGCCGACGACCGCGATGACGACGTAGTTGAGGTTGCCGATGAGCATCATCATCGGCATCACCAGGCCGCTGATGAACTGCGCGCGGAACGACGACTGGTAGAGCTCCTCGTTGGCCGCGTCGAACTCCGCCTCGACCGCCTTGCGCCGGCCGAAGACCGTCACCAGCGCGTGCCCGGAGATGGACTCCTCGACCTGTGCGTTGAGCCGGCCGGTCTGGCGCCACTGGTTGATGAACTGGCTCTGCGAGCGCTTCATGATCCGGCCGGTGGTGAACATCGCCAGCGGCACCGACACGAGCGCGATCAGCGCGAGCAGCGGCGAGACCCAGAACATCATCCCGAGCACGCCGATCACCATGAGCAGCGAGGTGAGGAGCTGGCTCATCGTCTGCTGGAGGTTCTGCGCGACGTTGTCGATGTCGTTGGTGACCCGGCTGAGCAGCTCGCCGCGCGGCTGCTTGTCGAAGTACGCCAGCGGGAGCCGGTGGACCTTCTCCTCGACGTCGGTGCGCATCTGCCGCACGGTGGCCTGGACGACGTCGTTGACGAGGTAGCCCTGGAGCCAACCGAGCACCTGGCCGCCGACGTACACGAGGAGGGTGATGAGGAGCAGGTGGCCGACCTTGTCGAAGTCGATCCCCTGCCCGGGTACGACGTCCTTGAGGCCGCGCAGGAAGTCGGCGTACCCGCTGTTGCCGCCGGCCTCGGCCTGCGCGACGGCGTCCGCCTGGGTGTGGCCCTCGAGCTTGCGCCCGATCAGGCCGGTGAACACGGCGTCGGTGGCCTTGCCCAGCAGGTACGGGCCGACCACGACGGATGCGACGCTGCCCAGGCCCAGCAGCAGGACGGCGACCGCCTTGCCGCGCGCGGGGCGCAGCAGCGCCAGCAACCGCTTGGCCGAGGTGCCGAAATCGTCCGCCTTCTGGCCGACCATGCCGCCCATCGGGCCGCGGCCGGGGCCGCCGGACTGGACGATCCGCTCGGTCTGCTTCATGGTGCCGTTCTTGGACTCGCTCATGCCGGGACCTCCTCTCCCTTGATGCCCTGTGAGGCCGCGATCTCCTGGTACGTCGGGTTGTACTCGAGCAGCTCCTCGTGGGTGCCCTGGCCGACCACCTCGCCGTCCTCGAGGACGAGGATCTGGTCGGCGTCGCGGATCGTCGCGATCCGCTGGGCGACGATCACGACCGTCGACTCGACCGTCACCGGCCGCAACGCCGCGCGGAGGCGGGCGTCGGTGGCGACGTCGAGCGCCGAGAAGGCGTCGTCGAAGAGGAAGATCTCGGGTCGTCGTACGAGGGCGCGGGCGATGGCCAGGCGTTGGCGCTGACCCCCGGAGACCGTCGTACCGCCTTGGGCGACGGGGGTGTCGAGCTGCTCGGGCATGGCCCGGACGAAGTCGGCCGCTTGGGCGATCTCGAGCGCGGCCCAGAGGTCCTCGTCGGTGGCGTCGGGGTTGCCGTAGCGCAGGTTCGAGGCGACCGTCCCGGTGAACAGGAACGCGCGCTGCGGGACCAGGCCGATCTTGGACCACAGCAGCTCGGGGTCGAGCTCGCGGACGTCGACACCGTCGACGCGGACCGTGCCCGCGGTCGCGTCGAGCAGCCGCGGGACGAGGTTGACCAAGGTCGTCTTGCCGGCGCCGGTCGAGCCGATCACCGCGATCGTCTGCCCCGGGCGGGCCGTGAAGCTGACGTCGCGCAGCACCGGCGCCTCGGCGCCCGGGTAGGTCAGGCCGACGCCCTCGAGGTCGAGGTGGCCGGACAGCGCGACCTCGGTGACCGGGTGCGCCGCCGGGACGACGCTCGTCTCGGTGTCGAGGACCGCCGTGATCCGGTCGGCGCTGACGGCGGCGCGCGGCACCATCATCAGCATGAAGGTGCCCATCATCACCGACATCAGGATCTGCATGAGGTAGGCGAGGAACGCGGTCAGCGCTCCGACGTCCATCTGGTCGGCCTCGACGCGGTGGCCGCCGAACCAGATCACGCCGACGCTGGCGACGTTCGAGACGGCCATGACGAGCGGGAACATCAGCGCCATCCAGCGGCCCGCGCGAAGGGAGACGGCGGTCAGGTCGTCGTTCGCCTTGTCGAACCGGCGGGTCTCGTGCGGCTCGCGGACGAACGCGCGCACCACGCGGATGCCGGTGATCTGCTCGCGCAGGACCCGGTTGACGTCGTCCAGGCGCTCCTGGACCTGGCGGAACGCCGGCACCATCCGGGACACGACGAGGCCGATGCACACGAAGAGCACCGGTACGACGGCCACGACGAGCCACGAGAGACCGAAGTCCTCGCGCATCGCCATGATCACGCCGCCGACCATCATGATCGGGATCGTGACCGCCATGAGGCAGGTCATCATCGCCAGCATCTGCACCTGCTGGACGTCGTTCGTCGCGCGGGTGATGAGCGACGGCGCGCCGAAGTCGGAGACCTCGCGCGCCGAGAACCGCCCGATCCGGCCGAACACGGCCTTGCGCAGGTCGCGACCGAACGCCATCGCCGCCTGCCCGCCGAACCATGCCGAGCTCATCGAGCAGGCGGCCTGGACGAGCGCGACACCCAGCATGATCGCGCCGATCTCGATGATGTAGCCGGTGTCGCCGCGGGCGACGCCCTTGTCGATGATGTCGGCGTTGAGGCTCGGCAGGTAGAGCATCGCCACCGTCGAGGTGAACTGCAGCAGCACGATCGCGGTCAGCCAGCCGCGGTAGGGCTGGAGGTACGTGCGCAGGAGTCGGGTCAGCATCAGTGGGTCTCCTCGAGAGCCTCGGCGGAGGCGGGCGTCCGGCGTACGGCGCCGTACAGGACCAGGTCGACGATCTGGTCGGCGGTGAGCAGGTCACCACCGGTGAACTTGGGGTGGGTGCCCGAGAACGTCAGCAGCCGCAGGCTGCGGACGACGAGCGCGGCCGGCTGGGCGAGCTCGGCCTGGAACGGGCTGATCAGCTCGATCATCGCGTCGGTCGTCTGCTGCACCCGGCGCAGCCACTCCCCCTTCTGGTCGGGTGGCTCCGGCGGCCCGTTCATGCCCAGCCGCTGGAGGAGCAGGAACGACTTCGCGAACCGCCGCTGCATGATCCGCACCAGCGCGAGCGCCCGCTCGTGCAGCGTGGCGTCGTCCGGGATCTCGGCCAGGTCGCGCTGCATCTGCCCCGGCTCGAACGCCTTGCGGACCGTCGCGTCGATGAGCTCGTCCTTGGACGCGAACACCCGGAAGATCGTCCCCTCCGCCACCCCCGCCGCCTCCGCGATCAGCCGGGTCGTGACACCCCGGCCGTGGTCGTAGAGCAGCGGCAGCGTCGCCGCCATGAGCGCCTCCCGGCGCTCCTCGGGCGACAAGGGCGCAGCGCGGGGTGGCATGTCCGCCAGTATGAATGAGTGAGCACTCACTCACAACCCATTTTCCTCACCCCACCCCGCCGAAGGCGCAGGTTCCAGCCGCCGAAGTAGCAAGGTTCCGCCCTCGAAGTAGCAGGTTTCCGCCCCCGAGGGCGCGCCGCGATGTCGCCCCGCGAAACCTGCGACCTGGCCGCCGGAAGCCTGCGACTTCGGCGGAGAAACCCTGCTACTTCGAGGGCGGAACCTTGCTACTTCGGCGGGGGAACCCTGCGCCCTCGGTGGGAAAAGGGGGTGCGGGGTGGGTGGCGGGTGCCTAGGGTCGCGGACCATGAACAGCTTCTTCGTGATGGTGCGTCGTGGCCGGGTCCGGGCAGGGGTCGCGGCGGGCGTGGGGGTGGCATCCGCTTCGGCCTGAGGCGGCGCGGCGGTTGGTCGCGGCCGCGGAGGTGGGGCCGGGCGAGCTGGTGCTCGACATCGGTGCCGGGGACGGCGCGCTGACCGGTCCGCTGCTGGCGAGCGGGGCGCGGGTGATCGCGGTCGAGCTGCACGAGGGGCGGGCTACCTCCCTCCGCACCCGGTACGGCGACCGCGGGCTCCGCGTCGTCCGGTGCGACCTGCGCGAGCTGCGCCTTCCCCAGCAGCCCTTCCGGGTCGTCGCCAACCCGCCGTACGCCGCGACGACCGCGCTGGTCCGGCTGCTGCTCGGCAGCGACCGGCTGGTGCGGGCGGACCTGGTCCTGCAGGGCGGGGCTGCGCGGCGGCTCGTCGAGCGACCGCCGGCCGCGCGGCACGGGCGGCGCTACCGGCTCACCGTGACCGGGTCGCTGCCGCGTGCGGCGTTCCGGGTGCCGCCGAAGGTCGACTCGGTGAAGTTCCGGATCGAGCGCCGGTGAGGGCCGGCGAGGCCGTCTCAGGGCGCCAGCGCCGCACCCAGGTCGCTCCCGGGCAGCACCGGCACCCGCAGCACCGCACCCTCCGCACCCCCGAGCCGCACGGTGTGCAGCCCCGGCAGCGCGAGCAGCGAGGCGACCGAGGAGCCGACGAGCTGGATCCGGATCCGGTGCCCCGCGCGGAACCGGTTGCCGACCGGCCACAGCTCCACCTGGTAGCGCCGGAACTGACCGGTGCGGGCGGGCGCGGGGTGGGCGTAGTCGCCGTACGGCTGGACGACCTCGCCGTCGACGACGAGCGACTTGGCCGGGTCGATCGCGGGATAGCTGGTCGAGAGCCGGCCGACGGTGAGCGGGTGGGACGAGCCGTCGGGGGCGACGTCGGAGAGCACCGCCCAGATGCCGGTGCCGGGGGTGGTCGTCGCGAGGGAGAGGTCGAGCGCGACGGGTCCGGCGAGGTCGACGTCGGCGCCGAGCGCCTTGGTCGTGAAGCTCACCCCGGTCAGGCCGTCCAGCGCCGCGAGCCGGCTGTCGGCGAGCAGCGGGAGGGCGCCGGTGAGGGCGCTGGCGCCGCCGGCCTCGATGATCGCCGCATTGGGTACGTCGGACGCGGTGGGCAGCGAAGGCACCGTCAGGTACGACGCCAGCCCGGTCGCCGCGGGGGTCCCCGTGACCAGCGAGCGGCCCGGCGCGAGCGCCAGCGTCGTCCACTGCGTGCCGGGGACGGGCCAGTCGGCGGCCTCGCGGCGCACGTGCTCCCCCGCCAGGTACGACGCCCGCGAGCCCTTCGCCAGCAGCAGGCTCACCCGCGGCGTGCTCTCGATCCCGTTGTCGACGCCGCGCACGTAGTGGTCGAGCCAGGCGGCGGCCTCGCCCCGGCCGCCGTCGCTGCCGACGGGGACGCCGTCGTGGCCGCCCTCCATCACCAGGTGGGCACCGTCGGCACGCAGCGCCTGGTAGGCCTGGAAGGCGCCGCGCGACTCGACGTCGTAGAAGCCGTTGATCATCAGCACCGGGATGTCGTTGGCGTCCCCGCGCCAGCCGCGCTCGCGCCACCACTGGTCGAGCGTCGGGTGCAGCAGGACGCCGAACCCGCTCGAGAACAGGCCGCCGAGCACGTCGGGGACCGAGCCGGGCGAGCGCTGCAGCCGGTCGGCGCCCTGGAGCAGCGCGGGCGCGCCGATCATGGCGATGACGCCCGCTCCGGGGACGAGGTTGAGGATGCCGCCGGGCACGAGCAGGTCGCGGTAGAGCTCGTGCGTGCCGGACTTGAGGATCGCCGCCTTCACGCAGGGCAGCTCCTGGTGCCAGGAGTTGTAGAGCACGATCGCGCTCGCCGAGAACCCGTTGAGCGCGAGCCGCCCGTCGCTGAACGGCTGCGTGCACGCCCACTGCAGCACCTCGACGACGTCGCGCTGGCTCGTCGGGCCCAGGGCGTCGAACGCGCCATCGCTGTCGCCGGTGCCGCGGATCTGGACGAGGAGGTAGTTGTAGTCGGGCCCGACCTGGAGCGTCGCGCTCCCGTCGCCGTAGGGGGAGAACTCGACCACCGTCGGCTTGGCCGTCACCGGCCCGGTACTGGTGAGCGTCGTCTGCAGGGACACGCCGTCGGAGGCGGTGAACCGCTGGTCGACCGTGACCACGCCCGGGTCAGGTGCCACCGACGGGGGCGCCGCCGACGAGGGCACCACCGCACCTCCGACCACCAGACACCCGACGAGCGTGGAGACCCAGGTGAGCGCGCGCAGCCGTCCCATGTGAGCACAACGACACCGCCGCGCCTGGGCTATGTCACCCCCTGTGCGGAGAATGGGCTGCATGGCACGCGTCGCACTGGTCCTCGGCTCGGGCGGCGCCCGTGGCTATGCCCATCTCGGCGCGGTCCAGGAGCTGCGCGAGCGCGGGCACGAGATCGTCGCCGTCTCCGGTACGTCGATGGGCGCGCTCGTCGGCGGCCTCGTCGCGGCCGGCAAGGACGAGGAGTTCGCGACGTGGGCCTCGACGCTCACCCAGCGCCGCGTGGTCCGCCTCGCCGACCCGACCTGGTCCGGCGGCGGCGCGGCGACCGCCGAGCGGCTGATGTCGGCGCTCGACGAGATCGTCGGCGACCTGCTCATCGAGGACCTGGCGATCCCGTTCACCGCGGTCGCGACCGACCTCGCCGCGCGCCGCGAGGTGTGGTTCCAGCGCGGACCGCTCATCCCGGCGATCCGGGCGTCGATCGCGATCCCCGGCCTGTTCACGCCGGCCGTGGTCGACGGGCGGGTGCTCGTCGACGGCGGGCTGCTCAACCCGCTCCCCCTCGACCCGACCGCCGCCTCGGCTGCCGACTTCACCGTCGCCGTCTCGCTCCAGGGCCCCCGCGAGCCGCACGAGCCGTCCTCGCCGGCCCGCGGCTTCTCCGTCCGTACGGCGGAGTGGGCGACCGAGTGGGCCACCGAGCTCCGCCGCCGGTTCCGCCGCGGCGACCTCGGCGCCGAGGCCGACCAGCTCGCGGACGTCGTCCCGATCGGCAGCCCGGAGGCGCCCGCCGAGTCCCCGGCCGAGTCCCCCGCCCGCCCCGACGTCCGTACGTCGGAGGTGGTCGCTCTCTCCTTCGACGCGATGCAGAGCCTGATCACCCGCTACCGCCTGGCGGCGCTGCCCCCGGACGTGCTGGTCACGGTCCCCCTCGGCGCCGCCCGCACGCTCGACTTCCACCGCGCCGAGGAGCTCGTCGACCTCGGCCGGACGCTGACCGCGGCCGCCCTCGACACCGCCGGGCGCTGAGCGGCCCGTCTATCCTCGTCGGACCACGACGAAGGAGGCTCCCGTGCCAGGTCTCGGGTCGCGCGCGCTGCGGATCCTCGGCACCGCCGCGGTACTGCCGGACGAGGTGCTGACGAGCGCGGATCTCGACGAGCGGCTGGGCCTGCCCGCCGGCACGGTCGAGGAGCGGACCGGCGTACGGGTGCGCCACGTCGAGCGCGGCAGCGCTGCGGCGCTGGGCGCCCGGGCCGCGCGCAAGGCGCTCGCCGACGCGGGACTGACCCTCGACGACGTCGACGTGATCCTCGGCGCGAGCGCGACGCCCGACCAGCCGCTGCCCTGCAATGCCGCGCTGCTGCACGAGGAGCTCGCCCCGGCGCGCCCCGTGCCCGCGTGGGACGTCAACGCGAGCTGCCTGAGCTTCCTGGTCGCGCTCGACCTGGCCGCGACGCTGGTCGACGCGGGCCGCCACGAGCGGATCCTCATCGTCTCCAGCGACCTCGCCTCCGTCGGCCTGGACTGGTCCGACCTCGGTGCCTCCGGGATCTTCGGCGACGGTGCCGCCGCCGTGGTGGTCGGCCACGCCGGGACGACCGGGTCCGCCGTCCTGGCGGCCGGTCTGGCCACCCACAGCGAGGGCGCCCACACCTGCGAGATCAAGGGCGGTGGCTCCCGCTTCGCGCCCGACCGGGTCGACGGCGACTACGCCGACTGGGCACGCTTCCGGATGGAGGGCGGCGCCGTCTTCCGGCTGGCGATCAAGCACCTGCCGCCCTTCGTGGACGGGCTGCTCGCCGAGGCCGGGACCACGATGGACGACCTGTCCGTCGTCGTCCCGCACCAGGCGAGCCACCACGCGCTCGACTGGGTGCGCAGCCGCTTCGGCGTCGAGGGTGATCGCCTCGTCGACATCTACGCCGACCACGGCAACCAGGTCGGTGCCTCGCTGCCGTCCGCGCTGCACGCCGCGATCGAGAGCGGCCGGCTGCGCCGGGGCGACCGGGCGCTGCTGCTCGGGACCGGCGCCGGCCTCAGCCTGGGCGGGATCGTGCTGTGCTACTGACCGACCTCACCGCCGGGCTGCCCACCGACCAGCCCCGGGTCACGCTCCACTGGCTGCGCGTGGGCCACTGCGTCCAGATCGAGGGCCTGGCCCGCAAGGGCGCGCCGATGCGCCGCATCGAGTTCCCGTCGTACGCCGCGGCGATCGGGCACCCCGAGCACGGCTGGACCCTCTTCGACACCGGGTACGCCGACCACTTCTTCACCGCGACGCAGCGACTCCCCGCGCGGCTCTACCGCGAGCTGCTCCCGGTCACGCTGCCCGACGACCAGCACCTGCCGGCCCAGCTGCGCGGGCTCGGCATCGACCCGCTCGACGTACGACGCGTCGTGGTCTCGCACTTCCACGGCGACCACGTCGCGGGCCTGCGCGACTACCCCAATGCCCGGATCGTCGCCGGAGGCTCCGGCAGCGCCCAGATCACCGGTCTCAAGGGGATCAACGCGATCCGGCACGGCCTGCTGCCCGCGATGCTGCCCGACGGCCTGAGCGACCGGCTCGTCGCTGCCGAGGACCTTCCCGGCGGCGACCTGCTCGGCGACGGCAGCCTCCTGCTGGTCGCCCTGCCCGGCCACATGCCCGGTCACCTCGGGCTGGTGCTCACCGCGACCGACGGGCGCCAGGTGCTGCTCGCCGGCGACGCGGCGTGGTTCACGAAGTCGATCACCGACCTCGCGCCGCCGTCCCGCCTGGCCGGGATCGCCTTCGACGACTGGACCGCCGCGATGGGCACGCTCGGCCACCTCCACGCGCTGCACCGCGCGCACCCCGACCTGCTCCTGCTCCCCGCCCACTGCACCGCGGGCTTCGACGCCTGGCATGCCGGACTCTGACGCGCGGGTGGTCGCGGCGGCATTCGCCCGCGAGCGCTGGCTCCCCCGGGGCGGGTTCGACCGCCGGCGCGCCCGCGCACTCGATCACTTCCTGCGCCACGAGCTGACGAAAGCCCCGTTCTACGCGGGTTTCGCGGGTGCGTCGCTCGCGGACCTGCCGGTCGTCGACAAGCGCACGGTGCTCGCCGACTTCGCGTCGTTCAACCGGCACGGGATCACCCTCGACCGCGCGCTCGCGGTGGCCGAGTCGGCCGAGCGCTCCCGCGACTTCGCCCGCACGCTGCCCGGCGGGGTGAGCGTCGGGCTGTCGTCCGGGACGTCCGGAACCCGCGGCGTCTTCCTCGTCTCCGAGGCGGAGAGCCGCCTGTGGGCGGGCATCCTGATGGGTCAGCTGATGTCGCCCGCGTCATTGCGGACGATGCTGCGCCGCCCGCTGCGGGTCGCGCTCTTCCTGCGCGCCAACAGCAATCTGTACCAGACGCTCGACAGCAGCCGGGTCGCGTTCTCCTGGCACGACCTCACCGTCCCGCTCGAGACGCACCTGCCGCGGCTGGCCGGCACCGACGTCCTGGTGGCGCCTGCCGGCGTCCTGCGCCGGATCGCCGAGGCCGCGCCACCGGGCCTGCGCCCGCTCCAGGTGGTGTCGGTCGCCGAGACCCTCGAGCCCGACGACGCCGC
This sequence comes from Pimelobacter sp. 30-1, assembly GCF_018831735.1. Lineage (NCBI taxonomy): Bacteria > Bacillati > Actinomycetota > Actinomycetes > Propionibacteriales > Nocardioidaceae > Pimelobacter > Pimelobacter sp. 30-1. The sequence continues at coordinate 403,829 of NZ_NHTS01000003.1, forward strand.
GGTGATCGCCGCCGCCTGGGGGCGCCCGGTCGAGCAGATCTACCAAGCCACCGAGGGTCTGCTCGCGGTGAGCTGCCCGGCCGGACGGCTGCACCTCAACGAGGCGCACCTGCACGTCGAGCCGGAGTGGATCGACCACCAGCGCTTCCACCCGGTCATCACCGACTTCACCCGCACCACCCAGTACGTCGTGCGCCACCGCCTCGACGACGTCCTCCTGGCCGCACCGGGCCCGTGCCCGTGCGGCCGGCCCGGACGTAGCATCGCCGCCGTCCTGGGCCGCGCGGACGACGTGCTGACGCTGCCGCCCGGAGACGTCCCCGTCTACCCGGACGCGCTGCGCCACGCGGTGGCGCTGGCCGGAGACCTCGGCGACTACCGCATCGAGCAGCACGGCGCCCAGTGGCGGCTCGCGACCACGCTCGGCGGCCCGGACGCCGTCACCCGGGTCGCGGCCGAGGCCGGGCGTCTCGCCGAGCGGCTCGGCGCGCGGGCGCCCGAGGTCGTCTCGATGGGGTGGCCGGACGAGGCGCCCACGCAGAAGCGACGACGCATCAGGAAGGTGACATGAGAATCCTCGTGACCGGAGCCTCGGGCTTCGTCGGCGGCCGGACCGTCGAGCTGGCGCAGGCCGCGGGCCACGAGGTGGTCGGCCTGGGCCGGCGCCGCCTCGACCAGGTCGGCTACCTGAGCGCCGACCTCGGCCGGGTCGGCCCCGAGGACCTGCCGGTGCTGCCGTGGCAGCCCGATGCGGTGATCCACTGCGCGGCCCGGGCCACCCCCTACGCGAAGCGGGCGGACTACGACAGCGACAACGTGATCGCGACCCAGACCGTGGTCGACTGGTGCGCACTGCTGGGGAACCCGCGGCTGGTGCACGTGTCGTCGTCCTCGGTGCTCTACCGCGACGGCGACCAGCTCGACCTGACCGAGGAGAGCCCGCTGCCCGGCGACTTCGCCAACGACTACGCGCGCACGAAGGCCGACTCGGAGCGGATCGTCCGTACCTACGGGGGTTCCTGGGTGATCGCGCGGCCGCGCGCGGTGTTCGGACCCGGCGACACGGTGCTCTTCCCCCGGATCATCGCGGCCGCCAAGGCCGGCCGGGTCCCCCGGCTGACCGGGCGCTCCGAACCCGCGGTGGGCGACCTGATCTACGTCGACAACCTCGCGGACTACCTGCTCCGGCTCGCCGCGCGCCCCGACCTCGGCGGCGTCTACCACCTGACCAACGCCGAGCCGGTCGAGATCCAGACGATGCTGCTCGAGGTGATCGAGCGGCTGGGCCTGCAGCCCCCGACCCGCGAGGTCAGCCTGACCACCGCGATGCGCGCGGCGACCGTGCTGGAGCGGACCTGGCGGCTCCTGCGCCTGCCCGGCGAACCGCCGATCACCCCCTACGGCGTCGGGGTGCTGAGCTGGTCCAAGACGTTCGTGCCCGACAAGATGCTGCGCGACCTCGGCGCGCCGCGGATCTCCGTCGCCCAAGGCGTCGACGAGTTCGTGTCCTGGCAGAAGGAGCGCCTGTGAGCCGCTGGGTACGACGGGCCGCGGTCGGCTACCTGGCCCTCCAGGCCGGAAAGTCCGCCGCCGCCCTGCACGCCGCCCGGCAAGCGCCGCCCGCGGTCGAGCCGGCCGCCGACGCGATCGCCCGGGTGGTCGTCGTGCAGCCCATCCTGTCGGGCGATCCCGGGCTCGAGGACGCGCTGCGCGACAACCTGCTGTCGCTGGCCGGCGCGCGCTTCGTCTGGCTGGTCGACGAGGACGACCCCGAGGCCCAGCGCGTGGTCGCGCGGATCGGCCCCGCGCCCCGGCTGACCGTGCAGGTCTGCCCGCCCGCCCCCGACGGGATCAACCCCAAGCTCGCCAAGCTCCAGCCCGCGCTCGACGACTGCGCGGACGACGAGGTCCTCCTCATCCTGGACGACGACACACGGCTGCCGCGGACCAGCCTCGGCGCCCTGCTGGGCGGCCTGGACCGGGCGACGCTCGCGACCGGCCTCCCGGCGTACCTGCCTGGGGGGACGGTGTGGGCCCGGCTGGTCGAGCAGTTCGTCGACAACAACGCGGCGCTGACCTACCTGCCGATGGCACCGGTGACGATCAACGGCATGTGCTGGGCGATGCGGGTCGCGGACCTGCGCGCCCTCGGGGGATTCACGCCGATCCTGCGCAACCTGACCGACGACCTCGCGGTCGCCGGGGCGGTGCTCGGCAGCGGCGGGACGATCTGCCAGACCGCGTCCCCCCAGTGGATCACCACGACCGTCGACGGTCCGGCCCCCTACGTGCGCCTGATGCACCGCTGGATGCTCTTCGCCAACCTGCTGCTGCGCCGCCAGCCGCCCGCCATGGTCGGCGCGATCAGCGTGCTCCACGGCGTGCACCCCAACCTGCTGTGGTTCGTCCTGGTCGGCTCGGCCCGGTCGCGCCGGGTGCTGCCGGTGGTCGCCGTCCTGGGTGGGCGCGCCCTGCTGCTGCGGGGCCTGCAACGGCGGATCTACGGGCGTCCGCTCCACGCCCCCGCGCTGTCGCTGGTCTCCGAGCTCGTGCAGCCCGCGCACCTAGGGCACGGCGCGGTGCAGCGCACGATCCGGTGGCGGACCCGCACCTACCGGGTGCGCTCCGACGACGACTTCTCGCCGGTGCCAGTGCCCGGGCCGGACGACCGCTGATGCGCCTCCAGGTGCTGCACCTGACCGGGCAGAGCGACCCGCGCTCGTGCGCGCTCTCCCCCGTGCAGAGCGCCTTCCTGGACGCGCTGCCGATCGCGGACGAGGCGAAGGTCCGGCTCAACTTCCCCTACGCCACGGGGCTCGCGCCGTACCGGCCGGTGCCGCTGTGGCTCGGGAGCCTGCGGCACCTGGTGCTGTTCTGGCGGATCCGGCTGCTCTGCCGGTCGTGGGCGGCCCGGGTGCGTCCGTCGGTCACCCGGCAGCTGCTCGCCGCCGACCGGACGCTGGTCCTGGCCGGGTCGATCGGTCTCGACCTGCTCGGCCGGCTCGACCTGCCGGCACCGGTGCTCGACCGGCTCGTCGTCGTCGCGTACGGCGCCGTCGCCACCCGGCCGCCGCCGTGCCGGGTGATCCGGGTCGGCAGCCGCAGCGACCACCTCGCCCGGTGGTGGCCGCACGACGTCACCGTGGACGCGGGACACCTCGACTACCTCGCCGCGCCCGAGCTCACCGCGCTCTGCCGCACGCTGCTGGCCGAGCTGGAGGCCGCCTCATGAGCCTCGTCGACCTGGTCGCCCCTCCGATGGCAGGTCACCTGCACCCGATCCTGGGCATCGCGGCGCGTCTCGCCCGCGAGCCCGGCGTCGAGGTCCGGGTGATCAGCACCGCCGGCGCGCTCCCGGCGATCACCGCGACCGGCGTACCGGGCCTGGCGCTGCTCGACGGCGCCGACGAGGTCCTCGAGACGGTGGTGAACCCGCCCTACCGGGTGGGCAGCAACCCGCGCCGGCTCGCCCGGCAGCTGCGGGCGGCGGTGGGCCTGCAGCGGGAGTTCCGCGCCGAGCTGCTGGACGTGTGGGCCGCGCGCCGGCCGGACCTGGTGCTCGCGGACTTCACCATGGGCGCGGTCGGCAGCGCCGCCGACGAGATCGGCGTGCCGTGGTGGACGACGCACCCGTCGCCGTGCGCGATCGAGGGCCGCAGCGGGCCGCCGTCGTACCTGGGCGGGTGGCGGCCGGGGGTCGGCCTGGCCGGCCGCTCGCGTGACGCGCTCGGACGGGGCGTGGTGCGCGGGTTCAAGGGGCTCGCACCACGGCTGGCCGGCGTACGGCTGGCGGAGGTGGGGGTACCCCGGCTGCACCGGCCGGACGGCTCGGAGGCGATCTACTCCCCCGAGCGGATCTTCGCGCTCACCCCCGAGGCGATCGAGTTCCCGCGGTCGCTCCCGGCGGCCGTGCGGTACGTCGGACCGGTGCTCCACACCCCGCCCACCGCCGTACCCGCTCCGGACCTGGCGCCGGGACGACCCGCCGTCCTCGTCACGGCCGGGACGCACCTGCCCTGGCACAAGGCGTCGCTGCTGGTCTCCGCGGCCGAGGCGGCGGCCGCGCTGCCGGACGTCGACGTGCACGTGAGCCTCGGGGGCGACCCGGTGCCGCCGTCGGCTCCCGGGGCCCGCGTGCAGGTGCACCGGTACGTCGACTACGCCCGCGACCTGCCCCGCTTCGCCGCCGTCGTGCACCACGGCGGCGCCGGGGTGCTGGGGCACACGCTCGCGGCCGGCCTGCCCGCGGTGGTGGTACCGGTGGACTACGACCAGTTCGACCACGCCGTCCGGCTGACGGAGGCGGGCGTGGCCGTCGCGGTGACCACCACGCTCGCCGCCGCGATCCGCGAGGTGCTCGCCGTGCCGTCGTACCGGCGGGCGGCGGAGGAGGTCGCCGCCGGCCTCGCCCGGACCCCCGCCGTGGACGCGATCGCCGCCGAGGTCCGGGCCCGGTTGGCCGAAATCGGCCCCACGGCCGCTGATCCGGCGGCAGGATTCGCCCCATGACCCTGGGGCTCCCCCCTGAAGACGACCGCGCCCTGCTCTCGGCGCTGATCGCCGCGGCCGCGCCGGACGCCGTACCGGCCGAGCAGGCGATCCCCCTGCTCTGCCGCGTCGACGAGACCGACGTGGCCGCGCTGGCCCAGCTCGCCTACCACGCGCTCACCGGCGTCGAGCCCGGTACGCCGGAGCCCGCCGCCCCCGCGGACCTGGACCCCGGCTTCCCGCCGTTCGCCTCCGAGGTGCTCGTGCGCGCCATCGTCGGACCGGACCACCGCCGCCCGACGCCCCAGGCGCTCCTGGTGGTGCTGGAGATGATCGGCGCCGACCAGTGGCCCAGCCACGGGCGGCCGCACGTCGTGCTCGCCGCGCCGGAACCCGAGCCGGAACCCGAGCCGGAACCAGAACCGGAACCAGAACCGGAGCCGGAGCCGGAGGTGGTCGCCGTGGTGACGAAGCCGGCGCCCGAGGAGTTCCGCTCGCTGCTGCTGCCGAGCCGGGACGTGCCGCGCTTCGATCCGCTCACCGATCCGCTGCCGGACCTGCGCGACGATCCCGTCGTCGCGGCGCCGCCGGTCGCCCTCGTCCCCGAGCCCGAACCCGAACCCGCCCCGGTCGAGCCCGAGCCGGTCGAGCCCGAGCCGGTCGAGCCCGAGCCGGAGCCGGTCGAGCCCGAGCCCGACCCCGAGCCGGCCCGCCACGTCGACGCCCAGGCCCGGCCGATCCAGGACGAGTTCCGCAATATCGTCGCGCCGACCTACGCGGTCCCGCACTTCTCCCCGCTCGAGGGCGCCGGTCCGCTCCCCGGGCTCGAGGACGGCCGTGAGCGCCGCCGCCGCAGCGGCCGCAAGGGCCGGCGCCGGCATCCGGTCAACCACACCTCGCCCGAGGACCGGCGCCAGACGCTGGTGATCGTGGCGGTGATCCTGGTCCTGGTCGTGCTGGGCGCGATCTACGCCGCCAGCCGCAGCGAGGACAAGCCGCGCGACGGCGCCCCTCAGGGGGCGAGCCGCACCCTCGTCCAGCCGGCACCCTGGCGCGTGTAGCGGATCCGGTCGTGCAGCCGCCCCGGCCGGCCCTGCCAGAACTCGAACGACGCCGGCCGCACGACATACCCGCCCCAGGTGGGCGGGACCGGGACGGGCAGCGGCCCGTCCGGGCCGGCGAACCGGTCCTCGGCGGCGCGGTAGGAGTCCTCCAGGTCGCCGCGGCCGGCGACCACCTCGGACTGGGGCGAGGCCCAGGCGCCGAGCTGGGAGCCCCGCGGCCGCGAGGAGAAGTACGCCGCCACGTCGGCCTCCGACAGCGCCTCCGCCGTGCCCTCGACCCGCACCTGCCGCTCGAGCGGGTGCCAGGGGAACAGCAGGGCGCAGCGGGGCTCGTGGGCGAGCGCCGTGCCCTTGCGGGAGGCGGTGTTGGTGAAGAACCGGAAGCCCTCTCCGTCGCCGGCGCTGCGCACGCCCTTGAGCAGCACCATCCGGGACGACGGCATCCCGTCGGGGTCGACGGTGGCCACGACCATGGCGTTGGGCTCGTGCACCCCGGCGGCCGCGACGTCGTCGAACCAGCGCTGCCACAGGGGCCACGGGGCGTCGGGCAATGCGGCCTCGGCGAGCCCGCGGTCGCCGTACTCCTTGCGGAGGGTGGCCAGGTCGTCACGCGCGTCGGCTTCGGCGGGCATGGGGCCAGCGTAGGGCGCCGGACGGGAGGTGGGGCAGAATGCCGGGTGGCCTGCGGGTCGCCCGGCATCCGGACGGCTCGCCCCGTCGCAACGAAGGAGTTCGCCGATGCCTGAGGTACACCACGGACTGGAAGGCGTCATCGCCTTCGAGACCCAGATCGCGGAGCCGGACAAGGAAGGCTCGGCGCTGCGCTACCGCGGTGTCGACATCGAGGACCTGGTCGGCCGGGTCCCCTTCGAGAACGTCTGGGGGCTGCTGATCGACGGCGCCTTCACGCCCGGCCTGCCGCCGGCCGAGGCGTTCAGCCTGCCGGTGCACACCGGTGACGTCCGCGTCGACGTCCAGGCCGCGATCGCGATGCTCGCGCCGGCCTTCGGCTTCGGCCAGACCTACGACATCAGCGACGAGCAGGCCCGTGCGGACCTCGCCCGGGTCGCCGTCATGGTCCTCTCGTACGCCGGCCAGTCGGCCCGCGACCTGCACCTCCCCGTCGTCCCCCAGCGGCTCGTCGACGAGGGCAAGACGCTCGCCGAGAAGTTCCTCATCCGCTGGCGCGGCGAGGCCGACCCCAAGCACGCCCACGCGATCGACGCCTACTGGTCCTCCGCGGCCGAGCACGGCATGAACGCCTCGACGTTCACCGCCCGCGTCATCACCTCGACCGGCGCGGACGTCGCGGCGGCCTTCTCCGGCGCGATCGGCGCGATGAGCGGCCCGCTCCACGGCGGCGCGCCGTCGCGGGTGCTGCACATGATCGAGGAGGTCGAGAAGACCGGCGACGCGCGCGCGTACGTCAAGAACCTGCTCGACTCCGGCGAGCGGCTGATGGGCTTCGGCCACCGCGTCTACCGGGCCGAGGACCCGCGCGCCCGCGTGCTGCGCCGGACCGCCAAGGAGCTGGGCGCCCCGCGCTACGCGATCGCCGAGGCGCTGGAGCAGGCCGCGCTGGCCGAGCTCCGCGAGCGCCGTCCCGACCGCGTGCTCGAGACCAACGTCGAGTTCTGGGCGGCCATCGTCCTCGACTTCGCCGAGGTGCCGCCGCACATGTTCACCTCGATGTTCACCTGCGCCCGCACGGGCGGTTGGTCCGCGCACATCCTCGAGCAGAAGACGACCGGGCGCCTGATCCGTCCCTCGGCCGTCTACACCGGCCCGGCCGCGCGTCCGGCCAGCGCCATCGAGGGCTGGAACGCCGACTGGGCGCTCTGATCGACGCCGTGGCAGGGGTCGTGGTCGGCGACGACGGGCTGGCTCGTCCGGCCTGGGCCGCCCACGACCCGCTGCTGCGCGACTACTACGACACCGAGTGGGGCCTGCCCGTCACCGACGAGCAGGGGCTCTACGAGCGGATCACGCTCGAGGCGTTCCAGGCCGGTCTGTCGTGGGCGACGATCCTGCGCAAGCGGCCGGCCTTCCGGGCGGCGTTCGACGGCTTCGACCCCGAGGTCGTCGCCGGGTACGACGACGCGGACGTCGCGCGCCTCATGGCCGACGCCGGCATCGTGCGCAACCTCCGCAAGATCCAGGCCGCGGTCACCAACGCACGCGCGACGATCGACCTGCGCGACGACGGCGGGCTGGCCGCGCTGGTGTGGTCGTTCCGGCCCGCCGACACCCCACGGCCGCGGGTGTTCGCCGACATCCCGACCACGTCGGCCGAGTCGCTCGCCCTGTCCAAGGAGCTGCGCCGGCGCGGGTTCGTGTTCGTGGGACCGACCACGATGTACGCGCTGATGGAGGCGGTCGGCATCGTCGACACCCACCTCGTCGACTCCCACCGGCGGGGCACTTCCGGCGTCTGGCCGGACTGACCGCCCAGACGCGTCCGGTCGCTCAGGCCGCCATGCCGATCTGGGCCAGGAACGCGGCCGCGGCCGGCGCCGGGCCGAACCCGCTCCAGATCACGTGCTCGGTACGGACCGGGGCGCGGGTGACCGGGATCGTGACCAGGCCGGGCAGCTGCTCGGCGAAGGTCGACGCGAGCAGCGCGACCCCGAGCCCGGCCCCGAGGATGCGGCTCATCAGGAGCATGTCGGTGACCTCGTAGGCCACCTCGCGGGTGAGCCCCGCCGCGGCGAACGCGAGGTCGGCCTGGCGGCGTCCCGTCGTCCCGGCCGGGAAGTCGACGAACGTCTCGCCGGCCAGGCGCTCCAGCGTCAGCCGGCGACGTCCGGCGAGCGGGTGCTCCGGAGCGACCACCGCACGGTGGTGGTCCCGGGCGATCAGGCGCGCGGAGACGCCGGAGAACGCGAAGTCGTCGGGCAGCCCGAGGAACGCCAGGTCCAGCTCGCCGTCGGCGACCTGGCGCACGAAGGCGTCGCTGTTGCCGCTGGTGAGCCGGACCTGCACCTGGGGGTGCTGCGCGCGGAACGCCCGCAACGCCTCCGGTACGTCGACCGCGGCCACCGTCGGGATCACCCCGATCGCCAGCGGGCCGCGGATCTCGCCTTCCGCGGCCGCCGCCTCGGCCGCCGCGCGGTCGGCCGCGTCGAGGCACTGCCGCGCGATCGGGAGGAAGGCGGCACCGGCCGGGCTGAGCCGCACCTGGCGGCTGGTGCGGTGGAACAGCCGGACCCCGAGCTCCTGCTCCAGCCGGGCGACCTGGTGGCTGAGCGCGGACTGCACGACGAAGCAGCTCTCCGCCGCGCGGGTGAACGAGCCGTGCTCGGCGACGGCGAGGACGTAGCGCATCTGCTGGAGCTCCACAGGATCAATCGTGATGCACGATCGATCCGATGAAAAGCATGTGTTGGACTCATTGATCAGACCGCAGGAACCTGGATGCATGACCAGCACCGTCCTCCCCACCCGGACCGCCGCCCCGACCGGCGGCAACCCCAGCACCGGCAGCACCGGCAGCCGCACCGGCGGCACCGCCGGGCTGACCGCCCTCACCGCGCTCGCCCCGGCCGTGTGGGGCACGACGTACCTCGTCACGACCGAGCTGCTGCCGCCCGGGCACCCGCTGTTCGCGGGGCTCCTGCGGGCATTGCCGGCCGGACTCCTGCTGCTCGTGATCTTCCGGCGGCTGCCGCAGGGCGTGTGGTGGTGGCGGGTGCTGGTGCTGGGCGCGCTCAACATCGGGTTCTTCTTCCCGCTGCTGTTCATGGCCGCCGAGCGGCTGCCCGGCGGGGTGGCGGCGACGGTCGGCGCGATCCAGCCGCTGCTCGTCATCGCGCTCGCCCTGCCGCTGCTGGGCGAGCGGCCCACGACGGCCAAGGTCGGCTGGGCGCTGACCGGCGTGGCCGGGGTCGCGCTCGTCGTGCTCGGCCCGAAGGCGACCCTCGACCCGGTCGGCCTGCTCGCCGGCGCCGGTGGGGCGCTGTCGATGGCCGCGGGCGTGGTGCTCACCCGGCGCTGGGGCCGGCCCGAGGGGGTCAGCTCACCGGTGCTGGTGAGCTGGCTGCTCACCGCGGGCGGACTGGTGCTGCTGCCGACGACCTTCCTGGTCGAGGGGGCACCCCCGGCGATCGACGTCCCGGCGGCAGGCGGCTACCTGTGGCTGGGCGTGGTGGGCGGGCTGGCGGCGTACCTGCTGTGGTTCCGCGGGGTCGGCGTGCTGCCGGTCGCCTCGACGGCCCTGCTCGGCCTGCTCTCCCCCGTCGTCGCCGCCGGACTCGGCTGGCTCGTGGTCGGGGAGGCGCTGCGGCCGCTGCAGCTGGCCGGGTTCGCCCTGGCGCTCGCCGCGATCCTCGGCGGCCAGCTCGCCGGCCGGCCGCGCCGCTGACGGGCCCGGATCGGGCCGGGATCGGGCCGGGTCAGCGCGCGACGTGGTCGAGCAGCTCGGCCCCGGCGGCGGCCGCGGCGACCGGGTCGCCGGCCCGGACGGCGTCGAGCACCGCGTCGTGCTCGGCGGCCAGGACGTCGGTGGCCGAGCCGGGCTCGTCGATGCTGGCGCGCAGGGTCTCGACCAGGCCGTCGTACAGCTCGGCGAGCAGCGGGTTGTGCGCCGCCGCGACGACGGCGACGTGGAAGTCGACGTCCGCGGTGATGAACGCCTCGCCGTCACCGCTCTCGAGGGCGGCGTGGCGACGCTCCATGACCGCGTCGAGGACCGCCAGGTCCTCGGCCGTACGGCGCTCGGCCGCCAGCGCCGCGGCCCGCACCTCGATCGCGTGGCGCACCTCCAGCAGGTGCTCGAGGTCGACCCGGTCGACCTGGCGGCGCATGAGTGCCTGCATCTCGGTCGTCGCGGCCACGTAGGTGCCGTCGCCGCGCCGCACGTGCAGGATCCCGAGGTGCGCGAGCGCCTTGACCGCCTCGCGGACGGTGTTGCGGCTGACCCCCAGCGCGGCGGCGAGCGCGGGCTCGGGCGGGATGCGCGTACCGACGGTCCACTCGCCGCTCGCGAGCAGCGTGCGCATGCCGTCGATGGCCTGGTCCACGAGGGAGGCCGGGGTAGCCGGGCTCAGCGGCATGGACTTCCTTTCATCCGATCATCCGATGTCTGGCTAGAATAGCCGCATGTCCGCCGCCACCCACGCCTCGTCGTCGTCCGCAGCCTCCCCCTCGGCCCCGGGCGCGGCAACGGTACGGGGGCGCGCGGGCATCGGTCTCATCGTCGCCGTCCTGCTCGTGGCGTTCAACCTGCGGCTGGCGATCACCAGCCTCGGGGCGCTCCTGGACCAGCTCAACGACGCCGGCGTCTCCGGCGCCACCCTGGGCGTGCTCACCTCGTTGCCGGTGCTCTGCTTCGCGCTCGTCGGCGCGACGGCGATGGTCGTCACCCGCTGGATCGGCGTCGACCGCGGGCTCGAGGGCGCGCTCGTCCTGCTCACCCTGGGCCTGGTGCTCCGGGTGCTCGACGGCACCCCCGCGCTGCTGGCCGGCACCGCCGTCGCGACCGCCGGCATCGCGCTCGCCAACGTGCTCATCCCCGCCATCGTCAAGGAGCACTTCCCCGACCGGGTCGGCGTGATGACGGGTGCCTACACGGCGATCCTCTCGCTCGGCTCGGCGGTCGGCGCCGCGACCACGGTGCCGATCGCGGACGCCGCGGGCAGCTGGCGCGTCGGCCTCGGCGTCTGGGCGCTGGTTGCCGTGACCGCGGCGATCGCGTGGGCGCCGTACTGCCGCCGGCGCGACCCGGCCCGCTCGACCGTGCGCGGTGCCGCCCTGTGGCGCAACCCGACGGCGTGGGCCGTGACGATCCTCTTCGGCACCCAGTCGCTCTACGCCTACGTGATGATGAGCTGGCTCCCGAGCCTGTACGCCGACGCCGGGTTCAGCGACGCCAAGGCCGGCCTGCTGCTGGCGCTGAGCATCGCCGTCGGCGTCCCGTTCTTCTTCCTCGCCCCGAGCGTGGCCGGCCGGATGCGCCACCAGGGCCACCTCGTCCTGCTGCTCACCCTCCTGACCGTGGCCGGCTGGGCCGGGCTCTGGGTCGCCCCCCACGACGGCGCCTGGGCCTGGGCCGTGCTGCTCGGTGCCGGCGGCGCGGTCTTCCCGGTGACCCTGTCGTTCTTCGCGATGCGGACCACCTCGACCGCCGACACCGCGTCGCTGTCGACGATGGCCCAGAGCATCGGCTACCTGCTCGCCGCCGGTGGCCCGCTGCTCGTCGGGATCCTGCACCACAGCTCGGGCGGCTGGGCGCTGCCGTGCGCACTGCTCGTCGGCCTCGGCCTCGTGCAGGCCAGCGCCGGCTACCTCGCCGGGCGACCGGTCAAGATCGGCCAGCCGGCGAGCTGAGCGCTCCGGCCAGCACCGCCAACGCCTCGTCGAGCTCGGCGTCGGTCGGCCCGCCGAACCCGACGAGCAGCCCGCTGAGCGTGGCCGAGCGGCAGTAGTCGCGCAGCAGGTTGACCCGGAACCCGGCCTCCTCGGCGGCGTCCCGCGCTCGGACCGCCGCTGCGTGCGGGAGCAGCCAGCTGCTGTACATGCCGGCGATCGGCCCCGCCAGCTCGGCGTACGGCGACAGCGCGGCCACCACGCGCGGCGCCCGCTCCGCATAGACCCGGCGCGCCGAGCGGACCACCGCGTCGACGTAGCCGTCGCGCAGCAGGGTCACCAGCGCCCGCTGGACCGGCCAGGGCGGGACGTCGTGGGTGACGGCGCGGTGGGCGTCGTACCGGTCGAGGAGGCGGTCGGGCACGACCGACCAGCCGAGCCGCAGCGACGGCAGGATCGCCTTGGACGCGGTGCCCAGGTAGGCGACCTGCTCCCGGTCGAGCGAGGCGAGCGCGGGCACCGGGGCGACGTCGTAGCGGAACTCGGAGTCGTAGTCGTCCTCGACGACGAGCGTGCCGTCGCGCCGTGCGGTGGCGAGGAGGGTGAGCCGGTCGGCCGCCGGCATCACCCGGCCCAGCGGGTGCTGGTGGGCGGGTGTCACGTAGGCCGCGACGCAGCCGTGCAGGTCGGTGACCGGGTCGAGCGCGGGCAGGTCGCGCACGGACCGGCCCGACTCCAGCACGGTCGCGACGCCCGCGCGGTAGCCCGGGTCCTCGACCGCGACCGGACCGGAGGGCAGCACCGCCAGGAGGTTGCGCAGCCCGGCGCCCGTGCCGCCGGTGATCCGCACCAGGTCGGCGTCGACGACCACCCCGCGGGTGCGGCCGAGCCGCTCGGCGAGCAGTGCGCGCAGCTCGGGCAGGCCGCGCGCGTCGTCGTACCCGCGGGGCGGGGTGGCGACCGAGACCTCGCGCCAGGCCCGGCGCCAGACCGCCTGGTGCCGCGGGTCGATCCACGGCGTTCCGGCGTCGAGCATGACCAGGTCCCGCTCCCGGGTGGCCGGACGACGGCGCGGCGGCGCCGCGGGACGCCCGGCCGTGCCGTCCGCGACCCAGGTCCCGGCACCGTGGCGGGCCTCGAGCCAGCCCTCGGCCAGCAGCTGGTCGAAGGCCTGCTCGACGACCGACCGGGAGACCGCCAGGTCCGCCGCGAGCCGGCGGGTGGCCGGCATCCGGTCGCCGCCGACGAGCGCACCGTCGAGCACGAGGTGGCGGACCTGGTCGGCGAGCTGGGTGCCGAGCGGACGCGGGTCGGCGCGGTCGAGACGGAGCGGCAGCATGGAGTGGCCTGTCGATGTGGGTAGGAAGTGGCCCGTGCTTGCAGGCCACTCGTCGCCCACGATAGTCCCATGACCACGGCGCCGACCCTCCCGATGGAGCCCACCGACCGCACGCGCATCAACCGCGGCCGCAACCGCGCGATCGACGACCGCGCCGCGCTGCTCGCCTTCCTCGACGACGCCTACGTCGCCCACCTCGGCGTGACCGTGGGCGACCACCCGCTGGTGCTGCCGACGGCCTACGCCGTCGACCCCGAGGGGCCCGACGAGGGCGGCACGCTCTACGTCCACGGCTCGGTCGCGGCGGGCTGGCTGCGGAGGTCGGGCGGCGCCACGGTCTGCGTGACGGTCACCGAGCTCGACGGCCTGGTCGCCGGCCGCTCCTCGTTCCACCACTCGATGAACTACCGCTCCGCGGTGGTGATCGGCGCGGCCCGCGTGGTCGAGGACCCCGACGAGCGGCTGCACGCGCTCGACCTCATCGTCGACCACATGATCCCCGGGCGCGCGGCGACCCTGCGCCCCAGCACGCGCAAGGAGCTCGCGGCGACCGCGGTGCTCGCCGTACCGCTGCACGAGGCGTCGATGAAGGTGCGCGCCGGCGGCCCCGTGGACGAGCCGGACGACATCGCGGACGGCGTGTGGGGCGGGCACATCCCGCTGACCCGGGTGCTCGGACCGGCGGTGCCGGCCGAGGACAACCTGCCGGGCCTGGACGTGCCGGCCGACGTCCGCTCAGCCGCGCCGTAGCCCCGACTCGGGCCGCCGATCGCCGATTTGCGCACGGAACCCGTCGAACCGTGGTCGGCGGCCCGGCGCCGGCCTACCGTCCTGGCACCCCACTGAGCGAAGGGATGCACATGGCAGCCGATCCGGCACGACACCGGCCCTGGCCTCTCGCCCGGGCGCTCGCCGGCACGCTGGCGACGGGTGGCCCACTGACTGGGGCGGGGAGTACGGGGAATTCAACCCGGACCGAGGGGCGCACACCTTCAGCTTCCACGACGCCGAACCCCCGGTCGCGGCGCTCAGGACCCGGATGATCGCAGCGATGGACTACCTTGCCGCGTCGACTGATGCCGCCACCTTCGAGATGGTCCCGTGCGACACCAGCTCGGCCGCAGGTCAGACCGACGTCGTCTGGCGTGGGGCAACCGTCACGGTCAACGGCAGAGAGGCCATCGGCCTCACCGAGTGCCGGCGCCGGTTCGACAACGGACTGTGCGATCGCTACCGCGTGACCGTGAACGGCAGTCTGGTCCGTTCCCACTACGGCGCCGACGACAACCGCAACCGCCAGTACCGCAAGACGGCTTGCCACGAGCTCGGGCACATCGACGATTGGTTCTGACATGGCCCCACTCCACGCCTCTCGTGCCAGGCTCACAGTCGCGACCGCCACCACCGCCGTCACGGCGGTACTCACGCTGACCGGCTGCGGCACCGAGAGCGGCCGAGCCGCCGACCAGCGAGACTCGGCCGAGGTCTCCGCCGCACCGGCCACCACGCCTCCCTCGCCCACCGCCGACTGCCGTCCCGTCGATGTCGGCGCCCTGCGGGCCGGCGGTGCCTACGACTACGAGCCGCGCACCCCCGCTCAGGCTCTGGCCGAGTCCGACCTGGTGGTCGTCGCCACCCTGGTCCGCATCGTCGACGGCTTCGAGCAGCGTGACGACGGCGATCGCGTCCCGTACCTGATCGCCGAGCTCTCGATCACCGAGCGCATCGGCGGCCGTCACCCAGCAGCGGTTCCCGACGACCTGCTGCGCATGCCGATCCCCCAAGGCTCGATCAGCGTCGAGTCGGGCGAGCCGTCGTTCGACCTCGAACGCTTCCGCAGCGCACTCCCGGCAGGAACCCGGATGCTGCTGTTCGTCAACGACGCGACCGCCGAGTACGACAGCCCGCCGCCGACACTCCCCGAGGGCACGCGCCTCTACGACGGGCGGCCCGACGGCGTCCTCGTCGACAACTGCGGGGTGCTGGTCGGCGGTCACGACGACCTCATGGGCGCGTGGCGATCCCACCGCACCCTTGGTGACCTCCGCGCCGACCTAGCCGCGCCGTAGCCCCGACTCGATCGCGAACACCACCAGCTGGGCGCGGTCGCGGGCGGCGAGCTTGACCATCGCCCGGCTGACGTGGGTGCGCACGGTGTCCGGGCTGACCACGAGCGCGGCGGCGATCTCGGCGTTGGACATGCCGGTCGCGACCCAGCCGAGGATCTCGCGCTCGCGCTCGGTCAGGTCGCCCAGCCGCGGGTGGGTCTGCGTGGGACGCCGGGCGCCGAAGTGCTCGATGACCGTGCGGGTCACCGAGGGCGCGAGCAGCGAGCCGCCGTCGGCGACCACGCGGACGGCGTCGAGGATCGCGGTCGGCTCGGCGTCCTTGAGCAGGAAGCCGCTGGCGCCGTTGCGCAGCGCCTCGAAGACGTACTCGTCGAGCTCGAAGGTCGTCAGCATCACCACCCTCACCTCGGCGAGGTCCGGGTCGAGGGCGACGGCGGCGAGCAGCTCGAGGCCGTCCATCGTGGGCATCCGGACGTCGCAGAGCACCACGTCGGGCCGGGTACGGCGCAGCAGCGCCAGCCCCTCGCGCCCGTCGGCCGCCTCGCCCGCGAGGGTGAGGTCGGGCTCGGCGTCCACGAGGGCGGCCAGGCCCATCCGGACCAGCGGCTGGTCGTCGACCAGGGCGACCCGGATCACCGCGGCTGCTCCGGGACCTCGACCACGACGGCGAACCCGCCGTGGGGCCGCGGGCCGACCCGCAGCGTGCCGCCCGCAGCGGCCACCCGCGCGCGCATCCCGCTGATGCCCATGCCCTCATCCTGCACGTCGCCGCCGCGTCCGTCGTCGCGCACGGTCAGCACGGCGTTGCCGCCGACCGAGGACCACGCGATCCACGCGGTGTCGGCCGAGGCGTGGCGCAGCACGTTGGTGAGCGCCTCCTGCACCACGGCGTACGCCGCTTCGCCGGCCTCGCGCGTGAGCGACCCCGGCGCCCCGGTCACCTCGACCCGGAGGCCCGCGGCCCGGACCCGCTCGACGAGCGCCTCGATGTCGTCGACGCCTGGCGCGGGACGCCGCGGCGCGGGCTCGCCCGCGATGACGGCGAGCTCGGCGCGCAGCGCGTCGAGCGACTCCCTACTGGCCGCCCGGATCGCCTCCAGGCTGGCCCGCACCTTGGCCTCGTCGCGCCCGAGCACGTGGAGCGCGACCCCGGCCTGCATGGCGATCACGGCCAGCCCGTGGCCGACACCGTCGTGCAGGTCCTGCGCCATCCGCAGCCGCTCCTCGGTCGCGGTCCGCTCGACCCGCTCGGCGCGCGCCTCGAACCGGTTGCGCGTCGCGGTCGCGACCGCACCGGCGGCCAGGACCACGCCCGCCATGCCGATCGCCTGCCACAGGCTCTTGTGCGGCTCGTCGGCGTGCCACTCCCAGCGCGCGGCCAGGCCGGCGGCCATCAGCGTCACGCCGCCGAGCGCGCCCGGCAGCCAGCCCGCGAGCGGCACGGCCGCCCCGGCCAGGAAGGTCACCGTCGGCAGGGCCAGGAAGACCGGGCCGTCGGCGAAGCCCAGCGCGAAGTAGATCCCGCACAGCGCCCCCGACGCCGCCAGCGCGAGCCCCGCCGTCCGGGGCGGCAGCGGCGGCAGCACGGCCGGCACCGTCGCCGCCACGACGAGGAGCACCGCCAGCACGACGGGGTGCCGGTCGTTCGCGGCGTTGGAGGCCGCCGTGCCGAGGAACACGATGACGAGCACCGCCCACGGCCACCACGCACGGTGGGCACGGGTCAGCTCCGCCACACTCGGATGGGTCATGAGCCGAGGCTAGAGCGCCCCGCCAGCCCGCGCGTACGACGACAGGCGCCCGCGGCGTACGCAGAACTGCGTATCCCCGGGCCTCCGCCGAGCGGACGCGCCGGCGCCCGCGAGCCGCGACGGTGGAGCCATGAACCCCAACGCACCGGTGGCCACCACCGAGAACCTCACGAAGGTCTACGGCGACCGCGTCGCCGTCGACAAGGTGACCATGACCGTGCGCCGTGGCGAGGTCTACGGCTTCCTCGGCCCCAACGGGGCGGGCAAGACGACCACGCTGCGGATGCTGCTCGGCCTGATCCGCCCCACCTCCGGCACCGCGTACGCCGACCCCTCGGTCGGCGCGCTCATCGAGGGACCGGGCTTCCACCCCTACCTGTCGGGCCGCGCCAACCTGCGCGTGCTCGCCCGGCACCGCGGCCTGAGCGACGCCGAGGTCGAGCGGGTGCTCGGCCGGGTCGACCTCGCCGGGCGCGGCGACGACAAGTTCAAGGGCTACTCGCTCGGCATGAAGCAGCGCCTCGGCGTCGCGGCGGCGCTGATGGGCGACCCCGAGCTGATCATCCTCGACGAGCCCACCAACGGCCTCGACCCGGCCGGCATGGCGGACATGCGCGCCCTGGTCGTCGACCTGGCCCGCGAGGGCCGCACCGTGCTGCTGTCGAGCCACCTCCTCGCCGAGGTGCAGGAGATCTGCCACCGGGTCGGCGTCATCAACGACGGCCGGCTGCTGCGCGAGTCCACCGTGGCCGAGCTGCGCGGCGGGGTCTCGCTGCGGGTGCGCGCCACCCCCGAGCCGGAGGCGCTCGCGGTCGCGATGCGCCTGGCCGGCGACGACGGCGTACGCCGGGAGACCGACGGCGCGCTGCTGCTGTCGCTCCCCGCCGACCGCGCCCCCGACGTCACCCGCGCGCTCGTCGCCGCGGGCGCCGACGTCCACGAGATCACGGCTGCCGAGCGCAGCCTCGAGGAGGTCTTCTTCGAGATGACTGCCACCCACCAGCCGCACCAGGAGGTATCGGCATGAGCACCCTGACCGCCGCCACGCGCAGCACGCGCGCGGAGCTGATGCGGCTGCGGGCCTGGCCCGCCGTGTGGATCACGCTGGGCGCCTGGCTGGTGCTGAGCATCATGTTCGGCTACCTGTTCACCTACCTGTCCTACACGAGCGGCGACGCGAGCTTCGCCGACGAGGGCACCACCCAGGCCGAGCAGCTCGCCCGGATGCTGCCGGACGCCGTGCCCAACGTCTTCCTCCAGGGCATGCCCATGTTCGGCGGAGCGCTGATGATGGTGCTCGGCGCGCTGGTGGCCGGCAACGGCTACGGCTGGGGCACCTGGAAGACGCTGTTCGCCCAGGGCGTGCGGCGTACCCCCGCGCTGCTGGGCTCGGTCACCGCACTGACCGCGGTCGTGCTCGCCACCCTCGTCGTCACCATCGGCCTCGACCTCGGCATCTCGCTGGTCATCACCGCCAGCGAGAGCCAGGACATCGTGATGCCGTCGTTCGGCTCGGTCGCCGAGGCCTTCGGCGCCGGCTTCCTGGTGCTGGAGATGTGGGCGCTGCTGGGCTTCCTGCTCGGGACGCTCGCCCGCGGCCCGGCCCTCTCGGTCGGCCTCGGCCTGGTCTGGGCGCTGGTGGTGGAGAACCTCCTGCGCGGCGTCGGCCAGCTCCTCGGCTGGGTCGAGAACCTCACCGAGGTGCTGCCCGGGACCTCCGCCGGGTCGCTCATCGGCTCGATCGTCGGGGTCGGCGCCGGGGACGGTACGCCGGGCGTCCTCGACACCGTGCCCGGCGGCCGGGCGGCGATCACCGTCGGGATCTACCTCGTGCTCGCCGTGGTCGCCAGCATCGTGCTGGTCCGGCGCCGCGACGTCGCCTGAGCCCGCCGGCGAGCGGGCGAGCCGGCGTCCGGCGGCCGGGTTCAGCCGATGCGCTTGCCGAAGCAGCGCGAGAGCGGCGCGTCCTTGTAGAAGCCGAAGCCGGGGATCTCCGCATAGCCCTCGCTGCGGTAGAGCGCGATCGCCTCGGGCTGGAGCAGCCCGGTCTCCAGCACCACCAGGTCGTGCCCGGCCTGGACCGCCCGGTCCTCGAGCGCGGCGAGGACCTGGCGGGCCAGGCCCCGGCCGCGGCGCTCGGGCACGACGAACATCCGCTTGACCTCGACCGCACTGGTGCCGCCGAGAACCCGCACCGGCGAGCGGCGCCAGGCGCCCGTCGCGACCGGGTCGGGGCCGTCGTACCCGACGAGGAAGAGACCCTCGGGAGGGTCGAACAGGGTCGGGTCGACGGGGCTCTCGTCGGGTGAGCCGTAGCGCTCGACGTACTCCTGCTGGACGCGGGCGACGAGCGCCACGGCGTCGGCGTGGAGGTAGCCGACCGGGCGCAGGTCGAAGAGCGTGTTCATGGCGGGCCTAGCGATTTCGAGCGGGTGTGACGGGCCTGTCAGACTAGAGCCATCTCTGACAGCGTCGTCAGCCTGTCCCTCCCGCACTCTGCGATGAGAAGGTTCCACCGTGACTGACGCGATCGTGATCCCCGCCGACCTCAAGCCCGCCGACGGCCGTTTCGGCGCGGGCCCCTCGAAGATCCAGACCAGCCACCTCGACGCGCTCGCCGCGACCGGTGACGCCCTCATGGGCACCTCGCACCGCCAGGCGCCGGTCAAGAACGTCGTGGGCCGGGTCCGCGAGGGCCTCGCCGCCCTCTTCGAGCTCCCCGAGGGCTACGAGGTCGTGCTCGGCAACGGCGGCGCCACCGCCTTCTGGGACATCGCCACGTTCGGCCTGATCGAGCAGAAGTCGCAGCACCTCGCCTTCGGTGAGTTCTCGGCCAAGTTCGCCAAGGCCGCCGAGCTCGCCCCCTGGCTCGACACCCCCTCGGTCATCAAGAGCGACCCGGGCACCCGCCCCGAGGCCGTCGCCGAGGAGGGCGTCGACGTCTACGCCTGGGCCCACAACGAGACCTCGACCGCCGTCATGGCCCCCGTCGTCCGCCCGGCCGGCACCGACGGCGCCCTGGTCCTCGTCGACGCCACCTCGGGCGCCGGCGGTCTCCCGGTCGACCTGACCGAGACCGACGTCTACTACTTCGCTCCCCAGAAGTGCTTCGCCTCGGACGGCGGTCTCTGGATCGCCACCTTCTCCCCCGCCGCCCTCGAGCGCGCGGCCCGCATCGGCGCCTCGGACCGGCACATCCCGGCCTTCTTCGACCTGCCGACCGCCATCGACAACTCGGCCAAGAACCAGACCTACAACACCCCGTCGGTCGCCACCCTCTTCCTCATGGCCGAGCAGCTCGACTGGATGAACGCCCAGGGCGGCCTCAAGGCCATGGTCGAGCGGACCACGGCCTCCTCGGACGCGCTCTACGGCTGGGCCGAGCGGACGTCGTACACGACTCCCTACGTGGCCGACCCCGCCCACCGCTCGCTGGTCATCGGCACCATCGACTTCGACGAGTCGATCGACGCCGCCGCGATCGCCAAGGTGCTGCGCGCCAACGGCATCGTCGACACCGAGCCCTACCGCAAGCTCGGGCGCAACCAGCTCCGGATCGCGATGTACCCGGCGATCGACGCGGCGGACGTCGAGGCGCTCACGGCGTCGATCGACTATGTCATCGGGGCGCTCTGACGGACACGCGAGAGGGCGCGACGCAGGCGTTCTACGACACCGTCGCGGACGACTACGCCGACCTGATCCCCGACCTGCGCTACGAGCGGCCACTGGAGCGGGGGCTGCTCGACGAGCTCGTCGCGGCGCTGCCGGCGTCCACGGCGCCCGTGCTCGACGCCGGGTGCGGCACCGGGCGGATGCTCGGGCACCTGGCCCCCCAGGGCGTCGTACCGCTCGCGGGGGTCGACCTGTCCCCCGCGATGCTCGCCCACGCGCGGCTCCGGCACCCCGGCACACCGCTCGCAGTGGCCGACCTCGGCGCCCTGCCCCTCGCGCCGGCGTCGGTCCGCGGCGTCCTGTGCTGGTACGCCGTCATCCACAGCACGCCGGCCGAGGTCGCGACGATCGTCGACGAGCTCGCCCGGGTGCTCGTCCCGGACGGCCCCGTGCTGCTGGGCTTCCAGGCCGGGCGGGGCGAGCGGGTCGTCGACGGCACGGCATATCGCCAGGACGCCACCCTGCACGGGGTGCTGCACGAGCCCGAGGACGTCGCCGGGCTGCTGGGCGAGCGGGGCTTCAGCGTCCTCGCCACCGCACGACGTACGGCGGGCAGAGGCGAGCGCCACGACCAGGGCTTCGTCCTCGCCCGGCGCCACGGAGAGCCGGCTCAGGCGTAGACGTCCACCTGCGGCGCCCCGAGCGCGACCATCAGGTCGCGCCGGCTCGTGCCGGTGACGGCGCCGGGGGTGCTCAGCGCCGTGGCGACCGTGCGCTGCAGGTCGCGGTGCTCGGAGAAGTGCCGCAGCGCGGCGTCGCGCCACTCGTCGACGGCCGGGCCGGCGTCGGGACGGACCGGGCGGGAGCGGAGCAGCCAGCCTGCGCACAGCAGCGCGAAGGCGGCCAGCAGGACCGCGGTGGTGAGCTCCAGCGGCATGATCGGCTCCTCTCGGACGGGGTCGGTGGTGATGTGCCTGACCAACGACCTTCCGCCGAGCGGGTGACGACCGCATCCCCAAAATAGGGACCGGGTCCCGACGGGGCGACCCCGTCAGAGGCGCCCCACGACCAGCTCGTACGCCGGCCCGCCGAACGCCACGATCCGGGCCACCTCGACCTGCGTGGGCGTCGCCCGCAGCGTCTCCAGGGCGGCGTCGACGGCGTCCTCCTTGGGCCAGCCGTAGGCGCCCGCGCTGATGAGCGGGAACGCGATGGACCGGGCCCCGAGCTCGTCGGCGACCTCCAGCGCCCGGCGGTAGCACGAGGTCAGCAGGGTGCGGTCGGTCTCGCCGGCGGTGCGGTCGGGGCCGACCACGTGGATCACCCAACGCGCGCTCATCTGGCCGGCCGTCGTCCAGCCCGCGTCCCCGGTCGCCAGACCATCCGGGAAGCGGCGGCGGCAGTCCTCCAGCACCTCGGGCCCACCGACCCGGTGGATCGCCCCGTCGACCCCGGCGCCACCGCGCATCGCCCGGTTGGCGGCGTTGACCACCGCGTCGACGTCCTGCTGGGTGATGTCTCCCTCGACGACCTCGATCCGCATGGCCTCGAGCCTGCCAGGTCCGCGAGACTGGGGCCATGGCACGCCCTCGCCGGCTCGACCCGGACTCGGTCTCCGCCCTCGGCTGGGGCGTCCAGCTGCTGCTGTCGCTGCTGGGCGTGGCCGCGCTGTTCGACGAATCGCTGACCCTGCTGTGGATCTGGTGCGGCGTCGGTACGGCGTACGTCGCGCTCGCGGTCGTCTCGCTCGCCCTCTACGCCCGCCGCGACCCCGCCGCCCCCGTACCGGCCGAGGAGCTGCACCACCCCCACGGCCTGCGCGGCGTGCTCACCTTCGTGCTGACCGTCGTACCGGTGGTGATCGGGGTGGTCGCCGCGATGATCATCGTGGGCTTCCGCGACGACCGCTACGTCGGCTCGTTCGTCCGCCTCCCCGGCGTCTGGGCGATGCTGCTGGCGTGGGTGCTCCTGCACTGGGGCTTCGCCCAGCTCTACGCCGCCCGGTCCCAGGAGGCCCGCCCCGGGCGAGTCCTCGACTTCCCGGGTACGCCGCACCCGACGCTGGTCGACCACGTGTACTTCGGGTTCACCATCGGCACCACGTTCGCCGCGTCCGACGTGAACGTCCTCTCGACCCGGACCCGCTGGCTGGTCACCGTGCACTCGGTGCTGAGCTTCTTCCTCAACGCGCTCATCATCGTGCTGGCGTTCAACACGATCACCAACGGCTAGGACACGCTCACACCGTCCGGACCCGCACCCGACAGGACGCGCCCTCGGCCAGTCCCTCCGCGATGCGCACGGCCTTCTTGACCGGCAGCACGAAGGTCTTCTCCTCCGCGCTCGGGAACACCGACGTACGCCAGGTGCTCCCCCCGACGCTGACCTCGACCCGCACGCTGCCGAACCCCTTGCGCGGCCCGGTCTCGTCCTCGATCGCGTCGGCGACGTCGAACGGCAGGCTGACGAAGAACCAGGACCCGCTCGTCTCCTCGTCGCGGGCCTGCCAGCGCCACAGCGCGGCGGTGAACTCGTGCTCGATCACGCGCCGATCGTGCCACCGGCCGCCGACATCAGCGAGCCGCCAGCAGCCGGAGGGTGGCGCGCTCCACGTCACCCCCACGCCGTACGGCGGCCCGGATCGTGCGCCCCTCGGCATAGGCGTCCACCACCCGCGGGTCCACGTACGACGACCGCGCCAGCGCCGGGGTGTTGCCCAGGAAGTCGGCGACCTCGCGCATCGCCGCGGCCACCGCCCGCTTGCGGGCGGTGCGGCTCGCGTCGGGGCCGGGCGCCTCGGCGAGCGCGGCCGCGGCCAGCACGGTCGCGTGCCAGGTCCGGAAGTCCTTGGCCGTGACGTCGAGGCCGCTGACCTCGCGCACGTAGGCGTTGACGTCGTCCGCGCCCACGTCGAGCAGCCGCCGGTCCTTGCGCCTGCGCCGGCGCCGCCGGTCGAGCGCGGCGACCGCGACCTCGTCGTCGATCTCGACGTGGTGCTCGATGCCGGACTTGCCGGTGAACGCGAAGACGAGCGTCTCGCCGCGGCGCCGGACGTGGTCACGCTCGAGCGTGGTCAGCCCGAACGAGCCGTTCTCGGCCGCGTAGACGTCGTTGCCGATCCGGAAGCAGCCCAGGTCGATCAGCCGGACCGCCAGCGCGCAGGTCGCCGTCGGCCCCAGGTCGTCCTCGGCCAGGTCGGCCGCCACGCGTTCCCGGATCCGCGGCAGTCGCCGGCCGAGCGCGACGACGCGTTCGTGCTTCTCCGCGGACCGGCGGGCCACCCAGGCCGGGTGGTAGAGGTACTGGCGGCGGCCGGCGTCGTCGGTGCCGACGGCCTGGAGGTGCCCGTTGCCGGCCGGACAGATCCAGACGTCGGTCCAGGCCGGGGGGATCACCAGGTCTCGGCAGCGCTGGACGTCCGCGTCCGGGAGCCGCTCACCCTCGGCGTCGACGTAGACGAAGCCGCGCCCGGCCCGGCGCCGGGTCCAGCCCGGCTCTTCGGGCGAGGTACGGCGCAGGCGGGGCACGTCAGCCTCGCCGGCGTGCCAGCGCCACGAACGTCCCCAGCGCGACGACCAGCCCACCACCGAGCGCCGCCCACGGCCACCACACGGCCTGGGCCTCGGGGTCCCTGTCGGTCGCCGGGCCGTCGGTTCCCGCAGGCTCCCCGGGCTCCCCTGGCGCCGCCGCCTCGAACGGCAGGTCGACGCGCAGCACCTCGGCGCCGACGCCCTCCGAGCTCAGCAGCACCTGTCCGTCGGCGGCGACCGCGATCCCCTCGCCCTGCTTCTGGGCGGGCAGGTCGAAGCGGCCGACCCGCTCCAGCTCCGGCCACGTGTAGACGACCGCCTGGCCGTAGTTGCGCAGCACGACGTGCTCACCGTCGGGGAAGAAGGCGCCGTCGGTCGCGATGCCGAGCACCTCCTTGACCGGCTCGAGGCGGTTGGGGCCGTCGGGGTCGAGCTTCGCGGGGGCGGCGTAGAGGCGGCCGATGAACTCCTTGACCACGACGTAGAGCCGCCCGGTCGCCGGGTCGCTCAGCAGCGTCTCGGCGTCGTGGGCACCGTCCGGGTACACCAGCTCGTACGTCGGCGCGGTCACGGTCCGCTCACCCCGGCCGTAGGGCACCCGGGACACGGTCACGTGGTCGCGGGTGGCGGTGTTGTCGCCGATGTCCCCGACCCACACCTCGTCCGGGCCGGCCGGTGCCAGCGCCTCGATGTCGCGGGCTTCGCCCTGCCACTGGGTGACGCCGACGGTCTTGCCGGTGGTCAGGTCGACGGTGAAGATCCGGTTGCTGTCGCCGGAGTCGTTGACCGTCACGACCACGCCGTCGCCGGCGACCAGGCCGCTGGACTCGTCGATCGCGGGGTCCTGGAAGGCGACGACGGGCGTACCCGGCACCGGTTCGACCGCAGCACCGGGGCTGAGCAGGCCGACCGCGAAGGGCACCGGCAGCAGCAGGAAGAGGAGCTTCTCCACGCGGCTCACCGCCCGGCCAGCAGCTCCCCGAGCCGCGGGTGCACACCCCACGCGGCGACGAGGTCGTCGTACTCACGGGTGTCGGCGGCGGTTCCGGTCCGGACCGCGCGGAGCAGGGTGTTGCGCGGGGTGTGCTGGCTGTCGACGAACTCGATCACGTCGACCCGGTACCCCTCGCGCCGCAGGAGCAACGCGCGCAGCGCGTCGGTGAGCGTGTCCGCGAACCGCTCGCGCAGGATGCCGTCGCGCACCAGCGACCCGTACGGCACCGGGGCGGGCGCCGCGCGCAGCTGGGCCGCGATGTCGTGGTGGCAGCAGGGGGCGGCGAGCACGAGCGGCGCCGTCCAGGCCACCGCGCGGGCCAGGGCGTCGTCGGTGGCGGTGTCGCAGGCGTGGAGCGCGAGGACGACGTCGGGCGGCTCGGGCAGCGCGGCCTCGCCGATGGTGCCGGCCACGAAGGTCGCCTCGATGCCGAGCTCGCGCGCGACCGCGTTGTTGTGGTCGCGCGACTGCTCCTTGACGTCGACGCCGGTCAACCGCACCGGCAGCCCGCGCCGCTCGCTGAGGAAGCGCTGGGCGGCGAACGTCAGGTAGCCGTTGCCGCAGCCGAGGTCGACCACGCGCAGCGGGTCGTCGGCGGTGGGCTTGCGGAGCTGGCCCTTGGCGATCGCGTCGGCGACGGTGTGGTCGAGGATGCGCAGGAAGTCCTCGACCTGGCGGTACTTCGCGCGCCGCGTGGGCTTGATCCGGCCCTGGGCGTCGGAGAGGCCGAGGACGACGAGCAGCGGGTCGTCCTCGGGCAGCAGCCGGTCCTTGGCCCGGTCGTGGCTGCGGTCGGGAGCCTGCTCGTCGGCGGCGCGGGCCGTCGTGTGCACGGCCGCGGCGCCCTTCTTGGTGATCCGCAGGCTGAGCTGGCGCTCGGGCGTCTCGACGGTCCAGTTGCCGAACGGCTCGGCGAGCAGCGCGTCGACGGCCTCCTCGGCCGGGCCGCCGCGGGCGTGGTTGGCGGTGTGGGCCTGCGTGGCGTCGTACCGGACGACCTGGAGGTGGCGCCCGGCCTTGAGGTCGACCCAGCGCAGCTCGACCCGGCGCCACGGCGGCGTCGCGGTACGCCGGCGGCCCGAGGCGACCGCCCGCACCAGCCGGTCGTCGGCCAGGAGGTCCGAGCGGACCTGCGCGAGCCCCTCGTCCAGCGCCAGGGTGCTCATCGCACCAGCGCGGCGACGACGACGATCAGGAGCAGCGCCACCAGCGCGGCCGGGATGATCAGACGACGGTGGCGAGGATTCACCCGACGATGGTAGTCGGTGTCACCAGTGCTCCAGCGAGGCGCCGATGATCAGCGCGAGGTCGTCGCCGGTCACCTCCTTGGGCGCGGTCGCGAGGAGACGCTGCTGCTGGAGCGCGCCGTCGACCAGCGCGCCGACGTCACCGGCGCCGTACCCGACCTCGGCGAGGCCGTTGGGGATGCCGATGTCGCGCATCAGGCGCGCCACCACGTCGGGCAGCAGGCCCGGCCCGTCGGCGCCCGGCGCCGCCGGGTCGAGCAGCCGCGCCGCGCGCAGGTGCCGCTCGGGTGCGGCGTCGAAGGTGAACCGGAACGCCTCCGGCGCGGTCAGCGCGACCGCCATGCCGTGGGGCACCATCGCCTCGTGCTGCGGGTAGTCGGCCGGCCGGAAGTCCTGGACCCGTCCCGCCACCGGGTAGGCGTTGGCGTGCGGGATGTGCACCCCCGCGTTGCCGAAGCCGAGCCCGGCGAAGGTCGCCGCGAGCGCCATCTGCTCGGCCGCCTCGCTGTCCTCGCGCCCCTCGCGCGCATCCCGTACGGCGGCCCGGAAGGCCGTCGCGAGCAGGCCCAGCGCCCGCTCCGACCACAGGTCCGCGATCGGGTTCGAGCCGCAGTAGGGCACCCGCTGCTCGGGCTGCTTGGCCGCGAAGTCGCCGTACCAGCGGGCGGTGTAGCTCTCCAGCGCGTGGCACAGGATGTCCATGCCGGCCGCGGCGAGGACGCCCGGCGGCTGGGTCGCGCTGAGGCTCGGGTCGACGACGGCGAGGCGCGGGCGCAGGGCCGCGTGGCTGATCCCCGTCTTCACCTTGAGCGCGAGGACGTCCATCACGCAGATCGTCGTCGACTCCGCACCGGTGCCCGTCGTGGTCGGGACCGCCACCAGCGGCAGCACCGGCTGCTCGGGCGCCCGGGCCTTGCCGATGGGCGCGTTGACGTAGTCCATGAGCTCGCCGGGGTTGGTCACCAGCAGCGCGACAGCCTTGGCGGTGTCGATCGACGAGCCGCCGCCCACCGCCACCACCGCGTCGAACGGACCCTCGGCCCGGGCGAACGCCACCGCCTCCTCGAGCGAGGCGTCGGTGGGCTCGACCCGGGTCCGGTCGAAGACGACGACCTCGAGGTCCCGGGCCCGCAGGCCCTCGGCGACCCGCTCCGGGTGACCGGCGGCGGCCACCCCGGGATCGGTGACCAGCAGGACCCGGCGGGCGCCCCAGCCCCGGACGTCGTACCCGATCTCGGTGGCGGCGCCCCGCCCGAACTTCAGCGCGGGCGCGGCGTAGGTGAAGACGGTCTCGGTGCTGGTGCTCACCCGGCGACAGTATCGCCGGCGGTCTCGATGGCCGCGCGCACCGAGCCGTAGACCTTGAGCCGGCCGGCCGCGATGTCGGCGAGCGGCACCCAGGCGACGCCGTCCGTCGTACCGCCCTCCTCGACGACGCGGGGCTCGCCCGGCCCGACCTCGGCGCGGTAGATCACGCCGATGGCGTGGAAGTCCTCGGCCCGGCCGTTGGGCGCGGTCCCAGTGAAGTGGTGGTCGAGCACGGTCAGCAGGCTGGTCGCCTCACCCTCCAGCCCGCACTCCTCCCACAGCTCGCGCCGGATGGTGTCGGTCGGCGCCTCGCCGTGGTCGATGCCGCCGCCCGGCAGGTGCCAGGTGCCCGGGTCGGGCGCGAGGTCGGAGGTGCGGGTGAGCAGGATCGCGCCGTCGCGGACGACGTACGCATAGGCGGCGGTGCGCTGCCGCTGCCGGATCCGGTACGACGCGAGGGCGTCCGCCACCAGGCTCACCGTCGGCACCGTCCCGTCGAGCACCTCCGCGACCGGCTTCCACGCCGCCTCCGCCGTCGACCCGTCGACCTCGGTCACGTGCGGCTCGGGCGCATCGGCCGCCACCCAGCCCTCGTACACGATCCGCACCGAGTGCGCATCGACCCGTCGCCCGCGCCGCCACGAGTCGGCGACGTGGAGCGAGTAGACGTGGGCGGTCTCGTCGATCTGGGCATCGAGCCCGGTCTCCTCGTAGACCTCGCGCACGACCGCGTCGCGCGGGTCCTCGCCGTGGTCGACGCCGCCGCCGGGCAGGGACCACAGCTCCTTGCGGGTGACGCGCTCGGAGAGGCGGGAGAGGAGGATCTGGTCGCCGCGGATGATGACGGCGTACGCCGCCAGTCGCTGCACCCGCTGCCCCATCACCGTCTCCTGTCGTCCTCCTCCACCCTAGGGGGTGCGTACCCGCGGAGGATCGGCACCGTCAGGCCACAGGCTGCAAAGTCCGGTTGTCGAACCGCCCTCGTCGAGGCATACTGGTCAACGTCTCCGCTTCGCGAAGCGGACGAAAGTGAGCCTGGGGAGTTCCCGCTGGTCGGGGTCCCGGGCTCGCGGCCTTTTTCAGGTTCCGGAACCGGGCGTGTGCTGGACCTCGACGCCCCCGAGCAATGGCGCATAGGCCGGGTGTTCCCCGGAGCGTCCGGCGCTGAACGCTCCGGCGACGACGTCCGGGATCCACAGCAGCGGTTCCTGCGGACCGGCGACGTGGTGCAGGCGCAGGTCGGAGCGGACGATCCGCGCGGAGCGCATGACGCTGAGCAGCTCCATGTCGCCGGCGTTCTGCCTCGCCTGACGTGCCTCGAGCGTCACGCTCCCGACCTCGTGGGCGGAGTCGAGGATCCAGAGGAGGTGCTCGAGACACTTCCGGCGCCGACGCTCACTCGGCTCGCCACGGCAGTCGTCCCGCACGACCAGCAGGTGCTTCACCGGCAGGCCTGCGACCAGCCTCGCCAACGGCGGCCGCTCGGCCGGGAGCCGATCGTGCCAGTGCACCTTGCGCTCACCACGTCGCCGGGCGCGGACCAAGGTCGTGCGCACACCGTCCGCGTCGTCAGCACCGACGAGCGCGCACCCGAGCAGGTAGGTCTCCCCGCTGCTCGGCTCGGACTCGTCGACGTACGCGCTGACGCTCATGGTCGGGGGATCGTCGCACGGCAACGCCGGCGGATCCTCCGCTCATCCACAGCCCTCGCGCTCAGGAGAACGGCGGCCGGGCGTCCTTCGCCAACGAACGCTTCCCCGCCCACCGCCACACCCGCGCGGCCCGGTCCCGGTCCTCGTCGGTGACCAGGTTGCCCATCCACCGCAGCGCGAGCGTCATCAGCAGGTCCGAGCGCATCCCGACCGGCCCGAGCGCGGGCAGCAGCCGGGGCACGGTGACCAGGCCGGCCAGGCGCCGGGCGATCGAGAACGACTCGCCGTAGTGGTCGCGCAGGAGCTGGGGCCAGACCACGCCGAGGTCGGCGTCGGGGTCGGTGGCGAGGAGCTCGGCGATGACCCGGCCGGTCTCGAGGCCGTAGTCGATGCCCTCGCCGTTGAGCGGGTTGACGCAGGCGGCGGCGTCGCCGATGAGGGCCCAGTTGCGGCCGGCGACGTGGGAGACGGCGCCGCCCATCGGGAGCAGGGCGGACGTCGGCGCGCGCAGCTCGTCGCCGAGGCCGAACTCGGTGCGCAGGCGGTCGGCGTAGAGCTTCATGAGGGGCTTGATCGCGACGTCGGCGGGGCGCTTCGCCGTGGCGAGGGTGCCGGCGCCGAGGTTGACCTCGCCGCTGTCCTTGCCGAGGGGGAAGATCCAGCCGTAGCCGGAGAGGATCTCGTCCTGCTCGCCGCGCAGCTCGAGGTGCGAGCTGATCCACGGGTCGTCGGCGCGCGTGGAGGTGACGTACGAGCGTCCGGCGACGCCGTAGACGGTGTCGCGGTGCCACTCGCGGCCGAGGACCTTGCCCAGCGGCGACCGTACGCCGTCGGCCACGACCAGCCGCTTGCACGCGATGACGCGCCCGTCCTTGAGCACGACCCCGGTGACGCGCTCCCCCTCCATCCGTACGTCGACCGCGCGGGCGCCGTCGAGCCCCGTCGCGCCCGCCTTGAGGGCGGTGGTGCGCAGGTGGTCGTCGAGCTCGGTGCGGGCCACGGCGCTGCCCCAGTCGGGCAGGTTGCCGCCGGGCCAGGGCAGGTGCAGGGTCTGGCCGAAGCCGTGGGCACGCAGTCCCTGGCTGACCGTGTGGGCGCGTACCCAGTCGCGCAGGCCGAGGCGCTCGAGCTCGCCGATGGCGCGCGGGGTGAGCCCGTCGCCGCAGGTCTTGTCGCGCGGGAAGACCGCCGCATCGGCCAGGATCACGTCGAGCCCGGCGCGGGCGGCCCAGGCGGCCGCGGCGGAGCCGGCCGGGCCGGCGCCGACGACGAGGACGTCGGTGCTCAGCGGGGTGCTCGCGCTCATCCCCCGATTGTGTCAGGGCGCCCACCCGGGGACCGCGACGGCCCGGATGTCGAGGACTCCGAACCCGTCCCCTCGGGCCGTCGGACCCGCGATGATGGCTCCGTGCCGGTGCCGCGACCCTCCGCGCCCCGAGGACGTGTCCTCGGGGTGCCCGAGCGCGCCGCGGTGGTCCTCGCCGTCGCGCAGGCGCTGCTGGCGGGCGCGACGGTCGTCGCGCTGCTGGCGACCGCGCACGTCGCGGACCCGTCGTACGAGGTGCGCCGCGAGCTCGCTCCCCTCGACGTGGTGATGAGCCTGCTCTACGCCCCGCTGGGCGCCCTGATCGTGGTGCGCAGCCGGCACGCGGTCGGCTGGGCGTTCCTCGTCGTCGGCTGGGGGTACGCCGTCACCGCCGCCGGCATCGCGTGGACGGTGGTCGGCGTCGCCCACCCGCCGCTGCCCGGCACCGACTGGGCCGCTCCCCTGCTCCTCACCGGCTGGACGACGGCGACCCTGGTCTCGCTGCTCGTCGTGCCCTTCCTGCTCACCCCCGGCCCGCCCCGCGGCTGGGCCCGCCGGTTCGCGATCGGGGGCGGGGCGGTCGTGGTGGTGGCGACGGTGGTCCGGCTGCTCGTCCAGGTCCGCGACGCCCCGCCGCACCCGCTCACCGGCGGCGGCGCCCTCTCCGACCTCGCGTACGACGTCGACGGCGCCCTCATCCCCGGCTACTTCCTGCTCGGCCTGGGCGTCGTCGTCTGGATCGGCTACCGGCTGCGCACCGGCGACGCCGAGCAGCGCCGCGGGCTGTCGTGGCTGCTGCTCTCGCTGCTGACGGTCGCGGTCGCCTACATGGTCTTCGAGATCGGCGTCAGCATCGACGGTCCGTGGTTCCCCGCGGGGACGGCGCTGCTGACGACGGCCGAGGTGATGCTGGTCGGCGCGGTGCTCGTGCTGATCCGGCGCCAGCCGTCGTGGCGGGTGGACCTGGCGATCTCGCGCACCCTGGTCGGCATCCTGCTCACGACCTCCCTCGTCGCGGCGTACGTCGTCGCGGTGTGGGCGCTCGGCATGATCACCCCGATGGGGGCAGAGTCGACCGGCCTGGTCGTCGTGGCCGCGCTCGCGCTGGCCGTGCTGCCGCTGCGGGACTGGCTCCAGGGCCAGGTGGAGCGGCTCGTGTTCGGCTCCGGCGCGGACCCGTCGGCGCTGCTGGAGCGGGTCGCCCAGGCGCTCGACGCGGGCGACGCCGACAGCCCCCAGCTGACCGGTCTGGTCGACGCGCTCCGCCGCGCGCTGCGCCTGGCCCGCATCGAGGTCCGCCTGTACGACGTCCCGGTCGCGGTCTCCGGCCGCCCCGAGCCCGACGACGCCGAGCGCGCCCTGGCGCTGCCGCTGCACCCCCGCGGCCGCGAGGTCGGCACCTTGACCGTGGTGCCGCCGCGCGGGGAGCGGCTCGACCCGCGCACCGTGCGCCTGCTGCGCCAGATCTCCGGGCTGGTCGCGGTCGCGGCCCAGCTCGACGACGCCAATCGGGCCGTCGAGGAGGCCCGGGCCCGGGTGGTCGAGGTGCGCCACGAGGAGCGCCGGCTGCTGCGCCGCGAGCTGCACGACGGCCTCGGTCCCGCCCTGTCCGGGACGGCGCTCGCGTTGGCCGCGGTGCCCACCACCTCCTCGCTCAACGCCGACGACACCGTGCTGCTGCGCCGCCTGGCCGAGGAGCTCAGCCGCCGCGCGGACGACGTACGGCAGATGGCGCGGGTGCTGCTGCCCCCGGTCCTCGACGAGGGCCGGCTCGGGGCCGCGCTCGACCTGCTCGCGGACCGGTACTCGATGTCCCGCTTCTCGGTCGCCGTCGACGCCCCGCACGCCGACCGGCTCGACGGCATCCACCAGATCGTCGTCTACCAGGTCGCGGCCGAGGCGGTGCGCAACGCCGCCCGGCACGCGGGCGCCCGGCACTGCCGGATCCGGCTGGACCTGCCGCCCGACGGCGGCGTCCGGCTCGAGGTCCGCGACGACGGCCGGGGCATCGACGACACGGCCGTCCCGGGCGTCGGGACGGCCTCCATGCGCGAACGCGCCGCCGAGCTGGGCGGCACCGTCGAGGTCGCCGGAGGCGACGGAAGGGGGACCTCGGTGGTCATGCTGCTGCCGTGAACGGGGACGAGCCGATCCGGGTGCTGGTCGTCGACGACCATCCCGTGTTCCGGATCGGGATGAGCGCGCTGCTGCGCTCGCTGCCGGACGTCGAGGTGGTCGGCGAGGCCGCGGACCGGGACGAGGCGCTCACCCTGGCCGACGCCCACGCCCCGCACGTGGTCCTCATGGACCTCGACCTCGGGGACGACTCGGGCGTCGAGACCACCCGCGAGCTGTGCCGTCGCGACCCGACGCTGGGGGTCCTGGTGATCACCATGTTCGGCGACGACGACTCGCTGTTCGCCTCGATCCGGGCGGGAGCGCGTGGCTTCCTGCTCAAGGGCGCCTCGCCGGCCGAGGTGGAGCGGGCGGTCCGCTCGGTGGCCAACGGCGACTTCATGCTGGGGCCCCAGCTGGCCCAGCGCGGCGCGCTGTACCTGTCGGGGGCGCGCACCCGGGGCGCCGTACCGTTCCCGGAGCTGACCGACCGCGAGCGCGAGGTCGTCGACCTCGTCGCCCGGGGGTACGACAACGCGACCATCGCCCGCCGCCTCGTGCTGAGCACCAAGACCGTGCGCAACTACGTCTACGGCGTGCTGGCCAAGCTCGACGTACCCGACCGGGGGCAGCTCATCGTGCGCGCCCGGGAGTCCGGGCTCGGCGCCGACGACGAGGAGTCCGACGAGACGGCCCGGGCCGGTGGCCCGGAAGGTCGTGACGGGCTGACCTGACGCCCGGGTCACCGGGCAGCCGAGGCTCGGTGCCATGAACGAGACCCCTCTCTCCCCGTCCCCGCTGGCGCCACCGAGCTCCGAGCCCGCTCCCTCCGGCGGCGGCTTCACCGCCTGGCCGCTGCTCATCTCGCTGTGCGGCGTGCTCGGCATCGTCGCGCTCTTCCTCGAGGGTCGCCCCGACAACAGCAGCGACTTCGACTACCCGGTCACCGCCGAGGACGTCCTCGGCGTCGACTACCTGCCCTACCGGATCTCCGGTGCCGTCGGCTACATCCTGGTGATCGTCCTGCTGATCACCGCGGCGGTCTGGCGGCACCGGGTCGAGCGCCGCTTCCCCGGCTCCGTGGGTGCCACCGTCGTCGGCTACGGCGTGCTGGCGACTGCCGGCATCACCGCGCTGGCGTACGGCTGGCGCGGCGCGCTCGGCAACTACCTGCCGAAGGCGATGGAGGAGAACACCTACGACGCCGAGGGTCTCTACAACTACTTCGTGATGACGGACTTCAGCCCCTACATCGCGTTCGTGCCGCTCCTCGCGTCGGCGTACGCGCTGGCCTGGATGGCCTTCCGCGAGCGCCTCGTCTCCCGCGGCCTCGGCGCCGGCGCCGGCCTCGTCGCCACCGCCCTGCTCGGCGCCGTGCTCGCCCTCGGTGTCCCCGGCCTCCCGGCCCTGATCATGCTGGCCCTCATCGTGGCCGGGATCTGGCTCGCCGTCGGCCGCAGCCCGATCACCGCGAGCCGGCCGTGAGGTGCCGCGCGATCGCGGCCGGGCTGATCGCGGCCGCCGCCGCGGCGGCCGCGGCCGGGACCGCCGCGCCCGCCAAGGCCGAGCCGCCCCCAGGTGGGGAGACCGGCCCGGACCGCACCCCGCCGGTCATCCACATCGACATCCCCGGCGGCGCCGTCGACGGCTGGTACCGCGAGCCGGTCGAGGTCAGGGTCACCGCGACCGACAGCTGGGGCATCGCTGACCTCGAGTTCACGCTCACCGGAGCACACACGGACTCCGGCGCGGCGCCGGGCAGCACCGGCTTCCGGCGGGTGATCGAGAACCAGGGCGTCTCCACCCTGAACATCGTGGCCACCGACGGTGTCGGCAACCAGGCTGTCCGCGAGTACGGGATCGGCATCGACCTGAGTGACCCGACCGTCGCCTTCGCCGGTCCGGCCACCGACGGGCGGGTCATCCGCCAGGGCGACTCCGCGACGCTGACGTTCTCCTGCGCCGACGTACCGACCCACGTCACGGACTGCTACGGCCGGGTCGGGGACGAGCCGTTCCACTCCGGCGAGGCGGTCCCGACCGCGAACCGCGGCCCCCAGGCCGTCACGGTGACCGCCGTCGACGCGGTCGGCCGTTGGGTCGAGCGCCAGTTCACCTACACCGTCGCCGAGCCGCAGCTCAAGATCAACGGCCGCCCGAGCATCTCGGGCAACCCCGGGACGGTCCGGGTCGGGGACACCCTCGCGGCGACCGGCGGCACCTTCACCCCCGCCGCCACCCACCTCGAGTACCGCTGGAAGGTCGGCGACCGGGCTCCCGTCAGCGGACAGACCTACGTCGTCACCCCCGACGACCTCGGCAAGCGGATCCAGCTCTCGGTGGTCGGCAGCCGCGCCGAGCACGCCCCCACCACCGCCGAGGCGACGAATGACGTCCCCGTGGTCACCGGTACCTACCTGGTCACCGGCAACCCGACGGTCACCGGCACCGCCCGGGAGGGCGGCCTGCTCCGGATCGCCGAGCCGGCGATCACCCCGGCCCCGCGCGGCCGCGACAACCTGTGGACCATCGCCGGCGCCGAGGTCGAGACCGACAGCCCGGTGCTCCCGCTGACCTCCGCCCACGTCGGAAAGCGGGTGAGCTGCGTGCAGCGGTACACCGGTCCGGGCTTCGCCGACCTGACCGTCCCGTGCCGCTTCGCCGGCGGCGCGTCCTCCGTGGTCGTCACCGGCAACGCCTGGACCGTCCGCGCCCCCGCCCGTCTGGCCGGCAAGGCCAAGGTCGGCAAGAAGCTGCGCGCCGTCGCCCCGGCGCTCTCGGGCCGGGCGGACCGCTACGCCTACCAGTGGCTGCGCAACGGCAAGGTCATCAAGGGCGCGACCGCGGCGGCGTACCGCCCGCGTGCCAAGGACGTGAAGACCCGGATCAGCGTCCGGGTCACCGCGACCACCGCCCACCGACCGGCCACCGTGTCGGTCTCCCCGGCTCAGCGCGTACGGCGCTGACCCCAGGGGTCCCGGCCTGTGGGGGGCCGGGCCCCGTCCTCGAGAAAGGGGAAGGCCCTCCCGAGCACTGCTCGGGAGGGCCTTCGGCCGTGGTCGCACGCCCTAGGGTCGGACCATGACTGATCCCTGCCTGTTCTGCGGCATCGTGGCCGGCGAGGTGCCGGCGGTCAAGGTCGCCGAGGACGCCACGACCTTCGCCTTCATGGACATCCAGCCGGCCTCCGAGGGCCACCTCCTGGTGATCCCCAAGCGGCACAGCCGCGACCTGACCGAGATCGCGCCGGCCGACCTCGGCGACGTCACGCTGGCCGCCCAGCGCATCGCCCGGACCGTGCTCACCGAGCTGGGCGCCGACGGCGTCAACCTGCTCAACTGCTGCGGCGCCGACGCGTGGCAGACCGTCTTCCACTTCCACCTCCACGTCGTCCCCCGGTACGCCGACAAGACCCGCGACCGGCTGACCCTGCCCTGGCAGCCCGGGGTGCGCGGGGACGCCGACGCGATCGCCGCCGTCGGCGGCCGGCTCGCCGCCGCGCTCGCCTGAGTCCCCCCGAAATGCCCGAAGGCCCTCCCGAGCAGTGCTCGGGAGGGCCTTCGGCTGACTCGATCAGTTCTGGTAGGAACCGAAGTCGAAGTCGTCCAGCGCCACGGCCTGGCCCTGGTTGCCGAACTCGTAGTCGTAGGACTCGTAGCCGGTGACGGCGTACGCCGCGGCGCGCGCCTCCTCGGTGGGCTCGACCCGGATGTTCCGGTAGCGCTCCAGACCGGTGCCGGCCGGGATCAGCTTGCCGATGATCACGTTCTCCTTCAGGCCGCGCAGGCTGTCGGAGCGGCCGTTGATCGCGGCGTCGGTGAGCACCCGGGTGGTCTCCTGGAAGGAGGCCGCCGAGAGCCACGACTCGGTCGCGAGCGAGGCCTTGGTGATGCCCATGAGCTCCGGACGACCCGAGGCCGGCTTGCCGCCCTCGGAGACCACGCGCCGGTTCTCCTCCTCGAAGCGGACCCGGTCGACGAGGTCGGACGGCAGCAGGTTGGTCTCGCCCGACTCGAGCACCGTGATCCGGCGCAGCATCTGCCGCACGATGATCTCGATGTGCTTGTCGTGGATCGACACACCCTGCGACCGGTAGACCTCCTGGACCTGGTCGACGAGGTGCTGCTGGGTCTTGCGGACACCAAGGATGCGCAGCACCTCCTTCGGGTCCTCGGTACCGGCGGTGAACTTGTCGCCCACCTCGACCCGGCCGCCGTCCTCGACGAGGAGGCGCGAGCGGCGGGACACGGGGTACTCCTTGACCTCGCTGCCGTCGTCGGGGGTGACGATGACGATGCGGGCCTTGTCGGTCTCCTCGATGGAGATGCGACCGGCGGCCTCGGAGATCTGGGCGTGACCCTTGGGGGTCCGCGCCTCGAAGAGCTCCACGACGCGGGGCAGACCCTGCGTGATGTCGTCGGCCGAGGCCACACCACCGGTGTGGAAGGTACGCATCGTCAGCTGCGTGCCGGGCTCACCGATCGACTGGGCCGCGATGATGCCGACGGCCTCGCCGATGTCGACGAGCTTGCCG
The DNA here is from genome assembly GCF_018831735.1 of Pimelobacter sp. 30-1. Taxonomy (NCBI): domain Bacteria; kingdom Bacillati; phylum Actinomycetota; class Actinomycetes; order Propionibacteriales; family Nocardioidaceae; genus Pimelobacter; species Pimelobacter sp. 30-1. The sequence continues at coordinate 441,144 of NZ_NHTS01000003.1, forward strand.
GTCGCCAGCGAGCGGCCGTAGCACTTCGCGCAGGTGCCGGTACGGGCGTCGCAGGTCAGGACCGAGCGGACCGTGACCGTCTCGATGCCGGCCTCGATGAGCTCGGCGATCTTGACGTCACCGAGGTCCTCGCCCGCGGTGGCGAGCACCTCACCCGTGGTCGGGTGGGTGATCTCCTTGGCGGCCGAGCGGGCGTACGCGGCGGTCTCGGCGTTCTCGTCCTTGACGACCACGCCGTTCTCGTCCTTGACGCCGATGACCTTGGGCAGGCCGCGCTCGGTGCCGCAGTCGTCCTCACGGATGATGACGTCCTGCGACACGTCGACCAGACGACGGGTCAGGTAGCCCGAGTCGGCGGTCCGCAGCGCGGTGTCCGCCAGACCCTTGCGGGCACCGTGGGTGGAGATGAAGTACTCCAGCACGGACAGACCCTCGCGGAAGTTGGCCTTGATCGGCCGCGGGATGATCTCGCCCTTGGGGTTGGCCACCAGACCACGCATGGCGCCGACCTGGTTGATCTGGTTGAAGTTACCCGAGGCGCCCGAGTGGACCTGGACGTAGATCGGGTTGGTCGGGTTCGCCTCGAAGGTGGCCCGCAGTGCCTTGCCGACCTCCTGGCTCGCCTTGGTCCAGATCTCGATGAGCTCCTGGCGGCGCTCGTCGTCGGTGACCAGACCGCGCTCGTACTGCTTCTGGATCTTGGCCGCGTCGGCCTCGTGCTTGGCGAGGATCTCGGACTTGTTCGGCGGCGTGATGACGTCGTCGATCGAGACCGTGACACCCGAGCGGGTGGCCCAGTGGAAGCCGTTGTCCTTGAGCGCGTCCAGGGACGCCGCGACGACGACCTTGGGGTAGCGCTCGGCGAGGTCGTTGACGATCGCGCCGAGGCGCTTCTTGCCGACCTCCTCGTTGACGTACGGGTAGTCGGCCGGCAGCGCGTCGTTGAAGATCGTGCGGCCCAGCGTGGTCTCGACCAGCGAGGCCACGCCCTCCTCGACACCCTCGAAGAAGTAGTCCTCGAGACGGATCTGGACCTTGTTCTGCAGCGTGATCTCGCCGCGGTCGTAGGCCATGATCGCCTCGGCCGGGGACGAGAAGGTCCGCAGGCGGGTCTCGCCGCCGGCCTCGACCGTCGCCTCGCCACGCTCGGTGGTGAGGAAGAACAGGCCGATGATCATGTCCTGGGTGGGCATGGTCACCGGACGGCCGTCCGACGGCTTGAGGATGTTGTTGGTCGACAGCATCAGGATCCGGGCCTCGGCCTGCGCCTCGGCGGACAGCGGCAGGTGGACCGCCATCTGGTCACCGTCGAAGTCGGCGTTGAACGCGGTGCAGACCAGCGGGTGCAGCTGGATGGCCTTGCCCTCGATCAGCTGGGGCTCGAAGGCCTGGATGCCGAGACGGTGCAGCGTGGGCGCACGGTTGAGCAGCACGGGGTGCTCGGTGATGACCTCTTCGAGGACGTCCCACACGACCGGGCGGGCGCGCTCGACCATCCGCTTGGCGGACTTGATGTTCTGCGCGTGCGACAGGTCGACGAGGCGCTTCATCACGAACGGCTTGAACAGCTCGAGCGCCATCTGCTTGGGCAGACCGCACTGGTGCAGCTTGAGCTGCGGACCCGACACGATGACCGAACGGCCCGAGTAGTCCACGCGCTTGCCGAGCAGGTTCTGGCGGAAGCGACCCTGCTTGCCCTTGAGCATGTCGGAGAGCGACTTCAGCGGCCGGTTGCCCGGGCCGGTGACGGGGCGACCACGACGGCCGTTGTCGAACAGCGAGTCGACGGCCTCCTGGAGCATCCGCTTCTCGTTGTTGACGATGATCTCCGGCGCACCGAGGTCGAGCAGCCGCTTGAGGCGGTTGTTCCGGTTGATGACGCGGCGGTACAGGTCGTTGAGGTCGGAGGTCGCGAAGCGGCCACCGTCGAGCTGCACCATCGGGCGCAGGTCCGGCGGGATGACCGGAACGGCGTCGAGGACCATGCCCTCGGGCTTGTTGCCGGTCTTGCGGAAGGCCTCGACGACCTTGAGCCGCTTGAGCGCGCGGACCTTGCGCTGACCCTTGCCGGTGGCGATGGTCTCGCGCAGGTTCTCGACCTCGGCGTCGAGGTCGAAGCTCTGCAGGCGCTTCTGGATCGCCGTGGCGCCCATGTGGCCCTCGAAGTACTTGCCGAACCAGTTCTTCATCTCGCGGTAGAGGATCTCGTCGCCCATGAGGTCCTGGACCTTGAGGCTCTTGAACGTGTCCCAGACCTCGTCGAGGCGGTCCAGCTCGCGCTGGGCGCGGTCGCGCAGCTGCTTGAGCTCGCGCTCGGCGCCGTCGCGCACCTTGCGGCGCTGGTCGGCCTTGGCACCCTCGGCCTCGAGCGTGGCGAGGTCGTCCTCGAGCTTCTTGGTGCGGTCCTCGAGGCCGGCGTCGCGGCGCTTCTCGATGGACTCGCGCTGGAGCTGCACCTTGCCCTCGAGCGAGGACAGGTCGCGGTGCCGGGCGTCCTCGTCGACCGAGGTGATCATGTAGGCCGCGAAGTAGATGACCTTCTCGAGGTCCTTCGGCGCCAGGTCGAGCAGGTAGCCCAGGCGGCTCGGCACACCCTTGAAGTACCAGATGTGGGTGACCGGGGCGGCGAGCTCGATGTGGCCCATCCGCTCACGGCGGACCTTGGAGCGGGTCACCTCGACGCCGCAGCGCTCGCAGATGATGCCCTTGAAGCGGACCCGCTTGTACTTGCCGCAGTAGCACTCCCAGTCCCGGGTGGGACCGAAGATCTTCTCGCAGAAGAGGCCGTCACGCTCGGGCTTGAGCGTGCGGTAGTTGATGGTCTCCGGCTTCTTGACCTCGCCGTGGCTCCACGTGCGGATGTCGTCCGCGGTGGCCAGGCCGATCTGAAGCTGGTCGAAGAAGTTCACGTCGAGCACGATGGCTGCTGTCCTTCGTTAGTTCTGTGAAAGGTGAGGCTGGGGACTGAGGGGGCCCCGGTGGTTGAGGTGCGAGCTCGCGAGCCTCGAAACCACCGGGGCGATCCGCTCAGACTTCTTCGACGCTCGAGGGCTCGCGACGGGAGAGGTCGATGCCGAGCTCCTCGGCGGCGCGGAAGACGTCCTCCTCCGCGTCCTTCAACGCGATGGCGGAGCCGTCCTGGGACAGCACCTCCACGTTGAGGCAGAGCGACTGCATCTCCTTGACGAGAACCTTGAACGACTCCGGGATACCCGAGTCGGGGATGTTCTCGCCCTTCACGATGGCCTCGTAGACCTTGACGCGACCGGGCACGTCGTCGGACTTGATCGTCAGGAGCTCCTGGAGGGCGTAGGCGGCGCCGTACGCCTCCATCGCCCACACCTCCATCTCGCCGAACCGCTGGCCACCGAACTGGGCCTTACCACCCAGGGGCTGCTGCGTGATCATCGAGTACGGACCGGTCGAACGCGCGTGGATCTTGTCGTCGACCAGGTGGTGGAGCTTGAGGATGTACATGTAGCCGACCGAGACCGGGTCCTTGAACGGCTCGCCGGAGCGACCGTCGAAGAGGCTGGCCTTGCCGCTCTCCTTGACCATCCGGACACCGTCGCGGTTGGGCAGGGTCTGACCGAGCAGGCCGGTGATCTCGTCCTCGCGGGCGCCGTCGAAGACGGGGGTCGCCAGCTTGGTGTTCGGCTCGGCCTGGTCGGCACCGATCGAGGTCAGGCGCTGGGCCCACTCCTCGTTCTTGAGGTCGGCGTCGATGTGCCAGCCCTGCTTGCCGAGCCAGCCCAGGTGCAGCTCGAGGATCTGACCGATGTTCATCCGTCGCGGCACACCCAGCGGGTTGAGCACGACGTCGACCGGCGTGCCGTCCTCCATGAACGGCATGTCCTCGATCGGCAGGATCTTGGCGATGACACCCTTGTTGCCGTGACGGCCGGCGAGCTTGTCACCCACGGAGATCTTGCGCTTCTGCGCGACGTACACGCGGACCAGCTGGTTGACACCCGGCGGGAGCTCGTCGCCCTCTTCGCGGTCGAAGACGCGGACGCCGATGACCGTGCCGGACTCACCGTGCGGGACCTTCATCGAGGTGTCGCGCACCTCGCGCGCCTTCTCACCGAAGATCGCGCGGAGCAGGCGCTCCTCGGGGGTCAGCTCGGTCTCGCCCTTGGGCGTCACCTTGCCGACGAGGATGTCACCGGTGGTGACCTCCGCGCCGATCCGGATGATGCCGCGCTCGTCGAGGTCGGCGAGCATCTCCTCGCTGACGTTCGGGATGTCGCGGGTGATCTCCTCGGGCCCGAGCTTGGTGTCGCGGGCGTCGACCTCGTGCTCCTCGATGTGGATCGAGGTGAGGACGTCCTCCTGCACCAGGCGCTGGCTGAGGATGATCGCGTCCTCGTAGTTGTGGCCCTCCCACGGCATGAACGCCACGAGCAGGTTGGTGCCCAGCGCCATCTCGGCCATGTCGGTGCACGGACCGTCGGCGATCGGCGAGCCGGCCTCGACCCGGTCACCGGCGACGACCAGCGGGCGCTGGTTGATGCAGGTGCCCTGGTTGGAGCGCTTGAACTTCGCGAGCCGGTACGACGAGTAGGTGCCGTCGTCGTTCATGGTCTCGACGAGGTCCGCGGAGACCTCCTTGACCACACCGGCCTTGGTGGCGGTGACGACGTCGCCGGCGTCGACCGCGGCGCGGAACTCGATGCCGGTGCCGACGATCGGGCTGTCGCTCTTGATGAGCGGGACGGCCTGACGCTGCATGTTGGCGCCCATGAGCGCGCGGTTGGCGTCGTCGTGCTCGAGGAACGGGATCAGGGCCGTCGCGACCGACACCATCTGGCGCGGCGAGACGTCCATGTAGTCGACCTCGTCGGCCGTGATCTCGGAGACCTCGCCGTCGCGCTGGCGGACCAGCACCCGCTCCTCGGCGAAGCGGTTGTTGGCGTCGAGGGCCGCGTTGGCCTGCGCGATGACGTAGCGGTCCTCGTCGTCGGCGGTCAGGTAGTCGATCTGGTCGGTGACGACACCGTTCTCGACCTTGCGGTAGGGCGTCTCGACGAAGCCGAACGGGTTGATCCGCCCGTACGACGCGAGCGAGCCGATCAGACCGATGTTCGGGCCTTCCGGCGTCTCGATCGGGCACATCCGGCCGTAGTGCGACGGGTGGACGTCACGGACCTCCATGCCGGCGCGGTCACGGGAGAGACCACCCGGGCCGAGCGCGGAGAGGCGACGCTTGTGCGTCAGGCCCGCGATCGGGTTGGTCTGGTCCATGAACTGCGAGAGCTGCGAGGTGCCGAAGAACTCCTTCAGCGCCGCGACCACGGGACGGATGTTGATCAGGGACTGCGGCGTGATGGCCTCGACGTCCTGGGTCGTCATCCGCTCGCGGACCACGCGCTCCATGCGCGCCAGACCGGTGCGGAGCTGGTTCTGGATCAGCTCGCCGACCGTGCGCATGCGGCGGTTGCCGAAGTGGTCGATGTCGTCGGGGCTGATCTCGATGTCGCCCTGGGGCGTCGAGAGCTCGGCCCGGCCGTCGTGCAGCGCCACGATGTAGCGGATCGTCGCGACCATGTCGGAGATCGTCATCGTCTGCTGGTCGAACGGCTGGTCCTGGCCCAGCTTCTTGTTGATCTTGTAGCGACCGACCTTGGCCAGGTCGTAGCGCTTCGGGTTGAAGTAGTAGTTCTTCAGCAGCGTCAGCGCGGCCTCACGCGTCGGCGGCTCGCCCGGGCGCAGCTTGCGGTAGATGTCGAGCAGGGCGTCGTCGGGACCCTGCGTGTTGTCCTTCTCCTCGGTCAGCTGGATCGACTCGAACTGACGCAGGTCGGCCATGACGGCCTCGTAGTCGTACTCCTCGCCGGTGTCCTCGGCGATGGCCTGGAGGGCCTTGAGCAGGACCGTGACGTTCTGCTTGCGCTTGCGGTCGAGGCGGACGCCGACCATGTCGCGCTTGTCGATCTCGAACTCCAGCCAGGCGCCGCGGCTGGGGATCAGGCGGGCGGTGAAGATGTCCTTGTCGGACGTCTTGTCGGCCTGGCGCTCGAAGTACACACCCGGCGAGCGGACGAGCTGGGAGACGACGACGCGCTCGGTGCCGTTGATGACGAAGGTGCCCTTGGGGGTCATCAGGGGGAAGTCGCCCATGAAGACCGTCTGGCCCTTGATCTCACCGGTCTCGTTGTTGGTGAACTCGGCCGAGACGTAGAGCGGCGCGGAGTAGGTGAGGTCCTTCTCCTTGCACTCGTCGACCGTGTACTTGGGGTCGTAGAAGACGGGGTTCTCGAACGAGAGCGACATCGTCTCGGAGAAGTCCTCGATCGGCGAGATCTCCTCGAAGATCTCCTCGAGACCGGACTTGTCGGACGCGTCCTGGCCCTCGGCCCGGCGGGCCTCGATCCGGGACTTGTGAGCCTCGTTGCCGATCAGCCAGTCGAAGCTGTCGGTCTGGAGCGAGAGGAGCTTCGGGAGCTCCATCGGCTCCTGGATCTTCGCAAACGAGATGCGGGACTTACCGGGGGTGGTGCGCGCGGCCAAGAGTTGTCCTTCGACGGGTTCGACTCTTCGAGAGCGCCCAAGCCCACCACGTCATCGGCCACCGGGCAGGCCGAAGCGCATCTGAGGGCAGGCGCAAGGAGCCACGATACACCAAAGGGGTGCGCTCGACAACGTCCGGGTGCGCAACCTCACACAGCCGTTGAAGCGGTCCCGTCGTGCACAGGTGAAACCGGTCCGCCGATCATGCTGCGCCCGCCTCCGAAGGTCAAGCGGCCTCGCCGCGGGGCAGCGATCCGCTCACCCGCAGGAGGCGTCGGTGCACAGGTCCTCGAGCTGCCAGCGCTCGGCGCTGCCCGAGGCGCGCTTGAGCGAGAGCGTCGCCCACATCTGGAGCACGAAGGGCTTGCCGCCGGCCTTGGTGACGTACTGGTCGACGTAGACCACGACCGTGGCCCGGTCCCCCGCCGGGTCGACCCGGGTGAGGGCGGTCGCGCTGGCCTTGGCCTCGACGACGATCTGCTGGGACTCGGCTTCCTTGGTGATCTCGGGCCAGGCGCGGGCCTGCTTGTCGGCCAGCGTCGTGGTCATGTAGCCACGGTGGCGCTCGAGGTCGTCGGCCATCGTCTTGTAGTTGTACGACAGCACCGGCGCGACCATCTGCTCGGCGGCGCCCTCGGCCGAGAGCGCCGCGCGCTCGGCGCGGGTGTTGCGCTCGGAGACCGCCTTGGCGGTGTCGTCGCCGGTGGCGCCGGGCATGAGGAGCACGCCGACCGCGAGGGCCAGGGCGAGCAGCGCCACGACACCGACGGCGATCAGGGCGGTGGTCGAGGGGCCGGTGCCGGACTGCGCGGCGGGCTTGCCCTCGGGCTCGTCGGCCGCGGCCGCGGTCGCCGGCGCGGACGCGGGCGCGGGCGCCGGGGTGCCTGTGGGCTCGGGCTCGGGGGTGACCTCGGGCTCGGCAGCCTCTCGCTCGGCGGCCAGCTCCGCGTCGTAGGCGGCGCGGCGCTCGGCGTCGAGCAGCACCCCGGCGGCGTCGTTGAACGCCCGGAACCGGCGCTCGGTCGGGTCGAGGTCGGCGATCGCGGACTTCCACGCGGCGCGGATCTCGTCGGCGCTCGCGCTCTCGTCGACGTCGAGGAGGTCGTAGAGGTTGGTCCTCATCACTGACCCGCCGTTCCGGTCGGGTTGCCGGTCGGGTTGCCGGTCGGGCTGCCGGACGGGCTGGCCCCACCCGAGGGCGCCGGGCTCGGCGCGCCACCCTGCGGGATCGAGGCCTCACCGAACGAGGGCAGCTCGTCGTCGACGTCGTCGAGGTCGTCGACCAGCCAGCGGCCGTCCTGCTTGACCAGCGAGACCTCGTAGCGGAAGCGCAGCGGCTCGAACGGGATCCGCTCCCCCGCCTTCTTCGGGTCGGGGTAGGAGAACTCCACGACGCCGGCCACGAGCACCTGGGCGGAGTCGGCGTCGATCGACGCGATCCCGACCGCGTACGGCGTACCGGTCCGGTCGATCTGGGTCTGCTTGACGGTCTCCTCGGCATAGCCGACGTTCTTGTCGAAGACCGTGCGGAACTTGGCCGTCATCAGCCCACCGACCGCGGCGTAGTCGGGCATCTTGCCGGCGCTGTCGAGCAGCCCGGGCCCGTAGGTGTTGAACCGCTGGACGAAGGTGCGGGCCGCGGCGAGAGCCTTCTCGCGCTGGGCGGTCTCGTCCTTGGGCGGGTGGCGCAGGGAGCCGAGGTCGCCGTCGGCCTTGTCGACCACCACCCAGGCGGTGACGCCGAGGGAGGCGACCAGGACGCCGAGCAGGACCGCCATGACGATCCAGCGAAGCGTGGCGCGGGGCGCGGCGGGCCTCACCGGGTCGCGGTCGAGTCGAGCATCGGTTGGACGTACAGCCACTTCCACGAGTCCTCTCCCAGCGACGGCGGCGCCACGCTACCCCGGCGGGTGTCGGACGACGCGGGCGCACCCCAGCTCAGCTGGCCCGACTTCGTGTCGTAGCTGGCGACGACCGGGGAGGTCCCGTCGACGTCCGGTACGGCGCGCGGCAGGTTCTGGGCGCCGCGCGGGTTGCTCTTGGAGGCCGGCTCGGTGCAGCCGACGTTGGGCATCGGCGGGTTCTCGAAGCGGTCGGAGGGGCTCTTGCGCTTCTTGAGGTAGCCCGCGTAGCAGGGCGTGCTGTCGGGCGCGAGGACCAGGCCGAAGTGGGCGTCCCAGAAGCCGTTGGGGCTCTTGCCGACGGTGACGAAGCCACCGACCACGGCGTAGGGGTAGACGACGAGCATCTGCTTGATCGCGGGGATGTGCTTGACCACGACCCGGCCGGTGGCGACCAGGTTGGCGAGCAGCTCGCTGAGCTCGACGCCGTTCTGCTCCAGGAAGGTGCGCAGCTGGGTGGCCGCGGCCGAGCCGGAGTCGATCACCTTGCGCAGCTGCGGGTCGGCGCCGGCGAGCGCGCCACTGAAGAGCGAGAGCTGGCTGGCGAAGGTGCGCAGCGAGGACTCGGTCGCGAGCTGGCCGTTGAGGACGGTGTTGCTGTCCTTGATCAGCGCCGAGGTGATGTCGAAGTTGTCGTTGGCGGTCTCGATGAACGAGTTGCCGGTGTCGATGATCTTCTGCAGGTCGGGGCCGGTGCCGCCGAAGGCCTTGCCGAGCTCCTCGACCGTGGTCCGCAGCGAGTCCCGGTCGACGCTGGCGACCGTCGCGGAGAGGTCGCCGAGCAGCTTCTCGGTGGCGATGGGCGTGGCGACGTCGTCGAGCTGGGATCCGTCGACGAGGTAGGGACCCTTGTCGGTCTGGGGCTGCAGCTCGACGTACTGCTCACCGACGGCGGAGCGGTTGCCGACCAGCGCGATGCTGTCGCGCGGGATCTTGTCCCACTTCTTCTCGATCTCGAGCTGGACGTCGACGCCCTTGTCGGTGAGGACCAGGTCGCCGACCGTGCCGATGCCGACACCGCGGTAGGTCACCTCGGCACCGGTGAAGATGCCGCCGGACTGCGGGTAGTGCGCGGTGACCGTGTAGGAGCGGTCGACCACGAGCCGGTCGAGCTTGGCGTAGCGGGCGCCCACGAACGAGACGCCGAGCAGCGTGATGATCGCGAAGACGATCAGCTGGATCCGGGTACGACGGGTGATCATCGGCTCGTCCCCCCGGTCGTCGTGGCGCCACCGGGCGCGGCCACCAGCGGGCCGGCGTAGGCCCGGAGCAGGTTGGCGTCGTAGGCGTCGTCGAAGTCGGCCCACATCAGGTCGGCCTCGCTGCTGCCGCCGGGGGCGGGCCGGCCGAGGCCGCCGCCCTTGAGCACGTTGTTGAGCAGCTGGCTGAGCGGGTCGGTGCCGGCACTGGCCTTGTCACCGCTGGTGGCCCCGGGCTTGTTGCCGACCAGGCCGCACAGCAGCTTGACCGCCGCGCAGACGTTGTCGAAGAGGTACTTCGGGAGCTGGCGGCAGGCATCGATGTTGACCGGCGTCCGCAGGCACCCCTGGAGCGTCTGGTAGACGCCGTTGCAGAGGTTCTTGAGGTTGATCAGCTGGTCGAGCGGGCTGTCGGGCAGCAGGTTGATCGGGATGCACGGGATGTCCGGCAGCGCGAGGTTGTTGAAGTCGAGCTGCAGGTCGATCGACAGGTTGACGTAGTCGCCCATGTGCAGGTTCTCGGCGACCCGCGGGTCGCGGCCCACCGACTCGTCGATGAACGGGTAGGTCAGGAACGTGCTGAAGCCCTTGACGAAGTCGTCGCCGGCCTTGGCCAGCTGGGTGAGCACCGGGTCGAGCGAGCGGAGCGAGTCGACCGTCGTGGCCTGCGTGGTCTGGATGACCCGGACGCCGACGTCGCTGAGCTTGGTCAGCCCGTCGAGCATCGCGACGAGGTCCTCGCGCTGGCTGTCGAGCGAGTCGAGCGCGCTGGGCAGCTCGTCGAGCGCCGCGTCGATGCTCTTCTGGTGCTTGCGCGCGGTGAGCGCGAGCCGGTTGACCGACTCGATCGCGCGCACGATGTCCTGCTTGCGCTGGTCGAGCTGGCCCATCAGCGACGAGACCTGGGTGAGCACGGACTTGGCCGAGCCCTCGCGGCCCTCGAGGGCGAGGTTGAGCTCGGAGGAGATCGTCTTGAGCTGGGCGACGCCGCCGCCGTTGAGCACCAGGCTCAGCGCGCTCAGCACGTCCTCGACCTCGGGGTTGTGGCCGCCGTCGGGGATCAGGTCGCCGTCGGAGAGCCGGCCCTTGGCGCCGGACGTCGGCGTGGCCAGCGAGACGAACTTCTCGCCGAGCAGGCTGGTCTGGCGGATCGTGGCGACCGCGTTGTCGGGCAGGTCGACGTCCTTGCGGAGCTCGAGCTCGACCACGGCCTGGTAGCCGTCGAGGGTCACCTTGGTCACCTGGCCGACCGCGACGTCGTTGACCTTGACCGAGGACTTCGGCACCAGGTCGAGGACGTCGGGGAAGCGGACCTTGACGTGGATCGGGTCCTTGCCGGTGTCGGCACCACCGGGCAGCGGCAGCGAGTAGACGTCGAAGTTGCAGCCGGTGAGCAGCAGCAGGCCGGCGCCGAGAGCGGCGACCGCACGGGTACGGCGGCCCAGGCGCGCGCGCAGGCGGGTCGTCATCGGTCCACCTCCACCAGGCCGTTGAGGGTCGGGTCGTACTGCTTGCCGGACCACGAGCCGGTCCCGAACGGCGCACCGCGGGGCAGCAGCTTGTCGACCAGCTTGCACAGGTCGCCCTTCTTGTCGACGCCCGAGACCAGGGCGCACACGACGGCGCCCGGGTTGGAGGTCAGCTCGTGGAGGATGTTGCCCAGGTTGGCGTTGGTGTCGAGCGTGCCGTCCTTGGGGTTGTACGTGTGGTACAGGTTCGTCAGCGCGAGCGGACCGGCCTGGAGCAGCTCGTCGAGCGCGGCGCGCTGGCGCACCAGCACCTTGGCGACCCGGTTGACGTCCTTGATGTTGCGACCGAGGACGGCCCGGTTGTCCTTGACGAAGGTGGCGACCTCGCCGAGCGCCGTACCGAGGTTGCCCAGGGCGGTGGTCAGCTCCTGGCGCTCGTCGGCGAGCAGGCTGGAGACGTTGCCGAGGGACTTGTTGAAGTCGCGCACGGTCGTGTCGTTGTCGGCCAGCGTCTTGATGAACGACTCGAGCTGGGCCGTCGACTCGAAGAGCTCGTCCTTGTTGTTGTCGAGCGTCTCGCTGAGCCGGCCGAAGTCCTTGATCGTCTGGTGGAAGTTGGCGCCCTGGCCGCCGAAGTTGCGGGCGGTCTGCTCCAGCAGGTCGGTGAGCGCACCGTCCTTGTTGGCGCCGTTGGGCCCCAGTGCCACCGTCAGCTTGTCGATGCTGGAGTAGATCTGGTCGAGCTCGAGCGGGACGGCGGTCTTGGCGACCTCGATGACCGTGTTGTCGGCCATCTCCTCGTCCCCCTTCTCGTAGGCGGGCGAGAGCTGGATGTAGCGGTCCCCCACCACCGACGGCGAGACGATCACCGCGTCGGCGTCGGCCGGCACCTTGACGTCGGAGTCGTAGGACATGACGACCTTGACCTTGGTGCCCGCGGGGGTCACCTCGTCGACCTGGCCGACCCGGACGCCGAGCACCCGAAGGTCGCTGCCCTCGTAGACCGACACGGCCCGCGGGAAGTACGCCGTCACGGTCTTGCTGTCGCCCTTGCCACCGAACATCCACACCACGCCGGCGACGACGAGGAGTCCGATGACGGCCAGCGGGAGCCAGCGGCGCAGCCCGGTCACTGGCCCACCGTCCCCGGGACGGGCGGCAGGTTGAAGATGTAGGTGTCGAACCACGGGCCGCTGCCGAGCGTGCTCGCGAAGACCCGGTAGAAGGGCGCCATCGTCGCGATCGAGTCCTCGAGGTTGTTCTCGTTCTTCTTTATCACCTGGAGCACCGAGTCGAGGTGGTCGAGCGCCGGCTTGAGGTCGGCGCGGCTGTCCCGGATCAGGCCGGTCAGCTTGGTGCTCAGCGTCGAGGTCGAGACCAGCAGCCGGTGGATCTGCTCCTTGCGCTGCAGCAGCGCGGTGAACAGCGTGTCGGCGTCGCCCATCAGCGCGACGATGTCCTCGTCGCGCGAGTCGAGCACGGTCGAGACCCGGTGCAGGTTCTGCAGCAGCGAGCCGATCTCCTTGTCGCGCGAGGCGACGGTGTCGGCCAGCGCGGACAGGCCGGTGAGCGCCTTGCGGAAGTCCTCGGGCGTGTTGCGGGTCAGGTCGGCCAGCGTCGTCAGCGACGCGGCGAGCTGGTCGGTGTCGATGTCAGCGGAGGTCTCGGCGAGGCCGGTGAAGGCGTCGACCACGTCGTACGGCGAGCTGGTCCGCTCGACCGGGATCGTGGTGCCCTCGGCGAGCTGGCCGCTGCCGGCCGGCTCGAGCGCGAGGAACATCGAGCCGAGGATCGTCTTGACCTTGATGTCGGCCCGGGTCTCGTCGCCGAACGCGGCGTCGGACTTGATCTTGAAGCCGACCTTGACCGAGTTGCCGTCGAGGTCCATCGAGGTCACCTGGCCGACGCGGACGCCGGCGATGCGGACCTCGTCCTTGACCTTGAGCCCGCCCGCCTCGGAGAACGAGGCGTAGTAGGTGTCGCCGCCGCCGATCAGCGGCAGATCCTGGGCGCGGAACGCCGCGACCAGGCCGAGCACCAGCACGGCGATGCTGACCATGCCGATGATGACGGGGTTGCGCTCGCGGAACGGCTTCATCACTGACCCACCTCCCGCTGGAGCGAGCACCGGTCGGCGGCCACCTTGTAGGCGACCGGCGGGAGCGGCTTCTTCGCGCCCGGCAGCGTGATCGTGGCCTTGAAGTGGCACAGGTAGAAGTTGAACCAGGAGCCGTAGGTCGCCGTCCGGCCGATCTTGGTGAGCTTGATCGGGAGCACCTGCAGGGAGCGGTCGATCTCCTTGCGGTTGCGGTCGAGGTTGCCGGCGAGCTTGCGCAGCTCCTTGATGTCCTTGACGAACGGGTCCTTGATGTCGGTCACCAGGGCCGCGGTCTGCACCGAGAGGTCCGAGATCGAGTCGAGCGAGGAGAGGATCGCCTCACGGTCGTCGTTGAGACCGCCCACGAGCGAGCGGAAGCTGTCGATGAGCCGGGTCAGCTGCTTGTCGCGGTCGGCGACGTGGCCCAGGACGTAGTCGAGATTCTCGATCAGGTCGCCGATCACCTGGTCGCGGTCGGCCAGCGTCTGGGTCACTGACGCGGTGCTCGACAGCAGCCCCTGGACGGTGCCGCCCTCACCCTGGAAGACCTGGACGATCTCGTAGGAGAGCTTGTTGATGTCGTCGGGCGAGAGCGCCTGGAAGAGCGGCTTGAAGCCGTTGAAGAGGACCGTCAGGTCGAGCGCGGCCTCGGTGTTGCCCATCGCGATCGTGTCGCCCTCGCCGAGGCGACCGCCGCCGGCGGTGCCCTCCTGGGTCAGCGAGATGTAGCGCTGGCCGATCAGGTTGCGGTAGCGGATCCGGGCGTGGGTCGCGCCGTCGAGGACCGTGTCGGCGTCGACCTTGAAGGTGACCCGGGCCCGGTGGGCGCCCTTGACCTCGACGCCCTCGACGGTGCCGATCTTGACGCCGGCGATGCGGATGTCGTCGCCCTTGTTGACGCCGGTCGCGTCGGTGAAGTCGGCGGAGTACTGCTTGGTGCTGCCGAAGGACAGGTTGCCGATCGTCACGATCAGCACGCCGGTCGCCAGCGCGGTGGTGACCATGAAGATCACCAGCCGGACGAGCGCGCCGCTGGTCTGCTTGTCGAGGCCCCGGATCATCGCGTGGCTCCCTGGGCGAGCAGCGGGCCGGTCAGCAGGACGTTGAGGTCGGAACCGGCGCCGTCGTACTCGGCGTCGAGGGCGCCACGCAGCGCGGTCACGTCGTCCGGGGTGCCCTGGTAGCCGGCGCCGGGACGCAGGTTGCCCTTGCCGGTGTTGCCGTTGATGCCGTCGTTGAGCTTGGGCAGCGGGCCGTGCGGGTTCTCCTGGCTCCACACCGGGTTGGGCAGGCCGAGGCAGTCGGGGCCGCGGTCGTCACCGAAGATCGGCTTGTCCTTGGCGGTGTACTTGCGCGGCTGGTCCTGCAGCGTCTCGAGCACGATGTGCAGCTCGTAGCCGCGGAACGCCTGGGCGAGCCGGCCTTGGACAGTGGTGATCGCCTTGGCCATGCACGGGATCTCGGGCGCGTAGCGCGCCAGCGCCCGCAGGATCGGCGTGCTCAGCCGCCCGGCCTCCTCGAGCCGCTCGGCGTTGGCGTCGAGGAACGAGCGCGCGGTGTCGGAGAAGGTCCGCACGTCGCGCAGGGTCGCGCGCAGCGAGGCCTCGCGCTCCTCGATGGTGCCGGTGGTCTTGACGGTGTCGTCGAGGATCTGGGCCACCTGGGGAAGGATGTCGGCGTAGGTGTCGGAGACGTCGGCGGTGAGCTTGAGGTCCTCGAGCAGCGCCGGGATCTGCGGGTTGAGCCGCTTGAGGTAGGAGTCGAGCACCTCGAGGTTCTTGCCCAGCTGCTCGCCGCGGCCCTCGAGCGCGGTCGCGAGCGCGGTCAGCGTCATGTTGAGGTCGGCCGGCCGCACCGTCTGGAGCAGCGGGTAGAGGTCGGAGAGGACCTCCTCGAGCTCGGTGCTGACCACCGTGCGGTCGATGGTCGCGCCGGCGCGCATCGTGCCGGACGGGCCGCTGTCGGGGATGACGAGCGAGACGTACTTCTCGCCGAAGAGCGTCTTGGGCACGATCGAGCCGGTCACGTTGGCCGGGACCACGCCGATCTTGTCGCGGTAGAGGCCGAGGGTGATCTTGGCGCCACCGGCGTCGCCGGCCTCGGTGGCGAGCACCTCGCCCACGATCACGCCGCGGACCTTGACGTCGGCCCGGGTCGGCAGCTGCAGGCCGATGTTGGTCGTCTCGAGGGTGACCCGGTCGTAGCTGGTGAACTTCTTGGTGAACGTCGCGTAGGTCAGCCAGACGCCGACCAGCAGCAGGCACACGAAGACGACACCGAGCACGCGGTGGGCGGAGAGCACGCGGTTCATCGTCGCCTCACCCCGCCAGTCGCACGGTGGTCGAGGCGCCCCAGATCGCCATGGACAGGAAGAGGTCGATCACGTTGATCGCCACGATGCTCGTCCGCACCGCACGACCCACCGCGACGCCCACGCCGGCCGGACCGCCGGAGGCGGTGTAGCCGTGGTAGCAGTGGATGAGGATGACGACCACCGCGAACACCAGCACCTTGCCGAAGGACCACAGCACGTCGCCGGGTGGCAGGAATTGGTTGAAGTAGTGGTCGTAGGTGCCTGATGACTGCCCGTAGAACTGGGTGACCACCAGGCGGCTCGCGACGTACGACGAGAGCAGGCCCACGACGTACAGGGGGACGATGGCGATCAGGCCGCCGATCACCCGCGTGGTGACCAGGAACTGCATCGACGGGATCGCCATCACCTCGACGGCGTCGATCTCCTCGGAGATCCGCATCGCGCCCAGCTGGGCGGTGAAGCCGCAGCCGACCGTCGCGGCGAGCGCGATGCCCGCCACCAGCGGGGCGATCTCGCGGGTGTTGAAGTACGCCGAGACGAAGCCGGAGAACGCCGCGGTGCCGAGCTGGTTGAGCGCGGCGTACCCGGAGAGCCCGACCTGGGCCCCGGTGAAGAAGGTCATGCCGATGATGACGCCGACCGTGCCGCCGATGACCGCCAGGGCGCCCGAGCCGAGGGTGACCTCGGCCAGGATGCGCAGGATCTCGCGCGGGTAGCGGCGTACCGACCGGGGCAGCGCGATGAGGACCTTGAGGTAGAAGGACAGCTCGTGACCGAGGTTGTCCAGGCCCTTCATCGGCCGGTCGTAGATCGCCTTGATGCTCGCCATGTCCGCTCCCCTAACCCGTCTTCGGCGGGACGACCTGGAGATAGATCGTGCTCAGGGTGAAGTTGACGACGAACAGCAGCAGGAAGGTGATGACCACGGACTCGTTGACGGCATCGCCCACGCCCTTGGGGCCGCCACCGGCGTTCATGCCCTTGTAGGCGGCGACGATCGCGGCGATGAGTCCGAAGACCAGCGCCTTGATCATGCCGATCCACACGTCCGGTAGCTGGGCGAGCGCGGTGAAGCTGGCCAGGTACGCGCCCGGCGTACCGTCTTGGAGGATGACGTTGAAGACGTAGCCGCCGGCCACGCCGACGACGCTGACCATGCCGTTGAGGAAGACCGCCACGAGCATGCACGCCAGCACCCGGGGCACGACGAGGCGCTGGATCGGATCGATGCCCAGCACCATCATCGCGTCGAGCTCTTCACGGATCTTGCGCGCGCCGAGGTCGGCCGCGATCGCCGACCCACCGGCCCCCGCGATCAGCAACGCCGTCGCGATCGGCCCCGCCTGCTGGATGACCGCCAGCACCGACGCCGAGCCGGTGAACGACTGGGCACCGAACTGCTTGATCAGGCCACCGACCTGGAGCGCGATGACCGCGCCGAACGGGATGGCGACGAGCGCGGTCGGGATGATCGTGACCGAGGCGATGAACCAGGCCTGCTGGATGAACTCCCGCGTCTGGAACGGTCGCCGGAAGAGCCCGCGACCGACGTCCAGCGCGAAGGCGAACAGCTTGCCCGCCGTACCGAAGGGGGCGATGACACGTGCAGCGGTCAGCGACACCTACCGCCCCTTTCCATCCTGATGCTGTCTCCTCGATCCGTTCCCGTGGTGCGCCGCGCGCCGGCTCAGCTCTGCTGCTGTCCCGCCGCGTGCTCGGCCTCGCGGGTGAACGACCCCGGAGGCGGCGTGATCCCGTTGGCCCGGCACCAGGCACCCGGCTCGGCCTGCGCCCGGCGCGGGATGCCGTTGGAGGGCTCCATCTGGAGCGGGATCGGCGGCAGCGGCGGCAGGTCCATGTCCTTCTCGGCCTCCAGCTGGTCGGCGTCCTTCTCCTCCGACATGCCGATCGGCCCGATCGTCTGCGCGTTGAGGAACTGGCGCACGACAGGCTCGTCCGAGGACAGCAGCATCTCGCGCGGCCCGTACATCGCCAGGTGCTTGTGGTACAGCAGACCGATCTGGTCCGGCACCACCCGCACGCTGTGGATGTCGTGGGTCACGATGAGGAAGGTCGCGTCGATCTGGGCGTTGAGGTCGACGAAGAGCTGGTTGATGAACGACGTACGCACCGGGTCGAGACCGGAGTCCGGCTCGTCGATCAGCAGGATCTCGGGGTCCAGCACCAGCGCCCGGGCCAGCCCGGCCCGCTTGCGCATACCACCGGAGATCTCACCGGGAAGCTTGTCCTCGGCCCCGAGCAGACCGACCATGTCCATCTTCTCCATGACGATGTCACGGATCTCGGACTCGGACTTCTTGGTGTGCTCGCGCAGCGGGAAGGCGACGTTGTCGAAGAGGTTCATCGAGCCGAACATCGCGCCGTCCTGGAACAGCACGCCGAACAGCTTGCGGATCTCGTAGAGCTCCTTCTCGGAGCACGACGCGATGTCGGTGCCCTCGATCACGATGGAGCCCTCGTCGGGCTTGATCAGGCCGATCAGCGCCTTGAGAAAGACGGACTTGCCGGTACCCGACGGTCCGAGCATCACCGAGATCTCGCCCGCCGGAAGGGTCAGCGACACGCCCTTCCAGATGAGCTGCTTCCCGAACTGCTTCGTCAGGTTCGTCACCTGTACGTCGACGCCCATGATTGACCTCTCCCTCGTCCGCCTGCCGGCCCAGGCTGCGTAGGAACAACGCAGCCGCGTGGCGCACGTTACGCGGCATCCGTGGCATGCGTCACGCCTACCCGACCATCGAGACCCGCAAAGTACTGACGAGTAGCTCTAGCGTCCAACTCACGAGTAGTGGTAGCCCCGAACCCCACCCGGCCGGGGCCGCGGAAGCGGCGGAGGTGGCGGCGGACGAGGCGACAGCCGAGCCGGAGGTGGCGGCCGCACAGCGGCGGCGCGGGCGGAGCCCGTGCCGTTGTCGCGCCGCCCAGCCGGCCGTCAGGGCCCCCGCAGTCAAGGACGCCCGACGGGCGCCGCGAAGCGGACCGAGCGAAGCGAGGGTCCTTGACGGCGGGGGACGGCCGGCTAAGCGCGGCCGCCACCGCAACCCAGCTCACCAGCCACCCTGCGACCTCGACCCAGGAAACCTGCACCCTCGGCGCAGCAACCCCGCGACTTCGACCCAGCAACCCCGCGACCTCGGCGCAGCAACCCGCGCACTTCGCGCACCAAAAACAGCACGAGGCGGGCCCCCGAAGGGACCCGCCTCGTGCCAGCGAGCTGTCCGGCCGCTACGCCCACCCGGAGGCGGCGCGGCGACCGGAGGAGATCACTTGAGGGTGACGGTGGCGCCGGCGCCCTCGAGGGCCTCCTTGGCCTTGTCAGCCGTCTCCTTGTTGACCTTCTCGAGGATCGCCTTCGGGGCGCCCTCGACGAGGTCCTTGGCCTCCTTGAGACCGAGGGAGGTCAGCGCGCGGACCTCCTTGATGACGTTGATCTTCTTGTCACCGGCAGCCTCGAGGACGACGTCGAACTCGTCCTGCGCAGCGGCGGCGTCGTCGCCACCCGCGGCACCGCCGGCGGCGGGAGCGGCGGCAACGGCGACCGGGGCGGCGGCGGTGACGCCGAAGGTCTCCTCGAACTGCTTCACGAACTCGGAGAGCTCGATGAGGGTCATCTCCTTGAACGCGTCGAGGAGCTCGTCGGTGGTGAGCTTCGCCATGGTGGCGTCTCCTTCTTGGTGCTTGTGGCCCGCGGACGCGGACCGGGTTTCAGGTGGTGGTACGTCGGCCTGGGCTCAGGCGTCGGTGGAGTCGGCAGCCTCGTCAGCGGCAGCCTCGGGGGCCTCGGGGGCCTCCTCGGCGGCAGCCTCGTCGGCGGCCGGGGTCTCCTCGGCAGCGGCCGGCGTACCGGCACCACCTGCGAGGATCGTGGGGTCCTCCTGGGCCTTCGCCTCCAGGGCACCGGCGAGCCGGGCAGCCTGGGCGAGCGGGGCGTTGAGGAGGTAGACGGCCTGGCTGAGCGAAGCGAGCATCGCGCCCGCCAGCTTGCCGAGGAGCACCTCGCGCGACTCGAGATCGGCCAGCTTGGCGATCTCCTTCGCGTCGAGGAGGTTGCCGTCCAGAACGCCACCCTTGATCACGAGGGTGGGGTTCGCCTTGGCAAAGTCACGCAGACCCTTGGCAGCCTCGACGACGTCGCCCTTGATGAAGGCGATGGCGGTCGGGCCGGTGAGGAGCTCGTCGAAGCCCTCGATGCCCGCCTCCGTGGCGGCGAGCTTGGCCAGCGTGTTCTTGACCACGGCGTAGTTGGCGTTCGCACCGAGGGAGCGGCGAAGGTCCTGCAGCTCCTTGACGGTGAGACCGCGGTACTCGGTCAGCACAGCGCCAGCGGACTCGCTGAAGGACTCAGCGATCTCCGCGACGGCGGCCTGCTTGTCTGCCCGCGCCATGGGTCTCCTTCCAGTGGTTACCACCGCGAAGGGCCCCGATACGACGAACGCCCCGAGCGCAGGCGCTCAGGGCGTGGACTTCGGGCACCTTGCGGTACCCGGGTCGTGCTCTGATCCCCTGCGCAGGCCGTCCGCGATGTCTCGCGGATCCTTCGGTCAGGGCTGGGAGCCCAGACGACCGGCGGTCTTAAGGTTTCAGTCGGCAACGGTACGGCGCCCGCCGCGCCGCACCAAATCGGCGCCGACTCCCCCGCCCCACGGTTTGCGGCTCGTCGCCGCGGGGACGGTGCTCGCATGAGCGAGACCCCCACCCTGCACGACGAGCTCGTCGCCGCACTCCAGGACACCAGCCGCGACGACTACGAGATCGTCGCGGCCGGCCCGGCGACCGAGGAGCAGGTCGTGGCGCTCGAGGCGGCCCTCGGCCTCACCGTGCCGGCACCCCTGCGCGCGCTGCTCGGCGACCGGCTCAACGGGCTGGCGGTCCTCGCGCGCACCGAGCTGTGGCCCGCGCCGCAGGTGTTCGACGTCGGCCCGGCCTGGACCTTCTGGCCGGGTCTCGTGGTGCTCGGGGTGGGCGGGGAGGACCTGCCCGGCTGGGCCTCGATCGAGGAGCGCGCCGAGGGGCTGCGCGAGGCGGGGATCACCGACGTCGTCCCGGCGTTCGCGGTCTACGGCGACGGGGACCGCACCTGGGGACTGCGCCCGGACGGCTCCGTGGTGCTGGCCTGGGCGTCGAGCGGCGAGGTCGACGTGCTCGGCACGGACCTCGCGAGCGCCTACCGCGAGGAGGTCGTCGCGCTGCACCAGCGCACCGCCGACATGGTCGCGCTGCGGCGCGAGCGCGGCGAGCTCTGACCTCGACGGACGGACCGGGCGCGCGCCCCGCGCGCGGACTTGGCACGATGGTCCTGTGACCACCTCCGCGCAGCCGCTGTCCGCCCTCTCCGCCGACGAGCTCGCCACCCGCCTCACCACGGTGCGTGGCGCGTACGACGACCTCAAGGCCCGCGGCCTGACGCTCGACCTGACGCGCGGCAAGCCCGGCGCCGACCAGCTCGACCTGTCCAACGCGCTGCTCGGCCTGCCCACGTCGTACCGGGACCGCTCGGGCGCCGACGTGCGCAACTACGGCGGCCTCGAGGGCCTGCCCGAGATGCGCGAGATCTTCGCCGACCTGCTGGGCGTCGACGTCGCCGCGGTGGTCTGCGGCGGCAACTCCAGCCTGACGATGATGCACCAGGTGCTCACCGCGCTGCTGCTCAAGGGCGGCCCCGACTCGCCCCGCCCGTGGGGCGAGGAGCCGGTCGTGAAGTTCGTCTGCCCGGTGCCGGGCTACGACCGCCACTTCACGATGCTCGCCGAGCTCGGCATCGAGATGCTCCCGGTCCCGATGACCCCCGACGGCCCCGACCCGGTCGCCGTGCGCCGCCTCGTCGCCGACGACCCGGCCGTCAAGGGCCTGTGGATCGTGCCGACGTACGCCAACCCGACCGGCGCGGTCTGCTCCGCCGAGGTCGCCGCCGAGCTGATGGCGATGCCGACCGCAGCGCCCGACTTCCGGATCTTCTGGGACAACGCCTACGCCGTGCACCACCTGACCGACGACGAGATCAAGAGCGCCGACGCGCTCGGGCTCGCCGCCGCCTCGGGGCACCCGAACCGGCCGATCATGTTCGCCTCGACCTCCAAGATCACCTTCGCCGGCGCCGGCGTCGCCGCGCTCGCGGCGTCCCCCGAGAACAAGGCGTGGTACCTCCAGCGCCTCGGCTTCGGCTCCATCGGCCCGGACAAGATCAACCACCTGCGCCACGTCGAGCTCTTCGGCGACGCCGACGGCGTCCGGGCCCACATGCGCAAGCACCGCGACCTCATCGCGCCGAAGTTCACCGCGGTCGAGGACGCACTGTCCTCGCGCCTGACCGGGCTCGGTATCGCCGAGTGGACGGTGCCGACCGGCGGCTACTTCGTCAACCTCGACGTCCTCGACGGTACGGCGTCGCGCGTGGTCGCGCTCGCCAAGGAGGCCGGCATCGCGCTGACCCCCGCCGGCTCGGCGTTCCCCCACGGCGACGACCCGAACGACCGCAACATCCGCCTCGCCCCCACGTTCCCGGTGCTCGCCGAGGTCGAGGCCGCGATGGCCGGCGTCGCGGTGTGCGTCGAACTGGCCGCGCTGGAGAAGCTCAGCGCCTGAACGGCGTCAGCCGCACGGTGGTGAGCGGCCCGATGTCGAGCGTCGGGTCGTCGGGGGTGTCCCCGGCGATCCGCGCCGGCACGGCGACCGGAACCTGACCGCGCGCGAGCTGGAGCACGAGCAGCGACACACGCTCGGACTCGGGCTCGGCACCGGCGAGGTCGCCGGTCCACTCCAGGTCGCTCGTGGCCCGCTCCCCCGGCGCGAGCCGGACCGGGCCCGCCGGGGCGTCGGACGTCCCCGGGCCCACCTCGTTGACGAACGTCGTCCCCCAGGTCCCGCGGGCGCCCACCCCGGGCACCCCCTCGACCACGCACGGCCCGTCCCCGGTGTTGCGGACGACGACCCGGCTGTAGCGGTGCCCGGCCGCCTGGTCGAAGCCCTCCAGCGTGACCGCGACCCGGTCGGGGGTGCAGTGCTCGGCGCCGGACGCCGTCGCCCGGGTGCGCAGCAGCGCCGACAGCGCGGCGTCGTCGAGCTCCTCGTCGGGAGTCGGCGCGGCACCGTCCGGGCTCTCGTCCCACCCGGGCGCGAGCTCCTCGTGCCCGGGTGCGGCCGTCGTGACGCCGGGCTCGGCCGGCGCTGCCTCCGGCTCGCCGGTGCAGGCGGTCAGCACCGGCAGCGCGGTGAGTACGGCCAGGAACCCGAGAGCACGCTTCACGCCGTCACCCTAGGCGGATCGGCGAAAAGCACGACGCCCGCCGTACCCCGAGGGGCGCGGCGGGCGTCGGATGCTGACTGTGCCTGGATCAGGCCGGCGGCCTGGCGGCCGCAGTCTTCAATCGCCTCGGCATACGAGCAAGCTCGTCTGCGCTCGGCTCAATCAGACTTCGTCCTCAGCCGCGACGTTCTTGATGCGGTTGGGGTCGACCTGGACGCCGGGGCCCATGGTCGTGGAGACGGTGACCTTCTTCAGGTAGCGGCCCTTGGAGCTGGCCGGCTTGAGCCGCAGCACCTCCTCGAGGGCAGCGGCGTAGTTCTCGGCGAGCTGCTGCTCGGAGAAGGAGGCCTTGCCGATGATGAAGTGCAGGTTGGCGTGGCGGTCGACGCGGAACTCGATCTTTCCGCCCTTGATGTCGGAGACGGCCTTGGCCGGGTCCGGCGTCACGGTGCCGACCTTCGGGTTCGGCATGAGGCCACGGGGACCGAGCACGCGGCCGAGGCGGCCGACCTTGCCCATGAGGTCCGGGGTCGCGACCACGGCGTCGAAGTCGGTCCAGCCGCCGGCGACCTTGTCGATGAGCTCGTCGCTGCCGACGAAGTCGGCGCCGGCCTCACGGGCGGCGTCGGCCTTGTCGCCGTTGGCGAACACGAGGACGCGGGCGGTCTTGCCCGTGCCGTGGGGCAGGTTGACGGTGCCGCGCACCATCTGGTCCGCCTTGCGGGGGTCGACGCCGAGGCGGAACACGACGTCCACGGTCTCGTCGAACTTCTTCTTGCTGCTGGTCTTCGCGATCTTGATCGCGGCGAGCGGTGCGTAGAGCTCGTTCTTGTCGAACGTCTCGGCAGCCGCGCGGTAGGTCTTGCTGCGCTGCATGAGTGGTCCTCTGCTTTCAGGAGATGTGGTCAGCGGGCCAGCGCGGCCCTCCCACAGTGGTTCAGGCGCCCTCGACGGTGACGCCCATGGAGCGGGCGGTGCCCTCCACGATCTTCATGGCGGCGTCGATGTCGTTGGCGTTGAGGTCGGGGAGCTTGGTCGTGGCGATCTCGCGCACCTGGTCCTTGGTCAGCTTGCCGACCTTCTCCTTGTGCGGGACGCCCGAGCCCTTCTTGAGGCCGGCGGCCTTCTTGATCAGCTCCGCGGCCGGCGGGGTCTTCGTGATGAAGTCGAAGGACCGGTCCTCGTAGATCGTGATCTCGACCGGGATGACGTTGCCGCGCATGGACTCGGTCTGCGCGTTGTACGCCTTGCAGAAGTCCATGATGTTGACGCCGTGCGGACCGAGGGCGGTACCGACCGGCGGGGCCGGGGTGGCCGAACCGGCCTGCAGCTGCACCTTGACCAGTGCGGCGATCTTCTTCTTGGGAGGCATTCCTGTGCCCTCTCTTTCTTCTCGTGGTCATGACGAGGAGCACGTCGTGCTCCTCTGCCACCTGCGTCACCGGCCCGAGGGCCGGGGAACCCAGACATTCTTCCGCGCCCGTGCGCGGACGGCGAAATTCCGGCCCGCGCGGGGCCGAGCGGTCAGACCCGCTGGATCTGACCGAAGCTGAGCTCGACCGGGGTCTCCCGGCCGAAGATCTCGACGAGCGCCTTGACCCGCTGGGCCTCGGCGTTGATCTCGGTGATCGTCGCGTGCAGCGTCGCGAAGGCGCCGTCGACGATGAGCACGGAGTCGTTGACGCCGAAGTCGGCGACCTCGATCGGCTTCTTGGCCGGCGTGGTCGACGTACCACCGGACGAGGTGGCCGCGGCGGCCTCGGCCTCGGCAGCGGCCGCGGTGACCACGGCGGGGGCGAGCATCTTCTCGACCTCGTCCATGCTCAGCGGGACCGGCTGGTGGCTGTGACCCACGAAGCCGGTGACCGACGGCGTGTGCCGCACGGCGGCCCACGACTCGTCGGTGAGGTCCATCCGGACCAGCACGTAGCCGGGGAGAACGGTGCGCTTGACCATCTTGCGCTGGCCGTTCTTGATCTCGGCGACCTCCTCGGTGGGGACCACGATCTCGTGGATGTAGTCCTCCATGTTGAGGGAGTGGATCCGGTTCTCGAGGTTCTGCTTCACCCGGTTCTCCATGCCGGAGTAGGTGTGCACCACGAACCAGTCGCCGGGCTTGGCCCACAGCTCGCGGCGGAACGCCTCGAGCGGGTCCTGGTCCTCGGCCTCGGCCTCGGGCTCCTCGTCGGCGTCGGCCTCGTCGGCCTCGTCGTCGGCGCCGGCCGCAGCCTCGGGCTCCGGGTCGATGTCGGTCTCGTCGTCGGCCTCGGCGTCGGCCTCGACGTCAACCTCGACGTCAACCTCGACGTCGGCGTCGGTCTCGATCTCGTCGGCCTCGTCCACCTCAGCTGCCTCGTCGGCGAGCTCAGCGGCCGCGAAGGCCTCGGCGGCGGCGGTGTCCTCGGCGTCGTGGGCCGGGTCGTACTGCTCGGACACGTGCTGCTCCATCAGTTGTCTCGTACGGGTCACTCAGGCGGGCACGAGCGCGCCCACCCGGTCAGATGTCGTCGGCGCCGGTGAAGATCTGGAACGCGAGCTTGCCCAGGGCAAGGTCGAGCACCGAGACGAGCGCGATCATCACGAGGACGAAGACGAGGACGACCACGAAGTAGGTGCCCAGCTGCTCGCGGGTCGGGTAGACGACCTTGCGGAGCTCGGCGACCACCTGGCGGTAGAAGGTCACCGGGCCGGTGCGCTTCTCGGGCTGCTTGCCGCCCGAGGAGTCCTTGCGGCCCCCACGGACTGCCGGAGCATCCGCCACGCTGCTCACCTTCTCCTTGTCGTGCTGGACGTCGTCGCCAGCATCTTCGTCATCTCTTGCAGGGCACGAGGGACTTGAACCCCCAACCTTCGGTTTTGGAGACCGATGCTCTGCCAGTTGAGCTAGTGCCCTCCGCGGCTTCTCCCGGATCGTGCGCACCCTGGTTCAGGGCGCGACTCACCATGTGGAAGATCCACCAGAGAGCACTCTACAGATGCACCCGGTGCCGACCAAAGTACGGACCGAACCCAACCACGGCCAGCACCGCTTCAGGCGCGCAGCGAGGTGACGAGCGCGAGCACGTCGTCCACGACGCCGCGCAGCACCGGGAGGCGGCTCATCCGGACGAGCCGGTCCACGAGCGGGACGAGTCCCCGGACGAGGGTGCGGGTACGGCGCTGGCCCTCGCTGGCGTCGTACACCCAGAAGAGGACGACGCCCATCTGGAGCAGCCACAGCAGCTCGGGCAGCTGGGCGTGCAGCGCACGGGAGACCTTGGCGTCGGAGCCGTCGAGGAGGCGGCGCATGAGATCGATGCTGCCGTCGCGAGCGGGCGCGGACTCGGTACTGAACGGCGAGAGCGGGCTGGCCGGGTCGGCGGCGTTGCGGAAGAACTGCGCCGCGAAGGCGTGGTGCGGTGCCGCGACCGTGAGCCAGGCCTCCAGGCTGCCCTGGAGGCGGGCGGCGAAGCCGGACTCCCGGGCGAGCACGTCCTCGACCGCACCCTGGTGCTCGCCGAGCAGCTCGTCGTAGAACGCCTGGACGAGGTGCTCCTTGGAGGCGAAGTAGTAGTACGCGCTCCCGAGCGAGACCCCGGCCTCCTTGGCGACCGCGCGCATCGTCGTCCGGTCGTAGCCGTCCTCCCGGAAGAGCCGCAGCGCGGTCGCGAGGATCGCGTCCCGGGTCTGGGCGGCCTTGGGGGTCCGTGGTGTCTCCGGCACGGGCTCCACCCTAGAGAGGCTCACCGGGGGGCGGCGGGGTACGCCGGGCCGTAGGCCACCGGGTAGCGCGGCATCGGGGGCGGCGGCGCGAGGCGCTGGAACTCCTCGATCCGGTGCCGGCGGCGCAGCCGGTTGAAGACGTAGACGTTGACGAAGTGCAGCACGCCGAGCGTCAGCAGCACGACGCCCACCTTGACGCTCAACGAGTCGAACAGGCCCTCGGCGTCGTGGATCCGGCCGCTGCGCACGAACAGCGTCACGAAGCCGAGGTTGAGCAGGTAGAAGCCGACGACCAGCAGGCGGTTGACCGCGTCGGCGAGGCCCTCGTCGCCCTGGAAGACGTCGGCCAGGAAGACCCGGCCGTTGCGCGAGAGCGTACTGGCGACCCAGATCGTGAGCGGCACGGTGATCGCGAGGTAGACGAGGTGGCTGGCGATGGTCCAGTTCATGGTCGAACCCTTTCTTGAACACGTTCAAAACCTTGTGCCTGCAGCGTAGGCCAGGTTTTGAACGTGTTCAAGTCTGGGTTCGAGGTGGTCAGCAGACGGGTCGCTCCCACTGCACGGCGATCGACGACCAGCCGTCGGTCTTCCCCGCGGTCCGGATCACCAGCGGCGACTCCGCGGCCACCGCGGCCGCCGGCAGCCGGAAGGTGATCCCGTCGCCGCGCGTCTCGATCGCGATCGCGCCGCACGGCAGCCCCTCGGGGACCTCGGCGCCCTCAGCCGGGTCGGTGCCGCCCGTCTCCAGGCGCGGCCCGGGGTCGATGCTGATGTCGGCGTCGGCCTTCCCGGGCGGCACCTCCTGCACCTCGGGCAGGAGCTCGTCGGCGTCGTAGCTCACCTCCGCCTCGACGCCGTGCTCCGCCAGCGCCCGCTCCAGGCCGGCGGCATCGTCGAGGCTGGCGATCGTGACCACGATGTCGCCGTCCGCCTCCTCCTGGACGGCGAACGCGGGCCCCGGCTGGAGCAGCACCGCGCCGGTCGCGATCGACCCGGCGGCGACGAGGCCGGCGCCGGCCGCGGCCCACCGCCGCCGACGGGTACGACGGGGCGAGGGCCGATCGGCGACGTGCCGGCGCAGCTCGGTGAGCAGGGACTGCTCGAACGTGTCGAGGGTGGATGTCATGACGGAACCTCCGGTGCGAGTGCGGCCTCCGCGACGGGGTGCGGGGGCTGCAGGTGGGACTGGACCAGGCGCCGGCTGCGGTGCAGCCGGACCCGCGCGGTGGCCGGCTTCACCCCCAGCACGGCCGCCGCGTCGGTGACCGACAGGCCCTCGATCGCGACCAGCTCCATGAGCGCGCGGTCGCGGGGGCGCAGGGCGCCCAGGGCGTCGTACAGCTGGCGGGTCTCGCGCTCGGCGTCGATCCGCTCCTCGATCCGGGCCAGGCTGTCGCCGTCGAGGAGGCGGCGCCCGGCGACCTTGCGGACGGCGGTGCGCTGGCGTCCCTGGCGGCGGAACTCCGCGGCCACGACGTTGCGCGCGACCCCGGTGACCCATGCCGCCGGTCTCCCCCGGCGCGGGTCGTAGCCGCCGGCGGCGTCCACGGCGGCGAGGAAGACGTCGGCCGTCAGGTCGGCCGCGAGGTGCGGATCGCTCACCCGGCGAGCGACGAACCGCTGCACCAGGTCGAGGTGAGCGCGGTAGAACGCCTCGAAGGCGTCGGGGTCGTGGCCGATGCGGCGGACGTCGTCCGAGGCACCGGCGGGCTGGTCGCTCATGTCCCCTCTTGGCCCTAGGGGTGCTCGACGTTACAGCGGCGCCCCCTACGATGGCGCCGTGCGGGATCTCCAGGCGTTGCCCAAGGCGCACCTCCACCTGCACTTCACCGGCTCGATGCGGCACGCCACGCTCCTCGAGCTCGCCGAGCGCGACGGCATCCACCTGCCCGACGCGCTCGTCTCCGAGTGGCCCCCGCACCTGACGGCCGCCGACGAGAAGGGCTGGTTCCGCTTCCAGCGCCTCTACGACGTCGCCCGCTCCGTGCTCCGCACCGAGGACGACGTACGACGGCTCGTGCGCGAGGCCGCCGAGGACGACGTCGCCGACGGCGGTCGCTGGCTCGAGATCCAGGTCGACCCCAGCGGCTACGGCGCCCGTTTCGGCGGGATCAGCGCCTTCACCGACCTGGTCCTCGACGCGGTCCGCGACGCCTCCGAGCGCACCGGCCTCGGCATCGCCGTCGTCATCGCCGCCAACCGCACCCGCCACCCGCTCGACGCGCGGACCCTGGCCCGCCTCGCCGGTCAGTACGCCGGACGCGGCGTGGTCGGCTTCGGGCTCTCCAACGACGAGCGCCGCGGCCGTACCTCCGACTTCGCCGGCGCCTTCGCGATCGCCGAGCGCGCCGGCCTCCTGCTCGCGCCCCACGGCGGCGAGCTGCGCGGGCCCGAGCACATCCGGGTCTGCCTCGACTCGCTCCACGCCGACCGCCTCGGCCACGGCGTCCGCGCCGCCGAGGACCCCGACCTCCTCGCCCGGATCGTCGACGCCGGCGTCGCCCTCGAGGTCTGCCCCGTCTCCAACGTCGCCCTCGGCGTCTACTCCGACCTCACCTCGGTGCCACTCCCGACGCTCCTCGACGCGGGCGCCACCGTCGCCCTCGGCGCCGACGACCCGCTGCTGTTCGGTTCCCGCCTGGCCGGCCAGTACGCCACCATGCGCGCCGCCCACGACCTCGGCGACGACCGCCTCGCCGAGCTCGCCCGGATGTCCTTCCGCGCCAGCCGCGCCCCCCAGGAGGTCGTCGCCGCGGCCCTGGCCGACATCGACGCCTGGCTCGGGGCGTAGCGCTACCACCCGGCGGGCAGGATGGCCCCATGAGCGGCCTGTCCTACGAGCCCTACCGCGCGCCGGCCTTCGGCCACGCGGTGCCTGAGGGCGGAGCGACGTACCGGATCGCGAGCACGCACCCCAGGCCGTCACGGCCCTGGTGTTCGCCGTCGTCGGGATGGTCGGCGTCCTGCTGACGCCGTTCACGATCGTCTCGTTCGCGGCGGCGATCTGCTCCCCCATCGCGATCCGCACCGCGCTGCGCGCCCGGCGTTCGATCCGGAACAACCCGGAGGCCCACCGCGGCGCCGGGATCGCGACCGCCGCCCTCGTCACCGGCATCGCCGGAACCGTGCTCGCGGCGTTGCTGATGCTGGCGGTGGTCGCCGTCCTGGCGGCCGTGGTGGGCCTGGTCGCGTGGGTGGTCTCCGCGATCCTCTAGGGGGTCAGGGGCGTCAGCTGCAGGGAAGGTAGGACCGGCTCACGGTCAGCCGCTTCCCGTCCTTGAGCGTGATCCGGGCCGCGACGGTGGCCGACGACGCCGCCGGCGCGCGCAGCACGAGCGAACGCTTCCGGAGCTGCTGGCCGCGCAGGGTCGCGGCCGGGCGGCCGTTGACGCTGACCTGGATGCGCTGGGCCCGCTTCGCGGCCTTCTTGGCGATGCCGACGGTGACGGTGCCGGCCGGGCAGGACCGCGCGCCGGGAGCGACGTACGAGCGGCCGGTGCCGGTCACCGGGGAGGCGTCCCCGAGCGGCCGGAGCGCGATCACGAGGCGGACGTCGAGCGAGCTCACCCGGTGGCCAGGCTCGCTCCCCTGGGCAGAGAGCCAGGCCTCGTAGTCCAGGTCGACGGTCCCCGCGGGCAGGAACGCGGTGATCGTGGCGGTGCCCCGCCCGGTGCGGACGAGGCGCGTCTCGCTCTCGGCCGTGTCGAGACGAACATCGGCCCCCATGTCTCCGTGCGCGCCCGATCCTGTGGCGACGAGGGTGATCGTGGCCCACATCGGACGGGCGAGGGCGAAGGAGCCGTCCAGGTTGCTGTCGGCGTCGGCCAGGCCGTTGCACGCCGTCGTGGCGGGCAGCACCGGGATCGCGCTGGCCGCCAGCGAGGACGTCACCGTGATCGTCGCGGGCCCGGTCCGGATCGGCGTCGCGACGACGGCGGTCGCCGCCTTGACGCTGGCGTTCGTGACGTCCGTGGGCGTGGGGCCGGTGATCTTGCCCGCGACGGCGTAGGAGTCGCGGACGGTCTTTCCGTTGTCGGCCCAGGTCGGGGTGTCGAACGTCTGCGACCCGCCGCTCCCGGTGCACCCGCTGTTGGAGTCGCGGTAGCTCCCGCTGGACGAGAGGCGGCCCTCAGCCGCTGCCGCCCGTGCGGGCGCAGGGACGAGGGCGGTGCCCGAGAGGACGAGGGCGCTGAGGCACAGCGCGGCCAAGCCGCGCCGCACGAGGTGCGGGTGGTTCATGAGGTGGAGTCACTCCTGAGATCGTGATGGGGGGGTGACTCGACGCTAGGCGCGGTGCGGGCGGCGTACCGGCGGCTTGGGGGATTCTTTACGCAGCGCGCCACTTCTCAGAGCGCGCAGCCGATCAGCACAGGCTCGTTGACCAGGTCGATCCCGAACCGCGCCGCCACCCCGTCGCGCACCTCGCGCGCCAGCGCCAGGAGCTCGTCCGTGCTGGCGCCGCCGCGGTTGGTCAGTGCGAGCGTGTGCTTGGTCGACAGCGAGACCCGGGCGCCGGGGCGGTCGAGGCCGAAGCCCTTGCCGAAGCCGGCGTGCTCGATGAGCCAGGCCGCGCTGGTCTTCACGCCCCCGTCCCCCTGCGGGTACGACGGCGCCCCGTCCGGCACCCGTGCCGGGTCGACGATCGGGTTGGTGAAGAAGGAGCCCGCGCTCCAGGTGTCGTGGTCGGCGGCGTCGAGGACCATGCCCTTGCCGCGGCGCAGGCCGAGGACCGCCGTACGGACGTCGGCGAGGGGGGCGCGCTCGCCCACCGCGACGCCGAGGGTGCGGGCGAGCTCGGCGTACCCGACCGGCGCGGACAGCTCGTCCTGCGGCAGGCGGAAGGTGACGTCGAGGACGAGGTGGCGGCCGGCGTCGGCCTTGAACCGCGAGTGGCGGTAGCCGAAGCGGCACTCCTCGGCGGTGAAGACCCGCTCGCCGCAGAGCATCCGGTCCCACACGCGCACCCGGGCGATCGTCTGGGCGACCTCCTGGCCGTAGGCGCCGACGTTCTGGATCGGCGTCGCGCCGACGGTCCCCGGGATGCCGGAGAGCGCCTCGATGCCCGACCAGCCCTCGGCGACGGCGCGCGCGACGAAGTCGTCCCACGGCTCGCCGGCCGCGACGGTCACCTCCCCAACGCCGGAGCCGGCGTCGGGGGCGACGTCGATCCCGCGGGAGGTGAGGTGCACGACCGTGCCCACGAAGCCCGCGTCGGCCACGACGAGGTTGCTGCCGCCGCCGACCAGGAGCACCGCGTCGCCGGCGGCGTCGGCCGCGGTCACCGCGGCGACGAGCGTCGCGGCGTCCGGGGCGGCGACGTACCGCTCCCCCGGGCCGCCCAGGCGCAGCGTCGTGAGGTCCGCGAGGGACGGGTCAGGCACGGACCGAGACCTTGGGCGCGCCCAGCACCTTGGTGCCGTCGCTGGTGATCTCGAGGGCGAGCGTGAGCAGGCCGGCGTCGTTGCGCTCGCCGACGGTCCCGGCCACGGTCACCCGCGCCGCCCCCTCAGCCGGTACGACGACCGGCGCGACGAACTTCGCCCCGAGCTCGACGACCTCGGCATCGCCGGTCCACTCGCGGACCGCGCGGCCCACGAGCGCCAGCGTGTACATGCCGTGCGCGATGACCCCCGGCAGCCCGACCGCGAGCGCGATCGACTCGTCCTGGTGGATCGGGTTGTGGTCCCCGCTCGCGTGGGCGTAGGCGACCAGGTCGGCCCGGGTGATCTCGTAGGTGCGCGCCTCGAGGACGGCGCCCGGCGTCAGGTCGCTCATGCGGCACCTCCACGGTGGACGAGGGTGGCGGTCGCCGTGCAGACGAGGGCGCCGGTGGCGTCGGTGATCTCGCTGGCGGTCGCGACGATGTCGTTGCCGCCGATCGACCGCACCCCGGTCACGGTCAGCGTCGCGGTGAGCGCGTCGCCGACGACGACCGGACGCTCGTACCGGAACCGCTGGTCGCCGTGCACGATCCGGGACAGCTCGACCTGCTCGGCGGCGAGGAAGTCCTGGAGGGCGGCGAAGGTGACCACGATGGGGAAGGTCGGCGGGACGGCACCCCCGGCGCTGCCGCCGACGGCCGCCGCGAAGGCCGAGACGGCCTCCTCGGTGACGGCCAGGGGCTGCGTCGCGGGGAAGGCACGTCCGACCAGAGAGGCGTCGATCGGCATACGGCCCACCCTATCGAGCCCTGAGAACGACGACAGCCCGCCTCCCCTGCCGGGGAAGCGGGCTGTCGGAGCGCTCGTACGAGCGCTGGGTTCAGCGGGTCTCGCGGTGCGCGGTGTGCTTGCGGCAGCGCGGGCAGAACTTCGACAGCTCGATGCGGTCGGGGTCGTTGCGCCGGTTCTTCTTGGTGATGTAGTTGCGCTCCTTGCAGTCCACGCACGCGAGCGTGATCTTGGGGCGAACGTCACTGCTCTTGCTGGCCACAGGAAGTCCTTCGTCGATGGTGGTGGTGCGGTACTCGGTAGCGGGAACGGGGATCGAACCCGTGACCTCACGATTATGAGTCGTGCGCTCTAACCGTCTGAGCTATCCCGCCACGTGAGGAGGGCGCCCTCCGCGCTTCCCGCCCGGATCCGGGCGGGTCGTGCGGCGGCGCCCCATCTCAGAGCCCCTTTACGGAATCGAACCGTAGACCTTCTCCTTACCATGGAGACGCTCTGCCGACTGAGCTAAAGGGGCAACGCCGCTGAACGATACACGCGTGCCGAGGCCGTACGAAATCGGCGGCCCCTCAGCCCTGGATCCGGTCGAAGGGGCGGGCCTGCTCCAGCTCGTACGCCAGCTCGATCAGCAGTGCCTCCTGCCCCGGCGCGGCCCCGAACATCATCCCCTGGGGCAGCCCGCCGGAGGTGGTGGCGAGCGGGAGGGAGATCGCCGGGGCACCGGTGATGTTCTGCCAGGGCGTGAAGGCGACCCAGTCGAGGAGCCGGTCCATGATCGTCTCGTAGTCCTGGGTCGGGTCGAGGTGGCCGATCTTGGGGGTCGCGGTGGCGAGGGTCGGGGTGAGCGCGATGTCGTACTTCTCGTGGTAGAGCTCGGCCTGGGCCGCGGTCCGCTTGAGGCGGGTGATGGCGGTGGGCAGCTTGTGCAGGTTGCGACGGGCGTGACGGGCGAGGCCCAAGGTGAGGTTGTCGTGCTTCGAGCGGTCCCAGGTGCGGCCGTGGAAGGGCCGGCCCGTGGTCAACATCACCTGCGCGAGGAACGACCAGTAGAGCAGGAAGTCGTCGGCGAACGACGGTCCGACGGGGACCTCGGACTCGATGACGGTGTGCCCGAGGCTCTCCAGGAGGGCCGCGGTCTGCTCGGTGAGGGCCTTGGTCTCGGCGTCCGCGCCGCGACTGACGCCGCTGGTGTTGAGCGCGACCCGCAGCCGGCGCTTGATGGGGCGGGTGAGGTCGCCGATGGGCGGCAGCTCGAGGTTGCGGTGGAGCCGCTCGGCCTCGCGGTAGAACGCGGCCGTGTCGCGCACCGAGCGGGTGACGACGCCGTCGGAGACGATCCGGATCGGCATGTCGCGGAACAGCTTGTCCTGGGCCAGCCGGTTGCGGGTGGGCTTGAGGCCGACCAGGCCGTTGACCGCGGCCGGGATCCGGATCGAGCCGCCGCCGTCGTTCGCGTGGGCGATCGGTACGGCGCCCGCGGCCACCAGCGCCGCGGAGCCCGAGCTCGAGGCACCCGCGGTCCGCTCGGTGTCCCACGGCGACCGTACGGCGCCCAGACGCGGGTGCTCCGCGGAGGCGCTGAAGCCGTACTCCGAGAGCTGGCTCTTGCCGAGCGCGACCAGCCCGGTCCCGAGGTACATGTCGGCGAAGTCGCCGTTCTTCTTCGCCGGCCGCGGCTCCCACGCGTCCGTGCCGGAGCGGGTGGGCATGCCGCCGACGTCGACGTTGTCCTTGACCAGCGTCGGTACGCCGGACAGGAAGCCCGGACGCGGACGGCGGGCGCCGGCGCGGGCCTGGTCGAAGGCCGGGTGGGCCAGCGCGTTGAGGTCGCCGTTGACCGCCTCCACGCGCGCGATCGCGGCCGTGACGGCCTCGTCGGGGGAGAGCTTGCCGGCGGCGAGGTGTTCGGCCAGGCCGACCGCGTCGAGGTCTCCGAGGGCATCGTCGGTGAAGGCGTGCACGCGCATGCCGGTCACGCTAGCGCTTCCTCAGGGTGCCGAACGTCCGACCAGGGTCGTAATCTCGCGGCTGTCTCGGACGCCGCGAAAGCGCCCAGGGACGCCGCCAGATGCTCAGAAGAGCACCAGTGCGAGCACCGGGACCAGCAGGCTGATCGCCAGCGCGGACAGGCCCATCGCGAGGCCCGCGAAGGCCCCCTCGGTCTCGTCCTCGCGCAGCATCCGGGAGGCGCCGATGCCGTGCGAGACCGCCCCGACGGCCAGCCCGCGGGCACGCCGGTCCCGGATGCGCAGCAGGTTGAGCACGGCCGGCGCGGTGATCGCGCTGACGATGCCGATCGAGATCGCGAAGACCGCGGCGAGCGGCGGGATCCCGCCCAGGGACTGGGTGAGCGCGATGGCGACCGGGGTCGTGGCGGCCTTGGCGGAGAGCGTCTTCTCCAGCTGCTCGTCCGCGCCGAGGGCGCGCGCGATGAGGACGGCGGTGACGATCGAGGTGGCCGCGCCGACGAAGATCGCCACCAGCAGCGGTACGACGAACCCCTTGAGCCGGTCGGCCTGCCGGTGCAGCGGGATCGCCAGCGCCACGGTCGCCGGCCCGAGCCAGAACGCGATCAGCTCGGTCGCACTGCGGTAGTCGGTGTAGTCGACGTCGAGCACCGTGATCGCCAGTCCGGCCGCGGCGATCGCGGGCAGCACGGGCTGGGCCAGCGCATGCCCGCCGGTACGACGCTGGAGCCAGCGCCCCGCCTGGTACCCGCCGAGCGTGATCAGCAGCAGCACCACCGGCGAGCGGGCCAGGTCGAGCAGGTCGTCCCTCACGACGCCTCCTCCCGCGCCCCGCCGCCGAGATCGTCGCGCGGCTTGCCCAGCAGGCGCTCCAGCCCGACCGCGGTCCACCCCACGACGGCGAGCCCGATCAGCCAGGAGCCCAGCAGGGACGCGGCGATCGGCAGCGCGTGGTCGCGCAGCATCCCGAGGTAGACGACGATCCCGACGCCCGCCGGCACGAAGAACAGCTGCAGGTGGCGCAGCAGCGCCGAGCCGGCGCGGACGATGGAGCCGTCGTCGCCGTACCGGCGCACGCGCAGGAAGACGAACAGCAGCAGCATCCCGACGACCGGCCCGGGCACGGTGATGTCGAGGACCCGGACGATCGCCTCCCCCAGCACCTGGAAGGCGAGCAGCCAGGTGAGCCCGGCGATCACCGGCGTTCGCGGAGGCGCGCGTTGGGCAGCCCGGGTGCGGGGATCGGCGCCAGCGCCTGGTCCGGTACGACGCCGAAGCGCCCCGGCGCCACCTGCCGGCCGTCCGGCAGCACCTCGCCGCTCGCGGGGTCGGTGATCTGGGTCTGCCAGGCCTCGCGGTAGGCGACGATCTCGTCGTGGGTGCGCCCCACGAAGTTCCACCACATCACGATGGCCTCGCCGAACGGCGGTCCGCCGAGGACGAGCAGGCGGGCGCCCTCGTCGCCGGCGACGAGCACCACCTCGTCGGCACCGGTGGGCACGTAGGCGAGGTCGGCGGACCGGGCGGCGACCCCGGCGACGGTGACGCTGCCGAGGTCGACCAGCACCCCGTGCTCGTACGACGCGTCGAGCGGCAGGCGGAGCGTCGTCCCGGGGTCGAGCACGAGCTCGGCACCCAGCAGCGGCGTGAACGTGCGCACCGGCGAGCTGTCGCCGAGCAGCGACCCGAGGAAGACGCGGGCGCGCCAGCCCTCGCCGCTGGTCTCGTCCGGCGCGTAGTGCTCGAAGCCCGGGTCGGTCTCGCGGTCGGCCGCGGGCAGCGCCACCCAGAGCTGGGCGCCGTGGAGCACGGTCGTCCCGGGCGTCGACACCTCGGAGTGGCTGATCCCCTGACCGGCGGTCATCAGGTTGACCTCGCCGGGACGCACCATCGCGACATTGCCCGCACTGTCGCGGTGCTCGATCTCGCCGGTGAACAGCCAGCTGACCGTCTGCAGCCCGGTGTGGGGGTGCGGCGCGACGACCATGCCGCCGCTCTCGCTGACCAGGTCGGGACCGTAGTGGTCGAGGAAGCACCAGGCGCCGATGAGCGAGCGGTGACGCTGGGGCAGCGTGCGTCGTACCGGCATCGCACGGGGGCCGCCGAGCGGCACCTCGCGCGGCTCCATCAGCTCCACGCCGGCGGCCTGCCGGCTCTCGCAGACCACTTCGTCGGGCCGGGCGTCCGGGTTGCTCATGCCCTCATCCTTCCGCGCCCGTCAACCGTGCGGTGGGCGAGGGTTCACCCGTCGGCGCAAGGGTGTCCCCGTGCGGATCGCCCAGCTTGCCAACTTCGTCGGGGCGACGTCGGGAGGCATGCGGACTGCGATCGAGCAGCTCGGCCGCGGGTACGTCGCTGCGGGCGCGGAGCGTCTCCTCGTCATCCCCGGCCCCGTCGACGCCGTCCGTACGACGGCGCTCGGCGACGTCGTCCAGGTGCGGGCGCCGCGGGTGGGCGGCGGCTACCGGCTGATCGTCGAGCCGTGGCGCGTCACCGAGGCCCTCGAGCGCTTCGGCCCGACCAGCGTGGAGTGGAGCGACAAGCTCACCCTGCTGCCGGTCGCCTGGTGGGCGCGGCGCAACGGCGTCCGCTCGGTGCTGCTCTCCCACGAGCGGATGGGCGACATGTTCGCGATGCGCACCGGCCTCGACACCACCTCCAAGGTCTCGATCGGCGTGCTCAACCGGGTGCTGGTGCGCAGCTTCGACACGGTCGTCGTCACGTCCGCCTATGCCGAGGGCGAGTTCCGCGCGGTCGCGGACGCGGCCGGCTGCCCGATCGAGCGGGTGCCGCTCGGCGTGGACCTCGACACCTTCGTGCCCTCCTCGTTCCGCCATCCCGGCGACGGCGTCCTGCGGCTGGTGCACGCCGGCCGGCTCTCGCGGGAGAAGTCCCCGCACCTCGCCGTCGCGACCGCCGTCGAGCTGCACCGGCGCGGGATCCCGCTGCGCCTCGACGTCTACGGCGAGGGCCCGCACCGCGACGAGCTCGAGGCCCTCGCGGGCGAGGCGCCCGTCCACTTCCACGGGTACGTCGACGGCCGGGCCGCGCTGCGCGACCGGCTCGCCGCCGCGGACGTCTCGCTGTCGGTGTGCCCCGGCGAGACCTTCGGCCTGGCGGTGCTCGAGGCCCTCGCGTGCGGCACTCCCGTCGTCACCGCCGACCGCGGCGGCGCCCGCGAGCTCGTCGACGCGCGGTGCGGCGCCTGGGGCGCTCCGGAGCCCGCAGCCCTGGCCGACGCGGTGCTGCGGCTGCTCGCGCGGCCCGAGGCCGAGCGTCGTACGGCGGCGCGGCGGCGGGCCGAGCAGTTCGGCTGGGACCGCACCGTCGCCCGGATGCTCGCGCTGCACGCCGGCGACCGGGTCGGCGTGCTCAGCGCCTGAGCGCGAGCTCCTCGGCACCCTCGGCCTCCCCGGCGGTCTCCGGCGCCAGCGGAGCGACGATCCGGCCCAGCCGCTCGCGTGCGGTCCGGGTGAGCAGCAGCACCGGGAGCAGCAATGCGACGGTCATGCAGCCGATCACGATCGCGTAGTACGCACCGTGCAGCGACGAGTCGAGCGGCGCCACCAGCCCGAGCAGCACCGACACCGCGACGAAGGCGCCCGTGCCGTAGCGCGGCAGCCGCTGCGCGGCCAGGAACGGCGGCAGCAGCAGGAAGTACCAGAGGTGCACGACCGGCGAGAGGACGACGAAGGCGCCGCCCACGGTCGCCACCGCCGCGATCGCCGTACGCCGTGAGCCGGTGTCCCAGCGCAGCGCGACCCACGCACCGATGCCCGCGGCGGTGAGCAGTCCCAGCGCGCGCACGACGTCCCGGAAGAACGCGGGTCCGGTGCCCAGCCCCAGGTGCAGCGCGAACCAGTCGAGCACCCCACCGACCAGGGTGGTCGCCGACAAGGGGGTGTTCACCTCGCCCGGGACGGTGAGCGCGTGCAGCCAGCCGTTGCCGAGCCCGGTCACGACGCCGAGGCCGACGAGGGTGCCGACCGAGACCGCCGCGACCGCGACCAGGCGGCGCAACCGCGGCAGGATCGCGGCGCCGACGGGCAGCGAGACGAGCACGATCCCCACGCAGACCAGGCCTCCGGGCACCTTGACCCCGGCGGCCGTCCCGGCGAGCACGGCACCCCACACCCAGCCGCGCTCGACCGCGACGACGAGCGCCGCCGCCATCAGGCCCACCATCAGCAGGTCGTTGTGCAGCCCCGCGACACCGTTGGCCATCATCAGCGGCGACACGATCACCAGCGCGGTCGCCATCGCGGGATTCACGCCGCCCCACGCGGCGAGCCGCGGCACCGCCCAGGCCAGCAGGGCGAGTCCGACGAGGGCGAAGCACCGGTGCGCGACGACCAGCACCCACGGGTTGCCGGTCAGGTTGGCGGCGAGCCCGCCGAGGAACACCGGCACCGGCCCGTACGGCGTCGCCGTGTCCCACCACAGCGGGTCGACGGCCTGCACGATCGGCGGACCCGTCAACCAGCCCGGCAGCGGCACGAACGTCTCCGGCGCCAACGCCCCCGGTCCCCACCGGTACGGCGACAGCCCGACGTCGGCGAGCATCCCCTGGGCGGCGTACGACCAGCCGTCGCGGGAGAACAGCGGAGGCGCCAGCAGCAGCGGAGCGGTCCAGACCAGTGCGGCCAGGCGGACGAGCGCCACCCCCGCCCGCGGATCGCCGGTCTCGCGCTCGCCGACGGCCACCGTCCGGCACAGCCGCAACCAGGCGTTGGCGAGCAGCCCCAGACCCACCAGGACGACCACCAGACCGGCCATCCGGCCGATCTCCAGCCCCCGAACCGTCTCCAGCGGCACGAATCGCAGCACCGGCGTCGAGACAGGCAGCGTCGCGGTCACCAGCCCTCCGAGCAGGACGAGCACGCTGCCGAGCGTTCCGCGAGCGATCACGGCTCGCACCGTAGGCAGCCGGGACGTCGCCCGAAGGTCACCCGGTTGAACTGCCGGTCAACGGGGCAAGAACGCCCTAACGCCTGCTCGGAGGCGCTTTTCAGCACTACTGTGCAGTCATCCCCCGGTGCATTGCGAGCACCGACGACTTCGAGGAGAAAGCATGTCGTACAACGAGCCGCCCCCGCCGCCCCCGGGAGGTCCGGGCGCTCCGCCTCCGCCCCCGCCGGGTGGCTACGGCGGTCCGCCGCCCCAGCCGGGTCCGGGTGGGTACGGCGCCGCTCCGGCAGGCGTTCCGCGTCCGGGCGAGCTGCTCAACCGGTTCCTCGCGCGGCTGATCGACCACGTCCTGCTGGGTGTCGTCTTCGGCATCCTCTGGGGTGTGCTGTCGGCGATCTTCCTGACCGGCTTCACCTACTCGACCGGTGAGTGGTTCCTCTTCTACCTCTTCCTGTCGGTGCTCTCGGTGGCCGTCAACCTCGCCTACTTCGGGGTGATGGAGTCCAGCCGCGGCCAGACCGTCGGCAAGATGCTGCTCAAGCTGCGCACCTACGGCCCGGACGGCGTCTCGAACCCGACCATGGAGCAGGCCCTCAAGCGCAACGGCTACCTCGCGCTCAACGTGATCAGCGTCATCCCGTTCATCGGCCCGCTCATCGCCGGTCTCGCCGGGATCGCGTCGATGGTCTACATCGCGGTGACGCTCAACGGCGACGTGCCCAACCACCAGGGCTGGCACGACAAGTTCGCCGGCGGCACCCGCGTCATGCAGGTCGGCTGACCCGCACCGCACCGCACCCGCACCACCGGCGAGGCGCCCTCCGCACGGAGGGCGCCTCGTCGCATTTGCGGCCAACTCCGAGAACACGTTCTAGGGTGCGCGCATGGGTCTGTTCACGCCGATCGCGATCAAGCTCGGCTCCCAGCCGTGGATGCCGAAGCTGCTCCCCCAGATCACCTGGACCGACCAGCGCCTCCAGCGCCTGACCGGACGGCGCGTGAGCCTGGTCGGACTGGCCGGGCTGCCGAGCCTGCTGCTCACCGTCCAGGGCCGCAAGAGCGGCATCCCGCGCTCCACGCCGCTGCTGTGCGTCCCGTGGCAGGGCGGCTGGCTGATCGCCGGCTCGTCGTTCGGTGCCCCGAAGCCGCCGGTCTGGTCGGCCAACCTGCGCGCGGCCGAGACCGTCGAGGTCGACTACCACCGCCGGCACCACACCTGCACGTGGCGCGAGGTCACCGGCGCTGAGAAGGACCGGGTGTGGGCGCACATGGTCACGGTGTGGCCCAACTACGACAAGTACACCGAGTGGACCGACCGGGTGATCCCGGTCTTCCTGCTCACCCCTCAGGCGAAGAACCACTAAGGGCAGCCTTGCTTTAGTGTTCGCCCTGTGGGGGAAGGGACGACGAGCGCGCGCAGCGCCCCGGTCGCGGCGGCAGGCATCGCCGACGGCCTCGCGCGCCACGGCGACCGCCCCGCGCTCCGCACCACCACCAGCACCCTCTCGTACGCCGAGCTCGACCGGCTCGTCGCCGCCGAGCGCGCCGCCCTCGACGGCCTCGCGCCGGGCGTGCGCCAGCTGGTCCGGCTGCGCCCCGAGGCCACGGCCGACTTCGTCGTCGGCTGGCTCGCCGCACTGTCCGGCGGGCACGCCACGCTGCTCACCCACGACGACGGCCTGGCCCGCGCCTACGGCGTCTCGGTCGAGCGCGACGGCGACTGGCGCGCGACCGCCGTCCCCGCCCCCGTGCTGCACCCGGACCTGCGCCTGCTGCTGAGCACCTCCGGCTCGACCGGGTCACCCAAGCTGGTCCGGCTCTCGGCCGACAACCTCGACGCCAACGCGACGTCCATCGCGGCCTACCTCGGGCTCACCGCCGACGACGTCGCCCTGACCACGCTGCCGCTCGACTACTGCTACGGCCTGTCGGTGCTCCACAGCCACCTGCTCGCCGGGGCCTCGCTGGTCCTGGACGACCGCTCGGTCACCGACGCCGGTCTGTGGGACCGCGCGCGGGCCGAGGGCGTCACGTCGTTCGCGGGCGTGCCCTACACGTTCGACCTGCTGGGCAGCACCGGCTGGCCGCGGCTGCCCACGCTGCGCCAGGTCACCCAGGCCGGCGGCCGACTCGCGCCGGAGCGGGTCCGCGCGCTGGCCGAGCAGGGCGCGCGCGAGGGCTGGGAGCTCGTCGTCATGTACGGCCAGACCGAGGCGACCGCGCGGATGGCCTACCTGCCGCCGGCGCTCGCCGCCACCCATCCCGGCGCGGTCGGCGTCGCGATCCCCGGCGGTGCGCTGCGGGTCGACCCCGTCGACGGAGCCGGGCCCGGCGTCGGCGAGCTCGTGTACGCCGGACCCAACGTGATGCTGGGCTATGCCGAGTCGCCCGCCGACCTGGCCCGCGGTGCCGAGGTCGACGAGCTGCGCACCGGCGACCTGGCCCGGATCACTCCCGAGGGCCTGGTCGAGATCGTCGGGCGCCGCTCGCGCTTCGCCAAGCTCTTCGGCCAGCGGATCGACCTCGACCGGGTGCAGACCCTCCTCGGCCTCGGCGGGTACGACACCGGGTGCGCCGAGTCCGCCGACGGCCAGCAGCTCGTCGTGGCGGTCCCCGGACGTCCCGACGCGGCGACGCTCGCCGAGGTCGCCGCGGCCGCGGCGTCCGACACCGGGCTGCCCGTGCACGCGATCC
Organism: Pimelobacter sp. 30-1; assembly: GCF_018831735.1. Lineage (NCBI taxonomy): Bacteria > Bacillati > Actinomycetota > Actinomycetes > Propionibacteriales > Nocardioidaceae > Pimelobacter > Pimelobacter sp. 30-1. The sequence continues at coordinate 483,345 of NZ_NHTS01000003.1, forward strand.
GGGTCGTCGCGGTCGACGTACTGCCCCGCCTGGCCAACGGCAAGCTCGACCAGCAGGCCGTCGGCCGACTCGACGCGGTCCCGGTCGTCGAGGCGGCCTCGCCCGAGGACTCCCTCGCCCGGCTCTACGCCCGGGTGCTCGGCCGGGCGCAGGTCGGTCCCGCCGACACCTTCGTCGGTCTCGGCGGCGACTCGCTGTCGTACGTCGAGCTCTCGCTGCGCCTGGAGAGCCGGATCGGCCGGCTCCCCGACGACTGGCAGCGCTGGACGGTCGCCGACCTCGCCGGGCTCGCCGCCCCTCGGCGCTCGCGCTGGGCCCGGGTCGACACGACGATCGTGCTGCGCGCGGTCGCCATCGTGCTCATCGTCGGCTCGCACACCAACCTGTGGGTGCTCGTCGGCGGCGCCCACGTGCTGCTCGCCGTCGCGGGCGCCAACTTCGCCCGCTTCCACCTCGCCGACGAGGGCCCGCGCGACCGGCTCGCCCGGGTCGCCCGTGCGGCCGCGCGGATCGCCGTACCGTCGATGCTCTGGATCGGCGCCGTCGCTCTCGTCACCGGCGCCCCCGGCTGGCGCAGCGTGCTGCTGCTCAACGACGTGCTCGGCCCACGCGGGTGGTCCGAGCCCGACTGGTACTACTGGTTCGTCGAGGTCGTGCTCCTCGCCGCCGTCGGGGCCGGCCTGCTCACCGCGATCCCGTGGGTGATGGCGCTGGAGCGCCGGCACCGCTTCCCCCTCGCCGTGGGCCTGACCGCGGTGGCGCTCGTCCCGCGCTTCTGGGCCACCGCCACGTCGTACGACGGCGACGTGATCCACTCCTCCGTCTTCGTCGCGTGGCTCTTCCTCGGCGGCTGGGCCGCCGCGGTCGCCCGCACGCCCCTCCAGCGCGGGCTCGTCACCGCGCTGCTGCTGGCCGGCGCCTGGGGCTTCACCGGCGACACCCGGCGCGACCTGGTCGTGATGATCGGCGTGACCGCGCTGGTGTGGGTGCCCGCCGTACCGTGGCCGCGCCCGCTCGTCGGGCTCACCGGCACCCTCGCCAGCGCCTCGCTCTTCATCTACCTGACCCACTGGCAGGTCTATCCCCACCTCGAGAACCGCTGGCCGCTGGGCGGCCTGCTCGCCTCGCTCGCCCTCGGGGTCCTCGTCTGGCTGCTCGTCGAGCGCGTCCCGGCCTGGACCCGCCGCCGATCCGACACCCGCGCTCACTACGCTCGCGACCATCACGACCGACAGGAAGCCCGATGAAGAACCGCCTCCTCCGCGCCGGCCTCGGCGTCGCCGCCGCCACCCTGATCATGCCGCTCCTCGCGGCCTGCGGGGGTGACGACGAGCCCACCCTGGTGATCTACAACGCCCAGCACGAGCCGCTCCTCAAGGCGCTCGCGCCCGAGTTCACCAAGGAGACCGGCATCGAGGTCGAGCTCCGCAACGGCAAGGACCTCGAGCTCTCCAACCAGCTCGTCCAGGAGGGCAAGGCCTCGCCGGCCGACATCTTCCTGACCGAGAACTCCCCTGGTATGTCGCAGGTCGAGGCCGCCGGCCTCCTCGACAAGCTCCCGGCCGACCTCGTCGCGCCGATCCCCGAGCAGTACCGCCCCCGCAGCGGCCTGTGGACCGGCTTCGTGGCCCGCTCGACCGTCCTGGTCTACAACACCGACCAGACCGACGAGGCCGCCATGCCGGCGTCGCTGCTCGACCTGGCCAAGCCCGAGTGGAAGGGCAAGATCGCCTTCTCCCCCACCGGTGCGGACTTCCAGGCCATCGTCGCCGCCGTCCTCGACCTCGAGGGCGAGGCCGCGACCAAGACCTGGCTCGAGGGCATCAAGGCCAACGGCAAGGTCTACGACGGCAACAACCTCGTGCTCGAGGCCGTCAACTCCGGCGAGATCGAGGTCGGCATCGTCTACCACTACTACTGGGAGCGCGACCACAAGGAGAGCGGTGACGTCAGCGACCACAGCTCGCAGTACTACTTCTCCAACGGCGACCCCGGTGCCTTCGTCAGCGTCTCCGGCGCCGGCATCCTCAAGTCGAGCGACATGAAGACCGAGGCCCGCAAGTTCATCGAGTTCCTCGTGAACGAGAAGGGCCAGCAGATCCTCGCCGACAGCTACGCGCTGGAGTACCCGCTCAACCCGGCCGTCCAGCTCGAGGGCGTCCAGAAGCCGTTCAGCGAGCTGCAGCCGCCCGCCGTCAACGTCTCCGACCTCGACGCGAAGAAGGTCGTCTCCCTCATGACCGAGGTGGGCTTCCTCTGACCAAGCGCTCTGCGCCCCCGCTGCTGGTCCTCGGGCTGGCGATCGCGGCGCTCACCCTCGTCCCGCTCGGCTACGTCCTCTGGACGACGGCCGAGCTGGGCGTGGGCGAGGCCACCGACTTCCTGTGGCGACCGCGGATCGGCGAGCTGCTCTGGAACACCGTCCGGCTGCTCGTCCTCGGGGTGCTCGTCAGCACCGCCGTCGGTGTCGCCGGCGCGTGGGTGGTCGAGCGCACCGACGTACCGGGGCGCGGCTGGTGGCACGGCCTGCTGTGCGCGCCGCTCGCCGTACCGGCGTTCGTCAACGGCTACGGCTGGGTCTCCACGACCCACGCCGTGCAGTCGTTCCCGGGCGCGGTGATGGTGGTGTCGCTGTCGTACTTCCCGCTCGTCTACCTGCCGACGGTCGCCGCGCTGCGTCGCCTCGACCCGGCGGTCGAGGAGGTCGCGACGGCGCTCGGCAAGGGACCGTGGGCGGTGTTCTGGCGGGTCACGCTGCCGGCGATCAGCCCGGCGGTGCTGGGCGGAGCGCTGCTCGTCGGCCTTCACCTGCTCGCCGAGTACGGCGCCCTGCAGCTGCTCAACTACCCCACCCTGACCACGGCGATCCTCCAGCAGTACGCCACCGTCTTCAACGGACCCGAGGCGACGCTGCTGGCGCTCGTGCTCGTCACGTTCTGCCTGCTGCTGCTCGGCATCGAGTCGCTCCTGCGCGGACGACGCCAGCGCGCCCGGGTCGGTTCGGGAGCACGCCGCGAGCCCACCCGGATCCGGCTCGGCCGGCGCCGTCCCGTGGTCGTCGGCGGACTCCTCCTGCTCGCCATGTGGGCGCTCGGCGTACCGATCGCCGCTCTGGTGCGGTGGCTGGTGCGCGGCACCTCGTCGGGCATCGACTGGGCCGAGCTGACGGGCGCCGCGTCGAGCACGTTCGTGCTGGCGCTGCTCGGCGGGCTGCTCGCCACCGCGGCCGCCGTACCGGTGGTGTGGCTGGCGGTCCGTCACCGCGGCCTGCTGACCACCGCGATCGAGCGCAGCGTCTACACCGCCAGCGCCATGCCCGGCATCGTGATCGCGCTGGCTCTGGTCACCGTGTCGATCCGCGCGGTGCCGTCGGTCTACCAGACGCTCGCGCTGCTGCTGGTCGGCTACCTCATCCTGTTCCTGCCTCGTGCCGTGGTGAGCGTGCGCTCGACCTTCGAGCTCGTGCCGCCCAACCTCGAGGAGGTCGCGCGCAGCCTGGGCTGCAGCGGCCCCGCGGTCGCCCGGCGCGTCACCCTGCCGCTGGTCCTGCCCGGCCTGAGCGCCGCTGCCGCCCTCGTCGCGCTCGCCGTGGCCACCGAGCTCACCGCGACCCTGCTGCTCGCACCGATCGGCACCGAGACCCTCGCGACGCGGTTCTGGTCCGACGCCTCGTCCGTCGCGTACGGCGCCGCCGCGCCCTACGCCCTGGCGCTGATCGCGCTGTCCGTACCCTCCACCTGGCTGCTGGCCCGGTTGAGCCTGAGGAGCCGCTGATGACGACGGATGCCGCACTCGAGATCCGCGGGCTGGAGGCCGGCTACGGCATGACCCCCGTGCTGCGCGGGGTCGACCTGGTCGTGCCGGGCGGCGTGACCTCGATCCTCGGCTCCTCCGGCTGCGGCAAGACCACGCTGCTCCGCGCGGTCGCCGGCTTCGTGCAGCCCACCGGCGGCACCATCAGCGTGGCCGGCACCGAGGTCGTCGGCGGACGCCGCAGCGTCCCCGCCCGGCAGCGCGGGATCGGCTACGTACCCCAGGAGGGCGCGCTCTTCCCCCACCTGACCGTCGCCCGCAACGTCTCCTTCGGTCTGCCCCGCGACCAGCGCCGCAACGCCACAGCCCTCGTCGCCGAGGCCCTCGAGATGGTGGAGATCGACCCGGCACTCGCCGGCCGCTACCCCCACGAGCTGTCCGGCGGCCAGCAGCAGCGGGTCGCCCTGGCCCGTGCGCTCGCGCCCCGGCCCGCCCTCGTCCTGCTCGACGAGCCGTTCTCCTCGCTCGACGCCTCGCTGCGCGAGGAGACCGGACGCGCCGTCGTCCGCGCCCTGCGCGCCGCCGACGCCGCCGCGGTCCTGGTCACCCACGACCAGGGCGAGGCTCTCTCGCTCGCCGACCAGGTCGCGGTGATGATGGCCGGCCAGTTCCGCCAGGTCGCCGCACCGGCGGCGGTCTACCTCGCCCCCGCCGACCCCGACGTCGCCGCCTTCATCGGCCACGCCTCGCTCCTCGCGGGCGAGGTCGACGCCGACGGGCAGGGCCGCTCGCCGCTGGGCGTCCTCGACCTGCGCACGCCGGTCGCGGCGGGGCCCGCGCGGTTCGCCGTACGGTCGGAGCAGGTGCAGGTCCGCACCGGCACCGGCACCGCTGCCGGGGACGGCGCGACGCCGGGCGAGGTGCTCGACGTCAGCTTCTTCGGGCACGACGCGACCATCCGGGTCCGGCTCGACTCCGGCGAGCAGGTCACCGCGCGCACCCCGGCCGACAGCGTGCCGCGGGCCGGCGACCGGGTCGGGCTCCGGGTCACCGGCGACGTCATCGCCTTCGCGGGCTGAGCTCGCCCGTCACCACCGATCCGCAGAACCGTCATTTTGCGCACGGATCCGCGGCGATCGCTCCACACCGCGGCATCCCGGGTCACGATCTGGGTCGGAGAAGGCCGTGGGGGCCTTGCCCGAAGGGAGATCCGATGCGTCGCGCAGCCTGGACACTCACGACCACGATCATCACGCTGGCAGTCGGACTGCCGCTCCTCGGAACGGTTCCACCCGCCGGCGCCGGTCCCGGCGACCCGGCAGAGCCCACCGCGCTGGTGGCACGGGCCCATCCCGACCGGGTGACCGTACGACGGTCGCCCGCGCCACCCCGGCCCGCCCAGCGGGCCGGTGCGCTGCGCGTCTTCCCCGTGCCCACCAGCAGTGCCGGGCTCGAGCGGATCACCACCGCCCCCGACGGCAGCATGTGGTTCGTCGAGGGCGATCAGAACAAGGTCGGCCGGATCACGACCGCCGGCGCGATCACCGAGTTCACCCTTCCCGCGCAGACCTCCGACGACAGCACGGTCATGGACCTCGAGGTCGACTCCTCCGGGCGGGTGTGGGTGGTGTGGGACTCCGGCTGGAGGATCACCCGCTTCCATCCGAGCAGCCCGTCGGCCGCCTTCACCTGGAACCTCAGCTACCCCTACGGCGAGGAGGTCCGGATGGGACCCGGCGGCGCCGCCTGGGTGACGCTGTCCTTCGACGAGCAAGGCATCCTCAAGATCGTCGGCGACACCGCCACCTGGGACGACAACGCGCCACCGTGCGACGGCGCGCTGGGGCGCGGTCGCGACGACCTGATGTGGTGCCAGGACTTCGACAAGCTCATCCAGGTCAACGCCGGAGGCACCGGCGGCAGGACCTACCCGATGCCCGACGACGCGACCTACCCCTACTCGGTCGCGACCGGACCCCACCAGCGGATCTGGTTCGGCCGCTACGAGCCGGGCAGCTGGGCCAGCTCGCCCTCGTGGGGCAACGTCGGCTGGGTCGGCACCGACAACGCGGTGCACACGATCCGCACCGGCGACCGCACCGCTCCCCGCAGCCTCACCCTGGGTCGCGACGGCAACGTCTGGTTCGCCAGCATCGGCGCCACCGTCGGCATCGGCCACGTCAACGCCGCCGGCCAGGGCGCGATCGCGCGGGTGGGCAACTTCCGGCCCCGGTCGGTGACCTACGGCGCCGACGGAGCGATCTGGTTCACCGACCGCGACGCCAACGCCATCGTGCGGGTCACCCGCGACCAGCTCTGGGTCACCAATGTCGACGTCGGCGACCGCAACCAGCTCCGCCCCCACCCGCAGCCACGCGCCACCGCCGTCAGCACCCGGCTCGACGCCGACAAGCGCCGTCGCAAGGCGCCGTTGACCGTCGCGTGCGCGGGCGGGCTCGTCGCGTGCCGCGGCAGCGTCGTGGTCAAGGCGGGCCGCAAGACCGTCGGAACCGCGCGCTACGCCGTGGCCCCCGGACGTCGTGCGACGGTCCCGATCGCGCTCTCCGCGGCGGCGCGCAAGCTGCTCGGGCGCAAGAAGAGGGTCAAGGTGGTCGTCGTCCTGACCTCCACCGCCGGCCAGCGCACGAGTCGCGCCGCCCGGTTGACCCGGTGACTCAGGCGTACCAACCCGACGGACCGAGCTCCGCACCCATCCGCGGCACGTACTGGTCGAAGAACACCCGCGCGATCAGCTCGCGCCGCGAGCGCACGCCCGCCTTGTCGAAGACCGACTTGAGGTGGTCCTGCACCGTGTACGCCGACAGGTGCAGCGTGCGCCCGATCTCCTGGGTCCCGACGCCCTGGAGCACCAGCTGCGTCACGTCGCGCTCGCGCGCGGTCAGCCCGAACGCGGCGACCACGAGCCCGACGATCTCGGGCGGGCGGGCCTCCTCGATGGTGATCACGACGTCGCCCGCGTGGTCGGCGGTGCCGCTCAGCGGTCCCGCCTGCAGGATCAGCCAGCGGCCGCGGCGGGTCCTTGCCCGGCAGCGCGGCAGCGTGGTCGACTCGCCCCGCGCGTAGCGGCGGGCCGCCCCGACCAGTCCCGACAGCAGCGCCACCGGGATCTCGCCGCTCGGGTCGCGGGCGAGCTCGCGCAGCCGCTGCTCGGCGGTCGGGGTCATCTGGCTGATCCGGTACTCCGCGCCGATGATGACGACCGCCGGCCCCGGGTGCTCGGCCTCCCCGTCCTCGGGGAGCGCGTCGGCCTCCGCGAGCCGGGCCATCAGGCCGACCCGGACGCCCCGCGCGAAGGCCGGCGACAGCGACGCGAGGAACTCGATCTCCGCGGCGTCGAACGGCCGGTCGTCCGCGCCGCGCATCAGGCCCATCCCGCCCCACACGGCGGTGCCCTCGCGGAAGACCAGACGCGCCTCGTCGGCGTGCCCGTAGTGCGCCAGGTGGTACGACGCGATCCGCATCGAGCGCGCGACGTCCCCACCGGTCTGCAGGAACACCCCCGCGGCCGGGCGCTCCGCCGTGGCCAGCTCGGTGAACGACGTCGCCTCCGGGCTGCCGTACTCCAGCAGGCCGAACTCGTCGTCGCGCGGGTCCTGGGTGAGCAGGTGCCCGAACTTGCGGTCACTCGTCAGCAGGAGGGTCCGCGGGTCGTGAGTGCCGACGCAGGCGCTGACCCAGGGCACCGCGCGGCGCAGCGAGGCCACGGCCTCGACGAGGAAGGAGTCCAGGTCCAGGCCGGCCTGGGCGACGACGTCGACGTCGCTGCGGACCCGGTCCCGCAGGAGCGCCGACGACATCACGCGTACCAGCCGGACGGGGCGAGCTCGCCCCCCATGCGCGGCACGTACTGGTCGAAGTAGATCCGGGCGATCAGCTCGCGGCGCGAGCGCACGCCCGCCTTGTCGAAGACCGACTTGAGGTGGTCCTGCACCGTGTACGCCGACAGGTGCAGCCGGCTCGCCATCTCCTTGGTGTCGACGCCCTGCAGCACGAGCTGGGTCACGTCGCGCTCGCGGACGGTGAGGCCGAAGGCGGCGACCACGAGCGCCACGATCTCCGGCGGCCGGGCCTCCTCGATGGTGATCACGACGTCACCGTCGCGCTCGCGGAAGCTGCTCAGCGGCCCGGCCTGCAGCACCAGCCACATGCCGCTGACCGTCCGCAGCCGGCAGCGCGGCGGGACGGCGGTCTCGCCCCGCCCGTAGCGCCGGGCTGCGCCGATGAGCGCGGCGACGGGCGAGATCGGGTCGCAGTGGCCGGTCGCGTGGACGAGCTCACCGAGCCAGGCCTCGGCCGCCGGGGTCATCTGGGTGACCTGGTCGTCGCGGCCGACGATGATCACGGCCGGGCCGCCGCCGTCGACGGGCGGCAGGAGGTCCGCGGACCGGGAGAGCAGCCCGGTCTTCACCCCGCGCGCGAAGGGCACCGCGAGCGAGGCCAGGAAGTCGACCTCGGCCCGGTCGAACGGCGCATCGTCGGTACCGCGGAAGACCGCCAGCGCGCCCCACAGGTCGCTGCCGTCGCGGAAGGCCAGCCGGGCCTCGTCACCGAAGCCGAAGTGCGGCTTCATGAACTGCGCCATGCGCGCCGACCGCTCGACCTCGCCACCGGTCACCAGGTGCACCCCGGCCGCGTCGGTGCCGGTCCGGGCGAGCTCGGTGAACGCGGTCTCCTCGACCATGCCGTACTCGATGAGCGCGAACTCGTGGTCGTGCGCGTCGCTGCCCTGCATGTCGCCGTACTTGCGGGCACTGGTGAGCATGTGGGTGCTGGGGTCGTGGGTGCCGACGCAGGCGCTGACCCAGGGGACGGCACGGCGCACGGATGCCATCGCCTCCTCGAGGAAGGTCTCCAGCTCGAGCCCGGCGCGCGCGACCACGTCGACGTCCTGGCGCACCCGCTCGGCGGTCAGTGCTGAGGCCATGCGAGCAGTGTGGACCAACCGCTCCTGGGCGCGTATCCCACATTTCTGGGTGGTCTGGACCACCCACTCGGAGGGGTCCAGAAGTACCCCCGCGAGCGGGATGGTCCGCGGCCGGCGTGCGCCCGAGGGTTGCCCCATGACCACCACTCCTGACCGCACCCTCCTCGCCCGGCTCACCACGAGCTGCGAGATCCACCTCCCCGGAGATCCGGGGTACGACGCCGCCCGCGTCCCCTGGAACACCGCCGTCGACCAGCGCCCCGCCGCCGTCGCGATCCCACGCTCCGTCGCCGAGGTCCAGGACGTCGTCCGGGCCGCGGCCGCCACCGGCCTGCGGGTCGCGCCGCAGAGCACCGGCCACGGCGCGGCCGCGCTCGGTGAAGGCTCGCTCGCGGACGTCGTCCTGCTGCGGCTCTCCGGGCTCACCGGCGTCACCGTCGACCTCGGCGCCGGGACCGCGCGGGTCCTCGGCGGGACGCTGTGGCGCGACGTCGTCGGCGCGGCGGCGCAGCACGGCCGGGCAGTGCTCCACGGCTCGGCGCCCGACGTCGCCGTCGCCGGCTTCGTCCTCGGCGGCGGGCTGTCCTTCTACGGCCGACGCCACGGGCTGGCCGCCAACTCGGTGACCGCGATCGAGGTCGTCACCGCCGACGGCACGCTGGTGCGCGCCACGGCCGAGCAGGACCGTGACCTGCTCTGGGCGCTGCGCGGCGGTGGCGGCAACCTCGGCGTGGTCGTCGCGATCGAGATCGGCCTGCTCCCCTATGCCGACGTCTTCGCCGGCATGCTGCTCTGGGACCGCGAGCGGGCCGGCGACGTCGTCCCCGCCTGGGTGGAGTGGACCCGCACGGCACCGGAGAGCGCGACCACGTCGCTGCGGGTGATGAGCTTCCCGCCGATCCCCGAGCTGCCGCCGTTCCTGTCCGGGCGCGACATCGTCGTCATCGACGGCGCCGTGCTGGAGTCCGACGAGACCGCGGCCGAGCTGCTCGCGCCCCTCCGCGCGCTGGAGCCCGAGCTCGACACCTTCGGCCGGATCCCCGCGACCGCCGTGCTGGACATGCACATGGACCCACCCGGGCCCTCACCCGCGGTCGCCGACCACGCCGTGCTCGGGCCGCTCGACGCCGCCGGTGTCGCGGCCTTCCTGGCACAGGTCGGCCCCGGGACGACGTCCGGCCTCACGTTCGCCGAGCTGCGCCAGCTCGGCGGCGCCTTCGCCCGGCCCGACGCCGCCGGTGGCGCGCTGTCGCACGTGCCCGGCTCGTACGCGCTCTTCTGCGTGGCGATGGCCCCGACGCCGCAGGCCGCCGTGGCCGGCCGCGCCGCCGCGTTCTCGGTGGTCCGCGCCCTGTCGGCGTGGTCGCAGACCGGCCTGGTCCCGACCTTCACCGAGACCCGGGTCGACACCAGCCGCTTCTACGACGGCGACGACTGGTCGGCGCTGTGCCGGGTGCGCGACGCGGTCGACCCGGGGCGGTTGTTCGTCGCCAACCACGGGCTCTGAGGCGCGGGTGGGCCTGGGCCGTGGGGGCCCAGGCCCACCCGAGGTCGATCGCAGGAGGCCGCTGCTCAGTCGCCGCGCTCAACGAACTCCCGGACACGCCGCACGTAGTCCGGCGAGGTCATCGCAGCGACGAGTCCCCGCCGCTCGGCCGCGAGGGCCCGGCTGAGCTCCGCCGGCTCGGGCCGCTCGCGGACGACCGCCTTGGTCGAGCGGAGCGCGAGCGGGTCGACCCGCAGGAGCCGCTCGACCTCGGCGGCCACACCGTCGTCGAAGCCGGCGGCCGGCAGCACGTCATCGACCAGCCCGGCGGCGAGAGCGGCCCGGGCGTCCAGTCGTGAGCGCCGCAGGAGCAGCTGGAGCGCAGCCGACGAGCCCAGGCGGCGCCGCAGCGAGAGCGACCCACCGAGATCGGGCGGGACGCCGAGCCGGGCATAGGCCGGGTGGAAGGTGCTGCGGTCGCTGCACAGCACCACGTCGGCCGCAGCCGCGAGCGAGAGCCCGGCACCGGCGGCGACACCGTCGACGACCGCGACGGACACCTGGGGCATCGTGAGGAGCGTGGTGACGAGCACGTCGCTGCGGTCGAGGAAGTCCTCGGCCGCCGCAGCGAGGTCGTCCACGCGCGTCGCCACGTAGCCGAGGTCACCGCCCGCGCAGAAGCCCGGCGCGCCACCCCGCAGCACCACCACGTCGAGGTCAGCGCGCGCGGCGATCGCGACGAAGATGTCGGCAAGCCGGCTCACGGTCTCGAGGTCGAGCGCGTTGAGCGTGCCCGGACGGTGGAACGTGACCTCGGCGCAGCGCCCGGTCTCGACGACGTCGACACTCATCGCCGCACCTCAGAACGAGACCGAGTACCCGCCGTTGACGGGATAGGTCTGGCCGGTGATCCAGCTCGAGGCGTCGGACGCGAGGAACAGGATCATGTTGGCAGCGTCGGCCGGCTCGCCCAGACGACGGATGAGGTACTGGCGCAGCATCGCCTCGACGGCCTTGGGGTCGGCGATCATCGCCTCGACGCCGGGCGTGCGCACGCTTCCCAGCGACACCGCGTTGACCCGGACGCCGAGGCGTCCGGTGCCCTTGGCGAGGGCGCGGCTGAAGCCCGCCACCCCGGCCTTGGCGGCGGAGTACACCGGCATGTGGGGCTCCCCGACCCGGCCGGCGTCGGAGATGACGTTGACGACGCTGCCGGTACCGGTGGCGAGCAGCGCGGGAAGCGCGGCCCGGGTGACGTTGAGCGTCCCGAACAGGTTGGTGCCCAGCCAGGCCTGCCAGTCGTCCGGCGTCGTGTCCCAGAACGGGTCGAAGCTCGCGTCGGCACCGCGCGGCCCGGCGTTGCCCGCGTTGTTGACGACGACGTGCAGCGCCCCCAGCTCGGCCACCGCCGCCTCCACCTGCTCCGTCACCGCGGCGAAGTCGGTGATGTCGGTGGCCATGACCAGGGCCCGTGCGCCCAGCGCCTCGACCTCGGCAGCGACGGCACGCGCCCGGCCCTCGTCGTAGTCGTTGACCACGACGGCGTCGGCGCCGTGCCGGGCGAAGGTGAGGGCGACCTCGCGCCCGACACCCTGACCGGCACCGGTGACGAGAGCCGTCCGTCCCGCGAGCGAGAGAAGCGCCTCGGGCGCGGTGGTGACGGTGCTCATGCGGGGGACCTTTCGTCGTCCGGGGAGGGGGAGGTGCCGAAGCGAGGGGTCCGCCCCTCGTTGAAGGCGGCAAGGCCTTCGGCACGGTCGGCGGAGCGCGCGTAGGCGACCGCGACGTCGAGCTCGGTGCGGATCTGCTGGTCCAGCGGCGCGAACGAGGGAGCGAGCTGCTCCTTCATCCGCTGCAGGCCCAGCGGGCTGCCGGCCGCGATGGCCTCCACCATCCGGTCGACGGCGCCGACCAGGTCGCCGTCGTCGGCCAGGACGTCGGCGAGGCCGCGCCGCTCCGCCTCCCGGCCGTCGACCAGGGCGCCGGTGAGCATCAGGTACTTGGCGAAGCCGTGACCGACGCGCAGCGGCAGCCGCGCGGTGGCGCCGCCGGCGGGGAACTGCCCGAACTTCGCATGTCCGTCGCCGAAGCGAGCCGCCGGGGTCGCGACGACCAGGTCGCAGGCCAGGGCCAGCTCGAGACCGCCGGCGAGCACGTACCCGTCGACGGCGGCGATGGTCGGCACCCGGCACCCGGCGAGCCGGGCGAAGGCCTCGCCTGCCGTCGTCAGGTAGCCGCGGAAGGCGTCGGCGCCGGCCGGGCCGTCGCCGACGTCCGGGACCGACGTGAGGTCGGCGCCAGCGCTGAAGGCCCGGCCGGAGCCGGTCAGCACCAGGGCGCGCAGCCCGAGGTCGGACTCCGCGAGGGTGACGGCGTCCTCGACCCCGGCCAGCAGCGCGGGGGTGAGGCTGTTCATCGCGGTGGGACGCTCGAACCTCACCCACAACGCCGCACCCCGGCGGTGGAAGGAGAGCTCGTCGGTCGGCGCCGGGAGGCGCTCCCCGTCGAGCACGGAAGCAGTCTCAGATGTCACGGTCGTGGCCCTTCCAGTACGGCTCGCGGATCTCCCGCTTCAGCACCTTGCCGGTGGCGTTGCGGGGAAGGCTGGCGAGGAACGAGATGGTCTTCGGTGTCTTGACGCCGCCGAGCAGCGGGCGGCAGTACGCGACGAGGTCGGCCTCGGTCGCCGTCGCGCCGTCCTTGAGCTCGACGGCCGCATGCACGGCCTCACCCCACTTGTCGTCGGGGATGCCGACCACCGCGGCGTTGCGCACGTCGGGATGCCCCAGCAGCACGCGCTCGATCTCGCCGGGGAACACGTTGAGCCCGCCGGTGATGATCATGTCCTTCTTGCGGTCGACCACGAAGAGGTAGCCGTCCTCGTCGAGATAGCCGACGTCACCGGTGTGGTGCCACCCGAACGCCTGCGCCTCCGCGGTCGCCTCCGGCTGATCGAGGTAGCCGGTCATCACGATCTCTCCGCGGACGACGATCTCGCCGCGCTCGCCCGTCGGCAGGAGCGTGCCGTCGTCGTCCATGATGGCCACGGTCGAGCTCGGGCCCACCCGGCCGGCACTCGCCAGCCGGTGGACCAGGCTCGGGTCGGCGAGGGCCTCCGCGTGGTCGGCAGTGGTGAGGACCGACGCGATCATGAGGGCCTCGCTCTGCCCGTAGCCCTGGAACATCACCGGTCCGAAGGCCTCCCAGGCCTCGCGCACCTTGTCGGCCGACATCGGCGCGGCCCCGTAGAGGAGCGAGCGCAGCGACGAGTAGTCGTGGTCGCCGATCTCGGGATGCGACAGCATCAGGTAGATCAGAGTCGGAGGCAGGAACACGGTGGTGATCCGGTGCTGCTCGATGGCGCGCAGGATGGCGCCGGGATCAGCCTGGTCCATCAGCACGTGGGTGCCGCCGTGGCGGTTGAGGGCGGCCGCGTAGATGCCGGCGGCGTGGGTGATCGGGGCGACCACGAGGTGCCGGGGCGGCTCGGGGTAGTCGAAGAGCAGGTCGAAGTCGCGCAGCATCGCGACGAAGGCACGATGCGGGACGACGATGCCCTTCGGCTTGCCGGTCGTGCCGCTCGTGAGCAGGATCGCCGCGGCGTCCTCGGGACCGCGCTCCGGGAAGCTCGACGCCACCTCGTCGGGAAGCCAGTCCTCCAGCGAGGGGGACGACGTGCCGGTCCCGTCGAGGAGGACGACGCCGAGGACACCGGTGTCCGCGCCTGCCGGGTCGACCAGGTCGGCCTCGAGCGAGGTGTGGGAGAAGACGCCGGCCACCGGGATGTCGCTCAACGTCTCGCGGACGGCGTTCGTGCCCATCCGGTAGTTCAGCGGCACCCACACGCACCCGGCCCGGACGATCCCGTAGTTCACCGCGAGGCCGTAGACGTGGTTGGGGCTCAAGATCGCGATCCGCGAGCCGGGCTCGACGCCGGCCGCGAGGATGCCGGTGGCGACCCGGTCCGCGAGCCTCGCCATCTCGGCGTACGTCCACTCGCGGCCGTCGGGGTCGATCGCGAAGACGCGGTCCGGGAACTGGGCCGCTCCTTCGTAGAAGCTGTCGACGAACTGCTGCATGTCAGCCTTTCCTTTGTCTGGGGGGAGATCAGCTCGAGAGAACGGTGACGACGGCGACCGCGGCGTCGTTCCCGAGCCAGCCGCCGCCGTTCTCCGCCAGCGCCACCCGGGCGCCGTCACGCTGCCGGTCGCCGGCTCGGCCGCGCAGCTGGTCGACCAGCTCGACGACCTGGGCGCAGCCGGTGGCACCGATCGGATGCCCCCGGGAGAGGAGACCGCCGCTCGGGTTGACCGGCACCCGGCCGCCGAGCGCGGTGGCACCGGAGCGGAGCAGCGCGGCTGCCTCGCCGGCGCCGCAGAGCCCGAGGTCCTCGTAGAGCCCGAGCTCGGCCGACGCCGTCGCGTCGTGCACCTCGACGACGTCCAGGTCGTCCGGTCCGATCCCCGCGCTCTCGTAGGCCGCGCCGGCGGCGCGCGCGGCCGCGACCGGTCCCGGCGTCTCGCCGAGGCCCGAGGTCAGCTCGACCGCCCTGATCCGCACCGGAGCGGCGACACCGTGTCGCCGCGCGGCAGCCGGGGACATCACCACGATCGCAGCCGCGCCGTCGCCCATCGGCGAGCACATCGGCAGGGTGAGCGGGTCGGCGATGAGGCGCGCGGCCAGCACCTCGTCGGTGGTGGTCGTCGCCCGGAACTGGGCACGGGGGTTGAGGGCACCGGCCTGCCGGCTCTTGACGACCACCTCGGCGAGGTCGGCCGCGGTGAGCCCGTGCTCGGCCATCCGGCGGCGCGCGGCGTCGGCGTAGATGTCCATGAAGAGACTGCGATCGGGCCGGCCGCCGAGCCGCTCGACCATGCCCTCGAGATCCTCCACCGCCGTGCCGGCGTTGAGAGCGGCAAGCATGGCGCTCTTGTCGGGGTGCGACATCTTCTCGGCGCCGATCGCGACCGCGACGTCGCTCGCGCCCGAGGCGACCTCGAGCCAGGCCGTCCGGAAGGCGGTCGAGCCGGACGCGCAGGCGTTCTCGACGTTCGCGATCGGGCTGCCGAGCAGCCCGGAGTCCCGCAGCGCGACCTCGCCGCGGATCGAGTGCTGGCCGCCCATCACGCCCGCGGTCGAGTTCGCATAGGCGACGAACCCGACCTGCTCCACCCCGCAGCCGGCGTCCGCGAGTGCCGCGTCCAGCGCTGTCCGCGCCAGGTCCGCGGTGGAGGTGCCCGGGAACCAACCGAACGACGTCATGCCGACGCCGGCGACGACCACGTTCTCCACGTCTGACCCACCAATCTGTTCTTCTGACTTTGTAGTCAGACCACCGTAGATCCCCGCGACGGCGGGCGTCAAGGCCGTGCGCCGCCCTCTCAGCCCCCTTGCTGAGCCTGATCGTCGGGCCTAGTCTGACTTCATCGTCATTTTATGGACTCGAAAGTCATAGGAGGTACGCCGTGCTTCTCCCCCCGTGGGACGACGAGCAGCAGGCGCTCGTCACGTCCTTCTCCCGGTTCTGCCGGGAGCGTCTCGCCGCCGGGCTCCCGGACGCCGCCCGAGCCGATCCGGCGGCCGTGCGCCCCCTGCTGAAGGCACTGCTCCCGTTCGGCCTCGGCAACGGCCGGGTCCCCGCCACGTCCGGCGGGCTCGGGCTCGACGCGGTGACGGCTGGCCTGCTGCTGGAAGCCGGTGTCGAGCACGCGTACGACGTCGTGACGCCCGCCTTCATCAACGAGACGGTCGCCGTGATCCTCGCCCGCCACGGCCAGGGCGCGGTGCGAGAGCGCTACCTCGCTCCCCTGCTGGCCGCGGAGCGCATCGGCTGCACGGCCAACACCGAGCCGTCGGGCGGCTCGGACGTCGGGCAGACCGCGACGCGCGCGACCCCGACGGCGACCGGGTTCCGGCTGCGCGGCACCAAGGTCTGGATCACGAACGGCCACCTCGCCGACTTCGCCGTCGTGCTGGCCCGCAGCGACGAGTCCGGGGCGCTCGACCTCTATGTGGTCGACCGCGAGGCGCACGGCTACCTCGTCGACCCGCTCGTCACGAACGGCGAGACCACGACCGCGCAGCTCACCTTCGACGTCGAGGTCCCCCGCGACCACCGGCTCGCGACCGACGGCGGCGGGCTCGGTGCCATGCTCAGCATCTTCCAGGAGGCCCGGGCCCTGGTCGCGATCACGGCGATCGGGCTCGCCCAGGCCGCCCAGGCCAGCGCCCTGGCCTACACCGAGCAACGGGTGCTGTTCGGCGCACCGCTGACCGCGAAGCAGCTGGTGCAGGCCAAGCTGGCCGACAGCGACACCGAGATCGCGGCCGCACGCGGGCTCGCGTTCCACGCGCTCGCGCTCAAGGACCACGGGCGGCCCTTCGACCTGGCCTCCGCGCGCGCCAAGCTCTTCGCCACGGAGATGGCCCAGCGTGTCGTCGACCGCAGCCAGCAGCTGCTCGGCGGCTACGGCACGACGCCCGACCACCCCGTCGAGCGCTTGGCCCGCCTGGTCGCGATGTCCCGGATCTACGAAGGCCCCTCCGACGTCCAGCGCCTCATCATCGGCCGCGCCCTGACCGGGCGCGCGGCCTTCTGATCAACCCTCGACCGAGACTGGAGCAATCGTGTCCCTCCCCCTGGACGGCCTGCGGGTCGTCACCGCCGCCGAGCAGTACCCCGGCCCCTACGCGACGATGGTCCTGGCCGACCTCGGCGCCGACGTCGTGATCGTCGAGCGCCCCGGCACGGGTGACCCCACCCGCGCCTTCCCGGCGTTCCACGCCGCGCTGAACCGCGGCAAGCGATCGGTCGCGCTCGACCTCAAGACCGACGAGGGGCGGCGCGGCCTGGGTCACCTGCTGAGCACCGCGGACCTCTTCCTCGAGGGCTTCCGCCCCGGCACGATGGCGCGGCTCGGCTTCGGCCCCGAACAGGTCCGCGCCATCAACCCGGCCACCGTCTACGTGTCGATCAGCGGGTTCGGGCAGAGTGGACCGCACCGGCTCCGGCCGGCGCACGACATCTCGTACCAGGCCGCGGCGGGCCTGCTCGCCGACGCGGGCACGGAGCCGCCGGCGAGCGACCTGGCCCTCGGCGACCTGTCGTCGGCGATGTTCGCGCTCGTCGGCGCGCTCGCCGCACTGCGCCAGCGCGACCGCACCGGCACCGCGGCGCACGTGGACGTGTCCATGACCGACGGTCTCGTCTCCTGGCTGACGGCGCAGCTGGTCCCCGCCGCCAACGGGCACCCCGCACCGGCGCTGGGCTCCGCCGAGCCGGCGTACGGCCTCTTCCGCTGTGCCGACGGACGGCGCCTGAGCCTGTCGGTCGCCTACGAGGACTGGTTCTGGACGCCGCTGTGCGACGTCCTCGGCCTCGGCGACGTCCGCGACCTGGCGCGGCCGGAGCGGCTGGCTCGGCGCGACGAGCTGGAGCAGCGGATCCGCGAGACCCTGCTCACGAGGCCACGGGACGCCTGGGGCGCGGCCCTCGACGCTGCCGACGTCGCCTGGGCGCCGGTCCTCGACCTGGGCGAGGTCCTCGAGGACGAGCACTTCCGAGCCCGTCGGCTCTTCACCGAGGCGCCCTACCGAGACGGCTCCGACTTCCGGTACGTCGCCCAGCCGCTGGTCTTCGACGGTGACCGTCCCGGACCGGCCGCCGGGGTGCCCGAGGTCGGCGAGGCCAACGCCGACCTGCTGCCGCCGCTCCCCTGAGGCTCAGGCCGCCGTCAGCCCATCGAGCAGCATCGCGGACATCGCCGCGGCGAGCTCGGTGGGCGCGGCGTGCTTGTCGGCGTCGTACCACCGGGGGATCCAGTTGATCGCTCCCATCACCGTGCGGACGACGAGCAGTGGGTCGAGCCCCGGCTTGAGGGAACCGTCCTCGATACCGCGCTCGACCATCGCCGAGATCCGCTGCTCGAACCCGCGGCGGCGCTCGACGGCCACCTTGCGGTCCTCAGGGCGCAGCGCGTCGACCTCGAGCAGGGCGGCGCAGGCGCCGAGGTTCTCGGCGATCCGCTCCAGGTAGAAGGAGATCGCCGAGCGCAGCTGCGCGGCCCCGTCGGCTGCGGCGGCCGCGTGGGCCATTGCCTCGTCGCCGATCTCGAGAGCCTCCTTGTGGCACTCGAAGAGGATCTCCTGCTTGTCCCGCACGTAGTTGTAGAGCGTGCCCTTGGAGATGTTGAGCGAGCGGGCGACGTCGTCGAGCGACGTGTTGTGGTAGCCCTTGCGCCCGAAGGCGCGCGAGGCCTCCTTGAGGACCGCCTGCCGCTTGATCTCGCGGATCTGGTCGCTCGTCCTGCGATCGTTCTCCCAGCGGGCCACGCCCGAGACCTCCTCGTCGGCTCTGTCGTCCGCCCCATTGTGCCGAGGCCGACTCCGCCGGGCAACACGCTGACTTCGTCGCCAGTTGACTGACTCCGGAATGCCGGATCCCCGGGGTGACCGAGCACCCCGGGGACGGCGGAGACCGCCGGAGACGAGCGGACGTCAGCGGCAGACCGGATCGCCGAGAGCCTCGTGCTCGCCGCCCTCGAGGCGCACCAGCTCGAAGCAGCCGAGTGCGACCCGATCGCTGGCGGACAGCTCGACCGAGCCGAACCACGGCCCCTCGTCGAGGACGAGCGAGTCGTGCGCCTCCAGGAGGGAGTCGCGGTCGAGGTCCTCGCCTGCGGAGTCGAGGATCGCCGTGACGATCATCGCGTTGGCGACGCCGACCATCGTCCACTGGTTGGGCTCGACGCCCTTGCCGTGCTCACGGACCACGTCGTTGGCCTCGGCCACCACAGGGTCGGCCTCGTCCTGGTAGGGCCGCACCGACAGCGCAGAGACCACGCCGTCCGCGGCCGGGCCGGCGTTCTCGACCACGCTCGAGTCGTAGCCCACCGACGAGACGAGGGTCGGCACCTTCCAGCCGAGGCGGTCGATCGCGAGGAGCCCGAGCGTGGCGAACTTCGGCGCGGAGGCGAAGAGCACGACCTCGGCACCGGCCTCACGCAGCGCGGTGATCTGGGTCGACACGTCGGCGTCGGTCGTGTCGTATCCCTGACTCGTGTAGTCGGCGCCGAACGTCTTCGACAGGACCCCGTCGACCGTCTTGCCGGAGCTGTCGTTCTGGTACAGCAGGCCGACCTTGGCGCCCGCGTGGTGCTCGGCGATGTACTCGGCCCACAGCTCGGACTCCATGCCGTACGTCGGCTGCAGGATCGACACGTACGGAAGTGCGGGCTCGACCAGGGCGTCGAGCCCGGTGATCGCGAGCAGGGTCGGCACCTTGTTGCGGTTGTTCGTCGAGGCCACCGCACTCTGCGTCGCGCCACCGACCCCGCCGACCATCGCGAGCACCTTGTCGGACTCGATCAGCCGGTTGGTCTCGGCCACCGTCTTGGCCGGGTCGTAGGCGTCGTCGCGCACGATGAGCTCGATCTTGCGGCCGTGCACACCGCCGTCGGCGTTGACCTTCTCGAAGTACGCCTGCATCCCCTTGGCGAAGTCGCCGTACGAGGCCCCGGGACCGCTGAGCGGTGCCGTCATCCCCAGCCGGATGACGTCGTTGGTCACGCCGACGTCGTCGGATCCGGCCTCCCCCCGGGCTCCACCGCACGCGGCGAGCACCAGCGCGGCCGCTGCCGCCATGAGCACGTTGGCTCTCCTCATCCTGCTTCTCCTTCTCGTGTTGCGTCGTGCATGGGTGGATTCGCTGTTTCGACGACGGACCGAGACGGGCGGTCGTCGAGGCGCCCTGCTCTGTGGCCTCGCCGGCCATCGGCCACGAGGGTGCGCATCCGCTCCGGCAGCCCGGCCAGGCCCGACGGGGCCAGCAGGAGCACGAGGACCAGGACCAGCCCGAACACCGCCTGGGGCCCGAGCGGCACCTCGTGGCCGCCGCCGACGGGGATCGCGATCTCGCGCAGGTGGACCTGCAGCAGGTGGACGGCGCCGGCGCCCAGGAAGGCGCCGGCCATCGAGCCGCTGCCGCCGAGCACGACCATCACCAGCAGGTGGATGCCGAGCAGCAGGCCGAAGCTGTCCGGGCTGACGAAGCCGACCGAGAGCGCGTAGAGGCCACCGGCGAGCCCGGCCAGCAGCGCGCTGACCAGGAAGGCCTGCATCTTGGCCCGGCGCAGGTTGATCCCGACGCCGCGCGCCGCGACCGGGCTGTCGTGGAGCGCACGCAGGGCCAGCCCCACCGACCCGCGGGTCACGTTCCAGGTGAGGCCCGCCGCGACCGCCGTGGCAGCCAGCACCAGCAGGTAGAGGTACTCGTCGTCTCCGAGCAGCGGCGTCGGCGACTCCGGCAGCCATACCGAGATGCCCTGCACCCCGCCGGTGAGTCCCTCGAAGTACTTGAGCAGGATCGGGACGACGATGGCGAAGGCGCCGGTCAGGATGACCAGGTAGACGCCGTCGAACCGGGCCGCCACCCCGCCGAGCAGCCATCCGACGGCGCCGGTGACGACGACCGCCACCGGCAGCGTGGCCAGCGCCGGCCAACCGTGGTCGGTGACCAGCACCGCGGTGGTGTAGCCGCCGAGCCCGAGCATCGTGCCCTGCGCCAGGCTGAGCTGGCCGCTCGTGCCGAGCAGCACCTGCAGCCCGAGGGCCGCGATCCCGAGCACCAGGACCTGGACGAGATCGGTCGGCGCGACCACCTGCGGCGCGAGCAGCGCCGCTGTCGCGACCGGGCACAGCGCGGCCGTCCTCGTCGTCAGGCCGAGGGAGCGGCCGGCGGCCGCCCCGACGAGCACCGCCACGGCGAGGACGACGAGTCCCGGGACCCACACGACGGCGTACAGGAGCGCGAAGGCGGCCGCGGTCGCCCCCGCGCCCGTGGCGCTCGCGAGGAGCATGCGATGCCGGCTCATACCTTGACCACCGCGACCTTTCCGAAGAGACCGCCTGGGCGGACCACGAGGACCAGCACCAGGACGAGGAGGGTGACGACCGTGCTGAGGTCGGTGCCGATGACCTCCACGCTGCTCGCGACTGCGTTGAGCAGACCGAGGAGCACACCGCAGGTGACCGCGCCGACGGGGCTCGTCATCCCGGCCAGCACGAGGGCCGCGAAGGAGAAGAGCAGCAGGGCGAAGGCCGTGCCCGGATCGAGCAGGAGCAGGCTCGCCGCGAGCATCGCGCCGATGGCGCCGACAGCGGAGGCCAGTCCCCAGCCGAGCGAGATCACCCGACGGTTGGAGATCCCCATCAGTGCGGACGCGGTGGGGTTGTCGACGACCGCGCGCATCGCGAGCCCGACGCGCGTCAGGCGGAACAGTGCGGAGAGCGCGGCCATGACGCCGGTCGCGACGACCAGGATGCCGATGCTGACCCAGCTGACCTGCGCGCCGAGGATCGTGACCGTCCCTGCGGGGAAGGGCGACGGGAACGCCCGCGGGCCGCCGGCCCACCAGTCGCGCTGGAGGCTGTTGAACAGCATGAAGAGGCCGATCGTCACGATCATGACCGTCAACGGCCGACCGGTCCCCGCCGGACGCACGAAGACGCGCTCGACGACCACGCCGAGGACGAAGGCGAGCACCACGGCCGCGAGCAGGCCCAGCCACAGCGCGAGTCCCGCGCCGACGATGAGCGACCAGGCGACGTACGTCGAGAAGGACGCCATCTCCGCCTGGGCGAAGTTGAGCACGCCCGTGGAGCGGTAGACCATGAGCAGGGAGAGGGCGACGAGGCCGTAGATCACGCCGATCGCGACGCCGTCGACGACCAGCTGCAGGCTGAGGCTCATGACCGGGCCCCCAGGTAGATCTCGCGGAGGGACTCGTCGTCGCCGATCTCCGCAGCGCTGCCGGAGACCCGGATCCTCCCCGCCTCCATGACGTGCGCCCGGGCGGCCACCGACAGCACGGCCGAGATGTCCTGCTCCACCACGAGTGCGGTGAGGTCGAGGTCCCGGCAGACCTGGCGGAGGGTCGCGTACACCTCGGCGACGATCTTGGGAGCCAGGCCGAGCGAGGGCTCGTCGAGCAGGAGCAGCTCCGGGCGAGCCATCAGCGCCCGCCCGATGACGAGCATCTGCTGCTCGCCACCGGACAGGGTGCGCGCCGCCTGGCCCGAGCGGGCGGCGAGCACCGGGTAGTAGTCGAGCACCTGGTCGAGCGCGGCCCGGTCGCCCGCGCCGCGCCGGCCCAGGCGGTAGGACCCCAGCTGCAGGTTCTCCGCGACCGTGAGTCCGCCGAACACCTCGCGGCCCTCCGGGACGGAGACGATGCCGGCTCGGGCGATGCGGTCGGGCGACCAGTCGTGGACGGCACGGCCGTCCCAGACGACGGTGCCGCCGATCGGGCGCACCAGCCCGTTGATCGCCTTGACGACGCTGGACTTGCCGGCGCCGTTGGCGCCGAGCAGGGCGACGACCTCTCCCCGGGCGCAGTCCAGGTCGACGCCGCCGACCGCGGCCACGGCGCCGTAGGACACGGTGACCTCACGCAGCTCAAGCACGGCCGCCTCCCGCGGGTACGCCGAGGTAGGCCTCGATCACGCGCGCGTCCTCACGGATCTGGGCAGGCGTGCCCGTCGCCAGTGGACGCCCCGAGTCGAGGACGTTGATGCGATCGCTGATCGCCATCACCAGGGGCATGTGGTGCTCCACGAGCAGCACCGACATGGCGAGGTCGGCGCGCAGGCCGAGGATGAACGCACCCAGGCCGTCGAGCTCGTGATGGGTCAGCCCGGCCGCCGGCTCGTCGAGCAGCAGCAGCGCAGGGCGGCCGACGAGAGCGCGGCCGATGTCGACGCGCTTCTGCACTCCGTAGGGCAGCGTGGTCACGGGGACGTCCCACAGCTCGGTCATCGAGAGCCGCTCCGCGATCTCGCGCGCCGAGGTGCGCGCGGCGCGGTCCACTCCGGCGCCCCGTCGCACCCGCAGCGCGGCGGCGACCAGGCCGCACCGGTCCACCGCGTGGTGACCCACCATGAGCGTCTCGCCCACCGTCATCGAGGCGAAGAGCTCGAGCCCCTGGTAGGTGCGCCCGATGCCGAGCCCGGGGACGGCGTGCGCCGGAAGGGCGAGCACGTCCCGGCCCCGGAAGCGGACCGCGCCGGCCTGGGGCCGCACGATCCGGGTGATCACGTTGAAGGCGGTCGACTTGCCGGCCCCGTTGGGGCCGATGAGCGAGACGACCTCGCCCTCCCCCACGGTGATCGTCAGCCCGTCGAGCGCCCGGACGCCGCCGAAGCGGACCTCCACGCCGGATACGTCGAGCATCCGTCCTCCTTGATGGCCTCTTGGTCAGTTTGTTGACTCTAAAGTCATTCTTTGATGTGATCGAAACCATATGAACGACTTTGAAGTCTGTCAACGCTCGGCGTCACCGACGCCGGCCTTCCCCCGAGGAGCCCGGATGCGCGTCTTCACCACCCCACCCGTCGAATCGATCACCTTCGGAGCCGGAGCACTGGACGCGCTGCCGGCCGTGCTCGACGGCCTCGGCGCCGCCCGGCCCCTGGTCGTGATGTCGGGGTCGTTGGCGCGCGGCGAGATCGGCGCGCGCCTCCGCACCCTCCTCGGCGACCGGTCGGCCGCCGTGGTCGACGACGTCCCCCAGCACGTCCCGCGCTCCGCGGTGGTCGCCGCCGCGCGGACCGCGCGGACGCAGGGCGCGGACAGCGTCGTGAGCCTTGGCGGCGGGACCTCCATCGACTGCGCCAAGGCCGTGGCGCTGTGCCTCTCGGCGGGCATCGACGACCCCGAAGCGCTCGACGGCTACCGCGCCCGCCGCGAGGCCGACGGGACGACGACCCTCCCCCGCGACCTCACGACCGCGGTTCCGCACGTCGCCGTCCCGACCACGCTCTCGGGTGCCGAGCTGACCGACATCATCGGCATCACCGACGACGCCACCCGGGCCAAGCACATCTACCGCTTTCGCGCGCTCGCACCTAGGTCCGTCGTCCTGGACCCGGAGGTGGCCGCGCAGACGCCACCCTGGCTGTGGGCGGCGTCCGGCGTCAGGGCGCTCGACCACGCGGTCGAGAGCATGCTGGCGACGGGGAGCATGCCGTTCGTCGACGCGCTGGCCGCCCGCGCGATCCGGCTCCTGGACGAGAACCTGCCCCGCAGCGTCGCGGATCCGGGCGACCTCGACGCCCGCTCGGCCTGCCTCCAGGCCGCCTGGCTCGCGATCTACGGCATCACGAACACGGGCGCGGGCCTCTCGCACGCCGTCGGCCACCAGCTCGCCACCCGGTTCGACCTGCTGCACGGGGTCTCGTCGGCGATCATGCTGCCGCGCGTGATGGCGTTCAACGCCGCAGCGACGCGGCCCGGCCTCGCACAGGTGGCCGCCGCGTTCGGCCGCCCCGATGACGGAGCGGAGTCGATCGCGCCCGGTCTCGTCGCCGAGCTCATCGCCCGGCTCCCCGTGCCCACGCGCATCTCCGAGGCCGGCGGCAGCCGGGCCCCCTTCGCGGAGATGGCGGCCGAGATCGCCGGCGACATCTCCATGGCCGGCAACGCCCGCCAGGTCACGGAGTCCGACATCGTCGGCCTCCTCGAGTCCGCCTGGTGAGCCGCCCTGCGCCGCTCACGCGTAGTCGGCGTGCACCGTCCGGCTCGCACCGTCGACCGTGACCGATCCCCCGTGGGGGAGGATCCACTGCGGCCGGGTGTGGCCGAACGGGACGCCGACGCACACGACCGCCTCCGGGTTGTAGCGGGCGACGAGGTCGACGACCACGTCGCGCTGCTCGGCCCGGAGGCGCGCCCGCTCGGCCGGGTCGGGACGTCGTACGAAGTCGGAGACGGGCGGCCGGGCCAGGAGCACGGCGTCGGCAGCGGCGAGGAGTCCGCGCTCGCCGAGGTTGCGGATGATCCAGCCGACCTCGCGGGCCGGCATCAGCTCCTCGGACGTCTCGAGCAGGAGCACGCCGCCATCCAGGGCGCTGGGCGCAGCGGTGAACCGGCCGGCCGCGAGCACCCACTCGAGGACCTCGACGCACCCGCCCCAGGTGGGGCCGGTGACCTCGCGGGCCGGGCCCGCCCAGTGCCAGGGCTCGGTGGGCTCGCGGTCGCCGTACTCGGTGAGGGCGAGGGGGTCGTTCCAGTCCTTGCCGACGTCCTCGGACTCCCCCGGGTCGGTGATCTCCAGCCGGCCACCGTCGACGAGCGCGGCCCGCAGGGACGCCGTGTGCTCGGGGTCGAGGTCCGGACCCGGCCCGACATGAACCTGCGTGGAACCCCCGTAGAAGCTGGCGATTCCCTGCGACCACAGCCACTGGTGCAGGTTGGTGTTGTCGCTCGTGCCCAGGAACGGCTTGGGGTCGCGGCGTACCGCGTCGGCGTCGAGGTGCGGGATCACCGTGATCTGGTCGTCGCCGCCGATCGTCGCGATCACCGACCGGATGTCCGGGTCGGCGAACGCCGCATTGAGATCGGCCGCCCGCTCCTCCGCCGTCGCCCCCAGCTTGCGGGTGGTCGGGTACTCCACCGGCACCAGCCCGGTCACCTCGGCCAGCCGCCGCATCGCCTGCTCGTGGACCTCGGGGGCGACCGCCGGCGCCGCGAAGGACGGCGACAGGACGGCGATCCGGTCGCCGGGGCGGGCCTTGGGTGGGTGCACGAGGTCACGAGACATGACGCCAGCAGACCACGCCCCGGCGGACCGGCGCACCCGAGTTCTTGCCACCCTGCCTAGGGTTCAGGCATGTCGCAGCCCCCCGAGGTCGTCACGTACGACGGCCTGCCCGCTGCCGCCGGCGGCGCCCACTCCCTGCGCACCAAGCGGCCCGCCCAGGCCCTCGACCGCGTCCAGACCTTCCTCGACGCCTGCACCGCTCCCCTCGGCGCACCCACCTGGGGCTTCCAGGTCGCCGCCGGTGGCACGCCCGACGAGACCGCGCGCCTCGTTGCCGCCGCCACCGACTCCCTCGGCGGCCCACGCCAGCGCTCCCGCACCCACACCACCTGGAACGTCCGGCCCGACAACGTCGAGGCTGCGTTGGTGGTTCTCGACAGCGCGGGCACCGCCGTGACGGCCTACGGCGGCGCGCTGGCGGCGCTCACGCTGAGCGTCGCTGTGGACCTGGTCGACCCGGCCGACGGGACGCCGTACGCGGGGGTGGGGGCGGACGCCTACGGCGGCTTCGCCGTCGACGGCTACGGGCGGCTGCTCGGGCAGTCCGGCGTACGGGCGACCGTGGGGACCTCGGCGTCCTCACTGTCGCTGTGGCTCAACCTGCCGGGTGACTCACGGCTCGAGGCCGGGGCGCGGCACGTGCAGGACAACCTGTCGTTCAAGCTGTCCGGCAAGCACTGGCGGCGGTGGGTGCCGACGCGGGCGGGTGACGGGTGGCGGTCGGTGAAGCTGTCGTCGCCGCTGTCAGGCGGGAACGCCTGAGCCGTCCTCCTCCGCGCTCTTGCTGACGCTCCACAGCACCTCGAAGAAGTTCCGCTGCATCTCGGCGTACTCCTCGCTCTCGATGACCATCGCGAACGTCTCCCGCGCCGACGACAGGTTGACCACCTGGTGCTCGCCGATCACCGCGGTCATCGTGAACTCGTACTCCGGTGGCGCGTGCTTGACGACGCGGTAGTCGGCGGCGCTCGTGAGCCAGCCCTGGGGCCAGTCGTGGTCGCGGGTGCGGACGACGCGCAGGACCAGCTCGCGCTCACGCCGGCCGGCGATGTACTCCTCCATCGCGGCCTCCCCCGGGACGCTCATCAGGTCCCGCATCGAGAGGATCCCGCGGATGGGCGACGTCCACTCCAGCGTCTCGAACAGCGCGGCCCGGATGCCCGCCGCTCCCTCCAGGTAGCGGACCTTGGGCCGCGACCGGCTGGCCGAGAACAGCGCCCGCAGCTGCGGTACGACGTCGTCCAGGACGCGACGCCGGTTCGCCCACTCGTCGAGCAGGTGCTCGGGATCGTTGGCGACGAGGTGGCTCTGCGTGCGCAGGTCCTCGCTGTCGCTGGGACCTGACTCGACCCGTCCGATCAGGCCGCGGGCCTGCAGCCGGCGGGCGATGTCGTAGCCGCTGGTCCGGCTGACGTGGGCCTCGCGCGCGGCCTCGGCGACCGTCGTCCTGCCTCGGCGGAGGACGGCGAGGTAGAAGTGCGCGTCCTTCGGATCGAGGCCGGCTTCGACCAATTGCTGCCACATTTCGGGGATCTCCCTTGTTGTCGAAAAGCGTCGACACAGTTGCCGTAGACCGGTCTCGGCAAGCGGCCCTAGCGTCCGGTGACGTAGCCCACATCGCCGTTGACGGTCGCCTCAGTGTCGACTTCCGGCGACATAGTTAGCAAGGGATGTGTCCAACATGGTGAACGACCGTCTACCCCTCGTCCGGGTGGCCGCCGTCCAGGCAGCACCGGTCTTCCTCGACCGCGACGCGACGCTCGACAAGGTCGAGTCGCTCGTCGCCGAGGCCGCTGCCGGAGGCGCCGAGCTGGTGGTGTTCGGCGAGAGCTTCGTGTCCGGCTTCCCCATCTGGGGCTCGGTGCTGCCGCCGGTCGACCAGCACGAGCTGCACCAGCGGCTGGTCGAGTCCTCGATCACCGTGCCGGGACCGCACGCGCGGCGGCTCGGCGAGATCGCGGCCCGGCACGACGTCGTCCTGTCGGTCGGCGTCAACGAGCGGGCCGCGCACAGCCTCGGCCAGGTGTTCAACGCCAACCTGGTCTTCGATCGGACGGGCGCGCTGGTCAACCACCGGCGCAAGCTGGTCGGGACCTGGCACGAGCGCCTCACCTGGTCGCACGGCGACGCCCACGGCCTCGAGCCGATCGAGCTCGACGGCTGGTTCCTCGGCGCGTTGATCTGCGGCGAGAACACCAACACGCTCGCGAAGTACACCCTCCTCGCCCAGGGCGAGCGGCTGCACATCGCGACGTACCCGCCCGCCTGGCCGTTCGACCAGCGCACCGACGCACCGGAGTACGACCTCGCCGAGAGCATCCGGCTGCGCAGTGCGGCGCACAGCTTCGAGGGCAAGGTGTTCACGGTCGTGGCCGCCACCGTGCTCGACCAGGAGGCGGTCGACGCCGTCGCCCAGGGGGACGAGCGCGTCGAGAAGCTGCTGTGGGCCACGCCCACGGTGTCGATGGTCGTCGGCCCGCGTGGCGAGATCGTCGCCGGCCCGCCCGAGAATTCCGAGGGCATCGTCACCGCGACGGTGGACCTCAACGAGGAGATCATCCTCAAGCGCGCGCACGACATCGTCGGTACGTACAACCGCTTCGACATCTTCGACGTGCGCGTCGACAAGCGCCGTCGTCCCGCCATCACCACGATCGAGGACGATGCTCCTGCCGCTGCCGGCGCCCGCACTGCTGACGAGGAGGTGGGCCGCGATGTCCTCTGACGCCGAGATCCGCGAGACCGACCCGGTCCTCGCCCGCGAGGACGACCCCGAGTACCGCGCCAACGGCCGCAAGGCCCTGCGGGCCGCGATCGGCGGCTTCTTCGTCGACATGTACGACGTGTACCTGCCCGTCATCGCCCTCGCCCCGGCCATCGCCTACTTCATCCCGGACCACGCGTCGAAGACCCAGGCGGCCACCCTCACCGCCCTGATCTTCGCGGTCTCCCTGGTCGGCCGGCCGATCGGCTCGATCATCTTCGGCGTGCTCGGCGACCGCGTCGGGCGCCGCCGTACGACGGTGTGGGTGGCGGCCGGATTCACCGTCTGCACGGGCCTCATCGCCCTCCTGCCTGGCTACGCGACCGCCGGCTGGTGGGCCGCCGGGGCCCTGATTCTGCTCCGCCTGGTCGACGGCGTCTTCCTCGGCGGCGAGTACACCGCGGCCAACCCGCTGGCGATGGAGTACGCCCCGCGCCACCTGCGCGGGCTCTACGGCGCGCTGCTCAACATCGGCTATCCGGCGGCGCTGGGCTTCATGACCTTGCTGACCATGCTCATCCTCAAGCTGATGCCGTCCGGCGACGCCGATGCGGCGTACAGCGTGTGGGGATGGCGGATCCCCTTCGCCGTGGGCTTCGTGCTGTCCCTGATGGTGTTCCTGCACTACCTGCGCTCCGTTCCCGAGTCGGAGCTGTGGGCGGCGAGCGAGAACAGCACCACGAACCCGCTGCGTGCCCTGCTGAGCGGCCAGAACCTGCGGAACTTCGGGGTCGCCTTCGTGACGTCGACCGGCGCGTGGCTGATCCTCGACGGCACGATCGGCGTCTTCGCCGGTCACTTCAAGAAGCTCGGCACCGACCACGACGTCGTCAACACGACCGTCCTCGTGTCGGCCGTCGTCGGCATGGCGCTGTTCCCGCTGATCGGAGCGGCCGGCCAGCACTTCGGACGCCGGCACGTGATGATGGCGATCGCCCTGTTCAACCTGGTCCCCGGCACCATCGCCTTCGGCCTGGCCATCGGCGGCTTCGAGTCGTCGCTGACGGTCATCGCGGGCGCCGCCGTCGCGATCGTCGGCGGGCTCAGCGTGTTCGCGATGATCACCGCCTACATCATGGAGATGTTCCCGACCGAGGTGCGTTCCTCGGGGTACGGCATCGCCTACAGCCTCCCGAGCGTGATCCCGGCGTTCTACCCATACTACATGCTCTGGCTCGGCGGAGTGATGAGCTACGACTTCACGCCGCTGGTGATCCTGGTGGCCGGTGGGGTGTTCCTGCTCGCGGGGTCGTACATCAGCAAGGACCTGCGCCATGTCGACCTGTGAGTCGTCCCCTGGTCTGGTCTCGCCGGCGCGGCTGCCCTTCGGGGTGGCCGTGCTCGGCGGGCCGACCACGGTCCTCGACGTCCTCGGCCGGCGGATCGTCTGCGACCCGACGTTCGACCCGCCCACGGACTACGGCTACCTCCAGAAGACCGCGGGGCCTGCTGTCGGGCTGGATGCGGTCGGTGCTGTCGATGTGGTGCTGGTCAGCCACGACCTGCACCCGGACAACCTGGACCTCTCTGGACGGTCGTTCGCGCTCTCTGCTGGTTCGGTGCTCGCGCCTCCGTCTGCCGCTCGGCGACTCGGAGGTCCGGCAGTCGGCCTGGACGCCTGGTCGACCTGGACCAGCCCCGACGGCGTCCTGTCCGTGACCGCCGTACCCGCCCGCCACGGCCCCGCCGACGGCGAGGTGGGCGAGGACGGATTCGTGAACTGCGAGGTCTCCGGCTTCGTCGTCACCGCCGCCGGAGCGCCCACCGTCTACGTCAGCGGCGACAACGCCTCCCTCGAGATCGTGCTCGAGATCCGAGAGCGGCTCGGCTCCCCCGACGTCGCCGTCCTCTTCGCCGGCGCCGCCTCCGTCCCCGCCAAGTTCCGCGGCCGCCCCCTCACCCTCACCGCCGACCGCGCCGCCGCGGCCGCCGAGATCCTCGGGAGCCCGCACGTCGTGGTTGCGCACCAGGAAGGGTGGGCGCACTTCCGGGACGACGCTTCGGCGACGTACCGGGCGTTTGATGGGGTGGGGATTGCTGGGCGGTTGTGTCAGGCGAGGCTCGGAACGTGGTGCTCGGCTGCTCCTTGATTCCTGGTGTCGGACGCGGTGGCCGTGTCCGCCGTCTACTCGTGGATCGGACAGAGCACCTCCGCCAGCCCACCGACCTCCCGTCGTACGCCGGCGTCACCACAGACCTCACAGGTCTGGGCGGCCCGGAACACCGCCGCGCCGATCAGCGCGCGGAACACCTCGCGATGACGCCGACTCGATGGCTGCGCGTCGTACACCAGGTGGCCGCCGTCCCGGCTGACGCGGAAGAGCCCGTAGTCCGGATCGACCAGCGCCAGTCGCTCATCGAGCTCCACCACGAGCGGCGCCCAGCCGTCGCCGCACCCGACGACATGCCCCGTGACGACCATCCGGTCAACGATCGTTCTGAGCCCTGCGGCTTCGGCAACCAATCCGAGAGAAGCGTCCATAAACAGACGGTATGCTGATTTCGAACGTCCTGCAACCGCCTTCGTCTCCACGATCGGCCGATCCCCGTATGTTGTCTCCGTGGCCAAACCGCGCACGATCACGCCTCGGCGCCATCTGGAGCACCCCGACCTCTTCGGCCGCCCCGGCAACCACACCTGGCTCCAGCCCACGACGCCCGAGGAGTACGCCGGCCTCAGAGCCGCCGAGATCCAGCACCACTTCGGGCTGGCCCTCGTCAACCGGCTGACCGAGCTCGGCGAGCCGAAGTCATGGCTCGAGGAGCAAGCCGGGCTCGCCACCGGGCGGATTAGCAAAGTGCTCCGGGGACACGCTCAACTGACCCTCCGCGACGTCGCGGCGGTCGAAGGCGTCGTCGGCCCGATCCTGGCTGGGCTCGAGGTGGCTCGGCAGCCAATCAAAGACCAAGGGCTTCGCGGACGCTTCACACGCGAACGCTAGCGGCGGTTTGAGGCGCCAGAGGACCTTCCGGTGAGTTACCAAGATCGAACCGCTCAGGTTGTGACATGGCTACCCGGGCGTGGGTGCCTCCTCTTCGGCCGGCCGAAGAACCCCGATCGCTGTGTCCATCCACTGCTTCCACGACCGGTTGATCCGCTCCGGGTACGGGGCATTATTTCCGTACTTATCATTGAGGAACTCCCGCATCGGAACCAGTGGGTGTTCGATCGCCGCCTTCTCGGCCAGAAGGCCGAGGAAGCTTGCGCCATACTTCTCACACGCACCCTCGAGCGCATGGAGGTCTTCGAGTTCGAGAACCTCCAGCGGAGCGCAGTCGCCCGCCTGGAGGACCTCGGCAGCCTTCAGGCGTTCGCGAAGCATTGTGAAGGTGATTGGGTTCCCCGCGAAACGAGACGTGACGACAACAACCGGGTGGAAGCGCCGCGGTCCTAACGCAGCGGCACGACCCGTGAGTGCTCGTTCGTCCCTACGGATGTTGTCGATGGTTGCCTGAACTTGCTTCGCCTTTTCCACGATGTCATCCAGGTCCTGCTCGAGAGCATCCTCTGAAACACCAGCGGCTGTCGCCAACTGGAAGCTCCGCGTCGTCACTTCGACGACTACCCACGAGTGCCCGTAGTCGACCGCCGCGTCAGCCACCTTCCCGCGCCGCCCGTATGCACGGCGTAGGGCATCGTCACGGAACAGACGCTCCTGTCCCGTCTGCCCTTCAATCGTCTCCAACGCATACAGCTCGTAGGTGTGCTCTACGGAGGCAGAGACGCGACGGACCGTTCTGCGGTCCCCACGCTGTTCGAGCTCGCGACGAACATCAAGCAAGGGCCACAGCCCGGTGGACCTGGTCACCACCCAAGACGGATGGATCACCGTGACGAAGTCACCCCACCGCACGGCCGGGAACCGGTCGAACGTCTTCGTCGACCACAACAGCCCCAATTTGTCGGCGTCGGCCCGTAGCTCCTTCTTCAGCACCTCCGGCGTCGCCGACACCAACCCAAGCGCAGCCTCCAGACGCTCTGACTCCCATCTCAGAGCATCGAAGTACTTCAGCGGCATAGTCGCGTCGCTACCTACACAACGAGCCCACATGACTGCGCAGACTGTCACTAGGTCATCAAGCGGAACACCAGTCGCGTCCAGGTAAGCGTCCTCGAAGCTGACGATGTCCGGATGACTGGCCATTTCACTTGGCAGCTCCCGCAAACACCGGTAATAGGCCGCCCACGCGGTCCGCCAATCCAGTGTGTTGTTGAACATCTGGTTCGCGACCATGTACGTGCCCATGCGGCCAGCACTCACCCCCACGACGACCTCGTCTTCAGCGACCCCCTCCACGTCAGCCCCGAGGTGTGACGCAATCCCGAGTAGCGCAATCACCAGAGGCCTTACATTCGCGTCAGCGGGAGGCGGCCCCTGCCGCTCGCAGTGTTCCAACGCGATCTTGATGAGAACAGTCAATGCCTGGGTCACGACAATGACGCGCCGCTCTTCCCGCATGAAGCGGCGCACTTTTGCCTGTACTGGGCCAAGGAGGTGTGTGTTGACGAACTCCTCATCGACGTCACACTGGGAGCCTCTTGGGTGATGCGCCTTCGCGATCCAACTGGAACACCACGCCACCGCGAGTTCCAGCGAAACGCTGCGGACCTGATCGACAATTGCCGACAGCGACAAGGTCTGACTGAACAGATCCTCGAACGTCAGGTACACCAACACGCGACCCAAGGGATTCAGCCTGGGTGTCGCAGGTCCCGGGACCATGAGACCGCTTTCTGTGCGGAACATCTGCTCGCTCTGATCACTGGCCCTTTGCGCAGGAACGGACCATGGCCCAAAGCGCGACAGGAGCATCGCGTCCAAGTCCTGGCCCGAGGCAGCCAGCACGCGCGCAACATCCTCAGGTGTACCAAAAATCCCACCAGTTCCCATCGCACCGCCTCTCGATTGCAATCATCACATCAGGCACGACCGACACCCGAGAATTCGCTTTGGGTCCATTCAGCCTAAGTTCAGACCACTATGCCTGCAGTCGACGCCGCCCGTTGGCGGCGGATAGACCATGTACCGTTCCGTCCCTGCGGGTGTGCTCGTCCGGTATCGCACGCGGCAGAGAGCGGCCGGCCGCGACGCGACGAGCGCGACCTTAATCCGGCAAGCGAACTTGACGGCGCCTCTTGGTGGCGACATGGTGGCGCCGTGCCAGACCCGACGCGCCCGGCCCCCCAAAAAATCCGGCGATGTGTTCACTCGACACGTCAGCCAGCAACGTCTTCGCGCGGGAGTCCTCACAGGAGTGGTTCTCATCGGCACCGCGGTTACGCTGACACCTTTTGCGTTAACGTGGTGGAGCGACGACCCCGCCTACGGGGCTTGGCAGATCGTGCTGCTGACGACCCTCACCAATATCGGTACCGCGCTGCTTCTTGCCGTGGTGATTTTCGTCCTACAGCGCCACTTCACTCGGGACGTGCGCGGAACCATCGTGGAAGCAGCGAAGGACGAGGTGACTACACAGACCCGTGGCTTGCGCGAAGAGACTGAACAGTTGCGGACGCGTCTGGAAGACCTCACGCGACAGTTCGGACAACAGATAGAGCAGCGTGACCAAGAGATCTACGACGTCGTCACTCGGGCGCGTGACGATGTCACATTCGATACGGTGGCGGAACTCTTCGAGGCGGTGCCGACGTCAGGGCGTTGTGGTTCGGATCGGTCGTGATTCCTGGTGGCCAAGATCTCTACGGCCCAAGTGTCCGTATCAGGTGGGCCGACCTGTCGAACGTGTGGCGCGGTGGCAACGTCTTTGACAACTACGACGGGGTGGCCTCACCGGCGATCCAGATCGAGTTGGAACAGCCAGCTGGTGATCGCGGGTCTTGGTCCCCAGCCGAAACGCTGTGGTTCCCGTGGCAGCGTCCTGACGAAGCCTGGAGCGCTCTCGCCGAAGCGATGGTGACGGCCGGCCATGGCCCGTTAGTGCGGCAGCTCGATCCAACAGTCGCGATGAGTCATCTGATCGACGCGTTGGAGGCGGCAATCAACGGGCGGCGCCATACTCCTGGCAGCTGGATGCGAGGCGCGCTCGAAGAATGGGTGACGAATGGTTGGGCCGTATCGGAGTACGGGCTCGACAGCCGGGACCACGGATCGATCCCGTCGCGGTCCTTTCCCGAGCACAACACCTCCGCGCTCCGCCGTGCGACCGGCGGCAAAAAGGACGGGTTTGATCCGGGGTGCCCGGCTGGTGTCGACGCGTACCTTTGGCGGCGCGCGCTGGACGCGGCGGGCAGCAGGCACTATCGCGCTGTACCCCTCCCAGCCACCGCTGATCGCGGACCCGTCCCCTTCACAACCCAGACGACTCCGCGAAGCCATCCGGACTGGCCGCCGAGTCGCCCGTAGTCTTGATTGGCCAGACGATTCCGTCTAGTTGCTCACTCGACGACTGTTCGCCGCCCGGGTGCTCTGCCGCGAGTGATGGGTCCCGACGCGAATTGACGCGCTCTCCGGTGGACGGGCTCCCAGGCGAGGCTCGTTTGCGACATTCGGGATCATGCATGGCCCGTCGCCTCCAACTGTGCCCGCGCGCGTCCGACGCCTACGAGCCGCCCTGGTTCATAGGCCAATAGGGTGGGGCTCGCGTATGCCGGTTAGGCGCCTGCGCGTCGGGCGTAGGACACTGGTGTGCGAGGAACCTCGATGACAATCGCCCCAAGATGAAGAAGCATCAACACGTTGTTCCGCGTGCCTATCTACGCGGATGGGCGGATCGCGATGACCACGTAGCGGTTCTCGATCGCGGGGCTACGGCGCCGAAGCGGCTCTCCGTGTCAAACAGCGCGGTGCGGAGCCGGTTCTACAACTTCGCCGACGCCGACGGCGCTGAGACGGATGTCGTCGAGAACTGGCTCGACAAGCACATCGAGGCGCCGGTCGGCGTGACCCTGAAGGCACTGCGCGCTGGTGCTGACATCGATGACGTAGACAAGTCGGCGGTCATCAACTTCACAGTTGCACAGCTGGTCCGCACCCCTACGGTGTTTGCGTTCATGAAGCACTTCGACGAACACCTCGGCGCGGTGTTCACGCTGATGGAGGCGGCTAGAGAAGGCGGTTTCGATCTCTTGAAGCTGTCCGACGCCGACCGTGACCGCTACCTGGCTATCGCGCGGGACGCCTGGGCGGCGCACCGGGCTGACAGCGATGCGCGGGCATCCAAGCTGCGAACGATGGTCCGCAAGCTCGACGAGGTATCTACACTGGTGACGTCGTGGCATTGGAGCGTCTTGACATCGTCGGAACCGACCCTCATTTCCGGGGATTCACCGGTGGCGACGCTGAATCCGAGCGGATACCACTGGTCGGGCCTCATTCCGGAAGGCTCGTCGCTGTGGATGCCACTGAGCCCCACTGTGCTTCTGGTCGCGGACCCAGTGAAGCCGCTCGGACGGGCGACGAGCGGGCTGAGTCCCGATTTAGCGGTCTTCGTTACCAGCGCCTTGGCGCGGCAGGCCGACCGTGCACTGTTCAACGCGCCTGGTCTGCCGTGGCCGGCCGGGCTGGCCTTCCCGGTTCAGAAGCCGACGCTGCCGCAGCCGAGCGTGACGTGGCGCAAGTCGACCGGGCCACCGACGTTCCCGGCGACCTATCCGCCTGTGGCGTCGGCGGCGGTTGAGGCGCTGCTCACGGAGCTGGGGGCGGTCGGCATTGTGGAGTGATGCGCCGCGTCCGGTGGACGCCATCGCCGACAGCGCAGGTCGGGTGCCATGGGCCGACCGGGCAGAGTCGTCCCTCGACGTCTGCGTCGCTACGACCACCCCACGGCTTCTTGTGCAGGCTAGCTATCCAGGCTTCTGGTCAAGCTTGTCTCCCGTTTCGAACGGATGAGCTCCTCGAACGCGCCGACGTAGTGACGAGTACGAGTAACCGAAGACAGCAGGACTGCGCCGATGGCACTGCCCGGCGCGGAGTTGCCAGTTGCGGGCCGATCAACCCACTCGGGGTACTCGAGACGCGGGTGCGGGTACACGTTTGGTCCGCCGCGTCGCCAACGAGCATGCGTTTCATCCGCTCGGAAGCCGGTCGCGACGAGTCTGAGGGCTTCCATGTTCTTCAAGACGACGTCATAGATGTCCGCTGCATCCGCGACGGTCAGCGCGTCAAGGACTACCGATGCGAGGTAGCTGGATCGGCGCATCTCGATCGAGCTAAAGGTCGTCTTCCCTGCAACCAGACGTTCGAACTGGATCTTCTCCTCTTCGTCAATTGCCCCGAATCCCAAGCCATCTTTGTCCTCGTCGTGACCGTCCAGCAGCCACTTCGCGACCTTCCTTAGAAACACGCGGGCAGCCCCGGCGTCCGTTCCCACGAGAACAGCCGCGGCGGGCAGGATCGCCGCCGCGAACTGGTCAGAGGGCGGGCGAGAGGCTCCCGGATGATGGTCAGCTAATGTCCGCACGGCAGCCGCCGCACGTTGCGCACGATCAACGCTTGGCTCAACGAGAGCCAGCAGACTGAAGATCTCGGTCAGTCGGCTACAGAAGGCCGGATACGTGAACACGTACCCGATATCCATGACGGTATTGGCAAGCCTTCGCGAGTCGTCGAGCATCGGCTCGACCTGATTCAGTAGTTCGGTTGCGGTAAGGCTGAAAAGGCGAAGGGCGGCCTCCGCGGTTGCGGTGTGCAGGTCGTCAACCTTGGTCAGCACTGGCTCCCACGCGGCGCGGTACAGATGAAGCGCGAGTAGCGCTCCAAGGTCCAAGCGGCGCGCTTTGCGTAACTCGTGGGACAACATCGCCGTCTCGATCGAGGCGCGAGCAAGCCGCTTGCCGGCGATCTCCGGGGCAAGCCATGAGCGGGTATGGCGCTCCAGCATTGGCTCAGTCACCTGGTGGCGGGCTATTGAGTTGATAATCGCTACGAGATCGTCTTGGACGGTCAGTTCAGCAAGACCAAGGGAAGGGTTCTGGCAGAGCCAGTCCGCGATCGTGACTCGATCCCAGACGTCGAAATCAGCGAGGCCGCGGGTCGCGCACGCGGCCTTAAACTCCTGCGCGTCAACCGCAGCACCCCCCTTTAGTATCCCGGTTGTCACGAGCACCGCGACGCGCGGCAGAGCGGTGTCGAAATTCGGATGTGACCGCGTGTTGTACTCACACTCCTCTAGCTGGGGCCGGACAGCTCTCCATTCGCTTAGGCCCAGGTTGCCAGCCTTGGACTGGATGGAGTACTGCCGCAACGTTTTCCCATCTGCGTCGAGGCGCTTCGCGATAACATCTTTCCCGAACTCGAATCCTCCGTGGATGAAGTGGATGTCAGTGAAGCCCTGCGACGCCAAGAGGGCGAGCAAAGGTGCGTCGAATTCGCGCTCAGTTAACGTCTCAAGGTAGTTCGTGACGACGGCGCGAAGCATTCCACTCCTTCCGCCTGCGCTCGAGAACTTCCTTGACCTGTGCTTCTTGCTCGGGGGTTGGGATTTTGCTTTGGAGTTTCTGCGCAGTGTCGGGATTCATGACGATGGTCAGATTGTGTTCGCCGTTCTCGTCGAACGAAATGTCGATGGTTTCGAGAGTCTCGATCATCACGTCGAAGATGTCTCGCCCTTCGGTGCTGATCGTTTGACCGGATGCATCACATATGTCGCTGATGTGAGCCAGGATGCCGTTTGTAAGTTGAGATCCGAATGCATCCGCCAGATCGAAGATCATCGTCAAAAAGGAATCGACGTCGCCCTGCAGGGCAACTTGCACATCGACGGTGAGTTCATGACTGGCCTTGATACTCCGGAGCAGGGGCGAGGCAAGGTCTTTCGTTTCCGGTGCGTGCTCCTCCGGACGAGGAAGGTCGCCGATGGGCTCGCGGCGGATCTCCGCGATAAGGGGGTGAAGTTCACGGCTCCAGATGTCAACCGCGTTGTCCATCCAAGCTGACGCTGCAGCGCCGTACTCATACGGAGAGGCCCACACTTCGGGATCGTTCACGGTTCTCCTCAGTGGTTTTGACCGAGGGTAGTCATATGTGCCGACACTAACTGCTGAAGGTCCGGTCGCTCTTGAAGCAGGGCCGCGACGGAGGCGCCACCCGACGTACTGCTCGCCCACGCCCTGCTTGGCCCTCCGAGACAGCTCGGGGTGTGATGCAATCTGGGGCGCAACGTTGTGTGCGGCCCTCGGCCGATGGAGGCCTTGAGGCCGCGGCGACAAGTCTCCTCGGGGAGGATGCCCGCCCAACGCAAACCGCCCCCGCCCTGCGTCTCCACAGGTCAGGGGCGGTTCAGGCCGTGGCAGGTAGTGGATTCGAACCACTGTAGGCTACGCCGGCTGATTTACAGTCAGCTCCCTTTGGCCGCTCGGGCAACCTGCCGGGCTGTCGTCCCGCACCCCTCCGACCCCCACGAGGACGGTCCTGAGTTGGCGCGCTGGCGACGACGCGAAACAATAGCGCAGCAGCCCCGCCCGACTGAAAACGTAGGTGACACCATGGCCGACTCGTCCTTCGACATCGTGAGCAAGATCGACCGCCAGGAGGTCGACAACGCCCTCGGGCAGGCGGCCCGGGAGATCGCGACGCGCTTCGACTTCAAGGGGACGGGGGCGACGATCGAGTGGAAGGGTGAGGACGCGATCGAGATCACCGCGTCCGCCGATGACCGGGCGAGTGCGGTGCTGAGCGTGTTCCAGGACAAGCTCATCAAGCGCGACCAGTCGCTCAAGATCCTCGATGCGTCGGAGCCGCGGCCGTCGGGGCAGCAGTCCAAGATCGCGATCGCGCTCAAGGAGGGCATCACCTCCGAGGACGCCAAGAAGATCGCCAAGCTGATCCGCGACGAGGGCCCCAAGGGCGTCAAGACGCAGGTCCAGGGCGACGAGCTGCGGGTGTCGTCCAAGAAGCGTGACGACCTGCAGGCCGTCATCGCGCTGGTCAAGGGTCAGGACTACGACTTCGCGGTGCAGTTCACCAACTACCGGTGAACGTCGACCGCCACCTCGCCGCGGCGATCGGCCTCGTCGTCGTCGCGGTGGGTCTGGTCGTGGGGGTCGGTGTCGCCTTCGCGTACGACGTGAGCTCGGCCCCGCGCCGGACCCCGCCCGCCGCAGCGACCCAGCCGGGAGGCCCGGCGGGCCCCGCGGTCACCGGCGCCGCGCCGGCCCAGCCCCAGCAGCAGGCACCGCAGGAGCAGCAGCGGCCCGACCCGTACCGCCCCGACGACGCCTGGGTGGCGCGGGTGGCGGGGGCGACGGGGATCCCGCCGCGCGCCCTGGAGGCGTACGCGCGGGCCCACCTGCGGGCGGCGGACGAGCAGCCCGGGTGCCGGGTGGCGTGGAACAGCCTGGCGGCGCTCGGGGGGATCGAGTCGCGGCACGGGAGCGTCAATGACGCCGTGCTCGGCGACGACGGCGTCCCTCGGCCGCCGATCCTGGGGCCGCGGCTGGATGGGAAGGCGTTCGCGGCGATCCGGGACACCGACGGTGGGGCGCTCGACGGGGACACCGAGTGGGACCGGGCGGTGGGGCCGTTGCAGTTCATCCCGTCGACGTGGGCCCGGTGGGCCGCCGACGGCAACGGGGACGGGATCGCCGACCCGCACCAGATCGACGACGCGGCGCTCGCGGCCGGCCGCTACCTGTGCGCTGCCGGCGACCTCAGCACGCCCGACGCGTGGCGCCGCGCGATCTTCAGCTTCAACCACTCCGACGCCTACGTCGCGGACATCGCCGCCCTCGCCAACCGGTACGCCGCCGAGGCGGGCTGAGCGCCCGGTCCGCGGAATCGCTGCGCCGGAGCGCGCGCCGAGGTGAGAATGTTCCCGGAGGAGGGACACTCTTGCGAGGCGCCGCGGTCCGGGCCGGCTGGCCGGCATTGACGCGTGAGGTCGTCGCCCAGGTGGCTGACCTGGTGGCGGCCGGTACGAGCGTGCTCCTGTGCGGCGCGGCCGGCATCGGCAAGTCGTACGCCGCCCAGCAGGTCGCCGCCGCCGTCCCCGGGTGCGTCTCCGTCCTGTGCACCCCCTCGGGCCACCGCGTCCCGCTGGGCGCGCTGCACGGCTGGTTGGCCGAGCTCGGCCTGGCCGACGCGACCGGCGGGCCGTCCGTGAGCCCGCTGGTGCTGGCCGGGCAGGTGACGCCCCAGGGACCCGCCGACGAGCCGGTCCTCGTCCACGTCGACGACATCGACCTGCTCGACCCGGCGAGCGCCGAGCTGCTGGCGCTGCTGTGCCGGCGCGGCGTGGTCCAGCTGCTGGCGACCCTGCGCTCCCCCGGCGGCGGCGCGTTGCCGAGGCCCCTGGCG
The DNA here is from genome assembly GCF_018831735.1 of Pimelobacter sp. 30-1. Taxonomy (NCBI): domain Bacteria; kingdom Bacillati; phylum Actinomycetota; class Actinomycetes; order Propionibacteriales; family Nocardioidaceae; genus Pimelobacter; species Pimelobacter sp. 30-1. Next base: position 524,143 of record NZ_NHTS01000003.1, read on the forward strand.
CGGCTGCTGGTGGAGGACCAGGTGGTCCGGGTCGAGGTGGCGCCGCTGACGCCCAACGAGGTCGGCGAGCTGGTCCAGCTCGCGCTCGACGGGCCGGTGCACCACGAGACGATCCGGTTCCTGCACCGCACCACCGAGGGCAACAACCTCTTCCTGCGCGAGCTCGTCCGGGCCGGCGCCGCGCAGGCGACGTTCGTGCTCGAGAACGACGTCTGGCGCTGGCAGGCGTCGTCCGCCCCCGAGGCGCTGCAGCTGCCGGCGCTGTTCAGCGACGAGCTCGACGCGCTCTCCGACGCCGAGCGCGAGACGGTCGAGCTGGTCGCGCTCACCGAGCCCATCGCGATCGACGCGCTCGCGCTGGCGGTCGGCCCGGCCGTGGTGACCGGGCTGGTCCGCGCGGGGCTCCTGGTCGAGGTCGAGCAGCACGTCCGGACCCACCACCCGCTGTTCGCCGAGTCCGCCCGCGGCCGGATCGGGCCCTGGCAGCGCCGGCAGCTCTTCGAGCGGCTGCACGAGACCCTGCCCGACCCGCCCACCGGCGCCGGCGGAGGACTCCTTCGCTGGCTGGCCTGGGGTGCGGAGAGCGGCGCCAAGATCGCGGCGAGCACCTGGCTCGACGGCGCCCGTACGGCGGCCGGTGCCGGGGACCTGCCCTACGCCGAGGAGCTCGCCGGGCACGCCCTCGCCAGCACCCCGCTGTCAGCACGCGACCGGCTCGAGGCGCACACCCTGCGCGCCGAGGTACGCCGCTTCCGGGCCCAGCGCGCCGAGGCGATCGCCGACCTCGACGCGGCCGCGACCACGCTCCCCGGCGCGACCCACGAGGCCGACCCCGACTGGCTCGCCGGCCAGGTGATCGCCGCCGCACGGACCCGCGCCGACCTCCTCCAGTACGTCGACGACGACCCCGCCGCGGCCCTGACCGCCCTGACCGACGGCTACGCCACCGCCGCCCGGCTCGCGCCCGGCCACTCCGGCCTGGCCCAGCAGCGCCTGGAGACGATGACCCGGCAGGGCTGGGCCGGGCAGTGCGCCGCGCTCCGTACCGAGACGCCCCGGCTGCTGGCGGCCCTCACCGCAGAGGACGTGGAGGCCGTCTCCCCCGCCCTGCTCGCCCTCGCCTGGGAGGGCCGGACCACGACCCTGCGCGAACTGGCCCGGGCCGGGCTCCGCGCGCTCGCCGACGTCGCCACCGGGCCGTCCGCGGCCCGTCCGCACCTGGCCGTCGAGATCGTGTGCACGACCTTCTTCACCGACCTGTACGGCGGCGTCCCGGCCGACGAGGTCGAGGGCCCGGACAGCCTGGCGCAGCTCGTCCCCACGGCGATCGCCGAGGACATCGACACCGGGCTCCTCGCCGCGGGCGCCGGACGACGGCTGCTCGCGGAGGGCGCCTGGGCCGAGGCGGACCGGGTCCTCGGCGACGCGCTCGCCCTGCTGGAGCAGCGCGACCCCAGCGGCTTCGGCGCCTGGACGCTGGCCGCAGCGGCGCTCGCCGCGGCGGGAGTCGGCGACCTCGACCGGTCCGCGACGCTGGCGACCGCCGCCGCGGCGTCCCCCTCGCGCACGAGCCGCTCGCTCGCCCCCGACCTGCGCACGCTCCTGGCCCGCGCCCGGCTGATCGGCGACCCCGAGCGCGCCACCGCCGAGATCGCGGACCTCCGCGACTGGGCCCGCGAGCACGCCCACCACCTGACCGAGCTCGAGGCGCTCCACCTGCAGGCGGTCGCGGCCCCCACCACCGTGACCACCGCGGACGCGGCCCGCGCCACCGACCTCGCGACCGGCATGGAGGCGCCCGTCGCCCGCCACCTCGCCGACCACGTCACCGCCGTCGCCCACGGCGACGACGCCGTCGCGGGCGCCGCGACCCGGCGCCTGGCCGAGCACGGCCGCTGCCTCCCGGCCAGGGGCCGGGAGGCAGCGGTGCTGAGCCGTCGTGAGCGCGAGGTCGCCTCGCTGGTCGCCGGCGGCCTGAGCACCCCGGAGATCGCCGAGCGCCTGCACCTGTCGACCCGCACGGTCGAGAGCCACATCGCCCGGATCTTCACCAAGCTCGGCATCAACCGCCGCGCCCAGGTCCGCGATCTCCTCGGCTAGGACGCAGGGCTCACCGCACGTTCATCACCGCACCACAGGCCGGAGCCTTGCCGCGCGGCTGGTACGCCACCGACACCAGGTACGGCGCCTGCGCCGCCCGGAAGCGGGCCGTGCCCTTGCCGCGGCTCGTCCCGGCCTTCGCGACCACCTTGCGGCCGTCGTACCGGACCACGAGTCGGCCCGCGCCCGACACCAGTCGCCCGTTGCGGCCGAGCACCCGCGCGTCGACCCGGTAGCCGCCGCCGGCCTCGGCCCGCAGCGCGCCGCGGATCGTGCACGAGGGACGCCCGCGACGGACGTCGACGATGACGACGTCGCTCTCCGCCACGGTGTACGGCGACCCCGCCGCCGGCGTGTAGCGCGCGACGATCCGGTGCCGGCCGGGCGAGAGCTTGCGCAGCACCACGCCGCCGTAGCCGTACCGGGAGACGGGCGAGGCCTTGCCGAGCGCCTTGCCGTTGTCGAAGTACTGCACGCCGCCGCGCGGCACCTCCACCCCGGCGTCCGGACGCGAGACGAGCGCCCGGATGTGCAGGTCCTGGCCGACGAACAGCGGCCGCGGGCCGGTGATGAGGGTGACGGTGGCTCGTCGCTCGGCGACCTTCTGGGCGAGCGGGGCGCTGGCCGCGGCGTCGTACCGCTCGTCGCCGAGGTAGCGCGCGAGCACGGTGTGCCCGCCGGCCGCGAGCGCCGCGGTCGTGACGCGCACCCGGCCGTCGGGGCCGAGCGCGACGGGCGCGTCCAGGGGGACGCCGTCGATCTCCAGGCTGACCTGCCCGGTCGGCGTCGCGGTCGCCGGGCGGACCGGGTCGACCTGGACGACGAACGTCAGCGGCGCCCCGGCCGGGGCCGGGTTGCGGTCACTGGTGAGCCGGACCGTGGTCGTACCGGGGTTGACGACCTGGTCGAGGAACGCGCTGCTGGCGTCGTACCTGTCGTCGTCGCCGAGGTAGACCGCGTGCACCCGGTGCGTCCCGACCGGCAGCTCGTCGGTGGTCAGCCGGGCGGTGCCGCGGTGGTCGAGGGCGACCGGGCCGCCGAGGGCCTGCGCCCCGGCGTAGAGCTGCACCTCGCCCGTCGGTACGCCGGCCCCGGCGGCGCTGGAGCGCACCGCCACGTCCAGGACGACGTCCTCCCCGGCCACGACCGGGTTGTAGGCGGAGGTCAGCTCGACGGTGACGTCGCCGCGGTTGACGACGACCGCCCGCGCCGGGCTGGTGGCGTCGGCGAACTCTGCGTCGCCGGAGTACACCGCGGTGATCTGGTGCGTCCCGACCGGGATCCGGGTGGTGACCAGGCGGGCCTGGCCCGCGCTGTCGATCGCCACCGGCTCGTCGAGCAGCGTGCCGTCGGCCTCGAACCGGACCGTGCCGGTGGGCGTGCCCCGGCTGGGGTCGCGCCGGGCGACGAGCGCGGTCAGCGTGGTCTCCTCGCCGCGCACCACCGGGTCCAGCGGTACGCCGAGCGCCACGTCGGTGCCGCCGCGGGCGACGGTGAGGCCGGCCTCGCTGGACGACGGGAGGAAGTCGCCGGCCGGCGCGTACGCCGCCTCGACCCGGTACTCCCCTGCCGGCAGGCCGCCGCCGAACACCGTCGCGGACCCGCCGCTCAGCGTCGCGGTGCCGAGCGTCGTGACGACACCGGTGTCGACGGAGCGGGCGCGCAGCGTGACGGTGCCGGTGGCCGGCCCGTCGGCGTTCGACTCGGGCGTCACGGTGACGTCGTAGCGGGCGGTCTGCCGGTTGACGACGGTCGGCAGGTCGACCTGGACCGTGGTCCGGAAGCGCTGGGTGTAGTCGATGACGACCCGGCCGTCGCCGGAGGCCGAGGTGCTCCAGGCCGAGACCAGCTCGGCGAGCGCAGGCTCGTGGAAGCTGCGGCCACCGCCGCCGCCTCCGCCGCCGCCACCGCCAGTACGGCCGCCGCCGCCACCGGAGCCGCCCGGGTAGCCGCCCCCACCGCCGCCACCGCCGCCTGCTCCGGTGCTGCTGCCGGCGTTGCCGCCGGTCCCGCCGCCGGGGCCGCCCGCGGCACCCGCGGTGCCGCCGCCCGACGTACCGTCGCCGCCGCCGTCAGACCCGTTCTGGTCCGCGCCGCCGCCGGTCCCGCCGGCGCCGTTGAAGCCGCCCTTGCCGCCACCGCCGGCACCACCGCCGGCGACCGCGACGACCGCGTCGTCGAGCACGAGCGCAGTGGCGCCGCCGCCGCCCGCACCGGCACCGCCGGAGGTCACCGTGATCGAGGAGCCGGTGTTGCCCCAGCCGCCCGAACCGAACGGCGACGGCCCGCCGCCGCCCGGCTCGTCCTTCTCGCCGCCGGCGTCGCGGCCCGCCGCGCCGACCAGCACCCGGAGGACGTCGCCCTCCTCGACCGCCACGCGTACCTTGCCGACCGCTCCGCGGCCGCCGGAGCCCCCGGACTTGCCGCCGTTGCCGCCGGAGGCGCCGCGCAGCTCGACCGTCAGCTCGTTGACGCCCGAGGGCACCACGAACTCCTGCGGTCCGCCGCTGTAGCCCATCTCGACGTGGCCCTGCGCGGCCTGCGCCGGCGGCGCCGCCACGGTCGCCACGGCGACCAGGCCCGATCCCATCACCGTGACGGCGACCAGCCCGGCCAGCCGCCTCTTGCCCGTGTCTCGGAGCACGTTCTTTCCCTCCCGTTGCCCACCTCGGCCTGCCAGCATCGGGGGAACGGGCGCGCGAGCGCTTCCGTAGGGACTACGTAAAAGTCACCACGCAGCGCGCAGGAGATCGAGCACCGCAGGGGCGTCGACCGGCCCCGGGTTCGGGTACGGCGCCGCCGCCACCCGGTCCGCGACCGCGGCCAGGCCGTCGGCGGGGACGCCGAGGTCGCGCAGCCGGCGCGGGCCGTCGTACGACGCGGCGAGGGCGGCGATCGCCGCCGCCGGGTCTGCCCCGGTGATCGCGGTGAGCCGTTCGACCGCGGTCGGTGCGAACGGCAGGTTGTGCCGCACCACGTGCGCCAGCAGCAGGGTGTGCAACGGCGCGTGCGGCAGGTCGAAGGTGCCGCCGAGGGCGTGCGCGAGCTGGTGGTGCAGGCCCATCGGGACCGTGGCCAGGCAGGTGCCGGCGAGCCACGCTCCCTGCTGGAGCGCCGCGCGTGCGGGGCGGTCGCCGGGCTCGGCGAGCACCTGCGGCAGGGCGTCGAGGAGCAGCCGCGCCGACTCGGTCGCCAGCGCGTCGCTGACCGCGGTGGAGGTCGCGGCCCAGAGCGCCTCGACGGCGTGGGCGAGCGCGTTGACGGCGCTGGTCAGGGTGAGCCCGACCGGCAGGGCGAGCGTGAGGTCGACGTCGTAGACGACGGTGCGCGGCAGCAGGGAGGGATCGCGCCGGGTCCGCTTGACGCCGTCCTCCGTCTCGCCGAGGACGGGGGTGACCTCGGAGCCGGCGTAGGTGGTGGGCATCGTGAGGTGGGGCAGGCCGGTGCGGGCGACGAGCGCCTTGCCGAGTCCCACCGCGGAGCCGCCGCCGATGGTCACCACCGCGTCGGCACGGGACGCCTCGACGAGCGCCAGGGCCTCCTCGGTCACCGCGACCGGCGTGTGCACGACCGGCCGGTCGAAGCGGGCGACCGCGCGCTCGCCCAGCGCGGCCGCCAGCTCGTCGGCCGCGGGGGCCGCGGAGCGGGTCGCGACGACCAGCACGCGCTGCGCGTCGTACCGGGTGAGCTCGTCGGGCAGGGCGTGCCGGGCGCCCGCCCCGAGCAGCACCCGGGACGGCGAGGTCTCGTGGACGACCACCATGACCCGACCGTATCGGCCATGATGCGGCCATGAACCCCGCGGCTGAGATCAGCATCGACGCGCCCCTGCCGACCGTCTGGGCGGTCATGCTCGACACCGCGCGCTACGGCGAGTGGAACCCCTTCGTCGAGCGCGCCGAGACCGCCGTACCGGCCGCGGTGGGCAACCCGATCGTGCTCCACGTCGTGTGGGCCAACGGCAAGCGCACCCGCTCGCCGGAGCGGATCACCGCGCTCGACGGGCCCACCACCGATCCCGCCACCGGTACGACGACCGCGCTGATGTCGTACGTCTACGAGGGCGTGCCGGCCCGGCTGGGCCTGGTCCGGGGGGTGCGCCACCAGCGGCTCACCCAGGAGCCGGGCGGGCCCACGACGTACGCGACGGTCGAGGAGTTCCGCGGCCCGCTCGTCGCCCTCGCGGGACCCGGGCGGGTGGCGGACGGCTTCCGCCGGCACGCCGAGGGGCTCAAGCGGCGGGCGGAGGCGGAGGCGGCTTCGCCCCCGGCGGGATGAGCTCGTCGGAGTTCTTCGCCGCCCAGAGCGCGAACCCGAACACCGCCGCCCCGCACAGGATGTCGGTCACCACGTGCGCCTGGCGCCACCAGACCATGCTGGTCGCGCCCGGCGCGAGGTAGTGCCCGATCCCGATCAGGCCCGAGATCGAGTAGCCGGTGAGCGCGATCGCCGCCGAGGTGATGTGCCGCCGGAACCACAGCAGCAGGCCCACCGCCCCGAACGCGGTGAACACGAACCACCCCACCGCGACCAGGGTCGCCGAGGGCGCGGGCACGGCTGCGTCGGGGCCGGGCACCGGGTAGTCGTCGTAGTTGACGTAGTTGTCGACGTAGTGGACGACCGACACCAGCACCGCGACCCCGAGCAGCCAGCACAGCACGCGGGTCGCTCGGAGATAGCTCACCCGAACAGGTTAGGCGGAGACCCCTCCCAAGAACGGCACCGACGCCGCGCCCGTCGTCGGGCTCAGCCACACCCGGCTGCCGAGCTCGAGGTCCAGGGCCCGCGCGTGCGCCCGCGAGAGGACGACGAGCGCCGGCTCGGACTGCCCTTCGACGTCCACGGTCAGCCGCACCTCGAAGCCCACGCGCAGCGCGCGCTGCACGACGCCGGCCGCCGAGCCGGGCACACCGGGCTCGACCGCGACCTCGATGTCGTGCGGGCGGAGCCGGAGGGGGCCGAGCTGGGTGACGGCGCCGAGGAAGCCCATGACGAAGTCGTTGGCGGGCTCGTCGTAGAGCTGGTCGGGGCTGCCGATCTGCTCGATGCGGCCCTCGTTGATGACGACGATCTCGTCGGCGACCTCGAGGGCCTCCTCCTGGTCGTGGGTGACGAAGACGGTAGTCACGTGGACGTCGTCGTGGAGGCGGCGCAGCCAGTCGCGCAGCTCCTTGCGGACCTTGGCGTCGAGCGCGCCGAAGGGCTCGTCGAGGAGGAGCACCGAGGGCTCCACCGCGAGGGCCCGGGCCAGGGCGAGGCGCTGGCGCTGGCCGCCGGAGAGCTGCGAGGGCAGCCGGTGGGCGAACTGGGAGAGGTGGACGAGCTCGAGGAGCTCGGCGACCTTCTCCTTGACCTCGGCCTTGGGGCGCTTGCGGATCTCCAGGCCGAACGCGACGTTCTTGGCGACCGTCATGTGCTTGAAGACGGCGTAGTGCTGGAACACGAAGCCGACGTTCCGCTTCTGGGGCGGCAGCTTCGTGGCGTCGACGCCCTCGATCTCGACCGAGCCGGAGTCGGCGGTCTCGAGGCCGGCGATGATGCGCAGCAGCGTGGACTTGCCGCCGCCGCTGGGGCCGAGGAGGGCGGTCAGCTGGCCGGTGGGCAGGGACACGTTGATGTCGTCGAGGGCGACGAAGTCGCCGTAGCGCTTGCCGACACCGCGTACTTCGATGCTCATGAGTGGTCTTCCTTGCGGATGAGCGACACCACGACGAGGGCCAGCACGGAGGCCAGCACGAGGACGAACGCGGCGGCGTACGCCGTGGGCTCCTCGAAGTTGGTGTAGCGGTTCTGGATGAGGATGGTGGCGGTCTCGCCCCGCAGGGCCGCGCCGGGGCTGACGATCTTGACCGCACCGAACTCGCCGAGCGAACGGGCCAGGCTGAGCACGACGCCGTACACGACGGCCCACTTGATGCTGGGCAGCGTGATCCGGCGGAAGATCTGCCAGCCGTTGGCGCCGAGGCTGCTCGCGGCGAGCTCGGAGTCGATGCCGACCTCTTCGAGCACCGGGACGACTTCTCGGATGACCAGGGGCAGGCTGACGAACGCGGTCGCCATGATCATGCCGGGCGTCGAGCCGATGATGAAGATGCCTGCCGACTCCAGCGCACCGCCGAACCAGCCCTGACCGCTGCTGTAGGCCAGCACCAGCGCGAGACCGACGACGACCGGGGAGACCGACATCGGCAGGTCGATGAGGACCGAGACGATCCGCCGGCCCGGGAAGCTGTAGCGGGTCAGGAGCAGCGAGATGCCGACGCCGAAGACGGTGTTGATGAGCACCGCCCAGAAGGCACAGGTCGCCGTCAGGCTGAACGCGTACGTCACGGTCGGGTCCTGGAGCCGCTCGAGGAAGGCGCTGAAGCCGCCCTCGGCACCGCGCTCCACGGGAGCGAAGGTCCGCGAGGTGACCTCCCACAGCGGCCACACGACGAGCACCGCGAGGTAGGCGATGACGAAGAACCGCAGGGCGTAGGTCACCGGCCCCTTGCGGGCCCGGATCTGTCGGGTGTCAGCCACGGCGCGCCACCCTCCGTGCCACGAGGTCGAGCACGACGATCGTCACGATCGCCACCAGGAGCAGCAGGACGGCGACCGCCGCCGCACCGGCCTGGTTGTCACCCTCGATGAACTTGAGGATCTTCAGCGACGCGACCTCGGTCTGGTACGGCGTGTTGCCCGAGATGAGGACCAGCGAGCCGAACTCGCTGATCGCGCGCGCGAAACCGAGGGACGAGCCCGCCGTGATCGCCGGCACCAGGCTCGGCAGGATGATCCGCCGGAACGTGGTGAGCCGGGACGCGCCGAGCGAGGCGGCTGCCTCCTCGACGTCGGCGTCGAGCTCGATGAGCACCGGCTGCACGGTCCGGACGACGAACGGCAGCGTCACGAACAGCAGCGCCAGGAAGATGCCCTGACGGGTGTTCACGATGTTGATGCCGACCGGGCTCTCCGGGCCGTAGAGCGTGAGCAGGACGAGGCCCGCGACGATCGTCGGCAGCGCGAACGGGATGTCGATGACGACGTCCAGGATCCGCTTGCCGAAGAACTGGTCCCGGACGAGCACCCACGCCACGACGGTGCCGATCACCGCGTTGACCACGGTCACCAGCGCCGCCTCGACGACGGTCAGGCGCAGCGCGGCGAAGGTCTGTGCGTCGGTCAGCGTGTTCCAGAAGGCACCCCAGCCGCCGGCCGCGGCGGCCCCCACCACCGCCGCGAGCGGGAGCAGCACCAGGACGCTGAACCAGACGAGGGCGACACCCAGCCCGATCCCCGAGGTCGGGGTCAGGCGGAACAGCCCACTGGACCGGCGCGTCGGGCGCGCCGGTCCAGTGGGTGCGACGAGTGTGTCCGTCACTGCTTGGTCGCTTCGGCGTACAGCTTGTCGAAGCGGAGCTTGGCGCCGTCCTTGCCGAACCACTCGGCGTTGATCGCCGACCAGCCGCCGAGGTCCTCGGCCGTGCTGAGCGAGGACGGGGTCGGGAACGGGTTGCTCGGGTCGTTCGCCCCCTCGACGCTCACGCCGGAGATGTCGACGTCACCGACCGGGCGGAAGCCCTTCTGCACGAAGGCGAGCTGGCCCTTGTCGCTGAGGATGAAGTCCAGCCAGTCCTTGGCGACCGGGTCGGAGTCCTTGAGGACGGCGCCCGGGTTCTCGATCAGGAACGAGTGCTGGGGAAGGATGTAGTCGAGGTTCTCACCGTTCTGCTTCGCGAGGATGGCCTCGTTCTCGTAGGTGAGGAGCACGTTGCCGACGCCCTTCTTGAACGACTCGGTCGCCTCACGGCCGCTGGCCGCCCAGGTGGTGACGTTCTTGAAGACCTTCTCGAGGAAGGCGTCGGCCTCCTTCTCGGTGGCGCCCTGCGACTTGGCGTAGGTGTAGAGCGCGAGGACGTTCCACTTGGCCGAGCCGGAGCTGGCCGGGTCCGGGGTCACGATCTTGACGTCGGAGCGGGTCAGGTCGCTCCAGTCCTTGATGCCGAGGGGGTTGCCCTTCTGCACTGCGATGACGGCGACCGACTGCGAGACGATGCCCTTGTTCGGGCCCGCGTTCCAGTCGTCGGCGACGAGGCCGGCGTCGACCAGGCGGGTCATGTCGGGCTCCAGGGAGAAGACGACGTAGTCGACGTCCTTGCCCTTGGTGTCCGCGACCTTGCGGCTCTGGTCGCCGGAGGCGCCGTAGGAGCCGGAGAACGTGACGTCCTTGCCGGCCTCGGTCTTCTCGAACTCCGTCGCGGCGGCCTTGTTGGCGGCCTCCGGCACGGCGAACCCGACGATGTTGATGGTCTTTCCGTCGTCCTTGCCACCGGCGGCGGAGCTGCAGGCGCCGAACGCCAGCACGCCCACGAGCCCCACGGCAACGGCCTTGATCGATCGCTTCATCGCACCCATTCCTTGCTTCGGCCCGGCGTCTCGGGTGCCGGGAACCATTTAAATCAGATCGAAACAATACACATTAGTGAGTTACTGAACCTGCTCGTTAGACAAATCGACGAGGAGAGGTGACCGAGCCCACAGGGCTCCCGGGGCCTCCGCGGTGCCCATCTGGCGGCACCGCCTCCGTCCGCGCACGCGGGCGGACTATCGTGGTGAGGCCGCGCCGACCGGGCGGCCAGGCGCGAACTGGACAGGTGTCCACCAAAAGTGGAACGTGTTCTAGATTGGCTCTAGACTCGCTGCACCTGTCGCTGCCGTCATTGACGCGGCCGACGCGTAGTCGAGAGAAGTGGAGCAGGTGTGAGCCAGACCAAGCAGGTCAAGCAGCTGGACCGGGTGATCATCCGGTTCGCCGGGGACTCCGGTGACGGCATGCAGCTGACCGGTGACCGGTTCACCCAGGAGTCGGCCGTCTTCGGCAACGACCTGGTGACGCTGCCCAACTTCCCCGCCGAGATCCGGGCGCCCCAGGGCACCATCCCGGGCGTCTCGTCGTTCCAGATCCACTTCGCCGACCACGACATCCTCACCGCGGGCGACCGGCCCGACGTACTGGTGGCGATGAACCCGGCGGCCCTCAAGGCCAACCTGGGCGACCTGCCCAAGGGCGCGACGATCATCGTGGACACCCACGACTTCACCAAGCGCAACCTCGACAAGGCCGGCTACACCTCGAACCCGCTCGACAAGCTGGGCGAGGTCGACGACATCCTGGCCGGCTTCCAGGTCCAGCCCGTCGACCTGACCGGCATCACCGTCGAGGCGGTCAAGGAGTTCGGCCTCTCCCGCAAGGACGCCGCCCGCGCCAAGAACATGTTCGCGCTCGGCCTGCTGTCGTGGATGTACGGCCGCCCGACCGAGCCGACGGTCGCCTTCCTCGAGAAGAAGTTCGCCAAGGTCGCCGACATCCTCGGCGCCAACCTCGCCGCCTTCAAGGCCGGCTGGAACTACGGCGAGACGACCGAGACCTTCGTCGTCCAGTACGAGATCAAGCCGGCCAAGATGCGCGCGGGCACCTACCGCAACATCACCGGCAACCTGGCGCTGTCCTACGGCCTCGTCGCCGCCGGCGTCCGCTCCGAGCTGCCGGTGTTCCTGGGCTCCTACCCGATCACCCCGGCCTCCGACATCCTCCACGAGCTGAGCAAGCACAAGGGCTTCGGCGTCACCACGCTCCAGGCCGAGGACGAGATCGCCGGCATCGGCGCCGCGATCGGCGCCGCCTTCGCCGGCCAGCTCGCCGTCACCACCACCTCGGGCCCGGGCATCGCGCTCAAGTCCGAGGCGATCGGCCTGGCCGTGATGACCGAGCTGCCGCTCCTGGTCGTCAACGTCCAGCGCGGCGGTCCCTCGACCGGTCTGCCCACCAAGACCGAGCAGGCCGACCTGCTCCAGGCCATGTACGGCCGCAACGGCGAGGCGCCCGTCCCGATCGTCGCGCCGCAGTCGCCCGGCGACTGCTTCGCCGCGGCCGTCGAGGCCGCGCGGATCGCGATCACCTACCGCACGCCGGTCTTCCTGCTCTCCGACGGCTACCTCGCCAACGGCTCCGAGCCCTGGGAGATCCCCTCGATCGACGAGCTGCCCAAGATCGACGCGAACTTCGCCACCGAGCTCAACCACGACGACGAGTTCTGGCCCTACCTGCGCGACGAGGAGACGCTGGCCCGCCCCTGGGCGATCCCCGGCACCGCCGGCCTCGAGCACCGCATCGGCGGTCTCGAGAAGGGCGAGGGCCACGGCAACATCTCCTACGACCCGGCCAACCACGACAAGATGGTCCGGATCCGCCAGGAGAAGGTGCAGCGCATCGCCGACTCCCTGCCGCCGCTCGAGGTCGACGACCCGTCGGGCGAGGCCAAGGTCCTCGTCATCGGCTGGGGCTCGACGTACGGCCCGATCGGCGCCGCGTGCCGCCGGGTCCGCCGGGCCGGCTACAACGTCGCCCAGGTCCACCTGCGCCACCTCAACCCGTTCCCGAAGGACCTCGGCGAGATCCTCAAGCGCTACGACAAGGTGCTGGTCCCCGAGATGAACCTCGGCCAGCTCTCCCGCCTGCTGCGCGCGGAGTACCTCGTCGACGCGATCGGCTACAACCACGTCTACGGCCTCCCGCTCAAGGCCGCCGAGCTGGCCGAGGCCGTCGGCGCGCTGGTCGGCCAGGCCGAGGGTCGCGACGTCGACCTCGGCGAACACGGAACCAACGCCCCTGCTGACCACGAGGAGGCTCCGGCCCGATGACGACCATCGACCTCGGAAACCCGTCCCTGCGCTCCGGCACCGAGCTGGTGCCCTCGCTCGGCGAGGGTGAGACCCAGACCGGCAAGGACTTCTCCAGCGACCAGGAGGTGCGCTGGTGCCCCGGCTGCGGTGACTACGCCGTCCTCAAGGCCGTCCAGTCCTTCCTGCCCGACCTGGGCCTGCGCCGCGAGAACATCGTGTTCGTCTCGGGCATCGGCTGCTCCAGCCGCTTCCCGTACTACCTCGACACCTACGGCATGCACTCGATCCACGGCCGCGCGCCGTCGATCGCGACCGGCATCGCCACCGCCCGCGAGGACCTCTCGGTCTGGGTCGTCACCGGCGACGGCGACGCGCTGTCCATCGGTGGCAACCACCTCATCCACGCGCTGCGCCGCAACGTGAACATGACGATCCTGCTGTTCAACAACCGGATCTACGGCCTCACCAAGGGTCAGTACTCCCCCACCTCCGAGACCGGCAAGGTCACCAAGTCCACCCCCGTGGGCTCGATCGACCACCCGTTCAACCCGGTCTCGCTCGCGCTCGGCGCCGAGGCGTCGTTCGTCGCGCGCACCATCGACTCCGACCGCAAGCACCTCACCGGCGTCCTCGCCGCGGCCGCCGCCCACCGCGGCACCTCGCTCGTCGAGATCTACCAGAACTGCCCGATCTTCAACGACGGCGCGTTCGACGCGATCAAGGACAACGACACCAAGGCCCACGCGATCATCCCGCTGGTCCACGGTGAGCCGATCACCTTCGGCACCCGCGACGAGACCACCGGCCTGGGCGACAAGGCCCTGGTCCGCGCCGCCGGCGGCGTCGAGGTCGCCGACACGGCCGCCGTGCCCGCCGACGCCATCCTCGTCCACGACGCCCACGACCCGGACCCGTCGACGGCGTTCGCGATCTCCCGTCTGACCGACGCGGGCTACCTCAACCGCAGCCCGATCGGCATCTTCCGCCAGGTCGACCGCCCGACGTACGACGACCAGGCGCGCGCCCAGGTCGCCGACGCGGTCGCCAAGGTCCAGGGCACCCCCGAGGACCGGCTCGCCGCGCTCATCAACGGCGGCGACACCTGGACGATCGACTGACGTTCCCGCACCCGCACGCACGAAGGGCCCCGCCGATCCGGCGGGGCCCTTCGTCGTCGTGCTCAGGCGAGGATCAGTAGCAGATGATCTTGCCGAGGGTGACGTTGGTCTTCGCGTAGCCGCCGCTCGGCTTGAGGACCAGGCGCCACTTGCTGCCGCACTTGCCACGGAACTTGAACTTGAACTTGCCCGTGGTGGCGTTGGTCCGCTGCTTCTGCGCGACGGTCCACTTGTGGGCGCCCTTGTTCTTGCGCTGCAGGATGATCTTCTTGCCCTTGTAGGTCACCGCGTTGCCCTTGGCGTAGAACCGACCCGTGTTGCGGATCTCGCCTGCCTGGAGGTTGGCGACCTGGTGCTTCGGCGCGGCGGCGGCACGGTCGGCCACGCCGGTCGCGGCCTGGCTGGGCGCCATCGTCAGACCGAGCATGGCCGCGGTGAACGCCGCGACGAAGGCGGTGATGATGCGAGTGATGCGCATGGGTGGAACTCCCCCTCGAGATTGGGATGGTGCAGGTGGACTAGAGGTTTCGTGCCCACCGCACGCGTCCCGAAACCTGGGGCGTCGTAAGGTCGGCACGTGCCCGACCAGCGACGCGGGCTCCTCCTCGGGTTCTCGGCCTACCTGATCTGGGGGGCCTTCCCGCTCTACTGGCCGCTGCTCGCCCCGTCCGGACCGGTCGAGATCCTCGCCCACCGGATCGTCTGGTCGCTGCTGGTGATGGGCGTCCTCCTCCTCGCCCTCCGCCGTACGGCGGCCCTGCGCGCGGTCCTGCGCGAGCGTCGTACGGCGGCGCTGCTGGGGGTCGCCGCCGTCACCATCACGATCAACTGGGGCACCTACATCTACGGCGTCAACAGCGACCGCGTGGTCGAGACGTCGCTCGGCTACTTCATCAACCCGCTGGTGACGGTGCTGCTCGGGGTGCTCGTGCTCGGCGAGCGGCTGCGCCGGCCGCAGTGGGTGGCGCTGACGATCGGGTTCGTCGCGGTCGTGGTGCTGACCGTCGACTACGGGCGGCCGCCGGTGATCGCGCTGGTGCTGGCGTTCTCGTTCGGCACCTACGGGCTGGCCAAGAAGTCGGCGGACGTGGGGGCCATCGAGAGCCTGACCTTCGAGACCGCGGTGATCGCGCCGTTCGCGCTGGGCTACCTGGTGTGGCTGGGGGCGGCGGGCGAGGGGCACTTCCTGGGCGAGGGGGCCGGGCACGTGGCGCTGCTGGTGGCGAGCGGGGTGGTGACGGCCGTCCCGCTGCTGTGCTTCGGCGCTGCCGCGACCCGGGTCTCGATGACGACGCTGGGGCTGCTGCAGTACCTCACCCCGACGCTGCAGTTCGCGCTCGGCGTGACCCTGCTCGGCGAGCACATGCCGCCGGGACGCTGGGTGGGCTTCGCGCTGGTCTGGCTGGCGCTGGCGATCTTCACCGCCGAGGCGCTGCGCCACCACCGGCGCCAGCTCGCGCTGGCCGCGGAGTGCACGGCGCTCTAGGAGGGCCGCGCTGGAAGGCCTCGTACGACGGCGGCGGGGTGCGCGCCACCGCCGTACGAGGCGATCGGGGGCGACCCTAGGCGGGTCGCTCGAGCCGGCCGAACCCGCTGCGGTGGAACACCAGCGGGTGGGCGGCGTCGTGCTGGGCGCCGTGCTCGACCGCGCGCACGCGCAGCAGGACGAGCACGTGGTCGCCGGCCTCGACCTCGCGGTAGAGGCTGCAGGTGAACCGGACCAGGCCCTCGTCGAGGGTGAGGGCGCCGCCCTCCCCCACGCTGAGCCGGACGCCGTCGAAGCGCGCCTCGACGGGCCCGGAGAGCTGGCGGCAGACGGCGTCGTGGTGGTCGGCGAGGACCGTGACGCCGTACTGCTCGGCGCGGCGCAGGTCCGGCCAGGTCTTGGACGAGGTCGCCACCGACACCGAGACCAGCGGCGGGTCGAGGCTCACCGAGGTGAACGAGCTCGCGGCCAGCCCCACCGGGCGTCCGTCGACCTCGGCGGCGAGGGCGACGACGCCGGTCGGGAACACCCCGAAGGCCTGGCGCAGGGCTGCCGGATCGAGGTCCTGATTCGTCGCCAACACGGTCATGACAACAAAGTTAACCGGACTAGTAGGATTTCACGAGGGCGGAGCGGCTCGGTTCGGCCGAGCCCGTGACAGGCGGGGCCTGTCACGCTGGATGAGGCGGCTCAGGCCGAGCGGACGGCGACCACGTCGGCGAACGCCTCGAGCGCCGACCGTACGGCGCCCGCGGGCAGCGCCTCGAGCAGCTGCTTGGCCTCCTGGGCCCGGGCGACGACGTAGGCCTGCGCCTCGGCCATGGCCGGGTGCTTGCGGAGCAGGTCGAGCGCCTCGGCGTGGAGCTCGCCGTCGGCGGCGAGGTCGGTGCGCTCGGGGTCGAGCAGCTCGAGGAGGCGGGCGTCGGCCGGGTCGGTCGAGGCGCGGGCCATGAGGACGGGGAGGGTCGGGACACCCTCCTTGAGGTCGGTGCCCGGGGTCTTGCCGGACTCCTCGGTCTCGGAGGCGATGTCGAGGATGTCGTCGGAGAGCTGGAAGGCGGTGCCGACGAGCTCGCCGTAGGCGGTGAGCGCCTCGACGACCTCGGGCGCGGCGCCGGAGAAGCGGGCGCCGTAGTGGGCCGAGGTGGCGATGAGCGAGCCGGTCTTGCCGGCCACCACGTCGAGGTAGTGGGCCAGCGCGTCCTCGCCGGGGCCGGGCTTCACGGTCTCGAGGATCTGGCCCTCGACGAGCCGGGTGAACGTCTCGGCCTGGATCTTGACCGCCTCGGGACCGAGCTCGGCGGTCAGCTCGGAGGACTTGGCGAACAGGAAGTCGCCGGTCAGGATCGCGACCAGGTTGTCGTAGCGCGCGTTGGCCGAGTCCTCGCCGCGACGCAGCGCGGCCTCGTCCATGACGTCGTCGTGGTAGAGCGAGCCGACGTGGGTGATCTCGACGACGCAGGCCGCGGTGAGCACCTCGGGCGCCTCGGGCCGCGGGCCGGCCTCGGCGGCGAGCAGCACGAGCAGCGGCCGGAAGCGCTTGCCGCCCGCGGCCAGGAGGTGGCGCGCCGCCTCGGTGACGTACGTCGTGCGGCTGGCCGCATGGCCGTAGAGCGCTTCCTCGACGGTCGCCATCCGCACCCTCAGCCGGTCGGCGAGGGCGGGGTCGTCGATCGGCAGGGCCAGGTCGGCGGGACGCGCAGCGGAGGTCACCTGATGAAGTCTCCCGCACTGGTGACCAGATCGAGAACCGGGCCCGGCAGGATGCCGAGTGTGAGAGTCGCCACGAGGCACACCACGATCGTCCCGGAGGTCAGCAGCGAGGACCGGGTGACCGTGCCCGCGCCGTCCGGGTGGGGGTCGGTGAAGAACATCAGCCGGATGTGGCGCACGTAGAACGTGATCGCCACGATGCTGCACGCGATGGCCACCAGGACCACCGGCCAGGCCCCCGCGGACATGGCCGAGGTGAAGACCGCCCACTTGCCGATGAAGCCCGCGGTGAGCGGGATGCCCGCCATCGAGAGCAGGAAGAAGGCGAAGGCGCCGGCCACCAGCGGTGAGGTCCGGCCCAGCCCGGCCCACCGGTCGTACGCCGTCGCCTCGCCGCCCGCGTCGCGCACCAGCGTGACGATGGCGAAGGCGCCGATCATCGCGAAGCCGTAGGTGGTCAGGTAGAAGAGCACGCCCTCGAGCGAGGTGTACTGGCCCTCGGCCAGCTCGCCCGCGCTCTGCACGCCGAGCACGCCGACGAGCAGGAAGCCGGTGTGGGCCACCGAGGAGTAGGCGAGCATCCGCTTGACGTCGCTCTGGACGATGGCCAGGACCGCGCCGAGGACCATCGAGGCGATCGCGATCACCCAGAGCATCGGCTGCCAGCTCCAGCGCTCGCCGCCGAAGGCGACGTACATGAGGCGGAGCAGGGCGCCGAACGCGGCGACCTTGGTGCCGGCCGCCATGAACGCGGTGACCGCGGTCGGGGCGCCCTGGTAGACGTCCGGGGTCCAGGCCTGGAAGGGCGCGGCGCCGACCTTGAAGAGCAGGCCGACCGCGAGCAGGCCGATGCCGGCCAGCAGCAGGACGTGGTTGTCCGCGCCCGCGCGGACCGCCTCGTTGATCCCGGCGAAGGTCACCGAGCCGGCGTAGCCGTAGACCAGCGCGGCGCCGTAGAGGAAGAAGCCGGAGGCGAAGGCGCCGAGGAGGAAGTACTTCATCGCCGCCTCCTGGCTCAGCAGGCGCCGGCGCCGGGCCAGGCCGCAGAGCAGGTAGAGCGGCAGCGAGAGGATCTCGAGCGCGACGAACATGGTGAGCAGGTCGCCGGAGGCCGGGAACATCAGCATGCCGCCGACCGCGAACAGCAGCAGCGGGTAGACCTCGGTGTGGTCGAGACCGCGGGTGGACGCCTCGCGCTCCCCCTCGGTGCCGGGCAGCGCCGCCGCCTGGCCGGTGAAGGCGGACACGCCGCCCTCGAGCCGCTGCTCCGCGAAGAGCGCGACACCGCCGAGGGCGAAGACCAGGATCAGCGCCCAGAGGTAGATCGTCGGGCCGTCGACCACGATGCTGCCCATCGCACCGACCAGGCCGCGCCCGGTCGCGCCGGCCGCGCCGGTGTGCTCCTCGAGGTTGGCGCCGACGAGCACCGTGGTGACCAGGGCGCCCACGACGACGAGCGCGGCGAGCACGATCTGGGGCAGGCGGCGCAGGCCGCGCGGCACGAACGCCTCGATCGCCACGCCCACGCAGGCGCCGCCGAGGACGATGAGGAGCGGCAGCAGCTCGACGTACTCGAGCTCGGGCTTCACGAACTCCATCAGTGCGCCTCCTCGGTCTCGTTGTCGGCATGCTGGACCGTGGGCGCCGGATCATGGACGCCCACCTGCTCCATCAGGTCGCCCACCATCGGGTTGCTCACGTCGAGCAGCGGCGCCGGGTAGAACCCGAAGAAGACCAGCGCCACCATCAGCGGGGCGACCGCGGCGATCTCGCGCACGCCGAGGTCCTTGGTGCCCTCGACCTCGGGCGGGGTCGGTCCGGTCATCGTGCGCTGGTACATCCACAACACGTAGATCGCGGCGAGGACGACGGCGGTGATCGCGATCGCGCCGACGTACCAGGCGTACTGGAAGGCGCTCATGAGCACCAGGAACTCGCTGATGAACGGCGAGAGCCCGGGCAGGCCGAGCGTGGCCAGGCCGGCGACGAGGAAGAGCCCGGCGAGCACCGGGGTGACCTTCTCGATGCCGCCCATCCGGCTGATGAGCGGGGTGCCGCGGCGCTCGGCGAGGTAGCCCGCGACCAGGAAGAGCGCGGCCGTGCCGAGGCCGTGGTTGACCATGTAGAGGATCGCGCCGGAGTTGCCCTGGGTGGTCATCGTGAAGATGCCGAGCGTGATCAGGCCGAAGTGGCTCAGCGAGGTCAGACCGATGAGCCGGAAGACGTCGTCCTGGCCGATCGCGACGAGCGCGCCGTAGACGATCGAGATCAGCGCGAGGGTGATCACCAGGGGCGTCGCCCACTGGGACGCCTCGGGGAAGATCCCGAGGCAGAAGCGCATCATCCCGAACGTGCCGATCTTGTCGAGGATGCACACGAGCAGCACGCCGGTGCCGGGCGTGGCCTTCTCGGTGGTGTCGGCGAGCCAGGTGTGCAGCGGGAACAGCGGCGCCTTGATCGCGAACGCGATGAAGAAGCCGAAGAACAGCCAGCGCCCCGGGCCGGTCGCGATGTCGAGCTGCTGCAGGTCCGAGAGCAGGTACGACGGCGTGCCCTGCTGGGCCGAGACGACGTAGAGGCCGATCACGGAGGCGAGCAGGATCAGGCCGCCGGCCAGCTGGAACATGAGGAACTTGAGCGCCGCCCCGCCCCGGCCCGCGCGGCCGAAGCCGCCGACCAGGAAGTAGGCGGGGATCAGCGTCGCCTCGAACACGACGTAGAACAGGAAGACGTCGGTCGCGCAGAAGACCGCGAGCGAGAGGCCCTCGAGCGCCAGCGTCCAGGCGAAGAAGGCGCGCGCACCGGCGCTGCCCTCGGCGTCCGCCTTGAACCACTCGGCACCCAGCACCAGCGGGACGAGCAGGACGGTCAGCAGCACCAGCAGCAGGGCCAGGCCGTCGACCCCGAACGCGTAGTGGACGCCGAAGGCCTCGATCCACTCGTGCTCCTCGCGCAGCTGCATGCCGCCGTCGAGCTTGTAGGAGGCCGCGACGACCACACCGATGACGAGGGTCGCGAGCGCGACGCCGAGGCCGGTGACCTTGACCAGGTGGCGCGGCAGCAGCGCGACCGCCACCGCACCCGCGATCGGGAGCCAGACGAGCAGGCTGAGGATCGGGAAGTCGTTCACAGGTTCACCGCCACCAGGGTCAGGACGAGGACAACGGCGCCGCCGAGGATGCCGAGCGCGTAGGACCGCACGTAGCCGTTCTGGAGCCGGCGCAGCAGCTCACCGGTGCCGGCGAGCACGGTGGCGCCGCCGGTGAAGAGTCCGTCGACGAGCGTCCGGTCGCCGGCCACGAGGCTGCGGACGCCGGCCTTGCCGGGCGCGACCACGAGCGTGTCGTTGATCGCGTCGCCGTAGAGGTCGGCACGAGCGGCGCGGGTGGCGAACGAGACGTCGGCCGGCGCGGTGCGCGGTACGTCGCGCTGCCCGACCAGGAACCAGGCCAGGGCCACACCGACGAGCACCACGGCGACCGTGATGAGCGTCAGCACGATGACCGGCAGCGGGGGCTCGGCGTGCTCGGCGTGGCCGACGACCGGGCTGAGCCAGTCGACGATCCAGTTGCCGGCGAGCATCAGGCCGCCGAGGGCCGACAGCGCGGCGAGGACCATCAGCGGGATGGTCATCGTCAGCGGGCTCTCGTGGGGGTGGACGCCCTTGTCCCAGCGCTTCTTGGTGAAGAAGGTCATCAGCATCATCCGGGTCATGTAGAAGCCGGTGATGCCCGCGCCGAGGAGCGCGCAGATGCCCACGATCGGGTTCTCGGTGAGCGCGACCTCGATGATCTTGTCCTTGGACCAGAAGCCCGCGAACGGCGGGATGCCGATGATCGCCAGGAAGCCGAGCGCGAACGTCGCGAACGTGATGGGCAGCGCCTTCTGCAGCGCGCCGTAGTGGCGCATGTCGACGTCGTCGTCCATCGCGTGCATCACCGAGCCGGCCCCGAGGAACATGTTGGCCTTGAAGAAGCCGTGGGTCAGCAGGTGGAAGATCGCGAAGGCGTAGCCCGCGACGCCGAGACCGGCGCCGAGCATCATGTAGCCGATCTGGCTCATCGTGGAGCCGGCCAGGCCCTTCTTGATGTCGTCCTTGGCGCACCCGATGATCGCGCCCCACAGGAGCGTCACCGTCGCCACGATCACCACGACCGTCTGGGCGGTCGGGGCGAGCTCGAAGATGAAGTTGGAGCGGGTGACGAGGTAGACGCCGGCGGTGACCATGGTCGCCGCGTGGATGAGCGCGGAGACCGGGGTCGGGCCCTCCATGGCGTCCAGGAGCCAGGCCTGGAGAGGGACCTGGGCGGACTTGCCGCAGGCGCCGATGAGCAGCAGGACACCGACCCAGTTGAGCGTCGTCTCGGTGGCGCCGCCGCTCAGCTCGCTGATGCCGCTGAAGCTGGTCGTGCCGAAGGTGACGAACATCAGGAAGATCGCCAGGCCCAGGCCCATGTCGCCGACCCGGTTGATGACGAACGCCTTCTTGGCCGCCGCGGCCGCCGAGGGCTTGTGCTGCCAGAAGCCGATGAGGAGGTACGACGCGAGGCCGACGCCCTCCCAGCCGAGGAAGAGACCGACGTAGTTCTCGGAGAGGATCAGCATGAGCATCGCCGCGACGAACAGGTTCAGGTAGGCGAAGAACCTGCGCCGGCGCGGGTCGTGCGCCATGTAGCCGATCGAGTAGACGTGGATCAGCGAGCCCACGCCGGTGATCAGCAGCAGGAAGAGCGCCGACAGCGGGTCGTAGAGCAGGTCGAGCCCGACGTCGAGGCCACCGGCCTGGATCCAGTCGTAGAGGTGCTGGCTGATCTGGCGCTCACCCTCGTCGCGCCCGAGCAGGTTGACGAAGAGCACCAGGCTGAGCACGAACGACCCTGCGGACGTCGCCGTACCGAGCAGGTGACCCCACTTGTCGGTACGACGGCCGCCGAGCAGCAGCACCGCGGCGCCGAGCAGCGGCAGCGCGATGATCAGCCAGAGCAGGTTGAAGGGACCGCTCGCATCGGTCGGAGCGACCACCGGGACATGGGTCTCGGTGGCCGCGAGGGACAGCGCGGAGAGTGCGTTCACTGGCCAGGACCTCTCAGAACTTCAGCAGGCTCGCGTCGTCGACCGAGGCCGAGCGACGAGTCCGGAAGATGGTCATGATGATCGCGAGGCCGACCACCACCTCGGCTGCGGCGACGACCATGACGAAGAACGCCGCGACCTGGCCGTCGAGATTGCCGTGCTGGCGGGCGAACGCGACGAAGGCGAGGTTGCAGGCGTTGAGCATGAGCTCGACGCACATGAACACCACGATCGCGTTGCGGCGGGTGAGCACCCCGATCGAGCCGATCGTGAAGAGGATGGCGCTCAGGACGACGTACTCAGTCATCGGACTCCTCCTTGGCCTCGTCGCTGTCGGCCTCGTCGACACCGAGCTGCGACTTGATCGCCTCGATGTCGGTCAGGCCGGTCGCCTGCATGGTGCCGCGGGCCGCGAGCACCCGTGAGACCGACGCCGGCGCCGGGCTGCCGTCGGGCAGCAGCGCCGGGGTGTCGACCGCGTTGTGGCGGGCGTAGACGCCCGGCGGAGGCAGCGGGCCGAGGTGGGCACCGGTCTCGCCGTAGGCCCGGATCCGCTCGGCGGCCAGGTCGGCCTGGGTCTTGCGGGGGGTGAGCCGCTCGCGGTGAGCCAGGACCATCGCGCCGACCGCGGCGGTGATGAGCAGGGCGCTGGTGGCCTCGAAGATGAAGACGTAGCGCGAGAAGAGCAGGTCGGCGAGCGCCTGGACGTTGCCGCCCCGGTTGGCCTCGTCGAGCCCTGCGGAGCTGGTGAAGGTCAGCTGGGTGAGCGCGACGACGAGCGTCACCACGAACACCAGACCGACGAACCAGGCGAGCGCGCGCTGGCCCTTGATCGTCTCGACCAGCGAGTCGGAGGCATCGACGCCGACCAGCATGAGCACGAACAGGAAGAGCATCAGGATCGCGCCGGTGTAGACGATGATCTGGACCGCGAAGAGGAACGGCGCCTCGAGCACGGCGTAGAGCACCGCGAGGCTGATCATCACGACCGCCAGCAGCAGCGCGGCGCGCACGGCCTTGCGGACGAACAGCAGGCCCAGCGCGGCGACCACCATGATCGGCGCGAGCACCCAGAACGCGATCACGACCGGTCCTCCTTGAACTCGCCCCGGTAGTAGTCCTCGTCGGTGCCGAGGAGCATCGGGTGCGGCGGCTGGTCCATGCCGGGCAGCAGCGGGGCGAGCAGGTCGGACTTCTCGTAGATCAGGCTGGCCCGGCTGTCGTCGGCGAGCTCGTACTCGTTGGTCATCGTGAGCGCCCGCGTGGGGCACGCCTCGATGCAGAGCCCGCACAGGATGCAGCGCAGGTAGTTGATCTGGTAGGTCCGGCCGTAGCGCTCACCGGCGCTGTAGCGCTGGGAGTTCCCGTCGGCATCGGGGGTGTCGACGTTCTCGGCACCCTCGACGTAGATCGCGTCGGCCGGGCAGGCCCAGGCGCACAGCTCGCAGCCGACGCACTTCTCCAGGCCGTCGGGCCAGCGGTTGAGCTGGTGCCGGCCGTGGAAGCGCGGTGCCGTGGGCAGCTTCTCCTTGGGGTACTGCTCGGTGACGACCTTGCGGAACATCGTCCGGAAGGTGACGCCGAACCCGGCCACCGGGTCCCACAGCTGCTCCTTGAGCGTGGGGCCCTGCTGGCTCTGGTCCGTGGGCTTGTCAGCCATTGCTCACCTCTCGGTCGGCCTCGGAGCGGAACACCAACGGCGCGGCGGCGCCGCGGACCGCTCCGCCCGCGGGCATCGGCGGCACCGGGAAGCCGCCGGTGCGAGGCGCGGCGCTCGTCGGCGCCACCTCGTCGGCGTCCTTCTCGGGCAGGAAGAACGTGAGCAGCAGGACCGCCAGCAGCACGCCGATCACGATCAGCCAGAACTGCGGGTTGCTGCCGAAGCCCTCGTCGAAGACGCCCTCGTTGCGGGCGACCCGCATCGTGGCGACGGCGACGATCCAGACCAGCGAGATCGGGATGAGGCGCTTCCAGCCGAACGCCATGAACTGGTCGTAGCGCAGCCGCGGCAGCGAGCCGCGCAGCCAGATGAAGATGAAGATGAAGAACAGGACCTTGCCGAAGAACCACAGCACCGGCCAGTAGCCCTCGTTGGCGCCGGCCCAGAACTCGTCGATCCAGAACGGCGCGCGCCAGCCGCCGAGGAAGAGCGTGGTCGCCAGCGCCGAGACCGTCGCCATGTTGATGTACTCGGCGAGGAAGAAGAGCGCGAACTTGAGGCTGGAGTACTCGGTGTGGAAGCCGCCGACCAGCTCGCCCTCGGCCTCGGGAAGGTCGAACGGCGCCCGGTTGGTCTCACCGACCATCGCGATCGAGTAGATGATGAACGACGGCAGCAGGATCAGGCCGAACCACAGGTTGTCCTGGGCGGCCACGATGTCGCTGGTCGACATCGAGCCGGCGTACATGAAGACGGCGACCAGGGCCAGGCCCATGGCGACCTCGTAGGAGATCATCTGGGCGCTGGAGCGCAGCCCGCCGAGGAGCGAGTACGTCGACCCGCTCGACCAGCCGCCGAGCACGATGCCGTAGATGCCGATCGAGGCGATCGCCATCACGAAGAGCACCGCGACCGGCATGTCGGTGAGCTGGAGCGGCGTCTGGTGCCCGAAGAAGTTCACCTCGGGCCCGAACGGGATGACGCTGAAGGTCACGAACGCCGGCACCACCACGATGACGGGCGCGAGCACGAAGACCACCTTGTCGGCGGCCTTGGGGATCAGGTCCTCCTTGAAGGCCAGCTTGACGCCGTCGGCCAACGACTGCAGCAGGCCGAAGGGGCCGTGCACGTTGGGGCCGATCCGGTGCTGCATCCGGGCCACGACCCGGCGCTCCCACCAGATGTTGAAGAGCGTCAGCAAGACCAGGATCACGAAGATCAGCAGCGCCTTGAGCCCGATCACCCACCAGGGATCGTTGCCGAACGCGCTCAGCGCGTCGCTCATCCGTGCACCCCTTCCGCTCCGGAGACGGTGACCCCGGTACCCGGGGAGGCCAGGTCGGCCAGGACGCCGTTGCCGACCGAGTTGGCCGGCACCCAGACGGTGCCGGCGACCAGGTCGTCGCAGATCTCGGCGGGCAGCGTCATCGACCCGCGGTCACCGGTGAGGGTGACGGTGGGCCCGAACTCGTCGTACAGGGCCGGTGGCACCAGGGCGACCGGCGTACGGGCGGTCGCCTTGAGGTACTTGTCGCCGTCCTGGAGCGAGCCGTTGTCGAGCAGCTGCTTCCAGGTCGACAGCGCCGTGCCGGAGGCCGGGCCGGACGCCGCGACCGTCGGGGCCGCGGCGCGGGCGCCGTCCCACAGGCCGAGCTGGGCCATCTCGGTACGGACCTCGTCGACGGTGCGGAAGCCCAGGGGGGCGCCCAGCTCGTCGGCGATGCCGGACAGTGCGCGCAGCTCGGGCAGCGAGGCCGGGTTGTGCAGCGCGGCCGCCCACGGGCGGACCCGCCCCTCCCAGTTGACGAACGTGCCGGACTTGTCGGTGGTCGGGGCGACGGGGAAGACCACGTCGGCCGCATCGGTGACCTCGGTACGCCGCAGGTCGAGCGCGACCACGAAGCCGGCCGCCGCGACGGCCGCCCGGGTGGCGGCCGGATCGGCGGTGTCGTCGGGGTCGACCCCGGCGACGACCAAGCCGCTCAGCTCACCGGCGACCAGTGCGGCGACGATCGCGTCGGCGTCGCGGCCGGGCGTCTCGGGCAGGCCGGCGACGCCCCAGGCGGTGGCGACGTCGACCCGGGCGCCGGCGTCGGCGACCGGACGGCCGCCGGGCAGCAGGGTCGGCAGGCAACCGGCCTCGATCGCACCGCGGTCACCCGCGCGGCGCGGCACCCAGGCCAGCCGGGCGCCGGTGGCCGCGGCCACCTCGGCGGCGGCGCTGAGCGCACCGGGGACGACGGCGAGCCGCTCCCCCACGAGCAGGACGCTGGTGGCGTCGAGCTCGCCGGCCAGCGCGCGCAGTGCGGCGGGCTCGTCGCCCGGCACGGTCGGGACCAGGCGGCCCGCGACCTTGTCGAGGCCGCGGGTGGTGAAGGGCGCGAGCGCGACCACCTCGGTGCCCCCCGCACGCACGGACTTGCGCAGGCGCAGGAAGATCGCGCCGGCCTCGTCCTCGGGCTCCAGGCCCACGAGCACGACCTTGGCGGCGGACTCGAGGTCGGCGTACGTGACGGCGCCGGACTCGGGCCCGGTCAGCACGACGTGGCTGGCCAGGAAGTCGGTCTCCTCGGCCGAGAGCGGCCGGGCGCGGAAGTCGATGTCGTTGGTGCCGAGCGCGACCCGGGCGAGCTTGGCGTAGGCGAAGGCGTCCTCGGCGGTGAGCCGGCCGCCGGTCAGCACGCCGACCCCGGCGCCGGCCTTGGCCTCGGCCAGGCCGCGGGCGGCGACCGCGAAGGCCTCGGGCCAGGACGCGGGCCGCAGGCTGCCGTCGTCGTCGCGGACCTGGGGGTAGGTGATCCGGTCGTCGGCCTGGGCGTAGGCGAAGGCGAACCGGTCCTTGTCGGTGATCCACTCCTCGTTGACCGCCGGGTCGTCACCGGACTGGCGGCGCAGGACCTTGCCGCGGCGGTGGTCGACCCGGATCGCGGAGCCACAGGCGTCGTGCTCGGCCACGCCCGGCGTGGAGACCAGGTCGAAGGGCCGGGAGCGGAAGCGGTACTGCTCGGAGGTCAGCGCGCCGACGGGGCAGATCTGGATGACGTTGCCCGCGAAGTACGACAGGAAGGGCGCGTCCTCGGCGATGCCGATCTGCTGCTGGGCACCGCGCTCGACGAGCGCGATGAACGGGTCGCCCGCGATCTCGTCGGCGAAGCGGGTGCAGCGCTGGCACACGATGCAGCGCTCACGGTCGAGCAGCACCGTGGGCGAGAGGTTGATCGGCTTGGGGAAGGTCCGCTTGACGCCGCGGTTGCGGTCGTCGGAGAAGCGCGACTCACCCTGGCCGTTGGACATCGCCTGGTTCTGGAGGGGGCACTCGCCGCCCTTGTCGCAGACCGGGCAGTCAAGCGGGTGGTTGATGAGGAGCAGCTCCATCACGCCCTGCTGCGCCTTGTCGGCGACCGGGCTGCTGACCTGGGTGTTGACCACCATGCCCTCGGCGACCGGCAGCGTGCACGAGGCCTGGGGCTTGGGGAAGCCGCGCCCGTTGCCCGCGTCCGGTACGTCGACCAGGCACTGCCGGCAGGCACCGACGGGCGCGAGCAGCGGGTGGTCGCAGAAGCGCGGCACCTGGACGCCGACCTGCTCGGCGGCGCGGATCACCAGCGTGTCCTTGGGGACGCTGACCTGGATGCCGTCGATGGTGACGGTGACCAGGTCGGTCTTCTCGATCTCGGGGGCGCTCATGCCGTCACCTCCTGGCCGGCCCAGGCCGTCGACGTCGCGGGGTCGAAGGGGCACCCGCCGTGGCTCAGGTGGGCGAGGTACTCGTCGCGGAAGTACTGGATCGAGCTGGAGATCGGGCTCGTCGCGCCGTCGCCCAGCGCGCAGAACGAGCGGCCCAGGATGTTGTCGCACTGGTCGAGCAGCTGGTCGAGGTCGGCCTCGGCGCCCTGACCGTTCTCGAGCCGGGTCAGCGCCTGCACCAGCCACCAGGTGCCCTCGCGGCACGGGGTGCACTTGCCGCAGGACTCGTGCTTGTAGAACTCCGTCCAGCGCAGCACCGCCCGCACCACGCAGACGGTGTCGTCGAAGATCTGGAGCGCGCGGGTGCCGAGCATGGAGCCGGCCGCGCCGACGCCCTCGAAGTCGAGCGGCACGTCGAGGTGCTCGGCGGTCAGCAGCGGCGTGCTGGAGCCGCCCGGCGTCCAGAACTTGAGCTGGTGGCCCTCGCGGACGCCGCCGGCCAGGTCGAGCAGCTCGCGCAGCGTGATGCCGAGCGGCGCCTCGTACTGACCGGGCTTCTGCACGTGGCCCGAGAGCGAGAAGATGCCGTGGCCCTTGGACTTCTCGGTGCCCATCGCACCGAACCAGGCCGCGCCGTTCTTGACGATGGCGGGCACCGAGGCGATCGACTCGACGTTGTTGATGACGGTCGGGCTGGCGTAGAGACCGGCCACGGCGGGGAACGGCGGGCGCAGTCGGGGCTGGCCACGGCGGCCCTCGAGGCCCTCGAGGAGCGCGGTCTCCTCGCCGCAGATGTAGGCACCGGCGCCGGCGTGGACGACGACGTCGAGGTCGTAGCCCGAGCCGTGGATGTTCTTGCCGAGGTGGCCCGCGGCATAGGCCTCGGCCACCGCCGCCTGCACCCGGCGGATCACGTGGACGACCTCGCCGCGGATGTAGATGAACGCCTTGTTGGCGCGG
The DNA here is from genome assembly GCF_018831735.1 of Pimelobacter sp. 30-1. Taxonomy (NCBI): domain Bacteria; kingdom Bacillati; phylum Actinomycetota; class Actinomycetes; order Propionibacteriales; family Nocardioidaceae; genus Pimelobacter; species Pimelobacter sp. 30-1. The sequence goes on from NZ_NHTS01000003.1 coordinate 552,605, forward strand.
ATGGCGTAGGAGCTGATGATCACGCCCTCGACGAGCACGTGCGGGTTGCCCATCATCAGCGGGATGTCCTTGCAGGTACCCGGCTCGGACTCGTCGGCGTTGACGACGAGGTACTTGGGCTTGGGGTTGTCCTGCGGGATGAAGGACCACTTCATGCCGGTCGGGAAGCCGGCGCCGCCGCGGCCGCGCAGGCCGCTGTCCTTGACCGTGGCGATGACGTCGTCGGGGCTCTGGCCGAACGCGACGTCGAGGGCGGTGTAGCCGCCCTTGGCGGCGTAGGCGGCGAGCTTCCAGCCCTGCTCGGCGTCCCAGGTGTCCGTGAGGACCGGGGTCAGCACGTCGCTCACGCGTCACCGTCCTTGTGTGCGGCCTCGACGGCCGGCAGCGCGGCCGGGTCGGGGGCGGTCCACCCGCGCTCACGGGCGATCTGGAGGCCGGCCAGGGACGCAGGGCCCGCGGTGGGTCCCTCGTCGGCGCGGCCGTCGGGGAAGCCGGCGAGCACGCGCTCGGCCTCGCGCCAGGTGCAGAGCCGCGGCCCGCGGGTCGAGCTCACCTCGTGACCGGCGCGCAGCGCCTCGACCACCTGGACCGCCGACTCGGGGGTCTGGTTGTCCATGAACTCCCAGTTGACCATCATCACCGGCGCGTAGTCGCAGGCGGCGTTGCACTCGATGTGCTCGAGGCTGACGGTGCGGGAGTCGCCCTGGCGCTGGACGGCGACCTCGTCGTTGCCGATCTCGAGGTGCTCCTTGAGCCGCTCGAAGATCGCGTCGCCGCCCATCACCGCGCACAGGGTGTTGGTGCAGACGCCGACGTGGAAGTCACCGACGCCGTGGCGCTTGTACATCGTGTAGAACGTCGCGACGCCGTTGACCTCGGCCGCGCTGATCTCGAGGATCGCGGCGCAGGCCTCGATGCCCTCGGGGGTGATCCGGCCCTGGGCCGACTGCACCAGGTGCAGCATCGGCAGCAGGCCCGAGCGCGGCTCGGGGTAGCGGGCCGCGATCTCGCGCAGCTCGGCGATCGTCTTGTCGTCGAGGGGCTGGGTGCTCATCGGTCGACGCCTCCCATGACCGGGTCGATGCTCGCGATGGCGACGATGACGTCGGCGATCTGGCCGCCCTCGCTCATCACGCCCATCGCCTGGAGGTTGTTGAACGACGGGTCGCGGAAGTGCGCCCGGAAGGGACGGGTGCCGCCGTCGGAGACGACGTGCGCCCCGAGCTCGCCGCGTGGCGACTCGACCGGCACGTAGGCCTGGCCGGCCGGCACCCGGAAGCCCTCGGTGACCAGCTTGAAGTGGTGGATCAGCGCCTCCATCGACTCCCCCATGATGTGGCGGATGTGGTCGAGGCTGTTGCCCATCCCGTCGCTGCCGATGGAGAGCTGGCTAGGCCAGGCGATCTTCTTGTCGCCCACCATCACCGGCGCGCCCTCGAGCCGGGCCAGTCGGTCGGCGGCCTGCTCGACGATCCGCAGCGACTCCCACATCTCGTTGAGGCGCACCCGGAACCGGCCGTAGGAGTCGGCGGTGTCCCAGGTCTGCACGTCGAAGTCGTAGGTCTCGTAGCCGCTGTAGGGCTGGGCCTTGCGCAGGTCGAAGCCGTAGCCGGTGCTGCGCAGGACCGGGCCGGTGAGGCCCAGCGCCATGCAGCCCTCGAGGTCGAGGTGGCCGACGTTCTCGAGGCGGGCCTTGAAGATCGGGTTCGCGTTGCACAGGGCGGCGTACTCGGGGAGGCGCTTCTTCATCAGCGCGACGAAGTCGCGGATCTGGTCGAGCGCACCCGGCGGCATGTCCTGGGCGACGCCACCGGGACGGATGAACGCGTGGTTCATGCGCAGGCCGGTGATGAGCTCGAAGAGGTCGAGCACCAGCTCGCGCTCGCGGAAGCCGATCGTCATCACGGTCAGGGCGCCGATCTCCATGCCACCGGTGGCGATGCACACCAGGTGGGAGGAGATCCGGTTGAGCTCCATGAGCAGGACCCGCATGACCTGGGCCTTCTCGGGGATCTCGTCCTCGATGTCGAGCAGCCGCTCGACGCCCAGCACGTAGGTCATCTCGTTGTAGAACGGCGAGAGGTAGTCCATCCGGGTGCAGAACGTGACGCCCTGCGTCCAGGAGCGGAACTCCATGTTCTTCTCGATGCCGGTGTGCAGGTAGCCGATGCCGCAGCGGGCCTCGGTGACCGTCTCACCCTCGATCTCGAGGATCAGCCGGAGCACGCCGTGCGTCGACGGGTGCTGCGGGCCCATGTTGACGACGACGCGCTCGGCGGCGTCGTTGTCGCCCATGCCGGCCGCGATCTCGTCCCAGTCCTGGCCCGAGACGGTGAAGACCTTGCCGTCCGCGGTGTCGGCGCCGTCGGCGTAGAAGTCCTGGTCGGTGCTCATCAGTGGTAGCTCCTCCGCTGGTCCGGCGGCGGGACGGTCGCGCCCTTGTACTCGACGGGGATGCCGCCGAGGGGGTAGTCCTTGCGCTGCGGGTGGCCCGGCCAGTCGTCGGGCATCAGGATCCGGGTCAGGGCCGGGTGACCGTCGAACTGGAGCCCGAACATGTCCCAGGTCTCGCGCTCGTGCCAGTCGGCCGCCGGGTAGATCGGCACCAGGCTCGGCACGTGCGGGTCGCTGTCGGGCGCGGCCACCTCGACCCGGATCCGGCGGTTCCAGGTGAAGGACATCAGGTGGTAGACCGCGTGCAGCTCACGACCGGTGTCGCCCGGGTAGTGCACGCCGCTGACGCCGGAGAGCAGCTCGAAGCGCAGGTCCGGGTCGTCGCGGAGCTTCTGGGCGACCTCGAGCAGGTGCTCGCGGCGCACGTGGAAGGTGATCTCGCCGCGGTGGATGACCACCTGCTCGATCAGCGGGTCGAGCCGGTCGGCCACCCCGTCGAACCAGCCGCCGTAGGGCCGCTGCGCGGCACCGGGCAGGACCACGGGGGCAACCAGGCCGCCGTACCCGCTGGTGTCGCCGGAGCCCTCGACCCCGAACATGCCGCGCCGCTCACCGACCGCGCGGACCTCGACCTCGACCTCGGCCGGGGTCGCCTCGGCCTCGGCGGGAACGTTCTCGTCGCTCATCGCAGCAGTCCTCGCTGGTCACCGGTCGGCAGCGCCACCAGCGCCTCGGCCTCGAGCTCGCGGATCTTGGCCGCGCGGTTCGCGCCGAAGGGGGTGTCGTGCTGGACCTTGTCGTGGAGCTTGAGGATCGCGTCAATCAGCATCTCCGGCCGCGGCGGGCAGCCGGGCAGGTACATGTCGACCGGAACGACGTGGTCGACGCCCTGGACGATCGCGTAGTTGTTGAACATGCCGCCGCTGCTCGCGCACACGCCCATCGCCAGCACCCACTTGGGCTCGGCCATCTGGTCGTAGATCTGGCGCAGGACGGGCGCCATCTTCTGACTCACCCGGCCCGCGACGATCATCAGGTCGGCCTGGCGCGGGCTGGCCCGGAAGACCTCCATGCCGAAGCGCGCGAGGTCGTACTTGGGCCCACCGCTGGTCATCATCTCGATCGCGCAGCAGGCCAGGCCGAACGTCGCCGGCCAGAAGCTGGCCTTGCGCATGTAGCCGGCCAACCCCTCGACCGTGCTCAGCAGGACTCCGCTCGGGAGCTTCTCCTCGATGCCCATGGGTCAGTCCCAGTCCAATCCGCCGCGGCGCCACACATAGGCGTACGCGACAAAGACGGTGGCGATGAACAGGACCATCTCGATCAGCCCGAACCAGGACATCGCGTCGAAGCGGACGGCCCAGGGGTAGAGGAAGATGATCTCGATGTCGAAGACGATGAAGAGCATCGCGGTGATGTAGTACTTCACCGGGAAGCGGCCGCTCAACGCCTGCGGCGTCGGCTCGATGCCGCACTCGTAGGAGTCGGACTTGGCGCGGTTGTAGCGCCGCGGCCCCACCATCGTGCTCATGGCGACCGATCCGACCGCGAACAACGCGGCCAGGGCCGCCAGGACGAGCACCGGCGTGTAGAGCTCCATGAGCCTCCCTCTCGTGATCTTGTGAACAGAATCACTAGTGGCGTGGAACACATACTGCCACCCCGGAACGGGCCCGTCACAGGGGGGTGGGCAATGCCACACCCGCCCCGCCTGTCACCTCGAAAACCGCGCCTGACCTGGGGATTTAGCGCACGAGAGGGTTGCGAAAATCAGCCCCCGCCGAAGTAGCAGGGTTCGCCCCTCGAAGTCGCAGGTTTGAGCCTTCGAGGTTGCAGGTCGGGTCGGATTCAGGCCTCGTCGGGTCGGCTGACGTGGGCGAGCCAGGCGTCCGGGAAGAGCTGGCGCGGGAACAGGAAGCGGCCGCGGGTCACCTCGTCCTTGCACGACACGTACGCCGGCGCGACCCGCGGCGCGCTCAGCCGGCTCCAGGGGTACGCGCAGACCGCGTGTGGGTGCACGATCCGGAGCCCGGCCTCGCTCGCCTCGGCCGCGGCCGGCAGGCCGGGCGGGAAGTCGGCCGCGAGCTGCCGGGCGATCCGCCGCCACTGCCGGCCGATCACGACGACCTGGAGGACGACGTACAGCGCCAGGACCGCGACGAAGTCCGTCTCGAGCAGGTAAGCGACCGCCGCTGCACCGATCAAGCCACCGACCAGGATCAGCGCGGCGTACGTGCGCACGCAGAGGAGCGCCGCCGCGCGGGCGTACGCCTTCGACTCGGCCGCGGTGGGGGTCCAGTCGGCGCGGAGGGCCTGCATGGGCGCGAGCGTAGGGGGCCCGGCGGGCTCTGTCAGGCGGTCGCCCGGTGCATCGCCACGATGCCGCCCGAGAGGTTGCGCCACTGCGGCTTCTGCCAGCCCGCCTCTCCGATCAGGTCCGCGAGGCCGCGCTGGTCGGGCCAGGCGCGGATGGACTCGGCGAGGTAGACGTAGGCGTCCGGGGCCGAGGAGATGGTGCGGGCGACGGCGGGGAGCGCCTTCATCAGGTACTCGATGTAGACGGTGCGCCACGGCGACCACGTCGGGTGGCTGAACTCGCACACGACCAGGCGGCCGCCGGGCTTGGTGACCCGGCGCATCTCGGCGAGGCCGGCGAGGGGGTCGACGATATTGCGCAGGCCGAACGAGATCGTGACGGCGTCGAAGGTCGCGTCGCGGAAGGGCAGCTTGGTGCCGTCGCCGGCGGTGAAGGGCAGGTGCGGCAGCTGCTTCTTGCCGACCTGGAGCATGCCGATCGAGAAGTCGCACGGTACGACGTCCGCCCCGGCGTCGCGGAAGGGCTGGCTGGAGGTGCCGGTACCGGCCGCGAGGTCGAGCACCCGGTCGCCGTACGACGGGTCGACGGCGGCGAGGACCTCGCGTCGCCAGCGGCGGTCCTGCCCGAACGAGAGGATGTCGTTGGTCAGGTCATAGCGCCGCGCGACAGTGTCGAACATCCGTCGAACGTCGGCGGGCTGCTTGTCGAGCTCTGCACGGGCCACCGCGGCAGCCTAGCCGCGTGAAATCGCGCGCAACCAACCGGCCGCCTGCAGCGTCTACCTGAGCATGAAGACAAAGCTGCGCATCGCTCGCCGGATCACGGTCGTCACCGTGATCGCGGCGCTCTGCTCCGTCCTGGCGTACGGCGTCGGTTGGGCCGTGCGCGGCGAGAAGCTCCCGTGGGAGCACTCCCCCCAGGCCGACGGCCCCACGCGGGTCCACCAGCCCGGCGCTCAGGCCACCGACCAGCCCGGCACCCGGCCGATCGGCAACCCGGCGGCCGAGCCGAGCGACACCCCCAGCGACACCCCGAGCGACGAGCCCGGCGACGAGCCGAGCAAGACCCCGAGCAAGGACCCCGGTCCCCCGCCGGCCGGTCCGGCGCTGTTCTCGCCCGGCGACACCGGCCCCCAGGTGCGCGAGATCCAGGCCCGGCTCAAGCAGATCGACTGGTTCAGCGGCGACGTCACCGACAAGTACGGCCCGGTCACGACCGAGGCGGTGCGCGGCTTCCAGGCCAAGCGCGGCTTCGAGGTCACCGGCAAGGTCGACCGGCGCACGCTCGACCGGCTCGAGGCGATGACCCGCGAGCCCACCCGGGCCGAGCTGACGAACCAGCCGCCGCCGAGCACCGGCGGCAACACGCCCGGCCCGCTCGACGCACGCTGCCAGACCGGGCGCGTGCTGTGCATCGACAAGTCGAGCCGCACGCTGCGCTGGGTGGTCGACGGGACGGTCCGCAAGACCGTCGACGTCCGGTTCGGCTCGGCCGAGCTGCCGACCCGCGAGGGCGTGTTCGCGATCCAGCGCAAGAGCCGCGACCACGTCTCGACGCTGTACCACACGTCCATGCCCTACGCGATGTTCTTCTCCGGCGGGCAGGCCGTGCACTACTCCCCCGACTTCGCGGCGCACGGCTACAACGGCGCCTCGCACGGGTGCGTCAACGTCCGCGACCAGGGCGCGGTGGCGTGGCTGTTCGACCAGGTCGCGCTGGGCGACAAGGTCGTCATCTACTGGAGCTGAGGGCGCCGGGGGCTAGGCGTCGGCGCCGGTCTTCTCCAGGACGAGGTCGAGGTAGTGCGCGATCTCGTCCGGCGTCAGGCCCGAGGCGTAGACGTCGTAGGTGAGGCCGCCGCGCTCGGCACGGCACTCGGTCTGATAGCTGCCGGGCGGGATGTCGCCCTCGACCGGCATCCCGGTGGTCGGGTCGGTCGGCTGCTGCCAGGCGACGGCGCAGCGGTGGCCGCCGACCTCGCGCAGCTCGTAGTGGCCGCCGCCGTTCTGGCTGATCTCGAACGGGCCGTTCGGGATGACCAGGCCGGTGGGGCCGCCGGTCACGGTCACCGCGATCTGGGCCGGGGCGCTCTGCGCGGTGGCCTGGGCCATCGCCTTGACGTCGATGTAGGCGCGGACCTCGGAGGGACCGTAGATCGACCCGAGGTTGCTCGTCGCCTTGGTGTCGCCGTCGGAGGCGGCGTTCGCGATCTGCTCGATCGCCTTGATGTCCTCGGGGTTGGTGGTGCCGGCGTCCTTGGCCGTGATCTTGGACAGCGCGACCATCCGGTCGTCGAGCCGGTCCGGGAGCTTCGGCAGGTCACCGGCGGAGGCCGCTGCGCCCGGGTCCTCGGAGACCTTGGGCAGGCCGACGGCGAAGCCGACGGCTCCGCCGAGCAGGAGGACGCCCGTGACGGCGCCGGCGATGGTGGATCGAGCGATCGGCATCGGGCCATCATGCCCGGTCCACCTGAGAACGAGCCGAACGGGTCAGAGGTCGGTGCCGTCGGCCAGCCGGCGGTACTCCAGGCCCGCGCCCTCGAGGAAGCGGCCGAACTGCAGGTCGACGATGCCGAGCCCCTCGGGCGAGAACACCCGGTCGTGGATGGCGACATTGCGCGCGGCGCCGAGCCCGCGGGCGAACTCGACGCCCTCGCTCACCCGCATCCACGGGGCGCACACGGGGGCCAGCAGCACGTCCACCGGTACGCCGGGCCCGGTCAGCGCGTCGCCCGGGTGGAACACCGTGGTGTCCCCCACGTCGAGCAGGTAGCCGCTGTTGTCGAAGCGCGGCAGCTCGGGGTGGATGACCGCGTGCAGCTCGCCGACCGCGCGGACGCCGATGGTCCCGATCGACCAGGTCTCCTCGGGCCGTACGACGTGCACCCGCTCGGCGACGTCGGGCGCCACGTCGCGGATCTGGGCCGCCACGGCCGAGATGGTGTAGATCGGCGCGTCGGTCGCGCGCAGGTTGTCGGGGTGGAAGTGGTCGACGTGCTCATGGGTGATGAGCACCGCGTCGACGCCCTCGACGGACTCGCGCTGGCTCCAGACGCCGGGGTCGAGGACCACGGTGGTGCCCTCGTGCTCGATCCGTACTGCCGAGTGGCCGAACTTCGTCAGTCGCATGGGACCAACGGTAGTCCGCTCCCGATCAGCCGGTCTGGTGGTGCACGAAGCACCACCGCCAGTCCTCGCCCGGCTCGACCGAGCGCATGACCGGGTGCTGGGTCTCGCGGAAGTGCGCCGTGGCGTGCCGGCTCGGCGAGGAGTCGCAGCAGCCGACCTCACCGCAGGACAGGCACATCCGCAGGGCGACCCAGCGGGTGCCCTCGACGAGGCAGTCGGCGCACGCGAGCTCGGCGGGCGGGTCGAGGAGGGGCGCCTGGGCGAGGTGCTCGCAGCCGTCGCGCGCGGGGGCCCTGGCGGTGGTGCGCAGCTCGGCGCGGGCGGCCTCGGCGGCGTCCAGCATGGACTCCTCGACGTCGAGCATGGCGAGCACCTCGCTCACGATCTCGGAGGGCACCGAGCCCGTCGAGCGGATCTCGAGCACCCGGCGGCGCTCGGCCTCGATCATGTCGCCGCGCCAGCGCGAGTAGAGGTCGCTCGGGCTCTCCTCGCCCTCGGTCGTGCCGAGCCGCTCCCACGCGGCGAAGTTGCGCTGCTCGATGCGCTGGATGATTAGCTCGCGGACGTGGTGCGGGTCGTCGGTGTCGGCGGCGAGCTCGTCGAGGCGGTGGATGCCCGCCTTGGCGGCCTGCTGGAGCAGCGTGGCGCGAGCCAGGGCGTCGTCGTGCGGGTCGGGCGAGGGCACCCGCAGCCTGCGGGCGACCCAGGGCAGCGTCATGCCCTGGCCGAGCAGGGTGCCGGCCACGACGGTGAACGCGATGATGAGCAGCACCTCGCGGTGCTCGGTGTGCTCGGGCACCGTGAAGGCGGCCGCCAGGGTGACCACGCCGCGCATCCCGGCCCAGCCGATGAGGAACGAGTAGCGCCACGAGGCCTTCTCGCCGGTGACCGGGTCCGGTCCCGGGCGCAGCAGCAGGTAGCGCGAGGCGAACACCCACACCAGCCGCAGCACGACGACCGCGACGAACGCGGCGGCGCACGCGGCGACGATCGTGCCGACGCCGAACTCGCTGTCGCCGACCTCGCCGAGCAGCCAGTCGGCCTGGAGGCCGATGAGCAGGAAGACGGTGTTCTCGAGGACGTACGCCAGCGTGCGCCAGTTGGTCCGCTCGGCGATCCGCGACGGCGCCGTCTGCAGCACCGGAGCGACGTGGCCGAGCAGCAGGCCCGCCACGACGACGGCGACCACGCCGGAGGCGTGGAACTCCTCGGCCACGATGTACGCCGCGAAGGGGATCACCAGCGAGATGGCGGTGTCGAGCAGGGGGTCGGTGACCTTCTTGCGCAGGAAGCCGACGATGACGAACGCCAGGCCGCCCACGAGCACGCCACCGCCCGCGGCGATCACGAAGTCGCCACCCACCTGCCACGCGGTCACCGTGGTGCCGAGCGCCGCAACGGCCGTGCGGAGGGCGACGAGGGCGCTCGCGTCGTTGAGCAGCGACTCGCCCTCGAGGATGGTGACGATCCGCCGGGGCAGGCCGATCCGCCGTCCGATCGCGGTCGCCGCGACCGCGTCCGGCGGCGCGACCACCGCGCCGATGGCGAGCGCGAGGGGCCAGCCGATCTCCGGGATCACCACCCGTACGACGGCCGCGACACCGAACGTCGTGAACGCCACGAGCCCCACCGACAGCAGCAGGATCGGCCGCCGGTTGGCGTTGAAGTCGACGAGCGAGGTGTTGACCGCCGCCGAGTAGAGCAGCGGCGGCAGCAGGCCCAGCAGCACGACCTCGGGCTCCAGCCGGATCTCCGGCACCCCGGGCACGTACGACGCCGCGACGCCCACGACCACCAGCGTCAGCGGGGCGGGCACCTCGAAGCGCTCGGAGATCGCCGTCACCGTCAGCACGGTGATGGCGATCGCCACGAGCAGGAAGGCGATCTCCATGGGCGGTGTCTCCTCAGTCGGTCCCGGGAAGGTCCGCGGCCAGGCCGCGGATGCGGGCGTCGAGGTCCCGGCGGCCGGTCCGGGAGACCACCGCCTCGACGACCTCGATACCACCGTTGGGCATGGCGAGCGCCTGGTCGAGCTCGGGCCGCGAGGTGACCCGCAGGTGCGGGACCCGCGCCGCCGCGCACAGCCCGGACAGGTCGGTGCCGTGGGGCGTGCCGAAGAGCCGCTCGAACGACGCCGCGTGCGCGGGCGCGCCCTGCTCCAGCATCGAGAAGATCGCTCCCCCGTCGTCGTTGGGGACGACGATCGTCAGGTCGGGGCGCGGCTCCTCGGGGCCGAGCACCAGACCGGTCTGGTCGTGCAGGAACGTCAGGTCGCCCATCAGGGCGAGGTTGCGGGTGGATCCGGAGCGGCCGAGCGCGGCGCCGACGGCGGTGCTGATGGTGCCGTCGATCCCGGCCAGGCCACGGTTGGCGATCACCTTGCGGCGGGTGCCGACGGCCGGCGGGCGGACCATGACGTCGAGGTCGCGGACCGGGCTGGACGCGCCGACCACGAGCAGTCCGCCTGCGGGGAGCGCGGCGTGCGTGACCCCCGCGACGTCGTACGGCGTGAGGGCGGGCTCCGCGGCCAGCAGCCGGTCGATCCGCAGCCCGAGCTCGCGGTCGGCCGCCCGCCAGGCGTCGAGCCAGGCCGGGTCGTCGGGCTCGTCGCCGGCCCAGGAGGGCGCGGTGACCGGGACCGACCCGGCGGGCCGCACCGGCCAGGCACCGCGACCCGCGACGACGAGCACCTCGACGTCGCCGCGCTCCAGGAGCAGGGTCACCGGCCGCGACAGCGTGGGCCGCCCGAACACCACGACCCGCTCGATCCGGCGGCCGAGGCCGGTGCCGAGCAGCAGGCGGTAGGTCCGCAGCGCGTGGTCACCGGTCCGGGCACCGCTGGTCGGCTCGGCCAGGAGCGGCCAGCCCGCGGCCTCGGCGAGCTGACGGGCGGGCGGGCCGGCGTCGTCGCCGGCGACCACGACGGTGCGCGGTCCGCGCGGGAGCAGGGTCGCCGGACCGGACGGCCGGCGCGACGGGGCGGACACGACAGGGGCGGCGAGCGGCGGGGCCGGCACCGGGGCGTCGGGCACGAGCGGCGCGTCAAGCTGGACGTTGAGGTGCACGACCTCGTCCCACCCGGCGGCGACGGCGTCGAGCTCGGCGACCGTGGCGACGTCCCGGGTGATCACGAACGGGCTGAAGATGCCGACCTGGTCGGTGGTCTGGTTGGCGCCGGTGCCGCGCAGCCGGGCGGGCCGGTCGGCCGAGACGACGACGAGGCCGACGCCGGAGTGCACTGCCTCCAGGACGGCGGGGTGCAGGTTGGCGACGGCGGTCCCCGACGTGGTGAGCACGGCGGCGCGCGCGCCCGAGCGGGTCAGCCCGAGGGCGAGGAAGCCGCCGGTGCGCTCGTCGATGCGCGTGTGGAGCCGCGGTCCGCCGTCCTGCTGGGACGCGGCCCAGAGCGCCAGCGCGAGCGGAGCGTTGCGCGAGCCGGGGGCGACGACCACCTCGGTGACGCCGGCCCGGCCGAGCCAGGCGACGAGCGCGTCCGCGAGCTCGGCAGCGGACGAGGCGGAGGAGGTGGTCATGACCCCAGATCCTCGCGCAGAGCGCGCACCTCGGCGAGCCGGGCCTCCCAGTGCGCGAGCCGGTCGGGGGCCGCGCCCAGCAGGCCGACCTGCTGGACGTCGACCTTGGGACGTCGTACGGGCAGCGCGCCGTCGACCGGCAGCAGCGGCTCGGCGACCACGTCGGCGGTCAGGAGCTGCACCGTGGCCAGGCCGCAGGCGTAGGGCAGCTCGGGCAGCGCCGCCGCCAGCGCGACGCCGGCGGCGATGCCGACGGAGGTCTCCAGCGCGCTCGACACGACCACCGGGAGGCCGATCCGCTCGGCGATCTCGAGGCAGGCCCGGACCCCGCCGAGCGGCTGCACCTTGAGCACCGCGATGTCGGCCGCCTCCAGGTCGCGCACCCGGTAGGGGTCCTCGGCGCGGCGGATCGACTCGTCCGCCGCGATCGGTACGGCGACGCGGCGGCGCACCAGCGCCAGGTCCTCGACGCTCGCGACCGGCTGCTCGGCGTACTCCAGGCCGCCGGCGGCCCGGTCGAGCCGTCCGATCGCGGCGACCGCTTCGTCGACCGACCAGGCGCCGTTGGCGTCGATCCGGATGTGTCCGTCGGGCCCGAGCGCGTCGCGGACCGCCTCGACCCGCGCCTCGTCGTCGGCCGTGCTCTGGCCGGGCTCGGCGACCTTGACCTTGGCGGTCCGGCAGCCACCGGCGCGCACGATCGCGTGCGCCCGCTCGGGGTCGACCGCCGGGACGGTCACGTTGACGGGGACCCGGTCGCGCAGGGGGGCCGGCCAGTCACCGGCGGCCGCCTCCTCCGCGCAGCGCAGCCAGGGCTCGGCGACGTCGGCGGGGTACTCCAAGAACGGGCTCCACTCCCCCCAGCCGCCCGGCCCGCGCAGCAGCGCCGCCTCGCGGACGGTGATCCCGCGGAAGCGGGTGCGCATCGGGATCGCGACGACCTTCACCGGCCCGCCTCCTCGACGGCCGCACGGAGCAGCGCCTGGCGGTCGGGCTTGCCGTTGGCCAGCAGCGGGATCGCGTCGAGCCGGACCACCTGGCGCGGCGCCCACGCCCGCGCGTGCGCCGCGGCGACCCAGTCGCGCAGGTCGTCGAGCCCCGGCGGGCCGACCACGAACGCGACGACGCGGTTGCCCCACTCCGGGTCCGGTACGCCGAGCACCTCGGCCGCGCTCACCTCGGGGTGCGCGCGCAGCCGCTCGGCCACGGCCGGGCCGGGCACGTTGAGCCCGCCGGTGACGATGACGTCGTCGACCCGGCCGATCACCACCAGGTGACCGTCGTCGTCGATCCGGCCCGCGTCGGAGGTGCGGAACCAGCCGTCGACGAGGACCTCGCGGGTCAGCTCGGGCTGCCCGGCGTACGCGGTGAAGAGCGTGGGTCCGGCCAGCCGGATCCGGCCGCCCTCGCCCAGTGCCACGGCGACGCCGTCGAGCGGCAGGCCGTCGTACACGCAGCCGCCGGCGGTCTCCGCCGACCCGTACGTCGCCACCACCCGCACGCCCGCCTCGGCCGCCCGCGCCCGCAGCCCCGCCCCGATCGGTCCGCCGCCGAGCAGCACGGTGTGCGCCCGCCGCAGTGCGACCGCGTCGACGGGATCGTCGAGCATCCGGGTCAGCTGGGTCGGCACCAGCGACACGAACCAGTCCTCACCGTCGGGCCAGCCGTCGCGCTCCAGCAGCGTCGGGGGGTGCCCCGCGACGAGCGAGCGGGCGAGCACCTGGACCCCGGCGACATAGGTCGGCGGCAGCGCCAGCACCCACGGTCCGCTCGCCCCGAGCCGGGCCGCGGAGGCCCGCACCGAGGCCAGCACGGCCGCGCGGGAGAGCAGCACGCGTTTCGGCGTACCGGTCGATCCGGAGGTCTCCACGACCAGCCCGGAGGCGTCGCCGGGGGGCGGGTCGAGGAGCCAGCGGCGCAGCCGGTCGACGACCTCACCGGGCTCGCCGCGCGCCGTCCAGAAATCCACCTGACAGACGCTATCGCCCAGGCGGAGAATCTCCCCGATGAGCACTCCCGTCTCGGGCCGGGGCGCGAGCATGCCTGCTGCCCTCCGCCGCCTGATCCCGCCCACGCCGCTGTCGCGGCGCCTCGCCGTCCAGTCGGTGCTGTTCTCGACCGGCGACGGCGCGTTCAACACCGGCAGCGCGGTCTTCCTCACCCAGGTGGTCGGCCTGTCCGCCGGCAAGGTCGGCCTGGCGATCACCATCGCGGGCGTCGCGGAGTTCCTGCTCGCCTACCCCGCCGGCCGCATCGTCGACCGGTTCGGTCCCAAGCGGATGTGGGCCCTGAGCAACCTGGGGCGCGTCGCGTGCTTCCTGGCGCTGCCGTTCGTCGGCTCCTTCCTCGAGTACGTCGCCGTGGCCGTCGCGTTCGCTGCCTTCGAGTCCGCCGCGACCGCGGCCCGCAACGCCTACGTCCTCGACGTGCTGCCGACCAAGGAGCGGGTCGAGACGCAGGCCTACATGTACTCCTCGCTCAACGTCGGCTTCACGCTCGGCGCGATCATCGGCGGTGTCGCGCTCGCCTTCGACAGCCTCACCGTGATCCGCTGGACGCCGGTGTTCACCGCGGTCCTGCTGCTGGCCAACGCCTACTGGATCACCCGGCTGCCCGATGCGCCCCACGACCTGCGGGTCGCGAGCGGCGAGGCGCGGGTGCGGCCCGAGGGGCCGGGGCCGATGCGCAACCCGGGCTGGATCCTGACCAGCTTCTTCCTCGGCACGCTGTGGACCAACCAGGTGCTGCTCAACATCGTGATCCCGCTGTGGCTGGTCGAGGCGACCGATGCGCCGCACGTGCTGCTCGCCTGGCTGTTCGCGACCAACACGGTGCTGTGCATCTTCCTGCCGGCGTACACGGCGCGGGGGGTGCGGACCCTGCGCGACGGCATGCGCGCGATCTGGATCTCCTCGGCGTTCTTCGTGGTCTCCTGCCTGATCACGATGGTCACCCACTCGACGGTGGGCCTGATCACCGTGCTGCTGGTCTGGGTCGGGCACGTCACCGTGACCGGTGCCGAGGTCGCGGTCTCGGCGGCCGGCTGGTCGTTCCAGGCCGAGCTGATGGACCCGCGGCGGCGCGGCGAGTACCAGGGCGTCAAGGAGATCTTCGGCGCCCTCGGCGGCCGCTGGGCGCCGGCGCTCTACACCTTCCTCGCCCTGGAGTGGGGCGCCGAGGGCTGGCTCGTCATCGGTGGGATCATCGTCCTCGCGACGGTCGGCATGGGACCGTCGGTCCGCATGGCGCACTCCTTCGCGCAGCGGAACTGGACCCACGAGCACGAGGAGGTCGCCGCGTGAGGTGGCTCGTACGCCTCGCCGGACCGACGCCCCTCGTTCGCCGGCTGTCCACCCAGTCGGTGCTGTCCGCCTTCGGCGACGGGGTGTTCCTCACCGGCAGCGCGGTCTTCTTCACCCAGATCGTCGGGCTGAGCGCGGCCCAGGTGGGCCTGGGCCTGAGCATCGCGGGGGCCGTGACGTTCGCGCTCGCCGTACCGCTGGGCAAGCTCGGCGACCGGTACGGCGCCAAGCGGGTCTGGGCGATCTCCTCGCTGGTCGAGGCGCTGCTCTACCTCGCCTGGCTGGCGATCGGCGGGCTCGGCGCCTTCATCCTGATGATGATCGTGCTCGAGAACGTCTCCTCCGCGAGCCGCTCGGCCCGCAACGCCTACCGCTTCGACGTCTTCCCCCGCGAGGAGCGGGTGGCGTCCAACGCCTACTTCCGCGCCGCCCGCAACGTCGGCTACACCTTCGGCGCCCTGCTCGCCGGACTCGCACTGGCGACCAACGACGACACCATGATCCGCGCCGTCCCGCTCGTCACCGCCGGGCTGCTGGTGCTCAACGCGGTCCTCGTCGCCCGCCTGCCCGCCGCGATCCACCACACCGAGGAGGCGCCCCTGGAGGCGGTCCTCGAGGAGGCCGGCGACAAGCGCAGCGCCCTGCGCAACAAGGGGTACGTCGCGATGTCGGTCTGCGGCGGCGTCCTCGGCACCCACCAGGTGCTCCTCAACGTCGTCATCCCCCTGTGGCTCGTCTCCGAGACCGACGCCCCGCGGGTGCTGCTCGCCTGGCTGTTCGGCACCAACACCGTGATGGCGGTCCTGCTCCAGGTCGCCGCCGCCCGCGGCATCACCACCGTCGCCGACTCGCTGCGCGCCCAGCGCCGCGGTGCGTACTTCTTCGTGCTCTCCTGCGGCATCGTGCTCGTCACCCACGACACCGTCGGCTGGGTGACGATCCTGCTCGTGTGGATCGGTCACGTCACCGTGACCGGCGCCGAGCTCTTCCAGTCCGCCGGCGAGTGGGGGCTGCAGGCCGAGCTCTCCGACCCGGCCCGGCGCGGGGAGTACCAGGGCGTCTCGCAGCTCGGCTACACCCTCGGCACGGTCTGGGCCCCCGCGGCGTACACCTTCCTGGCGATGGAGTGGGGCACCCCCGGCTGGATCGTCATCGCCACGATCGTCGCCGTCGCGGCCGTCGCCATCCATCCCGCCGCACGCGCCGCCGAGCGGCACCTGACCCGGATGGGCGTCGACACCGCGCAACCTGCTTGAATCGAGCGTTATGGCTACTGCTGCCCACTGGATCTCCGGCGCCCGGCTCCGCACCCTCCCCGCCGCGATCGCGCCCGTGCTCGCCGGCACCGCCGTCGCGGCGTACGCCGACGAGCTGGTCTGGTGGAAGGCGCTGCTGGCACTCGTGGTCAGCCTCGCGCTCCAGGTGGGCGTCAACTACGCCAACGACTACTCCGACGGCATCCGCGGCACCGACGACGAGCGCGTCGGCCCCCTCCGCCTGGTCGGCTCCGGCCTCGCGACCCCGGCCGCCGTGAAGCGGGCGGCCTTCCTGTCCTTCGGCGTCGCCGCCGTGGCCGGCCTGGTCCTCGCCGCGACCACCTCGTGGTGGCTCGTGCTCGTGGGCGCGATCAGCGTCGTCGCCGCCTGGTACTACACCGGCGGCTCGAAGCCCTACGGCTACCTCGGGCTCGGCGAGGTCATGGTGTTCGTCTTCTTCGGCCTCGTCGCCGTCGTCGGCACCACCTGGGTGCAGACCACCGCCTGGGGCACCCCCGGCTGGGCCTCGCTCGCGGCCGGCGCCGGCGTCGGCGCCCTGGCCTGCGCGATCCTCGTCGCCAACAACCTGCGCGACATCCCCACCGACACGGTGGCGGGCAAGATGACCCTCGCGGTCCGGCTGGGCGACCGTCGTACCCGGGTGTTCTACGGGGTCCTCGTCGCCCTCGCCGCCGTCGCCCTCGTCGCCGTCGCCGCCCTCACCACCTGGTGGGCGCTGCTCGGGCTGGGCTTCCTGCTCCCCGCCGGCACGGCCGCGCGGACGGTCCTGGGCGGCGCCCAGGGCCCGGGACTGATCCCGGTGCTGCAGAAGACCGGGGTCGCCGAGCTGGTCTGGGCGCTCCTGGCGGGCGTCGGGCTCGTCGTCGGCGCCGCCTGAGCGGTCACTGACCCGGCTCAGCAAGGCAGCGGCGGGAACCTCGATCCAGGAGGCGCAGGGCGCGAGGAACGAGCAACCGGAGCCGACGAAGGCCGAGGTTCGCGCTCGCGCCGACCGTTGGCCGCCGGACGACCCCGTCCGGCTCACGCCTCGACCGCGGCGCGGCAGCGCGGCGCGACGCAGGAGCGACGCGCTCGCGCCCTCTGGCTCAGTCCTCGTCTTCCTTGGCCCGCAGGTTCTCGTAGCGCTCGGAGATCCGTCCGGCGCGCCCCTCGACCTTGGCCGCGAAGGCGTTGCGCTGCCGCTCCAGCAGGACGTACGACGCGACGCCGCTGATGATGAAGGCGATCACCGCCACCCAGACGAGCGTCACGGAGTCGGCCACGGCGTACCAGACGCCGAACACGATGCAGAACGCGCCGACGAACAGTCCCAGCCGCAGACCGGTGTAGATCCAGAACTCCTTCACCCCACCAGGGTAGGTCGCGGGCCGCCGGCGACGGACATCGGGACTCCGCGTCCATCGCTACCGGGGGGCGCCTACCCTGGAGGGGTGAAGCTCCTGCTCGTCGTCCTCGTGTTCGCAGCCGCGACCTACCTGGCGGTGCGCTGGATGCAGGACCGCGGGCACGGCGGTACGCCGACGCCCCGCGGTCCGAGCAAGCCGCGGCCGCCGGCTCGCCCGGTGGCGCCGGACGACGACGAGTCGTTCCTGCGCGACCTCGAGCGCAAGCGCCGCCAGGAGCGGCGTCAGCAGCAGCAACAGCCGCCCGACGGCCCCGACGCCTGAGCGCTAGCCGCGGAGCGGGATCGAGTTCGGCGCCGGGAACGGGGTCTGGTCGACGATCCGCTCGGCGGCGTACGAGTGCTGGCTCGTGGTCGAGAAGTAGTTGATCCCGATGAAGTTGAACCACAGCGTGGCCAGGCCGATGATCGCCAGCATGGCGGCCTTGCGGCCCTTCCAGCCGGCCGTGGCGCGGGCGTGCAGGTAGCCGGCGTAGACGACCCAGGTGATGAACGCCCAGACCTCCTTGGGGTCCCAGTTCCAGTAGCGGGACCAGGCCTCGTGTGCCCAGATCGGGCCGGTGATGAGGACCGCGAAGGTCCACACCGGGAAGGCGAAGGCGTGCACGCGGTAGGCGAGGCGGTCGAGCGCGTCGAGCTGGGGCACCCGCGCCAGCCAGCCGCTGAGCTCGCGGTCGGCGGCCCGGGCGCGACGCTCGGCGCGCATCCGGACCAGGTACATGATCGAGGCGATGCCGCCGAGGGTGAAGGCGCCGGTGGCGATGATCGCGGAGATCACGTGGATGACCAGCCACGGCGAGTTGAGCGCCTCGGTCAGCGGCGCGACCTCGTCGTGCAGCCAGATCACGGCGGTCATCAAGGTGGCCACGAGGAAGGCCACGACGAGCGGGCCCATCCAGTTGAGGGCGAGCTTCTTGTAGAGGACGACGTAGAGCAGCGCCACGACGAAGGTGCCCGAGAGGGTGAACTCGTACATGTTGCCCCACGGGACCCGGTTGGGGTCCGCGGCCATGCCGCGGCCCAGCAGGGACACGAAGTGGATGGCGCAGCCGAGGGCGGTCAGCAGGTAGCCCAGGCGGCCCAGGAAGGCCACCCGCTGGGCGTGCCCGGCGGACTCCTCGATGACCTCGCTGCCGGCGCCGCCGGCCGCGACGAGCTCGCGGTCGCGCGCCGGCTGGCGCAGCGAGGCCCACTCGGCGAGGTGTACGAGAAGGGCGATGAAGTAGACGAGTCCGGCCATCGCGACGGCCTGGTTGCTCAGCGTCTCCCACGCGGTGTTGCTCACTTGGCCGCCTCCTGCAGCTGGTCCACCAGTGCGGCGAGGACCTCGTCCATCTCGCCGTTGCCTGAGCGATCGAGCACGGCGATCTCGACGAGGGTGCCGCCGGTTCCGTTCATTGTGCCTTCTGCGTCGCCGGCGTCCGGCCCCGCCCCCGTGGGCGCCGGGGCGGGGACCGCCCGGACCCAGACGCGGCGCGGCCGGAGGAAGAGCGAGGCGCACAGGCCGATCAGCGCCAGGATGACGCCGCCCAGGGCGATCTCCTTGCCGGGCGTCTGGCTGATCTGCACCCGGATCCAGGGGTCGACCCGGTCGAAGGTGACCGTGCCGAGGCCGTCGGGCAGCTTGACCGTGTCGCCGACCTGGAGGTCGACGCGGAACGGCTTGCCGTCCTTCTTCTTGACCTGGGTGGCCTTGGACTTGTCGAGGACGTAGACCGACTGCGAGGCACCCGTGTCGAGGCCGAGGTCGCCGGTCCAGGCGAGCATCGACACCGTCGGCAGCAGGTCGTCGCCGAAGACGGTGACCGGGTTGCCGTCGATCATCTCGAAGGTTGGGTAGAAGAGTCCGTCGAGGCCGATCTGGCCGGGCTTGGCGGTCGGCGCCTTGATCACGCCGTACGACAGGAAGCTGGCGTCCTGGGGCAGGAAGACCGTCGGTCCGGTGTAGGCGATCTTGCCCTCGCCGTCGCGCACCGTGATCACCGGCGCGTAGCCGTGGCCGATGAGGAAGACGTCGGTGCCGTCGAGCTCGAGGGGGTGGTTGACCCGCAGGTCGTACTTCTTCGCCGGGCCGTCGCCCACGTGGTAGGTCAGCCCGGCCTCGAACTCGCGGGCCTGACCGGCGCGCGGACCCGACTTGAGCCAGTCGACGGAGAACTTGTCGACCGAGAAGCGGAAGTTCTGCATCTGGCTCTGGCGGAACAGGCTGCCGGGCTTGAAGTCGTCGTACTGGGTGAGGTTGTTGCTGAACGTGGTGCCCTCGACCAGGATCACGCCGCCCTGGTAGCCCCACAGCCCGCCCATGCCGACGCCGGCCATGACGATCAGCAGCGAGAGGTGGAAGACCAGGTTGCCCGCCTCGCGCAGGTAGCCGCGCTCCGCGGCGACGTAGTCGTCGCCCTCGGCCGCCGGGCGCACCCGGTGGCGCCGGCCCAGCAGGGTGCGCGCCCGGGCCAGCACCTCGTCGGCCGACTCGTCGGTGCGGTACGTCATGTGCACGGGCAGCCGGGTCAGGTGACGAGGCGCGGCCGGGGGCTTGGCCCGCATCGCGCGGTAGTAGACGAGCAGCCGCGGCACGATGCAGCCGACCAGCGAGATGACCAGCAGCAGGTAGACCGCCGAGAACCACGGCGAGCTGTAGACCCCGAAGAGGTCGAGCTTCTCGTAGTACGGCGTCAGCTTGGGGTGCTCGCTCTTCCAGCGGGTGACGGCGAGCGAGTCGACGTCGTCCTGCGGGATGACCGAGCCGGGGATCGCCGCGAGCGCCAGCAGGAGCAGCAGCATCAGCGCGGTGCGCATCGAGGTGATCTGGCGCCACATCCACCGCACGAGCTCGCGTGCGGTCAGCTCGCCGGGACGGCGCTCAGCGGTCTTGGACTTGCTCACACGATGACCTCGAAGTTCTGGACCAGCTGCAGCTGCAGCCACTGCACGAGGTAGGTCCACCAGCCGGTCACCATGAGGATGCCGATGAGGACCAGGAAGCCGCCGCCGATCCGCATCACCCACTTCTGGTGACGGCGGACGAAGCCGGTCAGGCGCAGCGTCCGGCGGTAGGCGAGCCCCGCGATGATGAAGGGGATCCCGAGCCCGAGCGCGTAGAACAGCGACAGCAGCGCGCCGCGCATGGCCGTCGCGTCGGTGTAGGTGAGCCCGATGATCGCGCCGTACGTCGGCCCGACGCACGGCGTCCAGCCGATCGCGAA
Source organism: Pimelobacter sp. 30-1 (assembly GCF_018831735.1). Taxonomy (NCBI): domain Bacteria; kingdom Bacillati; phylum Actinomycetota; class Actinomycetes; order Propionibacteriales; family Nocardioidaceae; genus Pimelobacter; species Pimelobacter sp. 30-1. The sequence continues at coordinate 573,164 of NZ_NHTS01000003.1, forward strand.
GAGCGCGCCGATGAGCGGTGCGGCGCCGAGGCCGACCGAGGGGATCTTGTGGATCCGCACGTCGCGCTGGAGCCACGGCAGCGCACCGGCGAACACCAGGCCGAGCACGATGAGGAGGGCGCCGAGCCCGATCTGGATCTCGGTGTCCCAGCGGCGCAGCCACGGGCCGAGCGAGCCGAAGGCCGCGCCCATGAGCACGAAGACGACCGCGAAGCCGAGGACGAAGAGGATCGAGCCGAGCAGCATCCGGCCGCGGCGCCGGGAGGCCTCGCCGGAGGCGAGGTCGGCGCCGGACAGGCCGGTCGCGTAGGAGAGGTAGCCCGGCAGCAGCGGGAGCACGCAGGGCGAGAAGAAGGAGACCAGGCCGGCGATCATCGCGACCGGCACGGCGAGGCCGAGGGAGCCGGCGAAGACCTGCTCCTGGAACCAATCACCCATCGGTCTCCGCCAGGGTGTCCTCGACGACCGTGGTCAGCGTGCTCTTGGACGGGATCGGCCCGTTGATGAGCGCCGCCACCCGGCCCTCGCGGTCGAGGACGAGCGTCGCCGGCGGTGCGTACGGCGCGTAGCGGCCCATCTTGAGCAGCGTCTCGCTGCCCGGGTCGTAGAGCGAGGGGTAGTCGACGCCGCGGTCGCGCTCGAAGGCCTCGGCCGTCTCGGGCGCGAGGTCGCGGATGTTGATGCCGAGGAAGGAGACGTTGTCCTTGCCCAGCTCCTTCTCCGCCTCGACGAGCATCGGCATCTCGGCCCGGCACGGTCCGCAGCCGGACCACCAGACGTTGATCACGACGACCTTGCCGCGCAGGTCGGTGATGTCGAGCGGCTCCCCCTGCACCGTCGTACCGCTGAAGGCGAGCGGCTTCTCGCGGTCGTCCTTGGCGACCTCGACCACCTGGCCGTCGCCCTTGACGAAGTTGAGGTCGCCGGTGCCGTCGATCTTGGAGCACGCGGAGGCGAGCAGGACCATGCCGACGAGCAGCAGGGCGCGGACCGGGCGGGGGAAGCGGGTCATGCCGGCGGGGTCCCCTCGGGTTTGTTCTCCTCGGGCGCGTCACCGGCCGAGAACGGCGCGGCGATGTCGCCGGTCGGGATCAGGTCGATGGCCGGCTCGGCGTAGGCGACCTCGACGAGCTGGTCGCCGGCGAAGCCCAGCGAGGTGATCGAGCACAGCGTGCACTGGCGCTTGCGCGGGTCGTGCAGGAACGAGCGCCCCTCGACGCTGAGCCGGGTGGTCCAGATCGGGAGCTGGTGGGAGACCAGCACCGCCTCGTGGCCCTCGGCGGCGCGCCGGGCGTCGTGGACGGCGGCCATCATCCGCGCCACGATCACCTTGTAGGGCTCCCCCCACGACGGCTTGAGCGGGTTGTAGAGGTGGCGCCACAGCAGCGGGTTGCGCAACGCGTTGTTGCCCTTGCCGAAGGTCATCCCCTCGAACCGGTTCTCCGACTCGATGACCCGCGGCTCGAGGCCGACCTCGAGGCCGAGCGCGGCAGCCAGCGGCGCGGCCGTCTCCTGCGCGCGCTCGAGGGGCGAGGAGCGGATCACGGTGATGTCGTTGCCCCGGAGGTGCTCGGCGACCCGGTCGGCCATCGCCCGGCCGCGCACCGAGAGGTGGAAGCCGTCGCGGCGGCCGTAGAGGATGCCCTCGGGGTTGTGGACCTCGCCGTGGCGGACCAGGTGGACGATCGTGTCGGGCGTGCTCATCGGGCGGCTCCGGTCCCACCGGCGGCCGCGGCGGCGGCGCGGGCGGCGGAGGGCAGTGCGTCGAGGACGTGCTGGACCGCGCGGTCGTCGTGGGAGGACGAGACGAACCAGGCCTCGTACGCCGACGGCGGCAGGTGGACGCCCTGGTCGAGCATCGCGTGGAAGAAGGCACCGTAGGCGGCGGCGTCGGTGCGCTGGGCCTCGGCGTAGTTCGTGACCGGAGCGTCGGTGAGGAACACCGAGAACATCGAGCCGGTCGACTGGATCACGTGCGGCAGACCCGCGGCGCCGAACGTCTCGGCGACGCCGGCGCGCAGCGCGTCGGCGACGACCCCGATCCGGGCGTAGACCGCGTCGTCGGCAGCGGTGAGCGTGGCCAGGCCGGCTGCGGTGGCGACCGGGTTCCCGGAGAGGGTGCCGGCCTGGTAGACCGGACCCTCGGGTGCCAGGTGGGCCATCACGTCGGCGCGGCCGCCGAACGCCGCGGCCGGGAAGCCGCCGCCCATCACCTTGCCGAAGGTCATCAGGTCGGGCACCCAGCCCTCGACGGCGCCGTCGGTGCCCCACTGGCCCGCCCGGGAGACCCGGAAGCCGGTCATCACCTCGTCGCTGACGAACAGCGCGCCGTGGGCCCGGCAGGTCTCGGCGAGGAACTTGTTGAAGCCCGGCGCCGGCGGGACCACGCCCATGTTGCCCGGCGCGGCCTCGGTGATCAGGCAGGCGATCCGGTCGCCGTGCTCGGCGAAGGCCGCGGTGACGGCGGCGGGGTCGTTGTAGGGCAGCACGAGCGTGAGCTCGGTGGAGCTGGCCGGCACGCCCGGCGTACCGGGGAGCGAGAAGGTGGTCAGCCCCGAGCCCGCCGCGGCGAGCAGCGAGTCGACGTGACCGTGGTAGCAGCCGGCGAACTTCACGACCACGTCGCGGCCGGTGAAGCCGCGGGCGAGCCGGATGGCCGACATGGTCGCCTCGGTGCCCGAGGAGACCAGGCGCAGGCGCTCGACGGGAGTGCGGGCCACGATCGCCTCGACGAGGGCCACCTCGCCCTCGGTCGGCGTCCCGTACGACGACCCGCGGGCCGCCGCGGTCTGGACCGCCTCGACCACCGCCGGGTGGGCGTGGCCGAGCAGCATCGGGCCCCAGGAGCAGATCAGGTCGACGTAGGTGTTGCCGTCGACGTCGGTGAGCCAGGGCCCGGTGGCCTCCCGGATGAAGCGGGGCGTGCCCCCGACGGCGTTGAACGCGCGGACCGGGGAGTTGACGCCGCCCGGCGTCACGGCACGGGCTCGGGCGAAGAGCGCCTCGGAGCCGGAGGTCAGTGGTGCGGGCACCGCGCCATTGTCGCCGATGGGCCCTAACGGGCCCGCACCGCGGTCCGTCTTGGACACCCGTCCATATCACGTGGCTCACGTTGTCTGACGGAACATGTGACACCCGTAACGTCGGTGTGTCACGATTCGTTGGCCAAGTGTCGCGTCGTACAGCGGACCCGCACTGAGGGTTCGCGGCACGTCTGCGGCTCACAGGTGGGCGCTGAGGGAGCGGCTCACGCGAGACGGCCACTGGCCATGGGGAGAGAAACACGACATGACGAGGAAGCGTCTGGGTCGGCTGCAACGCGCCGCCACCATCATTCCGCTCGCTCTGCTGTCGGCAGCCTGGACCGCGTCGGTCGCCGGGATCGGTGGCGTCAGCGCCCCGGTCGCCGCCGCCGAGACGCCGGGCCAGGTCACCGACGGGACCAGCGTTCCCGAGGAGTCCATCGAGGACCCGGCGAGCCTGTCCGACCCGGCGACGGTCGAGGGCATCGACGACGGCAACGAGGCGGGCATCGTCTCGGCCGCGTCCACCAACGCGATCCCGGCGGCCGCCCTCGCGGCGTACCAGCGGGCCGAGACGGTGATCAACTCCGCCGACAAGACCTGCAACATCACCTGGCAGCTCATCGCCGCCATCGGCCGCGTCGAGTCCGACCACGGCCGCGTCGGGGGCAACGTCCTCAACGACGACGGTGTGGCCACCCCGGGTGTCTTCGGCCCCGCGCTCAACGGCCGCAAGAACACCAAGGCGATCTCCGACACCGACGCCGGCGTCTACGACAACGACCCGCAGTGGGACCGCGCCGTCGGCCCGATGCAGTTCATCCCGTCGACCTGGCAGGTCGTCGGTGTCGACGCCGACGACGACGGCCGCCGCGACCCGCAGGACATCGACGACGCCGCGCTCGCCGCCGCCGTCTACCTCTGCTCCGGTGACGGCGACCTGTCGACCGTCGTCGGCCAGCGCGCCGCGGTCTACCGCTACAACCACAGCCAGGCCTACGTCGACCTGGTCCTCAAGATCATGAACGCCTACCTCGAGGGCGACTTCACGTCCGTCCCGAACAACTCCACGGCCGCGGGCTACATCGTCCCCGAGCCGCCGAGCTTCGGCGTCAACGGTCCCAAGAACATCAAGCCGGGCAAGAACGGCTCCAAGGGCGGTGGCAACGGCTCCAGCAACGGTGGCACCGACACGCCCGGCACGCCGACGAACCCGACCAACCCCGGCAACCCGGGCAACCCCGGGAACCCGGGTAACCCCGGCAACCCGCCGACGAAGCCCACCCCGCCCAAGACCCCGCTCGACCCGGTGGTCGAGGGCGTCGACGAGGGCGTCGGCGCGGTCACCTCGGGTCTGATCAGCGGCGTCCTGGGCCTGCTCACCAAGCAGGAGGCGGCCGACGCGTGCCGCGCCCAGTACCCCAAGCTGACCCAGACCGTGCAGCTGCTCGGTTGCCTCGTGAGCTACGGACTCAAGACCCCGTAGCCCACCCCCGCACGACGTGCGAGAGCCCTGGACCCACCCCCCGGTCCGGGGCTCTCGTCTTTTTTCCCGTCGGGGCCCGGGTCAGCGCCGCAGGAGCCGCGCGGCCTCGGTCGCCCAGTAGGTCAGGATCATGTCCGCCCCGGCCCGCCGGATCGAGGTCAGCGTCTCGAGGATCGCCGGCTCCCGGTCGATCCAGCCGTTGGCCGCGGCGGCCTCGACCATGGAGTACTCCCCCGAGATGTTGTACGCCGCCACGGGCACGCCGAGCTCACCGGCGGCGTCGGCGACCTGGCGCAGCACGTCGAGGTAGGCCAGGGCCGGCTTGACCATGACGATGTCGGCGCCCTCCTCGAGGTCGAGCAGCATCTCCCGGACGCCCTCGCGGGCGTTGCGCCGTCCGTCCTGCTGGTAGGTACGGCGGTCGCCCTGGAGCGCGCTGTCGACTGCCTCGCGGAAGGGCCCGTAGAAGGCGGAGGCGTACTTGGCCGAGTAGGCGAGGATCCCGGTGTCGGTGAAACCGGCCTCGTCGAGCGCGTCCCGCACCACCGCGACCTGGCCGTCCATCATCCCGCTGGGTCCGACCAGCGCGGCGCCGGCCTGGGCCTGGACGACCGCCATCTCGGCGTACCGGGCGAGGGTGGCGTCGTTGTCGACCCGCCCCGCGGCGTCGAGGACCCCGCAGTGCCCGTGGTCGGTGAACTCGTCGAGGCACAGGTCGCTCATCACGACCAGCGCGTCGCCGACCTCGGCCGCGACATCGGCCAGCGCGACGTTGAGGATGCCCTCGGGATCGGTCGCGCCGGAGCCGATCGCGTCCTTGGTCTCCGGTACGCCGAACAGCATGATCCCGCGCAGCCCCGCCTCCGCCGCCTCGGCCGCCGCCTTGCGCAGCGAGTCGCGTGAGTGCTGGACCACGCCCGGCATCGAGCTGATCGGGACCGGCTCGGTGGCGCCCTCGCGGACGAAGGCGGGGAGCACCAGCTGGCTCGGGAGCAGGGTGGTCTCGGCGACGAGGTCCCGCATCGCCGCCGTGGTCCGGAGCCGGCGGGGACGGACGACGGGACGCAGGAAGTCGCTCATGGGTCCGAGTCTAGGAGCGCCCGCCGCCGCCTCGAAAAGCCGCCGGCCCGGCCCGCACGTGGCGGGACCGGGCCGGTCGGAGGTGCGCTCAGGCCTTGCGGCGCCGCGCGGACGGCTTGCGGTCGCTCGGCTTGGTGACCGGCTCGCCGGCCTCCAGCAGGGCGGCGCGGCGGTCCGCACCGAAGCCGGCGAGGGCCTCGACGAGCAGCTCGACGTCCGGCTTCGGGGCCAGGACGTCGACCCGCAGGCCGTGCTCCTCGGCGGTCTTGGCCGTGGCGGGCCCGATCACCGCGATGATCGTCGACGGGTGCGGCTTGCCGGCGATGCCGACGAGGTTGCGCACGGTCGAGGACGACGTGAAGACGACGGCGTCGAACTTGCCGGTCTTGATCGCGTCGCGGGTCGGCGCCGGCGGCGGGGCCGCGCGGACGGTGCGGTAGGCGGTGACGTCGTCGCACTCCCAGCCGAGGTCGATCAGGCCGGCGACGAGGTTCTCGGTGGCGATGTCGGCGCGCGGGAGGAAGACCCGGTTGATCGGGTCGAGCACCTCGTCGTACTCCGGCCACACCTCGAGGAGACCGGCGGCGGACTGCTCGCCCGAGGGGACGAGGTCGGCGCGCAGGCCCCAGTCGGCGATCGCCTGGGCGGTCTTGTCGCCGACCGCGGCGATCTTGAGGCCGGAGAAGGCACGGGCGTCGAGGCCGTACTCCTCGAACTTCTCGCGCACCGCCTTGACCGCGTTGACCGAGGTGAAGGCGATCCACTCGTAGCGGCCCTCGACCAGGCCGCGCACGGCCTTGTCCATCTGCTGCGGGTTGCGGGGCGGCTCGACGGAGATCGTGGGGACCTCCTCGGGGACGCCGCCGAACTCGCGGATCCGGTCGGAGAGCGAGGCGGACTGCTCCTTGGTGCGGGGCACCAGGACGCGCCAGCCGAAGATCGGCTTGGTCTCGAACCACGAGAGCTTCTCGCGCAGGTCGACCACGGCGCCGATGACGATGATCGCCGGCGGGGCGATCCGGGCGGCGCGGGCGTCGGCGGCGATGTGCTCCAGCGTGGAGGTGATCGTCTGCTGCTCGGTGGTGGTGCCGACCCGGGTCATCGCGACCGGGGTCTGCGGCGAGCGGCCGATGGCGATGAGCTGCTTGGCGATGTCGCCGATCTGGCCGACGGCCGAGAGCAGGACGAGGGTCGGGGTGTCGGCGTACCGGCTCCAGTCGACCTTGTCGCCGCAGGTGACCACGGCCATCTCGCGGTGGTCCTTGGTGGTCAGCGGGATACCGGCGTACGCCGGGACCGCGGCCACCGAGGAGACGCCGGGGACGACCTCGAAGCCGAGGTTGGCCTTGGCGACCGCCTGGGCCTCCTCGGGCCCGGAGGCGTAGAGGAACGGGTCCCCGCCGAGCAGCCGGACCACGCGCAGGCCGCGCTTGGCCTGCTTGACGACGACCTTGGCGCGGGCGGCGTGGGTCAGCGGCTGGCCGTCCTCGCCGAAGCCGCCGTCGACCAGCTCGGCCTCGACCGGCTCGGCGAGCGTCTCGCCCGGGGCGGGAACGCGTGCCTGGGCGGCCCGGTTGCGGATCACCCGGACGAGGTCGGCGTGGCCGGCCTCCTCGGTGATGACGACGTCGGCGTCCTCGATGAGCTTCACGGCCCGCACCGTCAGCAGGTCGGGGTCACCGGGACCGGTGCCGACGAAGGCGACCCCTCCGGGCTGGGCGGCCTGGGGAGCGGCGGGAGTCGGGGCAGCCTTCTTGGCTGCGGTGGCTCGCGTCATGCGTTGTGCACCTCTGCAGATCGTGCGGACGGGTGGGAAGTCGAGTCAGGGGTGGCCATCAGCTCGGCGGCGCCGTCGGCCAGCATCTCGGCGGCCAGGGCCTCGCCGAGCGCGGTCCCGGCGGCGGGCCAGCCGGCCGGGTCGTCGCCGAGCGGAGCGGAGGCGGAGCGGCGGACCGAGAGCCCGCCGTCGGGGGTCAGGACGACGGCCCGCAGCCACAGCTCGGGACCGTCCTCACCCTCGGCGAGGTCGGCCAGCGCGCCGATGGGTGCCGCGCAGCCGCCTTCGAGCACGGCCATCACGGTGCGCTCGGCGTGGATCGCGGCCCGGGTCGCCGGGTCGTCGAGGACGGCGACGGCGGCGAGCGTCGCGGCGTCGCCGCTGCGGCACTCGACGGCGAGCGCGCCCTGCCCGGGGGCGGGGAGCACCTGGAGCGGGTCGAGCACCTCGGTGACGTCCTCGAGCCGGTCGAGCCGGGCCAGGCCGGCCCGGGCGAGCACGACGGCGTCGAGGACGCCCTCGCGGACCCGGCCGATCCGGGTGTCGACGTTGCCGCGCAGGCCGTGCAGCTCGACACCGAGGCCGAGCGCCTCGATCTGGGCGACGCGGCGCGGGGAGCCGGTCCCGACCTTGCTGCCCGGGGGCAGCTCGCCGAGGGTGAGCCCGTCGCGGGCGACCACGACGTCACGCGGGTCCTCGCGCGGCGGGACCGCGGCGAGGGTGATCCCCTCGGTCGGGTAGGTCGGCAGGTCCTTGAGCGAGTGCACGGCGACGTCGACCTCGCCGGCGAGCAGCGCGTCGCGCAGCGCGCTGACGAAGACGCCCGTCGAGGGTGCGCCGACCAGCGAGGTGCCGGCCGCCTGGCTGCGGTCGCCGTCGGTGGTGATCTCGACCAGCACGGTCTCGACACCGAGCCGCTCGGTGAGAGCGGCGGCGATGTGACCGGACTGGGTGGTGGCGAGCGCGCTGCGGCGGGTGCCGATGCGAAGGGTCATGAGGTGCCCTCCTCGACGTTGACCGGACGGGTGACGGCGTCGACCGCCTCGGGGTCGAGCGCGAAGAGCTCGGCGAGCGCGGCGGCGTACGAGACGGCGCCCTGCTCGTTGGCGAGCTCCTTGACCCGGACGGTCGGCTCGTGGAGCAGCTTGTCCGCGACCCGGCGCACGGTGTGGCGGATCTCGGCGCGGGTGGCCTCGTCGAGCTCGGGCAGCCGGGCGTCGAGGCGGGTCATCTCGGCGTCGACGACCGAGGTGGCCATCGAGCGGAGCGCGACCACGGTCGGCGTGACGCTGGCCTGGCGGCGCGCCGCGAGGAAGGCGGTGACCTCCTCGCCGAGGATCCGGCGGACCTCCTGGACCTCGCGGCCGGTCGGGCCGCCGTGGAGCACCTCGGCGAGCTCGGCCAGGCCGATCCGGCTCACGCCGGGCAGGTCGATGACGTCGAGCGCGATGTCGTGGGGCAGGGCGAGGTCGATGAGCGCCAGCGGCCGGGTGGCACCGGCGCGGGCCGCCTCGAGCTGGGCGCGGTCGATGACCGTGCCCGACGAGCCGGTGCAGCTGATGACGACGTCGGCGCGGCCGAGCTCCTCGCTCAGGTCGGCGAGCCGGACGGCCTGACCGGCGTACTGGACGGCGAGGCGGACCGCGCGGTCGACCGACCGGTTGACGATCGAGAGGTGCCCGGCGCCGAGGCGCTGGGCGGTCGCGGTGGCCAGGCCGGCCATCGCGCCGGCGCCCACCACGACGACGTACTTGCCCTCGAGGGGACCGACGGTCTGGGCGGTCTCGTCGAGCGCGGCGCTGACCAGGGTCGGGGCGACCTGGTCGATCTCGGTCTCGGCGCGGGTCCGCTTGCCGACGCGCAGCGCCTGCTGGAAGAGCGAGTTGAGGGCGGGCCCGACGGTGCCGAGCTCCTGGCCGCGGCGCAGCGCGTCGCGGGTCTGGCCGAGGATCTGACCCTCGCCGACCGCCATCGAGTCGAGGCCCGCGGCGACCTGGAAGAGGTGCGAGATCGCACCGTCGTCGTAGTGCACGTAGAGGTGCGGGAGCATCGCCTCGGTGGTGCCGCCGGCGCGCTCGACGAGCAACCGCGAGAGCTGCTCGATGCTGCCGTGGAAGCGCTCGACCTCGGTGTAGATCTCGAGCCGGTTGCAGGTGGCGATGACGGTCGCCTCGGTGACGTGCTCGCACGCCGCCGCGTCGGCCATCAGCTTGTGGACGCCGTCGTCGTCGAGCGCGACCTGCTCGAGCAGCGCGACCGGCGCGGAGTTGTGGGAGATCCCCACGACCAGCACGCTCATGCGACACCTCCCTCGGCCGCGTCGGCGGCCTCGACCGGCTCGGCCGGACCGGCCGGCTCGGCGACGCCACCGTTGGCCTTGCGCTGCTCGTGGTAGGCGAGGATCTGGAGCTCGATCGACAGGTCCACCTTGCGGACGTCGACCCCCTCGGGCACCGCCACGACGGCCGGGGCGAAATTCAGGATGCTGGTGATGCCGATCGCGACCATCCGGTCGGCGACGTCCTGGGCGGCGTGCGCCGGCGTCGCGATGACGCCGATCGCGACGTCGTGCTCGCGGACGATCTCCTCGAGGTCGGCGAAGGGCCGGACGGCGATGTCGGCGACGGTGCGCCCGACGAGCGCCGGGTCGGCGTCGAGCAGCGCGACGACCCGGAAGCCGCGGCTGCGGAAGCCGGAGTAGTTGGCCAGGGCGTGCCCCAGGTTTCCGATGCCGACGATGACGACGGGCCAGTCCTGGGTCACCCCGATCTCACGGGCGATCTGGTAGCGGAGGTAGTCGACGTCGTACCCGACGCCTCGGGTGCCGTAGCTGCCGAGGTAGGACAGGTCCTTGCGCAGCTTGGCGGAATTGACGCCCGCAGCGGTCGCGAGATCCTCGCTCGAACAGGTGCGAATGCCGTTGTCGGCCAGCGCCGTCAGCGCCCGCAGGTAGACGGGCAGCCGGGCGACCGTGGCCTCCGGGATCACCCGGGCGGCATCCGTCGAACTCCGTGTGGTCACAGCTCCGCTTTCCAGCCGGACCCAACCGATCATCGGGGCCCGGCTCGATCACTGTAGGAGTTTGTGAACGTGAGAACAAAATGCGCGGGAGCGCAACTCGACAGACGTCAGGTCGGTCACATCGGGCGGGGGGCGGGAGCCTCCTCGCCGCGGTGCTCGACCGGCCAGACCACGAACCGGTAGGCCAGGAAGTTGAGCACCAGGCTGCAGACGATCGAGGCGAGCTTGGCCGCCCAGATCCGTACGTCGTCCGCGGCCATCCCCCCGAGCGTCACCTCCGGCCCGCGCTCCAGGACCCACAGCCAGCCGTGGATGAGCAGCGGCTGCGCGACCCACATGACGAGCCCGGTCGAGGCGACGAACAGGACCGCGTGGCGCAGCGTGAGCCGCTCGGCGCGGAACGTGAACAGCCCGTTGACCACGAAGCTGAAGACCATGCCGGCGCTGCTGGAGACGAAGTTGGCGAGCGTGATCCCGAGGCTGCCGTGCAGCAGCACGAACACCACGGTGTCGATCGCGGTGTTGCAGACCCCGACCGCCGCGAACCGTACGGCGGTCGCGCGGTGCCCGCGGTCGCTCAGCGTCCCGCTCCCCGCGAGCTCGTCGCGTCGCGCGCGACCATGGCCAGCGTGTAGAGCGGCCGGTCCTGGGTCTCGATGTAGACGCGTCCGAGATAGCTGCCGATCACGCCCATCATGATCAGCTGGATGCCGCTGAGCATGAACATGCCGACCCCGAGGAACGCCCAGCCGGGCACCGACTCGTCGGGCTTGAAGACGCGGACGAAGAGCACGTAGCAGCCGAGCAGCAGGCTGAACGCCGAGATCGCGAACCCGAAGCGCGAGATCATCTTGAGCGGCGTCGTGGAGAAGCCGAGGATGCCGCTGGCGGCGAAGTTGAGCATCTTGCGCAGCGGGTAGCCGGTCTCGCCGGCGTGCCGCTCGTCGCGGTCGAAGAGCAGCGCCTCCTGCCGGAAGCCGACGTGGGCGACGATGCCGCGCAGGAAGCGGTCGTGCTCGCGGTAGCGCGCCACCTCGGCGACCACCTGGGCGTCCATCAGCCGGAAGTCGCCGACGTTGCGCGGGATCTCGATCGACGCCAGCCGGTCGAGCACCCAGTAGAAGCCCCACGCGGTGGCCCGCTTGAACGGCGTGTCCTTGCGGGTGCGCCGCTGGGCGTAGACGACGTCGACGCCGGTCTCCCAGCGCTCGATCATCTCGATGCTCACCCGCGGCGGGTCCTGGAGGTCGGTGTCCATCACGATCACCGCGTCGGCGTCACCGGCCTCGGCGACCAGGTCGAGCCCGGCGGTCACCGCGAGCTGGTGGCCGAAGTTGCGGGAGAACTGGACGACGCTCACCCGCGGGTCCTGCGCGCGCAGCTCGACGAGCCGCTCGAGGGAGGCGTCGCGGGAGCCGTCGTCGACGTACACGAACTCGAACTCGAGGTCCGGCCGCTTCTCGGTCGCCTCGACCAGCGCCGCGTGGAAGACGCCGATGTTCTCCTCCTCGTTGTAGACGGGGAGGACGTAGGCGATCCGGCGGGGGCCGGAGGGGGTGTCGCTCTCGTGCATGGGTTCGAACCTAGCCCTAGATGATCGCCGCGCCGACGAGCACCACCACGACGAGCGCCGTGGCGGCGCTGAGCAGCACCTGGAACCGGCCGAGCCAGCGCTCGACCCCCGCATCGTGGGCGGCGGGGGCACCGCCCGCCGCACCGGCGAGGACCGGCGTACCGGCCCGGGCGAGCTGGCGCTCGCGCAGGAACGAGGCGCCCGCGATCGCGAGCATCGGCGCCGCCGTCGTCCAGTAACGGCCGCCGGCGATGTGCACGAACGGCTGGATCAGCAGGCCGCCGAGCGCCACCTTGGTCAGGACGTCGAGCACCCGCGCCTCGATGCTGCGCCGGGCCTGGAAGAGCAGCGAGACGGCGCCGAGCAGGACCATCGGCGCGTACAGCGCCCAGGTGACGATGTCGGCACCCAGCTCGCCGGCCCGGCCGAAGGCGCCGCGTCCCTCGGGCGGGGCGAGGTAGCCGGTGAAGTTGGTGGGCTGCAGGGCGTAGGCGCCCAGGTTGTGCACGACCTGGTCGAGGTAGTGGGGCGCGGTGATGTCACGGGTGGCGTAGTCGGACATCACCTTGAGCGTGTCGACCTCGCTGGTGTCGGTCGCGCGGCCGAGCTCGCGGGCGTAGCGCAGCGGCCGGAACCACAGGGTGCTGTCGGGGTCGCAGGGGCCGAAGCAGACCTCCTTGCGGTCGCCGAACGTGTTCGCCATGACGGTCGGCACGGTGGTCGTCGTGATCACCCGGCCGTCGAGCGTGGCGGAGGCGAAGATCGACCACGGCGCCAGGAGCACCAGGAAGACGAAGCCGGCCAGGCCGGCCGCCCCGAGCGCGCGCAGGCGTACCCGCCCGCGCAGCAGCAGCACCGCGGCGACGAGGGTGAGCACGCCGAGCGCGGCCAGGAGCACCGACGTGCTCGAGCGCAGGTAGAGGACCGCGATGGCGAGCAGGCCGAGCACGAGGCCCTCACGCAGCGAGGGTGCCTCGCCGTCGCGCAGCCCGCGGAACATCGTGTACAGGTGGGCGACCAGCAGGACCAGGAGCAGGCCGGCGCACAGGTCGCCCCAGGCGCCGTACGTGAAGACCACCCAGCTGGGGATCAGCCCCGGGATGACCGCCAGCACGCAGGCCCAGCCGGGACCGATCCGGCGCGCGACGACGCGCAGCACGGCGATGAACAGCAACAGCGTGACCAGGCCGAGGTAGCCGCGCACGAGCCACATGGGCGCGTCCGGGAAGAGCAGGTAGACGGGCGCCACCAGGATCGGCATGCCCGGCATGAACCAGCCCGAGGCCACCACGTTGCGCTCGAGCTCGGCGGTGTCGGGCGAGGTGAAGCCGAAGACGTCGCGCAGCGCGTTGGACAGCGCCATGCCGCCGTTGAGGTACGCCGACTCGTCGCCGTGCGGCTCCGCGCCCATGACGAGCGGGAAGATCAGGATCTTGAGGACCACGTGGGCGACCACCAGCCAGCCGAGGAGCACCTCGGGGCGGGGCAGCCAGGCGGGCCGGGCGGCCGGGAGCATCCGGATCACCGCGACGCCTCCTTCCGGGGCCAGCGCTTCGTCGCCTTCGGGTCGCTGCAGATCGGGTCGTCCTTGGCGACGGCCACCACCGGGAGGTCGAGGGTGAACTCGCCGCGCACGAGGGTCTCGGCGCTGGTGTGGGGCAGCTCGGCGACGAGCGCGCGCACGGTCGTGGGCCCCTTCGTCAGCACCACCCGGACGGCGTCGCCGTCGTCCTCGCGCTCGCTCTCGGTGTAGCCGACCGCGGTGAACGCGGCGACGATGCGGGCGAGCGCCTCGTCCCGGTCGACGAGGTCGTACTGACCGAACAGGTCGCGGCGCGGACCCTCCGGCGTCGTGACGTCGCCGTCGCGCCGGATCTGGTGGGGCAGGTCCAGCCGGGCGCCGTCCGGGAGCGGGAAGCACCCGGTGGCCAGCGCGTCGGGCGGCAGCAGCGGCCGGTAGTTGTTCGTCGGGTCGGCGCGCCCGAAGTCGTGGCTGAGCAGGAGGAGCACGACCACGGCGACAGCGACGGCGAGCCCCGCGAACCGGCGGGCACGCGGAGACAGCAGAGGAGACACACCCATGGTGCGCCCGAGGATACGTTCACCCCTGCAGCGCGCGGCGGAGCCGGTCCGGGCTCACCCTCCAGAAGTCGTGCTGGCGTCCGTCGACGAAGGTCACCGGGATCTCGTGGGCGAACCGCTCGGCGAGCTCGGGATCGTCGTCGATCGAGACCTCGGTGTAGCTCTCCCCCAGCTCGGCGCACACCGCCTCGATCACCGCGCGGGCGTCGTCGCAGAGGTGGCAGCCCGGCCGGCCGTAGAGCGTGACGCGGGGGGTGGCGGCGTTCACTCGAGGATCCCGAGCGCCTTGCGCCGCTCCTGGCCGCGCAGCTGACCCTTGCGGATCTTGCCGGTGACCGTGCGCGGGAGCGTCTCGACGACCTCGACCCGGCCCGGCCGCTTGTACGGCGCCAGCTGCTCCTCGGCCGCCGCGCGGACCGCCGCGACCACCGACCCGGCGTCGGCCGCCGGGTCCTCGGCGACGACATAGGCGACCACCGCCTCGCCGGTCTGGTCGTCGGGCGTGCCGAGCACCGCGGCCTGGCGCACCTCGGCGACCTCGCCGAGCACCGCCTCGACCTCGCTCGGGTAGACGTTGAAGCCGGAGACGATGATGAGCTCCTTGACCCGGTCGACCAGGAAGAGGTCGCCGTCGGCGTCGAGGAAGCCCACGTCGCCCGTCGACCACCACCCGTCGGCGCCCGGACCGTCGGCCCCCTCGGGCCAGTAGCCGCTGAACAGGTTGCGCCCGCGGATCTGGATCTCGCCCGGGTCGTCGGCGGCCGAGCCCTCGACGGGGGTGCCCTCGTCGTCGACCAGGCGCAGCTCGATGCCGTCGAGCGCGGCGCCCACCGAGCCGGGCTTCACGGCGGCCGAGCGGAGCGTGCTGGTGACGACCGGCGAGGCCTCGGTCAGGCCGTAGCCCTGGTGCACGGGCACCCGGACGGCGGCGCTGAACTCCTCGACGGTCTCGGCGGGGAGCGGCGCGGAGCCGGACAGGATCATCCGCACCGGGCCGAGCCGCTCGGCGAGCGCGTCGACGTCGCGCCAGGCGGCGAACACCGGCGGCGCCACGGGGACGACGCTGCACGCCTCGTCCTCGATCAGGTCGAGGGTGCCCTCGGGGTCGAAGCGGTCGGTCAGCACGAGCTTGGCCCGGTGCCGGATCACGCCGCCGAGCACGGCGCCGAGGCCGTAGACGTGGAAGAGCGGCAGCACGCCGAGCACCACGTCGTCGGAGTGGATCATCGGCGGCTCGACCGTGGCGACCTGCTCGACGTTGGCCAGCAGGGCGCGGTGGGTCAGCATCGCCGCGCGCGGCAGGCCGGAGGTGCCGCTGGTGTAGAGCAGGACCGCGAGCTTCTCGGGATCGGGCAGCGGCGGCACCGGGCGGGCCTCCTCGGCCCGCAGGTCGTCGTACCCGAGCTCGTCGGGGGCGGACGGCGCGCCCACCACGACCAGCCGGGGCAGCGGGCGGGACTCGTCGCGCGCCGCGGCCGTGACCTCGCTGCGGCCCGTGGCCGTGCGTACCGGCTCGGCCGTCTGGTCGTCGACGACGACCAGGCGCGCGCCGCAGTCGACGAGCATCCCGGCCAGCTCGACGACCGTGGAGCCCGGGTTGACCGGGACGGCGACCGCCTGCGCCCGCAGCACCCCGAGGTAGGTCGTCACGAACTCCAGCCGGTTGCCCAGCACGATCATCACCCGGTGCCCGGCGACCACGCCGGCCGTCCCGAGCCCGGTCGCGACCCGGCTGACCTCGTCGTCCAGCTCGGCCCAGGTCAGCCCCCGGCCGCCGGCCTCGACCACGGCGAGCCGGTCGGGGTGATCGGCTGCGGCCGCCGCGACGAGGGCGGCCACGTCGGGCGGGGCGAGGACGTCCGGCTGCGACATAGGGGGATCCTACGCGCGGCCCGCAGGGCCCTCCGGCGCACTAGGCTGCGCCCATGGTCCCGCCTGCCGACCGGCCCCGCCGGCTCAACCTCCAGCAGCGCTCGGCGCTGGCCGGAGAGGCCGCGGCCGCCGCCGCCGAGGTCGAGAACGCGCTGCGCCACCCGGCCGACGCCCGTGCCGCGGCGTTCTTCGACGTCGACAACACGGTGATGCAGGGCGCGAGCATCTTCCACCTCGCCCGCGGGCTCTACCGGCGCAAGTTCTTCACCACCCGCGACATCCTCGGAGCGGCCTACAAGCAGGCGTACTTCCGCTTCGTCGGCGTCGAGGACCCCGAGCACGTCGCCGAGGCGCGCAACTCCGCCCTCGCCTTCATCGCCGGCCACACGGTCCAGGAGATCGAGGAGGTCGGCGAGGAGATCTTCGACGAGGCGATGGCCCACCGGATCTGGCCCGGCACCCGCGCGCTCGCCCAGATGCACCTCGACGAGGGCCAGCGGGTCTGGCTGGTGACCGCCGCGCCGATCGAGATCGCCAACCTGATCGCGCGCCGGCTCGGCCTGACCGGCGCCCTGGGCACCGTCGCCGAGCACGTCGACGGGGTCTACACCGGCCAGCTCGTCGGCGACATGCTCCACGGGCCCGCCAAGGCGGTCGCGGTCCAGGCGATCGCCGACCGCGAGGGGCTCGACCTGGCCCGGTGCTCGGCCTACAGCGACTCCTACAACGACCTGCCGATGCTGAGCCTGGTCGGCGACCCCTGCGCGATCAACCCCGACGCCAAGCTCCGCGCCCACGCCCGGGCCCAGGGCTGGCGGATCCGCGACTACCGGACCGGCCGCAAGGCCGCCCGGGCCGGCCTCATCGCGGGCTCGGCCGCCGCCGGGGCCGCGGTGACCGGGGCACTGGTCCGCCGCCAGGTCCGCCGGCACCGCTGAGGGACCGTCGGGCGCCCGTGAAACGGTTTCGTCCATTCGGGTACCACAGCGCAAGGCTCTGCCTTAGGATCCCGTTCGGGGGATAAAGGGAGGGGACCGGGCATGACCTGGCAGCACAACGACGTCGCGCGAGGGCTGGAGGCCCTGCGTGCGGCTGTGCTCGCTGCCCTCACCCCTGAGCCCGCCCTCGCGCTCGCCGGTACCGGCGGCCCCGCGCGGGCGTCGTACCGGTCGGTGGACCGGGGCGACCACTGGCTGCTCAGCGAGGCGCACGCCGAGAGCGACACCGACGAGCGGCCGACCGAGGGCGGCTACGGCGACGCCACGCTCGCCGCGTCCTCCGAGGACTCCCCCGAGGCCCGTGAGCGGCTGATCGCGCTGGTCGAGCTGGCCCGCGGCGGCGACGCCGAGGCATTCGGGATGCTCTACGACCACTACCAGCCGTCGGTCTACCGGTTCCTCTACTACCGGACCCGCTCCGTGGTGGTCGCCGAGGACCTGTGCTCCGAGACCTTCTTCCGGGCGCTGCGCAACATGTCGTCCTTCCGCTGGCAGGGCAAGGACTTCGGCGCCTGGCTGATGACCATCGCCCGCAACCTCGCGACGGACCACTTCAAGGCGGGCCGGACCCGCCTGGAGATGACCACCGAGGACATGGGTCAGCACGACGACGCGACCGAGGGCCCCGAGAACGCCGTCCTCGCGACGCTCACCAACGAGATCCTGCTCGAGTCGCTCACCAAGCTCCCCAACGAGCAGCGCGACTGCCTCATCATGCGCTTCCTCCAGGGCATGAGCATCGCCGAGACCGCGGCCGCCCTCGGCCGCAGCGACGGCGCGATCAAGCAGCTCCAGCTCCGCGGCGTGCGCAACCTCGCCAAGCTGATGCCGGAGGGTCTGCGATGACCGCCCGTCACGTAGTCCGGACGGACTATTGCGCCATGTCCGTTCGGACCGTAACCAGCGGGACCCTCGATTCGTTGGATGTTCGTAACGACCCGACTCGAGGACGGACATGGTGATGCGGGGCAATGCCGGGGCACGGGGCGCGGAGGAGTTCGACGCGCTCATCTCGGGGAGGGCTGGCGACCATGAGGCGTACGCCGACCTGCTCGAGCTCGTCGCGTCGCTGCGCGAGGTGCCTCCCGTCGAGGCCCGTCCCGACTTCGTCTCCTCGCTGCGCACCCAGCTCGTCGCGGCCGCCGAGCGTGAGCCGGCCCGCGCCGACGAGGCGCTCGCCGTCCGGCTGACCCCGCGCCAGCGCCGCGGCGCCCGCGAGCGCCGCGTGGCCGCCCTGGTCGGCGGCTTCGCCGTCGTCGCCGCGACCGGCTCGATGGCGATGGCCTCCCAGGACGCCCTGCCCGGCGACGTGCTCTACCCGGTCAAGCGCGCGATCGAGAACGCCCAGACCAACCTCCAGGGCAACGGCGCCTCCAAGGCCGAGACCCTCATCGCGCACGCCGAGTCGCGCCTGACCGAGGTCCAGAAGCTCACCGCGCGCGGGGCCGACGAGGACGCCGTCTCCAGCACGCTCCAGGACTTCACCGACCAGGCCAAGCAGGCCTCCGAGCTCGCGCTCGACGACTACGCCACGACCGGCAAGCCCGACCGGATCGCCGACCTGCGCAAGTTCGCCCGCAGCAGCATGGACATCCTCGCGACGCTCGGTCCCGACGTACCGACCTCGAGCCGGTCGATCCTGATCACCGCCACCCAGACGATCCGCCAGATCGACGCCGCCGCCTGGGAGGCCTGCCCGACCTGCGCTGACGGCGCGGTCACCGAGGTCCCCGACTTCGCGACCCTCCCGCTGAGCAACCTGCTCAGCGGCGACGCGGCCGGCACCGCCTCGGTCTCGCAGGTCGGCCCGACCGGCAAGCCGACGAAGCCGGCCCAGAAGCCCGGCTCCACCCCGACGACCACGCCGCCGACCGGCGGCACCACGACGCCGCCGACCGCGCCGGTCGACGTACCGTCGGACAAGCCGACGAGCGACGGCCTCCTGCCCGACCTCCTCGGGCCGATCATCAACGGCGGCAAGAAGCCCCCGGCCAACGGTGGCGGCAGCACGCCGACCGCCCCCTCGAGCACGCTCCCGCTGCTCGACGGCGTGACCAGCCTGCTCGGCGGGCTGCTCGGCACCACCAAGTAGCCCACCGACCCGCCCGCGTCCCGACCAGGGGCGTGCGAGGGTGGGCTCGATGAGCGACTCCTTGCGCCGGATGCTGGCCGGTGAGTGGTACCTGGACGACGACCACCTGCGCGCCCGGCGGCACCGCTGCCGGCTCGCCCTCGAAGCGATCGACGCGCTCGGCGCCGCGGAGGACGAGCACCGCAGCCGCCTGCTGGCGGACCTCCTGGGCCAGGTCGGACGCGACGTGCGGATCGAGCCGACCTTCCGGTGCAGCTATGGCGCGCACATCCGGCTCGGCGACCGGGTGTTCGTCAACCACGATGCGATCTTCATGGACGACGCACCGATCACCGTCGGCGACGACGTCCGCCTCGGCCCCCGGGTCCAGCTGCTGACGGCCCAGCACCCCGTCGACGACCCCGGACGACGCCGCGCCGGCTGGGAGCGCGCGCTCCCCATCACCCTCGGCGCCAACGCCTGGCTCGGCGGGGGCGTGATCGTGCTGCCCGGCGTCACCGTCGGGGCCGACGCCGTGGTCGGCGCGGGCAGCGTCGTGACGCGTGACGTGGCACCGGGCGCGGTCGTCGTCGGCAACCCCGCCCGTCAGCGTCAGCGTCAGCGGAAGACGGACTCCCGCTCGCGCAGCAGGTTGTAGAGCGTGTGCTGGATGGTCTCGCGGACCTGGTCGGTCACGTTGAAGACCAGCATCGGATCCTCGGCCGCGCCGGCGTCGTACTCGTCGGTGCGGATCGGCTCGCCGAACTCGAGCAGCCACTTCGACGGCAGCGGCACCAGGCCGAGCGGGCCGAGCAGCGGGAAGAACGGCGTGATCGGGATGTACGGGACGCCGAGCAGGCGGGCCAGCGAGGGGATGTTGCCGACGAGGGGGTAGATCTCCTCGGCGCCCACGACCGACAGCGGGACGATCGGTACGCCGGTGCGCAGCGCCGCCGAGACGAAGCCGCCGCGGCCGAAGCGCTGGAGCTTGTAGCGGTCCGAGAACGGCTTGCCGATGCCCTTGAAGCCCTCGGGCCACACGCCGACGAGCTTGCCGTCGCTGAGCATCCGCTCGGCGTCCTCGTTGCAGGCCAGGGTGGCGCCGCCCTTGCGGGCCAGGCTGCCGACGACGGGGAGCCGGAAGACCAGGTCCGCGCCGAGCGGGCGCAGGTGGCGGCCGGTCTGGTCGTGGATCGAGACCATGGTCATCAGGCCGTCGACCGGGATCGTGCCGGAGTGGTTCGAGACGACCAGGGCGCCGCCCTCGGCCGGGATGTTCTCGACGCCGCGGACCTCGATCCGGAACCACTTCTGGGCGACCGGGCGCAGCGCGGCCATGAAGAAGCGCTCGGTGACCTCGGCGTCGAAGCCGTACTCGTCGACGACGTACTCACCGGTCAGGCGGCGGCGCAGGAACGCCAGGAAGCGGGCCAGCTGGGGCTCCCACTGGTCGCCGAAGAGCTCCTTGCTGGCGTGCTGGAAGGCGGCGAGCCAGTCGCCGACCGGGATCCCCGCCAGCGGGCTGAGGCCGCGCTCCTCGGTGCGTGCCGCGGCCCCCGCCACCGGCTCCGGTACGGCGGGCGCGTCGTTCACCGGCGCGGTCTCGATGACCGGCGTCTCGGCCGCGGGGTCGGGCTGGGGCGGGGACGGCGTCCCCGTGGCGGGCTTCTTGGCCGCCGGCGCCTTGCGGGCGGGCGCGCCGGTCTTGGGCGCCAGCCCGCGCGCGGCGGCGGAGGGACGCTTGCCGGTGCCGCGGCCGGGCTGGCCGCGGGTACCGATCGGGATGATCTCGGCGTCACCCATGGGGGCCTCCGGCGACCGTGAGCTGGACGGGACGGTCGTCCTCGACCGGGGGCAGGCGCTCGGCCAGCGCGCCCAGCACCCGTTCGGCACGACGGCCGCCGGGCGGCAGCGCGGCCGCGAACTCGTTGAAGGCGGCGGCGGTGTCGTAGCGCGGCTCGAAGCCGAGCTCGGTGCGCATCCGGGTGGTGTCGACGCCGCGACCGTAGGTCAGGAAGGCGACCAGCTCGGGCGAGAGATCGGCGACGCGCGCCGACTTGAGCGCCGAGCCGAGGCCGCCGAAGGCGAAGCCGGGGACCGGGGCGCTGGTCCGCCCGGCGCGGCGCAGCGCCTGGGAGAGCATCAGCAGGCCGTCGCCGGCGATGTTGAAGGTGCCGCCGGGGTCCTCGTGGACGGCGTGGCGCAGCACCCGGTTGAGGTCGCTCTCGTGGAGGAACTGCAACCGCGGGTCGAAGCCGAGCACCGTCGGGATCACCGGCAGCCGGAAGTACGACGTCAGGGGGCTGACCACCCGCGGGCCGATCACGTTGGCGCAGCGCAGCAGGGTCACCGACACGTCGGGACGACGGCGCGCGAAGCCGCGGACGTACTGCTCGACCTCGGCGACGTCCTTGGCGTACCCGGTGCGGGCAGGGCGCCGCGGCTCCATGTCCTCGGTGAACATGGCGGGATCGCGGCTGCTGGCGCCGTAGGCGATCGTCGAGGACTTCACCACGAGCGAGCGCAGACCCTCGGCCTTCTGGCACGCCGCGAGGAGCTGCATCGTCCCGATGACGTTGAGCTCTTTCATGGTGCCGCGGGCACCAGCGGATCCCGGGGTCGCGATCACGCTCATGTGGACGACGGTGTCGACGTCCTCCTTAGCGATGACCTTGGCGATGACCGGGTTGCGGATGTCCGCGCGCACGAAGGTGACGTCGCCGAGATCACCCCGTGGCGGGATGACGTCGACGCCGATCACCCGGTCGATGCCGGGGTCGGTCGCGAGCGTGCGAGCCAGCGTGCGGCCGAGGTCGCGGGAGACCCCGGTGACCAGGACCGTGCGTCCGGTGCCCATTCCACCGACTCCTCGGATCAGGCCGGTGCGCAGCTGCGCACCGGCACGGCGAGAACGCCCCGAGCGCCCGGCTTACTTGCCGAGCTTGCGACGCTGAACGCGCGTCTTCTTCAGCAGCTTGCGGTGCTTCTTCTTCGCCATGCGCTTGCGGCGCTTCTTGATGACAGAACCCACGTGGAACCTCTCCAGATCGCCGAACGAGGCCGCTCGGCGGACGTACGTCGCACCGGGTAGACCCCGGAGCACCGGGTCAGCCTATCCGGCAGCGCGTGACCGCGGTGAATCAGCGCAGGAGATGGGACGAAGATCGCACCGCCGCCCGGGGCGGTCGGCGTACTCGCGGCGGCGCTCAGCCGGCGGAGTAGAAGGACTTGCGGAGGTACTCGTCCACGTCGTGCTCGGTGACGCGGAACGACCGGCCGACGCGGACCGCCGGGAGGTCGCCGTTGTGGACCAGGCGGTAGACGGTCATCTTCGACACCCTCATGACCGAGGCGACCTCGGCGATGGTGAGGAACTTCGGGTCCGGGAGGGACTCGGTGCGCTCGCGCGACGGAGGAGCCATGACCAACCAGCTTTCTGCGCGTCCGTCACCGCCTTCCCCAGCTGTGAACCCTGCGGACGCCTCGTGAGTGAGAGTAGAGCCAGATGTGACTGATGGGGAAGAGATTCATCAGTGAAACTTTTGGGGATCCGGCGTGTCGCCTTGACCGAACCCCGATCTCATCAGCCGTCCCTCCACCGTGCCACCGCCGTGGACCGCACGCAAACGCCTCGCTCCGGCCGTCGCCCGAGACTCTTGTCGTACATGCATGTTCGACTTATGATCCTGAACATCGCTGTTCGACTTAGGAGTACCGATGACCCACGCGCCCGCCCCGGCCGCCTCCGGCCACGACCCCCACCCGGGCACCGAGCCCGATCCGCGCCGGTGGGGCACCCTCGCCCTGCTCGGCACCGCCCAGCTCATGCTGATCGTCGACGTCACCGTCGTCGCGGTCGCGCTCCCCCACGTCGGCGCCGACCTGGACCTCTCCCGCGCCGCGACCACCTGGGTGGTCAGCGCCTACACGCTCGCCTTCGGCGGCCTCATGCTGCTCGGCGGCCGGGTCACCGACCTGGTCGGCTCCCGCCCGGTCGTGCTGACCGGGCTCGCCCTCTTCACCGCCGCCTCGCTGACCGCGGGGCTGGCCGGCTCCCCCGAGCTGCTCGTCGGCAGCCGGGTCGCCCAGGGTGTCGGCGCCGCACTGCTCTCCCCCGCCGCCCTGTCCGCCCTGCTCCACCTCTTCCACGGCGAGGAGCGGCACCGGGCGCTCGGCGTGTGGTCCGCGCTGGGCGGCGGCGGAGCCGCGCTCGGTGTCCTGCTCGGCGGGATCCTCACCGCGGGCCCCGGCTGGCCGTGGGTGTTCTTCGTCAACGTCCCCATCGGGCTGGTCGTCGCGGTCGGGCTCGCCCGCCGCCTCCCCTCCGGTACGACGACCGCGCCGGCCGCGCCCACCCCGCCCACCGCCCCCGCCCGCCTCGACCTCCTCGGCGCCGCCCTGGTCACCGCCGCCACCGGCACCGCGATCTACGCCCTCATCGGCGCCGGCGACCACGGCTGGGTCAGCGGCCGCACCCTCGGCCTGCTCGCCGCAGCGGTCGCCCTCTACGTGCTCTTCGGCCTGCGCCAGCGCACCGCCCGCTCCCCCCTGATGGACCTGCGCCTGCTCACCCGCCGCCCGGTCGCCTCCGGCACCTTCCTCATCGTCTCGGCGACCGCGCTCATGGTGGCCGGCTTCTTCCTCGGCACCTTCTACCTTCAGCACCACGCCGGTCGTGGCGCGCTCGCGACCGGCCTGTTCTTCCTCCCGGTCGCGCTCGCCACCATCGTCGGCGCCACCGCCGGGGGCCACCTGATCCAGCGCCTCGGCGCCCGGGCCCTGGCCACGGTGGGCTTCGTGGTCGCGGGGGCCGGGTTCGCCGTACCGGCGCTGGCCGAGGGCACCACCGCCGTCGTCGCCGGCACCACCGGCGCGGCCCTCGGGCTCGGGGTCCTCTTCGTCGCGGCGTCCGCGACCGCGCTCGGCCACGTCGCGCCCCACGAGTCGGGGATCGTGTCCGGGATCGTCAGCACCTTCCACGAGTTCGGCGCCTCGCTCGGCGCCGCGGTGATCTCCAGCGTCGCCGCGGCCAGCATCGCCGGGAGCACCTCCGACGGGTTCGTGCACGGCTTCGCCGTCGCGGCCGGCGTCGCCGGTGCCGCCGCGCTCGTCTCGCTCGCGTCGGTCCCGGGACGTGCCCGGTGAGCGCGCGGCAGGTACGCCGGTTCGCCCGGCACTACGGCGAGATGGTCGCCGCCATGCTCCTCGGCATGCTCGTCCTCTGGCCGGTCTGGATGCTCGCCACCAGCGCGGCCGCGGACGGCTCCTGGCTGCGCTCGGCCACGGTCGAGACGCTCGTGATGGCCACCACGATGGCGGTCCCGATGGCCGCCTGGATGAGGTTCCGCGGTCACCGCTGGGCGCCCGTCGTCGAGATGTGCGCGGTGATGTACGCCGGCTTCGCGGTCGCCGTCCCCCTCCACTGGGCCGGCGTCCTCGGGGACGGCGGCCTGATGGCGGTCGGCCACGTGGCGATGTTCGTCCTCATGCTGGCCGCGATGGCCTGGCGCTGGGAGGAGTACGCCGGGTGCCACCGCCGGGGCCCTACGATCACTGCATCGTGACCACCCGACCGCTCCGTGCCGACGCGCGCCGCAACGTGGAGGCGATCCTCGACGCCGCCACCGCGTGCCTCGCGCGCGACCCCGACGCCAGCATCAACGACATCGCCAAGGCCGCCGGCGTGGGCCGGGTGACGCTCTACGGCCACTTCGAGTCGCGCGCGGTCCTGGTCGCGGCGGTCGTCGCGCGGGCGATGGCCGAGGCGGAGGCCTCGCTGCGCGGCCTCGACCTGAGCGGCGACCCCGCCGCGGCGATGGTCCGCCTGATCGACGCGACCTGGCAGACCACCCTCCGGTACGGCGCCCTGGTGGTCGCCGCCGAGAAGAGCATGCCCGTCGCCGAGATGGCCGCCGCCCACGGCGAGCCGCGCGAACGGGCCCGCCGCCTCATCGAGCACGGCCGCGCGGCCGGCCGGTTCCGTACCGACCTGCCCGTCTCGTGGCTCGTCACCACGATGCACAGCGTCACCCACGCCGCCGCCACCTCCGTGTACGACGGCGAGCTGGCCGCCGACGAGGCCGCCCGGGCGATCGCGGCGACCATGCTCGGCCTGCTCACCCCGCCCGGCGAGGTGGTCCCCGACGTCGATGTCCTGCGCCGCGTGGGATGATCGGGACGTGTCGACCCCGCTGATCTCCTCGCAGCTGCGGTGGTGGCGCGCCTGACGGCGGCCGCCCCCTCGACACACCTCTCTCACCGGCCGCCCACGGGCGGCCGTCGTGCTTCACGGCCCGTGGTGGCCGCCCGTGGGCCCTCTCTCCAGGAGCACCCATGACCCGACGACTCTCCCTCCTCACCCCCAGCGGACGCCTCACGCTCGGCAACCTGCTCGGCGCCCTGCGTCCCATGCGCGCGGGCCAGGACTCTGCGGAGTGCTTCTACGGCATCTCCGACCTGCACGCCCTCACCACCCCGCGCGACGCCGCGACGCTGCGCACCGCGATCACCGAGCAGAGCACGCTGCTCCTCGCCGTGGGCCTCGACCGCAGCACGCTCTTCCGGCAGAGCCGGGTGCCGGCGCACACCGAGCTGTCCTTCCTGCTGGAGTGCGTCGCCACCACCGGCGAGCTCGGCCGAATGACCCAGTTCAAGGAGAAGTCCCGCCGCCACGAGACGGTCCGCTGCTCGCTCTTCACCTACCCGGTGCTGATGGCCGCGGACATCCTGCTCTACCGCCCCGAGCAGGTCCCGGTCGGCGACGACCAGCGCCAGCACATCGAGCTCACCCGGGACATCGCGCTGCGCTTCAACGCCACCTACGGCGAGGTCTTCGCCATCCCCGAGATCACCGTCCCTCCCGCCGGCGCCCGCGTCATGGACCTGGCCGAGCCGACCCGCAAGATGAGCAAGTCCGGGCCCGACGCGGGCTCGATCGCGCTGCTCGACCCGCCCGACGTCGTGCGGCGCAAGGTCGCGCGCGCGGTCACCGACTCCGACACCGGCCCGGCCTCGGTGCGCGCCGACCGCGACGCCAAGCCGGGCGTGACCAACCTGATCGAGATCCTCACCGCGTGCGGAGGATCCGCGGACGGCATCGCCACCTACGGCGCCCTCAAGGCGGCCGTCACCGACGCCGTGGTCGCCGAGCTGGCCCCGATCCAGGCCCGGTACGCCGAGCTGGCGGCCGATCCGGCGTACGTCCAGGAGGTCTTCGAGCGCGGCGCCGAGCACTGCCGCGCGGTCACCGCGCCGGTCCTGAGCGCGGCCCGGGAGGCGGTCGGGCTCTGAGTTCGGAGAGTGTCGGCGGCCGCTGGCAGACTTCGCGGAATGACGTTCCAGGCACTGCTCCTCGACCTGGACGACACCCTGGTGGACCACCGCGGTGCGGCCGACCGCGCCCTGCGCGCCTGGCTGAGCGGCCTCGGGCTGGCCGAGACTCCCGCCGAGCTCGAGGCCCACGCCGAGCGCTGGTGCGTGCTGGAGAACCGGCACTACGAGCGCGCCCAGCGCCGCGAGATCACCTACACCGAGCAGCGCCGGGTGCGCATCCGCGAGTTCCTCCCGTCGTGGAACCTCGCCGACGACGCGCTCGCCGACGACGTGTTCGCAGGCTTCCTCGCCTGCTACCAGGCGGCGCAGCGCGCCTTCGACGACGCCGCGGCGGCCATCGAGCGCGCCCGGGCCGCCGGACTGCGGGTCGGCATCCTCACCAACGGCGAGCTGACCATCCAGACCGACAAGCTGCGCCGGACCGGCCTGCTGCGCAGCGACGTCCCGGTGTTCGCCTCGTCCGAGCTGCCCGCCGCCAAGCCGGACCCGCGCGCCTTCCTCACCGCCTGCGCGGCCCTCGGCGTCGCGCCCGCCGCGACGCTCATGGTCGGCGACTCGCTGCGCAACGACGTCGTCGGCGCGCAGCGGGCAGGGCTGACGGCGCTGCTGCTGGACCGGCGCGGACGGCGCGCTCGGCCTGCCGCCGAGGTCGCGACGGTGCGCGGCCTCGGGGCGCTCCCGGTCTAGCTGCCGAGCTCGTGCGAGCGGTCGCGCGCGGCCTCGAGCGCGGCGAGGAACGCCGCCCGCACCCGGTGCACCTCCAGCTCGCGCAGCGCCGCGGCCGTCGTACCGCCGGGCGAGGTGACCTGCTCGCGCAGCACCGCCGGGTGCTCGCCGGTCTCGCGCAGCATCGCGGCCGAGCCGACGAGGGTCTGCACGACGAGCTCGTGGGCGACGGTGCGCGGCAGTCCGAGGTGGACGCCCGCCTCGATCATCGACTCCACGACGAAGAAGAAGTAGGCCGGACCCGAGCCGCTGATCGCGGTGACCGCGTCCTGCTGCTTCTCCGGGACCTGGACGACCCGGCCGACCGACGCCATGAGCTGCTCGGCCTCGGCCAGGTGGCTGTCGTCGCAGTGGGTGCCGGGCGAGATCGCGGCCATGCCCTCGTCGACGAGTGCGGGCGTGTTCGGCATGACCCGGACGACGGCGACGCCCTCGGGCACGCGCGACTCGACGAAGCCGGTGGTGATGCCGGCGGCGAGCGAGACGAGGAGCTGGCCGGGCTTGAGCGCCGGACCCAGCTCGGCGAGCACGTCGGCCATGTCCTGCGGCTTGACCACGAGGAGGACGGTGTCGGCCTCGGCGGCCGCGCCGACCTGGTCGACCACGCTGACGCCGTACTTCTCGGCGAGCTCGGCGGCGCGCTCCGGTCGCTTCTCGACCACCACGAGCCGGTCGGCGCTCCGGCCGGCCCGGATCAGGCCGGACAGCAGGGTCTCCCCCATCACGCCGGCGCCGATGACAGCGGTGCGCTTCTCGCTCACGGTCTGCTCGCTCACTTCCTGGGGATCAAGGACGTCAGCAACAGTGACAGGTTCGCGGGACGCTCCGCCAGTTGGGCGGCCAGGTAGCCGTACCAGTCCGGGCCGTACGGCAGCAGCACCCGCACCTGCTCCCCCGTGCCGGCCAGCCGCTGCTGCTCGGCCGGGCGGACGCCGTAGCGCAGCTGGAGCTCGTACGTCGCCGGCGCGCGCCCGTAGCGACTGGCCAGTGCCACCGCGATCTCCAGCAGCCGTGGGTCGTGGGTCGCCACGACGGGGTAGCCGGCGCCGCCGAGCAGCACCTTGAGGCAGCGCACGTAGGCCTTGTCGGCCTCGGCCGAGTCGACACCCCGGACCAGCCGCACCCGGCTCCCTGGTCCGGCCAGCGCGCGGCAGTCGTCCTCCGTGCGCGGGAGCGCCGCGTCCAGCACCACGCCCACACCGGGGAAGTCCGCGCGCAGCGCCGCGACCAGCGCGATCCGCGCGTCGGCGTCGGCACCGGCATCGGTATCGGCGTCGGTGGCGCCGACCGTCACGGTGGTCCCGGCTCCGGCCGCGGTGCGGCAGATCTTGCGGGCCTCGTCGAGCGGGACCACGCCGATGGTGAGGTCCGTGCCGGTCGCGAGGCCGGCGTCGGCGAGCCGGTCGATCAGCGTGCGGTACTCGGCGACCGCGGAGCCCGCGGGCGCACCCAGCCGCTCGACGCCCACCGCGAAGCCGGCGGTCCGGACCTCCGCGACCGCCCGCACCGCGTCGTCGACCCGGTCGCCGGGCACGAAGGTACGCACGATCCGACGGCCCAGGACGCTGCGCGACAGCAGCATCAGGGAGTCCCGGACCGGCCGCATGTCCCTAAACTACGGGGGTTCCGGTCGCTCCCGTCAGTCGGTACGACGTCGCAGGGTCACCGCGCCCAGTGCGAGCGCCGCGATCGCGAACGCCACCACGATCCCCACGTCCCGCCAGACCTGGCCGGTGCTCGACGTGGTCGCGAGCTGCTCCATCGCGTCGACGGCATAGGTCAGCGGCAGCACGCCGGCGATCGCCTCCAGCACCGGCGGCAGGTGGTCACGCGGCAGGATCAGCCCGCACAGCAGGATCTGGGGCACCACGACGGCCGGCAGGAACTGCACGGCCTGGAACTCCGTGCGGGCGAAGGCCGACACGAACAGCCCGAGCGCCGTACCGAGCACGGCGTCGGCGACCCCCACGACGATGAGCAGCACGACCGGTCCGTCGACGTCGAGGTCGAGGAGCCCGGCCGCGACCCCCGACGCGAGCGCGGCCTGCACGGCGGCGACCGCGCCGAAGGCGAGCGCGTAGCCGCAGAGGAAGTCGAGCCGGCCCATCGGCAGCGTGAAGAGCCGCTCCAGCGTGCCGCTCGACCGCTCCCGCAGGGTGGTGATGCTCGTGACCAGGAACATCACGAAGAACGGGAAGATCGCCAGCAGGGCCGGGCCGATCCGGTCGAAGACGAGCGGCGTGGAGTCGAAGATCCACCACAGCAGCACCTGGAGCAGGCACGGCAGCACCAGCAGCATCGCCAGCGTGCGGTGGTCGCGGCGCAGCTGGGTGAGCACGCGGACCGCGATCGCCAGCGTCACCCGCGGCGTCACGAGCGGTCCTCCCCGCCCTCGACCAGCGCCAGGAAGGCGGTCTCGACGTCGGGTGCGCCCTGCTGCTCCTTGATGGCGGACGGCGCGCCCTGCGCGATGATCCGTCCCTCGCGCATGAGCAGCAGGTCGTCGCAGCGCTCGGCCTCGTCCATCACGTGGCTCGACACGAGGACGGCGGTCCCGGCCGCCGCGATCCGGTGGAAGAGCGCCCAGAGGTCGCGCCGCAGCACGGGATCGAGCCCGACGGTCGGCTCGTCGAGCACCAGCAGCTCGGGGCTGCCGAGCAGCGCCACGGCCAGACCGACCCGGGAGCGCTGGCCGCCGCTGAGCCGGCCGACGACCTGGTCGCGGTGACCACCGAGGTCGACGGACGCGGCGGCCTGGTCGGCCGCGGCGGGTCCGATCCCCAGCACCCGCGCGAAGAAGCGGAGGTTCTCGAGGACCGTCAGGTCGTCGTACACGCTGGAGGACTGGGTCTGGTAGCCCACCCGGTCGCGCAGCGGCGGACTGCCGGCCGGCGCGCCGAGCACGGTCACCGTCCCGCCCGCGACGCGCTGCACGCCGACGATGCTGCGCAGGAGCGTGGACTTCCCGCACCCCGACGGGCCCAGGAGCCCCGTCACCCCGGGGCCGATCGTCAGGTCGAGGCCGTCGAGCACCACCCGTCCACCGCGGACGACGCGCAGGCCGGCGACCTCGACCGCGCTCACGGCTGGTCGCCCCCGGGCTCGGCCTCAGCCGGTACGACGGTGAGGTGCTCCACCGCGAACTCCAGCGACTCGCGCAGGTCGGCCTCGCGCTCCTCGCGCGTCGCGCAGCGGCGGGTGTTGATCTCCAGCACGACCTCGCCGGCGAAGCCCGTCGTCGCCAGGTGCCGCAGGAACGCCGCCGCCCCGATGTCACCGCGCCCCGGCACGAGGTGCTCGTCCTTGGCCGAGTCGGTGCCGTCGGTGAGGTGGATGTGCCGCAGCCGCCGGCCCAGCCGCTCGGCCATCGCGACCGGGTCGGACTGCGCGATCGCAGCGTGGGACAGGTCGATCGTGGTGTTGGCGTACTCCTCCTCGGAGGGATCCCAGCTCGGGAGGTACATCTCCATCCGGCGCTTGGACGCCCGCCAGGGGTACATGTTCTCGACCGCGAACGCGATGCCCGACGACTCCTCCAGCGCGGCGATGCCGTTGACGAAGTCCCGCGCGTACTCGCGCTGCCAGCGGAACGGCGGGTGCACCACGACCACCTCGGCGCCCACCGCCTTGGCCATCGCGGCCGAGCGCTCGAGCTTGCCCCACGGCTCCACCCCCCAGACCCGCTGCGTGAACAGCAGACAGGGCGCGTGGATCGCGGAGATCGGCAGGTCGTGGTGGTCGGAGAGCTGGCGCACCGCATCGGTCTGCTGGGACAGCGCGTCGATGCCGACCATCACCTCGACGGCCTCGTAGCCGACGGAGGCGGCGTAGGCGAACGCGTGCGCGGTCGACTCGGGGTAGACCGAGCTGGTGGACAGGCCGATCCTCGGCCGACCTCCCGGTCCGCCTGCCGATCGCCCCGCCCCGGAGGTCATGGCTCGTCGGTGACGCTGAGCTTGTCGAGCCGCTCGAGGATGACGCCCTCCCGCAGCGCCCAGGGGCAGATCTCGAGCTCGTGCAGGTCGAAGATGTCCATGCAGGCCTCGGCGACCAGCGCCCCCGGCACGATCTGGTGGGTGCGGCTCGGCGAGACCCCGGGCAGCGCGGCGAGCTCCTCGGACGTCATCGCCACCAGCTTGGGGATCCACTGCCGCAGCTCGCTCAGCGGCAGCGTCCGCGGCACCAGCGGCCCGTCCTGGGACGGCGCCGCCCCACAGATCCGGGCGAGCGAGCGGAACGTCTTGGAGGTGGCCGACGCGCGGTGCGTCGTACCGGCGCGCAGGAGGTGACCCGCATCGCGCGCGATGTCGGCCCGGATCCGCCGCCGGATCTGCCGCAGCGCCTCGTCGTCCGGCTGCTCGGCGAACTCCGCCCGCGCCAGCCGCGCCGCCCCCAGCGGCAGCGACCACGCCACATCAGGACGCTCGTCCGAACCCGCCGCGATCTCGAGCGAACCGCCACCGATGTCGAACACCGCCAGCCGCCCGGCCGACCAGCCGAACCAGCGTCGTACGGCCAGGAAGGTCAGGCGCGCCTCGTCCTCCCCCGGCAGCACCTCGATCCGCACCCCGGTCTCGGCCTCGACGTGCGCCAGCACGTCCTCGGCGTTGCCCGCGTCGCGCACCGCCGAGGTGGCGAACGACAGCATCTCCTCGCAGCCCTTCTCCTCGGCGACCACCAGCGCCTGCGCGGTGAACGCGGTCAGCGCGGCGATCCCCGTCGGGGACACGTCACCGTTGTCGTCGAGGTGCTCAGCGAGCCGCAACGGCTCCTTGTAGGAGTACGCCGGCAGCGGCGCGGCCCCGCCGTGGGCGTCGACCACGAGCAGATGACCGGTGTTCGAACCGATGTCGAGCACGCCCAGACGCATGTCCCCAACGGTACTAGCCGGACGGCCCGAGCACGTCGTCGCTCCGCTCCGCCGCGCTGCCGCGCGCGCCGTCGAGGTCGGCGACGGCGCGCGACCGACCGGCGGCAAGACGCCGCCGCGGCCGCAACCCCGCTCCCGTCGGCTCCGGTCGCTCCTTCGTCGCTCCCTCCGCCTCCTCGCCCGGCGTTCCGGCCGCAGCCGGCCCGCCACTACAGTTGCCCAGTGCCCGAGGTCTCGCTCGACTTCCCCCGTGCGTGGGTGGAGTTCACCAATCCCGCCGACGAGACAGAAGTCCTTCGCTGCGACCTCACCTGGCTCACGTCGTCCTTCACCTGCATCTTCGGCAGCGGCTGCGCCGGCATCTACGCCGACTCCCCCGACGTCGGCTGCTGCACCCTGGGCGCCCACTTCGCCGACAAGGACGACGAGAAGCGCGTCGCCGGCTTCGTCGACCAGCTCACCCCCGAGCACTGGCAGTTCCACCCCGGACGCCCCGTCAAGCGCAAGGACTGGGTCGAGAAGGACGAGGACGGCGAGCGCAAGACCCGCATGCACGAGGTCGACGGGCAGCGCTCCTGCGTGTTCGCCAACCGCCCCGACTTCGCCGCCGGATCCGGCTGCGCGCTGCACGGCCTCGCGCTCGAGCTTGGGCGCAACCCGCTCGAGACCAAGCCCGACGTGTGCTGGCAGCTGCCGATCCGCCGTACCTTCCGCGAGGTCGAGCGCATGGACGGGACGTCGTACGTCGAGGTGACGATCACCGAGTACGACCGGCGCGGCTGGGGTGCCGGCGGCCACGACCTCGACTGGTACTGCTCCGGCAACACCGAGGCCCACGTGGGCGTCGAGCCGGTCTACGTCACCAACGAGGCCGAGCTCGTGGCGCTCATGGGCCAGGAGGCGTACGACGCACTGGTGGTCCACTGCGAGGCCCACCTGCGCTCGCGCTCGGCCCTCGCGCTGCACCCCGCAGACCCGCACTGACGGGCGATTCGCGTCCTTCCGGGACGTGACGACCACCTCTCGACGTCAAGAGACAACGACCCCGATTCGTCGGAGGTCTGCTCGCATGCTCAGAATGTCTGGCATGCGCCTCGACCATCTCTCCTACGCGGCAGGTCCCGACGGACTCGAGAGCACGGCGACCCGCCTGGGCACCGCGATCGGCCGTGAATTCGTCGACGGCGGTGTGCACCCCCGCTTCGGCACGCGCAACATGATCCTGCCGCTGACCGACGGCACCTACCTTGAGGTCGTCGAGGCACTCGACCACCCCGCCTCCGACAAGGCGCCCTTCGGCCAGGCCGTCAAGGCCCGCTCCGCGCTGGGCGGCGGCTGGCTCGGCTGGGCGGTCGCGGTCCCCGACATCACCGTCGTCGAGGAGCGCCTCGGCCGCCCCGCCGTCCCGGGCTCGCGGCACCGCCCCGACGGCACCGAGCTGCGCTGGAAGCAGATCGGCATCAACGGCCTCATCGCCGACCCGCAGCTGCCGTTCTTCCTCCAGTGGGACATCCCGTCCGACCTGCACCCGTCCACCGGCGCCGACGGCACCGTGTCCCTGGCCGGCATCGAGATCGCCGGTGACCCCCAGCGGGTCAGCGAGTGGCTCGGCGAGACCGTCGAGGCCCCGCTCGAGGACGTCAAGGTCGAGTGGGTCGCCCCGCACGGCACGCCCGGCATCCTCGCCGCCCAGGTGCTGACGCCGAACGGCATCGTCCGCATCTGATGCAGCTCCGGGGCACCATCCCCAGCCCCAACATCTGGCACCACACGGCGACGTACGAGCTGGAGAACCGCGCCGCCGACCCCGACGGCCGGCTCTGGTCGGCGATGCAGGCACGCGCCGACTGGTCCGGCCGGACCGTCCTCGACCTCGGCTGCGGCACCGGCTTCCACCTGCCCCGCTTCGCCGAGACCGCCGCCCGCGTCGTCGGCGTCGAGCCGCACCCGGGACTGGTCAAGCTCGCCGGCCGCCGCCTGCGCACCCGCGGCACCACCGGCGTCGAGGTCGTGCGCGGCACGGCCCAGGAGATCCCCCTGCCCGACGCCTCGGTCGACGTCGTCCACGCCCGCTGGGCCTACTTCTTCGGCCCCGGCTGCGAGCCCGGCCTCGTCGAGCTCGACCGCGTCGTACGACGGGGCGGGGTCGCGCTGATCATCGACAACGACGGCTCCCGCTCGACCTTCGGCGACTGGTTCCGCCGCGGCTACCCCCACCTGGAGCCGCCCGAGGCGATCGAGCGCTTCTGGAGCATCCGCGGCTGGGAGCTCGACCGGGTCGACATGGGCTGGCGGTTCGCGACGCGCGCGGACCTCGAGGCCGTCGTACGGATCGAGTTCACGCCCGAGGTCGCCGACCAGCTGCTGCGTGAGCACACCGGCGTCGAGGTCGACTACGCCGTCAACCTCTGGTCGAAGAGGTTCTGACCTCCAGCCGCGGCTCGAGCAGCACCCCGGGCGCCACCGTGTGCCCCGGAGCCAGCAGCGCCCGCAGCGCGGCGACGAGCTGGACCGCGACCTCCTCGAGCGGCTGGCGTACGGACGTCAGCCCCATCACCTGGGCGACCTGCGAGTCGTCGAAGCCGACGACCGCGACGTCCCGCCCCGGCGCGAGGCCGCGCTCGGTGAGCGTGTGCAGGACGCCGACCGCGAGCGTGTCCGAGGCGCAGACGAAGGCGGTGGGCCCTCCGGCGTCGAGCAGCGCCGCGGCCGCCTGACGACCGGCGTCGACGGTGTCGTCGACCGCGGCCTCCAGGCCGATCGTCGACAGTCCGTGCGCCGCCATCGTGCGGTGCCAGCCCGCGCGCCGGTCCTCGCCGATCCGGGAGCCGGGCTGCCAGCCGATCCAGGCGATCCGCTCGTGGCCGTGCTCGCGCAGGTGCTCGGTCGCCGCCTGGACGCCGGCCGCGCCGTCGACGTCGACCCACGGGTGGGTCGCGCCGGCGTCGTCCCAGGGGCGGCCGAACGCGACGAACGGCGCCCGGCGCAGGGTCAGCCCGACGGTCTGCGGGTTGCCGAGATAGGTGTCGGTGACGACGAAGGCGTCGACCGCGGTGGAGCGGAGCAGGTCGTCGTACCCGCCGAGGGGGTCGGGCTGCTCGCCCTCCTCGACGCGACCGCCCGAGAACAGCAGGACGTGGTAGCCGGCCTCGCGCGAGGCCTCGACCAGTGCATGCACGAACCGGTCGGTGGTCGCGCTCGCGGTGAACTCCTGCACCGGCACCAGGCGCATCCCGATCAGGTGCGAGGAGCGGGTGCGCAGGTGGCGTGCCGCCTGGTTGGGCGTGTAGTCGAGCACCTCGATGGCCTCGCGCACCCGGGCCAGGGTGTCCGCGCGGAGCAGGTCGGGGTTGTTGATCGCGTTCGACACGGTCTGCCGGGACACACCCGCCCGCTCGGCCACGTCCGCGAGGGTCGCCGGCGTCCGCGAGCTGTCCACAGGCCCGATTCTTCCATGCCGTTCTCCACAGCCACCGCGCGCCAGGAGGGTTCCGTCGGCACCCTGCTCTACTGTCGTGCCCATGGCTGGTTCGAAAACACGTTCGACTTACCGCTGCGGCGAGTGCGGCTGGACGACGGCGAAGTGGGTGGGCCGCTGCGGCGAGTGCCAGGCCTGGGGCTCGGTGTCCGAGGTCGCGGTCGCCACGGCCGGTCTCTCGAGCCGGACGACGGCCGCTCCGGTGACCCAGGCCGCCGTACCGATCGGGCAGGTCTCGGCCGACCGCGCGGTGCACCACCCCTCGGGCGTGCCCGAGCTCGACCGGGTCCTGGGCGGCGGACTGGTGCCCGGCGCGGCCGTGCTGCTCGCCGGCGAGCCCGGCGTCGGCAAGTCGACATTGCTGCTCGAGGTCGCCGCGCGGACGGCGGCCGGCTCCCGGCGCACCCTCTACGTCACCGGCGAGGAGTCCGCGGCTCAGGTCCGGCTGCGCGCCGACCGCACCAACGCGCTCGAGGACCAGCTCTACCTCGCCGCCGAGACCGACCTGGGTGCGGTGCTGACCCACATCGAGGAGGTCCGCCCGGCCACGGTCGTGATCGACTCGGTCCAGACGATCAGCGCCTCCGGCGTCGAGGGCGTCCCCGGTGGGGTGACCCAGGTCAAGGAGGTCGCCCAGGCGCTGGTCCGCATGGCCAAGAGCCGCGACATCACCATCGTGATGATCGGCCACGTCACCAAGGACGGCGGCATCGCCGGTCCCCGCGTGCTGGAGCACCTGGTCGACGTCGTCCTGCACTTCGAGGGCGACCGCAACTCCCGCTTCCGGATGCTCCGTGCGGTCAAGAACCGCTTCGGTCCGGTCGACGAGGTCGGCTGCTTCGACCTCGGCCCCGACGGCATCCGCGCCGTCGACGACCCGACCGGCATCTTCGTCGAGCGGCACCACGGCCGGGTGCCCGGCACCTGCATCGCGGTCTCGATGGAGGGGCGGCGCCCGATCCTCGCCGAGGTCCAGGGCCTGGTCACGCTCTCCCCCAACGAGCGGCCACGGCGGACGACCTCGGGCATCGACAGCTCGCGCCTGGCCATGGTGCTCGCGGTCCTCCAGCAGCACTGCGGCGTCCGGCTCCACCAGCACGACGTCTTCGCCTCCACCGTCGGCGGCGCCCGGCTCACCGATCCGGGCGGGGACCTCGCGCTCGCGGTGGCGGTCGCCTCGGCCCACTTCGTCTCCGCGCCTCCGGCCGGCGTGGTCGCGATGGGCGAGATCGGGCTGTCCGGCGAGCTGCGCCGGGTCCGCGACCTGCCGCAGCGGCTGGCCGAGGCGGCGCGACTCGGTTTCGCGCTGGCGATCGTGCCGGCCGACCCCGGCGCGGCCCAGGGCGTACGCCGCCCCGCGACCGACCGGATGATCGACGGGATGCAGGTGATCGAGGCCCCGGACGTCATCAGCGCGCTGCGGCTGCTCAACCTCGACCGCCGTACGAAGCACGCTCTGGAGGTGATCGACGGGAACGAATAGCCGACTTCTCGACCCCCAAACCGAATATCGACGGGCTGATCTCCCCGGGTCGCCGATAAGGTACGAGCGACACGCCCACCAGGGTGCGCGCCGCCACCGGCGGCCAACGATGAGGAGGAGCGCGCGTGGTCACGTCGGCCGATCCCCGACTCCGCGAGGCTCTCGCGTCGATCGCTCCGGGCACGCCCCTGCGCGACGGACTCGAGCGGATCCTCCGCGGCCGCACCGGAGCGCTCATCGTGCTCGGCAAGGACAAGCTGGTCGACAGCCTCTGCACCGGCGGCTTCGAGCTCGACGTCCCGTTCACCGCCACCGGGCTGCGCGAGCTGGCCAAGATGGACGGCGCGATCATCGTCGACGCCGGCGTCGGCCGGATCGTCCGGGCCGCGGTCCACCTGATGCCCGACCAGAGCATCCCCTCCGAGGAGACCGGTACCCGGCACCGCACGGCCGACCGCGTCGCCAAGCAGACCGGCCACCCGGTGATCTCGGTGTCGCAGTCGATGCAGATCATCGCGGCGTACGTCGGCGACACCCGCCACGTGCTCGAGGACTCCGGCCAGATCCTCTCCCGCGCCAACCAGGCGCTGGCGACCCTGGAGCGCTACAAGCTCCGCCTGGACGAGGTCTCCAGCACGCTCTCCGCCCTGGAGATCGAGGACCTGGTCACCGTCCGCGACGTCGCCGTGGTCGCCCAGCGCCTCGAGATGGTCACCCGGATCGCCCGCGAGATCGAGGACTACGTCCTCGAGCTCGGCACCGACGGCCGCCTGCTCGCCCTCCAGCTCGAAGAGCTCGTCACCGGCGTCGACACCGAGCGCGAGCTCGTGATCCGCGACTACGTCCCGTCCCGCCGCCGCAGCCGCGACCCCCTCGAGCTGCTCGGCAAGCTCGAGCTGCTCTCCGCCACCGACCTCGTCGACCCCTCCGCGGTCGCCAAGGTCCTCGGCATCGGCACCGGCGAGCACCTCGACGGCGCGGTCGCCCCGCGCGGCTACCGCCTGCTCACCAAGGTTCCCCGCCTGCCCGCCAACGTCGTCGAGGGCCTGGTCGACCACTTCGGCACGCTCCAGAAGCTGCTCTCCGCCGGCATCGACGACCTCCAGGCCGTCGAGGGGGTCGGCGAGCTCCGCGCCCGCAGCGTCCGCGAGGGCCTGAGCCGGCTCGCCGAGTCGACCATCCTCGAGCGCTACGTCTGACCCGAGCCCGGCTCAGGGTCGCGCCGCGCCGCGCTCCGCAGCGCGGCTTGGCCGTGACCAGCCGGTCGGCGCCTAGTTGACCGGCGTCTTGGACTTCTTCGGCTTCTTCTTCGCCTTCGTCGACGTCGCGTCGTCGCTCGGCGTGACGTGAACCGTCGCGGCGACCGGCTTGCCGAGGCTGAACTCCGCCTCCGCCGGCTCGCCGCCGAGCGCGGCGGCCGCGATCGTGAAGTCGCCGGGCATCGCCCAGCCGGCGCCGGCCGTGCAGCCCTCGGTGGACTTGCGGGTCTCCGCCCAGGTCAGCTGGACGATGGTCGCCACCTGGCGCCGGACCACGACCGACTGGCGCGGTACCGCGCGCGGGCACTGCTGGGTGCTCCAGACGCCGGACCGGCCCTGACCGATCCGGACGGTCAGGCTCTTCGGGCCGATCTCCCAGGTGCAGGCCTCGGCGGTCCGGGTCTGCAGCGACAGCTGCAGCGCCACGTCGCGCCCGGCGACGGCGCCCGCGGCGACCGACGGGGTGACCAGGACGTCCGAGGCGGAGCAGTTGCCCTGGGGCGGGGCGAGCGTGGGGGTGGTCGGCGTGGTGGGGCCGGTCGGCGTACCGCCGCTCGCGCCACCGGACGCACCGCCGGTGGGCTCGTCGGCGCCCTTGCCGCTGCCGCCCTTCTTGTCGCCGTCCTGGCCGGCGGTCACCGTCTCGGTCGCGGCGACCCCGTTGCCGGCCTGCTCGGCCGTGTCGGCGTCGCCGGATGATCCGTCGCTCCCGGCGGTGAGCCAGCGCGCGATGATGAACACCAGCGCGAACGCGACGCCGAGCACGAACGCGCGGCGCCGCCAGTACACCGACGGCGGGAGCGGTCCCCGCGCGGTGCTCCGGCCGCCGGCAGGGCTCGGGCGACGCGGGGAGGACATGGTTCAGACGGTAGTCAGCCGGACGCCGCCCGCCGGGCTGACCCGCCGAGGTGGGCCGGAGTGAACGGCACATCACAGCAGGCCACAATGGTTCCCACGATGGATCCCACGATGACGAGCACCCTGGTCGAGCCGATCCTGTGCTGGTACGACGAGCACGCGCGCGACCTCCCGTGGCGCCGCCCCGAGGCGACCCCCTGGTCCGTGCTCGTCAGCGAGTTCATGCTGCAGCAGACACCCGTCGTCCGCGTCCTGCCCATCCACGAGGCCTGGCTGACCCGCTGGCCGACACCGGCCGCGCTCGCCGCGGAGTCCTCGGGCGAGGCGGTCCGGGCCTGGGGCCGGCTGGGGTACCCGCGCCGCGCGCTGCGCCTCCACGCCGCCGCGACGGCGATCACCGCGGACCACGGCGGCGAGGTCCCCAGCGAGTACGACGCGCTGCTCGCCCTCCCCGGCGTCGGGGACTACACGGCGGCCGCGGTCGCCGCCTTCGCCTACGGACGCCGCCAGGTGGTGCTCGACACCAACGTCCGCCGCGTGCTGGCGCGCACCGTGACCGGTGTTGAGTTCCCGCCGCGCTCGGTGACCCGCGCGGAGCGCGACCTCGGCGCGGACCTGCTCCCCGAGGACGCCCCGACCGCCGCGACCTGGTCGGTCGCGGTGATGGAGCTCGGCGCCCTCGTCTGCACCGCGGACCGCCCCCGCTGCGCGAGCTGCCCCGTCACGGACACGTGCGCCTGGCAGGCCGCCGGCGCCCCGGCGTACGACGGACCGCCGCGCCCCGTGCAGACCTACGCCGGTACCGACCGGCAGTGCCGCGGCCGGCTCCTCGCCGTGCTGCGGGACGAGCCCGGCCCGGTCCCCCGGGACCGCCTCGACGCGGCCTGGGACGACATCGTCCAGCGCGAGCGCGCGCTGGCCTCGCTGATCGCCGACGGCCTGGTCGTCGCCCAGGACGACGGCCGCTACCGACTTCCCTGAGTCCCGGCGGCGATCGCGGCCACCGCGTCCGCGAGGTCGGCGACGGACTGCGCCAGCGGGGCCGCGTTCGGCTCGACCTCCAGCGGCAGGTCGAGCAGCATCCCCATCATCGCGACGTCGAGCAGGTTCGCCGCCCGGCCCGCGACCGCCTCGGGACAGCCCGCGGCGACGAGCCACGCGGCGAGCGCCGACAGCCAGGCCTGGTTGGAGCGCCGGACCATGCCGGCGTACGGCTCCCGCCCGAACACCCCGAGCGCCGCCGCCTCCAGGTAGAGCCGCTGGCAGCGCTCCAGCTGCCCCTCGGTGGACGCCGCCCACAGCACCAGGACGGCCTCGCGTACCGACGCCGCCCCCGGCAGCAACCGCAGGTGCGCGATCGAGCGCTCGTTGGACGTACCGAGCACACTCGCGACCAGGTCGTCCTTGCCGGCGAAGTGGTAGAGCAGCATCCGGTCGCTGGTCCCCAGCGCGGCCGCCAGCGGCCGCAGGCTGAGCCCGATCAGTCCGTGCTCGAGGACGTAGTCCGTCGCTGCCTCGGCCAGCTCGCCGCGCCGGTCCCGGCTCGCGCCCTCCGCTGCGGCTCCGTCGACCATGCGGCCCAATGTAGCAGGTGCTACATTGGGTGATGTGGCACCTGCTACATAACCCCCCAGGAGGAGCCATGGTGATCGCCTGGTCGCTGCTGCTCACCGCGATCGGCGTGGAGGTCGCGGCGAGCGCCGCCCTCCCCCGTACCGACAGCTTCCGCAACCCGCTGTGGACGGTGCTGGTCCTGGGCGGCTACGCGCTGTCGATCTGGCTACTCGCGCTGGTCGTCAAGGATCTCCCCGTGTCCATCGCGTACGCCGTGTGGGCCGGCCTCGGCACGGCCGGGATGGCGGTCGTCGGCGTCCTCTTCCTCGACGAGCGCCTGGACGCGCTCAAGGCCGGCGCCC
Source organism: Pimelobacter sp. 30-1 (assembly GCF_018831735.1). Taxonomy (NCBI): domain Bacteria; kingdom Bacillati; phylum Actinomycetota; class Actinomycetes; order Propionibacteriales; family Nocardioidaceae; genus Pimelobacter; species Pimelobacter sp. 30-1. Next base: position 614,069 of record NZ_NHTS01000003.1, read on the forward strand.
TCGCACTGATCGTGCTCGGGGTCGTCCTGCTCAACCTGGCCGGCTCCACGCACTGATCCGGGCCGGCCCGGGCCCGCTCCCGCACGCCGCCGACAAACGCAACGACCCGGCCCGCACGAGGCGGACCGGGTCGGAAGCGTTCGGCTCAGGCCGACTCGGACGAGGCGGAGGCGGCGGAACCGGGGTCCTCCGGCAGGTCGCCGGCACCCGCACCCGCGGCGCTGTCGGCGACCGTCTCGAGCGGCGGCATGTCGGGGAGCTCCCCGACCTTCTGCCCCTCGAAGGTGAAGCTCGCCGTCGGGCCCTCGCCGTCGACGTCCACGAGCACGATCTGGCCGGGGCCGACCTCGCCGTAGAGCATCTTCTCGGCGAGCACGTCCTCGATCTCGCGCTGGATCGTGCGACGCAGCGGCCGGGCGCCCAGGACCGGGTCGAAGCCCCGCTCGGCGAGCAGGTTCTTGGCGGCCTGGGTGAGCTCGAGGCGCATGTCGCGGTCCTTCATCCGGACCTCGACGGCGGCGATCATGTTGTCCACCATCGCGACGATCTGCTCGGAGCTCAGCGGCGGGAAGACGATGATCTCGTCGACCCGGTTGAGGAACTCCGGGCGGAAGTGCTGCTTGAGCTCGTCGGAGACCTTCGCCTTCATCCGGTCGTAGGAGCCGGCGGCGTCGCCCGAGCTGAAGCCCAGGCCGACCGACTTGCCGATGTCGCGCGAGCCGAGGTTCGTGGTCATGATGATCACGGTGTTCTTGAAGTCCACGACCCGACCCTGCGAGTCGGTCAGGCGACCTTCCTCGAGAATCTGCAGCAGGCTGTTGAAGATGTCGGGGTGGGCCTTCTCGACCTCGTCGAAGAGAACGACGGAGAACGGCTTGCGGCGCACCTTCTCGGTGAGCTGACCGCCCTCCTCGTAACCGACATATCCCGGCGGCGAACCGAAGAGCCGCGAGACGGTGTGCTTCTCGCCGAACTCGGACATGTCGAGCTGGATCAGCGCGTCCTCGTCACCGAACAGGAACTCGGCGAGCGTCTTGGACAGCCACGTCTTTCCGACACCGGAGGGGCCGGCGAAGATGAACGAGCCACCGGGACGCTTGGGGTCCTTCAGACCGGCACGCGTACGACGGATCGCCCGGCTGAGCGCCTTGACGGCCTCCTCCTGGCCGATGACCCGCTTGTGCAGCTCGTCCTCCATCTTGAGCAGCCGCGTGGACTCCTCCTCGGAGAGCTTGACGATCGGGATGCCGGTCGCGACGGCGAGGACCTCGGCGATGAGCTCCTCGTCGACCTCGGCGACCTCGTCCATGTCCCCGGCACGCCACTGCTTCTCGCGCTCGGACTTGGCCAGGATCAGCTGCTTCTCCTCGTCGCGCAGACGCGCGGCCGCCTCGAAGTCCTGACCGTCGATGGCCGCCTCCTTGCGCTGGCGGACGTCGGCGATCTTGTCGTCGTACTCGCGCAGGTCGGCGGGGGCCGTCATCCGGCGGATGCGCAGCCGCGAGCCGGCCTCGTCGATGAGGTCGATCGCCTTGTCCGGCAGGAACCGGTCGGAGATGTAGCGGTCGGCGAGGGTGGCCGCGGAGACCAGCGCCTCGTCGGTGATCGTCACCCGGTGGTGCGCCTCGTAGCGGTCACGGATGCCCTTGAGCATCTCGATCGTGTCGGCGATCGACGGCTCGGGCACCTGGATCGGCTGGAAGCGGCGCTCGAGGGCGGCGTCCTTCTCGAGGTACTTGCGGTACTCGTCGAGCGTGGTGGCGCCGATGGTCTGGAGCTCACCGCGGGCCAGCATCGGCTTGAGGATCGACGCGGCGTCGATCGCACCCTCGGCCGCACCGGCACCGACGAGGGTGTGGATCTCGTCGATGAACAGCACGATGTCGCCGCGCGTGCGGATCTCCTTGAGCACCTTCTTGAGGCGCTCCTCGAAGTCACCGCGGTAGCGCGAGCCGGCGACCAGGGCACCCAGGTCGAGCGTGTAGATCTGCTTGTCCTTGAGCGTCTCGGGAACGTTGCCCTTGACGATGTCCTGGGCCAGACCCTCGACGATCGAGGTCTTGCCGACGCCGGGCTCACCGATGAGCACCGGGTTGTTCTTGGTACGCCGCGAGAGCACCTGCATCACGCGCTCGATCTGCGCGGCGCGACCGATGATCGGGTCGAGCTTGCCCTCGCGGGCGTCCTGGGTCAGGTTGCGACCGAACTGGTCGAGCACCAGCGAGGACGACGGCGCGTCGCCACCGCTCGTGGCACCGGCAGCCGACGCGGTCGAGCTGCTCTCCTTGCCCTGGAAGCCGGACAGCAGCTGGATGACCTGCTGGCGGACCCGGTTGAGGTCGGCGCCGAGCTTCTGCAGGACCTGGGCGGCGACGCCCTCACCCTCGCGGATCAGCCCGAGCAGGATGTGCTCGGTGCCGATGTAGGAGTGACCGAGCTGCAGCGCCTCGCGCAGGGACAGCTCGAGGACCTTCTTGGCACGCGGCGTGAAGGGGATGTGGCCGGACGGAGCCTGCTGCCCCTGGCCGATGATCTCCTCGACCTGGGCCCGGACCGCCTCGAGGGAGATGTCGAGCGACTCCAGCGCCTTGGCGGCGACGCCCTCTCCCTCGTGGATGAGCCCGAGCAGGATGTGCTCGGTCCCGATGTAGTTGTGGGAGAGCATGCGGGCCTCCTCCTGGGCCAGCACGACCACCCGGCGGGCTCGGTCAGTGAACCGCTCGAACATTGCACGCTCCTCACACGTCACAGGGCTGTTCGTAGGGTTACAACCCCGCTCACACCCTACGCGTTCCAGGTGAGCGCCTGTTCCCTGTGCGCTCTCAGCGAACGCGGTCCCGCCGAGCACCCCCGGGAGATCGGCCGCGCCGCCCTCCCCCGGGGGTCATCGCTCAGTGCGCGGCGTCGTACGCCTCACGGACGTCGGACGGGATCCGGCCGCGCTCGGGCACGTCGTGACCGTTGGCCCGCGCCCACTCCCGGACCTCCTTGGCCGAGGCGCCGCCGGCAGCCGCGGCCGCCGCGCCGCGGCCGCGCTTGGCGCCGCCGGCACCACCGCGGCCGACCTTGCGGGCGTGGCCGACATAGGCGGCGAGCGCCTCGCGCAGCGCATTCGCATTCTTGTCATTGAGGTCGATCTCGTAATTGGACCCGTCGAGACCGAAAGCGACCGTCTGCGAAGCGTCGCTCCCGTCGATGTCGTCGACCAGGATGATATTGACCTTCTGCGCCATGCTTTCCCCAACTCTCGCACGATGGACCGGCGGAATATCGCCGAAATCAAAATAGCGGATCAAATGGCTGACATGCACGGCGGCGTGTTTATCGGGGATGATCTGCCGATATCTGTCGAGTCGCTGACATCGTTGAATTGTCCGCAAATAGCCGGCGGCAAATCCCCGCCGGATTCGGGGTTCTCGACCACCGCTAGCATGACGCGCATGTCGTCGCCGGCCGAAGTCCCTTCCTCCGCGCGGGTCCTTCACATCGGCCCGCACAAGACCGGGACGACCGCGCTCCAAAGTGCGCTGCACCAGGCGCGCAAGGACCTGGCGGCGCAAGGGGTGCGCTACCTCTCCCCCACCCGCCACGACGCCGCGGCGGCGCGCTGGATCACCGGGCGGCTGGTGGCCGGCATGGACCGGGACGCCGCGCGGGGGCGCTGGGAGGCGCTGGTCGGCGAGATGACGCGGACGTCGGGCGACCGGCGGATCTACAGCAGCGAGTTCCTCTCCGACGCCAAGGACGCCCAGATCGCGCAGGTCGTCGACCAGCTCGGTGCCGAGGACCTGTGGGTCGTGGTGACGCTGCGGCCGCTGGCCAAGATCCTGCCGTCGCAGTACCAGCAGGGCATCCAGCGCCTCGGCCTGCGCAAGTACGACGACTTCCTGCACTCGGTCCTCGACGAGGCGCCCGCCGTGGCCCCGCCGCCGCAGTTCTGGGTCCGGCACGCGCACGACGAGCTCACCCGGCGCTGGGCCGCGCACGTGGGTCCCGAGCGGGTCATCGTGGTCGTGCTCGACGCGGCCGACCACCAGTTCCTGCCGCACGCCTTCGAGGAGATCCTGGGGCTGCGGCCCGAGACCCTGGCCTCGCGCGAGGCCAAGGAGAACCGCTCGCTGACGGCGGCCGAGGTCGAGGTGCTGCGACAGTTCAACGCGCAGTTCAAGGCGCTGGGCCTGGGGCCTGATCTCTACGCCCGCTTCCTGGCGCACTTCCGCGACCACCTCAAGGCCCGTACGCCGGCCTCCGGCGAAGCGCGCATGATCACCCCCGACTGGGCGGTGGCCCGGGCCAACGAGATCGGGCGGTCGGCCGCCGAGCGCCTGCGCGCGAGCGGCGTCACCGTGCTCGGCGACCTCGACTCGCTCTCCAGCGTGGCCCTGCCCGGCGTCGCCGAGACGCCGGAGGCTCCGGCGAGCGTCGACACGGAATTCGCCGGGTGGTTCGCGGCCGGGCTCGCCGCGAGCGCCCAGCAGCTCCTCGCCGCACAGGCGCCGCCGCCGGCTCCGCCGAGCGAGGCCGAGCCCGGGCTGCGCGACGTCGCCCGCCGCGGGATGCGCCGGCTGCGCGGCGGCCGCGAGCGCTAGCGCTGGTTGCGCGCGAACACCTTCTCCAGCCCGCGCAAGGTCAGCGCCGGCGCGGAGTCTGTGAAGCAGCGGCACTCGTCGACGACGAGCGGCGCGAGATATCCGGTCGCGATCACCGAGGCCTCCGCGGCCGGGCAGCCGAGGGCGTCGAGCAGTCGCTCGACCATGCCCTCGACCTGGCTGGCGACGCCGAAGACCATGCCGGACTGGAGCGCCTCGACGGTGTTCTTGCCGATCACGCCGCGCGGGCGGACCAGCTCGACCATGCGCAGCTGGGCGCCGCCACGGCTCAGGGCGTCGAGCGAGATCTCGATGCCGGGGGTGATCGCGCCACCGACGTAGCGGCCCTGGTCGTCCACCACGTCGTACGTCGTCGCGGTGCCCCCGAAGTCGACGACGATCGCCGGGACGGGATAGTCCGCCGCGGCCGCGAGCGCGTTGACGATCCGGTCGGTGCCGACCTCGCGCGGGTTGTCGACGAGGATCGGTACGCCGGTCCGGATGCCCGGCTCGACGATCACCCGCGGTACGTCGGGGAAGTGCGAGGGCAGCATCTCGCGCCACGCGTTGAGCACCGCGGGGACGGTCGCGCACACGGCCACCCCGGTGATCTCGGAGGCGCGCGCCCCCAGCAGGCCGCGGATGAGCACCGCCCACTCGTCGGCCGTGCGGTGCTCGTTGGTCGACACCCGCCAGTCGGCCACGACCTCGCCGTCGGCGACGAGGCCGAGGACGGTGTGGGCGTTGCCGATGTCGGCCGCGAGCAGGGGCATGGTCACGCCGTCCGGAAGTCCAGGCCCAGGTCGAAGACGACGACCGAGTGGGTCAGGGCGCCGACGGAGATGAAGTCGACGCCGGTCTCGGCGACCTCGCGGGCCCGGCCGAGGGTGAGGCCGCCCGAGGCCTCCAGGGTCGCGGGCCGGCCCGCGGCCTCGTTGATCCGGACCGCCTCGGTCATGTCGGCGGTGCTCATGTTGTCGAGCAGCACCTCGGTGCAGCCGGCGGCGAGGACGGCGCGCAGCTCGTCGAGGTTCATCACCTCGACCTCGACGCGCAAGCCGGGGTGCTTCGCGAGGACGGCCTCGTAGGCCGCGACGACGCCGCCCGCGGCGACGGCGTGGTTGTCCTTGACCATCGCCCGGTCGACGAGGCTGAACCGGTGGTTGACGCCGCCGCCGCAGCGCACGGCGTACTTCTGGAGCGCGCGCCAGCCGGGCAGGGTCTTGCGGGTGTCGAGCACCCGGGCACGGGTGCCCTCCAGGGCGTCGACCCAGCGCGAGGTCGCGGTCGCGACGCCGGAGAGGTGCGAGGCGAAGTTGAGCGCGGTCCGCTCGGCGGTCAGCACGCCGCGGACCGGACCGGACACGGTGAGCACGACGTCGCCGGGCGCCACCCGGGTGCCGTCGGGCACGCGTCCGGTGATCGTGACGGTGTCGCCGAGCGCGTAGGCGAAGGCGAGCTCGGCGATCGCCAGGCCCGCGACGACACCGGGCTCACGGGCGGCGAAGTCGGCGACCGCCGTCCCCATGTCGGGCATCGCGTCGCTGGTGACGTCGTCGACGCCGCCGGGGAGGTCCTCCTCGAAGGCGAGCGCGATGTGGTCGTAGACCGCCCGGGGGTCGAGGCCCGCAGCCGCGATCTCGTCGACGAGTACGCCGGGCAGGTCGGCGAAGGGCGTGCGCGCGATCACGGGGTGTCTCCGTCGGTCGCCGGGGCGGGGAGGAAGGCGACCGTGGTGACGCCGTCGTCCATGGTCACGTCGAAGTGCCCGGCCCACTGGGCGTCGTCACGCTCGGGGAAGTCCTCGCGCCAGTGCGAGCCACGGGTCTCCTGGCGCAGCGCGGCCGCGCCGGCGAGCGCGGCGCTGATGGTGAGCAGGTTCGTCGCCTCCCACGAGGCCTGGTCGACGCTCTCGGCGGCGTGACCCGCGAGCTTGTCGAGGACGACGCCCGCCTCGGCCAGTCCGGGCGCCGAGCGCAGCACGCCGACCCGCGAGCTCATCGTCTCCTGGAGCTCGCGGCGGATGTCGCCCGCCACCAGCCCCGCCGTGCGACGGTCCGCGCCGGGCTCGCGCCAGGCCGGCAGCTCGCCGGGCAGCACCTCGGCGATGCGCCGCGAGAACACCAGTCCCTCGAGCAGCGAGTTGGACGCCAGCCGGTTGGCGCCGTGGACGCCGGAGCAGGCGACCTCGCCGGTCGCGTAGAGCCCCGGCAGGCTGGTCCGCCCGAGCAGGTCGGTCCGCACGCCGCCCGAGGCGTAGTGGCAGGCCGGCGCGACCGGGATCAGCTGGGTGACCGGGTCGATGCCGTAGGACCGCGCGGTGGCGAGGATCGTCGGGAACCGGCGCTCCCAGAACTCCGCGCCCAGGTGGCGCGCGTCGAGCCACATGTGGGGGCGGCCGGTCTCGAGCATCCGCTTCATGATCGTCTTGGCGACGACATCGCGCGGGGCCAGGTCGGCGAGCTCGTGCACGCCCTGCATGATCCGGTTGCCCTCGTCGTCGACGAGGAAGGCGCCCTCGCCGCGCACGGCCTCGGAGATGAGCGGCTGCTGGCCGCGGGAGTCCGGGCCGAGGTACATCACGGTCGGGTGGAACTGCACGAACTCCAGGTCGCGCAGGGTGGCGCCGGCGCGCAGCGCGAGCGCCATGCCGTCGCCGGTGGTGACGGCGGGGTTGGTGGTCTGGGAGAAGACCTGGCCCAGGCCGCCGCTGGCCAGGACGACCGCGCGGCAATGGACGGCGCCGACGCCGTCGCGCTCGCCCTCGCCGATCACGTGCAGGGTCAGGCCGGCCACGCCCGTCGTACCGGTCTCGTCGGGGCCGAGCAGCAGGTCGACCGCCAGCGCGTGCTGGATGACCTCGATGTCCGGGGCCGCCTCGATCGCGGCGATGAGCGCCCGCTGGATCTCGGCTCCGGTGGCGTCGCCGCCGGCGTGGGCGATCCGGTCGCGGTGGTGGCCGCCCTCGCGGGTCAGCGACAGCTCACCGTCGTCGGTGTGGTCGAAGTTGGTGCCGAGCGCGATCAGCTCGCGCACCGCCTCGGGTCCCTCGTTGACCAGCACGCGTACGGCGTCCCGGTCGCACGCCCCGGCGCCCGCGACGAGCGTGTCCGCCTCGTGCTGCTCCGGGGTGTCACCGGGACCGAGCGCCGCGGCGATGCCACCCTGGGCCCACTGGGTGGAGCCCGCGTTGAGCACGTCCTTGGTGACGACCAGGATCTTGTCGACCCGGCCGCGCAGCCGGAGCGCGGCGGTCAGTCCGGCGATGCCGGAGCCGACGATGACGACGTCGGCGCGCGTGGTCCAACCCGGGCTCGGCGCGGTGAGGCGCCCGGGGAGGCGCAGCTGTTCAGGCATCCCAGCAGACTACTGATCCGCGGCGTCAGCGCGTCGCGGTGACGTCACCGCGGGACAGGGTCGGGTCGCCGAACGTCTCGGCCGGGTCGAAGCCGGTCGCCATGATCTTGTTGTCGGCGTCGACGAAGACCACGTGCGGCTGGTACTCCTTGGCCTCCTCGGTGCTCATCTGGCCGTAGCCGATGAGGATCACCAGGTCGCCCGGGTGGACGAGCCGGGCGGCGGCGCCGTTGATGCCGATCACGCCGCTGCCGCGCTCGCCGGCGATCGTGTAGGTCTCGAGCCGGGCGCCGTTGGTGATGTCGACGATGTGCACGAGCTCGCCGGCCAGCAGGTCGGCGGCCTCCAGGAGGTCCTCGTCGACGGTGACCGAGCCGACGTAGTGCAGGTCGGCCTGGGTCACGGTCGCCCGGTGGATCTTGCTCTTCATCATGGTGCGCAGCACGGGAGTCTCCCTCGGTTCAGAACTGCAGGGGCAGGTTGTCGATGAGGCGGGTGGTGCCGACCCGGGCGGCGACGAGGACCCGGCCCTCGGTGCCGGGCTCGGGGTAGTCGGGCAGCTCACCCAGACCGGTGGTGGTCAGCGCCAGGTAGTCGAGCTCGACGCCGGGCTCGCTCTTGATCACGGCCATCGCCGCCCACCGCGCCGCCGGGACGCCGTACGGCGCCCGCTCCTGCGCGGCCCGCAGCGCCCGGCTGAGCGCGACGGCCTGCTGCCGCTGCTCGGCGTCGAGGTAGCGGTTGCGGCTCGACCGGGCCAGCCCGTCGGGCTCCCGGTCGGTCGGGGCGCCGACCACGTCGATGCCCAGGCACAGGTCGGCGACCATCCGGCGGATCAGCGCGAGCTGCTGGTAGTCCTTCTCGCCGAAGATCGCGACGTCCGGGCGGACCAGGCCGAACAGCTTGGCCACCACGGTCAGCACGCCGCGGAAGTGGCCGGGCCGGCTCGCGCCGTCGAGCACCTCGCCCAGGGGTCCGGGCTGCACGGTGACCGCCTCGGAGGCGACGCCCTCGTGCGGGACGCCGTCGGGGTACATCTCGGCGACGACCGGAGCGAACACCACGTCGACACCCTCGCCGGCCGCGAGCGCCAGGTCGGCGTCGAACGTGCGCGGGTAGCGGTCGAGGTCCTCGCCGGGACCGAACTGCAGCGGGTTGACGAAGACCGAGACCACGACGACGCCCTCGGCGCCGGCCCGCTCCCGGGCGATCCGCATGAGCGTCGCGTGCCCCTCGTGGAGCGCGCCCATCGTCGGCACCAGCACCACGTGACCACGGCCCTCGAGCAGGCCGGCCAGCTCGGTCCGGCTGCGGGCGACGGCCGGGGGGGTGGTCAGCGTCGTCACGCCGTCTCCACCCGCGGGTGGCTGACGAAGCGGCGGTCGCCGTAGGCGCTGAGGACGGTGGCGATCGCCTGGGCGCGGATCGGCAGCAGCCGGCCGTCGGTGACGGCGCGGTCGAGGGTGGCCCACGCCATCGCGACGTACGACGGGACGGTGTCGGGCGCGTTGGCCGAGATGTCCTTGAGGTGGGCCGCGACGGTCTGGACGTCGCCGCGCACGATCGGGCCGGTGAGGGCGGCGTCGCCGTGGGCGAGCGCGTTGTCGAGCGCCGCGTCGAGCAGGGGCCGCAGGGTGCCGGCCGGGTCGTCGACCCCGGCCGCGGCGAGCAGGCCCATCGCCTCGCTGACCAGGGTCACGAGGTGGTTGGCGCCGTGGGCGAGACCCGCGTGGTAGAGCGTGCGCATCTCCTCGGGCACCCAGGTGGCGCGCCCGCCGAGATCGGCGACGAGCGCCTCGGCGACCTCGCGCTCCGCGGCGCCGGCGGTGAGGCCGAACACGCAGCCGTGGAGCCGCTCGAGGTCGACCGCCGTACCGGTGAAGGTCATGGCGGGGTGCAGCGCGATCACCCGGGCGCCGACGGCGGCGGCCGGCGCGAGCACGGCGAGGCCGTGGCGACCCGAGGTGTGCGCGACGTACTGGCCGGCGTGGAGGGCGCCGCTGTCGGCGAGCACCTTGACCACGTTGGGGAGCATGTCGTCGGGCACGGTCAGCAGCAGCAGCTCGGACTCGCGCGCGACATCGCTCGGCTTGCGGAGCGGGACGCCCGGCAGCAGCTCGGCCGCCCGGCGCCGCGAGGCGTCGGACTCGCCCGCAGCGGCGACGATGGTGTGGCCGGCCGCCTGGAGACCAGCGGCCAGGACGGCGCCGACGCGACCCGCGCCGACGACGCCCACACGAAACAGGTGGGACATTCGTGAACCTTTCGTTCCCGTCCCTCCGACCACTCCCGCCGGTGAGGGTGGGAGCCGGGGTGGGTACCGGACGTTGTGCTCAGTGCTGTCGCCCCGGGGTTCCGGGGACGGCTCAACGGTACGCCGGGATCAGGGCGGCGGAAAACGGGTGAGCCGGGTGGGCTGGATCACAGCCCGGCGAGGAGGGCGCGCAGCGCGGGGCCCTCGCGCTGCTCGTCGTACCACCAGTCGGCGGCCAGGCCGCGGCCGTCGTACGCCTGGCAGACGATGCCGGTGAGCCGGTGCCGGCGCACCGCGGCCATGAGGTACTCGTTGCGGGGACCGTAGGCCTCGGAGCCGACCTGGATGACGGTCTTGGGCTCGGCGACGAAGGCGATCTGGAACATCCCGCTGCCGGCGAAGCCCGCGATCACGTCGGCGGCACGGAAGAGCTGGACCTGCTCGCCGAGCGAGTAGTCCTCGGGGAAGAGCACCTCGAACCCGTGCTCGACGAAGACCTGCTCGAGCTCGGGCCCGTTGACGCAGGCGCGCTTGGTCTCGCGGCGGGAGAGGAAGACCCGCTGCGGCCACTCGCGCGGCGCGGCTCCCGCGGCGAGCCGGTCGCCGACCTGGTCCCAGGTGGCGGCGATGCGGGCATCGACGTAGTAGGGATTGCTGAACATCGGGGTGCCGGAGATCAACCGCTCGACCCGCACCGGGCCGCTGGCCAGGACCACCCGGTCGCGCGGGATGCCGGCGGCCTCGTAGATCGCCAGCTCGTACTCCAGCAGCTCGGGCCGCTTGACGGTCGCGCACACGAGGACCCGGGCGCCGGGGTCGAGCGCAAGGGTCTCGGGCCAGGCCCAGACCCGGCTCAGCGACTCCGTCAGCAGGTGGCCAAAGTGGGCGCGGGCCTCGTTGTCGAGGTGCAGGTAGGTGCCGTCGAGGCGCGGGATGTCGTCGGGGACCGGGTCGACGGGGACGGCGAACGCCGGAGCCACCTTGGCCAGCATCTTGTTGTGGAGGTGGGGCTGCGGGTGGTGGCGGAAGGTGTCGGGCAGGACGATCCGGTCGCCGAGCACCAGCTGGTACGGCGCCACCACCACGTCGCGGTAGTCACGCAGGTGCAGGTCGACGGGCTCGATCGGGCGCCCGTCGTGGCGCACCCGGGCCTGGGGCACCTCGACAGACTCTGGCTCGGCTGGCGGCGTACCGACGGGGTGGACGGCAAGCACCCGGTGCGGGGTGGGAACCGCTGCGAGAAGGTCGTCGAGGTGCTCCTCGCGGACGAGTGCGTGGACGTCGGGGAGGTCGTGGGACAGGACGAGGTGCCCGTCGACCACGGTCGTGCGGACGTGGGAGCGCAGCGCACGCAGTCGGGTCTCGTCCATCCCCGTGCTGTGGGTCCGCAGCGGCACCTCGGCGCGGGCGGCGGCCTCCTGGAGCAGCTCGCCGAGCGGACCGGCCTGGGTTCCGAGCTCGCCTGCTCCGTTCGGGATGACGTAGACCCCGCCGGGGCGGAGCTGGAAGAACGTGCGGTTGAACCGGCGAAGCCGACCCTCCGGGTCGGGGTCGTCGACCACGAGGTCGAGCGGGCCCTCGGCGATCAGCGCCCGGTGTCGCGCGACCGCGTCGTCGGGCAGCGCCACCCAGGTCAGGCCGGGCAGCGCGCGGCGAAGCGCTGCGACGAGGTCGGCATCGGGGGCTCCGAGGAACACGCCGGCGGCTGCCGGCCCGGGTACGGCGGAGGCGATCGATGCGATGATCGACGACGCGCCGCTCGATGTCGCGTCGCGCGAGCGGCGCTTCCCCCGGAACAGACCCACGCCGACGATCTTAACTCGATCTGCCAAGCCTCAGCGGGAGCCGCCGAGCCGGCGTCGGACCCGGCCGGCGAGGGCCCGCAGGGACGAGCGCTCGGCCGGCGCGACCGAGGGCGGCGCGGACTCCCACTGCGCCACGACCGCGTGGTGCCGCGACCACACCGCCTTCTCGACCGGTCCGCCGTCCACGCGCGGCTCGGGGCCGCCACGGACCCCGGACAGCTTGCTGATCACCCCGGCGACCAGCGCCGCGGCGGCGACGGGGTCGACCGCGGTGACGGGCGCGTTGTCGCCGGTGGCGGGCGCGAGGGCGGGGTCGGAGAGCAGCCCGAGGTCGCCGATGACGGTCGCTCCGGACGCGGCCACCCGCGCGGCCATCGAGGCCCCGATCGCGAGGGCCTGGTCGACCGCCCAGGCCGGGGTGAGGACGCGCTCGGCGGCCCGGTCGGCGGGCGCGGCCTGGAGCCCGCGGGCCGCACCGAAGCGGACGAACCGGCTGTGATCGGCGGAGTCGAAGGCGGGGCCGAAGGCGGGGCCGTTGGTGCGTCGTACGAGCGCCTGGACCAGCTGGGTCTCGGGGAAGGTCAGCGAGCGGTTCGAGCGGTCGGCGGGCGTCTGGAGGAGCCCGGCCGGGACGCCGAGGAGCTTCTCGAAGACCCGCGGCAGGCCGTCGTGGTCACGGTCGTCGACGACGACCACGGTCACCCGCTCGGGCCCGACGAGACCGACCCAGCGCTCGACCAGCCGGTCGTGACGGTGCCGGCGCCAGAACGACGGCGTCACCCGCTCGCCCTCGGGGTGGTCGAGGATCTCGCGCAGCCAGTCGGGGTACGACGGGACGGCGATGTTCTGGGTGTACTGCTGCCACTGCGAGCCGAGGAGGCGGACGACCGGGCGCAGCGTGATGAGCACCTGGGTCGCGGGGCCGAGTCCGTCGAGCACCGCGCGGGCGCCCTCGTCGCTGGCCTCGCAGTAGACCTCGCTGCTGACGATGCCGATCCGCGGCCGCTCGTCGCGGAGCTCGGCAGCGAGGGCGTGCCAGCGCTCGCGCTGCTCGGCGAGGTCCTGACCCGGCTCGACGCGGCCGAGGGCCACCGCCATTGCGGCGCCCATCTCGTGGGCCCGCTCGCCGGGGTAGCGCACACCGTGCTCAGCGAGCGCGTCGCGCGCCTCCCAGAGCGCGCCCTGCATCGCCGTCGTCCCCGTCTTGTAGGGGCCGATGTGGAGCAGCGTGGTGCCGTCGGCGAGCCTCATCGGGCCACCTCCACGGCCGGGCGCTCGCGCAGGGCGAGCATCGCCTCGACGGCCGCGTCGGCCGCGACCTCGATCGGGATCTGTCCGCGTTCGGCCGACACCGGCCAGAGCAACGCGTCGCGGGGGCCGCTGATCGTGAGCCCGGCCTCCTCGAACGCCACCAGCGCGGCACGGCCGGCCGCCCGCAGCTCACGGGCGAGGTCGTCGGGGACGTCGGGGTCGGCGTCGAGCGAGCGGGACACGCACGCGGTGGCGTCGGCGGTGGCGTCGGCCGCGGTCGCCCAGCCGGACGCGGCGAGCACCTCGACCTGCGGCAGCAGCGCGGTCACGAACGCGCTCACCGCCTGCTGACCGCCCGGGATCGAGGGCACCGGGACCGGCTCACCGGCCCGGTGGCGCGCCGCCTCCACGGCGTCGTACGACGGCCAGCGGCGGCCCTGCGCGAGCGTCACCGCCTCGTCGAGCGAGCGGACCGTCGACAGCGACACCGCGAGGTGCGCCGGCCCGGGCTGCGCGGCCACGAGGGCGCACACCTCCGCGGCCCAGGCCTCGACCGCAGCGACGGTCGGCTCTGCCAGGTGGTCGGTGACGGCGCCGGCGACGAGCAGCGTCCGCTCGCCGTCCCACGGGGCTCCGGGGGCCGCGACGACCCGGGCGTCCGGGGTCCGCTCGGCGTCGGGGATCGCCTCCCACCAGGCGTCGGTGGCGAACGAATTCAGGCCGAGGCGCGGGTCCGGGATCCGCAGGGTGGTCACGCTGGGGATGGTAGTCACGTCACTCGAAGAAGGCCGCGACCACCCGCTCGGCAGCGTGACCGTCCTGCCAGCGGTTGAACCTCGCGTTGAACTCCTCGATCTCCCCCGCGTGCCGGGCCTGCAGGCCCGGCACGTCGCGGAGCAGCGCGACCACCTCGTCGGCCGTGTCGACCAGGGGGCCGGGCGCCGAGGAGGGGAAGTCGTAGAGGAAGCCCCGCACCCCGCCGACGTACGACGCCAGGTCGGGCACCAGGAAGATCATCGGCCGCCCGGTGAGGGCGAAGTCGAAGCGCATCGACGAGTAGTCGAGGACCGCGACGTCGGAGGCCAGGAGCAGGTCGTTGATCTCCGGGTAGTCGGTGACGTCGAGGACCCGGGCGCCGGCGCCCTCGGCCGAGCGGCCGGCCGCGTGGAAGCGGTGGCCGCGCATGAGCAGGACGTACTCGGGGCCGAGCGCGCGGGCGGCCGACTCGAGGTCGAGGTGCTGGACGAGCTCGGCGTTGCCCCAGGCGCTGGCCATGTCGTCGCGCCAGGTCGGGGCGTAGAGGACGGCGACCTGGCCGGGCTGGATGCCGAGCCGGCGACGGGTGTCCTCGCGGACGGCGTCCGCGCGCTCGGAGACGAGGATGTCGTCGCGCGGGTAGCCCTTGCTGTGGATCGGGCCGTCGTAGGCGTACTCGTCGCGGTAGTGGACGTCCATCTCGGGCGAGGGGGTGAGGATCAGGTCCCACTCCCCCGACGTGCGCTCGATCTCGAGCGCGATCCGGCTGGGGGGCCAGTGCTTGGCGCGCCACATCCGCAGGCCCATCGACTTCGCGGGGTAGCCGTGGAAGGTCTGCAGGAGGCGCTGGCCGGGGCGCCGGTCGTACCAGCGGGGCGGGTCGACGTTCATGCAGAGGTCGGCGGCGGCGGCCATCACGCGGTGGTACTCGCGGCTCATCACGACCACGGGGACCGTGCCCTCGGGGGCGCGGGCAGGGGCACCGAGGACGCCCCAGTAGACGGTCGCGTCGGGCCGGACCCGGCGCAGCTCGTGGTAGATCGCGAGCTGGCTGTCGGTGGCCGACGAGCCGCCGTAGACCTGGAAGTAGACCGAGCCCGGCTCCAGCGGGATGTCGCCCTCGCGGGCCCACGTCTCCAGCTGGGTCTGGACGTACGGCGTGCGATCGCCGGGCTCCAGCGGCCGGGTCAGCTCGACGTCGAAGCCGCGGCCGACGCGGAGCAGCTCGACGGCGTACGACGTGCCGGGGGTGAAGGTGTGCAGCCGCTCCACGGTCGCCTCGGCGAGGAAGACCCGCTGCTCGGACTGCCCGGGGACCCGGACGACGAGGCGGTAGCGCCCGTGCGGGATCGGGCCGGCGCCCAGGCCCCACGGGTCGTGGCGCAGGTCGAAGGTAGCGGTGAGCAGGCCGTCGGCACCGGCGGTGGCGGCGGTGGTGGTGGTGCCGGTCAGCGCGACCTTGGGGCCGACGAGCTCGACGGTGGCGCCGGTGGGCGGGGTCGCGGCCAGCCAGCGGCCGCGGACGGTGAGGGTGAGGTCGTCGAGGTCCACGGCGTCGACGGCGAGGACCCGCTCGGCCTCCCAGATCTCGACGCGCCCGGCGGAGCCGCGGGTGGCGACCAGGTCGCCCGTACCGGCGCCGAGCCAGAGGTCGCCGCCGGAGGGCCAGGAGACGGCCTGCTCACGTCCGTCGGCGCTCAGGGCGTGCAGGACCCAGCGGCGGCGGCCGGGGACGGGCGCCGGGAAGGTCAGCGCGAACGTGCCGTCGGCCGCGACGTCGGCGCGGGCCTCGGCGCCGTCGAGGGTGGCGCGGACGGCGACCACGGCGCCGGAGACCGTGCCCGCGAGAGTGCGCCCGGCGACCGCGAGGGTGCCGGCGGCGATCCGGGGCTGCTCGTCCGGCGCGACCACGAGCGTCGCCGGGGTCGCGCGCGGGTCGACGCGCAGCGTGACGGTCCCAGCCGTCCCGGCGGTCCCAGCGGGGCGCGGCGCGAACCGGTGGTCGTCCCCGCGGTCGGCGGCGACGTGGTCGGCGGCGAGGACCGCGATGCCGGTGCGGGTGACTCCCTGAGCCGTCATCGTCAGCTCGACCTGCCAGGCACCCGGCGACGCGACGAGTGCCGACGGGTCGACCGTGGCGCGCACCCCACCCCACGAGTAGTCCTGGTGCCGGCGGCCGGCGAGGTTGCCCCGCCAGTCGCGCACCTGCTCGACGGGGAGGTCGACGCGGGCGCCGTCCGGGCCGACGAGGACGCACGCCACCTGGGGGAACCCGTCGAGGTGGACGTTGTCGATCGCGGCGCACACGAGCAGCTCGAGGCGGTCCTGGTCGGCCCCGGTCCAGCGCACCTCGCGCACGACCGCGCGCAGGAGGGTCTCGTCGGGGGCGAGCTCGAGCAGCTCGGGCGGGAGGTCCAGGTCGTCGGGCAGTGGCAGCTGCGCCCAGACCCGTCCGTCACGGATCTCGGTCGGGTGGTCGCCGTAGGCGAACAGGCGGGCGGTGACGAACCGCTCCAGGACGGCGCGCTCGTCCGTGCGGGTGAGCCAGAGCTTGACCCGGGACTCGACCGACAGCGAGGCGACGACCTCGGGGCCGGCGTCGTCGAGCCAGCGGCGGACGTGGTCGCGCAGCGTCGTCCACTGCCGCTCGTCGGCGCGCTCGGCGCTGGCGAGCAGGGGCTGCACGGCGGCGTCGAGGACGCCCCACAGCCACCAGTCCCGGACGTCGGGGAGGCCGAGCGCCTCGACCTCGCGCCAGGTGCCCTCCTGGACCTCGATCCAGCCGTCGAGGCGGCTGAGGACGTCCGGGGTGGCGCCGACCGCGGCACCGTCGCGCCGCCCGGTGGGCAGGTAGGTGACGTGGGTGAGCAGGTCGAAGGCGTCCGCCGAGCGCAGCAGCCCGAGCGCGACGTCGGCGCCGCTGGCGAGCCGGTCGGTGAACCCGACGCCCGCCCGCCCCCACAGCGCGCGGGTGAAGAGCTTGTTGCCGAGGCCGAGGTCGGTGACCGCGATCGGGCTCGCCCCCAGCGTCGTACGACGGACCTCGGCGCGGTGCGCGGCGGCGAACGGCGAGTCCGCGATCCAGCCGATCACGTCGGGCTCACCCATCAGTCCGACGACCAGCGGCGAGCCGGACGCCTCGTGCGCCGCGACCAGTCGCTCGACCGCCGGCAGCGGCAGGTCGTCCCCGGCGCCGGCGACCAGCACCAACTCGGCCCGCGCGGAGCGGACGCCGTCGTTGCGCGCGGCGGCCAGCCCGGACGCCGTACGGCGGCGGACCCGGATCCGCCAGTCCTGCGCCGCCTCCTGGCGCACCGTCTCGCGCACCCGGTCGCAGCGGCCGTAGGGCAGCACGAGCACGTCGAGGTTGCGGTGGGTCTGGTTGCGCAGCGCGGCGAAGAACGGCGCGATGCGGGTGGTCTCGTCGTCGCTGACCGGCACCACGACCGTCACCATCGGCCCGGTGTAGTCCCGGCGCAGCCGACGGGTGAGGCGGCCGACGGGACCGCGCATCCGCTGGGGGCCGGACTTGGCGATGCGGACCAGCGCCTGCTGGGCCCGGACGCGGGCGTGGGCCACGGACGGCTTCCTTCGGGTCGGCGGACGGACCTACCGATCGTATCGGGGGCGTTCAGGCCTCGTGCGGACGCAGCGCGAGGGCCGCCGGGTCGACGCTCGCCGGATCCAGCCCGGGGACGTCGAGCCGCCCCTCGACCCGCGCCAGCGGCTGCCCCTCGCGGCCCGCCAGGTGCCTCATCACCAGCGCGGCATCGGCCCTCCGGTCGTGGGTGACCAGCCAGCCGGTCAGCCGGTGCGCCGGACCGAGCCCGCTGCGCACGAGCGCGTCGTCCCCCCACAGCCCCTGGACCATCGCGACGAGCAGCTCCCACCAGTCATCGGCGGCGTCGGGGACGAGCAGGAAGTAGCGCCACATGTCACCGGGCAGCACCTGCGTGCGGAACACCTCCTGCAGCGCCGGGGAGCCCAGCGCACGGGTGCTGTCGAGCGCCATCTGCTTCGTGCGCCAGCGATCCCGCAGGTCGGCCACCGTCGCCCGCTGCTCGGTGATCGCGCTGCCGTCCCCACGGATCCGCCAGTGGTAGACGATGTCGTCGAGCACGGCGACCCGCTCCGCCCGCAGGTAGGCCTCGGTCGTCGCCGGCTGGTCCTCGTACCGGATCCGCTCCGGCCAGGTCAGCCGCGCGGCGTCCCAGAACTCGCGCCGGAACAGCTTGTTCCACGCGAACACGTCGCCGAGCAGCTCGGGCCGCTCCTCGATCGAGCCGACGTACGGAGCGTGCATCCCGTCCATCCACGGCAGCCGGATCTCGCGCTCGGCCCCCAGGTCGCCCTCGATCCGCAGGATGTTGCCGACCGCGAAGTCGGCCTCGCCCTTGCGCAGAGCGGCGAGGAGGAGGGTGTAGGCGTCGCGCGGGATGACGTCGTCGGAGTCGGCGAAGGTCAGGTACTCGCCGCGCGCCGCCTCGACGCCGACATTGCGCGCCGCGCCCAGGCCGCCGTTGGGGACGTGCAGGACGCGCACCCGGTCGTCGCGCTCGGCGTACCGGTCGGCGATGGCGCCGGAGTCGTCGGTCGAGCCGTCGTCCACGACGACGACGTCGAGGGCGCGGTGGCGCTGGGCCAGGATGCTGTCGAGGCAGGCGGGCAGGTAGGTCGCGACGTCGTACACGGGGACGACGACGCTGACGAGCGGCCGGCGACGCGAGAACACCGCGCCGAACCTACCGGACGTGCGTCCGGATCTCGCGGGGCGCGGGTGGATCGCGTTGACGCTCGGGGGCGGGCGCACCGACGCTGGGAGGCCCCACTCCGAGGAGCACCCATGAGGACCGTCCGGGCCGTCCTGGCCGCACTCGCCACTGCCGCGGCGCTGGTCGCGACGAGCATCCCGGCGCAGGCCGCGACGACGTACACACCGAGCGGCGGGGCGGCGCTCCGGCTGGTCGGCACCGGGATCACGATCACCGACATCCCGGCGGGGCAGGTCTTCAACTGCACGGCCTCCACCCTGGACGGGCCGGTCGCGAGCGCCGGCACGAGTCGGGCGTACGGTGCCGCCACCGCGGCGCTCACCTCGACCACGGGGCCGTGCACCAACGCGGTCGTCGGCCCGACCACCGTCACCCAGCTCAGCACCTGGAGCCTGGCGGTCGCCGGCGACGAGCTCGTCCCCGGCCGGTGGCCGGCCCGCATCGACGGCGTCCGGCTGCGGATGCGCGGCGGGTCGGTCTGCGACCTCACGCTCGAGGGCACGGTTGAGGGCACCTTCGACGAGGGCACCCAGCGGTTCACGCCGGCGACGGGTGCATCAGGACTCGTCATCACGGCCGTGAGCGGCAACCTCTGCGCGCTGACCCTCGACATGCGCGTGGGCGACGAGATCGAGGTCGGCGGGTACTGGACGAACGTGCCTCCGGCCGGCTCGGCGCCGTTGGCGCTCGCCAACCCCTGACCGACCGCTCGGCGTGGCCTGGCACCGGACAGGCCCTAGGCTCTGGACCCATGACGATCCGCGCCGCGGTACGCCGCCGCGCGGCACGGCTCAAGCAGGCCTCCGGGGTGGTCCGGCCGACGCTGAGCGTGGTCGTCGCGACCCTCGACTCGGCGGAGCACGTGGCCGCCTGCCTCGACTCCGTACGACGCCAGGAGGTCCCCGACACCGAGATCCTGGTCGTGGACCTCGGCAGCACCGACCAGACGCTCGCGATCGTGGCGCGGCACCAGGACGAGGACCGCCGGGTCCGGCTCCTCACCACGACCGGTGACCTGGGGCGGGCGCGCGACCACGGGGCAGCGGCGGCGCGGGGGCACTTCCTGGCCTTCGTCGATGCCGACGACGCGGTGACCCGGCACGGGCTGCGGTTCGCGGTCGAGGCGCTGCGCGCGTCCGGCTCGTCGTACGCCGTCGCGGCCGAGCGCCCGCAGCGGCGCGGTCGGGTGCTGCCGGTGAGCGACGACGTGCGGCGGTTGCACGACGAGCGCCGGCGGCTCGCTGGTGCGGCGCGGATCGAGGCGGCGCTGCACGGGTCGGCGCGGCGGTCCGTCTTCGACCGCCGTTGGTACGACGACGCGGGGCTCGCGTTCGGGGCCGGGCGTGCCGTCGACGCGACCCACGCGGCGCGGGCGGCGTTCGCGGCCGAGGCGATCGACTGGCTCCCGCACGTGCTCGCGCTGCGGCGGACCGACGACGACCGCGGGGTCCTCACCCGGGCCTCGGTCAGTGAGGTCGCTGCGGACGTGGCGACCGCGATCACCCTGCTCGGCACCGACGGACCGCGGCGGGCGGCGCGGGCGCTGGGCAGCGACCTGCTGGGGTTCCTGGAGGGGCTGTGGCCCGCCGATCCGTCGACCTGGGCGACGGTCCGGTCCGCCGTGGTGCCGCTGGTCGCGGAAGCAGGCGAGGGAGGCGAGGCAGCAGCAGCCGCCGAGGTGCCGTCGTGGGCCGAGGTCCTGCACGGACTCCTCGTCGCCGACGACGCCGCCGGCGCGAACCGCTTCCTCGAGGAGGTCCGGCTGAGCGCGCGCCCGTACCCCGTCCGCGACGGAGCCGTCGACTTCGGCCCGGCCTGGCCCGCGGCGAGGCTGGGCGCGGTCGAGACGCTGGTGCGCGCCGAGCTGACCGCGGTCCGGACCACCGACGGCACCGTCGAGCTCACCGGCTGGGCGTTCGTCGACAACCCCGACCTCGACCGCACCGGCGAGGACCGCGGGAACGAGAACCGGATCGAGGTCGAGCTCGTCGCCCCCGACGGCCGCCGCGTCCCCCTCCCGACCACCCGGCGCGCCGAACCCGCGGCCGACATCGCGAGCGGCCTGCACCACGCGGACGTCACCGCGTCCGGATTCGTCGCGCACGCCGACCTCACCGAGCTGACCGACCTCACCGACGGCACCTGGCAGGTCGCGGCGACGGTGACCCACGGCGACGTCGTCCACCGCGGGCGGGTGGTCGTCCGGCCGCGCACGATGGCCGGGGTCGCCGCGGCGGCGCACGGTCCGCGGCTGGTGGTCCTCGACCACGACGACCTGGAGCGGGCCGAGCTCCGGCTGAGCACCCCGGCGACCTGGCTGGAGCCGGCGGGCGTCGACGCCGCCGACGACGGCCGGCTGCTGCTCGACGTCGACGCCCGGCTGGCCTGGCTGCGCCGGGCCGGGAGCGACGAGCGGATCCGGCTGACCCGAGTCGACGGCCGGTTCGCGGTGCCGCTCGACGAGCTCGCCGGGCCGGGACGCTTCGAGCTCGTGGCCGGACCCCAGGTCCGGCACGTGCACCACCGCCCGGACACCCCGGTCACCGCCCACCTGCGGCCCGACCGGCGCGGGCGGGTCTGCGTCGTACCGCCGGCACGGGGGGCGCTCGTCACCGCGGTCCGGCTCACCGAGGACGCCGTCGAGGCCGACCTCCTGATCGACGACCACCAGCCCGACTGGCGATCCGCGCTCGTCGACGGCGGCCACGTCGTCACGGGCACCGTCACCCCCACCGGCCGCGGTACGGCGACCGCGCGGGTCCCCCTCGCCGCGTCCGTCTGGGGCCAGCCCGAGGTACCCCTGCGCTCGGGCCACTACACGCTCTCGCTGGCCAACGCCCGGCACACCGACTGGTTCGGTGCCGCGCCCGCGCCCGCCGCCAGCGCCGCCCTGCCCCTCGCCGAGCTGCGCACCGACCTGCGGGTGCGGGTCGACGTCGCCCACCCCGACGGTCCCGTGGTCGGCGTGGTCGTCGACCCGCCGCTCGCCGACGACGAGCGCGGAGAGCGGCAGCAGCGGCTCCTGCGCGAGGCGTGCCGGGTCGGGCGGGCCGAGCAGGACAGCGTCTTCCTGCGCGCCATGTTCGGCGAGCACGCCCACGGCAACGGCCTCGGCCTGCACGACGAGCTCGTCCGGCGCGGCTCCGACCTCACCGTCTACTGGTCGATCGCGGACCGCTCGGTCGTCGTCCCACCCGGCGGAGTCGGCGTCGTCGAGCGCACGCGCGCGTGGCACGAGGCGATCGCGACGTCGCGCTTCCACATGGTCGACGTGCACCAGGTGCGCTGGTTCGAGCGGCCGGAGGGGCAGACGCTGATCCAGACCTTCCACGGCTACCCGTACAAGCTGATGGGCCACGACTGGTGGGAGAAGATGGGCAACGACCCGGCCGAGGTGGGCAGCCTCGACCGTCGTACCCGCGACTGGAGCGTGCTCGTCTCACCCGCCCGCTACGCCTCACCGCTGCTCAAGGCGGCCTTCCTCGACCCGGCCGGGGCGGGCGACGTACCGGTCGCGGAGATCGGGTACCCGCGCAACGACATCCTGCTGCGGCCCGAGGGCGCCGACCTGCGGGCCCGGACGCGCGCGCTGCTCGGCATCGACGACGACACGGTGGCGGTGCTCTACGCGCCGACCTTCCGCGACTACCTCTCGGCCGACGACCTCACCGCGCGGCGGGTGACCTTCTTCGACCCCGACGAGGCGCTGGCGGCGCTGCCTGACAACCACGTGGTGCTGATGCGCGGGCACGCGTTCAACGCACGGGTCCGCGACGACCGGGTCGCGACCAGCGGCCGGGTCATCGACGTGACCGACCACCCGGACGTCAACCACCTGATCCTGGCCTCCGACGCGGGCGTCCTGGACTACTCGTCGCTGCGCTTCGACTACGCGCTGACCGACAAGCCGATGGTGTTCCTGGTGCCGGACCTGGCCACCTACGACCGGTTCCGCGGGGGCGTCATCCCCTATCCGCCGACCGCGCCCGGGCCGCACGTCGACACGACGGCCGAGGTGGTCGCGTGGCTGCGCGACCTGCCCCGGCTGCGGGACGAGTTCGCGGACGCGCGGGCGACCTTCCGGCGCGACTACGCCGAGCTGGACGACGGCCACGCGGCCGCGAGGCTCGTCGACCGGTGGATCACTCCCCCGAGCTGAACGGGTCGTCGCGGCGTACGTCGTAGACGTGGCCGGACTGGTCCGAGAGCAGCACGTCGACCGACGTGTGCGCGACCGTGAGCGAGTCGAGCAGCGTGCCCGGCGGCTCGTCGCCGAACGCCTTGGTGCGCATCGGCGTCGCGGTGCGCTCGGGGTTGATGCAGTTGACCCGGACGCCGGCCTCGGCCCACTCGTCGGCGAGCGCCTGGGTCAGGTTGACCGTGGCGGCCTTGGCCGAGGAGTAGAGGCTGTAGCCGCCGCGCCCGCGCGTGTAGGAGCTCGACGTGAAGAGCAGCAGCGAGCCCTGGGTGGCCGCCAGGTGCGGGTAGAACTCCTGGGCGATGAAGATCGGCCCGAGGTAGTTGATCTCGGTGGCGGCGTAGACCGTCTCCTCGGACGTCGTCAGGAGCTCGCCGCGCGGCAGCACGCCCGCGGTGTTGACGACGAAGTCGATGGTGCCGGCCTCGGCGATCGCGGCCTTGGCCGCCGCGGCGACATCGGTGCGCTTGCCGACGTCGGTGCCGGTGGTGGACCGGCTGAACGTGAGCACCGTGGCGCCGTAGGACCGGGCGAGCTCGGCGATGTCGGCGCCGATGCCGTAGCTGCCGCCGAAGACCACCATCGTCTTGCCGGCCAGGGCCGTGCGGTAGCCGGCGTCGTCCTTGGCCCGGGGCAGGTCGATGCCGGTGAGCTGGAAGAGCTTGTCGGCGATGAAGACGTCGATCGGCTCGGTGACCTTCATGTTCCGGTCGTCGCCGTGGACCACGATGATCGGCTCGTTCGGCAGGTAGCGCAGCACCACGCTGCAGTCGTCGGTCGCCGTGAAGTCGGGGTCGGCCGCGGCCTTCTCGTAGGCCCGGGCCAGCACGTCGAGCCGGAACGCCTGGGGCGTCTGGCCGCGGCGCAGCGACGCCCGCGGCGGGATGCTGGAGATCGTGTCGTCGGCGGCGACCTCGATGATCGTGTCGGCCGACGGGATCGCGACGTCGACGGCCGGGTAGGCGTCGAGCGCGGTGAAGCACTCACCGATGATCCGCGGCGTCACCAGCGGCCGGACCGCGTCGTGGAGCAGGATCCGGATCGCACCGGCGTCGCCGTCGGCGCTCGCGACGAGGTGGTCGATCGCGCGCTGCGTCGTGGCGTTGCGGGTGTCGCCGCCCTCGAGGATCGCGGTGACCTTGGGGTAGGCGTCGCCGCGGGTGATGTCGCGGACCGCGTCGGTGTGCCCCGGGGTCATCATGACGAGCACCTCGTCGACGTCCGGGTGGTCGTGCAGCGCGACGAGGGTGTGCTCGAGGAGGGTCTTGCCGGCGACCTTGATGAGCTGCTTGGGGATGTCGAGCCCGACCCGGCTCCCGACACCGCCGGCGAGAAGGACCGCGACGTTCCTGGTCATGGGGCGCAGTCTCCCACGGCCGCACGCGGCCACGGGAAACGGCAGGAGCCTGCGGGCACGCGCCTCAGGCGGGACGGCGGGCCTGGGTGCGCGCCTGCGCCTCCAGGGCGTGGATCTGCGAGGTCAGTACGTCGACCTCCGCCTCCAGCTCCGCGACCCGCACGACGGCCTGCCCGGCCCGCTCGTCGGCGTCGGCGAGCCGCTGGGTCAGCCGGTCCGCGGCGCGCCGGGCCTCGTCGGTGAGGTCGCGCTGGTCGGAGAGCTCGCGACGGGCGTCGGCGAGCTCGGAGGCGGCGTCGCCGAGGCGCTTCTCGAGGCGGGCGATGGTGGCGTCGCGCTTGGCGATCTTGCCCGTCATGTCGGCCGCGAACTCGACGTTCTCGGCAGTGCGGGTCTCGGTGAGCTGGGCGTAGGCCTGGGCCTGGCCGGCGCGGTCGCGCGCGGCCTCCTGGCGGAAGTCGAGGAGCTCGGAGTGGGAGATCTTGAGGGCGGCGGCGCCGAGCACGACGGCTCCGGCGGCGGCGATCGTGACGAGTACCCAGGAGCCGGTCACGGCGGTGCCCGTGACGGCGAGGGCCGCGAGCACGATCAGGAGCGCGGCGACCACGATCCGGGTCGACCGCTGGCGGCGGCGGTTTCCGGTGGCGCTAGACCTGACAGGGGAAGTCATGACAGCACGTTAGGCCGCCGACCGGCCCGGACGCGGGAGACACGCTCGTCACATCCGTCCCAACTGCCCCAAGGCCAGCGAGCTGCGGGGCCTCCTTCGCCCCAGCAACCTTCGCACTTCGTCGGGCAGTCAGGCCGCGTCGTCCCGGTCCCCGCGCACCCGGCAGGCGCGCTCCAGCAGGATCCCGGCGACCATCGCGGCGAGCGCGCAGGCCGCGGCCACCAGCGAGCGGACCAGGCGCTCGTCGGCCAGCTCGGCGGGGTCGCCGATCCAGGTCAGGGCGTAGCCGAGGTACCCGCCGGCGACCAGGGCGCCGACCAGGGCGCTGGCCCGGCCCAGCACGAAGCGGTTGACCGCCTGGTGCGGCGCGAGCCGCTCCCGGCGCACGTGCACGGCACGGTGGGTCACCCAGGCGCCGTACCCGAGGATGCCGGCCAGGAGCAGCAGCGCCAGCGGCTGCGGCGTCGAGACCAGCGGCGGGACGATGCCCAGCCGGTTGCACAGCGGGTGGATCGCCGCGCCGACGGCGAGGCCGACCAGCGCCCACCCCAGGAGGGTGCGCGCGGCGGTCGGCCGCATCTCGCCCGACGGCGACGGGGGGCGGTCGGGCCCCGCGTCGCCGCTCACGCGGAACCGCTCACTCGAACTCGAGCACCAGGTCGTCGCGCAGCTTGAGGCCGTCGGTACCGACCGCGGCGACCAGGGTGGCCAGGGGGCCGCGGTCGAGCAGGTCGGCGTCGGGCTCGAGGTCGAGCCACGGCTGGAGCACGAAGGCGCGCTCGTGGGCCCGCGGGTGCGGCAGCTGGAGCTCGTCGGTGTCGCTGCGCCGGTCGCCGACGACGATCAGGTCGACGTCGAGCGTGCGGGGCGCGTTCTTGACCGCGCCGCGGGTGCGGTCGAAGGCGTCCTCGATGGCCAGCGCGCGGTCGATCAGGCGGTGCACCGACAGCGTGGTGTCGGCGAGCACGACGGCGTTGAGGAAGCTCTTGGCGTCGTCCGGGCAGTCGACCGGGTCGCTCTCGTAGACCGGGGAGACGCCGGTGACCCACACGTCGGGGGTGTCGGCCAGCGCGTCGACGGCACCCTGAAGGTTCGCGAACCGTTCACCGAGGTTGGAGCCGAGTGCCACCACCATCCGCCGGATCGGGCGCATCTCGCCGGTCAGGGTGTCCGCGTCGATGATGTTCGGATTGGGGGTCTCGGTCATGCTGGGCCCTCTGCCTTTCCGGTTCTGTCTCCCCCACCGGCCGCCTCACGGCGGCGGGTGATGGTGAGCTGTACGTCGGCGAACGTCGCCTGGATCGGCGCATCCGGCTTGTGGACGGTCACACGCACCCATTCAACACGACTGTCCAACAGGCAGGTGTCCGCGATCCGCTGCGCCAGGGTCTCGATCAGGTCGACCGGGTCCCTCGTCACGGCAGCCGCGACCTGGTCCACGAGGCTTCCGTAGTCGACGGTGTCATGCAAGTCGTCCGACGCCGCCGCCGGGGCGGTGTCGACGCCCAGCGTCAGGTCGATCTTGAAGATCTGCCCGTCGCGGCGCTCGTGGTCGAACACCCCGTGGTGGGCGAAGCACTCGATGCCGAGGATGCTCAGCTCGTCGCTCATCCCTCTCCCTCCGTCGCGGCCCGATCCGCGTCGGGCCCCCACTCTGCCGCAACCGCGAGAGCATCGCGGTGGGCACGCACATCATGGACGCGCAGGCACCACACCGGGGTTCCCCCCAGGCCCGCGGCGAGCAGCGTCGTCATCGCGACACCGGCCGCCTCCCGCTCCCCCACGGGGCGTGCCCGGCCGTCGGGGCCGGCGAGCAGCCGGCCGAGGAACGTCTTGCGGCTCGCGCCCACCAGCAGCGGGAAGCCGAGCTCGGCGAGGACGTCGAGGCGGCGCACGAGCTCCCAGTTGTGGTGCGGCTGCTTGGCGAAGCCGAGCCCGGGGTCGAGCACGATCTGCTCGTCGCGCACGCCCGCGGCGCGGATCGCCGCGACCCGCTCGGCCAGCTCGGCGCGCACGCCGGGCACGACGCCGCCGTGCTCGTCGTACCCGGTGAACTCCTGCATCCGGTCGCTGTGGGCGCGCCAGTGCATGGCCACGTACGTCGCACCGGTGCGCGCGACCACGTCGAGGATCGCGGGGTCGGCCAGGCCGCCGGAGACGTCGTTGACGATCCGGGCGCCCGCGGCGACCGCCCGCGCGGCCACCTCGGCGCGCATCGTGTCGACCGAGACGGTCGCGCCCTCGGCGGCCAGCGCCTCGATCACCGGTACGACGCGGTCGAGCTCCTCGGCCAGCAGCGGCCGGGTGGCGCCGGGCCGGGTGGACTCGCCGCCCACGTCGAGGATGTCGGCGCCCTGGGCGAGCAGGTCGCGGCCGTGGGCGATCGCGCGCTCGGGGTCGTCGTACCGTCCGCCGTCGGAGAACGAGTCGGGCGTGACGTTGACGATCCCCATCAGGAGGGGGATCGGCGGAGCGGTCATGCGCCGAACGCTATCGGCCGCCCGTACTCTCGTCGTAGCCCAACCCCAGGAGGAGCCATGTCGGTGCTCAAGGCAGCCGCGACCCGGACCATCAAGCCGCTGGTGAGCGACCCGGTGTGGCAGCGCCTGCGCCGGATCGGCGGCGGCCCGGTCGAGTCCGCCGCGCCCGCCACCGACGGCCCGCGGTTCGCGGAGATGGACCTGACCCAGATCGCGCTGCACTTCAAGACCGACAAGGCCGGCACCCACCACTACACCCAGCACTACGAGCGGCACCTGCAGCACCTGCGCGGCGAGAAGTTCACGCTGCTCGAGATCGGGATCGGCGGCTACGCCCGCGAGCGCCAGGGCGGGCGCTCGCTGCGGATGTGGAAGCACTTCTTCCCCCGGGCCCAGATCGTCGGCCTCGACATCGAGGACAAGTCGTTCGTCGACCGGCCCCGGATCGTCAGCTACCAGGGCTCCCAGGTCGACGAGGAGGTGCTGCGCCGGATCATCGCCGAGCAGGGCACCCCGCGGGTGATCATCGACGACGGCAGCCACCGGCCCGAGCACATCCGCGAGACCTTCCGGATCCTCTTCCCGCTGCTCGCCGACGACGGGATCTACGCGATCGAGGACACCCAGACGTCGTACTGGACGCGCTTCGGCGGCAACCCCGACCGGCACGCCACGGACACCACGATGGCGCTGGTCAAGGACCTCGTCGACGGGCTCAACCACGCCGAGTACCCCGACGCCGACTACGTGCCGACCTACGACGACCGGCACGTGATCGCGGTGCACGCCTACCACAACCTCGTGATCATCGAGAAGGGCCGCAACGACGAGCCCAGCAACGTCATCCCCGCCAAGCGTTTCTGAGCCGCCCGCCCGCTACGGTGACCGGGTGAGTGCAACGGTCAAGGACACTGCCCAGGTCGCCGACTCGGCCCAGCTCGGCGACGGAACCACCGTCTGGGAGCTCGCCCAGGTCCGTGAGGACGCCGTCCTCGGCGAGAGCTGCGTGATCGGCCGGGGTGCCTACGTCGGCACCGGCGTGCGCATCGGCGACCGCTGCAAGCTCCAGAACTACGCGCTCGTCTACGAGCCGGCCACGCTCGGCGACGGGGTCTTCATCGGCCCGGCGGCGGTGCTCACCAACGACCAGTACCCGCGCTCGGTCTCCCCCGACGGCGACCTCAAGCGGGCCTCCGACTGGCAGGCGGTCGGCGTCGAGATCGGCGACGGCGCCTCGATCGGCGCCCGCGCCGTGTGCGTGGCGCCCCTCAAGGTCGGACCGTGGGCGCTCGTCGCCGCCGGCGCGGTCGTGACGCGCGACGTGCCGGCGTACGCGCTGGTGGCGGGGGTGCCCGCCAAGCGGATCGGCTGGGTCGGGCGCGCCGGCGTACGGCTCGCCGAGACCGAGCCGGGCGTGTGGACCTGCCCCGAGACCGGCGACGTCTACGACGCCGACGGGGACGTGCTCAGCCGCCGATGACGATGCGGCGGACGCCCTCGCGGTCCCACGCGGCGGCGTCCGTCACCCGGCGGCCGTCGACGAGCAGGGTCACGCCCGGCAGGTCGTCGGGCGTGAGCGAGCGGTACTCCGGGTGGTCGGCCTGGACGACGACCGCGGTGACGTCCTCGCCCCGGTGGGGCGGGAGGCCGAGCTTGTCGAGCTCCTCGGGCGTGTACATCGGGTCGGCGACGTAGGGCACGGCGCCGCGGGCCCGCAGCTCGTCGACCAGCGGGAAGACGCCGGAGAAGGCGGTCTCCTTGACCGCCCCGCGGTAGGCGGCGCCGAGGACGAGGACCGACAGCCCGGTCAGGTCGCCGTGGGCGGCCGCGAGGAGGTCGACCGCGTAGAGCGGCATGCCGGCGTTGGCCTCGCGGGCCGCGCTGACGACCGTCGCGGCCGGGTCGTTCCAGAGGTAGAGCCGCGGGTAGATCGGGATGCAGTGCCCGCCGACGGCGATGCCGGGCAGGTGGATGTGGCTGTAGGGCTGGGAGTTCGAGGCCTCGATCACCTTGAGGACGTCGACACCGATCTGGTCGGCGTAGCGCGCGAACTGGTTGGCCAGGCCGATGTTGACGTCGCGGTAGGTGGTCTCGGCGAGCTTGGCGAACTCCGAGGCCTCGGACGGACCGAGGTCCCACACGCCGTTGGGGCGCGGCAGGTCGGGGCGCTCGTCGAACTGGAGCACCGCCTCGTAGAACGTGATCGCGGCGTCGGTCGAGGCCTGGTTGATGCCGCCGACCAGCTTGGGGTACTTGCGCAGGTCGGCGAAGACACGGCCGGTCAGCACCCGCTCGGGGCTGAAGACGAGGTGGAAGTCCTCGCCGGCGGTGAGGCCGGAGAGCTCCTCGAGGCGGGGCGCGAAGCGGTCGCGCGTCGTACCGACGGGGAGGGTGGTCTCGTAGCTGACCAGCGTGCCGGGCTTGAGGCCGCGGCCGACCGCCTCGGTGGCGGCGTCCATCCACTGCCAGCTCGGCGTGCCGTCGGCGGCGACGAAGAGCGGGACGACGATGACGACCGCATCGGCCTCGGCGACCGCCGTGGTGGTGTCGGTGGTGGCGCTGAGCAGGCCGGCGTCGACCGCCGCGCGCATCTTGTCCTGGAGGTCGGCCTCACCCGGGAAGGGCTCGATGCCGCGGTTGACGAGGTCGACGACCGTCGCGTCGACGTCGGCGCCGACCACCTTGTGCCCCGAGCTCGCGAACTGGACCGCCAGCGGCAGCCCGATCTTGCCCAGTGCGACGACGCAGATGTTCACCCTCAGCTCCTGACTTCGACGACGACCCGGTCCTGGAGCCCGGGCCTCACCTCGACCGTGGTCGTCCGCAGCCGGCGACGCACTTGTGCGGACGACGTGAGCGCCGACCGCACCGGGACATCGTAGACGTCGCTGCCCGCCCGCAGCTGCCAGCGGGCCGCCCAGCGGCCGCGGTGCCCGGCGATCTCGGTCACGTCGAGCGCGGCGTGGAGCAGTCCGTCGGGGCCCGCCTCGACCGGCACCCGTACGACGGCCGCGGGCTCACCCGCGAGCCGGCGGGCCGGACCGGGCGGGCCCTCGGCGGCCACGAGCGCCACGGAGAGCGCCCCGAGGCTGTCGGGGGCGATGCCCTCGCTGCTCGCGGTGAGGGTGAGCCGGCCGTCGGCGATCCGCGCGGTCTGCTCGCCGAGGCCGCGCTGGATCACGTTGGGCACGTTGTCGCCGGTGGGGCGGAAGATGTCGTCGGGCACGCCGTCGCGGAAGCCGGGGAGCACGAGGAACAGCTCGCCGTCCTCGACGTGGGCGCGGACCTTGGGGGCGCTGTCACCGAGGGCGAGCACGGCGGGGATGTCGCCGCGTCGTACGTGCCACCAGCGCAGGCGGGTGCCGACCTTGAGCAGGCGCTCGACACCGGGCGTGAGGTAGTCCTCCGCCACGGCGGCGACCGCGGCGAGCAGCTCGGGCCGCTCCTCGGGCGCCACGTCGGTGATATTGCGCATGACGATCTTGTTGAGCTCCCAGCCGAAGTGCCGGCGGATGATCGCGTCCCGGTCGTCGCCCGGGGGCACGATCGCGCAGATGTGCTCGATGACCGACACGATCGCGTCCAGCCGGTCGCGCCAGGTGGTCGTGTAGGAGATGTTGTCGGCGTCGTCGCGGCGGACCGCGAAGTAGATGGGGGGCCGGCCCAGCACCGACACCTTGCCCGCGGCGAGCATCGCCGAGATCGCGAAGGGCTGGTCGCTGCCGACGCGCATGTCGAGCGCGTAGCGGATGTCGTTGTCGACCAGCAGGGAGCGGCGGAACAGCTTGGTGTTGGACAGCGAGAACGGCAGGTTGGACCGCGGGAACGCCATGTCGGGCTCGTCGCGGTGGAAGAGCCGCTGGTCGACGATCCGGCCGTTGACGCCGGTCATCGCGGGGACGACGACGTCCGAGCCCCACGCGTCGGCGGCGGTGACCATCCGCTCCAGGCCGTCGGCGGCGAGGTAGTCGTCGGAGCCGAGGAAGAAGACGAACCGGCCGCGCGCCTGCTCCAGGCCCACGTTGCAGGGCCGTGCCGGGCCGCCCGAGTTGGCCTGGTGCACGACCCGGACCACGCCGGGGTGCGCGGCGGCGTAGTCGTCGAGGAGGGCGCCGCTGCCGTCGGTCGAGCCGTCGTCCACCGCGACCACCTCGAGCCGGTCGGTCCCGATGCTCTGGGCGAGCAGCGAGTCCAGGCAGGCCGGAAGGTAGGCGACGGTGTTGTAGACCGGGATGACGACCGAGACGTCGGGAGCGGCGGGCATCCTCAGGGCCAGACGGTGTTGCCTGACGACGCCGACTCGAGGACCGCCGCGGCGACCTCGACGGTGCGCAGCCCCTGGCGCAGCGTCACGATGTCGCTGTCCTTGCCGAGGACGGCGTCGCGGAACAGCTCGTGCTCGACCAGCAGCGGCTCGCGCTTGGGGATCGCGAACCGGGTCACGTCGCCCTCGGCGACGCCGCGGAAGGCGCTGACGGCCTCCCACTCGGTGCGGACCGCGCCGTTGGCGTAGAAGTGCAGGTCGGCGGTGAGCGTGTCGGCGACGAAGGCGCCGCGCTCGCCGGTGACGACCGTCGAGCGCTCCTTGAGCGGGCTCAGCCAGTTGACGAGGTGGTTGACCACGATGCCGTTGCCGAGCTCGCCGACGACCGCGATGAGGTCCTCGTGCTCGCGACCGCTGCGCCGGGCCGCCTGGGCGGAGACCTTGACGTAGGGCTGGCCGGTGACCCAGGCGGTGAGGTCGATGTCGTGGGTGGCGAGGTCCTTGACCACGCCGACGTCGGCGATCCGCCCCGGGAACGGGCCCTGGCGCCGGGTGACGACCTGGTAGATCTCGCCCAGCTCGCCGTTGGCGAGGCGGGTGCGCAGGCTCTGGAGCGCGGGGTTGTAGCGCTCGATGTGGCCCACGCCGCCGACCAGGCCGCGCGACTCGAACGCGTCGACGAGGCGCTGGGCGCCGTCGACGGTCGGGGCGAGCGGCTTCTCGATGAGGGCGTGGACGCCCGCCTCGGCCAGCTTGAGCCCGATCTCCTCGTGGAAGCCGGTCGGCGCCGCCACGACGACGTACTCGGGCTTCAGGGCGATGAGCGCGTCGACGTCGGGGACGATCGGGACGCCGTACGAGACCCGGGTGTCGGTGACCTGGGCGTCGGCGACGCCGATCAGCTCGACACCGTCGAGCCCGGAGAGGATCCGGGCGTGGTTGCGGCCCATCGCCCCCAGGCCGACCAGGCCGGCGCGCAGCGTCATGCGTTCACCGCCGCGACGATCCGGTCGAGCTCGTCGGAGGTCAGCGTCGGGAAGACCGGCAGCGAGAGCGCCTCGAGGGCCGCCTTCTCGGTCTCGGGCAGCTCCCAGCGCGGGTCGGGGACGCCGGCCTCGGTCAGGAACGGCTTGAGCCGGTGGACCGGGGTCGGGTAGTACGTCGCGCTGCCGATGGCGTGCTCGGCGAGCCGGGCCTGGAGCGCGTCGCGCTCGGCCGAGCGCACGGTGTACTGGTGGTAGGAGTGCTCGTAGCCGTCGGGCACGAACGGCGTCGTCGCCGCGGTGATGCCGGCGGTGAGCACCTTGGCGTTCTCGCGACGCCGGTCGGTCCACTCGGCCAGGCGGCGCAGCTGGTTGCGGCCCACGGCGGCGGCGACGTCGGTCATCCGGGTGTTGGTCCCGACGACCTCGTTGGCGTAGCGCTGCTCCATGCCCTGGTTGCGCAGCAGCCGCAGCGTGCGCGCGAGCTCGGCGTCGGCCGTGGTGATCATGCCGCCCTCGAGGGAGTGCATGTTCTTGGTCGGGTAGAAGCTGAAGCAGCCCGCCACCCCGAGCGAGCCCACGTGGCGCCCGTCGATCGAGGCGAGGTGCGCCTGGGCGGCGTCCTCGACGACCGCGAGGCCGTGCTTCTCGGCGATCGCGTTGAGCGCCGTCATGTCGGCCGGCAGACCGTAGAGGTGCACCGGCATGATCGCCACCGTGCGCGGCCCGACCAGCGCCTCGACGTGCGCCGGGTCGATGTTGAAGGTGTCGGCCTGGATGTCGGCGAACACGGGCGTCGCGCCCACGAGGCGGATCGCGTTGGCGGTCGCCGCGAAGGTGAACGACGGGCAGATGACCTCGTCGCCGGGCCCGTAGCCCAGCGCCATCAGGGTGAGGTGCAGCGCCGACGTACCGCTGTTGACGGCCACGCACTCGCGCCCGTCGACGACGGCGGAGAACTCCTCCTCGAACGCCTTCACCTGCGGGCCCTGGACGACCATGCCCGAACGCATCACGTCGACGACGGCCTGGATGTCGGACTCGTCGATCACCGGGCGCGCGGCGGGGATGTTCTGGACCGCGGAGTCGGTCATGCGGGATACCTCCTGTGGGTGGTGCCCCGCTCCCGGAGCGTTTCGTCGCGAGAGTATTCCACGAGGGAAGCGGGTCGGCCGAGACGGCGCGACGCACACCCCTGGCGCGGACCACGTACGGTCCACCGGGACAGGTAGGGTGCCGTGGTCGACAAGATCTCTAGGGGGGCAATGACAATG
Source organism: Pimelobacter sp. 30-1 (assembly GCF_018831735.1). Taxonomy (NCBI): domain Bacteria; kingdom Bacillati; phylum Actinomycetota; class Actinomycetes; order Propionibacteriales; family Nocardioidaceae; genus Pimelobacter; species Pimelobacter sp. 30-1. The sequence continues at coordinate 648,079 of NZ_NHTS01000003.1, forward strand.
GCGAGCGACAGCTCCCGGGGGCGCGTCGTCGTACTGGTCCACACGCGGCTCGGCGCGGACTCCCGGGTCATCAAGCAGGTCCGGTCCATGCAGGACCGGGGCTGGGACGTCGTGGCGGTCGCGGTCGGGAACGCCTCGAAGGACGTCGACCTCCACGGTGCCTCGATCGTCGCCGTCGACCCCGGCAAGACCCTGCGTCAGCCCCGCAGCGCGTTCCGGAGCCCCCTGGTGCGCTCCCCCTTGGCCTACAGCTCCCGCGGCAAGCCCCGCTACCTCGCCGCTTGGCACCGCGCCCGCCTCGGCGACCTCCGCTACCGCGTCGACGCGGTGCGGGCGGCACAGCCGCCGGCGACCGGCCTCCGGGTCGCGGCGCTCCGCGGACGCGCCCTCGCCGCCAAGGCCCGCGTGGCCATCGCCGACCGCAGGCTCCAAGCCACCGACGACCTCATCAGCCAGCGCCGCAAGGCCGAGGGCCGGGTCGACGCGCTCGCCTCGACCGCCTGGCAGCGCGTGCTCGGCGACGGCGCCTGGCGCCGGCTCTGGCCCGAGGCCTACGAGCAGGAGCTCGTCTACGGCCCGGTGATCGACTCGCTGGCTCCCGACATCATCCACGCCAACGACTTCATGATGCTCGCCGTGGCGGCGCGCGCCAAGCTGCGCGCCCGAGCACAGGGCCGTGACGTCAAGGTGCTCTGGGACGTCCGCGAGTACCTCCGCGGCATGAGCCCCTGGTCACCGCACCCGCGGTGGAAGCCCGCCCACGTCTCGATGGAGAGCGAGTTCGCTCCCTACGCCGACGCGGTCGTGACGGTCTCGGAGCCGCTGGCGGACCTCATCATCGCCGACCACCACCTGACCGAGCGTCCCGCCATCGTGCTCAACGCCCCGGTGATCACCGATCCCCCGATCACCTGCGACACCGACGTCCGCCGCGAGTGCGGCCTCGCCGCCGACGTGCCCCTCGTCGTCTACTCCGGTGGCGCGGCCCCCCAGCGCGGCTTGGAGGTCATGGTCGAGGCCCTGCCCGACCTGCCGGGCACCCACACGGCGTTCGTCGTGCTCCAGCCGGGCGTGACCGACCTGCCGCCGTACGTCCAGGGACTCGCCGACCGCGCAGCGGAACTCGGCGTGGCCGACCGCGTGCACTTCCTCTCCTACGTGCCCTCGGAGCAGGTCGTCGCCTTCCTCTCCACCGCGGACATCGGGGTCTTTCCAGGCCTGCCGTTCCTCAACCACCAGATCTCGCTCATCACGAAGTTCCTCGAGTACTCGCACGCCCGTCTTCCGATCGTCGTCAGCAACCTCAAGACGATGGCCGAGACGGTGCGTGCCACCGGCCAGGGCGAGGTCTTCGAGTGCGAGGACCCGGTCACCTACGCGAGCGCGATCCGCAAGGTGCTCGCCGACCGCGCCTCGTACCTCCCCGCCTACGACGACGCCGAGCGGATGGAGGCCTGGGCGTGGGAGGCCCAGGCCGTCGCGCTCGACCGCGTGTACGCCAGCATGATGGAAGGCCGCCATGTCTGAGGTCGAGGACGACCGCCCCCATGTCGTGATGCTCGTCGACAACGTGATCGTCGGCGACTCGCGCGTCCAGAAGCAGGCGCGGGCCATGGCGGAGCGCGGCTGGCGGGTCACCCTGGTCGGGCGCCGCCTCGCCGAGAAGCACCCGAAGCGGGGCATGTTCGGCGACGTACCGGCGCGGTTCGCGTACGTCGCGACCGAGGCAGGCGCTGCTCCCCGGCTCGAGCGCAGCACGCTGCTCCGCAATCCGCTCGCCTACCGCAGCGTTCGCCTCCAGCGGCACAGCGACGCCCTCGCCGACGCCGCGGTCGAGTCCGCCCGCTTCCGCATCGACGAGGCCAAGGGCAAGGGTCGCGATCGCGGTCTGGCGCGCTTGACCGGTCGGGCCCGGATGGCCAAGGCGCTCGCCCGGCGTCGCCTCGTCGACCGCCGGGTCACGGCGTCGGAGAGCCTCCGCGAGCGACGGCGCCTGGCGACCGGCAAGATCGACGAGCTCGCCATCTCCTGGTGGACGACGACCCGGCGCGACGACGCGTGGGAGCAGCTCGACCCGGCGATCTGGGACTGGGAGCGGGGCTACGGACCGGTCGTCGACCGGCTGCGTCCCGACCTGATCCACGCCAACGACCACCGGATGCTGCACGTCGGCGCTCGCGCGGTCAACCGCGCCGCGGCCCAGGGCCGCGAGGTCAAGCTGGTCTGGGATGCCCACGAGTGGCTGCCCGGGCTCGAGGTCGCCCGGGTCTCTCGGACCTGGCTTCCCGCGCAGGTGCGTCTCGAGCGCTCCTTCGCTCCCTACGCCGACGCCGTCGTGACCGTCAGCGAGGTGCTGGCCGACATGCTCCAGGAGGAGCACGGGCTGCGCGAGCGGCCGGCCGTGGTCTGCAACGCACCCCTGGTCGGCGACACCACCCAGCCGGACCAGACCGTGCGTGAGGTGATCGGCCTCGCCGACGACGTCCCGCTCCTCGTCTACTCGGGCGCGATCTCGCCGGAGCGCTCCGTCGACACCGTCGTCCGGGCCCTGCCCGAGCTGCCGGGGATCCACTTCGTGCTCGTGGTCAAGGTGCCCTTCCAGCCCGTGGTGCCCGTGCTGCTCGACCTCGCCGAGGAGCTCGGGGTCGCCGACCGGGTCCACACCGCGCCGTTCGTACCGGTGGACCAGATCGTCCCCTACCTGTCGAGTGCCGACGCCGGCGTGCACACCCTGCTCCACGGCCCCAACAACGAGATCGCGCTGGCGACCAAGTTCTACGAGTACGCGCAGGCGCGGCTGCCGGTCCTGGTCACCGATGTCAAGGTGATGGCCGAGACCACGCGCCGCACCGGCCAGGGAGAGGTCTTCCAGCCCGGAGACGCGGCCGACCTGGTGCGGGCAGCCAAGCTCGTCTTCGGCGACCTGCCGAAGTATCGCAAGGCCTTCGACGACGCCGAGCTGATGCGCTCGTGGACCTGGGAGGCCCAGGCCGAGGTTCTCGACGGGGTCTACCGCAAGGTGCTCGGGCGCTAGCGGGCCTTGCGGAACAGCAGGATCTTCGACGTCGGAGCCTCGTGGGTGCGCATCAACGCAGCGTCGAGGGCGTACATCGTCGGTCCGACCACCTTGCCCACCAGCGGCTGTCGGCGCGAGCGGCCGACCAGGCGCCACCAGCGGCGGTAGAGCCGCATCCGGCGCGGCGAGGTGGCCTCCAGCGGATCAGCGGCCAGCACCGTCGTCGGCTCGACGGTCACGAGCTCGAGGCCGAGCGCCTGCAGCGGCTCCCGGTAGGTGGCGAGCAGCCGGACCCGTGAGTGTCGTGCCGGGTCGAACGGCTTCTGCTTCTTCTTGACCGTGAGCGCGGGCTCGACCAGCAGCAGGTGGCCGCCTGGCCGCACCTGAGCAGCAGCGTTGGCGAGCGCCCGGTCGAAGGCAGCGTCGTCGGTGATGTGGAGCAGCACGCTGATCGCGGTGACGAGGTCGTAGCCGTCGGCGGATGCCGCGCCGCCGGACTGTCCGGACAGCCCGTCGGGGTCGCTCGCGTCGGCCACCCAGAACCGGGCTCGGGGTTGGGCGCTCCGCAGCCGGTCGACGGCCGCCGGCACGAGGTCGCACCCATCGACCTGCCACCCGCGCGCCTGCCAGAAGTCCACCCAGTAGCCGGTTCCGACACCGATCTCGAGCACCCGCTGACCCGGCGTCGCGCGCAGGCCCTGGCGGCGGGCGAAGCCGCTGAGGTTGCGCCGGATCGTGCGGTAGATCCACGAGTTGACGTCGCCCGACAGCGCGGACTGCCCGACCGAGCTGAGGTCCTCCCGCTCGTGCAGTCGTCGCCAGTAGTCCTTGTTGGAGTAGGTCACGGGCTCTCCGAGTCGGTGGTGGCGCAGTCGGGACCGGCTCACGCTAACACCGCCCTCGGTAGACTCCGGGCGCCCCGTCCGTAGACCCCAGGAGGCTTCGTGCCCTCGGACCGCCCGAAGCTCGCGGTGATCGTCGCCAACAACATCCGCGGTGACTCGCGGGTCCAGAAGTCCGCGCTCGCCGCAGCGTACGCCGGCTGGGACGTCACCCTCGTCGGTCGCGCGAGCGGCGACGAGATCGAGCGGTCGACCTACGGTCCCGTCGAGGTCATCCGGGTGCCGGTGCCGCTGACCTTGTCGAGCGAGCAGCAGGCCCGCACCCACCGGCGCGACGAGGCCTTCGCGCTCACCACGGCGCGGCACGAGGCCCGCAGCCGCAAGCGCAGTGCCTCGGGCGCCGTCGGCCACCTCTGGGCCGGGGTGACCGACCAGGGCTTCCGGGTCCGCCGTCGGCTCCACCGGCGCGCAGGCGGAGCACCGACCCCCGGCGCGACCGGCGACTGGCGCAAGGACTGGCCGGGGCTGGTCGATCTCGACCTCGCCTTCGGCCCCGTGCTCGAGGATCTCGCCCCGGACGTGATCCACGCCAACGACATCACGATGCTGCAGGTGGGAGCGAGCGTCGCGGCCCGCCTCCGGGCTCGCGGTAAGCGCGTGGCGTGGCTCTACGACGCCCACGAGTACGTGCCCGGCGTCGACTGGCCGGACGAGCGGCGCATGGCGGCCTATCCCGCACTCGAGCGCGAGCTCATCGGTGCGGCCGATGCCGTCGTGACCGTCTCACCGGAGATCGCCGACCTCCTGGTCAAGGAGTACGACCTGCCAGAGACCCCGGTCGTCGTCCGCAACACTCCGATCCGGGCCGCGGTCGGCACGGGCGAGGTGTCCGTGCGCGCCGCGGCCGGCCTCGGCGCCGACGTCCCGCTCCTGGTCTACTCCGGGTACCTCCACCCGCAGCGTGGCATCGGCACCGCCGTACGCGCCCTGCCGGACCTCCCGGGCGTGCACCTGGCCGTGGTCACCGGCCAGCGCAACCGCGAGCTGCGCGAGCTGCTCAAGCTCGCGGTCGAGCTCGACGTCCGCGACCGCGTCCACGTCGTTCCGTACGTCGCGCAGCAGCACGTCGCCGACTACCTCTCCTCGGCCGACGCCGGCGTCATCTGCTCGCAGCGCACCATCAACTACGAGCTCTCGCTCCCCACCAAGCTCGCGGAGTACCTCCACGCCGGCATCCCCGCGATCGTGTCGGACGTGAAGACCCTCGCCGCCTTCGTGCGCGACCACGAGGTGGGCGAGGTCTTCGTCGCGGACGACCCGTCGGCCTTCCGCGAGGCAGCGGCCCGGACCCTGGCGAACCGCGACCAGCTTCGGGCCGGCATCACCGACGCCGTTCTGGACGACCTGTCGTGGGAGCACCAGTCCGCCGGTCTGGTCGACCTGTACACCCGGATCTCCGGCATCACACCGCCGTCCTACGACCGCACTCCGACCTGGGAGGTCTACGAGGCTCCCCGCCGGGTCCCCGGACCCGCCACGGGTGCGGGGCTTCCTTCCGGACGCTGGCGGCCCATGGGCGACACCCCCGTCCGGCTCGGGCTCGGCCCGGCCAACTTCGCCGGACAGCTCGGCGCCTTCGCCCAGGCGATCACCGACCGTCGCGCGGACGTCTCGTGCGAGGTCGTCATCCACGCCTCCAAGGCGGCGTTCGGCTATCCCGCCGACGTCAAGATCCGCAAGGGCGCGACCGACCGCCTCGATGTCCAGCTGCGGGAGGTCGAGCGCATCCTGCCGCGCTACACCCACCTGATCGCCGACGCCTTCCGGCCCGTGTTCGGACAGCTCAACGGGCTCGACATCGCCGGTGACCTGCCGGCACTGCGCCATGCCGGGATCCAGGTCGCCCTGCTCGCGCACGGCAGCGACGTCCGGCACCCCCTGCGGCACCTGGAGCGCTACCCCGACTCGCTGTACGCCGACGTGCCCGACGACGAGACCCTGGCCGAGCGCATCGCCGAGACCGAGCGCAACCAGCAGATCGCGGCGTCCGCCGGCCTCCCCCTGTTCGTGACCACTCCCGACCTGCTGGCCGACCTGCCGACGGCGACGTGGGCGCCGCTGGTCGTCGACGTGGACGCCTGGCACACCGAGGCGCCGGTCTTCGAGCGGCGGCGGCCCATCGTGCTGCACGCGCCGTCGAAGCGCTGGACCAAGGGCACCGACCGGTTCGCTGCGCAGCTCGAGGAGCTGGACCGGCGGGGCCTCATCGAGTTCCAGCTGGTCGAGGGGGTGCCGTGGCGCACCATGCGCGAGCGGGTCCAGGCCGCCGACGTCGTCATCGACCAGTTCTCCGTGGGCGCCTACGGCGTCTTCGCCGCGGAGGCGATGGCGGCCGGCAAGCCGGTCATCGCCGGTCTCAGCCCGATCGTGTCCGAGGTCGTCGGCGAGACTCCCCCGATCGTCAACGCCCGGGCCGACGCGGTCGCCGAGGCCGTGGAGCGCCTGCTGGACGATCGCGACGAGGCCGCACGGATCGGCGCTGCGTCACGCACGTTCGTCCGGCGCCACCACGACGGAGCCCGGACGGTCGAGGCGTTGTCAGGCTTCCTGGCTCCCTGAGGTCTCGGCGAGCACCCGGACGACCTCGTCGGCGGCATGCCCGTCGCCGTACGGGCGTCCGATGTCGACCGTCGGCGCCGGCCGGGTCGCGACCGCCGTCCAGTCCGGGAGCAGGTGCGGATCGGGGGCCAGCACGTTCCAGCCGCCCTCGAGCGTCTCGACCCACTCGGTCTCGGGCCGGATCGTCGTGCACGGCTTGCCGAGAAGGAACGCCTCCTTCTGGAGGCCGCCCGAGTCGGTGACGACGCCGGCGGAGCCCACGACCGCGGCGACGAGCTCGCCGTAGGGCAGCGGGCGGCCGACGTGCAGCGAGCCGCGCGCCAGGTCGAAGCCGTGCGCGGCGGCGCGGTTGACCAGGCGCGGGTGGGCCAGCAGCGCGACCGGGACCGGAAGGGCGGCGAGCGCGTCGAGGATCGCGGTCAGCCGGGCCGGGTCGTCGGTGTTGTCGGGGCGGTGCAGCGTCGCCACGAGGTACGGCGCCGCCGGGTCCACGCCCTCGGGCAGCCCGGTCACCGCGACGTTGCCGGCGAGCACCTGGTCGCGTACCTGCAGGCAGACGTCGACCATGACGTCGCCGACGAGCCGCGAGCGCTCGGCCAGACCCTCCCGGGCGAGGTGGTCCATCGCCACCTGGGTGGGCGCGAGGAGAAGGTCGGCGGCGTGGTCGGTGAGCACGCGGTTGTGCTCCTCGGGCATCCGCCGGTTGAACGAGCGCAAGCCCGCCTCGAGGTGGGCCACCGGCACGTGCAGCTTCACCGCGGCCAGCGCGGCGGCGATCGTGGAGTTGGTGTCGCCGTAGACGAGCACCCAGTCGGGGCGCTCCTTGTCGAAGATCGGGTCGAGCGCCGAGAGCATGGTCCCGGTCTGCGCGCCGTGGCTGCCCGAGCCCACACCGAGGTGGATGTCGGGGGCCGGGATGCCGAGGCCGCTGAAGAACACGTCCGACATCTCGGCGTCGTAGTGCTGCCCGGTGTGCACCACGAGGTGCTCCTGACCGGCGCGCGTCATCGCGGCCGCGATCGGCGCGAGCTTGACGAGCTGCGGCCGGGCACCGACCACGCTGATGACCTTCATCGCAACTGCTCTCGTTCGGGGGCGTCGGACGCGCGGGAACGATACCAATGCGCCGGCAGTAGGGTCGCCCCATGCCCGCGTTCGATGAGCCGCTCCACGTCGGACGCCCCAACACCGGGGACCGAGAGACCTTCCTCGCGCGCGTCGGAGAGATCTTCGACCGCACCTGGTTCTCCAACGACGGTCCCGTGGTGCGCGAGCTGGAGCAGCGGATCGCCGAGCTGATCGGCGTTCGGCACTGCGTCGCGGTGTGCAACGGGACGGTCGGGCTCGAGATCGCCGTCCGTGCCCTCGGGCTCTCCGGCGAGGTGATCGTGCCGTCCTACACCTTCGTGGCGACGCCACACGCCCTGCACTGGCAGGGCATCACCCCCGTGTTCGCGGACATCGACCCGACGACCCACACGCTCGACCCTGCCGCCGTCCGGCGTGCGATCACGCCGCGGACGACGGGGATCATGCCGGTCCACCTCTGGGGACGTCCTGCCGACGTCGACGAGCTCCAGGCGGTGGCGGACGAGCACGGCCTGGACCTGCTCTACGACGCGGCCCACGCCTTCGCCTGCTCGGCCGGCGGCCGGATGATCGGCGGGTTCGGGCGGGCCGAGGTCTTCAGCTTCCACGCGACGAAGTTCTTCAACACCTTCGAGGGCGGCGCCATCGTCACGAACGACGACGAGCTCGCCGAGACCATGAGGCTGATGCGCAACTTCGGCTTCGCCGGGTACGACAACGTCATCCACGCCGGCACGAACGGCAAGATGACCGAGATCTGCGCGGCCATGGGCCTGACCAACCTGGAAGCGCTCGACGGGACGATCGAGGTCAATCGCCGCAACCACGCGGCCTACCGGGCGGCACTCGACGGTGTACCCGGCATCCAGGTGCTGGAGCACGACGCGAGCGAGCGGCGCAACTACCAGTACGTCGTCCTGCAGGTCGGGCAGGAGTACGGCCTCGGCCGCGACGAGCTCGTCGAGCTCCTGCACCGCGAGAACGTGCTGGCACGGCGCTACTTCTGGCCCGGTTGCCACCGGATGCAGCCCTACCGAGACCTGTTCCCGGATGCCGGCCGGCACCTCCCGCACACGGAGCAGGTGGCCGACGAGGTCGTCGTTCTCCCCACCGGACGAGCCGTGTCACCCGACGACGTGGAGGTCATCGCCGACCTCATCCGGGCGAGGTCGGTCCGATGAGGCTCTACGTCTTCGGCGCCGGCAGCCACGGACGTGAGCTGGCCTGGCTCGCACGCGAGATCCACGGGCCGTCCCTGGAGGTCGTCTTCCTGGTCGACGACGAGCGCTACGTCACCGCCCCGGTGCACGGTGACCCGGTGCGCCTGCTCACCGACGACATCGAACCCGGCGGCCAGTACGTCGTCGCGCTCGGCGATGCCGGCCTCCGACGGCAGGCAGCCTCCGCGTGCGAGCGCGCCGGGCTCACGGCGGCCACCCTGGTGCACCCCCGGGTGGAGCGGTCCGAACGGGTCGACATCGGTCCCGGGAGCGTCATCGCCGCGGGGAGCGTGCTGACCACCGACATCACGATCGGCCGCCACGTCCACGTCAACATCGGATGCACGATCAGCCACGACGCCGTCCTGGGCGACTTCGCGACCCTCGCCCCGGGCGTCAAGCTGGCCGGCAACGTGAGCATCGGCAGTGGCGCCTTCCTCGGCATCGGCGCCACCGTCATCGACGGACGCACCGGAGATCCGCTCGTCATCGGCGCCGACGCAGTGGTCGCCGCCGGGGCCTGCGTCACCGTGCCCGTCGCGCCGCGAACGCTCGTGGCCGGCGTACCCGCCGCGCAGAAGCGCTGAGCCGGGCCTCCAGCTCCTCCAGGAGCGAGCGGAGGTTCGCCTCGACGCGATCCTCGCTCCAGGTCTCGGCCAGGACGCGCCGGTTGTGGTCGAGCTGCTCGTCCGGCACCGGCCCGACCGGCACCTGGTCGAGCAGAGCCCGGGGCGGTTGGACGACGACATCGCGATCGCGGAGCCAGCCGAAGAGGGGATTGCGCCGGTCGAGGTAGACGTGGGCGCCCTGCTGCAGCGCGGCCACGATGTTGCCGACCCCCTGCTGGCGGCGGTGGTTGAAGAGGACCACGCCGCACGACCCGAGCAGGGTGAGGTACTCCTGGATCGGGAGATGGTCGACCAGCGGGTGGAACCGCTCGCCGAGCTTGCGCCGCCCGGCCGCCAGCACGGCGTCCCGGTACGCGTCGTCCCCGTAGGTCAGCGGGACGACCACCCGTCGGTCGCCCAGGTCCGCCTTCGCCAGCAGCCGGAAGGCCTCGAGGTGGTTGTTGGCCCAGGACGCCGAGTTGCCGACGAGGATGTCGTCGCCGGTGACCACGGCATCCCGCGTCGGAGCCATCGAAGCCAGGTCCCCGTAGTTGAGCTGGCGGTACTCGCCGGCGAACCCGGGAAAGGCGCGGGCGAACACGTGGAGGTCAGCATCGATCGGTGCCGAGAAGTAGTCGGCTCGTGCCGCCGCCCGCTGGCGCACGAAGTCCACCGCGAGCGGCTCCAGCCGAGCCCGCTCCCACTCGAGCACCAGCTTGCCGTTGCGATCGGGCTGCCGGCCCCCGGAGGTGCGCTGCACGAGCGCGAGGGTGCGCTCACCGACCAGGTCCACGCCGGACTCGCCCACGTAGTAGTCGTAGCCGAAGCCGCTCCAGACCAGGAGCACCCCGGACGGCAGCTCGGCGCACACCAACGCGGCGAACTCGGTCATCGCGTGCACCACGACGACATCGACCGCCGCCGCCTTCTCCTGGACCTCGACGACGTGCTCGGCCCGCGGTTGCAGCCAGGTCCGCGGACCGGCGAACGCACGCTCCCGCTCGGCCGGCTCGGTGTGGGACACCACGATCAGCTCGTTGGCTCCCGGCTGCTGCTGCTCGAAACGCGCGACCAAGTAGTCGACGAAGTGCGAGTCGAAGCCGATATGGAGGATCCTCACCTGTGCTCCCGCCCTGGGGCCGTCTCCCGTCGGCCACGTGCCGCCGAGTCTAGGTGGTCGGCTCAGGCGCGGCGGACGAGCCTCCGCACCCGGTCGGCGAGCGACGCATCGCTCAGCCGGGCCTCGAGCTCGCGCAGGTCCTCGCGAGCCCGGTCGCGGTCGGCGGCGGCCCTGCTCAAGCGCGCCCGGAGCTTCTTGATCCGGGCGTCCTTGCGTTGGATCCCGGCCCTGGCGGCATGCAGGTCACGCTCGGCCGCGGTCGCTCGCGCCTCGGGGGCGGGCAACGGCCACCCGGGATAGCCCGCGAGCGCGGGCCGTTCGCGCGTGCGGTACAGCTCCTCGAGCCGGCGCCCCCCGGCCTCGATCCCGTGCACGCGCTCGACGTACGACCGGCTCTCGCTGCCGATCCGGGCGCGATGCGCCGGGTCCGCGAGCAGGTCGCGCAGCACCTCCTCGAGCGTCGTGGGGTCGGCCGACACGACCGGAAGATCGGGGTGGCGCTCACGCACCTCGTCGCGGATCCGGGTGACTGCCACCCGGCCGAGTGCCATCGCCTCCATCGAGGTGACTCCGATGTCGCCGCCGAGCACCTTCTCCACCACGATGTCGGCACGCCCCATGCGCGTCAGCGCCTCGGCATTGCCGACGCCCTCGATGAGGTCGACGTCGAACTCGACTCCCTCGCTGCGCAGCCGGTCCAGCGCCGCCAGGATCAGATCGGTCCCCTTCAGGGCCCGCCGGCTCGGCGCGTGGGCGATGACCGGCCGTCGGCCGTCCGTCAGCAGCGGTGGCGCCTCGATCGCCGCCACATCGATGATCTTGGGCAGGTAGACGGCTCCGTCGGCGTAGGGCAGGTCGAGGACGCTGCCGACCGTCATGTGGGAGGCGAACCTGCGGATCACGTCGAGCCGGGTGGTGATGAGCTCCTCGTCGCACGGCACGTCCGCGAACCGGTAGAAGCTCCACTCGTCGTCGGCCACGTGGTGGCTCCGCAGCCGGACGTCCGAGCCGTGGAAGGTCATCACCACGGGCACCCCCATGGCGCGCCAGATCGGGAGGTCCCAGTAGGCCGGGAGGGTTCCTACGGCCGGAACCAGCGACTGCGCGAAGTGGAAGTGCACCACGTCGAATCCGCCGGCGAGCGCCTCGCGGACCACGTCGGCACACGCAGCTTCGCCGCCCGCCATGTCGAGACGGCGGTCGGAGGGATAGTCGAACTGCGCGGATCCGTAGTCCCAGACCTCGACCTCGTGCCCCAGAGCCCGCAGGCCTTGGGCCTGGTACCACGCCTGGTTCGCGATGTTCACCGGCGCTTGGAGCACACGCATGCGTGCGAGACTAAGGTCCCGGGTGGCGCTCCGTCAGCAGATCCAGCAGGTAGCGCCCGTATCCGCTCTTGACCAGGGGCCGGGCGAGCTCCTCGAGCCGGGTGTCGTCGATATAGCCCAGGCGCCAGGCGACCTCCTCGGGGGCGCCGACCTTGGTGCCCTGCCGGGCCTCCAGCGCGCGCATGTAGTTGCTCGCGTCGTTGAGGTCGTCGAAGGTGCCGGTGTCGAGCCAGGCCGAGCCGCGGGGCAGGACCTCGACCTGGAGCCGGCCCTCGTCGAGGTACAGCCGGTTGAGGTCGGTGATCTCGAGCTCGCCGCGGGGGGAGGGCTTGAGCTCCTTGGCCTTGGCGACGACGTCGGAGCCGTAGAAGTAGAGCCCCGGTACGGCGTACCGGCTGCGGGGGCGCTCGGGCTTCTCCTCCAGCGTCAGGGCGCGGCCCTCGGCGTCGAACTCCACCACGCCGTACGCCGTCGGGTCGGCCACGCGGTAGCCGAAGACCGCCGCGCCGTCGAGGTCGGCGAAGCGGCGCAGGCGGGTGCCGAGGCCGGCGCCGTAGAACAGGTTGTCGCCGAGGACGAGGCCGGCGCCGCCGCCGGCGAGGTGCTCCTCGCCGATGAGGAAGGCCTGGGCGAGACCGTCGGGCGAGGGCTGCACGGCGTAGGTGATGGTGATGCCGAGCCGGCTGCCGTCGCCGAGGAGGCGGCGGAACTGCTCGACCTCGTGCGGGGTCGTGATGACCAGGACCTCGGTGATGCCCGCGAGCATGAGCGTGGAGAGCGGGTAGTAGATCATCGGCTTGTCGTAGACCGGCATGAGCTGCTTGCTGACCGCGTGGGTGATGGGGTGCAGTCGGCTCCCCGTGCCTCCGGCCAAGATGATCCCGCGCATGTTCCTAGACTGTCACGCGTGCAGCGCCTTCTCGTGACCGGCGGAGCCGGGTTCATCGGCTCCAACTTCGTCCACCACCTCGTCCGGCACACCGACGCCACGGTCACCGTGCTCGACAAGCTGACCTACGCGGCCAGCCGGGAGGCGCTGGCCGGGCTGCCCGAGGACCGCGTGCGCCTGGTCGTCGGCGACATCGTGGACGCCGCGCTGGTCGAGCCGCTGGTGGCCGAGCACGACGCGGTCGTCCACTACGCCGCCGAGTCCCACAACGACAACTCGCTCAGCGACCCGTCGCCGTTCATCCAGACCAACCTGATCGGCACGTTCACGCTGCTCGAGGCGGTGCGCAAGGCCGATGTCCGGTTCCACCACGTCTCCACCGACGAGGTGTACGGCGACCTCGAGCTCGACGACCCGAAGAAGTTCACCGAGGACACCCCCTACACACCGTCGTCCCCCTACTCGGCGTCCAAGGCGGGCTCGGACCACCTGGTCCGCGCGTGGGTGCGCAGCTTCGGCGTGCGGGCGACGATCTCGAACTGCTCCAACAACTACGGCCCGTGGCAGCACGTCGAGAAGTTCATCCCCCGCCAGATCACCGAGGTGATCGACGGCCGCCGGCCCAAGCTCTACGGGTCGGGCGAGAACGTGCGCGACTGGATCCACACCGAGGACCACTCCTCCGCCGTGCTCACGATCCTCCAGCAGGGACGCATCGGCGAGACCTACCTGATCGGCGCCGACGGCGAGAAGTCCAACCTCGAGGTGGTCCGGCTGATCCTGCAGCTGATGGGCCGCGACCCCGACGACTTCGAGCACGTCACCGACCGCGCCGGGCACGACCTGCGCTACGCGATCGACGCCGGCAAGCTGCGCACCGAGCTCGGCTGGCTCCCGCAGTACGGCGACTTCGAGGCCGGTCTGGCCGACACGGTCGCGTGGTACCGGCAGAACGAGGCGTGGTGGCGGCCCGGCAAGGACGCCACCGAGGCGGCCTACGCGGCCAAGGGCCAGTGACCGTGGCGGACCTGAGCGTCGAGACCACGCCGATCCCGGGGCTGCTCGTCGTACGGCTGCCGGTGCACCGGGACGAGCGCGGCTGGTTCAAGGAGAACTGGCAGCGGGCCAAGATGGTCGCGCTCGGGCTGCCCGACTTCGGTCCGGTCCAGAACAACATGAGCTTCAACGCCGCCCGCGGCGCGACCCGGGGCATCCACACCGAGCCGTGGGACAAGCTGGTCTCGGTCGCCACCGGGCGGGTGTTCGCGGCGTGGGTCGACATGCGTGAGGGCGCGACCTTCGGTACGGCGTACTGGACCGAGGTCGACGAGAACGTCGCCGTCTTCGTGCCTCGCGGCGTCGGCAACTCCTACCAGGCGCTCGTCGACGGGACGGTCTACTCCTACCTCGTCAACGACCACTTCGTCGCCGGGCGGACCTATCCCGCGCTGCACCTCGGCGACCCGGCCGCCGCGATCCCGTGGCCGATCCCCCTCGACTCCCCCGACGTGGAGATCTCGGCCAAGGACCAGGCGAACCCCCTGCTGCCCGACGTCACGCCGCTCGCCCCGCGCCGGACCCTGATCACCGGCGCCCGCGGCCAGCTCGGCCACGCCCTCGCCCAGGTCTTCCCCGACGCCACCCTGGTCGACCTCGACGAGCTCGACCTCACCGACGACGCGGCGCTCGCCGCCTGGCCGTGGGAGGACTACGGCCTCGTTCTCAACGCCGCCGCCTTCACCGCCGTCGACCAGGCCGAGACCCCCGCGGGCCGTCCCGTCGCCTGGGCGGCCAACGCCGCCGCCCCGGCCGCCCTGGCCCGGATCGCCGCCGAGCGCGGCATCACGCTCGTCCACTACTCGACCGACTACGTCTTCGACGGCTCCCCCGTCGCGGGTGGGCACCGCGAGGACGCGCCCTTGGCCCCGCTGGGCGTCTACGGCCAGACCAAGGCCGCCGGCGACCTCGCCGTCGCCGGAGCGCCCCGCCACTACGTCCTCCGCACCTCGTGGGTGATCGGCGAGGGCCACAACTTCGTGCGCACCATGGCCCGCCTCGCCGCCGACGGCATCGACCCGTCGGTCGTCGACGACCAGGTCGGCCGGCTCACCTTCACCGCCGAGCTCGCCCGCGCCACGCGGCACCTGGTCGACAGCGGGGCGGCGTACGGCACCTACAACGTGACCAACAGCGGCGAGCCGCGCTCGTGGGCCGCCTACGCCCGCCGGGTCTTCGAGCTCACCGGCCACGACCCGGCGCGGGTCGGCACGGTGAGCACCGAGGAGTACGGCGCCGGCAAGTCCCTCTCGCCGCGCCCGCTCCACAGCACGCTCGCGCTCGACAAGCTCGCCGGTACGGGGTTCGTCAGCACCGACGCGGACGAGGCGCTCGTCACGTACCTCGGCTGAGCCGAGGGGATCCGCTCAGCCCCGGGGGCTGTGGATCAGCGCCATCGCCTCGGCGCGGGTCGTCGCGTTGGAGAGCATCAGGCCGCGCACGGCCGAGGTGATGGTCCGGGCGCCGGCCTTGCGCACACCGCGCATGGTCATGCACAGGTGCTCGGCCTCGATCACGACGATGACGCCGCGGGCGCCGAGGATGTCCATGAGGGAGTCGGCGACCTGGGTGGTGAGCCGCTCCTGGACCTGGGGGCGCTTGGCGTAGAGGTCGACGAGCCGCGCGAGCTTGGACAGCCCGGTGATCTTGCCGGTCTCGGCCGGGATGTAGCCGACGTGGGCGACCCCGGTGAACGGCACCAGGTGGTGCTCGCACATCGACCACAGCTCGATGTCGCGGACCAGGACCATCTCGTCGTGCCCGAGGTCGAAGGTCGTGGTGAGCACGTCCTCGGGGGCCATCCGCAGGCCCGCGGTCAGCTCGGCGTACGCCCGGGCCACGCGGGCCGGCGTCTCGCGCAGACCCTCGCGGTCGGGGTCCTCGCCGATCGCGGCGAGGAGCTCCCGTACGGCGGCCTCAGCGCGGTCGTGGTCGAACGCGGGGACGTCCTGCGGCCCGCGATCGGGCACGGTGATCGGATCGGTCACGCGCGCGGCCTCAGGTACCCGGCGTGGGTGCCGGCGGCTGCGGGTCCGTCGGCGGTACGACGGGCGTCCCGCCGTAGACGTCGCCACCGGGTCCCGGCGGGGTCAGCACCTGGCCGCCCTCGCCCTGCTGGTCGAGGGGCTGGCCGTTCTGCTCGGCGCGACGGCGGATCTCCTCGGGGATCTCCACCGGCGGGATCGTGGACGGCACCCGGGTCGGCGAGCCGGTCCAGGCGGGCCGCTCGGGACGCAGGCGCAGCGCGGTGAAGACCTCGGCGACCTGCTCCTTGTCGAGGGTCTCCTTGTCGAGCAGCGCGAGCACGAGCGCGTCGAGCACGTCGCGGTTCTCGACCAGGATGTCGAACGCCTCCTGGTGCGCGACCGCGAGGAAGTTCTTGGTCTCCTCGTCGATCTTCGCCGCGACGTCCTCGGAGTAGTTGCGCTGGTGGCCCATGTCGCGGCCCAGGAAGGGCTCGGAGTTGGAGTCGCCGAGCTTGATGGCGCCGAGCGTCTCGGTCATGCCGTACTGCGTCACCATCGCGCGGGCCAGCGACGTGGCCTTCTCGATGTCGTTGCCGGCCCCGGTGGTCGGGTCGTGGAAGATGAGCTCCTCGGCCGCCCGGCCGCCCAGCATGTAGGCGAGCTTGTCGAGCATCTCGCTACGGGTCTGGGAGTACTTGTCCTCGTCGGGCAGCACCATCGTGTAGCCCAGCGCACGGCCGCGCGGCAGGATCGTGATCTTGTGGACCGGGTCGGTGCCCGGCAGCGCCGCCGCGACGAGGGCGTGGCCGCCCTCGTGGTAGGCGGTGATCAGCTTCTCCTTCTCCGTCATCAGACGGGTCCGGCGCTGCGGGCCCGCGATCACGCGGTCGATCGCCTCGTCGAGCATCATCGCGGTGATGACCTTCTGGTTGCTCCGCGCGGTGAGCAGCGCCGCCTCGTTGAGCACGTTGGCCAGGTCGGCACCGGAGAAGCCGGGCGTGCGGCGCGCGGTCGAGAGCAGGTCGACGTCCTCGCCGAGCGGCTTGCCGCGCGAGTGGACCTCGAGGATGCGCTTGCGGCCGGCCAGGTCGGGCGCGTCGACCTGGATCTGGCGGTCGAAGCGGCCCGGGCGCAGCAGCGCCGGGTCGAGCACGTCGGGACGGTTGGTCGCGGCGATGAGGATGACGCCGCCGCGCACGTCGAAGCCGTCCATCTCGACGAGGAGCTGGTTGAGGGTCTGCTCGCGCTCGTCGTGACCGCCGCCCATGCCGGCGCCACGGTGGCGGCCGACGGCGTCGATCTCGTCGATGAAGACGATCGCGGGGGCGTTCTCCTTGGCCTGCTCGAACAGGTCGCGCACGCGGGAGGCACCGACACCGACGAACATCTCGACGAAGTCCGAGCCGGAGATCGAGTAGAACGGGACGCCCGCCTCGCCGGCGACGGCGCGCGCGAGCAGGGTCTTGCCGGTTCCCGGAGGACCGTAGAGCAGCACGCCCTTGGGGATCTTGGCGCCGACGGCCTGGAACTTGGCGGGCTCCTGGAGGAACTCCTTGATCTCGCCGAGCTCCTCGATCGCCTCGTCGCAGCCCGCGACGTCGGCGAAGGTGGTCTTGGGCATGTCCTTGCTGATCATCTTGGCCTTGGACTTGCCGAACTGCATGACGCCCCGGCCACCGCCCTGGACGTTGTTCATCAAGAAGACGAACAGCAGGATGATGAGCGCGAACGGCAGCAGCGTGATCAACAGCGAGCTGAGGAAGCTCGGCTTGGGGTTCTTGAAGTCGTACTTGGCGAGCTTGCCGGCGGACTCCTGGGCCTCGACCTTGTCGATCAGGCCTTCCTGGGCGCCGTTGACGTAGTACGAGAGCACCTTGTCACCGGAGTCACGGGTGCCCTTCTCGAGCGTCGCCTCGATCGACTGGTCGCCGTCGATGAAGGTGATCTCCTTGACCTTGCCCTGGTCGACGTACTTCGCCATCTGCGACGTGGGGATCTCGTCGTACCCTCCTCCGGGCGCGACGAGCTGGAGAGCGAGGACGACGGCCGCCACCGCCACCAGGATCCAGAGCCAAGGGCCCCTGAGAACTCGCTTCACGTACTTACCCGCTCCCCATTTCCACGATCAGGATCAGACGACGGTACACGGCCGCCGACCCTCCCATTCTGGCCGGTCCATGGTGACCGGCTCCCGGAGCACGCCCGCGGCGGCCCCTGTGCCCAACGGCTGGGGGCCCTCACGGGTTCCCCGGCCGGGTCCTGCTCAGCTGTAGACCGAGGGAGCGAGGGTGCCGATGTCGCGCATGTTGCGGTAGCGCTCGCGGTAGTCGAGGCCGTAGCCGACGACGAACTCGTTGGGGATGTCCCAGCCGACGTAGCGCGCCTCGACCGGCATCTGCAGCGCCTCGGGCTTGCGCAGGAGGGTCGCGATCTCGACGCTGGCCGGGCCGCGCGAGCCCAGGTTCGAGGTCAGCCACGACAGGGTCAGACCGGTGTCGATGATCTCGTCGACGATGAGGACGTGGCGCCCGGTGATGTCGGCGTCGAGGTCCTTGAGGATCCGCACCACGCCCGAGGACTTGGTCCCGGAGCCGTAGGACGACACCGCCATCCAGTCCATCTCGACGTGCTTGTTCAGGGCCCGGGCGAGGTCGGCCATGATCATCACGGCGCCCCGGAGCACGCCCACGATGACGAGGTCCTTGCCCTCGTAGTCGCGCTCGATCTCGGCCGCCATCTCGACCACCCGCGCCTGGATCTGCTCCTCGGTGAAGAGCACCTCGACCAGGTCGTCCGCGACGTCGCTCGCATGCATGAGTGTCAGCCTGCCACAGCCGTCGGGCGGAACCGGAGGTGGGCGCGGTCCCGGTACGCCGTCACGTGTCCCGGCAGCTGCACCTCGCCGCTGATCGCCCCCTGGGCGAGCCGGTGCAGGGCGGTGACGTGGACGTGGAAGAGCTCGGCGTCGAGGGCCCCGGCATCGAGCGCGGCGAGCCGCAGGACGCGGGTGGCGAGGGCCGGCAGCAGGCCGTCGAGGCCGTCGAGCGCCAGGCCCTCGGGCCGGGCTAGACCGCTGTACGCGGTCGCGGCGAGCGCGTCGAGCGCCTCGACGTCGGCCCGGACCTGGTCGGCGGTGCGGGCGAGCGTGGCGGCGATGCCGGGGCCGAGCTCGTCCTCCAGGACCGGCAGCACGCGCTGCCGGACCCGCACCCGCGCGAAGCCGGGATCGCTGTTGTGGGGGTCGTCCCAGAACGCGATGCCCTCGGCCAGGCAGGCCGCCACGGTGTCGGCCCGGGCCACGTCGAGCAGCGGCCGGGCGTAGTGGTCGAAGGAGCGGCGCATGCCGGCGATGCTGCGCGCGCCCGAGCCCCGGGACAGACCCAGCAGCACGGTCTCGGCCTGGTCGTCGCGGGTGTGCCCGAGGAGGACCACGGCGGCGCCGAAGTGCTCGCGCAGCTGCTCCAGGACGGCGTACCGGGCGCGGCGGGCGGCCGCCTCGAGCCCCAGCCCGGCCGGGTCGACCTGGACCCGGGCGGACGCCGTCTCGTCAGCACCCAGCTCGGCCATCTGCGCGACCACGTGGGCCGCGTGCTCGGCGGAGCCGTCCTGCAGGCCGTGGTCGACCGTCGCGCCGATCACCCGGTGGCCGGCCTTGCGGCCCTCGAAGACCGCGGCGCTGAGCAGCGCCAGGGAGTCGGCGCCGCCCGAGCAGGCCACCACGACGGTGGCACCCGGCTCCCGGCCGGCGAGCGTGCGGCGTACGCCCTGGCGGACGGCGGCGACCGCGGGGTGGAGGCCCATCAGGCCAGGACGCGCTTGACCCAGCCCTCGGGGTCGCTCAGCTCGGCCTTGCTGGGGAGGTTCTCGGGTCCGGCCCACACGGCGTTGAACTCCTCCATGCCGACCTTGTCGACGACCGCGCGGACGAACTGCGCGCCGTCGCGGTACTGCGCCATCTTGGCCTCCAGCCCCAGCAGCCGGCGCAGCACCCGGTCGAGGGCGCCGACACCCTGGCGGCGCTGGGTGAACTTCTTGCGGATGGCGCCCACGCTCGGGATCACGGTCGGGCCCACGTCGTCCATCACGACGTCGGCATGGCCCTCGAGCAGCGACATCATCCCGGTCACCCGGTCGATCACCTCGCGCTGCTCGGGCGTGCTGAACATCTCGACGATGCTGCCGCCGTTGCGGCCGGCCTTGATCGCCTCGGAGATCCGCTCGACGCCACCCTCGAGGATGCTGGCCGGCTCGACGGTCTCGCTGATCGCGCGGATCTCGGAGAACAGGTGCTCACGCATCCACGGCACCGCCGTGAACTGCACCCGGTGGGTCTCCTCGTGCAGGCACACCCAGAGCCGGAAGTCGTGCGGGTCGACCCCGAGCTCACGCTCGACGTGGACGATGTTGGGCGCGACGAGCAGGAGCCGGCCGTACGGCTCGTGGAACGGGTCGAACTGCCCCAGCACCTTGCCCGCCAGGAACCCCAGCAGCCCCCCGACCTCGGCCCCGGTCACCTTGGCCCCGAACCGCTGCCCGAACCCGCTCGGCGGCTTGGTCGTCACGAGCTTCTCGACCATCGGCCGGGTCGCCACCGCGAACGCCTCGGCATTGGCCTGCACCCACCCCGGCCGGTCGACCACGAGGATCGGCGCCGTCCCGTCGGGCGCGTCGAGCCCGGTGAACTCACGGACCAGCCCGGTCGACCGGTTCGCCCCCGCCCGCAGCTCGGCCACGGCCTCGTTCGCCTCGGCGCGGGTGACCTCAGGGCCCTCCCCGGCCAGCCGGGAGCCCAGCGACACGGCGAGGCCCCAGTCGATCATCTGCGGGAGATCGGTCGCGGGTCCGCTCATGGTCGAAAGCCTAGGACGTGCGTCCACAGGGACCGCTAGGTTGTCCGGCTGTGACTCACCTGCTGCGCGTTGTTGTCGTCGTGCTGTGCTCGGGCCTGCGCTGACCTCGCTCGCCGACGCACTCGTGAAGTCCTCGGACACGATCGTCGATCGCGCCGAGGCCGAATGCATGGGCACGCGCCTGATCGATGACGTCGGTACCGACCAGCTGGTCACCTGGGGCGTGCTCGACAAGAGCAAGCGGACCGCCAACCTGTCCGACGGGCCCGACGAGCTCGCCGCCGCGCTGGTCCCGGCGCTCTCCCAGCGCGTCGGCCTCGCTGAGACTCCCGAGGACCTCCAGATCCGGGCCACGATCGACGAGGACCTGCCCAAGGACGTCGAGGCGCAGATCACCCGCGACTGGAAGCAGTGCGAGAAGGACGCCGCGGCCCACTGACCCGGCTCCTCCACCTCAGCAGGTGCACGCCCCCAGCGCCGCGGCGGCGTTGTCCATCGCCACCCGCGCGAGCAGCGACTTGGGCTTCTTGACCCGGTCGGCCATCAGCGCGAAGGCCATCAGGTGCCCGTCGCGGTCGACCGCGATGCCGGCGAGCGAGGTGACGCCGGTGAGCGTGCCGGTCTTGGCGCGGACCCGGCCGCGGCCGGCGTCGGGGCCGAGGTCCATCCGGCTGGCGAGCGAGCCGGTGTAGCCGGCGACCGGGAGGGCGGCGAGGAGGCCGCGCAGCTGGGGGTGGTCCGGGGAGGCGGCGAGCCGCAGCACGTCCACCAGTACGACGGGCGAGAGCCGGTTCGCGCGGGACAGCCCGCTGCCGTCGTGGAGGACCGAGCCGCGCATCGCGATGCCGTTGGCCGAGAGCACTCGGCGGACGGCCTCCTGGCCGGCGGCGAAGGAGCCCTCGCCCTGGTCGGCGACGCCCGCGTGGCGGAGCAGGATCTCGGCGGCGGCGTTGTCGCTGACCTCGATGAGGCGCTGCACGATCTGGGCGACGGTCGCGCTGGTGACCTCGCCGACCGGGGTGGCGGAGGCGGGGGCCTGGGTGCGGGTGGTGGCGCCGGTGACGGTGATGCCGCGGGCGGCGAGGGCGTCGCGGAACACGCGGGCGGCCTCGGCGGAGGGGTCCGCGATCGGGCCCTGGCCCGGCAGGGGGCGGCCCTCGTCGACCCACAGGGCGCTGATCGGGTTGATCTCCTCGGGGACGTAGTCCGGCCGCCATGTCGGGTGCAGGGCCGGCCCGGAGAACAGGCTGTCGTCGTAGCCGAGCGCGACCTTGCGCACGCCGTCGGCCTTGAGCGCGCGGGCGGTGCGCTGGGCGAGGGTGCGGAGGTCGGCGCGCACCGGCTGGTACGTCGCCGCGGCCGTCGCGGGCTCGGGCGCCCGGGCCAGGAAGGGGTCGCCACCACCGACGAGCACCAGCCGGGGCGGCGTACCAGCGCCCGATCGGTCGAGGACCGTGGTGGTCGAGAACACCCGGTCCGGACCGAGCAGGAACAGCGCGGCGGCCGAGGTGACGATCTTGGTCGTCGAGGCCGGGATCGCGACGGGGGCGCCCTCGGTGAGGCGGTAGGACAGGCCGGTGCCGTCGATCGGGCCGACCGCGGCGATCACGTGCTTGCCGAGGTCGCGGTCGGACAGCGGCGAGAGCGCCTTGCGCAGCTCGGCGCGGTCGAGGGCGGCGGATCCGTCGGCGGGCGGCGCCAGCGCCCCCGGTACGGCGACCGGGGCGGCGTCCACCTCGGGCGGCGGCGCCACGGCCGCGGGGTCGGCGGGCGGGCCGGACGCGTCACCGCGCAGCGCGTGCCACTGCTCCTCGGCCCAGCCGGTCCGCCAGGCCACGCCGCCACCGGCGAGCAGGGCCACGACCACGATCCCGACGAGCACCCGGAGGGTACGCCGGCCACCCGGCTCCCGGTCCGACTTGGCCACGGTTCTCCTCCCCGACTGCGCGTTCGAGGACATTGTGCGTGACAATGTCCCGAACATCGGCGTCGGGAAGGCCAGCGAGCCTGCGCCACACCCCGCGCCAGACCCGATCCGGGCCGACGATTGTGGAGGAAGCCAGTGCTGGAGTTCGACGTCCTCGTGGAGATCCCCAAGGGGAGCCGTAACAAGTACGAGGTCGACCACGAGTCCGGGCGCATGCGCCTCGACCGCTTCCTCTTCACCTCCACGATGTACCCGGCCGACTACGGCTACATCGAGGACACCCTCGGCCAGGACGGCGACCCGCTCGACGCGCTCGTGCTGCTCCAGGAGCCGACCTTCCCGGGCTGCCTCATCAAGTGCCGCGCGATCGGCATGTTCCGGATGACCGACGAGGCCGGCGGCGACGACAAGGTCCTGTGCGTCCCGGCGGGCGACCCGCGCATGGAGCACCTGCGCGACATCAACCACGTGCCGAACTTCGACCGGCTCGAGATCCAGCACTTCTTCGAGGTCTACAAGGACCTCGAGCCCGGCAAGTCCGTCGAGGGCGCCGACTGGGTCGGCCGGACCGAGGCCGAGGCCGAGATCAACGCCTCGTTCGAGCGCTTCAAGACCAGCGGCCACTGACCGCCCGCGCCCGTCAGGGCGCCAGCAGCACCGACAGCCCTGCGGCGATCGCCGCGGGGCTGTCGTCGTACTCGGGCGGCATCGTGACGTAGCTCAGGGCGAGCCGGGCCAGCGTCCGGCTCAGCGCCCGTACGCCGGCCGGGTCGAGCCCGGGCCAGGCCGCCAGCGCGGCGGCCTCGAGCCGCTCGGCCACCCGGACCAGCAGCGGGCCGGCGTCCACGGTGACGATCCGGACCAGGTCGTGGTGGGCGTCGCCCGCCCGGACCCGCTGGATGAGCGGGTCACCGGCGGCGGTCTCGAGGTAGAGCCGCAGACCGTGCTCCAGGCCCGCGCGCGGCGCCCCGGGGTGCTCGGCGAGGGTCTGGGCGATCACGTCGCACAGCGCGTCGGCGAGGTGGACGGTGTAGGCCTGGGCCAGCCCGTAGCGCGAGCCGAACGCGTTGTAGAGCGTCTGCCGGCTCACCCCGGCGTCGCGGGCGACCGCCTCGAGCGTCACGTCCCCCCAGGGGTGCTCCAGCAGGAGCGAGCGCAGCGCCGCGAAGACGGCCGTACGACGCTCCGCGGCGGCGCTCACGTCCGCTTGACCCCGCGGAAGTAGGCGATGGCGCCGCTGCGCTCGATGACGACGTCGGCGATGCCCTCGTCGGCGAACCACACCTCCAGGTCACTGGCCGAGCAGCCGGGGCCGAGCAGGCCGGCGACCCGGCCGACCTGGCGCAGCGGCTCGAAGCGAAGCCCGGTGTCGTTGAGCAGGGCGCTGCCGGTGAGCACGCCGCCCGGACGCAGCACCCGCGCCATCTCGACGACCGCGCGACCGGGGTCGGGGAAGCAGTGCAGCCCGGTGAAGGACACGACGAGGTCGAACGACGCGTCCTCGAACGGCAGGTCCCCGACGTCGGCCACCCGCGGCACCACCTGGTCGGCGACGCGCCGCTCCTCGGCGACCCGCAGCGTGCGGTCGAGCATGGTCTGCGCGATGTCCGCGGCGACGTACTCGACGCCCTGGCCGGGACGCAGCCCGCGCAGCGCCACCCCGCCGCCGCAGGGGATGTCGAGGATCCGGGCGCCCGCGGGCTGCCGGCCGATCTCGTCGGCCGCGCGGTAGAGCCGGCGCAGGTCGCTGTTGATGCCGACCTTCCACAGCGCACCGCCGGCCCGCGGGTGCTCGACGGTCCAGTCGTAGAACGTCGCCCACAGGGGGTCGTCGGACCACCCGCCGATGCCGGGGACGCGGGTCAGCGCGGAACGGATCATGACTCTCCTCCGATGAGTGCCGGTGCCCGCAGCAGCGCGACCGGTACGGCGAACCCGTCGACGAGCTCGCGGGCGACCGGCCGGATCCGCCGGCACAGGTCGCCGACCTCGCGGGTGATCGCCTTGGACCGCTGGTCGCTGAGCCGGCCGTGCTCGATGAACCACGCGGCGTCCCGCTCGATCTCGCCGAGCGCGTAGAGGTCACACAGCGCGTTGAGGGTCAGCTTGAGGTCGCCGTCCTCGAGTGCTTCGACCTGCTCGACGAAGGCCTCCAGGACGAGCCGCTCGACGTGCGCGCGGGCCGCGGAGATGACGTGGTCCTGGACCCGGGAGAAGACCTCGCCGGGGTTCATCCCGGCGTCGACACCGCGCTTGAGCCGGCGTGCGGCCCCGCCGATCCGGTGCTCCTCGCGGAACCGGAACATCGCCAGGTGGTAGCTCGGGTCGCGCAGCCCGCTGTCGGTGTGCCAGTCGTCGCTGCCGCCCGGCAGGACGTCGCGGATCTGCTCGAACAGCTTGTGGACCCGGGTCCGCTCGAGCACCGTGTCGACCGCGAGACCGGCGACGAACTTGACCATGCCGAGCTGGTCGAGGTCCGAGAAGTCACTGGCGTAGTCGGTGAGCAGGCCCTTGCCGACGAGCTGGAGCAGCACGTGGTTGTCGCCCTCGAACGTCGTGAAGACGTCGGTGTCGGCCTTGAGTGCGGCGAACCGGTTGACCGCGAGGTAGCCCGCTCCCCCGCACGCCTCGCGGCACTCCTGGACGACATCGGTGGCCAGCCAGGTCGACAGCGCCTTGGTGCCGGCGGCACGCGACTCGAGCAGCCGACGGGACTCCTCGTCGGGGGTGATCCCGGAGAAGACGTCGTGCAGGCGCGAGGCCAGCACCTGCTGGGCGAAGTGGAGGGCGTACGTGCGCGCGACCCGGGGCAGCAGGCGGCGCTGGTGCAGGCCGTAGTCGAGGAGCAGCTGCTCCTCGCCCTCGTCGCCGGTGCCGGTCTCGAACTGGCGGCGCTGGAGGGCGTAGCGGACCGCGATGGTCAGCGCGACCTTGGCCGCGCTCACGCCCGCGGCGCCGACCGAGACGCGGCCCTGCACGAGGGTGCCGAGCATCGTGAAGAACCGGCGTCCCGGGCTCTCGATGTCGCTGACGTACTCGCCGGCCTCGGTGACGTCGGCGAAGCGGTTGAGCAGCGCCTCGCGCGGCACCCGGACACCGTCGAACCAGATCCGGCCGTTGTCGACGCCGTTGAGGCCCATCTTGGCGCCGTCGTCCCCGATCCGGACGCCGGGCAGCGTCGCGCCCGCCTCGTCGCGCAGCGGGATGACGAGCGCGTGGACGCCGTGCCGCTCGCCGGCCACCTCGAGCTGGGCGAAGACCACCGCGACCCGCGCATGGGCGGCGGCATTGCCGATGTAGTCCTTGCCCGCCTGCTCGGTGGGCGTGGTGACGACGAACTCGGCGGTCGCGGGGTCGTAGGACGCGACCGTGCCGAGCGCCTGGACGTTGCTGCCGTGGCCGGTCTCGGTCATCGCGAAGCAGCCGAGCAGCCGCCCGCTGACCACGTCGGCCAGGTAGGCGTCGTGGTGGCGCTGGGTGCCGAGCTGGAGCAGCGCGCCGCCGAAGAGGCCGAACTGGACCCCGACCTTGACCAGGACCGACAGGTCGCCGTACGCGAGGGTCTCGAAGGCGGCGATCGAGGCGCCGATGTCGCCCCCGCCGCCGTACTCAGGGGGGAAGCCGCGGGCCGCGGCGCCGGACTCGGCGATCTCGAGCACGACCTCCTTGACCCGCTCGCGGAACTCCGCGCGCGGCATCGTCTCGGCGTCCTCCAGCACGGAGGCGTACGCCGGCAGCAGGTCGCGCACGGAGCGCCGGACGTCGGCGTACGCGCCGTCGAGCAGGTCGGTCAGGGCGGCGACGTCGACGGTCAGCGCCCGGGGCTCGGTCGCGGTGGAGTCCTCGGCCATGCGCCGAACCTAGTGGACGATCAAGGCCGGGCGTAGAAGTCGGGCGTGCGCCAGTAGTACATCGACTCCTCGGTCACCGGGCGTCCGGTGCGCGGGGCGTGGATGATCTTGCCGTTGCCGGCGTACAGCGCGACGTGGAAGATCGACGACGGGCTGCCGTTGTCGCCCCAGAAGACGAGGTCGCCGGGGCGCAGGTCGCCGGGGCTGATCGGCGTGGACTGCTGGTACTGCGCGACGGAGTAGTGCGGCAGGCTCTTGCCGCCGGCGGCCCACGCCTGCGAGGTCAGGCCGGAGCAGTCCCAGCTGTTGGGGCCGGCCGCGCCCCAGACGTAGCGCTCGCCGAGCTGGGCGCGGGCGAAGGCGATAGCGGCCTGGGCGCCGTTGCCCGGAGCGGGCGGGGCGGGGTCCGGGTCGGGCTTCGGATCGGCGGGCTTCGGGTCGGCGGGCTTCGGGTCCGCCGGCTTGGGGTCGGCGGGCTTCGGGTCGGCCGCAGCCGGGCCGGGCGTCGGCTGGGCGGCCGCGGCGGCGCGGGCCTGCTCCCGCTCGGCCTCCAGAGCGTCCTGGCGGGTCCGGGCGAGCCGGACGCTGATCCCCTGGAGCCGGGCGAGCTTGCGCACCAGCCGGGCCTTGCGGTCCTCGATCCGCGCGCTCTGCGCGGCAGCGGACGCGGCCGCGGCATCGGCGGTGTCCCGCGCCTCCTTGGCCTCGCGCAGGGCACGGTCGGCGTCCTCCGCGGTGTCCGCCGCGGCGGCCTCGGCCTTGTCGGCGGTGTCGGCCGCGGCGACGTACTCGTCGCGGCGCTGATCGAACCGGGCCTGGACGTAGTCGGTCGCCGCCGAGCGCTCCAGCAGCGACTCCATGCCGTCGGCGGAGATGAACGCGTCGACCGCGTTGACCTCGAGCCCGGCGTTGGTCGCGATGATCACCGCGTCGCGGTACTGCCCCTCCTGGACGACGAGATCGCGGTCCGCCTCGACCGACGCGGTCGCCGCCTCCCGGGCCGCGATCCGGGCCTGCTGCGCGGTCCACCGGGCGCCGTTCCACGCCTCGGCCGCCCGCGCCGCCCGGATCGCCGCGGCGTCGAGCGAGGCGTTGGCGGCATCGAGCTGCTCCTGGATCCGCCCGACCGCCCCCTGAGCGGCCGTGGCCCGCCCCTCGGCGGCCTGGACCTCCCCCACCGACGGCGTCGCCGGCGGCGTGGGGTCGGTGCCCGGATCGGCCTGCGCGGACGGGAGACAGATCCCCACGGTCAGCACGAGGGCGAGGGCTCCGGTCCCGAGGCTTGGTGAACGCACTCGCGTCACCGTAGTGCTCTTTCGTCACATTGGAAACAAAAATCTCAGAAATCTCACGAGTTACCGGCGTGTCGCCTTGACGAACTACACCGTTGTACTTTGTGGCGCACCTCGTCGAGCGGGCGCCGAGACGCCTGCCCCTCCCTGTGGAAAACGGCGTTCGAGGGTTTCGGGGGCACGTGAATCGTCCACGTCACAGCGGAGGAGGACGATGAACGACTTCTACGTCGACGAGACGAAGGCGCGCAACTACCTGGTCGCCGCCGCAGCCGTGCCCGACCGCGGGACGCCGGCCGCCCGACGAGCGGTCCGTGGCCTGCTGCACGGCGCCCAGCGCAGCATCCACATGAAGACCGAGAGCCGAGCACGCAAGCGCGCCATCGCGCTCACGATCTCCGGGCTACGGGATCACGGCGTCCAGGTTCTCCTCTACGACGCCGGCCGGATCGGGACGGAGCGCGACCGGCGCCGACGGTGCCTGGCGCACCTGGTCGACGACGTGGCGGACCGGGACGGTCGCCACGTGGTCTTCGACCTGGACGACTCGTTGCGGAGCTGGGACCGCCAGCAGGTGATCGACCTGTGCCGCCCGAAGGGTCCCTCGGCCCGGTTCACCTACGACCACGTGCACCGGCACCACGAGCCGCTGCTCGCCCTGCCGGACGTGGTGGCCTGGTGCTGGGCCGCCGGCGGCGAGTGGCGGACGCTGGTCCGTCCCGTCGTCGCCGAGGTTCGCCGGATCGACTGATCCTGCGGAGCGACGCCGAAATGCGCGAAGCCCGAGCGCCACGGTCGTCCGGCCGGGTCTCGGGCTCACTTTCTGAGGCTCAGCGCCCCAGACAAGACCCATTATGCGCCGCCAGCCAGCCTTCTTCAACCAGCGACCCTGACACCCTTCAGTCCGCGTCGACCGGGACCTTCGAGGTCGTCGTGGTCGGATGCGAGTGCAGATGTCGGTCGAACTTCTGCCCGCTGGCGATCCCACCGATGTAGAACGACACCACCGCGATCGCGACGCCCGCCAGGTCGTCGGCGACGTAGTGCCAGCCGAAGTAGAGCGTGGCCACGACGGTCAGCCCGAAGTTGACCCAGAAGACGATCTTGAGGAGCTTGGAGCGCAGCGTGTACTGCACCATCAGCGCGAACAGCAGCGTGATGGCGGTGTGCAGGCTGGCGAAGCCGGCGATGGAGTTCACCGACTCGGTGACGCCGCCGTACAAGACGTTGCCTCTGGCTCTGACGATCGAGTTCATGAGGTCGGTCGTGCCGGTGTGGGCGAGGCCGCCGACGCCGTAGTACTCCGAGGAGTAGGCGATGCCGGGGCCGAGGGTCGGGAGCAGGTAGTACGACAGCGTGCCGAGGGACCAGGCGAGGCACTGGGAGGTGACGAACCAGTAGCCGAAGGACATGTTGCGCGACCAGACGAGCCAGGCGGTGACGGCGAGCGGCACCAGCGGCAGGAACATCAGGTAGATCGGCGAGAGGATCTCGGCGGTGAAGGTCTTGCCGAGGAGGCCGTGGAGCACGTCGCTGGGGTCGTGGCCGAAGAAGATGACCTTGTCCATGATGTGCAGCTCGCGGTCGTACGACAGCGCCTTGACCTCGCCGGGGGCGGCGTTCGGGTCGGAGCGGACGAACGGCAGGAACGACTTGAGGTTCCGGTAGCTGACGTAGGTCAGGTAGAACGCGATCACGCCGATGCCGACGAGGGTGGCGCGCTCCTTGGTCCAGTGGGTGCGCAGCCGGTGCTTGACGATCGGGATCACCCGGCTCGGCCGGGCGCGTGCCTTCCACAGGGTCAGCGGCAGCAGGTCGAGCAGGAGCGCGCCGAGGAGCAGCAGGGGAAGCCGGATGTACGAGGGTCCGAGGAAGCTGCCCTCCGGGTCGAGCAGCCGCCGGTCGAGGCTGATCGCCGCGAACACCGCGAGGCCCAGCATGAGCGCGGCCGTGCCGATGAGGAGGGTGTAGGCGCGGCGATACACCCGACGGAGTCTAGGAGACCGGGGAAGCGGGTACCGCGGCGAGGCCGCCCGGGTCGAGCCGGAGTGTCGCCTTCTGGCCGGGTTCGGGGGCCCACCCCTGGACGCCGGCGGCGTCGAGCTCGCCGATCCCGGCGACCGCGACCACCAGCCGCGCCCCGTCGGGCGTGAGCCGTACCGAGCGCACCTCGGCCGGTACGCCGTCCGCCGCGGGGCCGGCCAGCACCGCCGTCGGCCGTACGGCGACCGCGGGCGCCGCCGGCCGTCCGGCGAGCCGCAGCAGCTCGGCCGCCGCAGCCCCCTCGAGCACCCGCGAGTAGCCCAGGAAGAGCGCCGTCCCGGCGTCCGCCGGCGCGGACCAGACCGCGGCGGTCGCGCCCTCCTGGACGATCCGGCCGGCGCGCATCACGGCGAGCCGGTCGGCGACGGCGAAGGCCTCGGCCTGGTCGTGGGTGACCAGGAGGGCGGTCGTGCCGGCCTCGGTGAGGATCCGGCGCAGGTCGGCGGCGAGCCGGACCCGCAGGCCGGCGTCGAGGGCGCTGAGCGGCTCGTCGAGCAGCAGCAGGCGGGGGCGGCCGGCCAGGGAGCGGGCCAGCGCGACCCGCTGGCGCTCGCCGCCGGAGAGGGTGCGGGGCAGCCGGGCGCCGTAGCCCTCCAGGCCGACGAGGGCGAGCAGCTCGTCCACGGCGGTCCGTACGGCGGCGCGCGACTCCCCCTGGAGGCGCAGCGCGTAGCCGACATTGCGGCCGACGGTGAGGTGGTCGAAGAGCTGGCCGTCCTGGAACATCAGCGCGAAGCCGCGGCGGTGGGTGGGCGTCGTCCCGAGGTCGGTGCCGTCCCAGGCGATCCGGCCGGCGCGCAGCGGCTCCAGGCCAGCCACGGCGCGCAGCAGGGTGGACTTGCCGCAGCCCGAGGGGCCGAGCACGGCGAGCACGTCGCCGTCGGCCACGTCGAGGTCGACGCCGTCGACCGCGACGGTCCCGTCGAAGGCGACCTCGATGCCCTTGAGATCCAGCATCACCAGGCTCCTGTTCCCGGCACGCGCAGCCGTTCGACGACGAGGATGACACCGGCGGTCACGGCGGCGAGCACCACCGAGGCCGCCATCGCGGTGCCGTAGTTGAGCGCGCCCGGGTGCCCGAGCAGGCGGTAGATCACGACCGGGAGCGTCGGCTCCGCGGGCCGCACGATGAACGACGTCGCGCCGAACTCCCCCAGCGACACGGCGAACGCGAAGCCCGCCGCGGCGAGCACCGGGCGCCACACCACGGCGAGGTCGACGGTCAGCAGGGCGCGGAGCGGACCGGCGCCGAGCGAGGCGGCGGCCTGGCGCTGCCGGTCGTCGATGCCCGCGAGCACCGGGACGAGCGTGCGGACCACGAGCGGGAGCGCCACCAGGGCCTGGGCGATGGGGACGAGGACCGGGCTGGCCCGCAGGTCCAGCGGCGGCTGGTCGAGGGCGATGAGGAAGCCGAAGCCCAGCGTCACCGCGGAGACGCCGAGGGGCAGCATGAAGAAGCCGTCGAGCACGGTGCGGGCGCGGCGACCGGCCCGGCTGCGGGTACGACGGGTGACGACGAACGCGACGATCAGCCCGAGCGTGAGCGACATCCAGGTGGCGTCGACCGCGATCCGCAGCGAGGCCAGCAGCGCGTCGACGACCGACACCTGGAGGAAACCCTCGCCGGAGCCGCCGAGCGCGCGGTAGAAGTCGAGGCTCCAGCCACCCTCGCGCCGTACCGAGCCCAGGACGAGGGCGAGGATCGGCAGCGCCACGAACCCCAGCGTCAGCGCGGTCGCCCCGATCGCCGGCAGGTCGCGCCGCTGCGGTCGCGCGGCCGGCGCGAGGACGCGTCGCACCGTCGGGTCCGGTACGGCGCGCAGCCGGCCCACGACGACCAGCAGCGCCACCACGGCGAGCATCTGCACGAGCGAGAGCGCCGCGGCCGCCGGCAGGTCGAGCAGGTCGGCGGTGAGCAGGTAGATCTCGGTCTCCACCGACGAGTAGCGCACGCCGCCGAGCACGAGGACGACGCCGAACGCCGTCGCGCAGAACAGGAACACCACGCTCGCCGCGGACACGATCGCCGGGCGCAGCGCGGGGAAGGTCACCGTCCGGAAGACCTGGGCGGGCGTCGCGCCGAGCGCCGCCGCGGCCTCGGCCGGACGCCGGTCGAGGCCCTCCCAGGCGACGCCGACCGTGCGGATGACCACGGCGACGTTGAAGAACACCAGGCCGATGAGGATCGCCACCGGCGTCCCGTCGAGACCGAGGAAGCCCAGGGGTCCCGACGACGTGATGAGCTGGCGGACCGCCAGCCCCACCACGACCGTGGGCAGCACGAAGGGCACCAGCAGCGCCGTGCGGACCAGGCCGCGGCCCGGGAACCGCAGCCGGTGCAGGACGTACGCCGCCGGCAGGCCCAGCAGCACCGCCGCCACCGTCGCGACCGTGCTGGTCCACACCGTGAACCACAGCACCCGCCCGGTGCGTGGGCGCGCCAGCACGTCGAGCACCGCACCCGGGTCGAAGTGCCCGTCGGGCCACACCCCGCGCTGGAGCATCGCGCCGACCGGCAGCACGAAGAAGACCGCGACGACCGCGACCGGGACCGCGGCGAGCGCGACGTACGCCGCTCGCCCCGCGATCCGGCCGGAGCCGCCGGACGCGGTCATCGCGACACGATCTCGGTCCACTTCTCGAGCCAGCTCTTGCGCTCCGCCGTGATCTGCGCGGGGTCGACCTGCGCGGGGTCCTCGGCCGGGGTCGCGAACTGCGACCAGGCCGCGGGGAGCGGGGTCTCGCTCGCGACCGGGAAGACGTACATCGAGTCGGGCAGCGCCGCCTGGACCTCGGGCGAGACCAGCCAGTCGATCACCGCGTGGGCGCCGGAGACGTTGGTCGTGCCCTTGTCGTTGCGCAGCACGCCGGCGTACTCGACCTGGCGGAAGCAGCCGTCGAGCAGGGCGCTGGTCGACGTCTTGGTGCCCGCCTTGTTGAGCGTGAAGGCCGGCGAGGAGTCGTAGGACACCACGATCGGCCGGTCGCCGCCGGAGAACGTGAAGTCGGTGAAGTAGGCGTCCGACCAGCCCTTGACGACCTTGGCGCCGTTGTCCATCAGCGCGGTCCAGTACGCCGGCCACCCGTCGCCGTACTGGTCGATGGTGGCGAGCAGGAACGCCAGCCCCGGTGAGCTCGTGCTCGCCCCCGGGATGACGAACAGGTCCTTGTAGGCGGGCTTGGTGAGGTCGTCGAGGCTCGTCGGCTTCGGGACGCCCTGGGCGGCGAACCACGCGTCGTCCACGTTGACGCAGACGCTGCCGGTGTCGACCGGCGTCAGCGCCCCGGCGTCGTCCCCGGCCAGCGCGTACTGCTTCGCGCCCTCGGGCAGCGTCGCGCGGTAGGGCGCGAAGACGCCCTCGTCGACCGCCCGCGTCGCGAACGTGTTGTCGATGCCGAAGACGACGTCGCCGACCGGGTCGTCCTTGGTGAGGACGAGCTGGTTGGTCAGGGCACCGGCGTCCTCGAGCTTGCTGATCTTGAGGTCGTAGCCGGTGTCCTTCTCGAACTTCGCCACGAGCTCGTCGGGCAATGCGAACGACTCGTGGGTGACGAGCGTGACGACCTTGTCGTCGGCGCGCGCGCCGTCGTCCTCGGCGCCGAGCATCGAGCAACCGCTGACGAGGACGACCGTGGTGGTGAGGGCCGTGAGGCCGGTGAGCAGGCGCGTACGCACTGGATGACTCCCTTCGCCGGTGCTAACCGGATCAGGTTCGGAGGGTCTGCGGCGGTCCGCACTCTCAGCACCCCGTGGTGCTCCCCTGTCTGACCGCGCCAGTCTACGAGAGCGGGACGATCCGCTCTCCGCGCCCCCCGCTCAGTCGGCGACCGGCAGCTCCCGGAGCGCGCGCCTCATGATCTTCCCGCTCGACGTCTGCGGCAGGGCCGGGACGAAGACCACCGACCGCGGCACCTTGTACGCCGCCAGCTCGGCCCGGGCGCACGCGACCAGCTCGTCGCCGGTGACCTGGTGTCCCTCGCGGAGGACGACATAGGCCCGGGGGGCCTCGCCCTTGACCTCGTCCGGCACCGGACCCACGGCGACCAGCGCGACCGCCGGGTGCCCGGACAGCACCCGCTCGATCTCGGCCGGGTAGATGTTGTAGCCGCCGGACAGGATCAGGTCGCGACAGCGGTCCACCACCCACAGGTTGCCCTGCGCGTCGCGGCGGACCAGGTCGCCCGTGCGCAGCCAGCCGCCGGCGAGCGCCTCGGCGGTGTCCTCGGGCCGGCCGAAGTACTCGGTCATCACCAGCGGACCGCGCATCCAGAGCTCACCGGGTTGGTCGAGACCGGCGTCCTCCTCCGGATGCTCCAGGTCGGCGACCCGCGCCTCCATCCCCGGCAGCGGGCGGCCGATGGAGCCGGGGACGCGCTCGGTGCCGACCGGGTGCGTGGTGCCGAGCCCGGAGAGCTCCGTCATCCCCCACAGCTCGATGAGCGGTGCGCCGCTGGCCGTCTCCCAGGCGGTCATCGTGGACACGGCCATCGTCTGACCGCCGACCGTGCAGCGGGTGAGGCTGGCGAGGTCGGCCGGGTCCAGGGCGGGCTCGGCCAGCATCATCGCGTACATCGCCGGGACGCCCTCGAACACCGTCGCGCGGTGCTCGGCCACGAGGCGCACGGCGCCGCGGGCGTCGAACCGGCTCATCAGCACGACGGTCCCGCCGGCGCCCAGCGTGCCGTTGAGGACCACGCTGCCGTAGACGTGCGGGGCCGGCAGCGCCGTGACCACGACGTCCGCGCTGGTCTTGGCGTGCGCCTCGGCGCTCAGCTGCCAGTTGAGCAGGACCGCGCGCTGGGACTGCACGGCGCCCTTGGGGTGCCCGGTGGTGCCGGAGGTGTAGCCGATCACGGCGGGGTCCTCGGGCCGGAGCTCGACCGGGGACGGTGTACGGCCGGCGGCGACCACGTCCTCGAGCGCGACGACCTCGACCCCGTCGGCGCGATCGCCCGGCGGGAGCCCGTCCAGGACGACGACGGCGTCGAGCCGGCTCAGCACCGCACGGTCGAGGGCGGCGAGCATCGCGGCCGTGGTGCACAGGATCCGGGCACCGCAGTCGTCCAGCACGTAGGCCAGCTCGCTGGTGGTGAGCAGGGCGTTGACCGGGTTGACGACGGCGCCGCTGCGCAGGGCGCCGTGGTAGGCCTCCACCCATGCGGCGCTGTTGGGCGCGTGGATGGTCACCCGGTCGCCGCGGCGTACGCCGTGCGCCTGGAACCAGCCGGCCACCCGGCCCGAACGCTCGGCCAGGTCGGCATAGGTGAGCGACCGCTCCCCGTCGACGAGCGCCACCGCCGTGGGACGGGTCCGCGCGGCCGTGACGAGCAGGTCGCCGGGGAGCAGGGGCGGTGCGGCACTCATCGCGGCGTCCGCTCCTCGAGGCCCCACGGGGAGTCGTAGCCGTCGGGTGCGGCCAGCAGCTCGAGGAAGGGCAGCGGGTCGAAGGCCTCGGGGCCCAGCACGCCGGCTCCCTTCCAGGCGCCGGTCGCCAGCAGCTCGAGCGCCACGACCGGGTTCACCGCGGTCTGCCACACCACGCACTGCGTGCCGTACCGGTCCATGCTCCACGCGTTGTCGACGACGTGGTGGAGGTAGACCTCCCGCGGGTTGCCGTCGCGACCGGTGCCCGTGACCCAGAGGCCCGCGCAGGTGGCGCCGCTCATCGCGGAGCCGAGCCCGGCCGGGTCCGGCAGGCAGGCGGCGACCACGTCGCGCGGCGAGACCTCAACGTCGCCGACCCGGACCTTGTCGGTGCGGTCGAGGCCGAGCTTGTGCAGGACGCGGAGCACCTCGATGAACTCCTCCCCCAGGCCGTACTTGAAGGTGACCCGCTCGGCGTCGACCCACCGCGGCATCAGCACGACCTCCTCGTGCTCGACGTTGACGCACTCGACCGGGCCGATGCCGCCGGGGAAGTCGAAGACCTCCGGCTCGGAGAACGGCTCGGTGGTGAACCAGCCGCGCTCGCGCTCCCAGACCAGTGGCGGGTTGAGGCACTCCTCGATCGTCGTCCAGACCGAGAAGGAGGGGGCGAAGCCGTGGCCGGCGACCTGCAGGTTCGAGCCGTCCCGGGTGCCCAGCTCGTCGATCGCCGAGAACAGGTGGTCGGCGGCGTAGCGCGCGAAGACGTCGGACAGGCCGGGCTCCACGCCGATGCCGACCAGCGCGAGCCGTCCGGCGTCCTCCCACTGCGCCGCGCGGGCGAACTGGTGGTCGCCGAGCATCACGCCGCACTGCTCGTAGGGGTGCTCGGGATGCGGCGCGGACAGGCTCATCGCCATGTCCAGGTAGTCGGCACCCGCCTCGAAGGCGGCGTCGAAGATCGACTCGACGAAGCGGGGGTCGACGGCGTTGAGCACGTGGGTGACACGGTGCTCCCGGATCGCGGCGACGACGGCGGACCGGTCGGCGGCGTCGAGCTTGATCGCGTGGAGCCGGGCGTCGGGTGCCGCCTTGGACCGGGCGTTCGCCACGGTGGCCTGCGCGCGGGTCTCGTCGTGGTCGGCGACCACGAGGGCCTCGAAGAAGTCGCGGGTCGTGGCGATGCGCACGAAGGCGTCACCGACACCGCCGGCGCCGATCAGGAGGACTCGCATGGAGAGGTGTTCCTTTCAACCTGGTGAGGGACGGCGCCCGGGTGGGCGCCGTCGGAGCGGGGCGGCACAGCCGCCCTCAGTCGCTGGGTGTAGGGCGCGGAGGGCCGGTCCAGGACCTGCGTCACGGGCCCCTGCTCGACGACCTCGCCGAACTTCATCACCAGCACCCGATCGGCGACCTGGCGTACGACGGCGAGGTCGTGGGTGATGAAGAGGTAGGCCGTGCCGGTGGCGGCGCGCACGTCGGCGAGCAGGTTGACCACCTGGGCCTGGATCGACACGTCCAGCGCGGAGACGGCCTCGTCGAGGATGATCACCGGCGGGCGCGGCGCCAGTGCCCGGGCGAGGGCGACCCGTTGCCGCTGGCCGCCGGAGAGCTCGGCCGGCCGGCTCTCGAGCTGACGGCTGCTCAACCCGACCGCGGCGCCCAGCTCGCGCACCCGGGCCGCTCGCTCGGTGCGGTCGCGGACGCCGTGCAGGGCGAGCACCTCGGCCAGCGCGTCGCCGGGCGACTGCCGCGGGTCGAGCGAGGCGTAGGGGTCCTGGAAGACCATCTGGAGCAGCCGGGCGCGGCGCAGCCGCTCCCGCCGGCGCCGGGCCGGACGGCTGACGTCGTGGCCGTCGAGGACCACCTGCCCGGCCGTCGGCTCCAGCAGCCCGGCGATCATCCGGGCGGTCGTCGACTTGCCCGACCCGGACTCGCCGACGATCGCCAGGCACTCGCCACGGTCGAGGTGGAGGTCGAGGCCGGCCACGGCGACGGTCGAGCTGTCCCGGGCACCGGGGAACACCTTGCGGAGGGCGGTCACGGTCAGCACGACGCCACCTCCGCACGCAGGCAGCGGACGGCGTGCTCAGCGTGCTCGGTGCCGGCGAGGGGCGGTACCGCCGTACGGCAGGCGTCGACGGCGCGGTCGCACCGGGGCGCGAAGGCGCAGCCCGCCCCCGCCTCGTACGCCGCGACCGGGTGCCCGGCGATCGCCGGCAGCCGCGGCAGCCGGCGCGCGATGTCCGGCCGGGCCGCGAACAGGGCCCGGGTGTAGGGATGGCGCGGATCGGCCGCGAGCTCGCGGGCCCCGGCGACCTCCTGGACCGTGCCGGCGTACAGCACGGCGATCCGGTCGCAGAGCTGGGCCGCCAGGTCCAGGTCGTGGCTGATGAACAGCAGGCCCGTGCCCCGCTCGCGCCGCAGCTCGTCGAGGATCGCCACCACCTCGGCCTGCGTGGTGACGTCGAGCGCGGTCGTCGGCTCGTCGGCCAGGACCAGCGCCGGGTCGGCGAGGACCACCGAGGCGATCATGATCCGCTGGAGCATCCCGCCCGAGAGCTGGTCGGGATAGCGGCCGAGCAGGCGGCGGGGCTCGGCGAGGCCGACCCGGTCGAGCAGGGCGAGCACCTCGGGCAGCCGTCCGGGACGTGCCCGGCGGGCCGTGGTCTCCAGCAGGAAGTCGCCGATCCGCTGGCGCGGGTCGAGGTGGGCGCGGGCGTCCTGGAAGACCATCCCGAGCCGGAGGCGGGCGGGGTCCCGGCCGCCCCGGTGGCGCGCGAGCGGCGTGCCGTCGAACCGGATGGTCCCGGAGCGGGCGGCGCCGACCGGCAGCAGGCCGGCCACGGCGCGCGCCAGCATGGACTTGCCGGCACCGGACTCCCCGACCAGTCCCAGCGCCTCGCCGGGTGCCATGGCGAGCGTGATGTCGCGCAGCACGGTCCCGCGGGAGGGCAGGTCGACCTGGACGTCGTCGATCTCGAGCAGGGGGTTCGTCATCGCTTCTCCCGTCGGAGCCGGGCTGCCGGCCGGCCTTCGGTCAGGCGGTCGCCGAGGAAGGTCAGCGCGACCACGGTCGTCACGATCGCGAGGCCGGCGTACACGGCCTGCTCGGGGTGGCCCTGCAGGAGCGCCGCGTTGTCGCTGACGAGGACGCCCCAGTCGGCGGCGGGCGCCTGGACGGCGAGGCCCAGGAAGGACAGCGAGGCGAGGTCCACGAGGGCGAGCGCGAACGCGACCGGAACCTGGGCGAGGACGACGCCGAGGATGTTGGGCAGGACGTGGCGCGCGCAGATCCGCAGTCCGCCCATGCCCTGCAGCTCGAGTGCCTCGACGTACGGCAGGTGGCGCTGGGCCCGCGCGGCGGCGCGCGCGGTGCGGGCGACGTAGGGCAGGTAGGCGACGGCCAGGGCGATCACGGCCGGGGCGAGCCCGGGCTCGAAGACGGCCACGGCCAGGACCGCGACCAGGATGCCCGGGACGGCGAAGATGACGTCGAGCACCCGGGCCAGGACGGCGTCGAGGAGACCGCCCCGCCAGGCGGCGCTCAGCCCGATCGGCAGGCCCACGGCGAGGCTCAGCGCGACCACCAGGGCCGGACCGCCGAGGCTGGTCCGGGCACCCCACAGCAGCCGGGACAGGATGTCGCGCCCGGTGGCGTCGGTGCCCAGCCAGTGCTCCGGGCTCGGGCCCGCGTAGGGGTGCTGGAGGTCCTGCTGGTCGACGGGGTACGGCGCCAGCCAGGGCGCGAGGGCGGCCAGCAGCACCATCGCCACCACCACGACCAGGGCGGCCGTGCCCACCGGCCCGAGCGTGCCGCGCGCGCGGCGCGGTCGTGACCGGCCGGTCACGAGCGGGAGCGTCACGCTCATGCGGCCCTCCTCCGCTGCCGCGGGTCGAGACCGCGGGCGACCAGGTCGACGACCGTGTTGGTGACCACGAAGACCACGACCAGGATCAGGCTGATCGCCTGCACGGTCGGGAAGTCCTGGCGGTTGACCGAGCTGACCAGCAGCGAGCCCAGCCCGGCGATGCCGAAGGCGTTCTCGACCACGATCGCGCCGGCGAAGAGCGCCGCGACCAGCAGTCCGCCCGCCGTGATCACCGGACCGGCGGCGTTCGGGAGGATGTGGCGCGCGACGACGACGCGCGGCCGCAGCCCACGAGCGCGCGCCGTGGTGACGTACTCCCGGCCGCTCTCGGCGCGCACGCTGGCGCGGGTGACCCGGGCGAGCATCGCCGACGAGACCAGGGCGAGCGAGAGCGCCGGGAGCACCAGACCGCGCAGCCCGTCGGCGCCGTAGGCGGGGAACCAGCCCAGCCCGACCGCGAAGACCGCGATGAGCAGGGTCGCCGAGACGAAGGCGGGGATGCCCGCGACGACGGCGACCACGGTGGTGAGCGCGGTGTCGAGCCGGCCGGGGCGCAGGCCCATCGGCACGCCGACGGCGATGCCGATCAGGACGAGCAGCAGCGCTGCCAGGCCCACCAGTGCGAGCGTGGTGGGGGCCGTCGCACCGAGCCGGGTCGCGACGGACTGGCCGCCCACGAACGACGTACCGAAGTCGCCGTGGGCGACCGAGCCCAGCCAGTGGAGGTAGCGGACCAGGAAGGGGTCGTCGAGGCGGTACTGCTCGCGGACCGCCGCACGCACCTCGTCGGTGGGCGTGGTCGACCCGAAGAGCACCGACTCCGCGTCGCCGGGGGCGGCGTACAGGCTCGCGAAGACCACGAAGCTGGCGACGAGGATGCTGACCCCCATCGCGCCCGCGGTGCGGAGGAGCTCGCGCAAGGTCACGGTGCGCCCACCGAGGCGGCCCAGGCGGTGCCCATGTAGGCGAAGGTCAACGGGACGCCGGTGATGGCCTCGTCGAGGTAGACGGCGGCGCGGGGCGCCACCAGCGGGATCCAGGGCAGCTCCTCGGCCAGGATCGCCTGCGCCTCGATGACCAGGTCGGCCCGCTTGTCGTCGTCCGGCTCGCCGAAGGCGGCGCGCAGCAGCCGGTCCACCTCGGGGTTGTCGTAGCCGCCGTAGTTCTGGCTGCCGTCCTTGTTGCCGATGAAGCCGTACATGAACGCCGGCTCCTGCACCTGCGTGTAGTTCATCGTCAGGAAGGCGTCGTAGTCGGCGCGCACCGACGCGTCGGAGAAGAGCGAGTAGTACTGGGCCAGGGGCAGGGCGACGATCTTCATGTCCAGGCCGAGGTCCTTGGCGGCCTGCTGCACGACCGTCGCGGTCGTCCGGTACATCTCGATCCCTCCGGGATAGGCGAGGGTGAGGTGCTCGCCGCTCTGCCCGGCCTCGTCGACGGCCTCGCGGCCGCCGCCGGAAGCGTCCTTGCTCGCGCGCTCGATCTCGTCGTACGCCGCGCGGTAGCGGTCCTTCGCATAGCCCCAGAGCCCGGGGCCGGCGACCGTGTAGAGCGGGTCCGCGGCGCCCGCGAACGCGGTCCGCACCAGCGCATCGCGGTCGACGGCGCCGGACAGCGCGCGGCGTACGGCGGGGTCGGCCAGCGGCCCCTTCTTCAGGTCGCTGACGATGATGTCGAGGTTCTGGGGCGTGCTGCCCTCGGCGCCGAGCCACAGCTCACCGGTCCCGGTCTGGCGCAGGCTCGGGATCACCTCGGCGGGCACGTTGAAGCCGCCGTCGACCGCACCGGTGCGGATCGCGTTGGCCAGGGCCTTGGCCTCGGCGGGGAACTCGAAGCGCACCTGCTTCGCGAGCGGCTCGCGCTCGTCGTTCCAGTACTCGGGACTGCGCTTCAGGGTCAGCGGACCGACGCCGTCCCACGAGTCCAGCACGTAGGGGCCGGTGCAGAGCACACCCGTCCCCGGGGTGCCCAGGTCGTCGGGGTGGGCCTCGGCGAACTTCTTGCTGATGACCGCGCCGCCGAGGGTGTTCATGCCCTTGAGGAAGACGGCGTTCGGCTCGTCGAAGGTCACCTCGACCTGGTCGGTGCCGTGCGGCTCGATGGCGGCGACACCCTGGTAGAGGATCGAGTAGGACGACGCGAGCGCCGGGTCGAGGTTGCGCCGGAGGCTGAACAGGACGTCCTCGCGGGTCATCGGCGTCCCGTCCGAGAAGGTCACGTCGTCGCGCAGCGTGAACCGGACCGTGCGCGGGTCGACCTGCTCCCAGGCCGAGGCCAGCCCCGGCTTCGGCTCGTAGCCCGGGCCGGTGTCGAGCAGGCTCTCGCAGAGGTTGGGGATCACGGTGAGCTCGGGGTAGTCGGCCACCTTGATCGGGTCGAGCGTGGCGGGGCTCCGGTAGTCGCCGTACCAGGTGAAGGAGTCGACCGGGCCCGACGCAGCGGGCGTGGTGGTCGTGTCGGTGTCGAAGGTGGCGTCGGGCTCAGAGCTGCTGGTGCCGCTGCAGGCGGTGAGCCCGAGGGCGAGGACGGCGACGAGTGCCAGGGCCGGGCGGAGCTCGGTACGGCGTGACGTGGGCATGACGGTCCCTCTCGGTGGATCTGGGTGGGTGCGGACGGCTCACAGCGCCGCGGCGACGGTGAGCTGGAGGTGGGTGTGGCCGGCGCCGAGTCGCAGGCGGTGACGGGTGGGCTGGGTGGAGACGGCGTCCCAGACGCTGTCCGCGGTGCCGGGGTGCGGCGCGTAGAGCGGGAAGTCGCTGGCGCTGACCTGGAGCCGCAGCCGGTGCCCGGGGCGGAACCGGTAGCCGGTCTCGCCCAGGTCGACGACGCCTCCGTCGGTCCCCTCGACGCGGCGCTGGCCGCGCAGGACCAGCCGGGTGGTGCCGTCCGGGGCGACGTCGTGCAGCTTGACGAAGACGTCGGTGCTGGGACCCGCGACCTCCAGGTCCACCACCGCGTGCACCGGCCCGGCGACGTCGAGCGGCTCGCTCAGCGGGGCACCCGTGAAGGTGAGCACGTCGGGGCGGTCGTGGACGACGCTCTCGTCCGGGTACTCGATGAGGAAGGTGAAGGAGTCGACGACGGTCGACGGCACCGGGTCGGCCGGGTCGTGCACCCACTCCGCCTGCTCGGCCGCC
Source organism: Pimelobacter sp. 30-1 (assembly GCF_018831735.1). Classification (NCBI taxonomy): domain Bacteria; kingdom Bacillati; phylum Actinomycetota; class Actinomycetes; order Propionibacteriales; family Nocardioidaceae; genus Pimelobacter; species Pimelobacter sp. 30-1. The sequence continues at coordinate 690,170 of NZ_NHTS01000003.1, forward strand.
CCCGGGGCGGCCTCGAGAGCGCCGCCGTCGGCCGAGGCGGTCGCCGCGGCACCGTCGGCCGGGTAGAGCCGCAGCGTCGACGACGCGGCCGGGGGCCAGGCGTCGGCGGTGCGGATGCCGAGGTGTCCCTGCCACCACGTGGCGCGGTCCACGCCGCCGTCCCGGCCGCGGACGTGCACGTCGAAGAAGTCGAGGGTGCGGCCCAGGTAGCGCGGCAGCATGGCGTGCAGGACCGCCAGGTCCAGGCCGTGGTTGCGCTCGGCCGGGACGGGTGCGTCGTCGAGGTGGAAGGAGTAGTGGTCGCACGCGTCGGCGTCGAGGTAGGCGTGCTCGCGCCAGGCGGGCTGGGCCAGCTGCTCGCGGTAGTCCTGCATCGACAGGTCGAGCAGGTTGTCGAACCAGCCGACCCGGTGCAGCACCGGGACGGGCCGGGCCGCGAACGGCGGGCGCGCGGCCAGCTCGGGGGTCGCCGGGCTGCCCGAGAGCACCCGGTCCAGGATCTGGGAGCGGGCGCCGATCGCCGAGAACGCCGACTCGAACAGGTCGCGCAGCGGCCGCACGGACCAGTCGACCTCGTAGTCGTACGCCGCGTTGTCCACCCAGTGGTGCGCGAAGTAGTTGGCCTGGTAGAGGCTGGTCGCCCGCTGCTGGGGCGCACCGCCGCCCCACGAGCCGATGGCCGTGCCGGTCACCCGCGGGGCGATCGCCCGCAGCGCGGGGTGCCCGCCGGCGACGCCGGCCCACTGGGTGTAGCCGTGGTAGGAGTCCCCGACCATCCCCACGGTGCCGTCCGACCAGGTCTGGGCGACGACCCAGGCGATCGTGTCGTAGGTGTCGGCGACCTCGTGCCGGAACGGGTAGGTCTCGCCCTCGGAGCGGAACTTGCCCCGCACGTCCTGCACGACGAGCACGTAGCCGCGGTCGAGGTAGTACGGCGCGAGCTGCTCGATCGCCATCCAGGCGCTGTTCTTGTCGTAGGGCAGCCGGCAGATCACGGCCGGGTGCCGGCCGGGCCGCTCGGGCAGGTAGACGTCGGTGGCCAGGCGGACGCCGTCGCGCGTGCGCACGAGGTGCTGCTCGGCGACCTCGCTCAGGGGGGCCGGCTCGATCCGGGCGAAGGGCAGGGACATGCGGGGTGCTCCGGTTTCTGGTCAGAGGTTGCGCTGGTAGTCGTCGGCGAGGTCGTCCTCGAGGAGGGCGGCGGTGATCCCCTCCATCCCGATGTGGGCGGCGGCGATGACGCCGCCGCTGGGGAGGAGCGGGGCCAGCTCCTGGCGGCCGCTCTCCCAGATCCCGCCGCGGATGTTCGCCTTGCCGCAGTGCAGGTAGGCCTGCTCGACCTCGACCACGGTGGCCAGCGACGGGACCCGGCCGCGGGCCTCGAGCATCGGCAGCAGGTCGGGGTCGTCGCTCGGGTAGGCGCGGCCGTTGACCCGCAGCGTCTCGGCGTACCCGGGGACGAGGAACAGCATCCCGATCGCGGGGTCGTGGCAGATGTTGGTGAAGGACTGGGCGAGCTGGTTGCCGGGGCGGTCCGGCAGCACCAGGGTGCGCTCGTCCAGGACCCGCACGAAGCCCGGGTCGTCGCCGCGCGGCGAGCAGTCGGCGAGGCCGTCGGCCCCGACCGTGGCCAGCACGCAGTACGGCGAGTGCGCGATGAAGAGCTGGCAGTAGGGATCGAGGTGGTCGAGCACCTTGGCCTCGATGGCGGGGTCGGGACGGCCGATCAGCTCGCGCACGCGGGCGAGGTCGACGCGACGCGGGCGGGCACGGACGGGTGTGGTCATCACAGCTCCAGCTCCAGGCGCGGGGACCGGGCTCGCGAGACGCAGGCCGCCATCACCCGCGGTGCGTCCTGGTCGGCCAGGCCGACGTGGTCGCGGTGGTCCGGCTCGCCGGCGCGCACCACGACCTCGCAGGTGCCGCAGAGGCCCTCGCGGCAGGAGCCCGCCACCGGGAGGCCGGCATCGGCGAGCACGTCGAGGAGTGAGCGGTCGGCGTCGACGTGGAGGTCCAGGCCGCTGCGGACGCAGCGCACGTCGAAGGGCTGCCCGGGCGGCCCGTCCGCGCCGGGCGCCCGGAAGCGCTCGCCGTGGAAGGCGAGGTCGGGCCGGTCGGCGCAGAGCTCCTCCAGCGCGTCCATCATCGGCGTCGGGCCGCAGCCGTAGACGTGGGTCGGTCCGTGCCGGAGCCGGTGGGCGTCGAGGTGGCCGGGCAGGTCGAAGCGTCCGTCGGTGCCGGACGCCCAGATCGTGCTCCGGTCCGCGACCAACCGGTCGGCGAACGCCATCGTGGCGCGCTCGCGGCCGACGTACGCGAGGGTCCACGGGATGCCGTCGGCCTCGGCTCGCCGCACCATCGGCAGGATCGGCGTGATCCCGATCCCGCCGGCGACGAAGGCGTACGACGCGGCCGGCTGGAGCGCGAAGTGGTTGCGCGGTGCGGAGATCCGGACCCGCTGGCCGGGCCGGAGGAAGCGGTGCACGTAGTCCGACCCGCCGCGGCCCCGAGGACAGTGCCGGACCGCGATCCGGTAGCGGGCGTCGCCCGGGTCGCCGCACAGCGAGTACTGGCGCTCGAGGCCCGGGAGCAACCGGATCGTCACGTGGGCGCCCGGCGTCCACGCGGGCAGCGGCGGTCCGTCCGGCAGCGGCGCCAGCGCGACGGCGACGACGCCCTCGGCCTCCCAGCTCAGCTCGGCTACCACGACCTCGAGCTCGTCCGGCGCGCTCATGCGTACTCCCGCGCGTGCACCCGGCGGCCGGCCACGAAGGTCTCGTCCACGGTGGCCCGGGAGATCTCGTCGTGGCCGCCCTGGAAGGGATCGCGGTCGAGGACCACGAGGTCGGCGTCCCGGCCCGGTGCGATGCTGCCGATCGTGTGCTCCAGGTGGTTGATCCAGCTGGAGCCAGCCGTGTAGGCCGCGAGGGCGTCGACGAGGGTGAGCCGCTGGTGCGGGGTGAGCGGCGCGCCCTCGGCGCCGCCGGGCGCCATCCGGTTGACGGCGACGTGGATGCCGAGCATCGGGTCGGCCGACGAGACCGGCCAGTCGCTCCCCGCGACCAGCGTCGCTCCGGACGCGCGCAGCTGCTGGAAGGGGTACTGCCGCTCGGTCCGCTCGGGGCCGAGGAAGGGAGCGGTGAGGTCGGACATCTGCGGGTCGATGTGCGCCCACAGGGGCTGCATGTTGGCGGCGGCCCGGAGGGCGCGGAAGCGCGGGATGTCGTCGGGGTGGATCACCTGGATGTGGGCCAGGTGGTGCCGGTTGTCCCCCCGGTGTCCTCCGGGCAGCGCGGCCGGACGGGTCGCGCGAGCCCGCTCGACGGCGTCCAGCGCCTCCCGGACGGCTCGGTCGCCGATGGTGTGGAAGTGGGCCTGGAAGCCCTGGTGGTCCACCGCGCTGACCCCGGCCGCGAGGTCGCGCGGGTCCAGGTAGCTCAGCCCGCTGCCGGGCGAGGAGCCGCCGTCGGGACCGAGGTAGGGCGCGAGCATGGCGGCGGTGAAGTTCTCGCACACGCCGTCCTGCATGAACTTCACGCTGGTGGCCAGGAACCGCCCGGCCCCGGTGCCGGCCCGCCGCGCGACGAGCTCCTCGACCTGGTCGACGCCCCGGGTCGGGTCCCACCACTGCGCCCCGACGACGCGGGCGACCAGCGTGCCGGCCGCCTCCGCCCGGCGGTAGATGTCGTAGGTGTCCGGGTAGTGCAGGTAGGCGCCGACCAGGGCGTCCTGCCAGGAGGTCACGCCGAGCTCGAGCATCCGGCGCTGGCCGAGCTCGAGGGCCCGGTCGTGGTCGGCCGCGGTCGGCGCCGGGGTGTGCCGGGCGACCAGGTCGGCCGCCGCCTCGTGCAGCGAGCCGGACGGCGTGCCGTCGGGCTCGCGCTCGATCCGGCCGCGCGGGGGGTCCGGCGTGGTGGCGGTGACCCCGGCGCGGCGCAGCGCCTCGGTGTTGACCCAGGCACCGTGCCGGTCGCGGTTGATGAGGAAGACCGGGCGGCCGGCGCAGATCCGGTCGAGCTGCTGCCGGGTCGGCGTGCCGTCGGCGAAGTGGTCCATCGACCAGCCACCGCCGACGATCCACTCCTGCTCGGGGTGCGCGGCGGCGTACCCGGCGATGAGGTCGAGGCACGCGGCGCCGTCCGCGGCGCCGGTGAGGTCGCACTGCTGCAGCTCGAGTCCGGCGAAGACCGGGTGCGCGTGGGCGTCCACGAACCCCGGGGTCAGGAGCCGTCCCCGCAGGTCGACGACCTCGGTCCGCGCGCCGGTGAGCTCCCGCGCCGCCTGCTCCCCCAGCGCCAGCACCCGGCCGCCGGCCACCGCGACCCCGTCGCTGAAGGTGCGCGCTGCGTCGGCGGTGAAGACCGGACCACCGACGAAGACGGTGTCGGCGTGGAGCTGGGGCATCGGGAGGTCCTCCTCGGGTGACGGCTGTGGAGAGGAGTACAGCGCGCCTCGGATCCCAAGTCAATACCTTTGACTAACAGATTGACTTAACCGCTGACCTGCCCCGGTGCGCGATCGCGACGGGTGGCATGATGCGCCCCGTGAGCACACCGAAGGCATCGGAGGACGGCCCGCGACGGCGGCTGCCGCGCGGGGCACTGACCCCCGACCGGATCGTGACCGCGAGCCTCGCGCTGCTCGACGAGCAGGGCCTCGCCGCCTTCACGATGCCGCGCCTGGGGCGCACGCTCGGCGCCGACCAGACGGCGGTCTACCGCCACTTCGCGAGCAAGGACGACCTCGTGCTCGCCGTCGCCGACCGGCTGCTGACCGAGGCGTTCGAGGGCTTCGAGCCCGTCGCCGACGACTGGCGGGGCACCCTCGTCGACGTGTGCCAACGGGTCCGCACGACCTACGTCCGGCATCCCGCGGCGGCCGTCCTGAGCGGCCCCCGGATCACCACCGGGTCCTCGGAGATGAAGGCCGCGGACGCGGTCGTCGGGGCGCTGCGCACGGCCGGCATCCCCGACGCCGAGCTCGCCCTGCACTACCGCGTGATCGCGGACTTCGCCCTGCTGTGGTCCGGCGGGCTGGCGGGCTTCCGGGTGCTCGACGAGAGCATCCAGCAGGCCGAGCGGTCGACCTGGGCCACGGCGTACGCCGCCGCACCCGACCAGTTCGAGCACCTGCGCTCGATCAGCGGGGACCTCGACCTGATCGAGAGCGAGCAGGTCTTCGACACCGCTCTCGACCTGCTGCTGGACTCGATCGCCGCGCGGGCCGCACGGGCGCGCTGATCCCGGCGCGCCCGGTCAGCGGGTCAGCCGGTCAGGACGGGACGGCGGTGAACACGACGCCGTCGGGGTCGGCGACCTCGGTAGCCTGCCCGCGCGCCACCAGCAGCTCCAGGTGCGCCTTGGTCTCCATCGCCGCCATGCCCTGGCTGAACACGTCGAGCTCGCCGAAGGCCCGCTCGTGCCGGGTCCAGCCGAGGTCGCGGGCGACGACGAGCGAGGTCACCGAGCCGCGCTCGCGCAGCGACGCGAGGCACTGGGTGAGGCGCTCCTCGTGGTGCACGAGCAGCTCGTCTACCCGCTCGTACGACGACGGGGCGACCGGGCCGTGGGCCGGGAGGACGCGCAGGTCGGGGAGCTCGCGCACGCGGGCCAGCGAGGCCATGAACTGGCCGAGGGGCTGCTCGGCCGGAGGCACGGTGAAGCCGATGGACGGGGTGATCGTGGGGAGCACGTGGTCACCGGAGAAGAGCACGCCCTCGGCCTGGTCGGCGTAGACGTAGTGGCCCGGGGTGTGGCCGGGCGTGTGGACGGCGTCGAGGGTGCGGTGCCCGACGTCGAACTGCCGGTCGCCCTCGATCCAGACGTCGGGGAAGGCCCAGTCGACGGGGTTGGGCAGCTCGCCGTTGTGGCCGGAGGCCCAGAGGTCGGCGATCTCGGCGGCACCGGCGGTGCGCAGGACGGCGAGGAACGGGCTCTCGTCGAGGCCGTCGAGGCCGGCCCGGTGGAGGAGCTCGAGGGCCGGCTGCTCGCCGGCGCCGAGGGCGACCTCGGCGCCGAACTCGTGGCCGAGGACGGTGGCGAGCGTGTAGTGGTCGCGGTGCACGTGGGTGACCAGGAAGCGCTTGATGTCACCGAAGCCCGAGCCGATCGAGCGCAGGCTCTTGTCGAGCAGCTCGCGCGCGACCGGGATCGCCCAGCCGCCGTCGATCAGGGTGAGCCCGTCGTCACCGGCGACGACATAGATGTTGACGGCCTTGAGCGCGTCCATCGGGAGGGGCAGCGGGATCCGGTGGATCCCCTCCGCCACCTGCCAGGCACCTTCGTCGGCCCAGTGACGGCCCGAGTCCGGCGAGACGGCGTGTCCGGTGGCGATCCCTCCCGTTGTCATGTGCCCACTCTAGGAAGAGTTCACTTCCGGTCGTAGATCGGGTAGGTGCAAGTCGAGGTTGGGCTCCTGGATGCCGCCGTCGACCTCGAGCATCTTGCCGGTCACGTACTTGCCTGCCGCGGAGCTCAGGTAGACCACGGCGGCGGCGATGTCCTCGGCCTCGCCGATCCGGCCGAGGGGGGTCGCCTTCTCGAGCTGGGTCTTCATCTCCGGCACCCCGGCGACGAACTCCAGCGCGCTCGTCATGACCGAGCCGACGAAGACCCCGTTCACCCGGATCTCCGGGTTGAGGTCGGTCGCCGCGAGCCGCGACCAGTGCGCGAGCGCCGCCTTCGCGGTGCCGTAGGCGAGGTAGCCGCGCCCGGCCAGCCGGCCCATCGCCGACGAGATCGAGGTGATCGACTTCTGCCGGCCCTCCCCCGCCGAGGCGAGCATGAACGGCACGGCCGCGCGGCTCAGCGCGTGCGCGGTCGCGACGTTGAAGTGGAAGGCCTCCTCCAGGTACGCCACGTCGGTGTCGAGGAAGGCGTTGGGGATGGTGCCGCCGACGTTGTTGACGACGATGTCGAGGCGGCCGAACTCCTCGTGGGCCGCGGCGGCGAGGCCGGCGACCTCCTCGGTGTGCGCGAGGTTCGCCGGGACGACGAGCGCGCGGCGACCGAGCGCCTCGATGCGGACGGCGACCTCCTCGAGCTGCGCCTCGGTGCGCGCGGAGATGACGACGTCCGCGCCGGCCTCGGCGAGCGCGATCGCGGTGGCGGCGCCGATGCCCCGGCCGGCGCCGGTGACGACGGCGACGTGGTCGGTGACGGTGAAGCGGTCGAGGATGCTCACCGGCCGCCGCCGTTCGTGCCGGTGACCAGGCCGCGGCCGGTGACCAGCGGCAGGTCCAGCGCGGAGATCAGGCCCGGGCGGGCCGCGACGACGGCGGGGATCGCGTTGATGAGGCGCTGGGCGGTGACGATCATCCCCGAGACGTTGTGGTCGCCGTTCTCGCCGTGGTGGGTGAACTCGACCTTGAGGCAGGGCTCGCCGGTGATCTCGATCCGGTAGCAGCCGTCGCCCTCGGCGGGCTTGGGCCAGCCGGGCTCCTGGTCGGCCGCCGTGCGGGTGACGTGCTCCAGCGTGATCCGCGGGACGCCGTCGACGGTGCCGATCACCCGGAACCGCACGGCGCCCATGGTGCCCTCGGGCACGTCGAGCGAGACGGTCTTGGTGTCGCGCGGCGCCGGACGGCGCTCGACCTCCTCGACCAGCGGCTCGTCGAGGGTGACGCCCAGGCCGGCCGCGATCACCCGGACCACGGGGCCCCAGGCGGTGGTGAGGATGCCGGGCTCCCACAGCAGCGGCGTGGCGTCCATCGGCTGCCCGAAGCCGAAGAGGTCGCGCATCACCACGGGCTGGTAGTACGTCGAGTAGTCGGCGATCTCGCTGACGGTGACGTGGTCGATGCGCTGGCTGAGGCTGGTCATCACCAGCGGCAGGACGTCGTTGGCGAACCCGGGGTCGATGCCGTTGACGTGCAGGCTGGCGTTGCCCTCGAAGCCGGCCTGGTCGATCTGGTCGATCATCTCCGGCGGCAGCGTGCCGTCGCGGTGGAGCAGGATGACCGGTCCGGACGAGACCACGTTGATGCCGTCGCGGATCAGCTCGGTGAGGTCGGCGATGGACTCGAAGACCCGGTCGTCGGTCATCGCGCCGTGCACGATGCAGTCGGGGCGCAGCGCGACCAGCTCGTCGCGGTCGGTCGTCGCCTTGACGCCGAGCTCGCGACCGAGGCCGGCGAGCAGACCGGCGTCCTGGCCGTGCTTCTCGAGGGTGGAGGTCCACACCCCGACCAGCTCGAGGTCGGGATGGGCGTCGACGCCGGCGATCGCGTGCCGGCCGATGGTCCCGGTCGACCAGACGACGACGCGCAGCGGCTTCTCGGGGATGACCTGTGACATGCGGGTCAATGTAGAACGAGTTCTAGTTTCTGGGAAGGGTTCGCGGCGCACTGACCCCCGCTCGCCCCGCGGATTCCGCGGGTCCCGCCGAAAACAGGTGTGACCGCGTAAGGAACGGGGCAGGGAGCCCTCTACCGATGGGGGGCGCACATCCGCGCGCCCGCACAACGATCCAGGAGACACCCCCACATGAAGCTCAAGCTTGTCGCCACCGCCGCTGCTCTCGCCGTCACGCTCACCGCCTGCGGTGGCGGGGGCCGGCCGTCGCAGTCCGACGTCGCGGACGCGATCAAGGACCAGATCCCCGGCGACTCCTCGGTGCTGACCGACGACGTCATCGACTGCATCGCCAAGGCCGTCGTCGACTCCGACCTCTCCGACGACACCCTCAACAAGATGGTCGACAACGACAAGGGCTCCAGCAAGGAGCTCAACGAGGCCAGCGAGGTCATCTCCAAGGCCAGCGCCGACTGCGTCACCAAGTGATGCTCAGGGCGCCGGGATCACCTGTCCCGGCGCCCACTCGGGGCACCGCGTCCCCGAGTAGATGGTCGGCATGCACCGGTTGCAGTGGATGCAGACCCCTTCCCGCACGATCCCGGCCTGGAGCCGGTTGACGAGGTCCGGCTCGCGCAGCAGCGCCCGGCCCATCACGACGAAGTCGAAGCCGTCGGCCATCGCCTGACGCATCGTCTCGACCCGGTTGATCCCGCCGAGCAGCATCAGCGGCATCGCGACCGCGCCGCGCACCTCGAGCGCCTTGGGCCGGAAGTAGGCCTCCTCGAAGTCGTACTGCTTCATGAAGCCGCGTCCCACCGGCGTCTTCATCCCCCACCGCACCAGCGGCGGCATGGTCGCGGCGAACTCCGCCACGGGCGCCCCGCCGCGGAAGAGGTACATCGGGTTCATCAGCGACGAGCCGCCGGAGAGCTGGAGCGCGTCCAGGTGGCCGTCGGCCTCCAGCAGCTGGGCGAGCTCGATGCTCGTCGCGGTCGTCACCCCGCCGGTGAAGCCGTCGGAGACCGACACCTTCGCGGTCACCGCGACGGCGTCGCCGACCTCCTCGCGCACGACGCGCGCCACCTGGCGCGCGAGCCGGGCCCGCCGCTCCAGCGGCCCGCCCCAGCGGTCGCGGCGGCGGTTGAGCCCGGGAGCGAGGAACGACGAGATCAGGTAGGAGTGCGCCATGTGCAGCTCCAGCACGTCGAAGCCGGCGCGGACGAGCAGGCGGGCCGTGTCGGCGTACGCGCGGGTGACCCGGGTCAGGTCCTTCTCGGACGCCGCGCGGATCATCTGCATCGACAGGGGGCTCGGCATCGCGCTGGCCGCGATCGCGGGCACGCCGTTGGAGCGCCCGTTGGCGACCGGTCCGGCGTGACCGACCTGGCCGGCGATCGCCGCGCCCGTCGCGTGGATCTCGTCGGCGAGCCGGGTCAGGCCGGGCAGCGCGCGCGGCCCGACGACGATCTGCTCGCCGTGGGTGCGCCCGTCGGGCGCGACGGCGAGATAGGCGACCGTGGTCAGCCCGACGCCGCCCGCGGCCGGCGCGCGGTGGTAGGCGATGAGCTCGTCGGTGACCAGGCCGTCCGGCGTCCGGCCCTCGAAGGTCGCCGCCTTGACGGTCCGGTTGCGCAGCCGCACCGGCCCGAGGTCGGCCGGGGCGAAGACGTCAGGAGCGCTCACGCGGCGCACTCTAGCCCTCGAACTGAAACCTGTTCTACCCCCCGAGGCCCTATCGTCGGCACATGGCCAAGACGCTCTGGCGCGACCGCAACGCGGCCCTCGACGCCGAGACCGACTACGTCGAGATCTACCAGAACCTCGCGCTCTACGAGTTCAGCTGGGACATCACCCAGGCGCTGAGCTTCGCGCTCTTCCGCACCTACGCCGTGCCGAGCGTCGGGCGCCTGCTCGACGAGACCGGCGCGTTCACGGGCGCCGTCCAGCAGCGGTACGACGACACGGCGCTCCTGCTCGAAGCCCCGTTCGTGCACGGCTTCGACTCCGAGGCCGGCAAGACCGCGCTGCGCCGGATCAACCAGATGCACCGCGCCTACGACATCTCCAACGACGACTTCCGCTACGTGCTGTCGACCTTCGTCGTCGTACCGAAGCGGTGGCTCGACGCCTACGGCTGGCGCCCCCTGACCGACCACGAGCTGCGCGCGAGCGTCAACTACTACCGCGCGCTCGGGCGGCACATGGCCATCAAGGACGTGCCGGAGACCTACGACGGGTTCATGCACCTCATGGACGACTACGAGCGCGCGCACTTCGCCTTCGACGAGGGCGGACGCCGCGTCGCCGACTCCACGCTCGACCTGCTCACCACGTTCTACCCGCGCGTGGTCCGCAAGCCGGTCGAGGTGTTCAGCCGCGCCCTGATGGACGAGCCGCTGCTCGACGCCTTCGGCTACGCCCCGGCACCTCCGCTGGCCAAGCGGCTCAGCCTGGCCGCGATGCGGGCCCGGGCGCGCGTGCTGCGGCACACGCCGTCCAACCGGCGCCCGACGTTCACCGCGGACCTGCCGCGGATCAAGAGCTATCCGGACGGCTACCGGCTGGCCGACCTCGGCACCTTCCCGGTGCCGGGCGTGGGCGGCTGCCCGGTCCGGCACTCCACGGCGGCCGAGGCCTGATCCCCCGGGTCACAGGTCCGCGAGCAGCACCCGCATCCGGTCGATCTCGGCCTGCTGGCCGACCACGATGTCGCCGGCGAGCTCGGCGACGAGCACGTCGGTGCCCTTGACCGCGACCACGTCCGCCATCGCGATCGCCCCCTCGTGGTGCCGGATCATCCCGGCCAGGTAGAGCCGGTCGAAGGCCGCACCGCGGGCCCGGCGCAGCGCGCGCAGCTCGGCCGCGGTGAGCATGCCGTGCATCGTCGCGTGGCCGTGCTTGCCGTGGTCGTACGCGTCGGGGTCGTCCTCGGCGGTCGGTACGGCGAGGTTCCGGTCGCGCAGCCACGCCGCCATGGTGAGGATCTCGGGCCCCTGCGCGCCGAGGATCCGGCGCGCCATCGCCTTGACCTCGGGCGAGGCCGCACGCCGCGGCGCCAGGCGCGACATGGTCAGCGCCTGCGCGTGGTGCGGGATCATCATCTGCATGAAGGCGATGTCGTCGTGGGCGGCGCCGGCCTGCTCGGCCGTCGTCCCCGGGTCGGCCGTCGTACCGGCCTCACCGGGCGCGCCCGGCTGAAGGACCGGCGGCGCCGACGAGGGCGTCAGCGCCGTTCGGGGACCGGACCCGGGCGGGTCGTCGGACTGACCCTGGCAGGCGCTGGAGAGCACCGCGAGGAAGGCGACCACCGCCGCCACGCGGGCACGACGAAGACTGGACCGAGACCGAGACACCGAGAACACTCCTTCTCCCCCCGAGGGGTTGTGACCTGGCTCACCATAGGCGAGCATCAGGCCAGCGTGTTCATTCAATCTCGGGAGTGACCATGGCGAAACTCGCCCCCTCAGGGCTGCGTGCCCTCTGCTTCACCGCGCTGGGCACCCTGGCCCTCGGCATCTCGGCACTGACCGTGCCGGCCGACGCGCACGACGACCACGACCACGACAACGCGTCGGGCGCGACCGCGTCGTCCCCGTGCCCACCAGGCCTGCTGCGCCAGGCCGAGCGGGCAGGCGACAACTTCGACGACGCCTGCCTGCCCGGCCAGGACCTGGCCCGGCTCGACGACACCGACGCGGTGCTCGCCCCCGGCGAGATCGACAAGAGCCGCAACATCACGCTCCTGGCCAACCTGCCGAAGTCCGGCGCGTTCGCGGGCGAGACGTCGTTCGAGACCGACCTGGCCTTCCAGGGCGACTACGCCTTCCAGGGCAACTACGACGGCTTCACCGTCTACGACATCCGCAAGCCGCAGCGTCCCCGCATCGTCACCCAGGTGCTCTGCCCCGGCTCCCAGAACGACATCTCCGTCTACGGCGACGTCCTGGTGCTGAGCGTCGACTCCAGCCGCAGCAACGACAGCTGCGCCAACGTGCCCCAGTCGGCCACGATCAAGGAGTCGTGGGAGGGCATCCGGGTCTTCGACATCAGCAACCCGCGGGCACCGCGCTACGTCGCCGCCGTCGAGACCGCGTGCGGCTCGCACACCCACACGCTCGCGCCCTCGAAGAACCGGCGCGACCTCTACGTCTACGTCTCGTCGTACTCACCCAACGCGAGCTTCCCCGACTGCCAGCCGCCCCACGACCAGGTCAGCGTGGTCAAGGTGCCGCTGCGCCGGCCCCAGGACGCCCGCGTGGTCAGCACGCCCGTGCTCTTCCCCGACGGCGGCAACCCGAGCGGCGGCTACTCCTCGACCACCTCCGGCTGCCACGACCTCACGGCGTACGCCCGCAAGGACGTGATGGCCGGCGCCTGTATGGGCGACGGCATCCTGGTCGACATCTCCGACCGCGAGCACCCGGTGGTCACCGAGCGGGTCCGTGACACCGAGAACTTCGCGTTCTGGCACTCCGCGACCTTCAACAACGCCGGCACCAAGGTGGTCTTCACCGACGAGCTCGGCGGGGGCGGCGGCCCGACCTGCAACCCGACGGTCGGCTCGGTCAAGGGCGCCGACGGCATCTACGACATCCGCCGCGGCAAGCTGGTCTTCCGCTCCTACTTCAAGATCCCGCGGACCCAGGCCAACACCGAGAACTGCGTGGCCCACAACGGCTCGCTGATCCCGGTGCGCGGGCGCGACATCATGGTCCAGGCCTGGTACCAGGGCGGCATCTCGGTGTGGGACTTCACCGACTCGGCCCGCCCCAAGGAGATCGCGTACTTCGACCGCGGGCCGCTGTCGACCGAGCGGCTCGTGCTGGGCGGCTCGTGGTCGGCGTACTGGTACAACGGCCACATCTACTCCAGCGACATCCAGCAGGGCTTCGACGTCTTCCGGCTGCGCGACCGGCGGATCGCCGGCGCCCAGCGGGTCAAGGTCGACGAGCTCAACGTGCAGTCGCAGACGTCCTACTAGGCGTGAGCCGCGGCGCCGGGGACCCGGCGCCGCGGCTCACGGCCGCGATCGGCGTCAGGAGGCCGGGATGCGCAGCACCCGGTGGTTGGCGAACTCGTCCATGCCGACCGGGCCGAGCTCACGGCCGATGCCGGAGCGCTTGGTGCCACCGAAGGGCAGGTCGGGCTGCGAGCCGCCCGCGGCGTTGAGGTAGACCATGCCCGCGTCGATCCGGTCGGCCACCCGCTGGGCGCGCTCGAGGTCGGTGCTGAACACGCTGGAGCCCAGGCCGAAGGGGGTGTCGTTGGCCAGGGCCACGGCCTCCTCCTCGGACTCGGCGCGGAACACGATCGCGACGGGACCGAACAGCTCCTCGCGGTAGGCGTCCGTGCCGGGGACGACGCCGGTGAGCACGGTCGGCTCGACGAAGGCGCCGGGGCGGTCCACCCGGCCGCCGCCGGTGTGCACGGTGGCACCCTGCGCGACGGCACGCTCGAGCTGGTCGACGAGCTTGTCGGCCGCGGCCAGCGACGAGAGCGGGGCGAGGGTGGTCGCCGGGTCGGCCGGGTCACCGGGCACGAACTCGCCCATGGCGGTGACGAGACCGGCCAGGAAGTCGTCGTACAGGTCGGCGAGGACGATCATCCGCTTGGGCGCGTTGCAGGCCTGGCCCATGTTGCCCATCCGCGAGGCGACGGCCTCGCGGGCGGTGGCGGCGACGTCCGCGCTGTCGAGCACGATCATCGGGTCGGAGCCGCCGAGCTCGAGGACGACCTTCTTGAGGTTCTGGCCCGCGCGGGCGGCGACCGCGGCACCGGCCCGCTCGCTGCCGGTGAGCGAGACGCCCTGGATGCGCGGGTCGTCGATCATCGTGGCGACCTGGTCGTTGGTGGCGAGCAGGTTGACGTAGACGTCCTCGGGGACGCCGGCGTCGGCCATCACGCGGGCGATGGCGAGCGCCGTACGGGGGCAGCTCGGGGCGTGCTTGAGCACGATCGTGTTGCCGAGCACCAGGTTGGGCGCGGCGAACCGGGCGACCTGGTAGTACGGGTAGTTCCACGGCATGATCCCGAGCACCGCACCGATCGGGCGCTTCTGGACCAGGGCGCGGCCGCCCTCGATGGTGAGCTCCTGGTCGGCGAGGAAGGTCGCGCCGTTGTCGGCGTAGTAGCGGAAGATCGCGGCGACGATGTCGATCTCGCCGCGCGACTCCTCGAGCCGCTTGCCCATCTCGAGGGTGATGATCGCGGCGAGCTCGTCGGCGCGCTCCTCGAAGAGGTCGGCGACCCGGTGCACGATCGCGGCGCGCTCGGCGAGCGGACGGGCGGACCAGGTGGCGAACGAGCCGGCGACGCCGCTCAGCGCGGCCTCGACCTCGGCGTCGGTGGCGGGGTCGAAGGACTCGACGAGCTCGCCGGTGGCGGGGTTGACGGTGGCGTACATGGGGGTTTCCTTCGGGTCGTGGGTCGGGTCAGCCGGCGGCCAGCAGCGAGCGCCGGTTGAGGCTCTCGACGAGGTCCCAGATGCCGAACGTCCACGGCGGTGCGGTCTCGGCGTGGTCGACGACGTTGACGAGCTCGCCGAGCCGGTCGGCCGAGATCCGGACGACGTCCCCGACGACGTGGGTGAAGCCCTGGCCGGGACCGTGCCGGTCCTGGGTGGGCGCGAAGAGCGTGCCGGTGAGCAGCACGAAGCCGTCCGGGTAGTGGTGGTGCGCGCCGCAGGTGTGGCCGATCAGCTCGAGCGGGTCGCGGCTGATGTTGCTCATCGAGCTGACGCCGTCCATCCGGAAGCCCTCGGGGCCCTCGACGGTCAGGTGCACGTCGAGCCCGCGGACGTCGTCGATGCCGAAGTCCTCGTCGAAGAGCCGGATGAACGGGCCCAGCGCGCACGAGGCGTTGTTGTCCTTGGCCTCGGTGAGCAGCAGCGCGCTGCGGCCCTCGAAGTCGCGCAGGTTGACGTCGTTGCCGAGCATCGCGCCGACGGGCGTGCCGTCCGCCCGGGCGACGAGGGCGACCTCGGGCTCGGGGTTGTTCCACGCCGAGCGGCTCAGGACGCCGATCGTGGCGCCGACGCCGACCGACGAGAGGACCGGCGCCTTGGTGAAGATCTCCGGGTCGGGGCCGATGCCGACCTCGAGGTACTGCGACCAGAGGCCCTCGGAGACGAGGATCTGCTTGACCTTCTCGGCGGCCTCGGAACCCGGCTTCACCTGGGCGATCGCGCCACCGATGGCGGCGGCGAGCTGGCCGCGGATCGCCTCGGCCTGCTGCAGGTCGCCCTGCGCGCGCTCCTCGATGACCCGCTCGACCATGCTCTCGACGAAGGTCACGCCGGCGGCCTTGAGCACCTGGAGGTCGACCGGCGACAGCAGCCGCGCCACCTCGGGGTCGCGCTCGTCGCCGAACGCCTCGATCAGCGTGGCCAGCGACCAGCGACGCCGGGCCGGGTCGGCTGCGGCGGCGCGCAGCGCGGCGGCGTCGTGCCGCTCCAGCAGCGTCGAGCAGGTCGGGCCCAGGTCGGTGACGTCGACCGCGTCGTCGCCGGCGACCACGACGAGCACGGGTCCGCGCTCGGCCGGGTCCCAGACCCGGCCCACGAGCGTGGCGCGCTCCCGGTCGTTCGGCAGCAGTCGGTCCATGGTCAGCACAGGTGCTCCTCGTTCTCGGCAGGTTCGTTCAGGGGAAGGAAGGGACGGTCAGGACGGGTCGACGGCACCGGGGGCGCCGCCCTCGTGCCAGGCGAAGAGCTCCCAGAACTCGCCGCACGGGCCGGCGAAGTAGGCGCACCGGGCGTTCCACGCGTAGTCCTTGGGCGGGGCGTAGAACTCGACGCCCAGGGCGGTGAGCCGGGCGTGCTCGCGGTCGACCTCGTCGGGGCTCTCGACCTCGACGGCCATCATCACGCCGTGCCCGGTCGGGGCCTCGACGGCGGCCGGGACGCCGGTGGAATCGCGGATCGCGCTCGCGTCCCACAGCGCGAGGATGACGCCGTTGCGGGTGAAGTCGGCGAAGCCGGGCATCCGCGACTTGAGCTGGTAGCCGAGCTTGTCGGTGTAGAAGTCGACCGCGGCGTCGAGGTCGCGGGTGACCAGGCAGATGTCGGTGAGCTGGAGTCCGGGCATGGGGATCCTCCTGGGGGTGCGGTGGAAGGCGGGTGGGTCAGGGAGCGGTCGGGTCGGCGATGTCCCAGTCGTTCTCGTGGGGGAAGTTCCACGGCGAGGGCATCAGGTCGCCGGAGCGGACCTTGACCACCTCGCCGCCGCGGTCGATCAGCACCCACGCGTCGGGGCCGTAGTGGCCCATCAGCTCGCGGCACAGGCCGCACGGATTGGTGACGACCGTGCGTCCGTTCTCGTCGCGGCAGACCGCGACCATCGCGACGACCTGGCCGGCGTTGTGCATCTCGGCGTTGGCGATGGCCGAGGCCTCGGCGCACACGTTGACCCGGCGCGAGCCGACGTGCAGGCCGGGGAAGACCTCGCCGCTCGCCGTACGGGCGGCGGCCGCGACCTGGTGCACGACCGGATCGAAGGACGCGGCGAGGACCTCGACGGCGCGCTCGTAGAGGGCGACGTCCTCGGGCTCCAGCGGTACGGCGCGCATCAGTCGGCCTGCAGCTGGGGCGTGGCGATCCGGACCTGGTCGACCTTGGAGGTGCGGGCCAGGACGACGAGCCCGACGAGGGCCACGACGTACGGGATCATCTGGGCGAACTGTGGGGGCATGACTTCCTCGTTGATCTGGACGCCGGCCGCCGACGAGAGGCCGAACACGGTGGAGATCGCGGCGAGCCAGAGCACGTTGCCGCGACTGAAGATCGCCGCGGCGACCGCGACGAAGCCGAGCCCGCTCGTCATCCCCTCGGTGAAGAGGGAGAGCTGGCCGATGCTCATCTGGGCCCCGGCCAGGGCGCAGAGCATGAAGCACCACACCTGGGCGAGGATCCGCATCCGCTGGACGTTGCCGCCTGCGGTCTCCAGCGCCTCGGGGTGCTCGCCGGCCGCCTTGAGGTGCCGGACGACGACGCTGTTGCGCACCGCCCAGACGGTCACGCCGACCAGTACCCACGCGAGGTAGGTGAGCACGGTGTGGCCCGAGACGAGCCCGCCGAGGATCGGGATGTCCTTGATGACGGGGATCTCGATCCGGGCCAGGCGCGGGATGCCGTCGTCGGCCAGGGCGCCCTTGACGCCGTAGATCGAGCGCAGCAGGAAGACCGTCGCGCCGGCGCCGAAGACGTTGAGCACGATGCCTGCGACGAACACGTTGACCCGGTACGTCGTGATCAGGATGCCGAACAGCAGCCCGGCCACGGCCGCGGCGAGGAGCGTGACCAGGATCGCGCCCAGCCCCGAGCCGAGCTCGAGGCCGAACGCGACCCCGAAGAAGGCGCCGAAGATCATGGCGCCCTCCAGGCCGACGTTCAGGTCCCTGGTCCAGGAGGTGACCAGGCAGCCGAGCGCGGCCAGCAGGATCGGGGTGGTGAAGCGCATCCCCGATCCGAGAAATGCGTCGAGCCAATCCATGTCACGACCTCCGCAACGAGCCCAGGCGGTGACGCAGCTGGGCGAACTGGTGGAACACGCGCGCCTGGGCGGCAGCCGCGATGATGATGGCCGAGATGAGCACCAGCGAGAGCTCCGAGGGGACGTCGGAGGCCTGCTCGATGCCGCGGGCGGCCGAGCGCATCACGCAGTAGACGCTCACCCAGATGACCGTGGCCACGGGACGGGAGCGGGCGACGAGCGCGATGAGCACGCCGTCCCAGCCGATGCCCGAGGCGATCTCGGTCCAGAACCGGCCCTGCGAGGCGGTGACCAGCAGCGAGCCGGCGACACCGCACACGAAGCCGCTCAGCGCCATCGAGGACACCCGCGCCCGGAAGACGTCGATGCCGACGGACGAGGCGAAGGCGGGGCTCTCGCCCGTCATCCGCCAGCGGTAGCCGAGCACCGAGCGCTCGCTGAGCCACCAGATCACGATCGCGATGACGACCACCACGAACACCGCCGTGGTCAGGCCGCTGCGCGACACGATCTCGTCGAAGCGGGCGGTGTCGGCGACCTCCTTGGTCGTGCCGCTCTGGCGCGTGGTGTCACGCAGGGGACCGATCGCGAGGTAGGCGCAGAAGAGGATGACGATGTAGTTCGACAGCAGCGTCGAGAGCACCTCGTCGACGCCCCAGGCCGCGCGCAGCCAGCCGAGGCCGGCCGCGATCAGGCCACCGGCCAGACCCGCCGCCAGCGTGCAGAGCAGCAGGTGCGCGGGCGAGAACAGCGGGCCGAGGTAGGCGCCGGTGAGCGCGGCGGCGAGGGCGCCGGCGTACATCTGGCCCTCGGCGCCGATGTTGAACATGCCGGAGCGGAAGGCGATCGCGACGCCGAGCGCGGCGACGTAGAGCGGCAGGCCCCAGGCGAACGTCCGGGCGACCTGGGTGGGGTCGCCGACGGCGTACTGGAGGCCGCTCTGGATCGTCGCGAACGGCGCATAGCCCTGGCTGTAGATCAGCACCGAGGCCAGCACCAGGCCGATCACCACGGTGTAGCCGATCGCGGCCGCCTGGCGGCCGGCGACCGAGCGCCAGCCCGGCTTGTCCGGCGGGGCCGGAGCCGGAGCCGCCGGCTCGGTCGTGGACGTCGTGGGCGCCGTCGTCATGAGGCACCTCCCGTGGTCGCGCCCATCATGTGCATGCCCAGCTCCTCGCGGGTCGTGTCGAGGGTCCGCTTCTCCGCGACCACCTGGCCGCGGTACATCACCAGCACCCGGTCGGAGAGCCGCAGGATCTCGTCGAGGTCGGCCGAGACCAACAGCACCGCGCAGCCGCGGGCGGTCGCCTCGGCGATCCGGCCGTAGAGGTACTCGATGGCGCCCAGGTCGACGCCGCGCGTCGGCTGCGCCAGCACCAGGCAGGCCGGCTGCTCCTCCAGCTCGCGGGCGACGACGATCTTCTGCTGGTTGCCGCCCGAGAGCGTGCTGCAGACGGCGTCGACGCCGGCGGCCTTGATGTCGTACTCGCGGACCAGGCCGGTCGCCGTGGCCCGGACCTTGGCGCTCAGCGCGCTGGCGAGGACGCCGAGCCCGGTGCGCTTGCGCACCTCGCACGGCGCGATCGCCTCGAGCACGGTGCCGTTGATCGGCAGCCCCTCGTGGTGCCGGTCCTCCGGGACGTAGCCCAGACCCCGGTCGCGGCGGGCCGCGACGTCGAGGCCGCCGACGTCGGTGCCGGAGATCGACACGGAGCCGCCGGTGAGCGCGAGCGTGCCGACCAGCGCCTCGGCGAGGGCGGTCTGGCCGTTGCCCTCGACGCCTGCGATCCCGAGGATCTCGCCGGCGCGCACGGTGAAGGACACCGCGTCGAGAGCCGCGTCGTGGCCGGGCTTCTCGGTGCTGATGGCGTCGACGAGGAGCACCGGGGGCTGCTCCTCGGGGACCACCCGCTCGACCCGGCCGAGGTTGACGTCGCTGCGACCGGTCATCGCGGCGACCACCTCGGCGGCGTCGGTGGCCGCGGCGTCGTACGTGCCGACGGTGCGGCCGCGGCGCAGCACGGTGATCCGGTCGGCCACCGCGAAGACCTCGCCCAGCTTGTGCGAGATGAACACGATCGCCGAGCCCTCGGCCGCCAGGCGACGCAGGAGCTCGAAGAGCTCGGTCGTCTCCTGCGGCGTCAGTACGGCGGTCGGCTCGTCGAGGATCAGCACCCGCGCGCCGCGGTAGAGGACCTTGACGATCTCGATCTTCTGCTGGGTGGCGACGCTGAGCTTGCCGGTCACCGCCTCGGGGTCGATGTCGACCCCCAGGCGCCGCATCGGCTCGGCGATCGCCTCCTTGGCCCGGTCCTTGCTGTAGAGCCCGGGCCCGCCCGGCTCCGCGCCGAGCGTGATGTTCTCGGCCACGGTGAACGTGGGCACCAGCATGAAGTGCT
The DNA here is from genome assembly GCF_018831735.1 of Pimelobacter sp. 30-1. Taxonomy (NCBI): domain Bacteria; kingdom Bacillati; phylum Actinomycetota; class Actinomycetes; order Propionibacteriales; family Nocardioidaceae; genus Pimelobacter; species Pimelobacter sp. 30-1. Next base: position 710,351 of record NZ_NHTS01000003.1, read on the forward strand.
GGTGCACCATGCCGATCTGGGCGTCGATCGCGTCCTGGGGACGGCGGAAGTGCCGCTCCTCGCCGCGGACCCGGATCACGCCGGCATCGGGCTGGTACATCCCGAAGAGCATCCGCATCAGCGTCGTCTTGCCCGCGCCGTTCTCCCCGACCAGGGCGTGCACCTCACCGGCGCGCAGGTCCAGGTGGACGTCCTCGTTGGCGACCACCGGGCCGAACCGCTTGGTGATGCCGGACGCCTCGAGCAGCGGGGCGTCCGGCCTCGTCGTCTCATTCACTGATCTTGAGCTCCCCGGAGGAGATCCGCTCCTGGAGGGCGTCGAGCTGCGCGATGCCTTCGGCACCGACCAGGGCCTCGTCGTAGACCATCTTCCAACCACCCTCGGCGAAACCGTAGGTGTGCTGGCTGCCCTGCTCCAGGTCGCCGCCCTGGTAGTCCTTCACCAGCGCCAGCAGGACCGTGTCGACACCCATCTCCAGGCTGCCCGACGTCTTGCCGGGGGCCAGCGAGCTCTTGTCCGCGACCACGCCGATCGGCGCGATCTTGCCGTCGGCCTTGGCGGCGTCGAAGATGCCGGCGCCGGTCAGGCCGGCGTAGGCGAAGATCGAGTGGGCACCCTTCTGCTGCAGCGCGAGCGCGATCTCGCGGCCCTTGGCAGGGTCGACGAACGAGCCGGCGTACTGGGGGGTGACCTTCTGGGCCGGGTCGACCTCGGCGACACCCTGGGTGTAGCCGGACTCGCAGTTCTTGATCACCGGGGCGTCGATGCCGCCGACGAAGCCGGCGGCCTTGGCGCCCGCGGCTGCGTTGACGGTCGCGGCCAGCGCGCCGGCCATGTAGCAGCCCTCGGCCGTGCGGAACTCCGCGGAGACCACGTTGGGGCTGTCGACGGTGCCGTCGACGAACACGAACTGGGTGTCGGGGTTCTCGTCGGCCACCTTGACGAGCGCGTCGATCGCCTCGAAGCCGAGCACGAAGACGATGTCGTTGGCGTCGGCCGCGTCCTGCAGGAGGGGCTCGAAGTTCTGGGCCTGCAGCTGGCCCTCGTAGGTGTTGACCTTGGCGTCCAGGTCGGACTCCAGGGGCTTCTCGGCGGCCGCGGCCTGGTCGAAGAAGTCGCCGTCACCGAAGGCGTTGTCGACGAAGATGCCGACCGAGAGGCCTTCGTCGTCGGACCCCGAGGCCTTGGGCTTGGCTCCTCCGCACGCCGTCAGACCGACAGCGAGAACGGCCGCGCTCGCCACCACGCTCGCGCGCTTGACGAACGGGCGCCGGGTCGCGGAGGCGAAGAACGGAAGTTTCGTGGTCATCGGAATCTCCTCGGTCGAGCACGCTGCCGAGCACGGTGCTGCGGCGGCTGTGATCCGGAACATATCAATCATCATATGATACGATCAACCCCTCAAATCGAGGATCCCCTCCCAGCCGACTGGAGACCGCATGGCCGCCGAGCACTCCCGCCGCGTCGTCGTCACCGATCACGCGTTCGTCGACACCGCCCACGAGGAGCGGGTGGCGGCCGAGCTCGACTGCACCTTCGCCGTCCACGCGTGCACCGACGAGGCCGAGACCGTCGCGGCGGTCACCGGCGCGGACGTCGCCTTCGTGAACTTCGCGCCCGTCACCCGTGCGGTGCTGGCCGCGATGGCGCCCGGGGCGACGGTGGTCCGCTACGGCATCGGCTACGACAACGTCGACGTCGCGGCCGCCGACGAGCTGGGGGTGCGCGTCGCCAACGTCCCCGACTACGGCGTCAGCACCGTGGCCGACCACGCCGCGGCGAGCCTGCTCTCGCTCGCGCGCCGCCTGACGTCGTACGACGCCCTGGTGCGGCGCCACGGCTGGGCCCGGCCCGGCGACGTCGGCCCCCTGCCCGGCCTGGCCCAGATGACCGTCGGCCTGGTGGGTTTCGGCCGGATCGCCCAGGAGGTCGCCCGGCGCCTGGCGCCCTTCGGCTGCACGATCATCGCCCACGACCCGCACTGCCCCGCCGAGGTCGTCACCGCCCACGGCGTCGAGCCGGTCACGCTGCCCGAGCTGCTGGCGCGCTCGTCTGCGGTCTCGCTGCACGCCCCGCTCACCCCCGAGACCCGGCACCTGGTCGACGCGGACTTCCTTCGGGCCCTGCCCGCCGGCGCGATCCTGGTCAACACCGCGCGCGGCGGACTCGTCGACGAGGCGGCCCTCGCGGCCGCGCTGATCGACGGTCACCTCGCGGCGGCGGCGCTCGACGTCACCGACCCCGAACCCTGGGCGAGCGACTCCCCGCTGCGAGATGCTCCTCACCTCGTGCTCACCCCCCATGCCGCGTTCTACGCGACCGACTCCCTCGACCGGCTGCAGCGCCTGGCCAGCGAGGAAGCCGGCCGTGCGCTGCGGGGCGAGCCCCTGCGATGCCCCGTCGCCGGGACCGTGACCCAAGGAGCGACCGCATGACCACGTCCACGTCCGGCCCGCGCAAGACCCGGCTCTCCGAGCAGGTCGCGGACGCGCTGATCCAGCAGGTGGTCGCCCAGGAGCTCAAGCCGGGCGACCGGATGCCCACCGAGCCCGAGCTCGTCGAGCAGTTCGACGTCAGCCGCACGGTCATCCGCGAGGCCAGCCGGATCCTGGTCGAGCGCGGCCTGGTCGAGATCCGGCCGCGCCGCGGCATGGTCGTCGCAGACTTCGACGGCACCGGTTTCGCCCGCCAGTTCGAGCTCCTGCTGCAGATGAAGCGCGGCAGCTTCCGTGAGCTGATGGAGATGCGCCTGGCCCTGGAAGTCGGGATGATCGAGCACGCCGCCGAGCGCTACACCGCCGACGACAAGCGCCACATCGAGGACGCCCTGCGCTCGTTCGAGGGCCACGAGGTCGACCACGCGACCGCGCTCGAGGCCGACCTGGAGTTCCACTCGGCGCTCGCCCAGGCCTCGCACAACCCGTTCTTCACCCACATCATCAACCCGATCAACGACTACCTGCGCGGGGCCTACCGGCCCACGCTCGGCTACGAGGCCGCGCGCGACAACACGCTGCGCGAGCACCAGGAGATCGCCGACGCGGTCTTCGCCCGCGACGTCACCGCGGCCGGGCGCCACGCCCGCCAGCACCTCCTGCGCGTCCTCGCCGACACAGACGCGCTGCTCGACTGACACCGCCCCTCCCCTCCTGAGAGGACCTCGATGGACCTGACCACCCAGCGCCCCCTCCCCGCGGCCTTCGGCCTCCACGACCGGCACGTCGTGGTGACCGGCGGTGGCCGCGGGATCGGGCGCGCGATCGCGCTCTGCGCCGCCGCCGGCGGCGCCCGGGTCACCCTCGTCGCCCGCTCGCAGGAGCAGCTCGACGACGCCGCGGACGAGGTCCGCGCCGCCGGCGGCACCTGCGCGAGCGTCGCCCACGACCTGACCGACACCGAGAGCCTCGACGCCCTCGCGGAGCGGCTCTGGGAGATCGCCCCGGTCGACGGCGTCGTCCACGCGGCGGGCGTCCAGCTGCGCGGGCCGGCGGTCGAGGTCGAGGTGGCCGGCTGGCGCCGGGTCCAGGCCCTCAACGTCGACGCGCCGTACTTCCTGAGCACCGCGCTCGCCCGCCGCCAGCTCGCGGCGGAGCAGCGCGGCTCGCACGTCTTCATCGGCTCGCTCAACAGCAGCCTCGGGCTGCCCAACGTCTCGCCGTACGTCGCCTCGAAGACCGCGCTCGTCGGCATCACTCGCGCCCTGTCGACCGAGTGGGCCGCCCGCGGCCTGCGCGCCAACATCATCGGGCCCGGCTACTTCCGCACCGAGATGACCGAGGGCCTGCTCGCCGAGCCGGCCCATGCGCAGCGGATCCTCGGCCGGATCCCGGCCGGTCACCTCGGCGCCCCCGAGGACGTCGGCACGGCAGCGGTCTTCCTGCTGAGCGACGCCTCGTCGTACATCACCGGACAGCTGCTCAACGTAGATGGAGGATGGCTCGCCTCATGACGCCCTCGACCGCACGACCCCACGGCCTCTCGATCATCGCCGGCGAGGTCGGCACCCCCGACGGGACCGGGACGCCGTTCCGCGCCACCGACCCCGCCACCGACGCGCTCGTCGAGCCGGTCTTCCACCCAGCGACCGACGACGAGGTCGGCCGGGCCGTGGCCGCGGCGACCGCCTGCTTCGACGACTACCGGGCCACCACGCCCGCCGTCCGCGCCGCCTTCCTCCGCACGATCGCCGACCACCTGGAGGCCGCGCGCGAGGCGCTGGTCGCCCGGGCCGGCACCGAGACCGGCCTGCCCGAGGCGCGCCTCAACGGCGAGCTGAGCCGCACCACCAACCAGCTGCGGCTCTTTGCCCGCGAGCTCGACCTCGGCGACCACCAGGGCGTCCGGATCGACCACGCCCAGCCCGAGCGCCAGCCGGCCCCCGCGCCGGACCTGCGCCAGCGGCAGGTGCCGCTCGGCCCGGTCCTGGTCTTCGGCGCCAGCAACTTCCCGTTCGCCTTCTCCACCGCGGGCGGCGACACCGCCTCAGCGCTCGCCGCCGGCTGCCCGGTGATCGTCAAGGCGCACAACTCCCACGCCGGCACGGCCGAGCTCGCCGGCTGGGCGATCGTCGACGCGGCCCTTGCCTGCGGCATGCCGGCCGGCGTCTTCTCCCTCGTCTACGGCCCCGGTACGACGGTCGGCCAGCGCCTCGCCGCCGACCCCGGCATCAAGGCGATCGCCTTCACCGGCTCCCAGGGCGGCGGCACCGCGCTCATGCGCACCGCCGCGGCCCGCCCCGAGCCGGTCCCGGTCTACGCCGAGATGTCCTCGGTCAACCCGGTCGTCCTGCTCCCCGGCGCCTGGGCGGAGCGCGGCGCGGCGATCGCGACCGGCTTCGTCGGCTCGCTGACCCTCGGCTCGGGTCAGTTCTGCACCAACCCCGGCCTGCTGTTCGTGCCGACGGCGCACGCCGACGACGTACGGGCCGCGGTGGCTGCCGAGCTGCGCGACCGGCCCGGCCAGACGATGCTCTCCCCCAGCATCAGCAGCGCCTACGCCGACGGCATCGGCCGTCTCGACGCCTCGGACCGGACCACCCTGGTCGCCGCCGGCGCCGAGGGCCCGACCCGCAACGCCCCCGCCCCCGCGGTCTACGCCGCGGACCTGGCGGACTTCGCGACCGACGACGCGCTGCGCGAGGAGGTCTTCGGCGCCGCCTCGCTCATCGTCACCTACGACGACGTCGACGCCCTGCGCACGGCCCTCGACGGGCTGGAGGGCCAGCTGACCATCAGCGTCCACGCCGAGCCCGCCGACCACGCCGCCGTCGCCGCGCTGCTGCCCACGCTGGAGCGGCGCGCCGGCCGGCTGATCCTCAACGACTGGCCCACCGGCGTCGAGGTCAACGACGCGATGGTCCACGGCGGACCCTTCCCGGCGACCTCCGACAGCCGCACCACCTCGGTCGGCAGCGCGGCGATCCTGCGCTTCCAGCGGCCGGTCGCCTACCAGGGCTTCACCGACGCGCTGCTGCCGCCGGCCGTCGCGGACGCCAACCCGTGGGGCCTGCCCGCGCGGGTCGACGGGGCGCTGGTCCGCTAGCGCTCGGTCGCTGGATCCTCGAGCACGGCGGCGACGTCGTCAACGAGCGCGAGGATCCAGCGCCAGGTGTCCGGGTCCTCGGTCACCAGCGACTCGCGCCGGTAGAGGTAGAGGCGCCCGTCGACCACCTCGACGTGCACCGGCCGCTCGGTCAGCCGGGCGAGCACGTCGGGGCGGAAGAGGGTCGCGTCGAGGAGCGGACCGACGGTGCCGGTGCGCCCGATCGGCGCCTGGACGAGGTACGCCTCGGCGCCAGGCCCCTCCAGCTCGGGCGTGCCGAGCGACTGGTCGTCCGAGGCGGGCAGGCTGACGTCGGTCCACGCGCCCCGCGCTCGCAGCACGAGGTGCGGCAGCTGCTGGTCCGAGATCGGGGTGGTCGCATAGGCCCAGTCGCTCGACCCGGAGACGCTCCGGCCGTAGCCGAAGTGGTGCAGCCCCAGCTCGATCTCCCGCGGCTCGGACATCCGTACGACATCGCGGGTCAACGGCCCCACGCCCTGGTTGAAGATCAGCCCCGGCCCGGTGTGCGGCGTATCCGGCCGCGGGGTGAACGTCATGCCGTTGGCCGCCGCGAACCGGCCCAGGCGCACCAGCCGGACCCGGTACGCCGGGTTCGGGCGCACCGCCGACCGGAGCAGGCCGAGCGTGATCACCGTGGCGATCCCGGCCGGGAGCAGCGCCCACCACGGCCGCGGCGGGAGGAACGAGAGCCCCAGCGCGATCGCGCCGAAGAACAGCCACGACAGCAGGCTGACGATCAGCCAGCCGGCCAGCTCCATGCCCAGCTCGCGCGAGGTCCGCGGCGGGAGGTCGGCCCGGTCGACCGGGGCGGTCAGTGCGCCGACGAGGAGGCGGTCCGCGGCCATCAGGCGCCGAACTGAGGCGCCCGCTTCTCGACGAACGCGGTGACGCCCTCCTGCCCGTCGGGCGTGCCGGCCAGGCTGCGGATCGACAGCGTCTCGGCGCGCAGCGCGGTCTCGGGCGCGGGCGCGGCCACGTCGCGGAGCAGGTGCTTCGCGGCGGCCTGGGCGCTCGCCGAACCGGCCGCGAGGCTCGCGGCGAGCTGGTCGACGGTGGCCGCCAGCTCGTCGGCCGGGACGACGCGGGCGACCAGGCCGGCGTCGTACGCGTCCTGGGCGGTGAGCAGGTCACCGAGCAGGGCCAGGCGCAGCGCCCGGTGCAGGCCGAGGGTGTGCACGAGGAGCGAGCTGCCGCCGTCGGGCGAGAGGCCGACCTTGGTGTAGGCGAGGCTGAACTTCGCGCCCTCGGCGGCGACGACGACGTCGGCCGCGGCCGCGAGCGGGAAGCCCGCGCCGGCGGCGGTGCCCTGGACCGCGCTGACGACGATCGCGTCGGAGCGGACCAGCTCGCTGACCACCCGGTGCAGCGCGTCGGCGAGGTCGTCGATGAAGGCGGTGACGTCGTCGGCGGCCGAGAAGGCGCCGAGGTCGCCGCCGACCGAGAAGAAGCGGCCCTCGGCGGCGAGGACGATCACCTGGGCGCCGTCGCGGTGGGCGGCGCGGACGGCGTCGTGGAGCTGGGCCACCGAGCCGGGGTGGACCGGGTTGCCCCGGTCGCCGTCGGCGAGGGTGATCCGGGCGATCCCGGCGTCGTACTGGTAGCGGACGAAGGTGTCGGTCATCAGGGAGTCCTCGGGATCAGCGGAACTGGTCGTGCAGGGTGGGCGGGAGGTCGAAGAGCGGGTCGCGGGTCAGCTCCGCGCGGCCCAGCGTGGTCAGGTGGGCCTCGTCGGGGCCGTCGAAGATCCGCATCGCGCGGTGCCAGCCCCAGAGCGAGGCGAGCGGCGTCGCATCGCTGATGCCGGCCGCGCCGTGCAGCTGGATGGCGCGGTCGATGACCGACAGCACCGCCCGCGGTACGGCGATCTTGGCCGCCGCGATGAGGTGCCGGGCGCCCTTGTTGCCCTCGGTGTCGACGGTGTGCGCGGCCAGGTGGCACAGCGCCCGCGCCTGGTCGAGCTCGACCCGCGACTCGGCGATCTTCTCGCGCACCGCGGACTGCTCGGCGAGCAGACCGCCGAACGCCGTGCGCGTCTTGGCCCGGTCGACCATCATCGCCAGCGCCCGCTCGCCGGCGCCGAGCGCCCGCATCACGTGGTGGATCCGGCCCGGCCCCAGCCGCATCTGGGCCGCGGCGAAGCCGCCACCCTCCTCGCCGAGCAGGTTGCCGACCGGCACCCGGGCGTCGGTGAACTCGATGATCGTGTGCCCGTGCTGGTCCTGCCGGCCGAAGACCGGGTACGAGCGCCCGATCGTCACGCCCGGGGTGTCGACCGGCACGATCACCATCGACTGCTGGCGGTGCGTGGCGGCGTCCGGATCGGTCTTGCCCATCACGATGAGCACCTGGCAGCGGGGGTCGGCGGCACCGGTGATCCACCACTTGCGGCCGTTGATGACGTACTCGTCGCCGTCGCGCTCGATGCGGGTCTCGATGTTGGTCGCGTCGGACGAGGCGACCGCCGGCTCGGTCATCGCGAACGCCGAGCGGATCTCACCGTCGAGCAGCGGCCGCAGCCAGCGATCCTGCTGCTCGGGGGTGCCGACGAGGTGCAGCAGCTCCATGTTGCCGGTGTCGGGCGCCTGGCAGTTCATCGCCTCGGGGGCGAGCTCGAGGCTCCACCCGGACAGCTCGGCCAGCGGCGCGTACTCCAGCTGGGTCAGTCCCGACTCGCTCGGCAGGAAGAGGTTCCACAGGCCGCGCTCGCGCGCCTTGGCCTTGAGCTCCTCGACCACCGGCGGCACGGTGTGGTCGTCGGCGCCCGCCTCGTCGCGGTGGCGCTCGTAGGCCTCCTCGGCCGGGAACACCTCGTCGGCGAGGAAGCGCTTCAGCTCGTCGTACAGGCGCACGGCCTGGTCGCTGGGGGCCGCATAGGCCGGGTACATGGGAGACGGGCCGGTCATGGGCCCCACTATGGCCTAAGCGCTAGGACGCGCAGGCGCCGGTGTTGACCTCGGCGTCGGCCGCGACACCCGCCCGGGCGCTGGCCGAGACCTGCTGGGCGGTCAGCGCGTAGCCGGTCTCGGGATCGGTGACCGAGGCGGCGAAGACCACGCCGGCGACCTTGCCCTGGGGCGTGACGATCGGTCCACCGGAGTTGCCGGGGCGGACCAGTCCGCGCAACGAGTAGACCTCGCGCACGACGGTGCCGTCGCCGTAGATGTCGGGCGAGCGGAGGTTCTGCTTGGCGCGCACCCGCGCGGTCTAGACGTCGAACGGCCCGTCCTGGGGGTAGCCGACGATCGCGACCGGGTCACCGGCGCCGACGCCCTTGTCGAACGGGAGCACCGGGGTGTCCTCGGTCTCGAGGGCCAGTACGGCGATGTCGAGCTTGCGGTCGTAGTGGACGACGCGGGCGAGCTCGGTGCCGCCGCCGATGCTGACCTCGGGGTCCTCGACGCCGGCGACGACGTGGGCGTTGGTCATCACGCGGTCCTGGGCGATGACGAAGCCGGTGCCCTCGACGCCGCGCCCGCAGCGGTTGGCGCCGCGGATCTTGACCACGCTCGACCGGGTCGCCTTGACCTTGGCCGTGCCGGGCAGCTCGGACGGGCCCGGCGCGACCTCGACGATCTGCTCGGGCGCGAACGGCTCGAGGTAGCGCGGGAAGAAGCCCGTGCCGACGACGTTGTTGAAGGCCTGGAGTGCGTTGGGTGCCGACTCGGGCAGCACGCCGTTGACCTTGGCCAGGACCGCCGAGCTGCGCACCATCGAGGTGATCGGGCCGATCCGGGTGCCGGAGATCGCGACGCCGAGGGCCCAGGCCACCAGCAGCACCGCCAAGGCGCTCAGCAGCGCGCCGCCGATCGCGTCGACGGCCCGCGCGGGCTGCCAGGTGATCCGCTCACGGACCCGCGCGCCGGCGTACTGGAGCAGCGCCTGGCCCAGCGAGGCGCACAGGATGACGATGAACAGCGCCCCGAGCGAGACCGCCAGCGAGGGCTCCAGCCCGCCCAGCACCAGCGGCGCGAGCAGGATGCCGCCCAGGCCGCCGGAGAGCAGGCCGATGGTGGCGAAGGCGCCGGTGATGAAGCCCTGCCAGTAACCCGACAGGGCGTAGGCAGCGACCAGCAGCAGAAGCAGCCAGTCGAGCAGGTTCACTGGCTCACTCGTTCGGCTCCAGGAGGTCCATGCCGTCTCCCGCGTCGTCGTCGTCGGCTGCCCGAGCGGTACGACGGACGTACTCGGCGAGCATGTACTCCGGGAGATCATGCACCGGCGGGTCGCTCACCGGGGGGAGCCACCCGAGGAAGTCGAAGAATCGGGTCAGGATGCCGCCGGTGAATCCCCACAGGATGACGTCCTTGTCGGGGCCGATCAGGAAGCCCGGACCGGTCCAGCCGCCGGGGTGGCGCACCTGGATCCGGTGCTCGGGATCGAACAGCTCGGACAGCGGCACCCGGTGGATCGCGTGCACCTCTTGGGGCGAGGCCACCCGGATCGGGCCGGGCTCACGCCACCAGCCCAGGATCGGCGTCACCGCGAAGTTGGACGGCGGCAGCCACAGCTCGGGCAGGCTCGCGAAGACCTCGACCCCGGCCGGATCGACGCCGATCTCCTCCTGCGCCTCGCGCAGCGCCGCCTCGACCGCCGTCTCACCGGGGTCGATACTGCCGCCGGGGAAGGAGACCTGGCCCGGGTGCGAGCGCATGTCGTGGGCGCGCTCGGTGAGCAGGACGTCGTGCTCGCCGAGGAGCATGAGCACCGCGCCGCGTCGTACCGGACGGTCCTTGGGGGGCAGGAACGCCGTGAGGTCGCTGCCCTCGATCGCCCGCGCGCCCTCGGCGACGGGCACCAGCCACTCGGGCAGGCCGTCGGGGAGGGCGCTCACGACGCGGCCTTGGCGGTGAGGTCGAGGCCGAGATTCTCCTTGACGAGCTCGACCACCTCGTCGGGCGAGGACACCCCGCCCGCGTGGGGCCGGGAGATCGTGCCGTCCTCGTGGACGAACAGGAAGAACGGCAGACCGGCGCCGAGCTCGGTCTTGGTGTCCTGGAGGTCGCCGCAGCCGTCGGCGAGCGAGGGATAGGTGACGCCGCTGATCCGGGCCAGGTCGATCGCCGCGCCCGGGTAGGTGTCGAGGTAGTTGACGCCGATCACGGTGACCTGGTCGCCGTACTTCTCGTAGAACTTCTGCAGTGCCGGCATCTCCTTGCGGCACGGGGCGCAGTTGGACGCCCAGAAGTTGATCAACGCCGGCCCGTGGATCTCGGAGAGGGACGCGCCCTTCTCGCCGCCGAGGCAGTCGAGCCGGAGGTCGGGCAGCTCGGCCGCCGCCCCGTCACCCGTCGACCAGTCACCCGGCACGCAGTCGGCGATGCCGGCCGCCTCGCGGTCCTTGACCAGGTCGGGCGTCGTGGCGTCGACCTTGCAGGCGAACGCCGGGGCGACGCTGTCGCAGCCGGTGAGCAGGACTCCCGCCGCCACCAGCGCCACGAAGAGGGCGGAGAGGCGTCGGGCCATCAGTTGGGCCCCTCGGTCCGGACCAGCTTCTCCGCCTCGACCGGGTCGGTCGGGCCGGTGCCGTAGGACGGGCACCAGCGGGCCACCGGGCAGGCCCCGCACGCGGGCTTCTTGGCGTGGCAGCGGCGCCGGCCGTGCCAGATCAGGTGGTGGGAGAGCATCGTCCAGTCGCGCTTGGGGAAGAGCGCGCCGACCGCGTGCTCGACCTTGACCGGATCGGTCTCGTCGGTGAAGCCGAGCCGGCGGGCCAGCCGGCCGAAGTGGGTGTCGACGGTGATGCCGGGGACGTCGAAGGCGTTGCCGAGCACCACGTTGGCGGTCTTGCGGCCGACCCCGGGCAGCGTCACGAGGTCCTCGAGGCGGCCGGGGACCTGGCCGTCGTACGTCTCGACGAGGGCGGCGCTCAGCTTGAGCAGCGACTCGGTCTTGGCCCGGAAGAAGCCCAGCGGCCCGACGATCTGCTCCAGGTGGGCGCGGTCGGCCGCGGCCATCGACGCCGGGTCGGGATAGGCCGCGAACAGCGTCGGGCGCACCGCGTTGACCCGCTTGTCGGTGGTCTGGGCCGAGAGCACGGTGACGACCAGGCACTCGAAGGCGTTGTCGAAGTCGAGCTCGGCCTTGGCGTCGGGATAGGTCTCGGCGAGGATCCGGTCGATCTTGCGCGCCCGGCGGACGAGCTGGGTCGACGTCTCGTCGCTGGTGTCGATCGGCCGCACGGAGGCCACCCTACGGTGTGCCTCCGACAGCCTCGGGCGGCGTGTCCGCAGGCTGCGGACCCGCGCGCCTGTTAGGTGTGACATGTCGCACTGGCTAGGATGCCGCAGACCGGGTTTTACGCAACTTTGGAGGAAGCGTGGACAACGACGTACTCCGTCAGGCGCCACTGTTCAGTGCCCTCGACGACGAGGCCATGGCAGCGCTGCGCACGTCGCTGGCCACCACGCGGCTGCGCCGCGGTGAGGTGCTGTTCCACGAGGGCGACAGCGGCGACAAGCTGTACGTCGTCCTCGAGGGCAAGGTGAAGCTCGGCCGCACGTCCTCCGACGGCCGCGAGAACCTGCTCGCGATCATGGGACCGGGCCAGATGTTCGGCGAGCTCTCGCTCTTCGACCCGGGCCCGCGCTCGGCCACGGTCACCTGCGTGACCGACGCCGAGTTCGCCTCGCTGTCCCACGAGGACCTGCTGCGCTGGCTCGAGGGTCGCCCCGTCGTGGCCCGCGGCCTGCTCGCCCAGCTGGCCGCGCGCCTGCGCAAGGCCAACGACGTCGTCGCCGACCTCGTCTTCTCCGACGTGCCCGGCCGCGTCGCCAAGGCGCTGCTCGACCTCGCCGAGCGCTTCGGTCGCACCGCCGACGACGGCGTCCACGTGCACCACGACCTCACCCAGGAGGAGCTCGCCCAGCTGGTCGGCGCCTCCCGCGAGACGGTCAACAAGGCGCTCGCCGACTTCGCCTCGCGTGGTTGGCTGCGGCTCGAGCCGCGCTCGGTCGTCATCCTCGACATGGAGCGGATGTCGCGCCGCGCCCGCTGACCGGCGCGGAGAGATTTCTCCGGACCCGACACCCCCGGACCCCCTCGTCCACGCGTAGTTAGGGGCGAAAGGGGGTCGGCTGCATGCACGACACGTCTCGAGAAGCGTTCGAGGACTTCGTCCTGGCGCGCTCGCGTGCGCTGATCCGCACCGCGTGCCTCCTCACCGGAGACGCCCACCTCGCGGAGGACCTCGTGCAGACGGCACTCTTCAAGGCCGCGCGCGCGTGGCACCGGATCGAGGGCGACCCCGAGCCCTACGTACGGCGGATCCTCTACCACCAGAACATCTCCTGGTGGCGGCGGCGCAAGGTCGCAGAGGCCCTCACCCCCGCCCACGACGACACGACCGGCGGCTCCCCCGGTCTCGATGCCGACCTGCGGCTGAGCCTGGAGGCGGCGCTCGCCCAGCTCACCCGACGCCAGCGTTCGGTGCTCGTGCTGCGCTACTTCGAGGACCTCACCGAGGTGCAGACCGGGAAGGCCCTCGGCATCGGCGCCGGCACCGTGAAGTCCACCGCCCGCGAAGCGCTCGCCCGGCTCCGGGCCCTCGCCCCACACCTCGAGGAGCTCCTGGAGGGCGCAGCATGAGCGGCGAACGCCTGCGGACCGAGCTGCACCGGATCGCCGACCGGGCGCCGGAGATCCCTGTCCCCGACGACCTCTTCACCCGGGGCCGGCGCGCGCACACGCGGGCCCGGGTGCTCGGTGCCGTCCTCGCGGTCGGCTGCCTCGCCCTGCTGGCCGCCCTCGTGGTGCCACTGCTACGGCCCGGCGCCACGCCAATCGCCGGCGGCGGTGCGACGGCGGGCGTGCCCGATCGCCTGTACGGCGTGCCCGACGACGCCCGGCGGCAGGAAGTCGGCGACACCGGTGTGCGGCGCGGTGCCGTCGTCCTGCTGACCGATCGTTCGCGCGCGACACTGGTGGACGCCTACGACGGCAGCTACCACCCGCTGGAGCTGCCCGGCTTCCTCAACGACACCGAGCGAGCGAACGGCGGCTACCTGTCGAACCCGCCGGTCGCGCTGTCCCCGGACGGCACCCGCCTGGTGTGGGGCTGGGTCGACGGCGACGAGGGCGGTCTCCGGATCGCCGACCTGTCGTCCGGTCGGGTCCGTGAGGTCCCGCTGTCCACCGACGAGGGCGCCGGCCTGCTGGTGATGACGGTGACCTGGTCGGCCAACGGGCGCTGGCTGGCCTGGGACGGCCCGCAGATCGACCGGTGGACCGACGACGCCCGCACCGGCAACCCGTCGTTCGCGGGCGTTCTCGCGGCCGAGGACGGCCGATCGAGCACGGTCGTGGTCGGCGACGGGGGCTGGAGCGGTCCGAACGGGGTCGCGGTGTCCGACGACGGCGCGCTCGTCGCGGTCAGCGGCGACACCATGGTGCGCGCGGACGAGCGGTACCACCTCACCCTGTCCGACCAGGCCGAGATGACGGGCCTGCGGTTCGACGGCGACCGCGTGGTGGCGATCGTGACGGGTCGCGGAGCGGGACGACCCACCGAGCTGGTCGAGCTGCCGAGCGGCCGCCGGCTCAGTGCCCTGCCCGGCCCGTTGCCGGCCGAGCTGGGCGCGCTCGACGCGCGCCACCTCGTGCACCTGTCGAGCGGGCCAGCCGATTCCAACGGACCCGGCGACCCGGAGGTGCGGATCGTCGACCCGCAGAGGCCGAGCCAGGCACCCGTCGTGATCAAGGTCCCGGACGACGCTCGCCCTGCCTCGCTCGCGCTCGACCTGATGTCCCTCGACCGGCCCACGGTCGAACGCCCGGAGCCGTCCTGGCCGTGGTGGACCGGCAAGGAGCGCCCCCTCCTCGACGTCACGGGAGCCCTGGTCCTGGGCGGCCTCGCCGCCCTGCTGTGGGTCCGTGCGCGCAGGCGGCCACGAACGAGGACGGCCCCGTCGCCCACGCTCACGCGCGGACGACGGGGCCGGTAGGACGGGTCGGTCAGGCCCGGCGGCGCCGGACCAGCAGCAGCCCGCCCAGCAGGAGCAGACCACCGAGCAGACCCGGCTCGAGCAGCGCGGGCGCACCGGTGCCGGGCAGGGCCGTCGCGGTCGGCGTACCGCCGCCGCTGGAGGCGCCGTTGTCGACCTCGCCGCCGACCTCACCCTCGACCTCGGCGACGACGGTCACCGTGAAGGTGGCGCTGGACGTGCCGGCCCGGGCGACCACGGTCGCCGGGTCGGACGCCGTGCAGGTCACGGTCGTCGTACCGACCTCGAAGGTGCTGCCCGACGCGGGCGTGCAGCTCACCGGCACCTCGCCGTGGACCAGGTCGGTCGCGGTGGCCTGGTAGGTCACCACGGCACCCTCGTCACCGGTCGCGTCGACGCTGAAGTCAGCGGGGACGGTGATCACCGGGGCGGTGGTGTCCTCGACGCTCACCGTGAACGTGTCGCTCGCGGTGCCGCCCCACTGGTCCTCGACCGCGCAGCGCACCGTCGTGGTCCCCAGCGCGAACGTCGCGCCCGGGGCCACCACGGGACCGGAGCCGTCGGCGCCGGTGCGGCACTCGGCCGGCAAGGCGGTGTCGACGAAGTCGCGACCGCCGGCCGCGAAGTCGACCGGCGCACCGTCCGGACCGGTGGCCTCGGCCACGAGGTCGTCGGGGACGCTGATGGTCGGCGCCGGCGCCAGGACCCGCACCGAGAGCGAGAGCAGGTCGCTCTCGTTGCCCGCCGCGTCCTTGGAGCGGCAGGTGAAGGTGCCCGTCCCGATGGGTGCGACGCTGCCGGAGGCCCGGGTGCAGGTGACCTGGGGTGCCGGGTCGACGGCGTCCGTCGTGGTCGTCGTGTAGGTGAGGACCGCGCCGTCCGCGCTGGTGGCGGTGAGCACGAAGCCGCGGCTGTCGGTGACCGGGTCGTAGACCGCCTCGGGTACGTCGATCGTCGGCGCCGTCGTGTCGGCCACGGTGACGTCGAAGGAGTCCGTGGCCCGCTTGCCGCGCGAGTTGAGCGCGCTCGTGCAGGTGACGGTCGTCGTACCGATCGCGAAGGTGTCACCCGACGCCACCGGTACGTCGCCCGGGCGCACGCAGCTCGCGCTCAGCGCCCCGTCGATCGGGTCGTTGGCCGAGACCGTGAACGGGACCGCGGCGCCCGCGGCACTCGTCGCCTCGATCTCCTGGTCGGCGGGAACGGTGATCGTCGGCGCCGGGTCGTTGACGACCACGGTGAACTTCTGGAACTTGAAGTCGATCGGGTTGAGCAGGCTGAACCGGCCCCACAGGCACGCGCCGTAGGTGGTGCCGATCGGGAACTGCTTGGTGGCGTGGAAGAACCGGGTGCCGGTGGCACCGAGGAACTGGATCCCCAGCAGGTCCTGGGGGCTGTTCACCTCGACCGGGCTGACCACGCAGGCGCCCGCGACGATGCTCTGGCTCGCCCAGCCGCCGCTGATCGTGAAGTCCACGTCGACCTGCGCGCCGTTGACGCTGGTGGCGGTGCGGACGATCGGGTTCTCGCCCTCGATCACCGGGCCGGGGGCGGCCTGCGGGGCCGCCTGGGGTACGGCCTGCGGGACGGCCTGCTTGGTCTTGCCGGGGGTCTTGGCCGGGGGTGCCGGCGCGGGCTCGGGCTCGGGGGCCGGCTCCGGGGTCGGGGTCGGCGCGGGCTCGGGCTCGGGCTCGGGGGCCGGCTCGGGCTCCGGAGTGGGCTCGGGAGTCGGGGTGACCTCGGGTTCGGTCACGGGCGGGGCCGGGGCGGGCTCGACCTCGCCGTCGGCGTAGGAGGGCGGCGCGACGAGCACGCCGGCCAGGAGGAAGGCAGCGGCGGCGAGGAGCCGGGCATGCCGAGAACGGGGTCTTTCGGGGGGAGGGAGCATCCCTCCATGGTCAGCGAGCGCTCTCGCTGCGTCCCGCTTTTCGGCGAACTGCCGCCAATTCTTCTTAGCGCCGGCGGGCCAGGTAGGCCAGCTGCGCGCGGACCGACGACTCCGCCGCTCCCCAGAGCGACTCGTCGACATCGGCGTAGACCACCTCGACCACCTGGCGCGGCAGCGTGGGGTGCTCGGCGACGTCGGGCGGCAGGTCGGTCGGCGTGAGGCCGAGCCGGGGCAGCGCGGCCTCGACCTGGGCGAGCCGGTCGCGCCGGTGCACGACGTAGTGGTCCAGGACGTCGGCCGCATCGGGCAGCACCGGCCCGTGCGCGGGCCACAGCGAGCCGACCCGGCCCTCGGTGACGAGCGCGCGCATGCGGGCGATCGAGTCGAAGTACGAGCCGAGGTCGCCGTCAGGGTGCACGATGACCGTCGTCCCGCGGCCGAGCACCATGTCGCCGGTCAGCAGGGCGCCGTCGGCCTCGACGAGCAGCGAGATCGAGTCGGTGGTGTGACCGGGCGTGGTGAGCACCTCGATGTCCAGACCACCCACGGAGAGCACCTCACCGTCGGTGAGCGGGTCCGAGCGCCAGCACTGCGCCGGGTCGAGACCGCGCACGCCGCAGCCCATCCGCTCGGCGAACGAGCGGGCGGCCTCGGTGTGGTCGTAGTGGTGGTGGGTGACCACCACGGCGTCCACCTGGCCGGCCACCGCGGCGACGGCGTCGAGGTGGCCGTCGTCCAGGGGGCCGGGGTCGACGACGATCGAGCGGTCCGAGCCGGGCTCGCGCAGGATCCAGGTGTTGGTGCCGTCGAGCGTCATGATCCCGGGGTTGGGCGCGAGGACGCAGCGCCCGCGGTCGCCGTACGGGCCGCCGGACCAGGGCTCGCTCACGAGCCCGACCGCCGCTGGGCCACGAGCGGGCGCAGCCCGTCGGGCATCGAGAGGGTGAAGCCCTCGCCGAGCGGCTCGACGGACGGCGTGAACATCTCGACCGAGCGACCGGTGCTGGCCGCCAGGACCGCCTCGGGAGTGGCGTGGGTGCCGACCTCGAGACAGGTCAGGTACGTCGGCGGCAGCATCGCCAGCTCACCCCGGTCCGCCTGGTCGGCAGCGTCGGCGGCCGGGATCCAGACCACCTCGGAGGACTCGCTGGAGACGTCGCGCGTCACCTGCCCCTCGGGCAGCCGGGCCACGAAGAACCACGTCCGGTAGCGCTTCGGCTCGAAGACCGGCGTCAGCCAACCGCTCCAGATGCCCAGCAGGTCGGTCCGCAGCACGAGCCCGCGCTGGTCGAGGAAGTCGGTCATCGACAGCTCCCGCGACTCCAGCGCGACCCGGTCGGCCTCCCAGTCGTCGCCGGTCGTGTCGGCGACCACGCTGTCGGCCGAGGTGCCGGCGAGCAGCACGCCGGACTCCTCGAACGTCTCGCGCACCGCCGCACAGATCAGCGCCCGGGCGACGTCCTCACTGGTGCCGAGCCGCGCCGCCCACTCCGCCGGCGTGGGCCCGGCCCAGGCGACCGTGTGGTCGTAGTCGCGCGGGTCGACGCCGCCACCGGGGAACACGCACATGCCCCCGGCGAACGCCATCGTCGTGTGCCGGCGCAGCAGGTAGATCTCGGGCCGGCCGTCGGCCCCGGCCCGCTGCAGCACGACCGTCGCGGCATCACGCGGGACGGCCGGCTCGCGCCGGCCGTCGGCGTACTCCGCGGCGAGGTCGGCGAGGTGAGCGGGCAGCGGGACCGGCGGCAACGGGATCCGTCCCCTCGGTCCGCGCGCGTCTCCGGCGGCACCGCCGGATCCCCGCAGACCGCTGTCGGCTCGCGGTTCCCGACCGGCGGCACCGCCTCCCGCCGCGCTGCCGGACATCAGGCAGCGCCGACGATCTCGGCGATCACCTCGACCTCGACGGGCGCGTCGAGCGGCAGCACCGGTACGCCGACCGCGGAGCGCGCGTGCACACCCGCGTCGCCGAACACCTCGCCGAGCAGCTCCGAGGCGCCGTTGGCGACCCCCGGCTGACCGGTGAAGTCGGGCGTGGACGCGACGAACGCGACCACCTTGACGATGCGCACGGTGCTCAGGTCACCAGCGATCGAGCGGATCGCCGCGATCGCGTTGAGCGCGCACTGCCGCGCACAGGCGTAGGCGTCCTCGGCGCTCACCTCGGCACCGACCTTGCCGGTCGCCATCAGGGCACCGTCGCGCATCGGCAGCTGGCCGGCCGTGTAGACGTGGTCACCGCTGCGCACGGCCGGCACGTAGACCGCCACCGGCGGCACGACGTCGGGGACGCTCAGGCCGAGCGCGGCGAGGCGCTCCTCGGGGGTCGGCACCTCAGGCCTCGGCCGGACGCTTGAAGTAGGCGATGTCGTTGCCGCCCTGGCCGGGGATGAGCGTGACGAGCTCCCACCCGTCCTGGCCGAAGTTGTTGAGGATCTGCGCCGCGACATGGTTGAGGACGGGCGCCACCTGGTACTCCCACTTGGTCATGGGGCCGACACTACTCAGCCCCGCGGACCTCAGCCGTAGCGGTTCACGACCCAGAGCAGCTCGCGGTAGGTGTCGTCCTCCTCCGGAGGCGGCGGGTCGACGTCCTGGGCGGTGCGCAGGCTCGTCGGGTCGATCGGCGGGGGCAGGTGGCGATAGCGCTCGGGCCCGGTCTGCTCGGCCATGGCGACTCCTTCCGGTACGCCGATCGTAGGCCGCCCCGGGGGGACACGGAAGGACGCAGGATCCACCCGTGGTCTGACGTCCGTCCCGGCCCCGCCGTCTACGGTGGCCCGGTGACCCGAGCCGACCGACAGCCGTGGCGGCTGGGCCCGCGCGGCGAGCGGTGGTTCGACCTCGGGCTGGTCGTCTTCCTGCTGCTGCCGGCGGTGCCCTACGTCTTCTTCGTCGACGTGGTCGACGGCCTGCTGATGATCGTCCAGATCACGCCGCTGCTGTGGCGCCGCCGGCACTCGGTCGCGGTGTTCACCGCGGTCGCGCTCGGCTGCGCCGCGCAGGCGGTGCTCACGGACACCCCGTTGTGGAGCCAGTTCGCGTTCCCCGTGGCGACCTACTCCGTCGCCCGGTACGCCGGCCCCCGGTGGGCGCTCGCCGCGCTCGGCACCGGCGTGGTCGGGGCCGCGATCGCGGCCGTGGACTGGCTGCGCGGGTTCGGCAACGAGATGACCACGCCCGAGAACGTGACGGCCTACTTCATCACCATCGCGCTCTTCGTCGTCGTGGCCTGGACGCTGGGCACCCTCGGCCGCACCCGCCAGGCGTACGTCGACGCGCTTGTCGAGCGCGGCGAGCGGCTCCAGCGCGAGGCCGCCCAGCAGGCGGCACTGGCCGCGATCGAGGAGCGGCACCGGATCGCCCGCGAGATGCACGACGTGGTGGCGCACGGGCTGACCACCATCGTGGTCCAGGCCGACGGAGCACGCGCCGCGGCGGCGCACGACCCGTCGGTGACCGGTCCGGCGCTGGGCACGATCGCGGCGACCGGGCGCGAGGCGATCGCCGAGCTGCGCCGGATGCTCGGCATCCTGCGCGCCGAGGGGGCGCCGACGACGCCGCAGCCGCGGCTCACCGACCTGACCGATCTCGTCGCCGAGGCGCAGGCGGCGGGGACGTCGGTCAGCGCCCAGCTCCCCGGGGCGGACACCCCGGTCTCCGACGGCGTCGCGCTGACGGCGTACCGGATCGTGCATGAGGCGCTCAGCAACGTCCGCAAGCACGCCGGTCCCGGGGCCGCGGCGACGGTCGGCGTCCGGGTCGATCGCGGCGCGCTCGAGATCACCGTCACCGACGACGGCCGCGGCGCCGCGGCCACCAACGACGGCCGGGGGCTCGGCCTGACCGGCATGCGAGAGCGGGTCGCGGCCCACGACGGCACGCTCGAAGCGGGCCCCGCGCCCGACGGCGGGTTCGCCCTGTGCGCGAGGATCCCCTTGTGAGTCCAGGGACCCAGGGAGAGCCGATCCGCGTGTTCCTCGTCGACGACCAGGAGCTGGTGCGCGCCGGGTTCCGGATGCTCATCGACAGCCAGCCCGACCTGTCCGTCGTCGGCGAGGCCGGCGACGGCGGCGAGGCGCTCGAGCGCCTGGCGGTGACCCGCTGCGACGTCGTCCTGATGGACGTGCGGATGCCGCGCCTCGACGGCGTCGAGGCCACCCGCCGCCTCACCGAGCAGGCCGATCCCCCGCAGGTGATCGTGCTGACCACGTTCGACCTCGACGAGTACGCCTTCGCCGCCATCCGCGCAGGCGCGGCCGCCTTCCTGCTCAAGGACGCGACTCCCGAGAACCTGCTCGGCGCGATCCGCACGGTCCACGCCGGCGACTCCGTCGTCGCGCCCAGCACCACCCGCCGGCTGCTGGAGCACTTCGCCGCCGCGCTGCCGGCGACCGCGGGCTCCCCCGACGGCACGGACGCCGACCGCCTCGCCGCGCTGACCGAGCGCGAGCGCGAGACGCTCGTCCTGGTGGGCCGCGGCTTCTCCAACGCCGAGATCGCCGCGGACTTCGTCGTCTCCGAGGCGACCGTCAAGACCCACATCGGCCGGCTGCTGGCCAAGACCGGCTCGCGCGACCGGGTCCAGCTGGTGGTGCTCGCCTACGAGACCGGCCTGGTCCGGCCGTGAGCGACGACGCCTGGGTCGCCCGTGCGGCCGCGGAGGCGGGCGCCGCCGTCGTCCGCGCCCGGTACGGCGGCACGCTGGTCCGCCACACCAAGGACGGCCTCGACTTCGCCACCGACGCCGACCTCGCCGCCGAGCGGGCGATCCTCGACGTCCTCGCCCGCGAGCGTCCCGGCGACCTGGTGGTCGGCGAGGAGCTCGGCGCCACCGGCGACCGCGACGCGTCCCGGCGCTGGCTGGTCGATCCCCTTTGCGGGACGCTCAACTTCGCCGCCGCCACTCCCCTGGTCGCCGTCAACGTCGCGCTCCAGGTCGACGGCCGGACCACCGCCGCCGCGGTCGTCGACCCCATCGCCCGGCAGACCTGGTCGACCGACGACCCGCCCACCCCGTCGTCCGCCTCGGGGCTGGTCGACATCAACGCCGACGGCCCCCTCGACGGCCCGTTCGCCGGCGCCCAGGTCATCGCGGATCCCGCGTTCCGCCGGGCTTTCGGGCCCCGGGTGCTGTCGACGACGCTGGCGCTGGCGTGGGTGTCCGACGGCCGGCGCGCGGGCTACGTGACCGACGGGGCGCCGGGCGCGCTGCACGACAGCGTCCACTTCGCGGCGGGGATCGCCGTCTGCCGCGCGGCGGGCTGCGTCGTCACCGACCTGCACGGTGGCGCCGTCGAGACCGGGCGCGGCCTCCTCGCCGCCGCCGACGAGCCCACCCACACCGCGCTCCTCGCCCTGCTCCGTCCGCACCTGGGCTGACGCCGCCGTCCACCCCACGTCGGACACCGGATCAACCCGCGGCCTGACGCTTCGGGGCGCCCGCTCGACCAGGCTCGGTGCCATGACCGAACTCGCCGCCAGCACCCGCGGCCTCACCAAGTCCTACGGCCACGGCGACACCCTGGTCCACGCGCTCCGCGGCGTCGACCTCGACCTGCCGGCCGGCCGCTTCACCGCGATCATGGGGCCCTCCGGCTCCGGCAAGTCCACGCTGATGCACTGCCTGGCCGGGCTCGACCAGCCGACCTCGGGCAGCGTCACGGTGGCCGGCCGCGAGCTGGCCGGCCTGGACGACGACGGGCTCACCCGGTTCCGCCGCGACCACCTCGGCTTCGTCTTCCAGGCGTTCAACCTGCTGCCGATGCTGACCGCCGAGCAGAACATCTGGCTGCCCACCGAGCTCGCCGGCCGCGACCGTCGCGACCCCGAGCTGGCGGCGCGCTTCGCGCAGGTCGTCGACACGCTCGGCATCAGCGCGCGGCTCACCCACCGCCCTGCGGAGATGTCCGGCGGCCAGCAGCAGCGGGTCGCGATCGCCCGCGCGCTCGTGAACGCGCCCGCGATCGTGTTCGCCGACGAGCCCACCGGCAACCTCGACAGCACCACGTCGGCCGAGGTGCTGGCGTTCCTGCGCCGTTCGGTGCGCGAGCTGGGCCAGACCGTCGTCATGGTCACCCACGAGAACGAGGCCGCGCGCTACGCCGACGACGTCGTCGTGCTCACCGACGGCCAGATCGCCAGCCGGGTCGCGGCCTGATGCGTACCGTCCTGCTCGCCTCCCTCCGCACCCACACCCGCCGGTACGGCGCCGCGCTCCTCGCGATCGTCGTCGGCGTGGTGTTCATCGTGGTCACGGCGGCGCTCTCGTCATCGGTGCGCAGCGGCCTGAGCGCCGGCATCGGCGAGCCGTACGAGGGCGCCGACGCCGTCGTCGACGACCCCTCGCCCGAGGACGCGGCCCGGCTCATCGAGGCCGCCCCCACGACCGGCGCCGACGCCTGGCTGATCGGCTGGACCACCCAGCAGGTCGCCCGCGACGGCAAGGTCGTCGACAGCAGCGCCGACGTCGGCCAGGTGCCGGACCGTCCCGAGCTGCGCTGGCAGAAGCTCGTCGACGGCACCTTCCCCAGCGCGCCGGGCGAGGCCGTCGTCGACGCCAACGCCGCCAAGGTGGACAAGATCGCCGTCGGCGACCACCTGCGCGTCGGCACCGGCGCCGGCGCGCTCGACGTCACGGTCACCGGGCTCGTCGACTCGCCGTCGACGTACTCGGTGGCGTCGGTCTACCTGCTCTGGAGCGACCTCGCCCGCTGGACCGACCGGATGTACGTCACCAGCCTGGCCTGGAGCGGGTCCGGCGACCTCGCCGCCGCGACGAGCGCCATCGAGGACGTCGTACCGGACGCGGACACGGTGTCGGTCGGCGCCTACGTCCAGAAGCTCCAGAAGGACGTCAACAACGGCGTCGACGTGATCGCCATCGTGGTGCTGCTGTTCGCCGCGATCGCACTGCTGGTCGCGGTGCTCGTCATCAACAACACGTTCGCGATCCTGTTCGCCCAGCGGGCCCGGGACTTCGCGCTGCTGCGCTGCGTCGGCGCGACCCGGCGCCAGCTCGTCCGCTCGGTACGCCTGGAGTCGCTCGCGCTCGGCGTGCTCGCCGCGGTGGTCGGCGTCCTCGGCGGGCTCGGGCTCGGCCACGGGCTCGTCGCCTTCGTGCGCCACCAGTGGCCCAGCGCCCGGCTCGGCCCGGCCGACGTCGACCCGCGCTGGCTGGTCGCCGCGGCGGCCGTCGGTCTCGGCGTCACGCTGGTCGCGGCCTGGCTGCCGACCCGCCGTGTCGTGCGGGTCAGCCCGCTCGCCGCGCTGCGCCCCGACGACAGCACCCGCGTGACGACCCGGGCCGGGCGGGTGCGCGTCGCGCTGGGCCTGGCCGTCGTCCTGCTCGGCGCCGCCGGTCTCGCCGTGGCGATCGCCGCCTCCAGCCCGCCCGTGCTCGTCGTCGGCGGCGCCGCGACGTTCGTCGGCGTGCTGCTGCTCGGACCGGTCCTCGTCCCCGGCCTGATCCGCACCGCGGGCCGGCTCGGGCACGGGATCCTCGGTCCGGTCGGCCGGCTCGCCGCAGGCAACGCGGTCCGCAACCCCCGTCGTACGGCGGCGACCGCGGCCTCGCTGCTCATCGGCGTCACCCTCACCACCGCGGTCCTGACCGGCATGGCGAGCTCGCGCTCCGCGCTCACCGCCGAGATGGACGACCAGTACCCCGTCGACCTCGCCGTCACCGGCGCCACCGCCCTCCCGCCGGACGTCGTCACCCGGCTCGGCGAGATCGACGGCGTGGACGGCGCGGTGAGCGTGCCCGGCACTCCCGCCGAGATCGCCGGTCTGGGCAAGGTCCCCGTCGTCGCGGAGCCCGCCGGCGCGGGCACCGGCGTCCGCCCGGTGCTGCACGGCGACCTGCCGTCGGTCGGCACCCGCCAGGTCGTCGTCCCGTGGGACCTGCTCGGCGACGGCGTCGAGGAGGGCGACCGGGTCGCGGTCACCGTCGGCGAGCGCAGCGTGCGGCTGCGGGTGGTCGGCGGCGAGGGCTGGGGCGATGCCGCCCTGGTCAGCATCCCGACCCTGCACCGGCTCGCGCCCGACGCCGCCACCCAGGCGGTCTGGCTCCGCGCCGCGAACGGCGCCGACCCGCAGGACCTGGCCGGCTCGGTCGAGGCGATCGGCTCCCCGGTCGACGCGAGCCTGCAGAACGGTCTCGCCCGGCGCTCGTACGTCGACGTCCAGCTCGACGTCGTCACCGGCGGCGTCGTCGGCCTGCTCGGCATCGCCGTGGTGATCGCGCTCGTCGGCATCGCCAACACGCTGGGCCTCTCGGTCCTCGAGCGCGGCCGCGAGCACGCCCTGCTGCGGGCGCTGGGCCTGACCCGGCGCCAGGTACGCCGGATGCTCGCCGCCGAGGCGGTCCTGCTCGCCGTGGTCGCGACCCTCGTGGGCACCACGCTCGGCGTGCTCTTCGCCTGGGCCGGCGTACGGGCGCTCGTGGAGCCGGCGGTCGACGGAGCGCACGTCGTCCTGCCCTGGGGGCAGCTCGCCCTGGTCATCGCGACCTCGGCGCTGGCCGGTCTCCTCGCCGCGGTCGTCCCCTCGCGGCGGGCGGCCAAGGTCACCCCCGCGGCGGGTCTCGCTCTGGAGTAGCACCCCCGGTTCCCCCAGTTGCTCGCTAGGCTCTGCCCTCGTGAGCGACTGGGGGAAGGTCCGCCTGCACGTGGTCACCGGCAAGGGTGGCACCGGCAAGTCCACCGTCGCGTCCGCGCTCGCCCTCGCGCTGGCCACCCGCGGCAAGAACGTCCTGCTCTGCGAGGTCGAGGGCCGCCAGGGCATCGCCCGGATGTTCGACGTCGACCCGCTGCCGTACCAGGAGCGCCGGCTCACCACCGGACTCCCCGACGCCGACGGCGGCCGGGGCGTCGTCCACGCGCTGCACATCGACGCCGAGGCCGCGCTGCTCGAGTACCTCTCGATGTACTACCGGCTCGGCCGGGCCGGCAAGGCCCTCGACCGCTTCGGCGTCATCGAGTTCGCGACCACCATCGCGCCCGGCGTCCGCGACGTCCTGCTCACCGGCAAGGTCTACGAGGCGGTGCAGCGCAACAGCCGCAACAAGGGCGCCATCGAGTACGACGCCGTCGTGCTCGACGCCCCGCCCACCGGCCGGATCACCCAGTTCCTCAACGTCAGCAACGAGCTGGCCGGGCTGGCCAAGGTCGGCCCCATCAAGTCCCAGTCGGACACGATGATGACGCTCTTCCGCTCCCCCCGCACGGCCGTGCACCTGGTCACCGTGCTCGAGGAGATGCCGGTCCAGGAGACCGCCGACGGCATCGCCGAGCTGCGCGCCGCGCGGCTGCCCGTCGGCGGCGTCGTCGTCAACCAGGTGCGCCCGCGCGACCTCACCGACGAGCAGCTCGCCGCCGCGCGCACCGGCGCCCTCGACCGCGCCCGGATCGAGCAGGACCTCGTCGACGGCGGGGTCGAGGTCGGCCCCGGCCTGGTCGACGGGCTGCTCGGCGAGGCCGCCGACCATGCCGAGCGCCGGGCGCTCGAGGACTCCCAGCGCGACCTGGTCGCCGGGCTGGACGTGCCGTCGTACGAGCTGCCGCGGTTCGCGGGCGGCATCGACCTCGGTGGGCTCTACGAGCTCGCCGGACTCCTCCGAGAGCAGGGGATGGCGTAGCGATGGCGGCACGAAGCTCGACCCAGCACCCGTCCCGGGTCGGTCCCGCCACCGCGCCCGGGCAGCGGGCCGGCGCGCTCGACGTCGACGCCCTCCTCGACGACCCGACCACCGGCATCATCGTGTGCTGCGGCTCCGGCGGCGTGGGCAAGACCACGACCAGCGCCGCCCTCGCCCTGCGGGCCGCCGAGCGGGGCCGCAAGGTCGTCGTCCTCACCATCGACCCGGCCCGCCGGCTCGCCCAGTCGATGGGCATCGAGGAGCTCGACAACACCCCGCGTCCCGTCACCGGCGTCGAGGGCACCGGTCACCTCGACGCGATGATGCTCGACATGAAGCGCACCTTCGACGAGGTGGTGCTCTCGCAGGCCAGCCCCGAGAAGGCCCAGCAGATCCTGGCCAACCCGTTCTACATCGCGCTGTCGAGCTCGTTCGCGGGCACGCAGGAGTACATGGCGATGGAGAAGCTCGGCCAGATTCACCGGGACGCACAGGCCACCGGCACCTACGACCTCATCGTCGTCGACACCCCGCCCTCGCGCTCCGCGCTCGACTTCCTCGACGCGCCCGAACGGCTCTCGAGCTTCCTCGACGGCCGGTTCGTGCGGCTGCTGCTGATGCCCGCGAAGGGCCCGGCCAAGCTGATGACGGCCGGGCTCGGGCTGATCACCAACGCGCTCACCAAGGTGCTCGGCGCGCAGTTCCTCAAGGACCTGCAGACCTTCGTCACCGCGCTCGACACCGTCTTCGGCGGCTTCCGCCAGCGCGCGCAGCAGACCTACTCGCTGCTCAAGGCCGACGGCACGGCGTTCCTCGTCGTCGCCGCCCCCGAGCCGGACGCCCTGCGCGAGGCCGCCTACTTCGTCGAGCGGCTCAGCGAGGACGGCATGCCGCTGGCCGGGCTGGTCGTCAACCGGGCCAGCCCCGACCCCGGCGGCGAGCTGTCCGCCGACGAGGCGATGACCGCGGCCGAGCGGTTGCGTCGTACCGACCCGGGGTCGCTGACCGCCGGACTGCTCCGGCTCCACGCCGACCGGGTCCGCATGGTCCAGCGCGAGCGCGCGCTGCGCGACCGGTTCGCGACCGCGCACCCGCAGGTGGCGACGGCCGTCGTACCGGCACTGGCCGGCGACGTCCACGACCTCGACGGCCTGCGCACCGTCGGTGCGCTCCTCGGTCAGACGGTCGCGGGGTCCTGACGGTCCCGCGCGTCCTCGAGGACCTTGCGCCACGAGGCCTGAGGGCGGCGCCGCAGGAGCGCACGGCGCTCCCGCTCCGTCATCCCGCCCCAGACACCCCACTCGATCTGGTTGTCGAGCGCCTCCGCGAGGCACTCGGTGCGCACGGCACAGCCGGCGCAGACCTGCTTGGCCTTGTTCTGCTCCGCCCCACGGACGAAGAGCTGGTCGGGCTGCTGGTCCCGACAGGCAGCGCGAGGCGCCCAGTCATCTACCCACATAGTTGTCCCCTGAATGGTTCCCACATCCGAGGAGCCAGCACCCCCACAGCGCTTGGTTCTCCTCGACCGAATCAAAGTAAAGGAGGATCGCCAATACCGACACCGCTCATTGGGCCCAACCTGCCTAGTCACAACGGACTAGGCGCACGAGGGTGAGCGTGCTCCACGACTCGGAGCGATGAGGGCCCGTCCCGTACCCTGAGGCGCATGTCCCGCACCCGGTTCGACGGTCTGCCGCCCGGAAAGATCGCCTCTCACCTCGGCGTCATGTTCCTCGTCGCCGCCGTTCTCGGCGTCGTCGTGGCCGGTCTCGCGATCCCGTTCGCCGGCGTGGTCGGCTTCTCGGCCCGCAACGTGGCCGAGTCGGTCGACGACCTCCCCCAGGAGCTCGAGACCGAACAGCTCCCCCAGCGGACCGAGATCGAGGACGTCAACGGCAAGACCATCGCGACGCTCTACGACCAGAACCGGGTCAACGTCCCGCTCCGCCAGATCTCGCGCACGATGGTCGAGGCCATCGTCGCGATCGAGGACTTCCGCTTCTACCAGCACGGCGCGCTCGACCTCAAGGGCACGATGCGCGCCCTGCTCACCAACCAGGCCTCCGGCGGCGTCGCCCAGGGTGGCTCCTCGATCACCCAGCAGCTGGTCAAGCTGACCCTGCTCAACCAGGCCGACACCGACGAGGAGCGCAAGGCCGCCACCGACGACACCTACGGCCGCAAGCTGCGCGAGCTGCGCTACGCGATCGCCCTCGAGAAGCGCCACAGCAAGGACTGGATCCTCGAGCGCTACCTCAACACCGCCTACTTCGGCGACGGCGCCTACGGCGTCCAGGCCGCGGCCCAGCACTACTTCAGCGTCAACGCCAAGGACCTCAACCTGCGCCAGTCCGCCCTCCTCGGCGGCCTCGTGCAGAGCCCCGAGGCGTACAACCCGACCAAGAACCCGGCCCAGGCCACCGTCCGCCGCAATATCGTCCTCGACCGGATGGCCCAGCTCAACGTCATCACCGACCAGGCCGCCGACGCCGCCAAGGCCAAGAAGCTCGGCCTCAAGGTCAAGAACGAGCCCAACGGCTGCCTCAACTCCGGCGCCCAGTTCTTCTGCGACTACGTCGTGCGCTGGCTGATGACCGATGACGCCCTCGGCGCCACGCCCCAGGACCGCAAGCGGCTCATCTTCAACGGCGGCCTCACGATCCGCACGACCATCGACATGCGCTACCAGCGCGCCGCCCAGCAGGGCGTCTCCGGCCAGGTCTACAAGGGCGACCAGGCCGTCGGCGCCCTCGCCCTGATCGAGCCCGGCACCGGCAACGTCAAGGCGCTCGCCCAGTCCCGCCCGATGGGCACCAAGAAGAACAAGGGCGAGACGTTCCTCAACTACGTCGTCCCCAAGAAGTACGGCGACGCCAACGGCGTCCAGGCCGGCTCGACGTTCAAGGCGTTCGTCCTCGCCGCCGCGATCAGCCAGGGCATCCCGCTGACCAAGACCTTCCCGGCGCCCAACCCGGGCTACTTCCCGCTCAACAAGTTCGAGACCTGCGACGGCCCCTACCAGAGCAGCGAGATCTGGGACCCGAAGAACTCCACGAGCTCGTCGGCCAACCCCAACCTCTACGAGGGCACCCGCAACTCGGTCAACACGTTCTTCGTCAACCTCGAGCTCGCCACCGGCATCTGCGAGCCCTACAAGCTGGCCAAGCAGATGGGCATCCGCTCGCTCACCAAGGACGACATCAAGCCGGCCTTCACCCTGGGCATCGTCGACGTCAGCCCCCTCGACATGGCCGAGGCCTACTCGACCTTCGCCGCCCGTGGCCTGCACTGCGACGCCCGCCCGGTCACCCAGATCTCCGACGCCCAGGGCAACGTCCTCAAGAAGTACGACAAGCAGTGCACCCAGGTGCTCGCCAGCCCCGTCGCCGACGCGGTCAACGACGTCCTCCAGGGCGTCGTCGCCCCCGGCGGCTTCGGCTCCGCGCTCAACCCGGGCCAGCCCGCGGCCGGCAAGACCGGAACCACCAACGGCAACCTGTCGGTCTGGTTCGCCGGCTACACGCCCAACCTGGCCGGCGCCGCGATGGTCGCCGGCGTCAAGCCCAACGGCAACCAGGACACCCTCGACGGCAAGTCCATCGGCGGTTACGTCCGGGCCAGCACCGCCGGCTCGACCACGGCCGGCCCGATGTGGGGCGACGCCTTCAAGGCGATCGCGCAGTGGCTGCCCGACGAGAGCTTCGTCAAGCCCTCCTCGACCGACGTGGCCGGCCTGCTGATCACCGTTCCTCCGGTGGCCGGCAAGTCCTACGACGACGCCCGCGCCGAGCTCGAGGGCCTCGGCTTCACCGTGGTCCGCGGCCGCGACGTCGATTCGCGTCTCGCCCGCGGCCTGGTCTCGTACTCCTTCCCCGCCGCCGGCGGTCAGCTCGCCACCGGCGACACCGTCACGCTCTACCCCTCCGACGGCTCGCCGGCGAAGCCCAAGGGCAAGAAGGGCAAGGGCAAGAAGGGGCGCGGCAACGGCTGACGCCGCGGCTTGACCTTGCCCCACGGGGCAAGGTCTACCGTCGTCCCGTGCTCATCAAGGACCTCGCCGAGCGCGCCGGCGTCAGCGTCAAGGCGGTGCGGTACTACGAGTCCCGCGGGCTCCTGGCGCCCGCGCGGGCGGCCAACGGCTACCGGGAGTACGACGACGCCGACGTGCTCGTCGTACGGGAGATCCGGGCGTTGCTGTCGCTCGGGCTGACCGCCGACGAGACGGTGCCGTTCGTCGAGTGCCTGCGGGCGGGCAACGACCGGGCGGACGTGTGCCCGGCGTCGCTGGATGCCTACCGGCTGAGGATCGCCGAGATCGATGAGCGCATCACCGAGCTGAGCCGGTTGCGCGGGGAGCTGTCCGGGCTCCTCGCGGATGCGGAGAGCTATCGAACCGAGGAGGACGCATGACTGCGACGACGACC
The DNA here is from genome assembly GCF_018831735.1 of Pimelobacter sp. 30-1. NCBI lineage: Bacteria > Bacillati > Actinomycetota > Actinomycetes > Propionibacteriales > Nocardioidaceae > Pimelobacter > Pimelobacter sp. 30-1. The sequence continues at coordinate 740,802 of NZ_NHTS01000003.1, forward strand.
CTGGCCGAGATCACCGACGCCGACTTCGCGAGCGAGGTGCTCGGCTCGGACGTGCCCGTGCTGGTGGAGTTCTGGGCCCAGTGGTGCGGACCGTGCCACCAGGTCGCGCCGGCGCTGGTCCGGATCGCCGAGGAGCGGGAGGGGGCGCTGCGGGTGGTCAAGGTCAACAGCGACGAGAACCCGATCACCTCCGCGCAGTACCGGGTGATGGGGCTGCCCACGATGATCGTGTTCCGCGGCGGTCAGCCGGTGCACGAGCTGCGCGGGGCCCGGCCCAAGGCGGCGCTCGACCGCGAGCTCGACCAGGCGCTCGCCGGGTGATCCTGGAATAGCGGCCACGGCCGTGGTCTTGTGGAGACATGACTCTTCAAGGTGAGTACGAGCCCAGCTCGCAGAAGTGGGTCCGCGACCAGGTCGCGGCCTACGAGGCCTCCGGCGGCCGCGAGGCCAACACCCTCCAGGGCGGCAAGGACCCGATCGTGGTGATCACGTCGGTGGGCGCCAAGTCCGGCAAGCTCCGCAAGAACCCGGTCATGCGGGTCGAGAAGGACGGCGTCTACGCCGCCATCGCCTCCAAGGGCGGGGCTCCCGAGAACCCCAGCTGGTACGCCAACTTCGTCGCGCACCCGGTGGTCGACCTCCAGGACGGTCCGGAGCCGAGCTCCTACACGGTCCGCATCGCCGAGGGCGAGGAGCGTCAGCAGTGGTGGGACCACGCCGTCGCCACCTGGCCGACCTATGCGTCGTACCAGACGAAGACGGACCGGGAGATCCCCGTGTTCCTGCTGGAGCCCGCCGGGGACTGACCGACGCCGGAGCGGTCAGGCGGTCGCGATGGTGACCGCGAGACCGCAGAGGTGGCCGAGCCGGGCGATCTCGGACTCGGCGAACTCGGGCCCGCCGCGGCGGCCGACGATGACGATCTCGTTGCCGTCGAGGCGGGCCGCGGCGAAGAGGGTGACCTCGTCCTCGGGCGCCTCCAGGCGGAGCGGGGCCTCGATCTCGACGAAGTCGAGCTCGTCCGGGGCGGCGCTGGTGCCGTAGACGACGCCCTTGGCGCGGTGCACGCGCGCGGCCCAGTCGACCCGGAAGGTCGCGGGCAGCAGGTCGATGAGCTTGTCGAAGTCGCCCGAGGCGGTGGTGAGCTCCTCGACGGCCTCGAGGTCCATCATCAGGTTGCCGCCGGCCGGGTACCGGCTGACGAAGAGCACCTCGACGTCGTCGAGGGCGTTGCAGGCCGAGACGACGGAGTCGGGCATCATGCCCTGCTCCAGCTCGAGCAGCACGTCATCGACGGCCGTGCCGTCGGAGCGCTTCTCGACGATCTCGATCGCCTCGATGTCGCCGCCCGCCATACCGATGGCCGTCGCCACGCGACCCAGCGAACCGGGGACGTCGGGCAGCAGCACGCGCAGCAGGAACGGCATGAACTCGACACTAACCCGCCCGTGTTTCGCCGGTGTGGCGGGCCCACCGGTTGGGCACGGCGGGCGCGCCGCCCTCCTAGTCCGGTACGACGGGCCCGGCGAGGCGCTGGCGGAGCCCGGTCGCCCGCTGTGCGGTCGTCTCGACCGCGGCCCGTACGGCGGCCTCGGAGCCCACGACCAGCACGCTCTCCCGGGCCCGGGTGACCGCGGTGTAGAACAGCTCGCGGGTCAGCAGCCGGGAGCCCTCGTCGGGCAGCAGCACCGCGATCCGGGTGGCCTGGCTGCCCTGGCTCTTGTGGATCGTCATCGCGTGCATCGTCTCGATCGCGTCGAGCCGGGCGGGCGCGAAGGGGCGGGGCGCCCCCGCGCCGGCGATCCAGGCACGGGGCCGGCCGGAGGGATCGGTCACGACCACCCCGGTCTCGCCGTTGTAGATGTCGAGCGCGTAGTCGTTGCTGGTGACCAGGAGCGGGCGGCCGGCGTACCAGGCGGAGCCGAGCGGGGCGGCGAGCTCGTCGGCGAGCCACTGCTCGACATGGCGGTTCCAGACGTGGACGCCGTAGGGGCCGTCCCGGTGGGCGCAGAGCAGCCGGAACCGCTCGATCTCGGCTAGTGCGGCCTCCGGTCCCCGCTCGACGGCCGCCTCGCGGACCCGGACCGCCGCCGCGGTGCACTCGTCGCGCAGCGCGGAGACCGGGTCGTCGGTCTCGACGTAGGCGACCTCGCCCGTCCCCGCCCGCAGGACGGCGAGCACCCGGTCGGCCGCATCGGGTGAGTCGTCGCGCAGGGCAGCGGCGAGGTCCTTGATCTGCTCGGTCGAGCGGTGGTTCTCGGTGAGGGCGACGACCGGCGAGTCCGGGTGGCCGGCGAACCCGGCGACCAGGTCGGAGAGCACCGCGCCGGCGCCGACCGAGGTCAGCTGGCGCGGGTCACCGACGAGCACGAGCCGGGTCTCGGGGCGGACCGCCTCGAGCAGCCGGGCCATCATCGTCAGGTCGACCATCGACGCCTCGTCGACCACGACGAGGTCGTACTTGAGCCGGTTGTCGCGCCCGTGCCGGAACCGGGTGGCGTTGTCGGGACGCCAGCCGAGCAGGCGGTGCAAGGTCATCGCCTCGGGTACGGCGAGCTGGTGGGCCCCGTCACCGAGCGCGCCCAGCGCGCCGAGCTCGGCCCCGACCGCCTCGTGGAGCCGGGTCGCGGCCTTGCCGGTCGGCGCGGCGAGCGCGACCGACATCCGTCGCTCGTGGGTGAGCGCGAACTGGTCGTGGAGCGCGAGCACCAGACGGGCCACGGTGGTGGTCTTGCCGGTACCGGGTCCGCCGGTGAGGACCGTCGTCCGGTGCCGCGCCGCGTGCTCGACCGCGGCGGCCTGCTCGGGGCTGAGGTGCTCGCCGCTGACCCGGCGCAGGGTCTCGGCGAGGACGGCGTCGTCGACCGCGGGGGCGCCGAGCGCGATCCGCGCGCCCAGGTCGTCGGCGACCTGCCGCTCGAGCCGGTGGTAGCGGTCGAGGTAGACCAGGTCGTGCTCGACGTGCAGCACGCCGGCCGCGACGAGCGCGGAGTCGGCGATGGCGGCGGTCCACGCGGCGCGGTCGGGCCAGGTGAGGTCGGCGGTCTGGGCGAGCTCGCCGAGGTCGGGCAGCGCGGCGAGGTCGAGGCCGACCGAACCCGCCCGCACCGACCGTACGGCGAGCGCGGCCGCCAGCCGGACCCGGTCGTCGTCCTCGTGGGCGAGGGCCGCCACCCGCTCCGCGACCCGTACGTCGGCCGCGTCGACCACACCGGCCGCGTTGAACGCCCCGAGCAGCCCGTCGAGCCCGCGCGCCAGGCGCGGGTCGTGGGCCGAGGTGGGCTCGAAGATCTCGGTCATCGGCCGGCCTCCGGGGATGCGCCGTCGAGCAGGTCGGACAGTGCGGTGACGAGCGCGACCGGCGGCTGCCAGGTGAACACCCCGGTCGGGGCACCGTCGACGCGCGGGGTCTGCGGCCCGCACATGCCGCGCAGGTAGAGGTAGACGACGCCGCCGAAGTGGCGCTCGGGGTCGTAGCCCGGCTGGCGCCAGCGCAGGAAGCGGTGGAGCACGACGGCGTAGAGCAGCGCCTGGAGCGGGTAGTCGGAGTGCCCCATCGCCTCGTCGAGCGCCTCGGGCCGGTAGGCGCCGGCGGTCAGCGGCCCGGCGAGCTCGTCGGCCATCGGGCCCAGCCAGTTGGTCTTGTAGTCGACCACGACATAGCGAGCGTCGGCGGCAGCGGTGGCGCCGTCGCGCAGCCGCAGCACCACGTCGATCGACCCGGTGAGGTAGCCGCGCAGCACCTGACCGCCCAGCAGCGGGTTGTCGAGCGTGTCGGCGTAGGCCCGCACCGGGTCGCCCTCGGGCAGGTACCGGCGCAGCAGGGCCGCCATGTCGCCGAGCAGCACGGTCGCGCTCGTGGGCGCGGGATCGTCGCCCCCGGCCAGCGGCAGCTCGAAGTCGAGCTCGCAGAGCCGGTCGGCCGTACCGATCGCGCGCAGCGTGGTGTCGTCGAGCAGCGGTCCGAGCGGGGTGTCGAGCACCTGGACGAGGGCGTCGGCGAGCTCGTCGGGCGCGAGGTCGACCGGCCACCAGGTGAGCTGCTCGTCGATCTGGGTGAGCAGCTCGGCGCGGAGGTCGGCGGCGCCGGGGTCGGCGTGCTCGAGGACGCCGTGCACGAGGGAGCCGAAGGTCGCGCCGACGGGCAGGCCCGCCATCGGCGAGGGTACGGCGAGCGCCGGGTCGTCCTCGGCCGCGGAGGGCGCGGGCAGGTCGGGCAGCGCCTCGTCGTCCTTGACCCGCACCTCGGGCTCGCTGTCGACCGCCTCGGGCGCCCCGGGTCCGCCGAGGTCGACCCGGCTCAGCGCCGAGTACGACGTCCGGCGCCACTCGGTGTCGACCCCGCGGGTGAAGGTGCGGGCGGTGAGCGCGGCCGGCGGCTCCGCGGGGAGCGCCGCGCTGAGCGGCACCGGCTCGGCCACCTCGGGCTGGGGACCGCCGCGGTCGCGCCAGGTGGCGAACAGACGGGCGGCCGCGTCCTCGTCGGGCAGCGGCGGGAGCGGGGGCACCTGGGCGCGCAGGCCCGAGCCGTCGGCGGCGGGCTCGCGCAGCAGCAGCCGGTGGAGGGGCGAGGCCTCGGCGTTGCGGGTCGGCGCCCACCAGGCGACGACCTGGCTCTGGGCGCGGGTGAGCGCGACATAGAGCAGGCGCAGCCACTCGCCCGCCTCTTCGTCGGCCCAGCGCCGGCAGTGCTCAGCCCAGTGGGGGCCGGAGCCGCCGACATCGAGGGTGCGGCGTCCGTCGGCGTCGTGGAACAGCGGCCGGTCGGGCTTGCCGACCCAGCGGTCGGCGAGCGAGGGCAGGTAGACGACGGGGTACTGGAGGCCCTTGCTGGCGTGGATCGTGACGAGCTGGACCGCGTCGGCGTCGGAGTCGAGGCGGCGGGTCCGCTCGGTGCCGCGCCCCTCGCGGGCCTCGAGCACCTGGTCGCGCAGCCAGGCGAGCAGCGCCACCGCGCCGAGCTGGTCGCGCTGGGCGATCTCGTGGAGCACCTCGCCGATGTGGCGGACGTCGGTGAGGGTCCGCTCGCCACCGACCTGGCCGAGCAGCCGGGCCGGCAGGCCGCCGGACGTGGCGGCTTCGAGGACGGCGGCCACGCCGCGCCGGGCGAGCGCCTCGGACCACGACCGCAACCGGTCGCCCAGCTCGTCGGAGAGGTCGTCGCCGCCCGCGTCGAGGGTGGTGGCGTCGTACCCGAGGAAGCAGGTGAGGGCCGCGGCCCGGACCCGCGGCGTGCGGTGCGGCTGCTCCAGCGCCTCGAGCAGGGAGAGCCACTCGGTGGCGGCCGGGGTGGCGAAGACGCTGCCGCCGCCGGCGATGACGGCCGGCACGCCGACGTCGAGCAGCGCCCTGCGCGCGGCGGCCAGATCGGCGTGGCGGTAGCAGATCACCGCGATGTCGTCGGGCCGCAACCGGCGCCCGTCGAAGGTCGGCTCGGCCGCGAGCAGCTCGCGTACGTCGTGGGCCAGGTCGCGCGCGATGTGGGGACGCACCTTGGCGACGGGCAGCGCGGTCGTCCCGCGCTTGCCGAAGGTCTCGCGGCGCACGACGCGCATGCGGAAGGGCGCCGGGCGGGGCGCTCCGACCAGGCGCGACTCCTGGTGGTGGGCCGTCACGTCGTGGACGACGATGCGCGGGTCACCGAGCTCGGCGCCACCCAGGAGCCGGCCGAAGGCGTCGATCAGGCCGGCGTCGCTGCGCCGGTTGACGCCGAGCGTCTGCTTGACCTCGGCGGTCTCGGCGGCGGTGAGGTAGGTCGTCACGTCACCGCCCCGGAAGGCGTAGATCGCCTGCTTGGGGTCACCGATGAGCACCATCGTCGCGTGGCCCGAGAACGCCCGGTCGAAGACCTGCCACTGCACCGGGTCGGTGTCCTGGAACTCGTCGACGAGGACGATCTTCCAGCGGGTGCGCATCCGCGCCCGGGCCGGGGAGTCGACCGGCTCGAGCGCCTCGGCGAGCTGGGAGAGCAGGTCGTCATAGGAGAGCACGCCGAGGCGGCGCTTGCGCCGGTCGAGCTCGGCCCGCACGGCCGTGGCGAAGGCGACCTTGCGGCCGGCGACCTGGTCGCGCGGGACGTCGGTGGGCTCGAGCCGCGCCTGCGGGTCGGCGACGACGGTGCGGGCGATCGCGAGCGCGTCGGCGTGGGAGAAGGCCGGCGCCTCGCTGGTCTGGGCGAAGGCCCGCAGGTAGAGGTCGTCGACGACCTCGACCAACATGTCGTCGAGGTTGTCGACCAGCCGGGCCCGGGCGTCGGTGTCACCGGCGACGCCGAGCGAGTCGAGCACCAGCGAGCAGAACTGGTGGATCGTGGCGATGGTCGCGGCGTCGAAGTCGGCCAGCGCCTGGGTCACCCGGCGGTGGCGCCGCGCGCGCTCGTCGGGGGCGCAGTCGAGCAGGTGCTCGATGACGTCGGTGGGCACGTCGTCCGGCGTACCGGCCAGGGCGCGCTCGGCCTCGACGAGCTGGTGCCGGACCTGCTCGCGCAGCTCTTGGCTGGCCGCCCGCCCGAAGGTGACGACGAGGAGCTGCTCCAACGGCACGCCCTCCTCGGCGACGTAGCGGGTGACGAGCGCGCCGATCGTCCAGGTCTTGCCGGTGCCGGCGCTGGCCTCGAGCAGGGTGGTGCCCGTGGGCAGCGGGCCGCGGATGTCGAACGGCGTCATCGGGGTGGTCACAGATGGCCCACCTTCTCGGCGCCGGCGAGCAACGGCTCCCACACCGTCCACGCGTACGACGCCAGCCCGGCGTCGACGAGCGCGGTCACGGGCGCGGAGTGGCCGTAGACGCGGCGGTGGGCGGGGTCGTCGTCCTCACCCTTGATCCCCCACTGGTTGAACGGGTCGGTGACCCAGGCGCGGGCGGCGGCCTCGACCGGGTCGGCGTCCATGCCGCGCAGCTCCTTGGCGTGGGCGTCGGCCCAGGCGTAGGCGGTGTCGAGGGGCATCGGCAGCGGCCGGGTCAGCCCCTCGTCGTAGAGCGCGACCAGGGCGTGGAGCCACTCGGTCGCCCGGTGGTCGATCGGGCCGACGAGCGCGCGCTGGGGGCCGGCCTTGGCGCGGGCGACGGCGTGGCCGGTCCAGTTCTCGTCGGGGTGGGTGGCGGTCAGCGCCAGCACGTCGAGCCAGGAGGCCAGGCGCTGCTTGGGCTTGAGCCGCGAGTAGGACAGCGAGACGACCTGGTTGCCGTGGACGCGGGGGACGGTGCCGGTGAGCCGGCGTCCGCCGCCCAGGTCGACGTCAACGTCGACCGTGCGCGGCGTGCCGGCCCGCAGGGCGGCGCTGCGGGCGAACAGCTCCTGGCACTCCTTGACCACGTCGGTCAGCGCCGCCCGGCCGAGGTCGAAGGGCGGCAGCGAGCCGCGCAGCTGCTCGGCGGTCATCACGGCGGTCGCGGTGGCGGCCGGGTCGTCGGCGGCGAGGACCTCGCGCAGCAGCCGGTCGCCGATCTGCCAGACCTCGAGCCCGTTGAGCGCGACCGGGATCGCGTCGGCGACCTGGTCGGGCTCGAACGGCGTGGCCACGTCGAGGCGCCGGCGCAGGAAGGTCCGGGCCGGGCGGTGCACGAAGCCGACCAGGTCGGCGAGCGTCACGTCCCCGGCCGAGGCGGGGGCCGGCGGCAGCGGGTCGGCCAGGAACGGCGGCGGCGCGGTGCGCTCGCGGACCGCCGCCCGCGCCCCGGCCAGCGAGGCCCGGTCGAAGCTGAACGCCCCGGCACCGACCAGGGCGCCGGCGGTGTGGTTGCGCGGGTCGAAGGCCTGGAGCGGGTGCCGCACGACGACGACCGGCCGGGCCGGGGTGGCCGCGGTGCGGTCGAGGGCGTCGACCAGCTCGCCCAGCGGTACGGCGGGCGGCCGCTCCTGGCCGGTGTGCTCGGCAGCGCCGGTGTAGGTGATGATCAGCCGCTCCCCCGCCGCGAGCACGGCGTCGAGCAGGAGCTGGCGGTCCTCGCCGCGCAGGTCGCGCTCGCCCACGAGCGGACGCCGGGCGAGCACGTCGTCGCCGTCGACGCCGCTGGTCCGCGGGAAGACGCCGTCGTCGAGACCGACCAGGCACACCACCCGGTGGGGCACCGAGCGCATCGGGACGAGGGTGCTGACGGTGAGCATCCCGGTCCGGAAGTTGGCGCGCGTGGGGCGACCGGCGAGGCGGGCCTGGAGCAGCGCGCGGACGTCGGCCAGCCGGAGCGGTACGCCGGGGTCGCTCTCGTCGGCGCTGGCGCGGGCCCGGGCGAGCTCGCGCTCGAACTGCGGCAGCTGCCAGGCGTCGTCGGCGTCGACCTCGCACAGGTCGCGCACGCCGTCGGCGATCGCGGCGAACCACGCGTCGGCCGCCTCGGCCCGGCCGAGCGCGTCGAGGCAGCCGGCCAGCCGGGCGACGGCCTCGCTGAGCCGGCCGACGAGCTCGATCTCGCCGCTGGCGATGTCGTCGACGGGCAGCCCGCGCCCGACGTGGCGGTGGTCGTCGTCGCTCATCGCGACACCGAGCAGGAGCCGGTCGAGGCCGGCTCGCCAGGTGTTGTGCTCGAAACCCTCCATCGCGTAGGACGCGCGGTGTCCGGCGTCGACGCCCCAGCGGATCCCGGCCTCGGCGACCCAGCGGGTCATCCGGGCCAGGTCGTCGTCGCCGAACCCGAACCGCCGCCGGCACACCGGCCGGGACAGCAGGTCGAGCACCTGGGACGCGGTCGCCCGGCCACCGGCCAGCTCGACGAGCGCGACCGCCACGCCCAGCAGCGGGTTGGTGCTGCTCGCGGCACGGTCGGCGAGCCGGACCCGCAGCCGGTGCGCGGGATGGAGCGCGTCGTCGGTGCGCTCGTCACCGATCAGGTCACCGAGGCCGAAGCCGGCCGAGAAGAGCGGTGCGTAGGTCTCGATGTCGGGGCACATCACGACGATGTCGCGCGGCTCGAGCGTCGGGTCGTCCTCGAGCAGACCGACGAGCAGCTCGCGCAGCACCTCGATCTGGCGGGCCGGACCGTGGCAGGCGTGGACCTGGACCGACCGGTCATCGGCGGCGAGCACCCGCCCGGCGCGGGTGGCCTCGTCGGGCGCCTGGTTGGCGCGCAGGTCGGACTGGAGCCAGCCGAGCAGGTCCGCGGGCGGCACCGGGTCGGGCGCCGTACCGGCGTCGTCGGCCTCACCGGCCCGCACCCGCGCCCCGAGGACGGTGGCCAGCTCGCGGGAGTCGCGCCCCAGCGAGGCGAGCAGCGGGTGCTCGGCCAGCTCGGCGGAGCCGCAGGTGTCGCGCGGGCCGACCGGGACGCCGGCCGCGGTCACCGCGTCCCAGAGCGCCGCGGACGGCTGGGACAGCCAGAGGTGGACGTCGCGGTGGGCCGCGAGCGCGACCAGCAGGTCGACCTCGGTCGCCGGCAGCCGGGTGTGCCCGAACAGCGAGAGCCGCCCCGGCAGGTCGAGGCCGTCGGCCCCACCCGCGCGCAGCGTCGCGCACACCCGCTCGTGGCGCTGGTCGGGCGCCTCGGTGTGCCCGGCCGCGGCCATCCGCGCGAGCAGCCGGCGCCACAGCTCGGCCTCCCAACGCAGGTCGTCGGCCAGCTGCTCGCCGGTGCCGTCGGTGTCGCGCCCCTCGCGCCAGTCGCGCACGAGCGCCGGGCGCTGGACGGCGTACGACGTGAGGCGCTCGGCCAGCCGCCGCGCGACCGACCACCGGCGACTGCGCCGCAGCTCGCCCTCCTCACCGTCGAGCCCGTGCCCGAGGTGGGTCGCCAGCGTCGCGCACCACGGCTCACCGAGCACGTCGTCGATCGTCGCCAGCAGCGGCCAGACCAGCCGGTCCGGGTGCCACGGGTCGTCCCGCTCACGCCCCAGCAGCAGCCCGACCAGCGAGGCCGGCTGGAGGAAGCGCACCCCCGCGCACACTCCGTCGCCCCCACGCGCGCCCGTGCCGAGCCGGTGCGAGAGCCGCTGGGTGAGCCACCGCTCGACCCCCCGCGCCGGCACCACGACGACCTCGCTGGCGAACGGGTCGTCCAGCGGCGTCGCGAGCAGCCCGCCGAGCTCGTCGGCGAGCAGGTCGGTCCGCGCGGCGCGGTGGAGGTGCAGGGTCATCGAGGCGAGGCTAGGACATGGGCCCGACGGAATCGTCGGGCAGCCCGAGCACCGCGCGACCGACCCGGCACAGCAGGACCCACTGATCGGCCGGTCCGACCGGCAGGTAGCGCCGCAGGGTGTTGACCGCGATCTGCGCCGAACGCACCAGTGCCTGCGCGTCGGCCGCGGTGAGGTCGTCACGAACGGCGGTGAGCAGCACCGCCCACTCGTTGACGTAGTCCTGCTGGGCCCGCCGGATCGGCGCCCGCTCCTCGGGCCGCACGTTGCCGATCTCGGTGAACAGCGGGGACAGCGCGTCGCCCTGGGCGAGGTTGATCCGGACGAACGACGCCAGCGTCCGGTCGAGCGCCGTGGCGGCGTCGTCGGTCCCGGCCAGCACCGCGGCGAGGTCGAAGTAGAGCGCGTCGAGGCAGCGCGTGATGACCTCGACGAGGATCGCCGACTTGCCCGGGAAGTGGTGGTAGAGCGTCGGCCCGGAGATCCCCGCGGCGGCGCCGATGTCGTCCATGCCGACGACCTCGTAGCCCCGCTCGGCGAACAGCCGTACGGCGGCCGCGAGCGCGGCCTCGCGCCGGGACGCCGGCTGGAGCCCGCCCGAGGCGCCGGGAGGCGGTGCCGGCAGCGCCGGCGGCGGGACCACCGGATCGGCCTGCGGCAGCCAGGGCACCTCGGCCACCGCAGCAGCCGCGGCCACCATGAGCTGACCCGCGCGCGGCTCCTCGACGGTCGCCCGTTCGTAGGCCCGCCCGCTGTCGAGGACGGCGTGCACCGCGACCGACAGCGCGACGACGTCCGCCCGGCCCAGGTCGGGCCGAGCCGTGGCGAGCGCGCTGCGCAGCGGCTTGAGCGACGTGCCGTAGCGGGCGGCGAGCTCGTCACGCCGGGCCGGGTCGAGGAAGCGGGCGTTGCGATCCCACAGCGCGTGCGGGCGGCCGGGGCGCAGCAGGTGGTGGGCCGCGTGGTCGAGCAGCGCGGAGAGCTCCGGCGGGGCGTCGTACGCCTCGGCGAGCTGGGCGATCTCGAGCTCGATGGCGGCGACGAGCAGCGCGGCCTTGCCCCCGAAGTGGCGGTAGAGCGCCGAGGCGGTGATGCCGACCTCGGCCGCGATGTCGGCGACGAAGGCGTCGGGATAGCCCCGGCGGGCGAACTGCCGGGCCGCCGCAGCGACGATGAGCTCCTTGCGGTTGCGGGGCCGGCGCTGCGCGCCCGGACCGGGCTCAGCCATCGAGGAAGGCCTGCATCACCGCGCGTCCGTGGTCGATGGCGGCGTCGATGCTCTTGAGGTCGCCGCTGAGCCGCGTCACATCGGGCGATCCGAGCGCGGGCCGCACCTCGACGAGCGTCGGTACGTCGGCCCGGGTCCCCGCCGCGAGCCGCCGGTCGTCGTCGGCATAGGTCCGGTGGCGCCCGACGTGCGCCGCACCCGCGGCCCGCCCGTGCCGCAGGAAGTAGGGCGCGAGCAGCGCCCGCTCGACGCGGGAGGGCGGTACGGCGCACTGGTCGGCGCGCCGGGTCCGCAGGACCAGCACGTGGCTGGCGCCCTGGGCGAGCGCCGTGCGGAAGGGCACGCCCTCGGAGAGACCGCCGTCGACGTAGCGCCGGTCGCCGACCCGGACCGGAGGGCCGGCCAGGAGGGGGATGCACGAGCTCGCCCGCAGCGCAGTCTGGGCGCTGAGCCGGTCGGTGACGTAGGGCGCGAGGTCGGCCGCCACGCCGGTCGCCGCGTCGGTCGCGATCGGGTGGAAGCCGATGGGGTTGGCGATGATCGCGTCGAAGTCCATCGGGGTGATCGACTCGTAGACGTGGTGCACCAGGCGGGCGAGGTCGACAACCGGCCGGCCGCGCAGCATCCGCCGCGGGTCGGTCACCTTGGCCGCCGCGACCTCGGGCCAGGCCCAGCTGCGCAGCCACTTGCGGCCCTCACCGGTGAGCAGCCAGGCACCGTTGAGCGCCCCGCCGGACGTGCCGTAGACGTGGTCGAAGGCGTCGGTCAGGCCGGCCTCGTCGATGGCCAGCGCCATCCCCGCCGAGTACGCCGCCCGGCTGCCGCCGCCCTCGATCGCCAGCGCCACGCGGTGCCCGTCGTCGCGCTGCCCCGGCCGGCTGCCGGTGCGCAGCCGCTCGCGCAGCACCGTGGCCAGCGGCACGATCAGGGTGCTCACGCCGGAAGCTCCCGCACCACACGCGCCGGGTTGCCCACCGCCAGCACGCCCGCAGGCAGGTCGCGGGTGACGACGGAGCCGGCACCGACCACGGTGTTCGGACCGATGGTGACGCCGGGGCAGACGATCACGCCGCCGCCGAGCCAGACGTTGTCGCCGATCTCGATGGGCCGGGCCGACTCCCACTTGTCGCGCCGGGGACCGGCCTCGAGCGGGTGCAGCGGCGTCAGGAGCTGGACGTTCGGGCCGATCTGGACGTCGTCCCCGATCACGATGGGGGCGACGTCGAGCGCCACCAGGCCGAAGTTCACGAACGAGCGCGCCCCGATCGTCACCTGGCTGCCGTAGTCGACGTGGAGCGGCGGCCGGATGCCGGTGTCCTCGCCCACGGCACCGAGCAGCTCGCCGAGGAGCTCGTGGCGCCGGTCGCGCTCGCGGGCCGTCGTCGCGTTGTAGGCCGTCGTGAGGTCCTGGGCCCGGAGGTAGGCCTCGACGAGGTCGGGGTCGTCGGCCAGGTAGAGGTCGCCGGCGAGCATCCGCTCGCGCATGCTGCGGCTGTCGTCGTCCGGGCCGGTCATCGCTCAGTCGTCCTCGTGGTGACGGCGCTCGTCGGCCTCGTCGATCTCACCCTCCAGCGCGGCCCGCGCCTCGGGCTTGCCGTGGAAGCGGCGGAACGAGTAGACGATCAGCGCCAGCGCGATGACGCAGGACAACAGCAGGGTGATGCCCGTCCAGACGCCGCCCGGGAGCCACCAGCGCTCGGCGATCGGCCACCAGTCCGGCGTGTCCGGGTCGAGCAGCCACGCGACACCGAAGGCGCCGATGCCCAGCGCGAAGATCGTCGACATGATCACCCGCGGCCAGGTCTCGACCCCCTCGGCCGCGGCCCGCAGGGCGCGCAGCAGGACGGGGTCGAGCAGCCGCTCGGCCCAGGTGTACTGCTGGGACAGCACGCCCAGACCGGCCGCCATCAGCAGCAGCCCCGGTCCCGGCAGGACGAGCGCCGCGACGCCCGCGACGAGCAGGAGCCAGCCGAGGACCTCGAGGAGCAGGCGCTTGGCCGCCCCCGTCACCGTCCACCACCGAACTTGTCGAGCCAGCTGAGGACGTCCTCGTCGGCGTTGTCGTGGGCGGCGGCGATCCGAGCCCACTTCTGCGCCATCGCGTGGAAGCGCAGGGGGTTGTAGACGTCCTCCTCGCCGGAGAACAGGCCGTCGCCGGCGTAGGTCATGATCGTGATGTTGGGCTCGGTCAGCATCGTGCCGTCGCCCGGGTCGGGCATCGGGTTGAGCACCTCGCAGACGAGGCGGCCGGCGTCGGCGTCGACGACCTGCCAGGAGATCGGGAACTCCGGCATCAACCGCCCGGGGTACGACGTCATGGTGCGCACCGACCACTCGCGGATCTCGTCGCGCCCGGTGAAGGTGCCCATCGCGTGCTCGACGTAGACCGCGTCGGGGGTGAACAGGTCGGCGTAGCCGGTCCAGTCGCCGGACGCGGCGAAGCCCGCGACCTTCTCGTGGAAGGCGGCGTAGGCCTCGGTGATCTCGGCGGCAGACGTCGTCATGACCCCGATCCAACCAGAGGCGCGCAACGGCGCACTACGCTTCGCCTCATGCCGCGTCGGTCCTCCTCTCCCCGGCGCAGCCCCTTCGGCTCGCGGATCCTCGGTCCGCGCGACCAGCAGCCGCGCCGCCTGCGGATCCGCATCCAGGTGCTGCTGACCGTGCTGCTCGTCGGGACCAACCTGATCGGCGCCCTCGTGGTGTTCGTCATCAACACCTGGGCGATCCCCTCACCGGCCCCGAACCGGGAGATGGTCATCGCGCTCGCGATCGCCATCCCGACGTACGTCTTCGTCGCGGCGGCGATCGGCGCGGTCTGGGGGACGACGACCTCGCTGCGCGCGCTGCGGTGGGCCACCCAGCCCGGCGTCGACCCCGACCGGACCCAGCGGGCCCGGGCGCTGCGGGTGCCGCTGACGCTGACCGTCATGCAGCTGACGATGTGGCTGGTCGGCACGGTGCTGTTCACGGTGCTCACGATCATCCTGCAGCCCTCGCGCATCCTCGGCACGGCGCTGACGGTGAGCATCGGCGCGATGGTGGTGGCCGGGATCTCCTACCTGTTCACCGAGTTCTCGCTGCGCCCGATCGCGGCCCGCGCGCTGAGCGACGTGCGGGTGACCCAGCGGATCCGCGGCGTCGGGGTCGGCCCGCGGATGGCGATCTTCTGGACCCTCGGCACCGGCGCCCCGATCGTCGGCCTGCTCATCGCCGCGATCCTGGCGCTCACCCCGAGCGGGAACGACGCCACGCTCGACCAGCTCGCCGTCGTGACCATCATCGTGTGCGTCATCGTGCTGCTGTTCGGCTTCCTGCTCACCGACCTCAACGCGCGGTCCGTCGTCGCTCCCCTGCTGTCGGTGCGCGACGCCATGCGCGCCGTCGAGGCGGGCCACCTCGACACCGACGTCGTCGTGTACGACGGCACCGAGCTCGGCCAGCTCCAGAGCGGCTTCAACGACATGGTCACCGGCCTCCAGGAGCGCGAGCAGATCCGCGACCTGTTCGGCCGCCACGTCGGCCAGGAGGTCGCCGCCGCGGCGGCGGCCCTCGGCGCGGGCGAGATCGAGCTGGGGGGCGAGACCCGCACCTGCTCGGTGCTCTTCGTCGACCTGGTCGGCTCCACGACGTACGCCACCGAGCACGGTCCGACCGAGGTCGTGGCGGTGCTCAACCGGTTCTTCGGCGTGGTGGTCGACGAGGTCGACCGGCACCACGGCCTGGTCAACAAGTTCATCGGCGACGCGGTGCTGGCGGTCTTCGGAGCACCCGTCGAGCACCCCGATCATGCCGCGGCGGCGCTGTCGGCCGCCCGCGCCATGGCGGTCCGGCTGGCGGCCGAGGTGCCCGAGGTGGGCGCCGGCATCGGGATCGCGACCGGCCAGGTCGTCGCCGGCAATGTCGGTCACGAGCAGCGCTTCGAGTACACCGTGATCGGCGACGCCGTGAACTCCGCGGCCCGGCTCACCGACCTCGCCAAGGACGTCCCCGGCGGCGTGCTCGCCGCGTGGGCCTCGGTCGAGGCCGCGGGTCCCGACGAGGCGGCGTACTGGCGCGAGCACGGCGAGGTGACGCTGCGCGGGCGGGCGACGCCCACCCGGCTGGCGGTTCAGGCCAGCGCGTCGAGCGCCTGACCGATCACGACGAGCAGCTTGGCCGGATCCAGGTCCACCTCGGTCGGTACGGCGGTCAGCTGGGCGTCGCGCTGGAGCACGGCCAGCCCGTGCACGGTCGCCCAGCCGATGGTGACGAGCTCCTCCGTCGGCACCGACGCGGCCCAGCCGGTGCCCTGCGCGGCGCCGACGAGGTCGAGCAGCAGCGCCCGGTGGGTCAGCCGGACCGCGC
Source organism: Pimelobacter sp. 30-1 (assembly GCF_018831735.1). Lineage (NCBI taxonomy): Bacteria > Bacillati > Actinomycetota > Actinomycetes > Propionibacteriales > Nocardioidaceae > Pimelobacter > Pimelobacter sp. 30-1. The sequence goes on from NZ_NHTS01000003.1 coordinate 756,443, forward strand.
ACAGCCCGGCGTCGTCGGCGTGCAGCAGCTCGGGGCGGAACATCACGTCGAACATCGTCGGCTGCCGGTCGGCGAACTCGACGTAGGCGACTCCGGCGGCCGTCACCTGGCGCCCACCGTCGGCCGGGACGCCCGCGACCGCCGTCCGGGTGCGGTCGAGGAGCAGCTCGAAGCCCTCGACCGCCAGCGCCGTGAACAGCCCCGCCCGGTCGTCGAAGTGGTGCGCCGTGGCCTGGTGGGACACCCCGACCCGCCGCGCGATGGCCCGCAGGCTCGCCTTGGCCGGGCCGCAGGCCGCGATCTCCTGCTCCGCCGCGCGGATCAGCCGCTCCCGCAGGTCGGCCTGTCTCATGATCATCCCTCTGCTGCCCGAGTCCGTTGCGGCCACCACAGCCGCTTTCCCAGCAACGTAGCGATCGCGGGCACGAGGAGCGAGCGCACGACGAACGTGTCGAGCAGCAGGCCGACCGCGATGGTGAACCCGACCTGGCCGATCGTGGTCACCCGCCCGGCCATGAGCGCCATCATGCTGACCGCGAAGATCACGCCCGCGGTGGTGATCACGCCGCCCGTGGCGGCCGTCGCCCGCGCGATGCCCGCCGCGGATCCGTCGGGCGCCTCCTCGTGCATGCGCTTGGTCAGCAGCAGGTTGTAGTCGGCGCCGACGGCGACGAGGACGACGAACGCGACCGCGGCGACGGTCCAGTCGAGCTGGATCCCCAGCCCGTACTGCCAGACGAGGACGGAGAGCCCGATCGCGGCGACGTACGACAGGACGACCGTGGCCATGAGCGTGAACGCCGCGACGAGGCTGCGCAGCAGCAGGAGCAGGACGAGGAAGACCGCGATCAGCGCGAAGGTCGCGATGGTGCGCAGGTCCGACATCGAGTAGCGCCGCAGGTCGGCGTTGGTGCTCGGCATGCCGGTCGTCGCGACGTCCGCGCCGGCGAGCCGGGTGCCGTTGAACGACGTGGCGACGATCGTGCGGATCTCGGCCGAGCGGTCCGCGGCCTCGGGGCCGAAGGCGTCGGTCGTGCCGAGCACGGCGATCCGCGCGGTCCGGCCGTCCGGGGAGACGAAGAGCCGGCTGGCCGCCGCGAAGTCCTGCCGCTCCAGGGCGGTCGGCGGCAGGTAGAAGCCGCCACTGGCCGGGTCGTCGGCCTGGCTGCTGGTGGTGCGCAGGTGGCGCGCCGCGGCGGCGAGGCCCTCCTCGAGCTCGGGCAGGGAGGCGGCGACCTGCTGGGTGCCGCCGCGCAGCCGGCCGGTCCCCTCGGCGAGCTGGTCGGCTCCCGTGGACAGCTCGCCCAGGCGGTCGGCGAACGTGCGCTGGCCGGCGGCGAGCTGCGTCGTACCGGTCCGGGCCTGGGCGAGCCCGGAGCGCAGCTGGCGCAGTCCGGCGCGCAGGTCGCCGGTCCCCGAGGCGAGCGTGCGCGCACCGCGGGCGGCCTCGCGCAGCCCCGGCAGGAGCTGGTCGCGCTGGGCCTCCCAGATCTGCTTGATGCCCGTGCGGGCCTTGCGGCAGGCGGGATCGAGGTTGCACGTGAGGCTCTTGGTCGCGAGCGCGTCGTGGACGAGGGCGAGCCCGTCGACCGCGAGCTGCACCTGGTCGGCGGCCGTGGTGAGGCCGTCGGCGAGAGTGGTCGCGCCGGTGCGGAGGTCCCCGGTGCCGGCGACGGCCGCGTCGGCGCCGTCGAGCAGCCTGTCCATGCCGCGCGAGAGGCGCGCGGTCGAGGTCGCGATCCGGTCGGCGCCCGTCACCGCCTGGTCCGCACCCCGGGCGAGCTCGCCCGCGCCGTCGTCGAGGCGTCCGGCGCCGTCGGCCAGCTCGTCCGCTCCGGCCGCGCCCTCGGCGACCTTGGTCGTCGCCTGGTCGAGCCGGTCGCCCACGAGCCCGGACTGGTAGGCGACCGACGCCTCGGTGATCGGCTCGCCCAGCGGGCGGGTGATGCCGCGGACCAGCGCCACGCCGTCGTGCTGGGCGACGGCCGCGGACGCGCGCTCGATGAGCGCGAGGTCGCGGGAGTTGCGCAGGTCGTGGTCGGCCTGGATCACGACGTAGTCCGGGAGCACCTCGTTGACCGGGAAGTGCCGCGCCAGCAGGGCGTAGCCGCGATTGCTCTCGGCGCCGTCGGGCAGCGGGTCGCGGACGTCGTACGAGAGGTCGGTGAGGGGGAAGAGCGCCGCCAGGAGCGCCAGGGGGACCAGCGAGGCGGCGAGCATCCGGCCCGGGCGGGCCGCGACGAGGCCGGCCACGCGCTGCCAGACACCGGCGGCCTTGGACTCACGGGGCTCGGCCCAGCCGCGGCGCCCGGCCAGCGCGAGCAGCGCCGGGGTGAGCGTGAGGCTGACGAACAGGTTGACCGCGATGCTGACCGCGATCGCCGGACCGGTCGTGTTGAAGAAGCCCAGGTCCGCGATCGCCATCGTCATCGCGGCGAGCACGACGGTGATCGCGGAGCCCGCGATCACCGAGCCCACGCGGCTCGCGGCGATCGCGGCGGCCCGGGTCGGCTCGACGCCGAGGCGGCGCTGCTCGTGGTAGCGCGCGACCAGGAACACCGCGTAGTCGGTGCCCGCCCCCAGCACGATCGCGGTCAGGAACGAGCCGCTGAACGTCGAGACCGCGAAGAAGTCCTCCATCCCGCACCACGCCACCACCGCGCGGCCGAGGCCGAGCCCGATCCCGACCACGCCGAGGATGAGCACCGGGATCGCGAACGAGCGGTAGATCAGGAACAGGATGAGCGCGATCAGGCCGATCGTGACGACGGTGATCCGCAGGACGCTGTGCTCGGTCTCGGTGGCCAGGTCGACGACCGTCGCGGTCGGGCCGGTCACCTCGACGGTCAGTCCGTCCGGTGCGTGCTCGCGCGCGATCTCGCGGACCGCGCCGACCTGGCGCAGCGACGCCGGAGCGCCGGTGGCGCCGGTGATCCCGACGAGGAGGTAGCGGGCCTGGCGGTCGGTGCTGGTCAGGGCCTCGCGCAGCTCGGGGCGGCGTACGTCCTGGACGAAGGCGACGTCGTCGGTGTCCTTCTCCAGCTCGGTGACCAGGTCCTCGGCGTACCGGGTGTCGGCCTTGGTCAGCCCCGACGTGCGCTCCATCGCGACGACGATGAAGCTCTCGCTGCGCCCGCTGCCGAAGGCCTCGTCCATCGCGGCGACCGCCTGCATCGACGGCGCGTCCTTGGGCACCATCGGCGAGGAGTCGCGCCCGGCGACCTCCTCGAGCTGGGGGACGGCGGTGTTCATCACGACCGTGACCACCAGCCAGGCGAGCACGACCCACCCGGCTCGTCGTACGGCGAAGCGGGCGTAGCGAGCGACGCGGTCGCCCTCGGGGGGAGCCATGCCCGGAAACTAGAACCGGTTCCTTGCCACTGGCAAGGAACTGTGGCGCGGACCACGCCCTGCGGCTTTCCGGCGGCCGGATGTGGCAGGCTCCCCGCGTGAGCCAGGGAGCGGTGGACCAGGGATTCGAGCCGGACGCGATCGTCGTGGGGTCCGGCCTCGCCGGACTCGTCGCGACGTACGAGGCGACCCGCGCGGGCAAGCGCGTGCTCGTGCTCGACCAGGAGAACCGCGCCAACCTCGGCGGGCAGGCGTTCTGGTCGCTGGGCGGGCTCTTCCTCGTCGACTCCCCCGAGCAGCGGCGGATGGGGATCACGGACTCCTTCGAGCTCGCCTGGCAGGACTGGCAGGGCTCGGCCGGCTTCGACCGGGTCGCCCCCGACGGCGACGGGACGCCGGGCCAGGACCACTGGGCACGCCAGTGGGCCGAGGCGTACGTCCGCTTCGCGGCCACCGAGAAGCGCGACTACCTGCGCGCGCTGGGCCTCAAGGTGCTGCCCTTCGTCGGCTGGGCCGAGCGCGGCCGCGGCGACGCCTCGGGGCACGGCAACTCCGTCCCGCGCTTCCACCTGACCTGGGGCACCGGCCCCGAGGTGGTCCGGGTCTTCCTGGAGCCGGTGCTCGCCGCCGAGGAGGCCGGGCTGGTGCGCTTCGGCTTCCGGCACCGGGTCGACGAGCTGGTCGTCGCCGACGGCGCCGTGGTCGGCGTCCGCGGCGCGGTCCTGGAGCCGTCGACGGCCGAGCGCGGCGTCGCCTCGACCCGCGTCGAGACCGGCACCTTCGAGCTGCGCGCACCGGCGGTCGTCGTCACGACCGGCGGCATCGGCCACAACCACCAGCTGATCCGCGACAACTGGCCCGCCGACCGGCTCGGACCGGCCCCACAGCACATGATCAGCGGCGTGCCGGCGTACGTCGACGGGCGCGGGCTGGGCATCGCCGAGGCCGGCGGCGCGCGGCTGGTCAACTCCGACCGGATGTGGCACTACACCGAGGGCATCCACAACTGGGACCCGATCTGGCCCGACCACGCCATCCGGATCATCCCCGGCCCGTCGGCGCTGTGGTTCGACGCGACCGGCCAGCGGCTGCCCGCCCCCAACTACCCGGGCTTCGACAGCCTCGGCACGCTCGCCACGATCGGCGCCACCGGCTACGACTACACGTGGTTCGTGCTCACCCAGTCGATCATCGAGAAGGAGTTCGCGCTGTCGGGCTCCGAGCAGAACCCCGACATCACCGGCAAGGACATCAAGGTGATGCTCAAGGCCCGGCTCGCCAAGGGCGCCCCGGCCCCGGTCGAGAAGTTCAAGACCGACGGCAAGGACTTCGTCGTCGCCGACACCCTCGAGTCACTCGTCGCGGGGATGAACGCCGTCGTCGCCGCCGATGCGCCGGCCCGCGGCCCCGAGCTGGACGTCGACGTCCTGCGTCGCCAGATCGAGGCGCGCGACGCCGAGCTGGACAACGGCTTCAGCAAGGACTTCCAGCTGATGGCGGTCAACAACGCCCGCCGCTCGCGCACCGACAAGCTGATCCGGGTCGCCAAGCCGCACAAGGTCCTCGACCCCGAGCACGGGCCGCTGATCGCCGTACGGCTCAACATCCTGACCCGCAAGACCCTCGGCGGCATCGCCACCGACCTCTCCTCCCGCGCCATCTCGGCCTCCGGCGCGGTGGTCCCCGGCCTCTACGCCGCCGGCGAGGTCGCCGGCTTCGGCGGCGGCGGCGTCCACGGCTACAACGCCCTCGAGGGCACCTTCCTCGGCGGCTGCATCTTCTCCGGCCGCGCCGCCGGCCGGGCCATCGCCGCCGGCTGACCACCACCGACCGTCCACAACCCCGCCCCACCGGGCCCGTCCTCCACAGCACGCGAATCGTCGATGGCTCCCGGCCTCACACCCTGGCAACCTTCGCCTCACCCGTCGCACACTGAAGAGGTGGATTGGATGAGCGAACCCCAGGTCTGGACCGTGCTCGGCCTGTTCAGCGCGATGATGCTGGGCGGGCTCGGGCTGCTCGCGCGCTCCCTCACCGCCGAGATCCGTGCGCTCGACGCCAAGCACGAGGGGCGCAGCGACCGCCTCGAGGCACAGATCGCTGGCCTCGGCGCCCGGCTGGACACCCGGATCGACGGCCTCGAGCAGCGTCTCGACGCGCGGATCGACAGCCTTGAGCACCGCCTCGACGCCAAGATCGATCACGTTGCCGAGGTCCTGACCCTCCGCATCGATGGTGTCGAGCACCGCCTCGGCGCCGTCGAGCACCGGCTCTGCTCCGTCGAGGACGACCTCAAGATCGTCAAGGGCCACCTGCTGCGGTCCACCGCGGCCTGAGGCGGGGGCAGGCGCCTCAGCGGCGCGGGTCCACCAGGATCTTGGCGTGGCGCTCCGGGTCGCCCAGGTCCTCGAACGCCCCGGCCACGCCGTCGAGCCCGACGACGCCCGTGACGAGCGGCCGTACGTCGACCTTCCCCGAGGCGATCCACTGCAGCGTCTGGTGGAACTCGCTCGGGTCGTAGGCGAAGGCGAAGCGCAGGTCGATCTCCTTGTTGATCGCCATCGAGGGCCGGAAGGAGTCCTCGCCCATGCACACCCCGACGACGACCACGCGCGAGAGCAGCGGCGCCGACGAGACGATGTGCTCGATCATCCCGGGCACGCCGACGCACTCGAAGACGACCGGGCCGCGCGGGGTGGCGCCGACCTTCTCGGCGGCGCGCATGAGGTGCGCCCAGGGCAGGAGGGGGACGGCGCGCAGCTTGTCCATGGCGTCGAGGCCGAGCTCGGCGAGGGCGATCGCCTCGGTGAGGTAGCGCGAGTCGTCGAACGAGGACCACGGTGAGGCGGCCGCCGGGTCGACGACATCGTCGGCGCCCATCTGCTCGGCCAGGGCCCGGCGGCCGGGCGAGAAGTCGCTGGCGATGACGTGCTTGACGCCGGTCGCCTTGAGCATCGCGATGACGGCGAGGCCGATCGGTCCGCAGCCGATGACCACGGCGGTGTCCCGGGCCCCCACCTGCCCCCGGCGTACGGCGTGCAGGGCGACCGCCATCGGCTCGGTCAGTGCCGCCGCGTCGGCGTCGAGCCCGTCGGGCACGCGCATCGTCATCGAGGCGTTGACAAGCACCTGCTCGGCGTAGCCGCCCGAGGCCTGCTCCGAGAGCCCAGTCAGGTGAACGTCGGCGCCGCTGCGCAGCACCGGCAGCGCGACCACGCGCGCGCCGACCGGGAACGGCCGGCGCGTGCGCGGGCCGTAGTCGACGACGGTGCCGACGAACTCGTGGCCCATCACGACGCGGTCGGTCGAGCGCATGAACGCGTCGTACCCGAGGGCCGCGGCGTCGGCGGCGGTCTCGTCGCAGTGGGTCCGGGCGTGGAGGTCGGAGCCGCAGATCCCGCAGCGCTCGACGTCGAGCAGGATCTGGCCCTCGACGGGCGTGAGGTCCGGGAGCTCCTCGACGCTCAGCTGGGCCTGGTGACAGATGACGGCGCGCACGGGGCCATCATGCCGCCTGGCGCCGCGGCGGGTAGTGCGCCAGCGGCCGCTGGCCGGACAGCGCCCCGATCTGCGCCATCAGCAGGTCCGTCGCGGCCCGGACGTCGCCGACCGCGGCCGAGACGTCGACCGGCGCCCCCACGCTCACCGTCACCCGCCCGCGCCGCCACCCCCTCCGGTACGGCGGATCGACCGCCGCCGCGCCGACCAGACCCACCGGCAGCACCACCGCGCCGGGCACCGCCCGCGCGACCCGGACGACGCCCGTGTGCCCGCGGTAGAGCCGCCCGTCGGGCGAGCGAGTGCCCTCCGGGTAGATCGCCCAGACCCCGCCCTCGCGCAGCAGCCGCTCGGCGGCGGCCAACGACGCCGACGCCGCGGTGCCGCCGTCCCGGTCGACGGGGATCTGGTGGGTCACCGTGCACAGCCAGCGATCGAACCGCCCGCGCAGACCGGGCCGACCGCCGGCGTAGTACTCCGCCTTGGCCAGGAACCGCGGCGGGCGCGGCAGCACCAGCGCGAGCACGAGCGAGTCGATCTCGGCCTGGTGGTTGGCCGCGACGATCACCGGCCCCGTGACCGGCACGTGGTGCCGGCCGTGCACCCGGGGCCGGGCGTACCAGCGCACGACCGGACCGAGCAGGACCCACTTGAGCAACCAGAACCACACACGCACCCTCCTGGGGCCGAGATCGACGACGAGTAGACACTGTCTACTAGCAGTCTGCCCCGCCGCCGTAGACACTGTCTAGGTGACCTCCGCCCGCGACCGCCTGATCACCGTCGGCACCGAGCTCCTGGAGGCGCACGGCCACCAGGGCGTCTCGCTGCGCTCGATCGCCGCCGCGGCCGGCGTCTCGCACGGAGCGCCGCGGCGCTACTTCCCGACGTACCAGGCGCTGCTCGCGGCGATCGCCCGCGGCGGCCTGGAGGATCTCGACACCACGATCGCGCCCGCGCTGGCCGACGACGACCTGCGCCGGGCGGCGCGGGCCTACCTCGCCTTCGCCCGGAGCCGACCGGAGATGTTCGACCTGATCACCCGCCACGACCTGCTCGAGGGCGCCGGCGGGCACCTGCGCGAGATCACCGGGCGCTGGTTCGCCGACCTCGGCGCCACCCTCGCCCGCACCACCGGCCGTACGCCCGAGCCCGCCGAGTGCCTCGCCCTCTGGTCGGCGATCCACGGCCTGGCCGCACTCACCAGCCGGCGCGCCACCGAGCCCACCGGCATCGACCCGGAGCGGGCGCTCGACGTCCTGCTCGAAAAGCACAGCACCCCGGTTCTGTAGAACCGGGGTGCTGCGAACAGCCTGTAGAGACCGAGGATCAGGCCTCCAGCGCCTTGGCGACGCGGCGGTGCGCCTCCCAGATCTCCTCGGGGAGACCGTCGAACTGCGCGAGGTGCTTCTCGCGGAAGCCCATCTCCTGCTGCCAGCGCGGGACGTCGATCGTGAGCAGCGTGTCCAGGTCGGCCAGGCTCTGCTCGTCGAGACCCTCGAGGTTGAGCTCCTCGCGCTTCGGCAGGACGCCGACGGCGGTCTGCACGCCCTCGACCTCGCCGTTGAGGAACTCCATCAGCCAGTTGAGCGGCCGCAGGTTCTCGCGGTAGCCCGGCCACAGGAAGCGGCCGTCCTCGCCGCGCTGGAACCAGTTGACGTGGGCGAAGATCGGCTTCGTCGTCGCGCGGCCGATGACCTCGAGCCAGTGCGCAGCGTAGTCGGCCTCGGAGTACGACATGAACGGACGCATCGACATCGGGTCGTAGCGGAGCACGCCCTCGAGGCCGTCGGCCGCCGCGGTGGCCTCGGCACCCAGGGTGAGGCCGTCGTAGACGCCCTCGGCGATGTCGGTGATCGCGCGGATCAGCGGCTCGCGGTCACGGGTACGGCCACCGAAGATGATGCCGTGGATCTCGACACCGGCCGGGTCCTCGAAGTCCTTGGCGACGTTCGGGACGTTGGCCAGGGTCGTGGTGAACCGGCTGTTCGGGTGCGCCCACGGAGCGTCGGCGTCCTCGGGGGCCCGGTCGGCGATGATGTCGCCCTTCCAGTCCTCCCAGCCGTCGAGGTCGGTCGGCTTGTCGCCCTTGCCCTCCCACCAGACCTCCTGGGTCTTGGGGTTGTAGGCGACGTTGGTGAAGATGGCCCCGGTGTTGGGGACGATCGAGTCGATCGCCGTCGGGTTCGTCTTCTCGTTGGTGTCCTTGGCGACACCGAAGACACCGTTCTCCGGGTTCATGCCGTAGAGCTTGCCGTCGTCGCCGACCCAGATCCACGCGATGTCGTCGCCGTAGAACTCGACGTAGTAGCGGTCACCGAGGGCGTCGGGAGCCAGCGTCATCGCGAGGTTCGTCTTGCCCGAGGCCGACGGGAAGCCACCGCAGATGTTGTACTTCTTGCCGGTCTCCTTGTCGGTGATGCCGAGCAGCATGAACTGCTCCACCAGGAAGCCGTTCTTCCAGCCGTCGAAGGAGCCCTGGCGCAGACCGTGGGCGATCTTGCCGAGCAGCGCGTTGCCGCCGTAGGACGAACCGAAGTGCAGGATCGTGCGCTCGTCGGCGACGGTCACGAAGTAGCGCTTGTCGTCGGGCGTGCCCTGGCCGAGGTTCTCCAGGTCGCCGGTCACGTGCACGGCCTTGACGAACGAGTCGCCGAGGTCGTTGATGTACTCCACGCCGACCCGCGCCATGCGGATCATCTGGAGGACGACGTTGCGGTTGTCGGTCAGCTCCACACCGGCGGCGAACTTCTCGACCGGCGAGCCCTTCGGCGACATGAGGTAGGGGATGACGTACATCGTCTTGCCCGCCGAGGCGCCGGTCATCAGCTCGACGAGCTTCGGCTTCATCTCGGCGGCGGGCTTCCAGTTGTTGTAGATGCCCTTGTCGGCCTCGTTGGAGGTCGCGACGATGGTGCGCTCCTCAGCGCGCGCGGTGTCCTTGAAGTAGGAACGCGAGTAGTAGAGACCCTCGCCGGCCGGCAGGAGCTCGCCCGCCTCCAGGGACTCCTGGACCAGCCGCGCGTCGTCGGCCGCGGACACGACCTCGATGCGCTCTGCTCCGGTGATGTTGGCCCAGTGTGCGACGTACTCACGAACGTGGGGGTTGGTAAGACCCGCCTCGTCGAGCGTCCGCTCCACATCAACCATTTGCTTCGCCAGCCTTTCGGTCCTTGACAAGGTGTGGGCACGCTACCCCACAGCCCACCCGGGTTTTTCCGGGGTTCGAATCGTGCGATCCGTGGACACCGTCGTCCGCGTGACAGTCACCATGACACCCGTTTTGCGCTGACGCACATCGGCGGGAACCCCGTTTTCCACAGCGCGCAGACGGCGCTGATCCTTGGATCGTGCCAATCCCCGGCCCTGCTGGGGATTGGCGTGCGCGACCTCCGACCACGTAGAGTCGGCCCCGAAGGGGAGTAGTCCTCAACAGACGTGTCGACACACTGGCCTCCGGGCCCGGCACGTCAGGCCACCTCGGTGGCGGACGAGACCTTCGACCAGTTGCACGACCGACGAAACCGTCTGACGTGCCGGTCGAAGGCACGTCCACTCGCAGCGCGGACACCCTCCGGTCGGCACCGGAGAGGATCCCCACCGATGTACGCCTTCCTGCTCAGTACCGCCGTCATCTTCATCGCCGAGCTCGGCGACAAGAGCCAGCTGATGGCGATGACCTTCGCGACCCGCTACCGCGCCCGCGACGTCCTGATCGGCCTGACCGCCGCCACCGCCGTCGTGCACCTGGCCTCGGTCGGCATCGGCTACCTGATCGGCGACGCCTTCGCCGACTACCAGGGCGCGATCGAGGTCGGCGCCGGTATCGCCTTCCTCGGCTTCGCCGCCTGGACGCTGCGCGGCGACGAGCTCACCGAGGAGGACACCGCCAAGGCCAAGGCCGCCACCGGCCGCGCGATCCTCGTGGTCGCCGTCTTCTTCTTCCTCGCCGAGCTCGGCGACAAGACGATGCTCGCCACCATCACGCTCGCCACCCAGGAGGGCTGGTTCGGCACCTGGCTCGGCTCCACCGTCGGCATGGTCGCCGCGGACGCCCTCGCCATCGCCCTCGGCGCGATCGTCGGACGCCAGCTGCCCGAGAAGGTCATCAAGTACGGCGCCTCCGCGCTCTTCGCGATCTTCGGCCTGGTGCTCATCGCCGGCGGGGCCGGGATGTTCTGATGGAGGCCTGATGAGCCACCCCTCACCGCTCCCACCACCCGGCCCACCGCCGTCCCGCCGTCGTGCCGGGACGGCGGTCGGACTGACCCTGCTGGCGGTGACGGTGGTCGTCGGGATCGGGGTCGGCGCCTTCGTCGTCGCGGACCGCGCACTCGACGACGAGCCGGCCGCGCGCCCCACCACCGGCCGGACGAGCACCCCGCCGACCAGCCCGACCACCCCCAGCACGCCGAGCACCCCGACGGCCCCGAGCACGGGCCTCACCGCGCCGTACTCCCCCACGGACGACACCGGCGACGACGTGCACGGCGACGTCGAGGTCGCCGACTTCCCCGGCGACTGGGACTTCCGGCTCGGCGACGTCGAGCACCACGCCCGCCTGGTGCGCTCCGTCGACCACCGCACGTGCGGTCCCGTCGAGAAGGACGTCGTCCTGACCCGGCAGCGCTGCGAGCACGTGGCCCAGTGGGTCTACACCGGGCTGGGCGGCAAGGTCCGGCTGACCCAGCTCTTCCTCGTCTTCGACACCGAGCGCCACGCCAAGGCCGCGCAGGCCGCGCTCGAGGAGTCCGACCTCGCGCTTCCGGCCGGGAGCACCTTCGCGCCGGCCGTGCAGGGACGGTGGCGCTCCAGCGTCTACGGCAACATCATCAGCGTCACCGTCGGGACCTCCCGGGTGCAGGTCGACGAGCAGCGGCTGAGCTCGACGGTCAACTACATGAACACCGACTTCCGGACGGCGCTGCTCTTCTCCTTCTGATCCCTGTGATCGGCGCGCCGGGCGCGCGCGGTACCCCGACCCAAAGTCGTTGAAACTTTTACGCCAGATCTGGTGACAACGCCGCGACGGTCTGGCATGCTTCTCAGTGCCGCCGCAGGTGACCCGAGACGCCTGCGGCGGCTTCCATTTTTCTGGCGCCCTACCCCTTCCGGTACGCCGGCGCCCGTCGACTCGGCACCGGCTCACCGCTGCCGAGCAGCGGCAGCACCCGCGGTGGCACCAGCACCGAGAGCACCATCACGCTCGTCGAGCGGACCACCGAGGACGACTGGTCGATCCGCACGAGCGTCGCCTGGAGCTCGGGGTGCGAGCGGGTCGCGACCCGGCACAGGACGTCGTACGAGCCGGTGGTCACGTAGGCCTCCAGCACCTGCGGGATCGCCGCGAGATCGCGCGAGACCTCATCGAGCGCGCCCTGGGAGATCTCCAGGGTCACGTAGGCCTGCACCTCGAAGCCGGCCGCGGCGACGTCGAGCGTGGGGTCCCAGTCGGCGATGACGCCGGCCTCGCTCATCCGGCGCAGCCGGCTCTGCACGGTGGCGCGGGCGACGTTGGTCTGCCGGGAGAGCTCGAGGTCGCCGGCGCGCGGGTGCTCGGTGAGCGCGGTGAGCAGGGCCAGGTCGATCGCGTCCAGGATGAGCATGGCCCCAAACTAGCCAGATCGGCTACCTCAGGCCAGGCAGGGTCAGCAGAACTGGCCGTCTTGCCTATCTCCACATAGGCAGGTTGTGAGGCCCGGGCCGACCTGTTGTGCTGCTCACATGTCCCTCCACGACACCCTGACCAGTGAGGAGCAGCTCGCCGAGCTGGACCTCGACACGTTGAAGCAGCTCGTCGGCCTCGTCGAGTACGACGACCGCGAGGACCCGTTCCCGGTGACCGGCTGGGACGCCGCCGTCTGGGCGGTCGGCAACGCCACCCAGACCGCGCACTTCTTCACCTCCGCGTTCGGCATGGAGCTGGTCGCCTACGCCGGCCCCGAGACCGGCAACCGCGACCACGTCGCGTACGTCCTCAAGAGCGGCGCGGTCCGCTTCGTGATCAAGGGTGGCGTCGACCCGAACAGCACCCTGCTCGACCACCACCGCAAGCACGGCGACGGCATCGTCGACATCGCGCTCGAGGTGCCCGACGTCGACAAGTGCATCGCCCATGCCCGCTCCGTCGGCGCCACCGTCCTGGAGGAGCCGCACGACCTCAGCGACGAGCACGGCACCGTCCGGATCGGCGCGATCGCGACCTACGGCGACACCCGGCACACGCTCGTCGACCGCAGCCGGTACGACGGCCCGTACCTGCCCGGCTACGTCGCGCGGACGTCGTCCTTCCAGAAGCGTGAGGGCGCGCCGAAGCGGCTGTTCCAGGCGCTCGACCACATCGTCGGCAACGTCGAGCTCGGCCGGATGGACGACTGGGTCGAGTTCTACCGCAAGGTCATGGGCTTCACGAACATGGCCGAGTTCATCGGCGACGACATCGCCACCGACTACTCCGCGCTCATGTCCAAGGTCGTCGCCAACGGCAACCACCGGGTGAAGTTCCCCCTCAACGAGCCCGCGGTCGCGAAGAAGAAGTCGCAGATCGACGAGTACCTGGAGTTCTACGACGGCCCCGGCGCCCAGCACCTCGCGCTCGCCACCAACGACATCCTCAGCACCGTCGACGCCCTGCGCGCCGAGGGCATCGAGTTCCTCAACACGCCGGACTCCTACTACGAGGACCCCGAGCTGCGCGCCCGGATCGGCGAGGTCCGGGTGCCGGTCGAGGAGCTGCAGAAGCGCGGCATCCTCGTCGACCGCGACGAGGACGGCTACCTGCTCCAGATCTTCACCAAGCCGCTGGGCGACCGGCCGACGGTCTTCTTCGAGCTCATCGAGCGGCACGGCTCGCTGGGCTTCGGCAAGGGCAACTTCAAGGCGCTGTTCGAGGCGATCGAGCGCGAGCAGGAACGACGGGGGAACTTCTGATGACGACCGACCCGACCACGATGCACGCGCTCCTGGGCCGCTTCGAGGCCAAGGCGCCCGAGATCGTCTTCGAGTGGCACGACGCCGAGACCGAGGCCCGGGGCTGGGTGGTCATCAACTCCCTGCGCGGCGGCGCGGCCGGCGGCGGCACCCGGATGCGCGCCGGCCTCGACCGGGCCGAGGTCGAGGCGCTGGCCAAGACGATGGAGGTCAAGTTCACCGTCTCGGGCCCAGCCATCGGCGGCGCCAAGTCGGGCATCGACTTCGACCCGGCCGACCCGCGCCGCGAGGGCGTGCTGGCCCGCTGGTTCAAGGCGGTCTCCCCCCTGCTCAAGACGTACTACGGCACCGGCGGCGACCTCAACGTCGACGAGCTCCACGACGTCATTCCGCTGACCGAGCGCTACGGCCTGTGGCACCCGCAGCAGGGCATCGTCAGCGGCCACTTCGCCGCCGACGAGCGCGAGCTCGTCCAGCGCGTCGGCATGCTGCGCCTCGGCGTCTCCAAGGTCGTCGAGGACCCGCGCTACACGCCCGAGCGCGAGCGCAAGTACACGATCGCGGACCTGGTCACCGGCTGGGGCGTGGCCGAGTCGGTCGTGCACTACTACGGGACCTACGGCGGCGCGGTCGCCGGCAAGCGCGTGATCGTCCAGGGCTGGGGCAATGTCGGGTCCGCGGCGGCGTACTACCTGGCCCAGGCGGGTGCCTCGGTCGTCGGCATCATCGACCGCGACGGCGGCCTGATGGACCCCGACGGGTTCACCCCCGACGAGGTCCACGCGCTGTTCGTCGGCAAGCAGGGCAACGCGCTGCGCGCCGACGGCCTGATCCCCCACGACCAGCTCGACGACGCGATCTGGGACATGGGCGCCGAGATCTTCCTGCCCTGCGCGGCCTCGCGACTGGTCACCGTCGAGCACGTGAAGCGGCTCGTGTCGGGCGGCCTGGAGGTCATCTCGGCCGGCGCCAACGTGCCGTTCGCCGACCCGGAGATCTTCTACGGGCCGACCTACGAGTTCGCCGACCAGCACGTCGCGGTGATCCCCGACTTCATCGCCAACTGCGGCATGGCGCGCACGTTCACGCTCCTCATGGAGGGCATCGACGAGGTCTCCGACGAGGTCATCCTCGGCGACGTCTCGCGCACCATCCGCACCGCGATCGAGAAGTGCCACGCGCGCTCGCCGCACCCGACCTCGGTGGCGGCGACGGCGTTCGAGATCGCGCTCGACGAGCTGGTCTGAGTCCGGTTACAGGTCCCGCGGCAGGCGTACGGCGAGCAGCGCCCCGCCTGCCGCGGCGGCCGCACCCCAGCCGTAGGCGAGCCCGTAGCCCAGGGCGCTCGCCGCGTGCGCCGCGAGCAGTGCACCGATCACGGCACTGCAGACCGAGGCGCCGATCATCCGCATGAGGGTGTTGAGCCCGTTGGCGGCGCCGACCGCGTCGGGCGCGGTGAGCCGGACGACGAGGAACGGCAGGGTCGCGAACGACATCCCGATGCCGAGGCCGACGAGCAGCGAGACCGCCACGACCGCGACCGGCCAGCGGACCGTGAGCGCCGAGACGGTGTAGCCGGTCGCGCTGCAGGCCAGGCCGAGCGCCAGCGCCCAGCGCGCGCCGCGGCGGGCGACGATCCAGGAGCCCAGCGGGGCGGCGAGCATCATCGCCAGGCCGCCCGGGACCAGGCACAGCCCGGCGACGAGCACCGAGTGGCCGGGTCCGTCGACCGGCCGCTGCAGCAGCACCGGCATCACGAGCACGTTGGTGAACATGGCGACGCCGGCGAGCACCGAGGCGAGCTGGACGAGCGCCATCCGCGGCTCGATCGCGGACGCCAGGTCGACGAGCGGGTCGGTGGTGCGCCGCTCCCACCACCACCAGACGGTGAGGGTGAGCAGGCCTCCGGCGGCGCTGCCGAGGGTCCCCGGATGGGTCCAGCCCCAGCGACCGCCGTTGGTGACGGCGAGGAGCACCGCGACCAGGCCGACCGAGAGCAGCACGCAGCCGATCCCGTCGAACGACGCGCGCGGCGCGGCCGGCCCGGCACCGGAGCCCGGTGCGGGCACGGGCGCGGGCGCGGGCCGGGGCACGACGAGGACCACCCCGGCGGTGGCGAGCGCCGCGAGCACGGCGGCGCCCCAGAAGACGACCTGCCAGTCGGTCACGGCCGCGACGAGTCCGGACACGGCGACCCCGGCCGCCGTACCGATGCCCATGGTGGCGCTGATCAGCGCGGCCCCGCGCTGGAGCGCGACGCCGGCGGCGACCTCGGCCAGCGCGCTGATCCCGAGCGGGATGACGGCGCTGGAGGTGCCCTGGAGCGCACGGCCCGCGAGCAGCAGCGGGTAGGAGGCACCGACCGCGCAGAGCACGCTGCCGAACGCGGTCGCGACCAGGCACCACACGAGCACGCGCTTGCGGCCGAGCAGGTCGGCGAGCCGGCCGCTGACCGGCGTCGCCACGGCGGCGGCGACCAGGCAGACGGTCATCGCCCAGGAGGCCGCCTCACCGCTGATGTCGAGCCGCTCGGGCAGCTCGCCCAGCAGCGGGATGAGCAGCGCCTGCGACAGGATGCCGACCAGGCCGGCCGCGGCGAGCACCGCGACGACCGGTCGGGTCCGCACCGCGGGCACTGCCGTGGTGGTCACGCGAAGAGGGCCCGCGCGCCGTCGATCGCCGTACCGCGCTCGGTGTCGACGCGGAACGAGCCGTCGGCCCACACCGGCACCCGGACCGTCTCGCCGGGGAAGACCGGCGCGCTGAACCGTCCCTCCAGCAGGGTCAGGTCGGCGGGCGAGGCGCCCTGGGCCGAGGCGGCGGCGAGCACGGCGCCCGACAGCGTCGCGAGGCCGTGCAGGATCGGGCGCGGCTGGCCGATGCGCTCCGCGGCGACCGGGTCGATGTGGATGTGGTGGTGGTCGCCGGTCAGCCGGTAGAGCGCGGCGGCGTTGGCCGCGATCGCCCAGTCGGCGGTGCTCGCCGGGTCGCCCTCGGGACCGGGCGTCCGGCCCGGCCCGCGCTCGCCGCCGAAGCCGCCGCGGCCCGGCGCGAAGATCGACCAGGTGGCCCGGACGTAGTCGCACTCGACGACGACCTCGAAGACGGCGGCGCCGCCCTTGTCCCACACCTCGCCCACGCGGGCGGTCATCAGCGTCGAGCCCGCGGCCGGCATCGGCGCCAGCACCTCGAGCCGCTGCGAGCCGTGCAGCGCCGTACCGACGTCCCAACCGCCGGCCGAGCCGACGACATCGGGCGCCCACTGCGCCAGCGTCAGCGCGAACGTCGGCAGCACCCGCAGGTCGCGCTCGAAGACCAGGTCGAGCCGGTCGGCGGGAGCGCCGACGGCGAGCGCGAAGAGGATCGCGTCGCGCGCCTCCCAGCTCACCTCGCGCTCCCCCAGGGGCCGCCCGGCCCAGTCCGCGGTGGAGAGTCCTTCGAGTTCGGGTCGGGTCGTCATCCTGCTACGATACCAAGCAAACGCTAGGTTTGTACGAGCACCCCGGGAGCACCGATGAGCAACGACAACCCGACCACCGAGCCCGTGGTGACCTACGAGGTCCGCGACGCGGTGGCGTACGTGACGCTCAACCGCCCGGAATACGCGAACGCGCAGAACTCCAAGGTCACCTACGCCCTCGACCAGGCGTTCACCGACGCGGTGAACGACGACGCGGTCAAGGTGATCGTGCTCGGCGGCAACGGCAAGAACTTCTGCGGCGGCCACGACATCGGTACGCCGGAGCGCGACCTCCACGAGTCGTTCGAGCGCAAGGCCGTCATCTGGTGGGACCACGTCGGCGCCGCGGGCGTCGACGCCCGCTTCGCGCGCGAGTCCGAGGTCTACCTCGGGATGTGCCGGCGCTGGCGCGAGATCCCGAAGCCGATCATCGCCAAGGTGCAGGGCGCCTGCATCGCCGGCGGCCTCATGCTCGCCTGGGTCTGCGACTTCATCATCGCCTCGGAGGACGCCTTCTTCCAGGATCCCGTCGTCAAGATGGGCATCCCCGGCGTCGAGTACTTCGCGCACCCGTGGGTCATGAACCCGCGTGCCGCCAAGGAGTTCCTCTACACCGGCGGCCGCTTCGACGCACGCCGGGCGCTCGACCTCGGCATGGTCAACCACGTCGTCCCGCGCGCCCAGCTCGACGCGTCGGTCGACGAGATGGCCCACCGGATCGCCGCCATGCCGCGCCTCGGCCTCGCGCTGACCAAGAAGGCGATCAACCAGGCCGAGGACCTCATGGGCCAGCGCGCCGGGATGGACTCGGTCTTCGGCCTGCACCACGCCGCGCACTCCCACAACGCCGAGGTCAGCACCGACTCGCTCGCCGGGCTGGACGCCGCCGCGATGGCCGCTTCCAACAAGCGCGACGCCGGCCTGCTCTGACCCCCCGCGCCGAAGGGGCACGTTCCGGCGGGCGAAGGAGCGCGTTCCGGCGGTCGAGGGTGCGCCCTCGACCGCCGGTTCGTGGCACTTGGCCCGCCGGAACGTGCTACTTCGCGAGGGCGACGAACAGGCCGCGCGCCTCGACGGTCATCACGTCGCCGTGCCAGAGCGCCCCGACGGTCTCGACTTTGCGGCCGCTGTGCGCGACGATCTCGCCGGTGATCCGCAGCGGTACGTCGAGCGGGGTCGGCGCGCGGTAGTCGAGGTCCAGCGAGGCGGTGACCGCCGGGACGCCGTGGTGCTGGACCAGGCTCGAGAGCAGGACGTCGAGGAGCAGCGCGCCGACGCCGCCGTGGAGCTTGCCGGGCGGGCCGGCGTACGCCGCGCCGAGGCCGTCGGCGACCTCGGCGGTGGCGCGGCCGTCCTCGAAGACCATGGTCAGGCCCGGCAGGGCGGGGTTGTCGAGGTGCCAGCCGTAGTCGCGCGCCCCCACCGCCTCGTCGTACGGCGTGCGGGGGACGTCGTCGAGCCGGCGCTCGCGCAGCATCGCCGTGAGGGCGCGCACAGCGGCGTCGGCCCGCTCCATGTCGGCATCGGAGACGTCGGTGACGGCCATGACCGAGGCGAGCTCGCGCACCGCGACGGCCAGGCTGCGCCGGGCGTTCACGCGCCGCCGCCCCGTTCGGCGCGCAGCTCGTGCAGCGGCCGGCTGACCGAGGCGTCGGTGCTGACCCGGGCCCGGTCCGCCTGCTCGACGGCGAGCGGCGCGACCTCGCGCATCGTGGCGAGCGAGCGCCGGGCGAGGTCGCGGTAGACGCCGGGACCGCCGGACTTCCAGGCGAGCTGGTCCTCGTCGAGCTCGCGCAGGACGCGGGCCGGGCTGCCGATCACCAGCGACCGCTCGGGCGCGACGAAGCCTGCGCTCACCACGCTGCCGGCGCCGATGAGCGAGTCCGCGCCGATCCGGGCGCCGTCCATGACGACGGCGTTCATCCCGACGAGCACCCGCGGCTCCAGCACGCAGCCGTGCAGGATCGCGCCGTGGCCGACATGGCTGCCCTCTCCCAGCACGACGTCCGCGCCCGGGTAGACGTGGACCGTGCACGAGTCCTGGACGTTCGAGCCGGCCTCGATGCGGATCCGGCCGAAGTCGCCGCGCAGGCTGGCCGAGGGTCCGATGTAGCAGCCCGGGCCGATGATCACGTCGCCGATCACGTCGGCCGACGGGTGCACGTAGGACGTCGGGTCGCAGACCGGGACGACGCCGTCGATCTCGTAGAACGCCATGGTCGCCTCAGGCCTTCATGCCGCCGTCGACGACGAAGTCCTGGCCGGTGCAGTAGCTGGCGGCATCGCTGAGCAGGAACGCGACCATCGCGCTGACCTCGTGCGGCTGCGCGGCGCGCGGGACCGGCAGCGACCCGACGACACCGCCGCCCTGGCGCGAGGCCTCGGAGAGCATGGCGGTGTCGGCGGCGCCGGGCAGCACGCAGTTGACCCGGATCCCGCGCTCGCCACCGAGGTCGATCGCGGCCGCGCGGCTCACGCCCCGCAGCGCGAACTTCGAGGCGCCGTAGGCGCTGGAGCCCGGCCAGGCCGCAAGGCCCGCCACGGAGGCGATGTTGACGATCGCGCTGCCCGCCGGCATGTGCGGCGCGAGCGCCTGCATGCCGTGCACGGCGCCCATCACGTTGACCTGGAAGTGCCCCTCGAACATCTCCGGGGGCGTGTCGAGGAAGTGGGCGTACTCGCAGCGCCCGGCGTTGTTGACCAGGCCGTCCACGCGGCCGTACCGCTCGACGACGAAGGCCGCGAGCTCGGCCCAGGCCGGCGCCGACGTCACGTCGAGCGCGGCGGCGGCGTGCTGCTCGCCCAGCTCGGCGGCGACCTCGGTGACGCCGTCGGCCGCCAGGTCGGTCAGGACGACGGTCGCGCCGGCGCTCGCGAGCGTCCGGGCGTGCGCGGCGCCGAGGCCGCGGCTCGCGCCGGTCACCACGATCACCTTGTCGGTCAGGTCGACCAGCGGCCGAGGGGCGGTGTCCATCGTGTTCATCTCCTCAGGGTTTCACATAAACCAAGCGCTTGCTAGGTTCGGGGCATGACGTCGATCCATCACGTGGGCATCACGGTCAGCGACATGGCGCGCTCGCTCGCCTTCTACGAGGACCTCCTCGGCGGCGAGCGGCTGGGCCCGTACGAGCGCATCGGGCCGCGCATCGACGCGGTCACCGGCTACCCGGGCATCGTCGTGCGCCAGGCGTTCGTGCGCGCCCAGGAGGGGACGACCGTCGTCGAGCTGCTCCAGTACGACGGCGGCTCGGACGTCGTCATCGACCCGGACAACGGCCACGTCGGTGCCGCGCACGTCGCGATCACCGTGACCGACCTCGACGCGACGCTCGCCCGGCTGCGCGCCCGGGGCACCACAGCGCTCTCGGACCCGATCGTGGCGAGCGAGCCGATGGCCGGGCACCGGGTCGTCTACGTCCTCGACCCCGACCGGGTGCGGGTCGAGCTGGTCGAGCCGCCCGCTCACGACTGACCCGCCGCTCCGGCGCCCAGCCGGGCGAGCTCGTCGTCGGTGAGCACGAGCGTCGCGGCCTGCACCGAGTCGAGCACCGACTCGGGCCGGCTGGCACCGGGGATCGGCACGATCCAGGGCGAGCGGGCGAGCTGCCAGGCGAGCGCCACCTGCTGCGGGCTGACCCCGCGCTCCGCGGCGACCTCGGCGAACGGCGCGAAGGTCGAGCCGAGGCCCTTCGCCTCGCGCATGCCGCCGAACGGTCCCCACGACAGGAAGGTCAGCCCGAGCTCGGCGCACAGGTCGATCTCGGGCTCGCTCCCCCGCGCCAGCGGGGAGTACTCGTTCTGCACCGACACCAGCGCCGGGCCGAGCACGTCGGCGGCGAGCCGGATCTGCGCGAGGCTCACGTTGGAGATGCCCACCCTCGCCACGATGCCGTCGTCGACGAGCGAGCGCAGGGCCGCCATCGACTCCGCATAGGGACGCCGCGGGTCGGGCCGGTGGTGCTGGTAGAGCGGCAGCACGTCGAGGCCGAGCCGCTCCCGCGAGGCCTCGGCGGCCGCCCGCAGGTGCTCCCGGCTGCCGTCGATCCACCAGGTCAGGCCGTCGCGGGTGTGCCCGCCCTTGGTCGCGACCACGATGTCGTCGAGCGGACCGCCCCACGAGCGCAGCGCCGTCGCCAGCGCGCGCTCGTTGATGCCGTAGCCACCGGGGGTGTCGAACGCCGTCGGGCCGTAGACGTCGGCGGTGTCGAACAGCGTGACACCGGCGTCGAGCGCGGCGTGGACGGCGCGCGTGCCGCGCTCGACGTCGCTGTCGGGCGTCTGGGTCAGCGTCATCGCGCCGAACCCGATCGCGGAGATCTCCAGGTCGCCGAGGCGGCGCTTCGGGAGGCTCACTTGCCGACCGCCGTCCAGCCGCCGTCGACCGGCACGCAGACGCCCGTCGTGTACGTCGCGTCGAGCAGCAGGTGCACGATCTCGCGGGCCATCTCGGCCGGGGTGCACAGGCGCCCGAGAGGGGTGCGCGCCTCGACCGGCGCGATGTCGTACCCGTGGTCGATCATGTCCTGCACCATCGGCGTGAGCGTGTGGCCGGGCGCCACGGCGTTGACCCGGATGCCGAGCCCGGCCCACTCGATCGCGAGGTTCTCGGTCAGCTGGCGCACGGCGGCCTTGGCGACGCCGTAGTCGGACTGGTTGGCCCAGCCGCGGTAGGCCGTCGTCGACGCCAGGGTGACGATCGAGCCACCCTCACCGAGGTCGCGCAGCCGGCGCGCGACCGCGGTCGCGGCGAGCAGCGTGCCGACGACGTGCACATCGAGCACCCGTCGTACGGCGTCGGGCTCGAGGTCCAGCGCCGGCACGAAGGCGCCGCGGATGCCGTGGCTCGCGACCAGGTGCCGCACCGGACCGGACGCCGCCTCGGCCTCGGCGAGGGCGCTCGCGACCGCGTTCGCGTCGGTGACGTCGAGCGCCGCATGCCCGACGTCGTCGCGCTCGGGCGCCTGCAGGTCCCAGACCGTCACGGCCAGGTCGCGCTCCCGGAGCAGGTCGACGACCGCCGCCCCGATCCCGCTCGCGCCACCCGTCACCACCACGTGTCCCATCGGTCCTCCTCGTCGACTTGCACCAAGCATCTGCTTGGTTGGATGCAAGCACCGATGGACCCCGGTCACAAGGCTCCTGCCGCCCAGTGGCACCACCAGGAGCCGCGGGGTAGAGTCGCCGACGAAGCACCAAGCAAGCGCTAGGTTTCGGAGGATGACGTGACGACCGACAAGACGATGGACCTGGCCGACCTGGCCGGCCACGTCCGCTCAGGCATGACGATCGGCATCGGCGGGTGGGGCTCGCGACGCAAGCCCATGGCCCTGGTGCGCGAGCTGCTGCGGACCGACGCGACCGACCTGACGGTGGTCACCCTCGGCGGCCCCGACGTGGGCCTGCTGTGCGCGGCGGGCAAGGTGAAGCGGCTCGTCTACGGCTTCGTCTCGCTCGACAGCATCCCCCTCGACCCGCACTTCCGCGCGGCCCGCGAGGCCGGCGCCATCGCCACCACGGAGTACGACGAGGGCATGTTCGTCGCCGCCCTGCGCGCCGGCGCCAGCCGGCTGAGCTTCCTGCCCACGCGGGCGGGCCTGGCCTCCGACGTGCTGACGATGAACCCCGAGCTCAAGACCGTCGCCTCCCCCTACGACGACGAGGTCTACGTCGCCGTCCCCGGCGTCCGGATGGACCTCGCGCTCATCCACCTCAACCGCGCCGACGCGGCCGGCAACGGGCAGTACCTCGGACCGGACCCCTACTTCGACGACCTGTTCGCGATGGCCGCCGACCGCTGCGTGATGAGCGTCGAGAAGGTCGTCCCGACCGCCGACCTCACCGCCGACGCCGCGCCGCAGAGCCTGCTCGTGAGCCGGATGTTCGTCTCCGGCGTGGTCGAGGCCCCCGGCGGCGCCGGGTTCACCAGCTGCGAGCCGGACTACAGCCGCGACGAGGCCGCCCAGCGCGCGTACGCCGACGCGGCCCGCGACCCGGAGGCCTGGGCCGCGTTCGAGCAGACCTACCTCGAGGAGAGCGCCCGATGAGCACCCTGGAAGCGACCCGTGCCGAGGTCTGCGTCGTCGCCTGCGCCGACGCCTGGCGCGGCTCCGGCGAGGTGCTGGCGCACGCGGTCGGCATCGTCCCGAGCATCAGCGCCCGGCTGGCCAAGCTGACCTTCGAGCCCGACCTGGTGCTCACCGACGGCGAGTGCTTCCTGATGAGCGAGCCGCCGCCGCTGGGCGGCAACGCCGCCACCGGCGGCACCATCGAGTCCTGGGCGCCGTTCCGGAGGATCTTCGACATCCTCGCCACCGGCCGCCGGCACAGCATGATGGGCGCCAGCCAGGTCGACCGCTACGGCAACCAGAACATCTCCTCCATCGGCGACTGGCGCAAGCCGAAGCGCCAGCTGATCGGCGTGCGCGGCGCGCCGGGCAACACCGTCAACCACCGCACCGACTACTGGGTGAGCAACCACAGCGCCCGGGTCTTCGTCGAGGCCGTGGACGTCGTCTCCGGCGTCGGCAACGACCGCGCCCGGGCCCACGAGGGCACCGCGCTGCGCTTCCACGACCTCGGCGTCGTGGTCACCGACCTCGCGGTCCTCGACTACGACGCGGACGGCCTGCTCAAGGTCCGCTCGCTGCATCCCGGCGTCACGGCCGAGGAGGTCGCCGAGCAGACCGGCTTCGCGATCGACACCAGTGGCGCCGGCACCACCCGGCTGCCCACGGCCGAGGAGCTCGAGCTGATCCGCACGGTCATCGACCCGCGCGGCCTGCGGGACAAGGAGGTCCGGCGCTGAGCGCGCCGGACCGGCGTCCGGCGGGCTCAGCCGGCGAGCAGCCCGCCGTGCAGCATCTCGAGGTACTGCTCGGCCAGCGCCTTGTGCTGGAGCCGTCCGCGCGGGTTGTACCAGCGCACGGTGGACCAGATGGCGTCCCGGATGAAGCGGTACGTCGTACCCGGGTCGAGGTCGGCCCGGAAGTCGCCGGCCTTGGCCCCCGCCTTGAGCACGCCCAGCCAGACCTTCTCGACGTCCAGGCTGGCCTTGGTGACGAAGGCGAACTCGCTCGTGGTCGTCAGCAGCGCCGACTCGTTCTGGTAGAGCGCGACCGCGAACGGCACCCGGTGGATGGTCTCGAACGAGTTCATGATGAGCCCGTCGAGCGCGGCCCGCGGGCTGTCCTCGGCGTCGGCGATCTCGCGGATCTGCTGGAGGAGGTTGCCCATGAACTCCTGGAGGATCTCGGTGAGCATCGCCTCCTTGGAGTCGAAGTGGTGGTAGAGGCTGCCCGAGAGGATGCCCGCCTCGTCGGCGATGTCGCGCACCGTCGTCTGCGAGTAGCCGCGCGTCGCGAACATCTCCGCAGCGATCGCCAGCAGCTGCGCACGCCGTGCGGAGCTGGCGCCGTTCGCCCGCCGTCGGCCGCCGCGACCCGTAGCCTCGTTGTTGCTGCTCACCATGACCTGATCCTTTCCCACCGGCGGCGCCCAGTCGCCACCGCCCACCGAACGCGCGCTCGCGCCGGCACGGACAGGGCTACAGTACCTAACAAGCACTTGCTCATGAGGAGTTCCGCCTGATGGCACCCCGGACCGTTCCCGCCCTCCTGGCCCACGGGGCCCAGATCCATGGCGACCACCCCGCCATCGTCGACGGCGGCACCACCATCACCTATGCCGGCCTGCGCGACCTCGCCGTCGCCACCGCCCGCTCCTACCGGGCCCTCGGCGTCGAGCCGGGCGACCGGGTCGGCGTGTGGGCACCCAACCGCGCGGAGTACCTGGTGGCGCTGCTGGGCGCGCAGTACATCGGCGCGTCCGTCGTACCGCTCAACACGCGCTACCGGGGCCACGAGGCCCAGGTCATCCTGAGCCGCTCGCGGGCGGTCGCCGTCGTCCTGTGCGACGGCTTCCTGGGCACCGACTACTCGACGCTGCTGTCCGAGGCCGGCGGCGACGAGGCCGGGCCCGTCGTACCGGGGCTGCCGCACCTGCGCACCATGGTCGACATGAACTCCGCGGGCCGCCCGGGCACGCTGCCCTGGACAGAGTTCCTCGCCCTCGGCGAGCGCACCCCGCTCGAGGAGGTCGAGCGCCTCGCCGCCGAGGTCACCCCCGAGACCGTCTGCGACATCCTCTTCACCTCGGGCACCACCGGCGTCCCCAAGGGCGTGATGAGCACCCACGCCCAGACCATCGGCGTCGCCGACGTCTGGGCCGCCGGCGCCGAGCTCACCCCGGCCGACCGCTACGCGATCGTCAACCCGTTCTTCCACTCCTTCGGCTACAAGGCCGGCGTCATCGCCGCCCTCGTCGCCGGCACGACGATCTACCCGGTCCCCACCTTCGACCCCGAGGCCCTCATGCAGCTCGTCCAGGACGAGCGCATCACCGTCCTCCCGGGCGCGCCGACCATCTTCATCACGCTCATCAACCACCCCCGCCGTACCAACTTCGACCTGTCGTCGCTGCGCTTCTCCATCGCCGGCGCCGCCTCGGTCCCCGAGACACTCTTCGAGCAGATGCGCGAGGTGCTCGGCTTCGACCAGGTCGCCCAGGCCTACGGCCTGACCGAGTGCGTCGTCGCCACCGTCTCCCGCCGCAACGAGGACCCCCGCCACATCGCCCAGACCACCGGCCCCGGCGTCCCCGGCATCGAGGTCCGCGTCGTGGGGAGTGACGGCACGGACGCGCCGATGGGCAGCGACGGCGAGATCTGGCTGCGCGGCGACAACGTCATGCTCGGCTACTTCGAGGACCCCGACGCCACCGCCGCCGCCATCGACCCCGACGGCTGGTTCCACACCGGCGACGTCGGCCGCCTCGACGAGCACGGCTGCCTCAAGATCACCGACCGGATCAAGGACATGTTCATCGTCGGCGGCTTCAACGTCTACCCCGCCGAGGTCGAGAACACCCTCGCCGAGCACCCGGCCGTCATGGAGAGCGCCGTGATCGGCGTACCGGACGAGCGGATGGGGGCGGTGGGCCAGGCGCACGTCGTCCTGCGCCCGGGGGCGGTGGCGACGTCCGAGGACCTGATCGCCTGGGTGCGCGAGCGGCTGGCGAACTTCAAGGTGCCGCGGTCCGTCGTACTGGTGGAGGGGTTGCCACGCAACGCCAGCGGCAAGGTCCTCAAGACCGACCTGCGCCAGCCCTAGACCCCAGCAGCACCACGAACGGCGACGGCCGCCACCCGAAGAGGTGGCGGCCGTTGCCGTCGAGGTGGCAGAGGTGGCAGAGGTGGCGGCCGCACAGCGGCGGCGCGGGCGGAGCCCGTGCCGTTGTCGCGCCGCCCAGCCGGCCGTCAGGGCCCCGCAGTCAAGGACGGGCGAAGCCCGCCGCGAAGCGGACCGAGCGCAGCGAGGGTCCTTGACGGCGGGGAACGGCCGGCTAAGCGCGGCCGCCACCGCAACCCAGCTCACCAGCCAGCAACCTCGCCCCAGGAAACCTGCACCCTCAGGGGGCCAACCCTGCTACTTCGCCCGCCGGAACGTGCCACTTCGCGGGGGCAACCGCGCGACTTCGGCGGCGGGAACAGTCAGGCGAGCCGCTCGAGGACGAGCGACATCCCCTGCCCACCAGCCGCGCACATGGTCTCCATGCCGATCTCCAGGTCCTGCTCCTGCAGCGCGTGGATCAGGGTCGTCGCCATCCGCGCGCCCGTGGACCCGAAGGGGTGGCCGAGGGCGATGGCGCCGCCGTTGACGTTCACCTTGTCGAGGGCCAGGCCGAGGCGGTCGATGCTGGGGAGGACCTGGGCGGCGAAGGCCTCGTTCATCTCGACCAGGTCGACGTCGGCGACGGTCATGCCGGCGCGGGCGAGGGCCTGGCGGGAGGCTTCGACGGGGCCGAGTCCCATGATCTCGGGCGAGAGGGCGGAGACGCCGGAGGAGACGATCCGGGCCAGGGGGGTCAGGCCGAGCTCCTTGGCGCGGACGTCGCTCATCACGACGACGGCGGCGGCGCCGTCGTTGAGGGGGCAGCAGTTGGCGGCGGTGACGGTGCCGGTGGGGCGGAAGACCGGGGCCATGGCGGCGACCTTGTCCAGGGTGACGCCGCGGCGCGGACCGTCGTCGGTACGGACGACGGTGCCGTCGGGCAGCGTGACCGGGGTGATGTCCTTGTCCCAGAAGCCGCGGTCGGCGGCGGCCTCGGCGAGGTTCTGGGAGCGGACGGCGTACTCGTCCTGGGCCGCGCGCGAGACGCCGCACAGGTCCGCGACGTTCTCGGCGGTCTCGCCCATGGCGATGTAGATGTCGGGCAGCTCGCCGGCCTCGCGCGGGTCGATCCAGGGCTTGCCGGCCTCGGCGCGGGCGAGACCGCGCGCCGCCGCCTCGGCGTACGCCGGGTCCTTGGTGTCGGGCATGCCGTCGGCCTTGCCCTGGGCGAAGCGCGAGACGGTCTCGACGCCGGCGGCGACGAAGGCGTGGCCCTCGCCGGCGCGGATGGCGTGCATCGACATCCGGATCGCCTGGAGCGAGGACGCGCAGTAGCGGTGCACGGTGCTGCCCGGCAGGCCGTCGTACCCGAGCTGGAGGGCGGTCATCCGGCCGATGTTGTAGCCCTGCTCGCCGGCCGGCTGGGCGCAGCCCATGACCAGGTCGTCGAGCTCACCCGGGTCGAGCGCCGGTACGGCGTCGAGGGCGGCGCGCACCATCTGGGCGGCGAGGTGGTCGGGGCGCATGTCCTTGAGCGAGCCCTTGTAGGCACGGCCGATCGGAGAGCGGGCGACGGAGACGATCACGGCTTCAGGCACCCCGTCATCCTAGGCGAGAAACCAAGCAAGTGCTAGGTTAACTGGCATGGCGAGTGACACACGCGTCGCGGACGGCGGGGAGGGACTGCCGCTCCACACGACGACCTTCCGACTGAGCTACGCCGACACCGATCCGGCCGGGATCCTCTACTACGGGGCGTGGTTCCCGTGGATGGAGCGCATGCAGAGCGAGTGGTTCTGGCTCAACGACCTGCGCCAGGACCATCTCAAGGAGCGCTACGGCTTCTGGACCGTCACCGCGCACACCGCGTGCGACTACGTGCAGGCCGTGGGGCTCTTCGACGAGATCCGGATCGAGCTGCGGCTCGGCGCGATCGGGCGCCGCTCGTTCGAGATGCTGCACCGGATGGTCCGCACCAGCGACGGCGAGGTCGTCGCGCGCGCTCGCATCAAGATCGTCGCGGTCTCCCCCGAGCAGACCTCGGTAGGCATCCCCGACCTGCTCCGCCAGCACCTCGACTCCTGGGCGCAGGGCGCCCGGTACACCCCCACGGAGGCCCCCGCATGACCTACGGAACCACCCTCGTCACCGGCGCGACCGGCGGGCTCGGCGCGGAGATCTGCCGCCGGCTCGCCCAGGACGGCGCGGAGCTCCTGCTCCTGCACCGCCGTACGGCGCCCGACGCGCTCGTCGCCGAGCTGGGCGCGAGCGTGCGCGGCACCCGTGCCGTCGACCTCACCGACGCCGCGGGCGTCGCGACCGCGGTACGCGAGCTCGAGGCCGAGCACGGCCAGATCCGCACCGTCGTCCACGCGGCGGGTCCGCACGTCCCGATGGTCCACCTGTCCCGCGTCACGCCCGAGCAGTTCGCGACCCAGGTCGACCAGGACGTCGTCGCGTTCTTCAACCTCGCCCACGCGCTCCTGCCGTCGCTGCGCGCGACCCAGGGCTCGCTGACCGCGGTGACCACGGCCGCGACCGTGCGCTACCCGGTCCGCGACGGCCTGTCCTCGACGCCGAAGGCCGCGGTCGAGGCGCTCGCGCGTGGTCTCGCCGCGGAGGAGGGCCGGTTCGGCGTCCGGGTCAACTGCGTCGGCCCCGGCATGCTGACCGACGGCATGGCCGAGCGACTCATCGCCAACGGCGACCTGGACGAGCGCGCGCTCGACGTGGCGCGCACCAACATCCCGCTGCGCCGGTTCGGTACGGCGGTCGACATCGCCGAGGCGGTCGCCTTCCTCGCGAGCGACCGGGCCGGGTTCGTCACCGGCCAGAAGCTCGACATCGACGGCGGCTACGGCATCTAGGAGGCACCCATGGACCAGCTCACGCTCGGCTTCACCCCCGGCGACGGCATCGTCGTCACCGGCGCCGGCAGCGGCATCGGCCGCGCGGTCGCCCTCGGCGCCCTGGCGGCCGGCCTGCGGGTCAGCGCCTGGGACCTGCGTCCCGACGGCCTCACCGAGCTCGCCGACCAGGGCGTGCACACCGCGGTCTGCGACGTCGCCGACGCCGACGCGCGCGCCCAGGCCCTCGCCGTGACGCGCGATGCCCTCGGCGGCGTCCCGCGCTACCTCGTCAACAACGCAGGCCCGTCGTCCCAGGTCCCCCTGGACTTCGACGAGGCGGTGCGGATCAGCGTCGGCAGCGTCCGCGGCCTGACCCAGGACTGGCTCGACGCCGGTACGCCGGACGGCGCCGCGATGGTCGTCACCGCCTCGGTCGCCGGCAACAAGGTCGGCACCGAGAGCGACTGGTACTCCGCCTCCAAGGCCGCCGTCATGGGCTACGTGCGCCACCTCGCCGCGCACCACGCCGACCGGATCCGCGCCAACGGCATCGGCCCCGGCATGACCGACACGCCCCGCCTGGCCGGCTTCGCCGAGTCCGAGATGGGCCACCGGATCCTCGCCCGGGTGCCGTTGGGCCGGATGGGCCGGCCCGAGGAGATGGCCGGCCCGATCCTGTTCCTGCTCTCGCCGCTGGCGTCCTACGTCAACGGCGTCTTCCTGCCGGTCGACGGCGGCTGGACCGTCACGCAGTAGCGGCCGACCAGCCCGGGCGCTCCGGTCGGCGCAGGCCGACGAGCGTCCGGGCGCGCTCGTCGAAGAGCTGGGCGGTCCGCTCGGGGTCGGTGAAGCACCAGAACTCCCCGCGCGCCACGGCGTCGAGCAGCAGCGCGGCCGCCTCGTCGGGATCCATGCCCTGGGCCTGGATCGACTCCGCCATCCGCAGGAACGTCGCGCGGGCGTCGGGGTCGGCGGGGACCCCGCGGCGGCGTAGGTCATCGAAGATGCGGGTGCGCACCCAGTTGGGCAGCAGCGCCGACACCTGCACCGGTACGCCGGACGCGCGCACCTCGAGGTCGAGGCACTCGACCAGCGCGAGAGCGGCGTGCTTGCTGGCGACGTACGCCGATTGGTAGGGCAGCGAGGTCACCGCACCGGTCGACGCGACGACGGCCAGCACGCCCGGACGCCCCTGGTCGGTCATCCGCGGCACGGCCGAGCGCGCGCAGTGGAAGGCGCCGTCGGTGTTGACGCCCTGGACCTTGCGCCACTGCGCGGGGGTCAGGTCCCAGGTCCGCTCGCCGGACTCGATACCGGCATTGCTGACGACGAGGTCGACCGCGCCGTGCGCGGCCCAGGTCCGGGCGAAGAGGTCGTCGACCTGGTCGCCGTCGGCGACGTCGAGGTGGTGCGCCTCGGCCCGGCCGCCCGCGGCGACCAGTGCGTCGGCGACCGCGGTGGCCCGCTCGGCGTCGACGTCGGTGACGACGACATGGGCGCCCTGGGCGGCCAGGTGGGCTGCCATCGCCTCGCCGAGGCCGGCTCCGGCACCGGTCACCAGGGCGACGCCGCCGCCGAACCGGTCGGCCACTGCTGCATCGGTGCTCATCGGTCGCTCTCCTCGGGGGGATCGGGGTGCTCGGGGTCTTCGGGGTTCAGCTGCTCAGCGAGCAGCGCCCGCACGGAGGCGCGGGAGAGCTTGCCGGTGGCGGTGTGCGGCAGGTCGTCGGCCCAGACCAGGACGTCGGGCACCTCGTAGCGGGCCAGCGCCGCGCGGGCCGCGGCCAGCACGGCCGCGTCGTCGCGAGCCGCCCCCGCCGCCGGTACGACGACCGCCGCGAGCCGGTGCCCGCGCCGCGGGTCCGGCAGGCCGACCACCGCGGCCCGCGCGACGAGCGGCGAGTGCTCGAGGGCGATCTCGACCCGGGCCGGGTCGACGTTGAAGCCGGAGACGACGAGCTGGTCGTCGAGCCGTCCGGTCACGCAGAGCCGGCCGTCGTCGTGCAGGTGCCCCTCGTCGCCGGTCACGAACCAGCCCTCGGGATCGGCCACCGCGACGGCGACCTGGTAGCCGCGGGTCACCACGCGCCCGGGCACCCCGGTCGGGACCGGCGCGCCCGCGTCGTCGAGGATCCGCACCTCGACGCCGGACACCGGCACCATCGGCGCGTGCCCGCCGACACCGGTGCGCGCGATGTCGGGACAGACCGCGACGGTGCCGCAGGTCTGGGTGAGCCCGTAGCCCGCCGAGACCCGCGGGATGCCGGTCTCGCGGGCCAGCGGCAGCAGGACTTCGGGCCGGATCTCGGTCGCGCCCGTCATGAACAGCCGCACCCGCGGGCCGAGGTCGGCACCCTCGCGGACGGCGGCGGCGAGGTCGTGGAGCAACGTCGGCGGCCCGCAGACCACGCTCACCCCGGACTCCCGCACGATGCCCGGCAGCGCCGCACGGCTCCGGTCGGGCACCAGGCGCAGCGAGGCGCCCGTGAGCAGGGCGATGACGAGCAGCCCGTTGAAGCCGAACGAGTGCGCCAGCGGGACCACGCCGAGCAGCCGGTCGCGGTGGTCGATGTCGAGCACGTCGGCCACGTCGGCGTACAGGCGCAGGAGGACGTCGTGGTCCATCGGCACGGCGGTCCGGTGCCCCGCCGTCCCCGACGTCGCCAGCACCACCGCCGGTCCCCCGGCCCCGCGAGGTGCGGGGGTTGCTGCCCCGAGGTGCGGGGGTTGCTCCAGCGAGATCGGGAGCTCGCCCGCGCCGGGCGCCTCCGCGACGACGACCCGCGCCCCCACCCGCCGCCCGTACGACGCCCGCTCGGCCGCGGACTCCTCCTGCCCCAGCGGCGCGAGCGTGGCGCCCAGCAGGTGCGTCGCGGCCGCGACGACCACCCACTCGACGGTGTTGCGGCCCTGGAGCACGACGACATCGCCGGCGGCCACGCCGTGCTCGGCCAAGCGCGCCGCGGCGCCCTGGGCACGGCCGAGGGCCTCGCTCCAGGTCAGCCGGGTCGTGCCGTCGTCCACGGCGATCGCGTCGGGCTCCCGGAGTGCGCGTGCGGACCAGAGGTCGGCGAGCGAGGCGGCCACGGGCACCAGCCTGCCGAACCCGCAGCGCGAAGGCACCCGGGCGACCACACTGTGACCGAGACCGTCGGCCGGGCGCCGACGCCGCATCCCCGAGCGGGTGCGGCGGCGGGCCGGGACGGTGGTCGGCGACATGGGTCCTCACGGGTCGATGGCGTCATTTATGACTAACAGTCATAGTCCTAATAGCCAAGCAAGCGGTAGGATGTCTTCGTGCCGACCAATGGAACCGACGCGGCGTCCGACGCCGCGCCCTCACTCCCTCCGACCGGCTGGGCCGTGCTGGGTCTCCTCTCCTTCGGCGAGGAGCTCTCCGGGTACGACCTCAAGCGGTGGGCGGACTGGAGCCTGCGGTTCTTCTACTGGTCGCCGTCGTTCTCGCAGATCTACAGCGAGCTGCGCCGGCTCGAGAAGCTCGGCCTGGCCACCTCGCGGATCGAGACCCGCGACGACGTCCGCGGCAAGCGGATGTACCAGATCACCGACGCCGGACGCGACGCCCTGGGCGGCTGGGCGGCCGACGACCACGTCGACCCGGTCGTGCTCAAGCACGGCGTGATGCTGCGGCTGTGGCTCGGGCACCTCTCCGAGCCCGACAAGCTGCGCACCGTGCTCGCCGAGCACCGCGACCAGTCCGAGCGGATGCGGGTGCGCGCCGAGGTCGACCGCGAGGGCGCCACCGCCGAGGCGGGCTGGGCCTATCCCGAGCTCGTGCTGCGGTGGGCCGAGCGCTACTACGCCGACGAGCGCGACCGGGCCGAGCTGATGCTCGCCGAGCTCGACGAGGCCAGCCGCACCTGGAGCACGTCGCGCGGGGCCACCGAGGCCGCCCGGCGTACCTCCGAGGAGCTGCGGCAGCACCGGGCATGAGCCACCCGCCGACCCGGCTGGGGGTGCTCGAGCGGGCGACCATGATCCTCGACGCCTTCGAGGACGCGCCGGGCCCGCTCGGGCTCGACGACATCGCCGAGATCACCGAGCTGCCGCGCACGACGGTCTTCCGGCTGCTCACCACGCTCAAGGAGCTGGGCTGGGTCCACCACGACCGGCGCGGCTACTCCCCCGGACGCCGGCTCAGCGGCCCCGGCGGCGAGTCCGAGCACCTCGACGTCCGTGCCGCCGCCTCGGTGGCGCTCAACGAGCTGCAGCTCGCGACCGACGCGGTCGTGCACCTGTCGGTACTCGACGGCCCGATCGTGCAGTACCTCGACAAGGTCGGCGGCGCCCGCGCCACCACCATCCCCTCGCGGGTCGGCGGCCGGATCATCGCGACCGACTCGGTGAGCGGCCTGGCCATGCTCGCCGCGCTCGCCCCCGAGGAGGTCGACGCGCTCGTCGGTCACCTCGACCGCACCCCCGGCGGGCTGGAGTCCGTGCACCACGAGCTGGCCGCCGTACGACGGCGCCGCGGGATCGCGATCCTCGACGGCCTGCCCGGCACGGGGATCAGCTCGATGGCGGTCGCCGTCCCGGGGCCGCGCGGCCCCCTGGCCGCGATCTCCGTCGTCCGCCGCGGCCACCTGCCGCTGCCCGTGGTCGGTCCGCTGCTGCTCGCGGCCGCCCGGACCACGAGCCGCACCCTGCACCCCGACTGGGGTCCGCCACGACGCAGTCCGGCCCTGCGGCTCGCGTGAGCCACAGGGCCGGAGGCCGCGCAGGTGCGTCCTAGGACGCGGTCTTGCCGAAGTAGGCGTCCTGCAGCAGCGTCATGTCGCTGACCTCGCTGGCCGGCGACGACAGCATCGTCTTGCCCATGTCGAGGACGGTGACGTGGTCGGCGATCGCGAACGACGCCTCGACCGCCTGCTCGACGAGCAGGATGCCGATGCCGGTCTCCTTGAGCTGGTGGACGCGCTCCATCACCTCGTTGACGATGACCGGAGCCAGACCACCGGACGGCTCGTCGAGCATGAGCAGGCTGGGTTGGGACATGAGCGCCTGGCCGATGGCGAGCATCTGCTGCTGGCCACCGGACATGCTCGACGCGGGCAGCGCCCGCTTCTCGGCGAGGATCGGGAAGAGCTCGTAGATCCGCTCGACCTCCGAGCGCAGCTCGGCGCGCTTCATCTTGCGGGTGTAGCCGCCCAGCAGCAGGTTCTGCTCGATCGTCTGGGAGTGGAAGACGCGCTTGCCCTCCTGGACGTAGGCGATGCCCTGCCGGACCCGCTGGTGGGCGGGCACCTTGGCGAGCGACTCGCCTCGGTAGCGCACCTCGCCGGCAACGATCTTGTTGAGCCCGCTGATCGCGCGGATCGTCGTGGTCTTGCCGGCGCCGTTGCGGCCGAGCAGGACGGTGATCTCACCGGCCCGGACGTCGAAGGAGACGTCCCACACGACCCGCAGGTCGCCGTACCCGGTGCCGAGGCCGCGGACCTCGAGCAGCGGAGTGCTGTCGGACTGCGTCATCGGACTCCTCCCGCCTGCTTGTCGGGATCGATGCCGAGGTACTCGGCCATCACCCGCTCGTTG
This sequence comes from Pimelobacter sp. 30-1, assembly GCF_018831735.1. Classification (NCBI taxonomy): domain Bacteria; kingdom Bacillati; phylum Actinomycetota; class Actinomycetes; order Propionibacteriales; family Nocardioidaceae; genus Pimelobacter; species Pimelobacter sp. 30-1. The sequence goes on from NZ_NHTS01000003.1 coordinate 791,251, forward strand.
TTCTGGATCTCCTCGGGCGTGCCCTTGGCCATCAGCTCGCCGTGGGCGAGGGCGACGATCTCGTCGGCCAGCGAGAGGACCAGCTGGAAGTTGTGCTCCACCAGGACGACGGTCCCGCCGGCATCGCGCACCCGGCGGATCACCTCGGCCAGGCGGTCCACCTCGTGCTCGTCGAGCCCGGAGGCGGTCTCGTCGAGCAGCAGCACGCCGGGGTTGCTGATCAGGCAGCGCGCCACCTCGAGCAGCCGGCGCTGGCCGAGCGGGAGCGCGGTCGCCTCAGCGTCCTCGAGGTGCCGGATGCCGACGAGCTCGAGCACCCGGTCGGCCTCGCTGAGGTCGGCCTTGCGCACCTTGCGGTAGCGCGGCAGGCGCAGCACGGCCTCGAGCACGGTGGCGCGGTTTCCGGCGTACCGACCGGCCATGACGGCCTCGCGGACCGTGATGCCCTCGGGGATGTTGGGCGTCTGGAAGGTCCGCGCGACACCGGTCCGGGCGACCCGGTCGGGGCCCATCCGCTGCAGGTGCCGGTCGTCGAGGGCGATGACCCCCGCGTCGGTGCGGTAGAAGCCGCAGATCATGTTGAGCAGCGTGGTCTTGCCCGAGCCGTTGGGGCCGATGAGGGCGGTGACCCGGCCCGGCGAGGCGACCAGGTCGACGCCCTTGAGCGCCTGGTTGCCGCCGAACGACTTGGCGACGCCCTCGACCTTGAGCACCTTGCCGGGGACGGCGGGCACCTCGTCGTCGGGGCGGGCGTCCAGTCCGGCGGCGCCGGCCGCGACGGCCGGGTCCTCACCGAGCGTCTTCTTCCACAGCGAGCGGGCCAGACCGGACAGACCGCCGGTCAGGAGCACGCCGCCGATGATGAGGAAGGCGCCGGTGACGACCAGCGAGTAGCGCTGGAACTCGGTCGACTGGTTGAGCCCGAACTGCAGGATGAACGCGCCGAACACCGCGCCGTAGACGCTGGCCGAGCCGCCGAGCACCGAGGCCGCGAGAATCGTGGTGGCGACGGTGAACGAGAAGGCCTCGGGCGAGATGTAGAGGTCGAGGCTGGCGAAGAGCGCGCCGGCGAGGCCGGCCGGGACGGCGCCGAGGGCGTAGGCCATCAGCTTCATCCGGAACACGTTGATGCCCATGGACGCGGCCAGGACGGGGCTCTGCTTGAGCACCCGCAGCGCGGTGCCGTGCCGGGAGACGGCGATATTGCGCATCACCGCGAACCAGGCGACGGTCACCACCGCGATGACCATGAAGTAGTCCTCGGGCGTGAGCATCCGGCCGAAGAGCGTCGGCGACAGGATGCCGGTCAGGCCGTTGCGGCCGCCGGTGTCCTCGCGGAAGATCGCGAGCACGTCGGGCAGCAGCAGCACCAGGAAGAACGACGTCATCGCCAGCGACCAGCTGCCCAGGCGCAGACCCGGGATACCGGTGACGATGCCGACCAGCAGCGCCGCGACACCGGCCGCGACGAGCTGGAGCAGGATGTCGGTGTGCCCGCGCTGGGACAGCATGCCGGCGGTGTAGGCGCCGGCGGCGTACATCGCGACCTGGCCGAGAGCGAGCTCTCCGGCGAAGCCGAGGCTGAGGTTGAGGCCGCTGACGAGCAGCGACAGGATCATCGCCAGCTGGAGCTGGCGGACGATGGAGTACTCCAGGTTGAAGTACGGCACGAGGATCAGCAGGATCCCCAGCACCAGCGGGACGAGCCAGAGCGGTCCCGCGGCGATACGACGGGCGAGCGGCAGACCAGCCATGAGTCAGACCACCCTTTCCTTCGTCCGGACGAACAAGCCCGCAGGGCGCAGCATCAAGATGGTGACGAGGATGAGGAAGACCGCGAGGTTGGCGTACTCACCGCCCAGGTAGCGCGAGGCGAACGCCTCGGCCAGGCCGACGAGGGTGCCGCCGACCAGCGTGCCGGGCATCGAGCCGAAGCCGCCGATGGCCAGCACCACGAAGCCCTTGAGCGCGAGCGCCGCCCCCAGCGTCGAGACCGCGAACGTCTTGGAGCCGACGAAGAGGCCGACGAAGCCGGCGAGCGCACCCGCCGCGACGAACGCCATGAACGCCAGGCGGCGGACGTTGACGCCGCGCAGCAGGGCGGCCTCGCGGTCCTCGGCCATGCCGAGCAGGGCGAGACCGGTGAGCGAGCGACGGCTGTAGATGCCGAGCCCGACGACGAGCAGCACCGCGATCGCGATGAGGAAGATCTCGACCGGGTAGACCCGGCCGCCGAACAGCGAGATCGCCTTGTCGCCGGCGAAGAACGGCACGCTCAGCGGCTGGCTGCCCCAGGTCAGCTGGGCGAGGCCGTCGAGCAGGATCGAGGCGCCGAGCGTGGTCACCAGGATGTTGTGCATGTCGCCGACGGGACGGATCGCGATCCGCTCCTCGATCGCGGCGACCAGCGCGACCGCGGCGGCCGCGATCACCAGGACCAGCAGGGTCGGCAGGTGCCACTTGACCAGGCCGGTGTAGGCCACGAAGGCGCCGACCATGGTCAGCTGCGCGTGGGCGAAGTTGAAGGTCTTCGAGGAGATGAAGACGATGTTGTAGCCGATGGCCACGATCGCGTAGATCGCGCCCAGGGACAGGCCACCCCAGATCAGAGTCACGGTGCTTCCTCGGGTCGTCGAACGGGTGAAAGGCCGGTGGGGCGGGAGATTCCCGCCCCACCGGCACCTCAGGTGGTTACTGGAACTGGCCGTCCACGAGCGGGCCCGGGGCGATGAACGCGAACTCCTCGGGGCCGGGGTTCGCGGCGTGCGAGTCGGCGCTGAAGAGGTAGGTGCCGATCACGGCGGTGGTCGCGTCCTGCTGGACGGAGGAGTCCGTGAGCGCCTCGGCGAGCTTCTTCGGGTCGGTCGAGCCGGCCTTCTCGGCCGCGGCCTGGACGAGCGCCAGGGCGTCGTTGTTGTAGGCCACGATGAGGGTCGACTTGATCGGGTCGATGGCCTTCATCCGGGCGACGAGGTCGTTGACGTCGGTCGCGGCCGGGTCCTTGGCGGTGCTCTTGTAGACCTGCATGACCAGGTTCTTCACGGCCGGGGTGCCCAGGACGCCGGACGGCGGCTCGGTGGAGATCAGGCCGGTCGCGGCGACCGAGGTGTTGCCGACGATCGGGATGTCCCAACCGAGCTTCTCCACGCCCTTGAGGACGTAGCCGAGCGGGGCGCCGTACGCGTCGAGGACGAGCGCGTCGGGGTTCTTCGAGCGGATCGCCTCGAGCTGGGCGGTCATGTCGAGCGCCGCGACGTCGTACTCCTCGTTGGCGACGACGTCGAGGCCGGCCCCGTCGAAGGTCTTCTCGGCGGCGGCGCCGTAGACCTCGCCGTAGGAGCTGGAGCCGTGCAGGATGCCGACCTTCTTGTAGCCCTTCTCCGCGAAGTACGGCGGGAAGGCGTCGAGCTGGTTCTGCGCGCTCGCCGACAGGTCGAAGTTGAGCGGGAAGGCCTTCGGGTCGGCCGAGGTCTCCGTCGGGCCGATGTTGAAGGACAGGATGTTGTTCTGCTTGAGGATCGGCAGGGTCGCGTCGGCGACCGTCGACGGGCCCGAGTTCAGGACCAGGTCGGGCTTGCCCTTGGCGATCGCCTCGCGCAGCTTGGTGACGGCGACGGTCGGGTCGGCCTGGTCGTCGACGACCTTGATGGTGACCTTCTTGCCGTCGATGCCGCCGTTCTTGTTGACGAGCTCGACCCCGGCCTTGGCCGAGAGCACCGAGGTGGAGGCGTTGTCCGCCAGCACACCCTCGGCCGAGACGCCACCGAGCACCAGCACGTGGTACTCGTCGTCGCTTCCGCTCGAGTCCTCACCGGCACAGCCGGCGGCGACGAGAGCGAGGGCAGCGAGGCCACCGACCACCTTGAACAGACGTGTCTTCATCCCAGTTCCTTCTGATGACTTCCAGCAAACCAAGCGCTTGCTAGTTCGACGCTAGATGACCTCTGTCACAACGGTCAAGCAAGCGCTTGATTGTTTGAGGCGACAGACGTCGGCGATCCGCGAACCCGAGACGGCGCGGTCCGACCGAGGTACCCCGGGGGCGAGTGCCGGCGAGGGCCCGAGCTCCTCGCTGTTTCCTTCCGGGGTATTTCGAGTAGTCATAGTACGAGGGAAACCGAGCGAATGCTAGGTAGGGAATTTCGGGCGTCCGACGGGCGCGCGCGTGGCCTTCCGACCCGGGGCGTGCACCGGCAAGAAGTGCCCCGATCGCCAGTCCTGGAGGGCGATTCCTGACGATCCGGCCCTCGGGCGCCCCTCAAGGTCTTGACACATGTCTGACATGTGGGGAATCTCATGTCTGACAGATTCTCCGCCCTCAGGGAGGTCCCCCGTGACCGCTGAAACCACCGTGGCGTCGGCCAACCGCGATGTCGTCGTCCACAGCCTGACCAACTACGCCTCGCTCGCCGTCGTCGGCGGCGAGCACACCGTCGTCATCGACGAGCCGCGCGAGTTCGACGGCGACGGCACGGCGCCCAACCCGTTCGGCCTCGTGCTGTCCGCCCTCGGCGGCTGCATGGCCGGCACGCTGCGCGGCGTCGCCCGGCAGGGCGGCTTCGAGTACGACGACGCGACGATCCGGCTCTCGCTGCGGGTCAACCGCCCGACCTCCGGCCCGCTCGACCCGGGCGAGCGCGAGCTGCGGATCTCCCGGATCATCGCCGAGGTCACCGTGCGCGGCGACCTCACCGCCGAGCAGCAGGACGCGCTGCGCCAGGGCATCGAGACCTGCCCGGTCGGCAACACCCTGCGCCGGGCGCTCAACCTGCAGGAGAGCGTCGCGTTCGAGGTGGCGGCATGAGCGCCCCCGAGCAGGTCGACCTCCTCGTCACCGGCGCCCGGCTGACCGACGGCTCCGTCGTCGCGCTCGGTGTGCGCGACGGGCGCTACGTGTTCGTCGCGCCCGAGCCGCCGGCGGGCACCACCGCGACGACCACGATCGACGCCGAGGGTCGGCTCGTCACCCCGACCTTCGTCAACGGCCACCTGCACCTGGAGAAGGTGCACTCGCTCGACCGTGCGGGCGACGGCGCCCTGGCGGCGTACACGTCGGGGAACATGGGAGCCGCGCTGCGCTCCATCGTGCGCGAGGCCAGCCAGGTCAAGCGGCAGTACGACCGCTCGTGGCTGGTCCCCAACATCCGTCGCGCGCTCGACGCCGCCGTCGAGAACGGCACGCTGCACATGCAGACGTTCGTCGACGTCGACACGACCGCGCGCCTGGTCGGCATGGAGGCGGTGCTCGAGGTCCGCGAGGAGTACCGCGACCTGCTCGACCTCCAGGTCGTCGCCTTCCCCCAGGACGGGCTGATCCGCGACCCCGGCGCGGCCGAGCTGTGCGAGGAGGCGCTGCGGATGGGCGCCGACGTCGTCGGCGGCATCCCCTGGATCGAGATGACCGACGCCGACGCGCAGGCCCACGTCACGTGGGCGTGCCGGCTCGCGAGCGAGCAGGGCAAGCGCGTCGCGATGCTCGTCGACGACGCCGGCGACCCGAGCCTGCGCACCACCCAGATGCTCGCCCAGGCGATGCTCGACCACGGCCTCCAGGGCCGCGGCGTCGCGTGCCACGCCCGGGCCCTGGCGGAGTACCCCCAGCCCACGCTGCAGCGGCTGATGGACCTCGCCCAGGCGGCCGGCCTCGGCTTCGTCTCCGACCCGCACACCGGGCCGCTGCACCTGCCGGTGCGCGACTTCGCCGAGGACGGCATCGCCGTCGCGCTCGGGCAGGACGACGTCGAGGACGCGTACTACCCGTTCGGCCGCAACAACATGCTGGAGGTCGCCTTCCTGGCGGCGCACACCCTGCGCTTCCTCACCCACGAGGACCAGCGGCTGCTGCTCGAGCTCATCACCACCCGGGCGGCCGACGTGCTCGGCGTACCGGACCACGGGATCGCGGTCGGCCACACCGCCGACCTCTGCGTGCACCCGTACGAGTCGGTGCGCGACGTCCTCACCGAGCACGCCCGCCCGCGGTGGGTCGTGCGGCGCGGCCGCGTGATCGCGGAGTCCGAGACCCGGACCCGGATCCTGCGCTGAGCGCAGCGTGCGCCGCGCGGACTACCAGTCCGCGCGGCGCACCATCGCGTAGCGGAACGCCCCGCGCAGGTGCACCTCGCGGGTCCAGTAGCAGACCCGGCCGGTCCGGCTGATCCCCGTGGCGTCCAACGTCATCGCGGGCTCGCCGGCCGGCCGCCCGGTCAGCGCGGCCTCGTCGTCCGAGAGCCCGTCGGCGCCGGGGAACACCAGCTCCCACCCGACCCGCTCACCGGTCAGCGCGATCGCCAGGTCGACCATCGGCGTCGCGGGGTCGAGGCTCTCGGGATCGGTCCGGGTCAGCACCGGCACCACGTCGCGCGCGACGAGCACCGGCTCGCCGTCGGCCGACCACACCTTCGTCGTACGGAGGACGGTCTGGCGGGGCGACACGTCGTGCTCGTGGGCCTCGTCCAGCGTGACCTCCTCGACGCGCACGTCGACCACGTCGAGGGACGGCGTACGGCCCATCGCGGCGATCAGCTCAGAGCTGTCGAGCCGCTGCTCGAAGCGCGCCGGGATGCCGAGCAGCGAGCTGTTGACCGTCGTGTCGGCGCCCTTGCGCCGATGGATGAACCCGCGCTCCTCGAGCCGTACCAGCGCCTCGCGCACCGCCGGCCGGCTGACCTCGAGCGACGAGGCCAGCGCGATCTCGCTCGGCATCGCCGCGCCCCGCTCGGCGGCCTCGGTCCAGAGCCGCTGCAACCGGCGCTCGACCGGCTCCGGCAGCTCGGACCCCGTCATGGCGCCACCCTAGAGGAGGCGTGCCGTGCCGCCGCACGGTGTCCGAGGGAGTGGACCGGGCAACCCTGCGCCCTCGGTGCCGCAACCCTGCGACTTCGGGGTCGAACCGTGCCACTTCGGCGGGGGGTGGGGTCAGCCGAAGCGGGTCCAGCCCTCGAGGATGACGAGGGTCTTGGTGCTGGCGATGGGGCCGCTGGAGCGGAGCTGGCTGACCACGCGGCGCAGGTCCTCGACGCCGTCGACGCGGACCCGGACGAGGGCGTCGGGGTCGCCGGCGAGGGTGAGGACCTCCTCGACCTCGGGGATCTGGGCGACGTACTCCATGATCTGAGCGAGGTCGAGGTCGTCGGCGAACTGGAGCTCGGTGACGGCCTCGATGCCGGTGGCGATCCGGCCGTGGTTGACCTGGACGGTGTAGCGCTCGATGACGCCGACCTTCTCGAGGCGGGCGATGCGGCGCTGGACCGGGGCGACGGTCAGGCCGACGGCGGTGGCGATCTCGCGGAGGGGGCGCCGGGCGTTCTCGCGCAGGAGGTCGAGGATCGCGCGGTCGGTCTGGTCGAGGACGGCTTGCTCGCTCACGCAACGAAGCGTACGCCTGACAGCGCCTTTGTTGCGCCTCGGGCGCAGGCGCGGGAGCAGAGGTTGCGGATCGTCGCCAAAGTGCGGGATCGAGGTTGTGACCCGGCGCACCTGGGCGCCAGGCTCGTCCCTGCGACCCGCCCGCACTCCCCCTGCCCCCTGGAGAGCCTGATGACCATCACCGCCCCGTCCCCGTCCGCCGAGCTCGTCTTCGAGCGCACCGACGAGCTGAGCACCGCCGGCCACGAGCAGGTGGTCTTCTGCCGCGACGAGGCGAGCGGTCTGCGGGCGATCATCGCGCTCCACGACACCCGGCTCGGCCCGGCGCTGGGCGGCACCCGGTTCTACCCCTACGCCTCCGAGAGCGCCGCGCTGACCGACGTCCTGCGCCTCTCGCAGGGCATGACGCACAAGGCCGCGGCCGCGGGCATCGCGCTCGGCGGCGGCAAGGCCGTCATCATCGGCGACCCCGCGACGACCAAGACGCCCGACCTGCTGCGGGCCTACGGCCGCTTCGTCGACACGCTGTCCGGGCGCTACTTCACCGCCGCCGACGTCGGTACGACGGCCGAGGACCTCGACGTCGTCGCCACCACCACCTCGTACGTCGTGGGCACCAACAGCGGCTCCGGCGACAGCGGCTTCTCCACCGCCTACGGCGTCTTCTCCGCGATGCGCGCCGCCGCCGAGCACCGCTGGGGCCCCGAGGGCCTGCGCGGGCGCACCGTCGGCGTCGAGGGCATCGGCAAGGTCGGCACCCACCTGGTCTCGCTGCTCCTCGACGCGGGTGCCCGGGTGTCCGTGGCCGACCCGTCGGCCGACTCGGTCGCCCGCCTGGTCGGGCGCCACCCCGAGGTCGCCGTGCTGGCGTCGGTGCGCGACGCGGCGCTCGACGTCTACGCCCCCTGCGCGCTCGGCGCGACCCTGACGCCCGCCTCCGTCGCGGCGCTGCAGGCCGCCGTCGTGTGCGGCGCGGCCAACAACCAGCTGCTCGACTCCTCGGTCGCCGGCCTGCTCCAGGGCCGCGAGATCACCTGGGTCCCCGACTACGTCGCCAACGCCGGCGGCCTGATCCAGGTCGGCGGCGAGATCTGGAAGCGCTCGCCCGAGGAGGTCCGTGCCGAGGTCGGCACGATCGCCGACACGGTCCGCACGATCCTGGACCGCTCGGCGGCCGGCGGCCGGAGCCCGCTCGACGTCGCGGCCGAGGTGGTCGCGGAGCGACTGGCAGCGGCCCCGGCGCGGGAGGCGCGGGGATGACCGAGCTCATCGACCGGCCCACGACGAGCCCCGAGCCCGCGGCGTCGTACGACCTCGCGGACCGGTACCGCCCCGGCGGCCCGCCGATGCTGCTCACCGGCGTCCAGGCGATCGCCCGGCTCCTGGTCGAGCACCGCGCCCTCGACCGGCGCCGCGGCCTGCGCACGGCGTCGTTCATCTCCGGCTACCAGGGCAGCCCGCTCGGCGGTCTCGACAAGATGCTCGGCGAGATGCGCGACGTGCTCGACGAGAACGACATCCGCTTCGTGCCCGGCCTCAACGAGGAGCTCGCGGCCACCTCGATGTGGGGCAGCCAGATCGAGCTCCCGCTCGGCCGGCGCACCCACGACGGCGTGACCGGCTTCTGGTACGGCAAGGGCCCCGGCCTCGACCGCGCCACCGACGCCCTCCGCCACGCCAACATGTACGGCGTCCACCCGCTCGGCGGCGCGCTGCTGCTGGTCGGCGACGACCCGGCGTCGAAGTCGTCGACCGTGCCGGCCGTCAGCGAGCGCTCGCTGGCCGCGCTCGGCATCCCGGTGCTCTTCCCGCGCAACGCCGAGGAGATCGTCACCCTCGGCCTGCACGGCATCGAGATGTCGCGGACCTCGGGCTGCGTGGTCGCACTCAAGATCGTCGCTGACGTCGCCGACGGTGCCTGGGTCGTCGACCCGTCCGTGGGCGACCTCGCGCCGGTCATCCCCTCGATCGAGTGGAACGGCGCCCCCTACACCTACCGCCAGCAGCCCCTCGTGGTCAGCCCGACCGCGATCGTGGCCACCGAGGCCGAGCTCGTCGGCCCCCGCACCGAGCTGGCGCGCGCCTACGCCGCGGCCAACGGGATCGACCGCGTCGAGATCGACCCGCCGCACGCGACGACCGGCTTCGTCGCCACCGGCAGCTGCTACGACTCGATGCGCCAGGCGATGACCGACCTCGGCATCACCGACGAGGCGCTGCACGCGGCCGGCATCCGGGTGCTCCGGCTGGGCCTGATGAGCCCCGTCGAGCCCGGCGTCGTACGACGGTTCGCGGCGGGCCTCGACCGCCTCGTGGTGATCGAGGACAAGACGTCCTTCGTCGAGACCCAGATCCGCGACATCCTCTACGGCACGGCCGGTGCGCCCCAGGTGCTCGGCAAGAAGGACAGCACCGGCCTCACGCTGGTGCCCGCCGACGGCGAGCTCACCTCGGGTCGCCTGCTGGCGCCCATGCGCCACCTGCTCCAGGGCACCGTGGCGCTCCAGCCGCCGCCGGCCAAGCGGATCCCGCTGCCGCTGCTGTCGACCAGCCGGTCGGCGTACTTCTGCAGCGGCTGCCCGCACAACCGCTCCACCGCGATCCCCGACGGCTCGATGGGCGGCGGCGGCATCGGCTGCCACGCCATGGTCACGGTCTCCGACCGCGACGACAGCGCGGTCACCGGCCTGACCCAGATGGGCGGCGAGGGCGCGCAGTGGATCGGCCAGGCCTGGTTCACCGACGCCGGCCACGTCTTCCAGAACGTCGGCGACGGCACGTTCTTCCACTCCGCCCAGCTCGCCGTGCAGGCCTGCATCGCGGCCGGCGTCAACATCACCTACAAGGTGCTCTACAACGACGTCGTCGCGATGACCGGCGCCCAGGACGCCGAGGGCGCGCTCAGCGTCCCCCAGCTCACCCGCAAGCTGCACACCGAGGGTGTGCGCAAGATCGTCGTGTGCGCCGACGAGCCGAGCCGGCACAAGCGCCGCGACCTGGCTCCCGGCACCCTGCTGTGGGACCGCACCCGGCTCGACGAGGCGCAGAAGATGCTGCGCGAGGTCCCCGGCGTCACCGTGCTGATCTACGACCAGCACTGCGCCGCGGACGCCCGCCGCCAGCGCAAGCGGGGCGCCCTGCCCACCCGCACCAAGCGCGTCGTCATCAACGAGGCCGTGTGCGAGGGCTGCGGCGACTGCGGCGTCAAGAGCAACTGCCTCTCGGTGCAGCCCGTCGAGACCGAGTACGGCCGCAAGACCCGCATCGAGCAGACCTCCTGCAACACCGACTACAGCTGCCTCGAGGGCGACTGCCCGTCGTTCGTCACGGTCGAGACCGCCCCCCGCCGCCGGCGCAAGGCACCCCAGGCGGGCAAGGCGGCCAAGACCCCCAAGGCCAAGCGCTCGTACCCGACCCCGCCGAGCGCCGCCCCCAGCGTCGCCGAGCAGCGGGTCACCACGACCCAGAACGTCTTCATGGTCGGCATCGGCGGAACCGGCATCGTCACCGTCAACCAGGTGCTCGCCACCGCCGCCCTGCGCGCCGGCTACGGCGTCGAGTCGCTCGACCAGACCGGCCTGAGCCAGAAGGCGGGCCCGGTCACCGGTCACCTGCGGTTCGCCGACGGCGAGCTCGAGCCGGCCAACCGGCTCACCCCGGGCTCGGCCGACTGCTTCCTCGGCTTCGACCTGCTGACCCTCGCCGAGGACCGCAACCTCGCCTACGGCGCGACGGCGCTGACCCGCACGGTGGTCTCGACCAGCCGCACCCCCACGGGCGCCATGGTCTACGACCCGTCGGTGCAGCACCCCGACGACGGCGACCTCCTCACCCGGGTCCGCACGGCGAGCAAGGAGCTCTTCGACTTCGACGCGCTCGAGGCGGCGGACCGGATCTTCGGCAACACGGTCGCGGCCAACTTCCTGCTGGTCGGCGCCGCCTACCAGACCGGTGCGCTGCTGCTGCCGGCGGCGGCGATCGAGGAGGCCATCGAGATCAACGGCACCGCCGTCGCCGCCAACGTCGCCGCCTTCCGCTGGGGACGCGTCGCGGTCACCGACCCGGCCGCCTTCCACGCCGCCAACGCCGGCGCCGCTGCGGCCGCGCCGGTCGCGGCGAGCACGCCGGTCGTGCCCGCGTCGGTTGCCGCCTCGGGCCTGCAGGGCGAGGTCCTGCGGCTGGTCGAGCGCCGCGCCGCGGACCTCGTCGGCTACCAGGACGAGCGGCTCGCCGACGCCTACGTCGACGTGGTCGCCGCGATCGCCCGGGCCGAGCAGGCGGTGACGACGGAGACCCGCTTCAGCGAGGCCGTCGCGCGTCACCTGTTCAAGCTGACCGCCTACAAGGACGAGTACGAGGTCGCCCGGCTGCTCACCGACCCGGCGTTCGTCGCGTCGACCGGTGCGGCGTACCCCGGCGGCACGGTGTCCTTCCAGCTGCACCCGCCGGCGCTGCGCGCCCTGGGCCGCAAGAAGAAGGTCGGCTTCGGCCCGCGCTCGCACGTCACGCTGCGGGCCCTGGCCCGGATGAAGTTCCTGCGCGGCACCGCGGCCGACCCGTTCGGCTACGCCCACGTACGGCGGGTGGAGCGCGACCTGCGCGACCACTACCGCACGCTGGTCGCCGACCTGGCCCGGGAGCTCACGCCCGCCGGGTACGACCGGGCGGTGCGTCTGGCGGAGCTCCCGGACCTGGTCCGCGGCTACGAGGGCGTCAAGCTGCGCAACGTGGAGCGCTACGTGGCCGAGCTGGCCGAGCTGGGCGTGACGCCCCCGGCCGTGAAGCTCGCGTAGGCCCGCGCGAAGGTACGCGCCGCCGCGACCAGCTCGCCGACCTCGACCCACTCGTCGGCCGTGTGGGCCTGACGGATCGAGCCCGGACCGTAGATGACGGTCGGGATGGCGAGCTGGTTGCGGAGGAAGCGCCCGTCGGTGGCGAGCGAGAGCCCCACGAAGTCGTCGGCACCCGTCAGCCCCGCGACGAAGCGGGGGAACGGATGGTCGGCGGGCACCTCGGAGGGCTCCACCACGACGAGCGTCTCGAGGTCGTAGACCGCGCCGGGGCAGGCCGCGTCGATCACCCGGCGCAGCCCGGCGAGGACGTCGGCGACGCTCTCCCCCGGCGCCGTACGTCGGTCGAGCACGAACGTGCACCACGGCGCGATGACGTTGCGCGCCACCCCGCCCTCGACCAGCGCGACATTGCACGTCGGCGTACCGACGTAGGGGTGGGCGGCGGCGGAGACGGCGCCGTCGTGCAGGGCGGTGATCATCCGCGCCGCGTCGGCGATCGCCGACCGGGCGGCGCCCGGCTCGGAGCCGTGCCCGGCCTCGCCCTCGACCCGGACCCGCACCTGGACCGTGCCGCGCTCGGCGACGGAGATCGCGAGCTCGGTCGGCTCCGGGACGAGGCAGGCGTCGGCCTGGACCCGGCCGGCGGCGACGAGCGCCTCGGTGCCGTGGGCTCCCCCGGTCTCCTCGTCGGCGACCAGGTGCAGCACGATCGTGGCCGGTGGCTCGACGCCCGCGTCCCGGCAGGCGGCGAGACCCTCGATGGCGGCGGCGATCCCGCCCTTCATGTCGGCCGTGCCCCGGCCGTGGAGGCGGGTGCCGACCAGGGTCGGCTCGAACGGCGGGTGGGTCCAGTCCGCCGCGACCACCGGGACGACGTCGATGTGGCCGTTGACCAGGAGGGTCCCCGCCGAGCCGGCCCTGGGGCGGTAGGTCGCGAGGACCGACGGCCGCCCGGGGACGGGCTCGACGACCTCGACCGCGCAGCCGAGGCCCTCGAGGACGCCGACCAGGGCCGGGACGACGGAGGTCTCGCGGCCCGGCGGGTTCTGGGTGTCACACCGGACCAGGGCCTCGGTCAGCGCGACCACGCGCTCCGGGGAGACAGCGGCGGCGGCAGCATCGGCGCTCATCGGAGGTCCGCCGCGTCCAGGATGCCGACCTCGACCAGACCGTCGACGAACCCGCTCAGTGCGGGGCGCTCGCGGAGCAGGGCGGTCAGGACCTCGCGGCCGAGCGAGGTCCGCCCGGCGCGGAGGGCGACCACCGCACGCCACAGGGCGGCCTCGCGGTTGTCGCCCAGGAGGTCCTCGGCCGCGGCGAGCCGGTCGAGCATCGCGTCGGCCAGGGCCGGGTCGACGGCGGCGCGGGCACCGATCACCAGCGGGGCCGCGAAGAGCGCGGCGCCGACGGCTCCGAAGCCCTCGTGGAGCGGCAGCATCCGCTCCAGCTCGGCCACCGGGTCGGGATGGTCGTCGACCCGGAGGTCGGCGAGGACCTCGCGCCACGGCGTCGCCGTACGGCGGCCGCTGACGACGGAGACGACCGCCGACTGCGAGCCGCGGACGTCGCCGCCCGCGTCCTCGCCGGCGCGCAGGGCGGCGACGAGGCGGTGGGCGAGGGGCGGCGCGTCCGGGCCGGCCGGGGTTCCGAGCAGCAGCGCGGGCGCGACCTCGGCCGAGGCGAGCATGTTGCCGCCCGCGACCGAGGTCACGTCGGCCGCGCTGCTCACCGCCGGGGCGCAGGCCCGGCCGTGGTGGGCGGCGCTGCGTCCGGTGGCGTCCATGACGAGGAGCTGGCGGTGCTCCGCGAGGTCGTCGCCGGCGACGAGGAGGCGCACCACCTCGTCCGGCGAGCCGCCCTCGCGGAGCAGGCCGAGGCCCAGGTGCGGCCAGTCGGTGTTCGCGAACGCCTGGCTGACCACGGCGCCGACCCCGGCCTCGGCCCGGCCCACGACCGAGCCGACGCCGAAGAAGTGCGACTGCGAGGCGAAGCCGAGCGAGCCGTCGCGGGGGTCGAACCCGATCACCGAGAACGTCATCGGGCGCCCACCCTCCCGGCTCGCCGGGCCGGGCGCGGCGCGGCCGCCTCCCGGACCCGGAGGCCGACGAGCGCCAGGCTGGCCCCCGGGATGATCCCGGTCATCGCTCGCCCCGGACCCGCGGGAGCAGCTCGGTCGCGAGCCGCGCCACCTCGGCCTCGGCGTCGTCGCCGGGGACCAGGCAGAAGCTGACCGCCGTGGCCCCGGCCTCGCCCAGCCGCCGGATCTTGCGGGCGCAGGTGTCCGGGTCGCCGACGATCGCGAGGTCGTCGATCCAGGCGTCGGGGATCTTGGCGACCGCCTCCTCGAACGGCAGCGTGGCGAGGTGGGCCGCCTCGTCGGCGATCCCGTGCGCCTCGGTCATCGGGTTGCGCGGCCCCGCCAGCAGGTAGATGGCGAACAGCTCGCGCAGCCGCTCCCGGGCCTCCAGCGCGTCGTCGGCCATGCTCACGAAGGTGTAGGCGACGAGGTCGAAGTCCTCCCCCGCCCCGCCCTCGGCGACCGCGGCGGCCGCCCAGCGGACGTACTCCTCACCGGCGAGGACCGAGAGGATCGCGCCGTCGGCGATCCCGCCCGCGGTGCGCAGCGCCTTGGGGCCGCCGACACCCAGGAAGAGCGCGGGCGGGGTGGCCGGCGCGTGCTCCAGGCGTACGCCGGAGGCGACGAAGTCGTCGTTGGCCGTGGTGAGCTCGCCGCCCTCGAGCAGGAGGCGCAGTGCGCCGAGGGTGTTCTTGAGCGCGGTCAGCGGCTTGGCCGGGCCGATGCCCATCTGCTCCAGCCAGTCCGGCACGCCGACGCCGACACCGGCGGTGAGCCGGCCCGGGTAGATCTCGGCCATCGTCGCGAGCTCCATCGCCAGGAGCGCGGGATGGCGCGAGGTGGTCGGCAGGATGCCGATGCCGACCGGCAGGGTGGTGTGCGCGAGCGCGGCGCCGGCGGTGGCGATGCCGCCGGTGAAGAAGTAGTCCTCGCCGACCCACAGCTCGTCGAAGCCGCCCTGCTCGGCCGCGCGGGCCAGGGCGACGGTCTCACCCGGGGGCTGCGCGCTGCCGAGGACCAGGCCGATGCGGGGGCCGCGGCTGCTCGTCGTCCCCATCTCAGACCCCCTCGGGAAGCGGGTTCCACGGCACCCAGCCGAGGCCGCGCGACGCCGTCGAGCCGCCGAGGCCGGGACGCTCCTCGTCGAGCTCGGGCAGGGCGGTGATCTGGGTGTGCCACATCCGCCACTCGGGCGCGCCGGAGCCGTTGTCGCGGTGGTAGATCTCGGTGGCCCGCCCGACCGTCGCATCGACGTTGTCGGCGGTCCACTCGCCGCCGTCGCGCATCTCGGCCTCGATCGAGAACTCGCAGGCGAGCCAGGCCATGTCGCCCTTGATCTCCAGGCGCATGACCCGGGTGGTCATGCCGCCGGACTGGTCGATGAGGTCGCGGTAGAACTCCCAGAGGGCGACCTTCTCGCGCAGGCTGAAGTAGGGGTGCCCGTTGAAGTTGAACATGAGGTACTCCTCGCCGGGCTCCGGGAAGACCTTGCTCATGCGCGGGATGTCCCAGTCCAGGTTGGACTCCCACCACTCCCGGTGCAGGTGCAGGATCTGGTCGATGTCCTCCTGCGGTGCGGTACGGCGGGCGAAGGTCGGTGCGGTCATGCGGGTGGTTCCTCTCTGATGGGGGTGGAGCGGTCGGTCAGCGGCCGGTGACGTGGGCGCGGACCAGGTCCGCGACGTCGCCGGCGGCGCCGTAGAGGGGGAGGTGGCCCTGGCCCGCGAGCACCGCGAGCCGTCCTCCGGTACGCCGGGCGAGCTCGGCCGAGTCCGCGACCGGGCAGCCCTGGTCGTGCTCGCCGACGACGGCGAGCACCGGGCAGGTGATCCGGTCGGCGTGGTCGAGCGCGGCGCTCGCAGCCGCAGCCCGCCAGATCGCGGCGACCTGGGCGCGGACCGCGCCGGGCACGGTGTGCGCGACCGCGTCGGCGGCCTGCTCGGGGGTGAGCCCGGGCTCGCCGGCGACGATCGCGCGGAGCAGCTCGCCAGCGCCGAGGCGGTCGAGCTCGGCCAGGAACTCCGCGGTGTCGGCGGCGCTCGCGGCCCGGCAGGCGCCGCCCACGGTGGTGAGCGTGCGGACCCGGGCCGGGTCCGTCGCGGCGAGGGCGGCGAGCACCGCGGCGCCGACCGAGGCGCCGACGCCGTGGGCGGCGGGCCAGCCGAGCTCGTCGAGCACGTGCCGGCAGGACGCGGTCCAGGTCGCGAGGTCGTAGTCGGCGCGCGGGGCGGAGCGGCCGTGGCCGGGCAGGTCGACGGCGGCGCAGGACCAGTCGGCGGGGAGGCGCGCGACGACCCGGTCCCAGCTCGCCGCCTGCATGTTGGCCGGGTGCACGAGGAGCACCCGGGGGGCCGCGCGGCCGGCCGGAGCGGCCGCCTCGCGGAGCAGGACGGACACGCCGCCGCGCAGCTCGACGCGTCGCGGGAGGACCTCGGCGGGGGTGCGCATGGTTCGAGACTCTACATCTTTCTTGTAAGTTTGGTCCATGACGAGTCACCAGGAACCGGCCGATAGGGTGGCGCGATGACCGACCCCGCGGAGAGCTGGCGCACGATCGGTGACGTCGCCGCCGAGATCGGCGTGAGTCCCCAGACCCTGCGCGTGTGGGAGAAGCAGGAGCTCCTCGTCCCCGACCGCACCGGCGGCGGCCAGCGGCGCTACGCACCCGAGCACGTCGCCCGGGCCCGCCAGATCGCCGAGCTCCGGCGCCGGCACGGCTGGAACCCCGCGGCGATCCGGATCTCGCTGCCCGACGACGGCACCACCGACCCGGTCGAGCAGCAGCCCGCCGCGGCGCCCCAGCCCGACGGCGCCCGGCTGCGCCGCGCCCGGCTCGCCCGGGGGCTCTCCCTGGCCGCACTGGCCCGCGAGGCGGAGACCTCGACCGCGCACCTGTCGTCGATCGAGCGCGGCCTCGACCGGCCCTCCACCCAGCTCGTCGCCCGGCTCACCGACGCCCTGGGCATCCCGATGAGCGGCCTGGCGGACTTCCACGCGACCGACGCGACCGTCGTACGCGAGGAGGACCGGGCGCCCGTCGAGCTCGAGAACGGCGCCCACTGGGAGGAGCTCTCGATGCCCGGGCACCAGCTCGAGCCGGCGATGCTCACGATCGCGCCGAGCGGATCGAGCGGCGGCCCCTACTCCCGGCCGGGCGAGACCTTCGCGCACGTGCTCGTGGGCGAGGTCGAGTTCCGGCTCGGCGGGACCTCCCACGACCACGAGCAGGCAGCCGACACCGCGACCGTCGGGCCCGGCGACTCGATCACGGTGCCGCCCAACATCTTCCTGTCGTGGCGCAACCCCGGCGACATCCCGGCCCGGTGCCTGTGGATCGAGCTGCTCCCGCCGCACGCGTGGTCCGACCCGATGACCCAGCGCATCGTGCGGGCCGCCTCCGGCGTCACGCCGGTCGGCTGAGCGGCGCCTCGAACAGCTCGCGCGTACGGCGTCCCGCCGTCGCGCGGGCCATCCGGCGGCGCTCCTCGGGCGTGGTGCCACCCCACACCCCGAACTCGGCACCCAGCTCGAGCGCCATCCCCAGGCACTCCTCGCGCACCGGGCAGCGGGCGCACACCGTCCGCGCGATCGCCGCGAGGTTGCGCGCGGTGCGCCCCAGGCTGCCGTCGGGGAAGAAGAGCTCGGGGTCCTCCCACAGGCACTCGGCCGCGTCCCACCACACCGCTCAACGCCCCCGGCTCACGCCGAGGTCCCCGTCGAGCTGGTGCCGGCTGCGCGCCACGGCCGCCTCCTCGCGGGCCACGTCGTGGCCGCGGGTGAGCAGCCAGTAGACGAGTCCCGGCACGACGAGGCCGATCACGAAGGCGAGGTCGACCCCGCCCACGTCGTCCAGCAGCGGACCCTCGATCGTCCCGACCCGGACGAAGGGCGCCAGCGCGAGCAGACCGAGGACGTAGGCGAGGAGCCCGCGCCAGCCCCACAGGCCGTAGATCCCGTCGGGACGGAAGATCTCGGTCACCGCGTAGTGCCCGCGGCGCACGAAGTAGTAGTCGACCAGGTTGACCGCGGTCCACGGCACGAGCACGTAGAGCATGATCGTCACGAAGTCGTTGAAGCTCCCGAGGTACGACGCCGGCAGCCACTGCGCGACCGCGAACACCGCGACGGCGCCGCCCACGATGCCGAGCGCGCGGTTGCGGGCCGAGACCTGCAGGCTGGGGCGGAACGACTGGACGATGCTCAGCGAGGACAGCATGGCGCCGTACAGGTTGACGCCCATGAGCGCGATCGCGCCGGGGATGAGCACCAGCACCACCGCGAGCTCGCCGAAGCCGTCGAACCACTGGTCGCCGACGTACTGGAGGTTGGTCAGGGCGTCGGGCACCGGCACCGACGCCGCGATGAAGTTGCCCAGCGACATCAGCCACAGCGCGGACAGGCAGGCGCCGAGGTAGGTCCAGCCGATGACCGCGCGCTGCGAGGTGTCGGCCGGCAGGTAGCGCGAGTAGTCGGAGACGTAGACGGCGTACCCGAGCTGGTAGCCGGTCGCCGCCACGAACTGCGCGAGCAGCCCCGCCCACGAGAAGCCGTCGCCCACGGCCGGAGCGGCGGGCGTCAGGTTCGCGAGCGCGAGCACCGTGAGGATGCCGAAGACCGGCACCACGAGGTAGGGCAGCCAGCGGAGCACGACGTGGAGCAGGTCGTAGCCGAAGATCGCGAGCCCGGTCGCCAGCCCGACGATGACCACGCTCCAGCCGAGCGTCGTCCAGCCGAGGTACGACGCCAGGACCTGCGACCCGAGAAGCACGCCGAACGAGCTGAACCCGAGGTAGACGCCGATCACCGCGATCATCGGCACGCTCGCGCCGCGCAGGCCGAACTGCGCGCGGGACTGGATCATCTGGGGCAGGCCCATCGTGGGGCCCTGGTTGGCGTGGAACGCCATGAAGCAGGTGCCGAAGAGCACGCCCGCGATCGTCGCGACGAGCGACCAGGCGAGCGAGAGCCCCAGCACCGGACCGACGAAGCCGACGACCATGGTGGTCGGCACGAACTGGCCGGTGAACCAGAAGGGCGCCTGCTGCCAGGCCTTCCCGTGCCGCTCGGACTGCGGCACGTAGTCGATGGACCGGGTCTCCGGCTCCATCCTGCGTCCCGCAGCCGGCCGCGTCGTCCCTGCGTCGATGTCTTCGGTCGCCGCCATCGCTCCACCTCTCGCTCGGCCGTACCGTTCAGCCGTTCGGCGATAACCTACAACCTTCTTGTAACTTTGTCGCCAGGTTCGGGCCGCCGAATTCTCCGGCGCCCCGAGACCTGGCTCAGCCGATCACCAGCTGATCTCGATCTCCAGCTCGTTCTCGTCACCCACCTCGATCTCGACCTTGAGCTCGACCTCATCCGGCACGCTGACCGTGATCCGGCGGCCGTTCTTGTCGATCTCGAGGGAGTTGTGGCGCGAGAGCGCGTCGGCGATGGCCCGGAGGCGGTCGGCGGCGGCCTCACGGCTGAGGCGCTCGGCGTGGTCGGTCTCGAAGAGGTCCATGGGCTCACCCTCCCACGGGGCTGGTCACCGCGATCCTGCGAGCGCGCAGGGCTCCGGCGAGGGTCGGGACGAGGATCACCAGGCCGGCGACCAGCAGCGCGACACCGAGTCCCGCCTTGAGCAGCGCGGCGCCCACGAGCGCCCCGACCAGGATCAGCGCGACCGCCAGCACCCGCCGTCCCGAGCCCTTGCCGTCGCCGCTGCCGAAGACGGAGTCCGAGGCCAGCCCGGTGATCGTCGAGGTGACGACGACCGTCGTGACGTCCTTGACCGCGAGGAAGCGCGCGGTCGCGGCCTGCACCCCCATCGCCGTACCGAGGACGGTGGTGAGCACCACCTGGATCTCACGCCCCGGCTCGTCCCCGACCACCATCAGCACCACCGCGAGCCCCAGGACGACGACGCCCACCGCCGCGAACAGCGCCGTCGTACGCCCGCTCCAGCCGGCGGCGGCCGCCCGCAGCACCCGGCCGGCCAGCGCCGCGCCGACCATGAAGCCCACCAGGGCGAGCAGCGGGCCGACCACCGGCAGGTCGTCGGCGCCCGCCAGACCCATGCCGAGGATGACGACATTGCCCGTCATGTTGCCGGTGAAGACGCGGTCGAGGCCGAGGTAGCCGACGGCGTCGATGATCCCGGTCGAGAAGGTCAGCACGAGCAGGGCACCGAGGTGGAAGCGCTCGTGGGGGACGGCGGAGAGGCGGGCGATCACCGATCGAGGCTAGCGCCGGGCCCGGGGACGCCGAGGCCCCCACCGGATGGTTCCGGTGAGGGCCTCGTCCCGACGGCTGGGGATCAGCCGATCGGGGTCGCGATCACGACCTGGTTCTTCGTGTAGTGGAACCGGCCGTTGCTGTAGCGGACCTTGCCCGTGCAGGTCACCAACGTGAGCTGGTGGGCACCGGTGGTCGACACCGGTCCACCGGTGAAGCCCTTGGTCCGCTTCTGCGTGTAGACCTTGGTGATCCGGTACCTCTGCACCTTGCCGTCCGTGCCCCGCACGGTGACGACCTGACCCACCTTGGCCTTGTTCAGCTTCCCGAACGCACCCGGCCGGTCATGACGATCAGAGACGTGACCCGCGATCACGGTCGCACCGACCACCTCACCAGGAGCAGCCGACTGCTGCAGCCAGCCACCACGGCGCACGTTCTCCGGGATCACCATCGACCCCTTCGACACACCCACCACGTCCAACGGAGCCCGCATCCCGATCGCCGGGATCGACACACTCGCCGGACGCACCTTGCGACCCGCCACCACCGGACCGGTGAACCCGGTCTCGATCTTGACCTTGCCGACCTCCGCACGGTGCACCAGCGTCGTCTCCGCCGCCAACCCACACGCATGCGAAGCAGCGTCGTTGCGCCGGTCCTCACTGGTAGCGACCACCCAGGTGTAGTAGCCCGGCTTGCGGACCGTGATCGCCGGCGTACGCACCGTGCCGTTGCGCGGCACGAACGTCACCGAACCGACCTTGCGTCCCGGGGTGCACATCGCGGCCGAACGCTTGGCGACCGGTCCGTACAGCGTGGCCGTGCCCGTCGCGTCACCACCGGTGACGAAACCGCTGATCGTCACCACGTCGTGCAACCGCACCGCGTTCGGGACACCGCCCTTGCCGACACTCATCGCGACCTTGGCCGACGACGCCTTCGTGGTCAGCGTCGGCGCACCGATGCTGCCGGTCGGGGTGGTGACGGTGTTGGAGTCGTTCGTGACCGGAGCCGGCTGCTGGCCGCCGCGGACGGGGCCCCGGTAGGTCACCGACGCGGTGTTCTCGATCCCGCCCCGCTTCACGTCCGCCCGCTTCACCGTGTACGTCGCGGTGAACTCGGTCTCCGCGCCCGGGGCGAGCGTCGCCACCGAGGCCGGCGAGACCGCCGACAGACCCGGCAGGGCGTCCGCGACCGAGACGTCGAACGCGGTCGCCAGACCGTCGTTGCGCACCGTGAAGGTGTAGGTGACGACGTCGTCCACGTCGGCTTTGCCGGCCGTGGCCGCGTCCACCGTGATCTCCGCGGACTTCACGACACCCAGGTCCGGGTGGGCCTCGACGGTGTCGACGTCGTCGACGTCCTCGCTGGTCACGGTCGCGCCACCCGGCACCTTCGCCGAGGCGGCCGCGACGTTGTGCACGACGCCGTCGTCGACGTCACCCTGCGTCACCACGTAGGGATCGGCGGTGAACACCACGGTGTCGTCCGGGGCGATGGTCGCGCTGGCCGGCGTGATGCCGGTGACCTCGGGGTCGGTGACCGCGACGTCCGTCGCGGTCACGTTGCCGGTGTTCTCCACCTCGAACGTGTAGGCGATCTCCTCACCCACATCGGCCTTGCCGTTGCCGTTGGTGTCGTCGAGCACCGACTTCTTGTCCAGCACGATCCCCGGCGCACCGGGCACCAGGTTGGTGCTGGTCGTGTCGGGGACCGAGGTCACCGGGTCGTCGTTCGGCGCCTTCGCGGACGCGGTGGCGGAGTTGTCGATCGAGCCGCCGCGGTCCACGTCGCCCTGGGTCGTCGTGTACGACGCGGTGAACACCGCGTCCGCACCCGGGGCCAGCGTCGCGACGCTCCCCGGGCTGACGGCGCTCAGGCCGGGCAGCAGGTCGGTGACCTTCACGCCGCTGAGGGTGACATTGCCGGCGTTGTGCACCGTGAACGTGTAGGCGATCTCCTCGTCCTTGTCCGCGGCACCGTTGCCGTTCGTGTCGTCCAGCACGGCGGTCTTGTCGATCGACAGGTCCGGGTCGGCTGCCACCACGGAGGTGTCGGTCGTGTCCGGCGTCGAGCTCGACGTCGTGCCGTCCGGCGCCTTGCCCTGGGCGACGGCCGAGTTGTGCACCGGCGTACCGGCGTCCACGTCGGCCTGGGTCACCGTGTACGTCGCGGTGAACGTCGTGTCCGCACCCGGCGCCAGCGTGGCGACCTGCAGCGGCGACGTCGGCGAGAGACCCGGCAGGGCATCGGCGATCGCGACGTTCGTCATCGTCACGTTCCCGGTGTTCTCCACCACGAACGTGTAGGTGATGACGTCGTCCTTGTCCGCCTTGCCGGCCGCACCGTGATCGGTCGTCAGCGCCGCGGACTTGTCCACCGACAGACCCGGCGCACGGGCCACTGTGTCGGTCGACGTGGTGTCGTCCGGCGAGGTGACCTCGCCACCACCGGGCGCCGTACCGGAGGCCGAGGCCCGGTTCACGATCGGACCACCACTGTCGATGTCGGCCTGGGTCACCGTGTAGTCACCCGCGGTGAACACCTGCTGACCACCCGGCGCGATCGTCGCCGACGCCGGGCTGATCCCCGACACCATCGGGTCATCGACCGCGACACCGCTCACCGTCACGTTGCCGTTGTTGCGCACCGTGAACGAGTAGGCGATCTTCTCGCCCTTGTCGGCCTTCCCGTTGCCGTTCGTGTCGTCGAGCTCGGCCTCCTTGTCCGTCAGCAGGCTCGGCGCCGCCGTCACGACGTTGGTCGACGCGGAGTCGGGCGGCGAGACGACCGCACCGTCGTCCGGGTCCGTCGCCTCGGCGGTCGCGGTGTTGGTGATCGTCGTGCCGTTGTCGACGTCCGCCTGCGTCACCGTGTACGTCGCGGTGAACACCGCGTCCGCACCCGGAGCCAGCGTGGCCACGCTCGCCGGCGTGATCGCCGAGAGGCCCGCCTTGGGGTCGTCGATCGACACGTCGGACAGCGGGACGTTGCCGCTGTTGTCGGCGGTGAAGGTGTACGTGATCACGTCCCCCTTGTCGGCCACCCCCGGCGTGCCGTGGTCGGTGGTCAGCGCCGCGGTCTTGGCGAGCGTGAGGCCCGGCTCCCCCGCCGCGCGGATGACGCACACCGCGAGCGGCTCGGCCGGCAGCGTCTCGTTCGAGTCCGCGGCGACCGTGTTGCAGGCGGTCTTGTTGGTCGGCGAGCCCGGCGCCACGGCGGCCACGAGGACCACCTCGGCGGTCGCGCCGGCGGCGAGGTCGCCGTCGACGGTCATCCGGATCGCCTTCTTGCCGGCGGCACCGGCACCCCAGTCGTCGACCGTGCCGGCCGCACCCGGGTTGACCTGCGGGCGCGCCGGGTTGGTCGAGGCCGAGTAGGCGAGCTGGAGGTTCGGCGAGCTCGAGGCGATCGAGTCGACGAGCAGGTTGAACTGCGAGCCGCGGGCCGGCGGGTTGGCCAGCAGGCCGGTGTCGCCGACGTACGGCAGGACGTCGTACGCGATGACGTCGTGGAGGGTCGTGTTGCCCGCGTTGCGCAGCGTGATCCGGTACTTCACGGTCGACTCCGCGACCGGGATCTCGTGGACCTGCGACGGGTCGGCGACCCACGCGCAGCCGTCGGCCGCGTTCTCGTCCGGGATGCACAGCTCCTTGAGGACGCTCAGGCCGTCGGAGGCGCCGACAGCGAGGTTGAAGGTGTTGTTCTGGACCGCGTACTCCTCGGTCGTGTCCCCGTCGGCGTCGACGTCTCCGGAGTCGGCCGCCAGCGCGGTGACCCGGAACTGGTTCGGCCCGGACACGAAGCCCTGGCCGGTCGCGTCGCGCCAGGTACCGCTCTGGTCACCGGCCCAGACCGCGCCGATCGGCTGCACGCCCGGCACCGCCGCGAGGGTCGGCTTCGCCTTGACCGACAGCGTCGGCCAGTAGTCGTTGGTCGCGGCGCTCAGCGCGACCTGGCTCGGGTACGTCGCCACGGCGACCGAGCGCTGCTCGCCACCGATGGTGACGGTGCGGTAGTCGTACGTGACGCCGGCGGGCGCCGTCGCCGTCACGCCCGTGCCGTTCGCGGTGAACGACGCCGAGCCCGGGACGACCTCCCAGCCGACCGGCGCGACGAAGACCAGCTGCGGCTGGACCGACGTACCGGGCCAGACGTTGGAGGTCAGCGCGCGCATCGAGAAGGTCACCTCGGTGCCCGGCATCGGGTTACCACCGCCGGCCACGACGGGGGTGCCCACGAAGCCCGGGGTCAGCGTGGCCAGCGGCTGGGTGTAGCGGACCGTGCGCGAGCGCGACTGCTCGACCTTCCGCGTCGGCAGGGGCTGACCCTGCAGGTTGGTGTAGTCGTCCGGGGTGCCGTCGCCGTCGGCGTCGGCCGGGTAGGACATGGAGACGTCGGCGGTGTTGGTGCGCTCCTGGCCGGTCAGCGGGATGGCCCCGTCGTCGATCTTGAAGCGGTAGCCCATCTGCATCGTGGTCGCGGTGTTGTCGCTCGGCAGGATCCGCCCGGCCGGGAGCGGCGCGGTGGTCCTGGCGCTGACGAACCAACGGCCCGGCTGCGCGTCGACGAAGGCGGCGTTGCCCAGCTGGGCGGTGCCGGTCGCGCCGGTGTTGTCGACCCAGTCGACGCTCGCCTCCCAGCCCGCGGGCGCGCCCGCGTACTGGTACGCGATGATCCGCTGCACCTTGATGTGGTCCTGGTCGAGGTTCGGCTCGTCGATCACGGCCGTGGCGTCGACATTGCCGACGTTGCCGGCCGAGACCCGCCACTCGCGGTTGCCCGTGTCGGCCTCACCCGGAGCCGGGGTGTTGACGGCGAGGATGCCGCCGCCCAGGTCGCCGTCACCCTCGTTGGTGGTGACGCCGTTGGAGACCGTCTTGGCGGTCAGGATCCCGCCGAACGGGTTGGTGCAGGCGACCTTGGTGGTCAGGTCGCGGTTGAGCGTCCGCTGCGTGCGGGCGCTGTCGAGGTAGTTGACCGTGACCGCGAGGTTCGACGTCACGTCCTTGACGAAGTTGCAGCCGGTCGGGTCGGCCTCGGGGAAGTTGCTGCCCGGGAAGGTCACGCTCACGGTGCGCGGCCCCCAGGTGGCCGCGTCGGCCGGGCCGACCAGGCCGTTGTTCGTCGCCGCGCCGCCGCTGTTGAAGCCGCTGAGCGCGGCCAGACCCCAGCCGCCGCGAGCGCCGTACGACGGGCTCGCCGGCGCGCCCTTGGTCCAGGTGACCGTGTGGTTGACGTTGTCGATCACACCGTCGTCGCTGGCCTGGTCGATCACCGCCTCGGCCGGGACGGTGTAGACGATCTTGTAGTTGCCCGTGGCGACCAGCGACGCGTCACCCGCGACGTTGGAGCCCGGGTTGGTGCGCATGTTGCCGGGGTTGACGGCGATCCGGTACGACTCCTGGACGTCGGTGTCGAAGGTCGGGTTCGAGACACCGAGGCCGGCCGTCACCGCGGTCGGGGTGCCGATGTGCCAGGTGACGGCGCTGTTCGAGGTCTTCGGGCCGGTCGCGGAGTCGGAGCTGATCGTCGCGGACATCGGCACCGAGGTGCCCTCGGGGTAGAAGGAGCCGTTCGGGATCTCGCGGTTGCGCGAGGCCTGGTAGCCGTAGGTCACCGAGAAGGTGCCCGACGTACCGGCGGCGAGGTTGCCGAGGTCGACGACCTTGCCGGTCGCGTCGGTGCCGCCGATGGTGCCGCCCGCGCCGGGCTGGACCCACGAGCCGTACATCAGGATGAACTGACCGGCCGGCAGCAGCCCGTGGGGGTCGGTGGGCGGCGTGGAGAACTGCACCTGGGTGCCGTCGCACGCGGCGGTGGTGCAGGAGTACTGCACCCGGTAGGTGACCTTGTTGTCGTGCGTCCCGTCCTCGATGTCGGTGATGGTCGCGCCGTTGCTCAGGTCGACCGGCGTGATCACGATGTCGAGCACGCCGGACCCCGCGGCCGACGCGGCGGAGGGCCACAGCAGCCCCACGCCT
Source organism: Pimelobacter sp. 30-1 (assembly GCF_018831735.1). Classification (NCBI taxonomy): domain Bacteria; kingdom Bacillati; phylum Actinomycetota; class Actinomycetes; order Propionibacteriales; family Nocardioidaceae; genus Pimelobacter; species Pimelobacter sp. 30-1. The sequence continues at coordinate 817,692 of NZ_NHTS01000003.1, forward strand.
GCGGTGACGACGGCGAGCACCATCGTCACGACGAGCGGGACGCGCGAGCGCGCCGCGGCGCGCCTCGCCGTCCCGCGTTCGGGCACGGACATCTTCATGGCAGGAGACCTTCCACCGGGGGGCATGAGAGCGCGGCGAGGCGGCCTCTCCCCTCGGACGGCCGTTCTCGTCGCAAGGTGAAGAATCGATCGGGAAGGTCTCAGGACACGGGCGAGGCGGGAACCTCATCCCGCATCTCACCCCCCTTTCGGGGGTCGCGGTGGTCCGGGACGGTGAGCCGGGCGAGGAGCACCAGCGCGACCAGCGAGAGCACGCTGCCGAACGCGAAGAAGGCGAAGTAGTTGCGCGACCGGTCCGCACCGAGCAGGTCCCCGGAGCCGAGCGCCAGGAAGAGTGGGCCGAGTGCCGGGACCACCGACTGCGGCAGGGTCCGGGCGATGTTGAAGTAGCCGAGGAACCGGCCGTTCGCGGTCGGCGGGAGCACGGTCAGCGCGACGGCGAGGTCGAGGGCGACGTAGGTGCCGAGGCCGGTGCCGGCGCAGAGGAGGGCGATCACGAACGCAGGGGTGCTGGCCGACAGCGCGAGCAGCACGTTGGCGCCGAGCAGGAGCAGGATGCCGGCGGCCATCACCGGGCGGTAGCCGATCCGGCGGGCCAGGGCCCGGGAGCCGCCGACCGCCATCACCATGCCGAGCGCGGCACCGATGGCCGTGACCAGGGCGACCGTAGCGGCCGCGTCGTGGGCTTCCTCGCCCGCACGGCGGATGAGGAAGAAGACGCCGTAGACCGTCAGGCAGCTGTAGGAGGCCTGGGCGAACAGGCGCTGCAGCCACAGCCACCAGTACGCCGAGCCGGCGCCCGCCAGCGGCGCGGCCACCGGCGCGGGCTCGGGCTCGGCGACGCGGGTCCGCGGCGTGAGGGTGCGCAGGTGCAGGCTCGCGACGATCGCCACCGGCACCGCGACGAACGCCAGGAGCACGAACGCCACGCGGGGCTCGCTGAGCGCGACGCCGAGGTGCCCGGTGAGCAGCGCGTAGCCGACCAGGCCGCCGAAGCTGATCGCTCCGGTCGCCGCAGCCGCGAACCAGCCGGACACGCGCGCCCGGTCTGCCGGGTGCACCACGTCGGAGAGGGTGCCGTAGAGCGCGGCGAAGGTCGCGCTGTAGGACATCTGCGCGCAGGCCCACACGAGGACCAGCGCGGGCAGGGTGGTCATGTAGGTCGCCGTCACGACCGCGGCGCAGCCGACGACGGTGCCACCCACGATCCACGGCGTGCGGTGGCCGCTGCGGCGCACGGTGCGGTCGCTGAGCCAGCCCCACACCGGGTTGAGCGACATCGCGGTCAGGGCGCCGGCCGTCTCGACCCAGCTGAGCCGGGTCTCCAGCGCGAGCCCGGACTCGACCCCGCGCACGAGCAGGCTCAGGCCCACCACGAGCGGGATGACGAGCGCGCCGAGGGCGCAGAACTCGGTGACGCAGAGGGCCGCGACGGTCGTCCGGCTCAGGCGTTGCTCGGTGTCCACGGCTCTCCTGACCAGGCGGGGGGCGACGGTCGCAGCCGCACGCTAGCGCCCGTCGGGGCGCCGCGCACGCGCATGTCCAGGGCCTCATCCCGGTCCAGACCATCGTCCAGAGTCCGAAAGTCACCGCGGGCGAGGGCGGTCCCGGACTACCCTGGACAGGCCCTTGTTCCGGTGGTGGGGAACCGCGGACATAAGGAGTGCACCCGTGCTCGAGGTCGACCTCGAACCCGCGATCCCGACGGAGACCCAACCGGTCGCCGCGCGGGAGCCTGCCGAGATCGCCGAGCTCGAGCAGCAGGCCGACCACCGCTTCCGGACCGGCACCGACGACTGCGGCCTCACCGCGGCCCACGCGCTCGGCGACCCGGACCGGATGGGCCGGATCATCGACCGGTGGGGCGTCGACCTGGCGCACAGCGCCCACGGCGCGCTGATGTTCGAGATCGCGGCCGAGCTGCCGCTCGACCTCGCGACGTCGCTGCCCGGCCTGGGCTTCCGGTTCGAGGACATCGGCCGGTTGCCGATCGGCACCACCCCGATCGGCCTGCCGCGCACCGCACGGGAGGCCGAGGCGGAGTTCGCCCGCCACGGCGACCTGCGGCTGCGCCAGGCCCTGCTGCCGCTGGTCACCCGGCGCCGCCTGGGCCGGTTCGACGAGGCGATGGCGATCGTGCGGGCCGCGGTGCCGCTGGCCGAGGCCAGCGTCTACCCCTGGTACGGCGAGCGCGGCCGGATCCTTCCCTACTGGCACCTCCAGGCGGGCATCACCGCCCAGGTCGCGGGCGACCTCGACGCCGCCCGCCGCTGGTTCCTCAGCGCCTGGACCCACCACACGCGGGACCCCTACGGCTTCGTCGCCCGGGCCATCGCCGGCAAGCTCGCCCTCGTGGACGCCGTCCGCGGCGACCACGTCGCGAGCGCGACCTGGCTGGAGCGGGCCGGGGAGCAGACCCGCCGTCCGGACCTGTGGATCGACCGCTTCGTCGAGTCGAACCTGACCGCGACCGCGGCCATCCGGGCCAGCGACGCCCTGGACCCGCAGGCCGAGAGCCGGCTCGGCGCGATGCCCCACCCGACCCAGCGCGGCGAGCAGTGGGCGGTGTTCCTGTGGATCCACGTCAGCCACGCGCTGGCCCGCGGGGACGCCGGCCGGGCGAGCCGGCACCTCGACGACGCCCTGGAGGCCCAGCGGGACGAGGTGTCCGGGAGCGGCCTGGCCGCCGGTCTCGTCCGCCTGCTGCGCGCCGACGTCCACCTCGCGCTGGGCCAGGCGAACCAGGCGCTCGCCGAGCTCGACGGGGCGCCCGACATCGCCGGTGCGGCGCGCGTCGTCCGGGCCCGGACCCTGCTGCTCAGCGGCGACCCGACGCCCGCGCTGCACGAGGCCGAGCTCGTCGTCCAGGACGACACCGCGAGTCCGCGGGCCGCCACCGAGGCGCTCCTCGTGGTGGCCGCCGCCCGGCACGCCGCGGGCGACCGGCCCGGTGCCGTGGCGGCCCTGCGCCGGGCCGTCGGGCGGGTGCAGGAGCAGGACCTCGCCCGCGCGCTCGCGACCGTGCCCCGTACGGCGCTCGACGACCTCGCCTCCGACGTCCCCGCGCTGGCGGCACTGCTGGCGGTCCTCGACGAGCGCGGGGTCGTCGACGTCTATCCCGCGGCGGTCTCCCTGATCACGGTGACCAAGCGCGAGCGCGACCTGCTGAGCGACCTGAGCTCGGGGATCTCCCTCACCGAGATCGCCAAGGCCAACTACGTCTCGATCAACACCACGCGCACCCACCTGGCCAACCTGCGCCGCAAGCTCGACGCCCGCTCCCGCGACGAGGTCGTCGTCCGGGCGCGCCACCTCGGCCTGCTCCAGCAGCCTCCACGCGACTGAGGCCCCCACCGGGCGAACCCGGCGGAGGCCTCGTCGTCGTGCCGTGCGGCTACTTCACCTTGACCTTGGCGGTGGTCCGCACCACCGGCGCGTAGCCCTTGAGCGTGTAGGTCACCCGGGCCTGCACCTTCTTGCCGCGGTAGAGCACGCTGCCGAGCTTGAGCGCCTTGCCGGTGGCCTTCGGGATCGCCTTGCCGCCCACCAGCCACTGGATCGTGACGGTCGCGCCGGCCGGCGCCGTCGTCCGGGGGACGACGACCTTGAGCTTCTTGCCGACCTTGGCGGTGCCGGTCAGGGTCGGGCGACCGGTGACCGTCAGGGTGCCGAGGGCGACCGGCTTGGTGGCCGCGCTCCACTCCCAGCCGATGGCGCCGGGGACGCTCGCGCCGACCAGGACCTGGATCACCTTGCCGGCCAGGGCCGGGGTCAGGGTGAGCCGGTTGCCGGTGACGTCCTGGAGCCGGACGCCGTTGGCGAACCACTGGTACCCGTGGGTGGTCGGGGTCGGCGACCAGGTGCCCGGGTTCACGGTGAGCGTCTTGCCGACCTGGACCTTGCCGGTGATGGTCGGCTTGACCGTGTTGACCGGCGGCTGGGCCGCGGGCACCGCCACCGAGAGCGGGTCCGAGCTCGCCGAGGCGTCGGTGTAGCCGGCCTTGGTCGCGGTCACCTCGACGCGCAGGGTCTTGCCCGCCGCGCCGCTCGGGATGACGAGCTGGCGGTCGGTGCTGATCGGGGCGCTCGCGCCGGACAGGAACCACTTGTAGGTGTAGCTGTCGGGCGTCTGCGACCAGGTGCCGTCGTTCGGCTGGACCGTGCCGCCCACCGCCACCGTGCCGGTGACGGTCGGCTTCGCGGTGTTGGCGAGCTGGCCCTTGGCGACCGCGGCGGTCGGCTCGGAGACGGCGGCGCTGTCGGCGTACCCGGCGGCGGAGGCGGTGACCTCGACCGTCAGCGTCTCGCCCGCGGCGGCGGCCGGGACGACGAGGTCCTTGCCGGTACCGATCGGGTCGGTGGCGCCGGAGCGGAACCAGCGGTAGGTGTGACCCTCGGCGGCCGGCGTCCAGGTGCCGGGCTCCGCGGTGACGGTCTTGCCCACCTGGACGGTGCCGGTGATCGTCGGCTCGGCCGAGCTGGCGAGCTCGCCCAGGGCGACGTCGTCGGTGGCGGCCGAGGAGGCCACGCCGTCGGCGTACCCGGCGGCGGTCGCGGTGACCTCGACCCGCACCTTCTTGCCCGCGGCGCCGGCCGGGACGACGAGGTCCTTGCCGGTGCCGATCGGGTCGGTGCTGCCGTCCTGGAACCAGCGGTAGGTGTGCCCCTCGGCAGCCGGCGTCCAGGTGCCGGGCTCCGCCGTGACGGTCTTGCCCACCTGGGCGGTGCCGGTGATCGTCGGCGCCGCGGTGTTGGCCAGGTCGCCCTTGGCGACGGCGGCCGACGGGTCGGACGACGCCACGCCGGCGGTGTAGCCGAGCTTGCGCGCCGTGACCTCGACGGTCAGCTTCTTGCCGAAGGCGCCGGCGGGGACCACGAGGGTCTTGGTCGTGCCGATCGGGTCGGTCGAGCCCTCCTGGAACCAGCGGTAGGTGTACGAGCCGGCGGTCGAGGACCAGGTGCCCTCGACCGCGGCGACCGTGCCACCGACCTTGACCGCGCCGGTGATGGTCGGCTTGGCCGTGCTGGTCAGCGTGCCGAACCCGACGGCCGCCGACGGGTCCGAGACCGCCGTGCTGTTTCCGTAGCCGGCCTTGGCCGCGGTGACCTCGACGGTGAGCGTCTTGCCGACCGCGCCGACCGGGATCACGAGGTCCTTGCCGGTGCCGATCGCGTCGGTGCTGCCGGCCTGGAACCAGCGGTAGGTAAAGCCGTCCGGAGCCGGGGCCCAGGTGCCGTCACCCGCCGTGACCGTGCTGCCGACCTTGAGGTCGCCGCTGATCGTGGGCTTCGCGCTGTTGACCAGGCCGCCGGGGGCGACCGCCGCCGTCGGGTCCGAGGTGGCGACACCGTCGGTGTGGCCGGCCCGCTTCGCGGTGACCTCGACGCTGAGGGTCTTGCCGACCGCGCCGACCGGGACCACGAGCTCCTTGCCGGTGCCGATCGGGGTCGCCGTACCGGACTGGAACCACCGGTACGTGTAGCTGTCGGGCGTCGCGGACCAGGTGCCCTCGAGAGCCTGGACCGTGCTGCCCACCGTCACCGCACCGGAGACCGTCGGCTTGGCCGAGCTGGTCAGCGTGCCGAGCGCGACCGCGGCGGACGGCGCGGAGGTCGCGACGCCGTCGGCGTGCGCGGCCTTCTTGGCCGTCACCTCGACGGTCAGCGTCTTGCCCAGGGCGCCCGCGGGGACGACCAGGGCCTGCTCGGTGCCGATCGGGGCGACCGTGCCGGACTGGAACCACTTGTAGGTGTAGCTGTCGGGCGTGACCGCCCAGGTGCCGTTGCCGGCGGTGATCGTCTCGCCGACCTGCGGGTCGGCGTCCGGGATCGTCGGCACCGCGGTGTTGACGACCTGCAGCCCGAGCGTGGCGTTGATGTTCGGCACGTCGGCGCCGGTGACGGCGATCGTGTCGGCACCGGCCAGGGTGCGGCTGTCGTCGTAGAACTCCTCGGTGAAGCGGGCGTCGGCGTCGGAGAAGCCCACGCGGACGTTGCCGCCTGCGACCAGGACGGCGTACCGGCCGTCGGCGCCGGACGTGACGCTGGTGAGCGGCTTCCAGGCTCCGGCCTGCTGGGTGTAGACGGTGACCTTGGCGCCGGCGACCGCGGCGTCGGCGGCACCGGTCAGCTTGCCGGAGACCAGCGCGCCCGCGGCCAGCTCGGCGTCGATGCCCGAGGTGGTGGCCCCGGGAGCGGTGATCGTGACACCGGCGCCGGTCTCGGCGGACGCCGCGTCGTCGTAGAACTCGCCGAGGTAGCGGCAGCCCGCGCCCGAGCAGGTCTCCGCGAACTCGATCTTGTGGGTGCCCGGCGCGGCCGGCAGCGTGTACTCGCCGTCGACGTCGGTCGTCGCGCGGCCGGCCACGACCCACTCGGTGCGGGTCTGGCCGCCGGCCTGGTAGGTCTTCTGGTCGAGTGCGGTGACGGCGATGCCGCGCAGCGGCGCGCCGCCGTCCGCCGCGGTCACGGTGCCCGTGATGTGGCCGTTGGCGGCCAGGGCCGCGTTGCGCTCGGGGTAGGTGCCCGAGCCGGCGACCACGACGTTGTCGGCGTCCTCGACGTCGGCGGCGTCGTTCCAGTACTCGGCCTGGTAGACGTCGGCACAGGCCGTCGGGTCGCACGGGTCGTCGAACGAGACCCGGTAGGTGCCCGGCGTGACGGCCAGCTGGTAGGCGCCGGCGCCGTCCGCGGTCGCCCACGCGACGGCGTCCCACACGGTGCGGGGCTGGCCGCCGACCTGCTTGGTCACCTGACGCAGCGCCGCGACCTGGGCGCCGGCGATCGGCGCGCCGCCGTCCTCGGCGGTCACCTTGCCGGTGATCCGGGCGTTGCGCGCGAGCAGCGGGCTGATGCCGGAGACGGTGGCGCCGTTGGCGACGACCACGTCGGTCGCGGTCTCGACGGTGGCCTTGTCGTTCCAGAACTCCGCCTGGTACGTCGCGCCGCCGTCGAAGGAGAACCGGTAGGTGCCGTTGGCGAGGTAGAGCTCGTAGCCGCCGGCCGCGTCCGCGGTCGCCGTGTGCGTCGGCTGCCAGGCCGAGCCGACGAGCTCGAAGGCCTTGACCTGCGCGCCGGGAACGGCGGCGTTGGTGCCCTGGACCCGGACCGAGCCGGTGACCTTGCCGTTGCCGACCATCTTGACGTTGATGCCGGTGCGCCCGGCGCTGGTGAGCGCCAGGTTGGTGGCCGCCGCGACCGTCGCCGCGTTGGGGTAGAACACCTCGCGCATCCGGTTGTCCGCGACCGAGAAGCCGACCCGGTAGGTGCCCGGCTTGGCCCACACCGTGTAGGTGCCGTCGGAGCGCGTCGTCGTCTTGGCCTCGGTGAGGCACTTCCACGAGGTCGTGCCGCCCGTGGTCACCTGGCCGTAGAGGCACACGTCGACGTTGGGGACCGCCGCGTTGAGCAGGCCCTGGCCGACCCGGCCCTTGACCGAGGCGTTGCGCGCCATCGCCAGGTCGATGTCGCTCGCCGGCGGGACGACGTCCGCGGCGTTCGCGCGCGTCGTACCTCCGAAGAAGGTCTCGGCGAACTGGTTGTCACCGCTGCTCGCCCCGATGCGGAACGTCCCGGCCGGCAGCGCGAGCGTGTACGCCCCACCCGCCCCGCTGGTCGTCTCCTCGCACCGGGCCCACGCCCCGCTCTCCTGGCAGTACGCCACCACGGTCATGCCGACCAGCGGCGCCCCCGTGTCCGCGGCCGTCACCGTGCCCCGCACGGTCCCCGCCGCGGCGTGCGCCGCCGGCGCGGTGGCGGTGGACAGCGCCACCAGCCCGGCCAGGGTCAGGGCGGTGGCCAGCACCGCGGTGAGCAGGCGGACCACCGGTCCGCGGGCGTACGTCAGCATCATGCGAGTCCCCATCGTCATCTGCGCCGTCCGAGGTGGAGCAGACGACTGCTCGCGGAGGCTAACCCTGCAACGAGCGTCGCTGTCCGAGGTTCCGCGCAATTGACAGAGGGGTCGACAAAATCAGTTGGGCTCCGGGCGGTGCGCCCGGCCGCTCCCCTACGGTGACGGCCATGCACACCATCGACGTGCCCGGGATCGGGCAGCTCACCTTCGACTCCGACCGCGAGGTGGCGGCGATCCTCCGCGCCGTGCACGCCGCGATCAAGGCCGGCGAGCCCGGCATCTGGCTGCGCGCCCCAGGCAACGCCATCCTGTGGCTCCCGGTCGGCACGCCGCTGGCGTTCGGGTTCGAGGTGCGAGGCGACTTCGCCCCCGAGGGCGAGAGCCTGCTCGTCTCCTACGAGTAACGCGCGTCGAAGCCCGCCAGGAACTCCTGGTACGGCGCGAGGTCGAGCTCCTGCTCGCGCAGCCACGCGTCGTTGTAGTAGGTGTGCGCATAGCGCTCGCCGCCGTCGCAGAGCAGCGTGACGATGCTGCCGGTCTGACCGGCGGCGCGCATCCGCTCCACCACCTGCAGGCTCGCCCACACGTTGGTGCCGGTGGAGCCGCCGACGGTGCGGCCCAGGACGCCGGAGATCCAGCGGGCCGCGGCGATGGAGGCGGCGTCCGGGACCCGGAGCATGTCGTCGACGACGCCGCCCACGAACGACGGCTCGACCCGCATCCGGCCGATGCCCTCGATGCGGGAGGGCACCGAGGTGGTCGCGTCCGGGGTGTCCCGGGTCCAGCCGTCGAGGAACGCCGAGTTCTCCGGGTCGGCCACGAGGACCTGGGTGTCGAAGCCGCGGTAGCGGACGAAGCGGCCGATGGTGGCCGACGTGCCGCCGGTGCCGGCGCCGACCACGATCCAGGACGGGCACGGGTGCCGCTCGGCGCGCATCTGCTCGAAGATCGACTCGGCGATGTTGTTGTTGCCGCGCCAGTCGGTCGCCCGCTCGGCATAGGTGAACTGGTCGAGGTAGTGACCGCCGGTCTCGGCCTCGAGACGGCGCGCCTCGTCGTACACGGTGGACGCGCGGTCGACGAGGTGGCAGCGGCCGCCGTAGAACTCGATCAGCGCGATCTTCTCGGGGCTCGTCGAGCGCGGCATCACCGCGACGAACGGCAGCCCGATCAGCCGGGCGAAGTAGGCCTCGCTCACGGCCGTCGAGCCGCTGGACGCCTCGATGATGGTGCTGTCGCGGTGGATCCAGCCGTTGCACAGCGCGTAGAGGAACAGCGAGCGCGCCAACCGGTGCTTCAGGCTGCCGGTCGGGTGGACCGACTCGTCCTTGAGGTAGAGGTCGATCCCCTCCACCGGCAGCGGTACGACGTGCAGGTGCGTGTCCGCGCTCCGGGTCGCGTCGGCGTCGAGCCGCCGGACCGCCTCGGCGATCCAGGCCCGCTGCTCGCTGCTCTCCCTAGCCATGAGGCATCGAGCCTACGGGGTCGGCCTGCCACCGGACGTTGCACACGAGGCCGTCGAGGAGCACGTGCGGCTCGGGCGGGGCGATCGCCCAGTCGACGGCGACGACGCCGGCGCTCCCCTCGCGCAGCCGGACGGTGAGGTCGCCGTCGGTCACCGCCGCGGTCCCGGGCACGCTCTCGTCGGGTGCGAGCCCGCAGCGGACGAGCACCTCCCGCAGCCAGGCCGGGTCGGGCACCTCCAGGTCCATCGAGCTGATCACCGGACCGCCGACCGGACCGAGCGGCATCCCCGACTTCCAGCGGATCAGGAAGGGGACGAACGGGTGCAGGGTGTGTCCGGCGATCTCGCAGGTCTCCCAGACGTAGGTCTCGCCGTCCGGGGCGACCCGGCTGCTCTCGACCGGCTCACCGGTCTCGAGGCCGAGCTCGAGGAGCCGCTCGCGGCAGACCTCCAGCTCGGGCACGCTGATCGCCCAGGTGAGCGGGCCCGGACGTGCGCGGACGGCGCGCGCCGTGGCGTGCTCGGAGTCCTCGACGACGACGTCGATCAGCTCCAGGTACGCGTCCCGCGGGCCGCGCACCAGGGCGTTCGCCGTACCGGTGGGGTGGGCGCCGCCCGGGACGGCGGGAAGGCCCGCCCGGCTCCAGCGTCCGATGGCGTCGTCGAGTCCGCGCACGGAGACGACGACGTGGTCGACCTTGCTCTGCCTGCCTGCGGCATCTGTGCGCCTCACCGGTCCGGAGCCACGACGATCTTGCCGAGGACCTGGCGCTGCTCGAGCAGGTCGAACGCCGTCCGGACCTCCGAGAGCGGCAGCACCCGGTCGACGGGCGGACGCAGCTTGCCGACCCGGACCAGCTCGATGAGGGCCTCCAGGTCCGAGCGGAGCCAGCCGTCGGAGCCACGGATGTCGAGCTCGTAGGACCAGACGTAGCGCAGGTCCGTCTCGACCGCGAAGCCCGCGGTCGCACCGCAGTTGAGCAGCCGGCCGCCCTTGCGCAGCGAGCGCAGCGAGGGACCCCAGGTGTCGCCACCGGTGAAGTTGACGACCACGTCGAGACCGCCGGTCCCCGAGACCCGCGGCTTGCCGTGGCGCTCGTGGACGACCTTCATGAAGTCGGCGTCCTTGTAGTTGATGCCCTCGTCGGCACCGAGCGCCGCGAGCTGCTCGAGCTTGGCGTCGGTCGACGCCGCCGCGATGACGTGCGCCCCGGCCAGGCTGGCGAGCTGCACGCAGCCCGTGCCGACGCCGCCGGACGCACCGAGGACCAGCACCTTGTCGCCGGGCCCGACCTCGCCGCGCGTCACCATCATCCGGTACGCCGTGCCGAAGGCCACCGGCAGCGCCGCGGCATCGGCGAACGAGACGTCGTCCGGCAGCCGGATCAGCGTCCGGGAGTGGACGGCGACGAGCTCGGCCAGTCCGCCGTCCATCATCTCGCCGACGAGCTTGTTCTCGACCGCGTCCCAGGGGTCGATGAGGACCCGGTCGCCGACCTTCCAGTCCGCGACCCCGGCCCCGACCTCGGCGATCTCGCCGGCGATGTCGATGCCCATGATCAGCGGGAAGGGGATGGTGATCCCGGGCATCCCGTGCAGGGTGAACAGGTCGTGGTAGTTCAGCGCACAGGCCCGGACCCGGACGACGACCTGGCCGTCCCCGGCGACCGGGTCCGCCCAGTCGTCGTGGACCGTGATCAGGTCCGAACCGCCGTGCTCGCTGATGACTGCAGCCCTCACGCTGCTTCCTTTCCGTGGATGGTGCAGATGCTGGGGTGGTGCGCGGGGGGCTAGCCGGTGGCGGTGCTCAACGTGGCCCGCCCGATGGCGGTCAGCCGGCCCTGCTCGTCGGTGACGTCGACGTCGGCGACGCCGACGCTGCGGCCCGCCCGTCGTACGGTCGCCGTGGCGATGAGCCGCGACCCGCTGGAGGGCCGCAGGTAGTCGACCCGCAGGTTCACCGTCGGCGGTACGACGCCGGTCGCCACGATCGTCGCGAACACAGCCGCGGTGTCGATCAGCGAGGCGACGGGGCCGCCGTGGAACTGCGGCTCGCCACCGATGCGCTCCAGCTCGGGGCGCAGCGGCATCTCCAGCACCAGCGTGCCCGCCTCGGGGTCGGCGGCCGTGCACCGCAGTCCCAGGAACTCGTTGTAGGGCGAGGTCCGGAGCAGTGCGTCCAGCCCGGCCGGGCTGCGGTCCAACGTCTCGGTGCTCGTCATGCCAACCATCCTTCGTTGCTCGTCTCCAGCTGCTCCGCGATCTCGTGGAGCCGCCGCTTGTCGATCTTGTTGGTCCCGGCCAGGGGCAGCTCGTCGACGATCGCGACGCGCCGCGGGTACAGGTACGCCGGCGCCTGCTCGATCACGAACGCCTTCACCGCGTCGGCGGTCAGGTGCGAGCCCGCGCTCGTCACGAGGAAGGCGACCGGGATCCGCCCGCGCTCGTCGTCCGGGAGGGACACGACGGCCGCATGGGCGATGGACGGGTGCCGCTCGAGGATCGTCTCGAGCTCACCCGGGTAGATGTTCTCGCCGCCGCACACGAACATGTCGTCGGCGCGGCCCACGAAGTAGTAGAAGCCCTGCTCGTCGCGGCGCATCACGTCGCCGCTGTAGTACCAGCCGCCCGCGAACGCGCGCTCCGTCAGCTGCGGCAGGCCGCGGTAGCCGCCGGTCACGGCGGGGTTGCGCATCGTCAGCACGCCGTGGTCGTCGTCCGGGCCGTCGACGAGGCGCACCTCGGAGCCGGGGAGCGGGTGACCGAGCGCGAGCGGCGGCCGTGGGATCCCGTCGGGGTGCGCGCCGAAGATCGCCGGTCCGGTCTCGGTCGTGCCGTAGGAGACCACGACCGCGGCGTCCGGGATCGCGTCGGCGATCCGGCCCACCTGCTCCTCGGTGATCGGCGCCGAGCCGAGCGACAGCGCCCGCACGGACCGCAGCGGGGACGGGTCGTCGCCGACCACGCGCAGCACCCGGATCCACATCGTCGGGACGGCGGCGACGGCGGTCACGCCGTACCGCTCGATGGCGTCGACATAGGCCGCGGCGTCGAACCGCGGGCAGATCACGGTCGTGAAGCCCAGCGCGAGACCCCGGCCCAGGGTGACGAGGCCGTTCATGTGGAACAGCGGCTGGGCGATGATCTGGGTCTCGATGCGGCGGGGCTGCTCGGCGGAGATGGTGCGGAGCGCCCACAGCTGACCCTCGTGGGTCAGCGGCACACCCTTGGGCAGTCCGCTCGACCCGGACGTGTAGAGGATCTCGGCGAGGCCGTCCGCGGGCAGGCCGACCCCGGCGAGGGCGGCGAGCGCCGCCTCGTGGGGGACGGCGGCCAGGTCGGCGAGGAGCGGTTCCTGCGGGTCGTCGAAGTCGATGCTCGGCGTCCGCCCGGCCAGTGCCTCGCGCCCGGCGGCGTCGACGAACGTCAGCACCAGGCCGGCGTCCTCGACGACGTGGTCGAGCACGTCGCTGCCGGCGCGCACGTTGATCGGGACGGCCACCAGGCCGGCCTTCATGATGGCGAGGTACGCCACGACGTACTCGAACCGGTTGGCCGACATGATCCCCACCCGGTCACCGCCGGCCCAGGGGCCGCCGGCGAGCCGCGAGGCGAGCGCCGTGACCATCCTGCTGAGCTCGGGGTAGGTGTAGCCCACCGGTGCGTCCGGGACCCGCAGGTCCACGAACGCGAGCCGGTCCGTTGATCCTGCGTGCACCTCGGCGAGATCGCCGAGGTTGGCAACCGTCTCCATCAACCCTCCTCCTGTGCTGGGTGACGCCGGTGTGCCGGTCCCCGCGCGGGGACCGGCACACCGACGCCTTGCTGCGATGCCTACTTGATGTAGAGCGGGTACGGCGAGCCCATCGCGTACTGCGAGAAGCCCTCGAACGACAGCTTCGGGTCGTGCGCGAACACGGCCTGCTGCGTGTAGATCGGGATGTACGCCGCCTCCGACGCGTTCGCCTTGAGCGCACCCACGACCGCGGCGAGCTGCTCCTTGCTCTGCGCCGTCGTCGTGCTGGCGGCCCGGACGAACCCGTCGAGCCCGGGCGCGTCGAGGTTGGCGTAGTTCGAGCCGCCCACCGGGATGCCGTCGGCACGCATGAGCGTGTTCGGGTAGAAGTTCGGGTCCGGCGAGAGGCTGGAGTACGTCGACACCGTCATCTCCGTCGTGTGGTTGCTCGAGTTGGTCAGCCACTCGGCACCGGGCAGGCCCTTGATCTCGATCTCGAGACCGATCTTGGCAGCCTCCTCCTTGAGGATCTCGGTCGACCGCACGAACGACGGGTAGGTCGAGATGACCTCGGCCACGACCTTGTCGCCCTTCTTGTACGACGACTGCTCCAGCTCGCTCTTGGCGGCGTCGAGGTCGTAGTCGTAGGTCTCGATCTGGTCGTAGGCCGCGGAGACCTCGTCCTTCGGCAGCTCGGTCCAGACCCGCTCGGAGACCATCTGCGTCGCCGGGTCACCGAAGCCCTTGAGGGCCGACTTGATGATCGCCTCGCGGTCGACCAGGTGGGCGATGGCGCGACGCACGTGCACGTCGGCCAGGGGGCCCTTGTCGGTCAGCAGCGTGATGTAGCCGAGGGTCTCGGTCGGCGCCTTGGTGAGCTTGACGTTCGAGCCCGAGAACGCCGTGCCGTCGCCACCGACGACACCGTCGACGTCGCCCGCACGGACGGCGGCCGCACCGGGGACGGCCGCGGCGAAGACGAGCTTGACCGTCTTCCACGACTCCTTGAAGTCGGTGCCGGCCTCGCCGGCACCCCACCACGCGTCGTTCTTGACGAACGTCATGCCGGCGCTGGAGTTGAAGTCCTTGGGCTGCCACGGGCCGGTGCCCATGGTCAGGACGCCCGGTCCACCGAGGTCCTTGTCATGGGCCTCGCCGAACTTCTTCTCGACGATCTGGCCGGCGTACGCCGGGGTGTACTGCCAGGACGAGTCGGCCTGCTTGAGCTTGACGGTGACCTCCATCGGTCCCGTCGCGGTGACCGAGGCGACCGACGCGTACTTGCTCGCGGTCTGGGCGGTCTCGTCGCGGTAGCGGTCGAGCGAGTAGACGACGTCCTCGGGGGTGACCTCGGCGCCGTTCCAGAACTTCACGCCCTCACGCAGGGTGTAGACGTAGGTCAGGGGGTCGGGGTTGTCGACCTTGGTCGCGAGCGCCGGCTGCACCTTGCCGGTGCTGTCGAGCTTGATCAGGCCCTCGAGCGCGAGCCCGTTGACCCAGAGCGCCGGCTGGTCGTACTGACGCGCGGGGTCCATGCTGCGGATGCCACTGGTGGCGATCGTCAGGGTGCCGTCGGAGTGGTCTCCGCCGGTGCTGTCGTCCGAGGACGAGCCACATGCACCTGCGATCAGGACGATCCCCAGGGCAGCGATACCCATGCGGAGCGTGCGGACGGATCTTTTCATGCCTTACCCATCTGTGAGCGCTTCCCCAGCCAGTCGGATGACGTTCTGGGCACTGCTTCGAGCAGCTGCTTCGTGTATCCCGAGGTCGGAGAGTCCAAGATCTCCGCGGACCCCGTCTCCACGACCCGGCCCTTTTCGAGCACGTAGACGGTGTCCGCAACCTGGCGCACCACGGCCAGGTCGTGCGTGATGAAGAGCAGGGCGATGCCTGTCTCCCGGCGGATGTCGTTGAGCAGGTTGAGCACCTGCGCCTGGACCGACACGTCCAGGGCGGAGACCGGCTCGTCGCAGATCAGCAGCTCGGGGTTGAGCGCCAGCGCGCGGCCGATCGCGACCCGCTGGCGCTCACCGCCGGAGAGCGCGGAGGGACGCCGGGCGGCGTACTGGGGCCGGAGCCCGACGCGCTCGAGCACCTCGGGCACCGACAGCACGTTCTCGTCGCCGAACAGCGCGGCCTGGCGGCCGGCCTCCGCGAGGGTCTGACCGATGGTCATCCGCGGGTTGAGCGAGGAGTAGGGGTCCTGGAAGACGTACTGCACCTTCGAGCGCCAGGCCCGGACGTCGGAGCGCGGCAGCCGGCTCCCCTGGGTGATGTCGATCCCGAACACCTCGGCCGCGCCGGTGGTCACGGTCTCGAGCCCGACCAGGCAGCGGCCCAGGGTGGTCTTGCCCGAGCCGGACTCGCCGACGAGGGCGACGGCCTGCCCCTTGCGGACCGTGAGCGAGACGTCCCGGAGGGCCGACACCGCGGTGTTGCCGTGGCCGTACTGCTTGGAGATGCCCTGGAGCGAGACGATGACGGGCGCGGACAGGTCCTGCGCGACGACCTCCTCCGCGCCGTGCTCGACCGTCGTGAACCGGGTGTCGAGCTCGGCACCGATCTCGCCGACCCGCAGGCAGGCCGACGCGCGGTCGTCGCCGATCGGCGCCAGCTGGACGCGCTCCTGCGAGCAGTCGGGGGTCGCCCACTCGCAGCGCTCGGCGAAGCGACAGCCGACCTGGCGCTCGCGCACGCTCGGCAGCTCGCCCTTGATCACGGGGAGCCGGGCGAGCCGGCGGTCCAGCGGGGGCTCCGAGGCCAGGAGGCCCAGTGTGTAGGGGTGTCGCGGCGAGCGGGAGAGCTCGTCGGAGGGACCGGCCTCCATCATGGCGCCGGCGTACATCACGTAGACGCGGTCGCAGGCGGCGAACGCGACCCGCAGGTCGTGGGTAATCATGATCATCGACATCCGGCGCTGCCGCTGGATCGAGATGAGCAGCTCGAGGATCTCCTGCTGCGTCACGGCGTCCAGCGCGGTGGTCGGCTCGTCGGCGATGATCATCGCCGGGTCGGTCGCCAGCGTCGCGGCGATGCCGACCCGCTGGCGCATGCCACCGGAGAGCTGGAACGGGTAGCGGCGCGCGACGGACGGGTCGGTGATCCCGACCTCCTCGAGCCGGCGCTGCACCTCGGCCTGGCGCTCCGGCTTCGACATCGCCTGGTACTCGGGCTTCTCGCGCAGCACCTCCTCGAGGTGCCGCCCCACCCGCATGAGCGGGTTCAGCATCGTGAACGGGTCCTGGAGGATCATGCTGGCCTCACGGCCGCGCACCACCTTGCGCATGTCGCGCTCGGACGCGGTGAGCACGTTGATCCCGCTCAGCTGCGCGGTTCCGGTCGCGGTGAACCCCGACGGCAGCAGCTGCAGGAGGGAGCGGACCGACAGCGACTTGCCGCTGCCGGACTCGCCGACGATGCCGATCGTCTCGCCGCGGTCGACGTGGAGGTCGACCCCGTCGACGAGGATCCGGTCCTCGTCGCCGGTGCGCAGGCTGATCGTCAGGCCGGCGACGTCGAGGAGGCGGGAGGCGGGCTCAGTCATTGCGGCCTTCCTTCGTGGAGAGGCGGTCGTAGACGTAGTCGCCCAGGACGTTCACGCTGACGGCGGCGAAGATGATCGCGAGGGCCGGGCCGATCGCGGTGAGCGGGTTGTCGAGCAGGACGGCCTGGCTCTCGGCCAGCATGGTTCCCCAGTCGGCGCTGCCCGGCGTCGAGCCGAGGCCGAGGAACGACAGCGCCGACAGGTTGATGAGGGCGAAGGCGAAGCTCAGGAACGCCTGCGAGATGGCCAGCGGCAGCACGTTGGGCAGCAGGTGGCGGAACATGATGCGCGTGCGGGACATGCCGAGCGTGCGGGCCGCTTCGACGTACGGGCGCGACTTCTGCTCGATCGCGGCCGCCCGCACCAGGCGGGTGTCGTACGGCGCGGAGAGGATCATGATCACCGCGACCGCGACCCAGTAGCCGCCGCCCAGGACACCGATCGCGACGATCGCGACGAGCACGCCGGGCAGGGCGTACATGAGGTCGACCCAGCGCATGATGATCCCGCCGGGCAGGCCGCCGACGTAGCCGGCGATCAGGCCCAGGACGCAGCCGATGACGAACGCGCCGATCGCGATGATGAGCGGTCCGTAGAGCGCGGTGCGCGCGCCGAGCACGACCCGCTCGAAGATGTCGCGACCCAGGTCGTCGGTGCCCAGCCAGTGCGCGCCGGACATCCCCTGGAGACCGTCGGTCAGGGACTGCACGTTGGCGTTCGGCACCAGCATCGAGCCGAACAGGCCGGCCACGACGATGCACGACAGGTAGACGATGCACAGCAGGACGCTGATCGACGGGAGCCGGCGGCGGGTACGCCGTACGGTCGGGGCCGGCGCGTCGGAACCGGCGGTCAGCTCGATGCTCATCGGCTCTCTCCGCTCACGGCGATGCGCGGGTCGACCGCGAGGTAGGCGAGGTCGGTGACCAGGTTGATGAGGAAGACGGTCGCCGCGATCACCAGCGTCACTCCTTGCACGATCGGGAGGTCCTTCTGCTGGACCGCGCTGACGAGCAGGCTGCCCAGGCCCGGCAGCGCGAAGGTGGCCTCGACCACGACGGCGCCGACCATCACGAAGCTCAGGACCACGCCCGCGGCGGTGATGACCGGGACCAGCGAGTTGCGCAGGACGTAGTTGAACAGCAGCCGCGACGGCTTCACCCCGCGCGCCCGGGCCGCGATGATGTAGTCCTGACCGGCCACCTCGATGACGGCGGTCCTCGTGTAGCGCACCACCAGCGCGATCGTCGCCGTGCTCAACGCGACCGCCGGCAGGATCAGGTGCCGCAGCCGGTCGCTCCCGGGGTCACCCGCACCGATCGCCGGCAGCCAGTTGAGCTGACCGGCGAACACGATGATCAGCAGGATGCCGACGGCGAACGACGGCGCGCTCACCGAGATCATCGACAGCTGCGAGACCAGCCGGTCGGCGAACCGCCCGCGCCGCAGACCGGCCACCATCCCGAGCGGGATGCCCAGCGCCATGGTGATCAGGAAGGTCAGCGCACCCAGCTGCACGGTGACCCCGGCCCGCTCCACGATCGCGGACGAGACGCCCTGGCCAGTGAGGACCGACTGCCCCAGGTCGAGGTGCACGGCGTCGGTGAGCCAGTTCCAGTACTGCAGGAGGAACGGGTCGTCGAGGTTGTAGCGCGCCCGGATGGCCTCCATCGTCTCCGGCGTCGCCGGGAGGTTGCCCAGCAGCAGACGCACCGGGTCGCCGGGCGCGAGCGCCAGCAGCGAGTAGATCCCGAAGGAGTAGACGACCAGCAGGATGGCCGCTCCAGCGAGACGTCCGAGGACGTATCGGAGTGTGGAGCGCAAGGTCATGGATCGATCGCTCTCTTCGTGGACGGGAGGGTGCTTCGCGCCGCGGCGGCGTCGTGTGAACGTACTAGCATGTTGATAAACATGTCAACGGATCCGACGACGAAAACCCCCATGAAAAGGGGGCGAACGGAGAGTCCGGTCAGCCTGCGAGGCTGACCGGTGCACCCGCAGGCGTCACTGGGGGCGTCGCGGCACCCAGACCAGGCCGTCGTCGACCGGCTCCGACGAGTCCTGCGCGGGCAGACCGCCCCACAGGATCAGCCGCTCGCCGGCCCACGCGACGACCTGGTACGCCGTGTGGCCGGGGCAGCGCGGGACCTCCAGCGCGTCGGGCGGGAGCGCGGAGACCAGCCGGTCGCCCGCGGTGATCCACGCAGGTCCGGCGGCAGCGGCTCCGAGGAGGCAGCCGGCGTCCGGCGCGTCGGGCAGCCCGGGGTGCCCGTGGTCGGCGGGCACGAACTCGCGCCACGTACCGGTCGCGGGGTCGTAGGCCTGGTTGCGTGCCGGAGGGTCGGAGTTCTCGGCAGCGACGAGCAGGTCCCCCTGCGGGATCAACCACTGCCCCTGGGTCAGGTCGGGCGTCGCCGGGTCCACGACCCGCCACCGGTCGCCCTCGAGCACGGCGAGCCGGGACGGCTTCCCGTCGTAGGCGCCGACGTGGTTCTCGGCCGCCATCGAGAGCAGCCACAGCCGCCCGTCGAACCAGGCCATGCTCCGGTCGTAGGACTCCCCGAACGGGTCGGCCGGCAGCGGCGCCCAGGTCCCGGTCGCGCCGTCGAAGCGGTAGTCGGGCGACGCGGTGCCGCGCTTGTCGTAGGAGAAGCGGACGGCATCGTCGGCGCCGTCCTTGCCGTCCTTGCTGGGGATGACGACCAGCCCGCCGTCGATCACGTGCCCGGGGACGTCCTGGACCTGCTCCCACGTCCCCGTCGCCGGGTCGAGGAGCAGGGTCACCCCCGAGGCCGCGCCGACGAGCAGGGCGCGGTCCCCGAGCCAGGCCCCGAACCCGGGCCCGAGCGGCTGCGACGCCGGCGGCAGCAGCCGCCAGGTGTCCGCGGCCGGGTCGTAGGCGGCGGCCTGCGCGGACGGCGTACCGGACCGGTAGCAGTCGGCGATCGGCGGGCACACGGGCCCTTCCTCCCCACCCGTGACGACCAGCTCGGTACCGGTCCACACCCCCACGGCGTTCGCACTGCCCGCCAGCGGCGAGGCCGCGATCGGCGCCCAGTCCCCGGTCGGCGCCACGTCCCGGCCGGAGGGGCCGGCCGGCCGGGTCTGGTCGTCGCGCCCGTCCGGCCCGACCACCCCCAGCACCGTCCCGGCCGCCACGATGACCAGCACCGCCGCCACCGCCCCCAGCACGGTCCTCCGCACCGAGCGCCGGTGCCGGGCCGCCGTCACCGCCGCCCGCATCCGCTCCCGGTCGGCGTCATCCACCCCACGCGGCGCGGCCGCGGCCCGCAACGCCTCGTGCAGCCGGTCATCCATGGTGATCCTCCTCGGAGAGCCCGGCCGCGGGGACGTGGGCGCGGAGCCGTTCCATGCCGCGCGAGAGGTGGCTCTTCGCCGTACCGGTCGAGCAGCTCATGACCTCGGCGATCGACGCGAGGTCCAGGTCGTCGAGGTGCCGCAGCAGCACGGCCGTGCGCTGGCGCGGGGTCAGCTCGGCCAGGGCCGCGAGCACCCACGCGTCGAGCCCGCCCACCGCCGCCTCGGCCGCCTCCACACCCACCACCTCGGGGACGGCGTCGGTCAGCACCTCACGACGGCGCCGCCGGCGACTGTCGATGTGGAGCCGCACCAGCGTGGTCCGGGCGGACGCCGCGGGGTTCCCGTCGCGGCGGATGCGCGACCATGCATCGAACTCGCGCTGCTGCATCGCTTCCTCTCCGCCCCCTGTCAGCCCTGATACGCGCGGAGAGCCGAAAAGGTTGAGACGGAGCGGCTAGGAGCTCTTGTTCCGGGCCGTCGCCGCGAGCCAGCGCGGGTCGTCGGTGACGTCCCACGGCGGGTCGATCGGCCCACCGGCCGGCTCGTCCGGGAACAGGGCGTCGAAGAGGTGGCGCAGGTTGTCCCGCAGGTGCCGTACGACGGACGCCCGGGCCCGGTCCGCGTCCTTGGCCGCGATCGCGTCGTAGGTCTCCTGGTGCTCGGGGTCGTTGAAGAACACGTAGGACTGGCTCAGGTAGCCGGGCACCAGCGCCCAGAACCGCTGCATCTCGTCCTGGAGCGTGCCGATCATCGCGGTCAGGCGGCGGTTGCCGGACATGCCCGCGACCATCTGGTGGAACTGCCGGTGCAGTCCACTCATCGTCTCGACGACCTCGGGGTCGTTGGGCGAGCGTCCTTCGAGGCGCTTGACCTCGGCCATGGCGTCGGCGTGGGCGGACTCGAAGGCCGCGGCGTCGGCCGGGGTGAAGGCGGCCGCGGCCAGCTCGGCGGCTAGGCACTCGAGGCGGACCCGGATCTGGAACAGGTCGCGGATCTCGTCGAGGTTGATCGGGGTGACGGTGTAGCCGATGCGGGGCTGTGCGACGAGGTAGCCCTCGGCGACCAGCCGCTTGAGCGCCTCGTGGGCGGGGGTGCGGCTGACCTCCATCTCCTGGGCGATCTGGTGGGCTGCCAGGACGTCGCCCGGGCGGACCTGTCCGGTCAGGATCCGGGCCTTGATGTCGGCGTAGACCATGGCGGCCAGACCACCGTGCGCGGCGTCCCTCATCGTGCCTTCTCCCACTTCCGACGTACGAGCGCGCCCATCATGACAGCGACGTCTTCAGGAAGTCGATCAATGCGCTCCACGCGTCGGCACGCGCCCGTGCGGTCCCGGGGCGGGTCCCGCCGTAGGCGTAGGCGACGTCGTTGACCGGGTGGACCGACCTCGTGACGACCGGTGTGAAGGGCAGACCGAGGTTGTGACCGGCGTCCGGGAACACCAGCCGGCGGGTCACCGCGGCGGTGCCCGCGGCGAGCCGGCGGCGCAGCAGGACGTCGCTCAGCTCGGCCGAGTCCCACATCAGGTCGGCGCCTCCGCAGAGCAGCAGCACCGGGCCGGCGAACCGCTCGATGGGGATGGTCGCCCGGTCCAGGTCGTCCGGTGCGGCCGCCGCGACCGCGGCCCGGAAGCCCGGTGCGGCGGCGATGCCGGTCGGTGTCCTCGTGGACCCGCCGGAGACCAGGCCGTCGTCGGGGACGGGCGGTACGGGGCGGCCGGCGAGCGTCCACGCGGCGCCGTCGCGGCCGTCGGAGGTGAACGAGCCCCAGACGTAGCCGGAGGGGACGACGGCGGCCGCGGCCCGGATGCCGGGGACGTGCGCGGCGACGAGCAGGCTGAGCTCGGCTCCGCGCGACTGACCCTTGACCGCGATCGCGTCCGCGCGCACCTCGTCGCGGGCCGCGAGCCAGGCGACGGCGTCGGCGACGTACTCGAGGGGGAGCTCGTAGAGGTCGTCGGGCCGGCCGGGGTAGTTGAAGCAGGCCAGGGCGAGGCAGACGAAGCCGCGGCTGGCGAGCAGCGCGGCCTCCTCCTCGTTGATGCCGCCGCCGGAGCCGGACAGGCTGATCACCGCGGGCCGCGGACCGGGCTCGGCCGCGAGGAACAGCCGCCCGGCCAGGGGGGACGGGAGGTCCTCGACGCGCACCCCGGGCCCGCGGAGCTCGCGGACGTAGTGCGCGACGGCGGAGCGGTCGCCCTGCTCCACACGGAGGGTCCAACCGAGCTCGTGCTCGGCGGGCGCCGGTCCGGCCGCCGAGCCCGGTCGCGCCTCCAGCGCCCACAGCAGGGCGGTGGGATCGGCGTCCGCGAACCCGTCGAGAGCGGTGGTCGCGAGGTCGACGACCCCGTGCTCGTCGGCCGTGGCGGTGAACCGGCCCGACCAGTCGGCCCCCTGGTACGACGGCAGGTCGACGACGAGGGCTACGGACTCCCCCGGCACCGCATCGGTGATCCGTACGTCGAAAGCCGTGTCGGCGAGCGAGCGCGCCGCCGGGCCGTCGATCACCAGGCTCATCCGGCGTCGCTCCGGCCGTTGCCACCAGGCTTCAGGGTCTCGTCGAACCACGCGATGATCGCGTCGAGGCGGGCCTGCCGGTGCCGCGGCAGCCCGCTGTCGTGGAACATGTGGCTGGCGCCCGGGAACGACAGCAGCTCGGTGCGCTTCCCCGCACGGTGCAGCGCCGAGAAGAACCGGCGGCCCTGGGCGGGCGGGCAGCGCAGGTCCTGCTCGGCGACCACCACCAGGACCGGGATCGCGACGTCCTCGGCGTAGGTCAGCGGCGACTTCAGCCGCTGCACCTCCGGGTCGGTCCCGATGTAGAGGTGCGTGTAGTCCACGTCGTCGTCGATGTCGGCGTCGTTCCACTCCACGGTGGCGCGGTCGACGATCGCCGAGGCGAAGCGGTCGGAGCGCGCGGCGAGCCAGGCGGCCATGAAGCCGCCGTACGACGCCCCGATCACGCCGACCCGGTCGGGGTCGCCGGCGAAGTCGTCGACGGCGAGGTCGACGAGCGCGGTCAGGTCCTGGACGTCGACGTCGCCGAAGGCGTGGCGCACCGCCCGGCCGTGCTCGGCGCCGTAGCCGGAGGAGCCGCGCGGGTTGCCCATCACCACGACGTAGCCCGCGTCGACGCAGGCCTGGGCCTGGTCGAGCAGCCGCCAGCCGAAGGCGCGGAACGGTCCGCCGTGCACGGCGAGGACGACCGGGAACGGACCGTCGCCCTCGGGACGCAGCACCCACCCGTGCACCGGGTAGCCGTCGGCGGCCGTGCCGCTCACCTCGTGCATCCGCGAGAGCGGTCCGGCGGCGGCGAGCGGTGCGCCGAACGACGTGAGACGGCGCGAGCCGTCGGGCGTGACGGCGTGGAGCTCGCCGGCCTCGGTGTCGCTCGCGACGGCGGCCACGACCAGCCCGTCGCGGACGTCGTACCCGAGGACGTGGGTGGGTCCGGCGACCACGTCGGCGACGGCGCCGTCCGGCGCCACCTGCACCAGGTCGACGGCCCCGCGCCTCCCGACCAGCGCCAGCACGCCCGTGCCGGTCACGGTGAGCGGCTGCGGGACCAGGTCCGTCGTGTCCGGGTCGGTCAGGCGGGTCGCCGGCGCCGGCTCGGCCCCGCCCAGCGCGGTGACCCAGAGCGAGGTCGGGTTGAAGTACGTCTCGTTGAGCTCCCCGCCGGTCTCGGTGCCGAGGAAGTAGACCTGGTCGCCGTCCGCGCTGAAGGCGGGATGGCTCGCGCGCAGGTCGGTCCGCGTCACCACGGTCGTCCGGCGCTCGCCCAGGTCCCGCACGAAGACGTCGCGCGCCGGCACCGTGTCACGGTCGGCGTGCCGAGCCGCGACGAACGCCAGCCGCGTGCCGTCCGGGCTCCACGCGGGGCCGTCGTGGTCGGCGGCCTCGGTGGTGTGCTGGGTGACCGCGCCGTCGGCGACGGCGACGGTGAAGACCTGCTTCGGACGGTCGAGCACGTAGCCGATGCCGTCCTCGCGGTAGCGCAGTCCGGTGATCCGGCGCGGCGGCTCGGAGGATGCCGTCTGCGCGATCGGCGCGACGTAGCGGCCCGGCTCGGGCACGCGCGCGACGTACGCGATCGCCGTCGAGTCCGGCGACCACTGCGGCGAGGAGACGCCGAGGGGATGGCTGGTGAGCACGCGGGGCGTGCCGCCGTCGTGCGGGAGGAGGTGGAGCTGGGGTCCCGAGCCCGGCACCGAGCGCGTGAACGCGAGCCAGCGGCCGTCGGGCGACCAGCGCGGCTCGCGATCGAGCTCGCCGGAGGTGATCCGGGAGGGCTCCGCGCCGTCGACAGGCACCCGCCACAGGTCCGCGAGGTAGCGGTCCGTCGCCAGGTCGGCCCGCTCGACCGAGACCACCGCGCAGTGCCCGTCCGGGGACAGGGTCGGCGAGCCGAGCACCTGGATCAACCCGAGGTCGGCTGCCTTCATCGTGCGACTCCCTTGCTTGCCATGTTGATAAACATGTTAGCGCAAGGGAGTCGGCGCCTCCCCGAGGTCCCAGAACAGTCCGGCCATGATGCCGAGCGCCTCCTTGGCCAGGCTCGCCAGCAGGTGCTCGTCGGGCGCGTGCTGCGAGCACCCCGGGTAGGAGTGCGGGACCCAGATCGTCGGGATGCCGAGGACGTCGGCGAAGCAGTCGTTGGGGAAGGTACCGCCGAGGTTCGGGAGGATCGTCGGCACCTTCCCGGTCGTCCGCTCCACCGACGCCCCCGCCCACCCGACCCACGGGTCGTCGTGGTCCAGGCGGGTCGCGGCGGTGATCTCGGGATCGACCTCGACCACCACCTGCTCGAACCCGTGCGCGTCGAGGTGCGCTCGGACCGTCGTACCGACCGCGGTGTGGTCGGTGCCCACGACGAACCGCAGCTGGCACCGCGCCGAGGCCGTGCCGGGGATGGCGTTCTGGGGCCCGGTCGCCGCGCCCGCCGACAGCCCCAGCACCTCGAGCGTGTTCCAGCCGTAGAGCTGCTCGGCAGCGCTCAGGCCGGGCTCGCCCCACTCCTCGATGGGCGGCGCCGAGGGCCCGCCGTCGATCTCGATCGTGCTCAGGATCGCCCGGACCGGGTCCGGGATCGCCGGCGGACGCAGTCCCTCCACGAGGATCCGGCCCCGCGCGTCGACCATCGTGGCGAGCGCGTTCGCCAGCAGGACCGCGGGATTGGAGAGCAGCCCGCCCCAGTTGCCCGAGTGGTAGCCGCGCGGACGCAGCGCCGCCCGCAGCGTGAACGACACCTCGCCGCGGGTGCCGAGCACGAGCGTCGGGCTGGTCTCCGCGACCCGGGTCCCGTCCGAGGCGATGAGCACGTCGGCGGCGAGCTCGTCGCCGGCCAGCGCCGTGCAGACCTCGCGCAGACCGGGCGAGCCGATCTCCTCCCCCATGTCCATCAGCACCGTGACGTTGAACCCCAGCCGTCCCTCCCGCACGCGCAGCACCTGCTCCAGCGCGGCGAGGTTGATCGCGTGCTGGCCCTTGTTGTCGCACGAGCCGCGGCCGTACCAGCGGTCGCCGTCCACCACGAGCCCCCAGGGCGACCACGGCGCGGTCCACCGCTCGGCGTCGCCCAGGACGACGTCGCCGTGGCCGTAGACGAGCACTGTGCGCAGCGCGGGGTCCTCGACCCGCCGCGCCACCAGGTACGGCGGCCGCTCCGCCACCGGGTTGTCCACGAGGCGCCACGTGAACCCGCAGCGCTCCAGGCCCGGCACGATCTCCTCGCGCAGGTAGTCGCGGTGCACGTCGCCGCGCTCGCCGGACTCGCTCTCGGTCGGGTAGGCGACCTTGCGCTCCAGCTCGCGCAGCAGCGCGCCCGACTCCAGGTGGTCCTCCGCGAGCTCGATCGCCCGCGCACGGGTCAGGGCACTCTCCACCCGTCCAGCCAAGCGCAGCCACGGTCGCGTGACCATCGCCGATTCCCGAAGCCCCCGTTGCCGATCCGAGAACTACTGTGTGCGCGTGCACCTCCTCAGCGACTCGCTCCGCTACTTCGTCGAGGTGGCGCGCACCGGTTCGATCGCGGAGGCCTCGGAGAGCCTGCACATCGCGGCCTCGGCGATCAGCCGGCACATCGCCCGGCTGGAGCAGGAGACCGGCACCCGGCTGTTCGACCGGCACCCCCGCGGGATGGTCCCGACCGAGGCCGGCCGGCTGCTGGCCGACCACGCCCGCCGCACGCTGCTCGAGGAGAGCGACCTGCTGGAGCGGATCCGCGACCTGCACGAGTCCGGCCGCGCCTTGATCACGGTGGCGTGCACCGAGGGCTTCGTCGAGGACTTCGTCCCGGCCGAGATCGCGCGCTTCCGCGAGCACTTCCCCGCCGCCCGCGTGCAGCTCACCGTGACCGACCCGGCCGCCGCCACCGAGGCCGTCGCGACCGGCACGGCGGACGTCGCCCTGACCTTCAGCCTGGCGCCGGCGTCCGGGGTCCACGTCGCGTTCTCGTCGGCCGAGCCGATCGTCGCCCTGGTCCCCGACGGCCACCCCCTCGGCGACCTCGACAGCATCTCGCTGGCCGACCTCCAGCAGCACCCGCTCGCCCTGATGGACGGGGGCAGCACCCTGCGCGAGCTCGTCGACATCTGCTGCGCCGCGGAGGGACTGCACCTGGAGCCCGTGCTGACCAGCAACTCGTCGGCCGCCCTCAACGCCCTGGCCCGGCGTACGGGAGCGGTGACGCTGACCGGGCTCCTCAGCGCGCGGCACCTGGTCGGGGACGGCTTCCGCACCGTCTCCCTGAGCAATCCCGAGCTGCGCCGCCGGACCCTGCAGGTGCAGACGATGGCGCGGCGTACCCTCCCACCGGCGGTCGACGCCTTCGTGCGCCAGGTCGTCGCCTCGCTCGGGACCTAGGCGGAGGACCGGGCCGCCCCGGGCGCTGACGCTCGAGGAGCCGGGTCGCGGTCGTCGATGGCCTGGCGGACCTCGCTGACGGCGGAGCGGACGGTGGTGCCGTAGGCGTCGTCGGGCAGGGCGGAGGTGTGCTGCTCGGCGCGGTCGATGTGCTCGGCCGCCGCCTCGAACGCGCCCAGGCGGCGGAGGTTGTCGGCGATGTTGAGGTACAGGCTCGGGTAGAACCCGGCCACGCGGAGGCCGGCGTGGTGCTGCTGGGCCCGTTCGTCGGTGAGCGCATCGGCTGCGTCGAGGGCGCGGACGTCCCACATGAGCGCCGATGCGGGATCGTCGTGGAGGTCCGCCAGGTAGTGAGCGAGCGTGCAGCGGTGGAACGGGTCGCCCGTGACCCCGATCTGTCGCCAGAGGGCGAGCAGCGCGCGCCGGGCCGGTTCGGGGTCGCCCTCGCGTCCGAGGAGGACGGCGTCGCCGATCGCCTCCATCGTCGGATCGGGCGTCGCGGCAGGGTCGGTCATGAGGGATCGGGCCGGCAGGGCATGACGAGCGCGGTGAGATCGCCGTCGTCCGCCGACCGGACCGTGGCGGGCAGGTCAGGACCGCGAAGATCGACCATCACGTCGGTGCCGAGCGCCTGGCTCAACGCGGGGTACAGCGTGGCCAGCTCGAACCAGACCGTCAGGTCGGGACCGGTCGCGGTGCCGTGCAGCGCCATGGCGGTCCCGGAGAGCAGGAGACTCGGCCGGCCGTCCGCGATCCGCAGTCCGATGGTCGCCGGCGCTTGCCCCAGCACCGCGAGGACCTGCTGCGCCTGGACGGTCACGCGATGGGTCACGGCGGGAAGGGACCCGATCAGGAGCCTGTGGTCAGGGAAGACCTCCGTCAGCACGCGGCACCGGGCCACGGCACCGTCAGCCGTGCGGAGAGCCAGCGTCCGTTCGCCCGCCTCCAAGGTCACGGTGGGACGTCGCCGGAGCCACGAGACGGCGCTCTGGAGGTCGTCCCCGGCCAGCGTTCCTGCCCACGAGACGGTCGACGGCCGGCTGGGCACCAGCGTCCGGGTGGCGAGGCGGTAGCGATCGGTCGCGGTCAGGGAGATCGCATCAGGACCTGCCTCCAGGTGGACGCCGGCCAGCACCGGGACCTCGGGGTCGCGCGTCGTGGTGGCCAGGACCTGATCGACGGCCGCCGCGAGGACCGGACCCGGCAGGGCGCACAGCGTGAGGGAGGCATCCTCACCGAGAGACGCCTTGAGCGTTGCCGCGGTCTGCTGGATCTCCTTGGCCTCCGCGGTGACCTGGCCTACCTGCTCGTCGATGAGCCGGGCAGCCTCCGCGGCACCAGCGGTGAAGAACCGGCCGATCGTGGACAGCGGCATCCCCATCTCGCGCAGCTGACGCAGCTGCGAGGCACGCACCAGCTGCGACTCGCCGTAGAACCGGTATCCCGTCACTGGGTCGACCTGCTCGGGACGCAGCAGGCCGGCGTCGTCGTAGAACCGCAACGCGCTCGCCGTCAGCCCGGCGAGCTTGGCGAACGCGCCGATCGACATCAACTCCGGGTCAGCCATCCCCACATCGTCCGGCCTCGACCAACTCGAAGGTCAAGCCGGCGGCGGCCGTCGACGACGTCTCGCCCCGCAACGGCGAGGACCCTAAGGTCACCCTCATGCTCATCGTCGTGTCGGGAACCCATGCGAGCGGCAAGAGCTCGCTGATCGGCGACTTCTCCGCCGCGCACCCGGACGTCGAGGTCTGGCCCGACCCGATCGAGGAGCTCGGCGAGTACCCCACCGATCCCGGTGCGGGCGTCTTCTTCCAGCAACTCCAGGTCGCGGCGGCACGCCTGCTCGCACCGGTCGACCACCCGGTGATCGCCGAGCGCGGCCCCCTCGACTTCCTGGCCTACCTCGAGGCCGCCGACCGGCTCGGCCGCCCCGTACCGTCGTCCGACCACCTCCGCCGGGGCGCCGAGCTCTGCGCCGCGGCGATGCGCCACGCCGACCTGCTGGTGCTGCTCCCCCTCGACCCGACCTCGCCGATCGACGTACCACCGGACGAGGACCCCGAGCTGCGCGAGGTCATGGACGAGGTCCTGCTCGAGCTGTCCGACGACACCGACCTGACCGGCGGCACGGAGGTCGTCGAGCTGACCGGGGAGGCCGCCGCCCGCCTCGCCGCACTGGAGCGCCTGACCGTCGCGTAGCCGACGACCGATGCCCACGATGCGAGCGCAAGCGCCGGCAGGCACCCGACCAGGTCGGCGCCAGCGCGCGCCGTCAGCACCGGTACGACGAACGGTGACCGCCGTGCGGTCGAGCGCCGAGTGCCCTTCGCGGTAGTGCGGCGCGAGCGGTGGCGCAGGGAGCCGCCCTCGACCGCCGTTCAGGCCTGCCCGTCGCTGATGGTCATCGAGACGACCTCGCCGCCGGCCACGTCGAACGCGAACCGGCTGGGACCGTTCGCATGGTTGCTGCGCCAGTCACCGATCACGACGACCTGTCCGGTGTCGGTCGTCGCCACCGACCAGATGGACAGCGTTCCGTGGGCACCGATCAGCTCCTTGCTGCTCCACCCGTCGATCGCCGTACGACCGCGGAACACACGACCCCAGTCGTCCACGAAGCCGTCCTCGGCGAAGCAGGCGAGGAACGCGTCCTCGTCATGCGCGTTCACCGCGTCGATCAGCGTGGCGACGGGCTCGGGCAGCTGCATGGTCATGGGTTCCTCCTGGTCCCGGAACATCCTCACCACTCCGACCCGCCAACATGCGCGCGATGACGGCCCTTCGGCCGATTGCCCTCCGTTCAGGGGTCAACGGGTGCCCGGCACGCCGTCCGGGACAACCAGGACGCCTGCCTCTGCCGCCCGGGTCGCCCGGCCGTGCATCGTCGGCCCCGACCAGGACGACGGCAGAAGAGGACGAGAAGCATGCAGGCACGACGGACGGCGGCGGCAGCCGCACTCACGGTGCTCGGCGCATCACTGGCGACGGTCGGGACGCACCCGGACGCGATCGCCGCCGCGGCCGCGGCCGCGCCACGGGCGGACCTCGTCGTCCCCGCGGTCGGCACCCCGCCGGCGAAGGTGCGCCCGGGCGGCCGCTTCGACCTCAGCACCACCGTGGCCAACAAGGGGCGCGCCGCGGCCAAGCCGAGCACGCTGCGCTTCTACCTCTCCCAGGACCGGAGCCGCAGCCGCAGCGACCTGGCTGCCGGCGGCAACGTCGCGGTGAAGAAGCTCAAGCCGCGCAAGAAGCAGACCATCAGCGGCCGGGTCGCCGTCCCCTTCGGAGCGGCCGACGGGAAGTACTGGGTGCTCGCCTGCGCCGACGCGACCAACCGGGTCAAGGAGTCCAACGAATCCAACAACTGCCAGGCCTCGAGGACGCAGGTCACCGTCGGCGCGGACCTCCACGCCGTCCTCACCGGCGACCTCACGTTCAGCGACACGGGCCAGCGCACCGACCCGGCGACCGGCCGGACCGAGACCTGGACGCACACGGCGACCGCCGAGATCTCGATGCGGATCGACGGCCCGCGCCAGAACCCGACGTTCGCCAGCACCCACAGCACCTACGCGCGGACGGGCTCGGTCGTGGGCCGCGAGGTGACGCCCTCGTGCGTCTACGACCGCGAGCGCAAGGAGGCCG
Organism: Pimelobacter sp. 30-1; assembly: GCF_018831735.1. Taxonomy (NCBI): domain Bacteria; kingdom Bacillati; phylum Actinomycetota; class Actinomycetes; order Propionibacteriales; family Nocardioidaceae; genus Pimelobacter; species Pimelobacter sp. 30-1. The sequence continues at coordinate 848,186 of NZ_NHTS01000003.1, forward strand.
GCAGCGGAACGCTGCGCTACACCGGCGACCGCTTCACCGACGACATCTTCGGTCACTTCACGCGCATCGACCTGAGCGGCGTACGGATCGGGCTGTTCATGCGCGCCGCCTGGACCGACACCAGCAAGCAGACCGGCCAGGGTCAGTTCCCCTGCGAGAACACGTCGCGGACCACCACCGGCACCGGGCTCGACGTGAGCGACATCGAGCTCAAGGAGGTCGCGCGAGACAGCCGCACGTCCACCTACCGCGTGGTGGGCTGGGTGGCCGAGCAGGGCACTCCGTCGGACTGGGACAAGGTCGAGGGGACGCTCACGCTGACCCTGCGCTGATCCGGCCGGGCCGGCATCGGCGACATCCCGTAGGGGCGCCTCCGCACGGAGGTGCCCCTACTGCCGTCAGACCAGCAGCGTCATCGGACGCTCGAGCGCCTCGACGAGCCGGGCCATCCACCGAGCGGCGAGAGCGCCGTCGATCGCCCTGTGGTCGACGGACAGCACCAGGCGCAGAACCGTGCGGATCTCGATCCGCTGGTCGTCGCCGGCCCTCTCCACGACGGCCTCAGGGCGCGCCGCGCCGACCGCGAGGATCGCGGAGTGCGGCGGGTTGATGATCGCGGAGAACTCCTCGACGCCGTACATGCCGAGGTTGGTCACCGTGATCGACCCGCCCTCGAGGTCGCGCTGCTGCAGCCGGCCCGCGTTGGCCTGCTCGACGTAGTCACCGACGCGACGCGCCAAGCTCGACAGGGACAGCTGGTCCACACCGCGCACCACCGGCGTCACCAGTCCTCGCTCGGACGCGACCGCCACGGCCACGTCGACGGACTCGTGCCGCACCATGCCTTCGTCGGACCACACGACGTTGGCCTCCGGAACCGCGCGATGGGTGACGGCGACGGCGCGGAGCACGAGGTCGTTGACCGACACCCGCACCTGCGAGTGCTCGTTGATCTGTGCCCGCAGCGCCAGGAGCTCGTCGACGCGGACGCTCCGGGTGACGTAGAAGTGGGGGATCTCCTGCTTCGCCCGCGTGAGCCGCTGGGCGATCGACCGGCGCAGGCGCGTGTGGGGCTCGAGCGAGGTCCCGGCGGCGACCTCGACCACATCGGCGGTGTCCGCGACCGCGGTCGCCGGCTCCGCCGTTGCCGCGACGGCACCTGCCGGAACCGCGTCGCGCTGGGCGATGAGGCGCTCGACGTCACGCTTGCGCACGCGCCCACGTGGCCCCGTCCCGGTCACGTCCGCGATGTCGAGACCGGCCTCCTGCAGGAGGCGTCGCGCCAGCGGGCTCGAGAAGCGGCGTACCGCGGGGGCGGCGGTCACCGGGTCCGAGGCGACGGAAGGGACAGGACCAGGATCGGGCACAGGGTCCGCGCTCAGGTTCGGCGGAGCCACGCCCACCTCGGCGAGCAGCGCATCCAGCTCCCTGCCGACATCGCTGCTGTCCCCGACCAGCATCAGCGGGGCGCCGACGCCGATCGTCTCGCCGACGGTCGCGAGCAGACCCACCACGACACCGTCGAACTCGGCCTCGACCTCGACCACCGCCTTGTCGGTCTCGGCCACCGCGATGACGTCACCACGGCTCACCTCGGCCCCGGCGGCGACACTCCACTCCGCCAGCTGCACCTCGGTCGCGCCAGCCGCCACCTCGGGCACCGACATCAACTGCACCATCTCGAACCCTCGTCTCCTCGTCGTGCCTTGGCTCGTCAGCCCGCTGCAATGTCGTTCAGGGCCGCGACCACCTCGTCGGTCCGCGCGATCGCCGCCCGCTCGAGCACCTTGCTGATGCTCGGCGAGGCCTCGGACCCGTGCACGCGGTGGACCGGTGCGTCGAGCCAGTCGAAGAGGCGGCGCTGGATCTCGTCCGCGAGCCATCCGCCGTAGGACGTCCCCGCGGCGCCCTGCTCGACGATCAGCACCTGGTTCGTCTTGCGCACGCTGGCCTCGATGGTGTCCCAGTCCAGAGAGGCGCGGTCGAGCCAGCGCAGGTCGATCAGGTCCGCCGAGATCCGGTCACCGACGACGTCCAGCGCATCGAGGCAGTGCCCCACCATGCTGAGGTAGCTGATGATCGTGAGGTCGTCGCCCGTGCGCCGCACGGCCGCCTTGCCCACCGGGAGGCGGTAGTCGAGGTCGTCGACCGGCCCCTGCCCGGAGGATGGGTAGAGGTCGACGTGCTCGAGGACGACGACCGGGTCGTCGCAAGCCAACGCTGTGTTCATCAGGCCGACGTAGTCGAAGGGGTTGGACGGTGCGACGATCCGCAGCCCGGGAGCCGTGGCGAGCACGCCCGCGGGATCCATCGAGTGCTGGGAGCCGTAGCCGGTGCCCGCCGCGAGCTTGCTGCGCAGCACGAACGGCACGGCCGCTTCGCCACCGAACATGTGACGCGCCTTGGCGACCTGGTTGAAGAGCTGGTCGGCGGCCACCCACATGAAGTCGGCGTACATGAACTCCACCACCGGGCGGACCCGGCCGTCGAGAGCCATGCCGCCGGCCAGACCGGCGAAGGCGTTCTCGCTGATGGGCGTGCCCAGCACGCGGTCCGGGAAGGCCGCCAGCGGAGCGCGTGTCGCGCCGTTGGTGCCTCCCTTGAGGCCGTCGACGTCCTCACCCATCACGACGACGGACGGGTCCATCTCCATCCGGCGCGCCATGACCTCACTGACGACGTCGATGAATCGGCGCTCGGCGAGCTCGCCGGAGAACGTCTCCTGCTCCTCGTACCGCGAGCCGGCCAGCTCACTCAGGTCGCCGCGGATCCCGACGTCGACGAACCCCGGGTCAGGCCACGCGCCGGCGATGATCCGCCGCTGTCCGGGCTTTCCGTCCGGGTCGGCCTCGAGGAACTGCTCACCGAGCTCGCGCAGGACGCCTTCGACCTCGTCGACCTGGGCGTCGAGCTCCTCCTGGGTCGCCAGCTCGCGTCGCAGGACCTCGCTCCGCAGCTGGGCGATCGGGTCGCGCTCGCGCCACACGGCTTCCTCCGCCTTGTCGCGGTAACCGAACGCGGAACCCGGGAAGGGGCCGTTCTGGTGGAAGTAGCGGTAGACCTCGGCCTCGATGATCGTCGGACCGTTGCCCGCACGCATGTGTTCCAGCGCCTCGGTCATCGCCACGTGCACGGCGAGGGGGTCCATTCCATCCACACGCCACGACGGGATGTTGAATCCGAGCCCGCGGGCGGACAGCCGAGGTTCGGCTGTCGCGGCATCGACGTGCGTGGAGACGGCGTAGAGGTTGTTCTCGATGAAGAAGCAGACGGGCAGCTTCCATGCCGCCGCGAGGTTGAAGGTCTCCAGGACCGAGCCGATGTTGACCGCGCCGTCACCGAAGTAGGTCACGCTCACCGCGTCAGTGCCGGCATTGCGCATCGCCCAGGCGAAGCCCGCCGCCTGGGGCACGCCGCCGCCGACGATGGCGTTGGTGCCCATCGCCCCGGCCTCGCGCCACTGCAGGTGCATCGAACCGCCGCGACCACGGCAGTAGCCGTCCGCGAGCCCACAGATCTCCGCCAGGGTGCGGCGCAGCACCTCCCGGACCTCACCGGTGACGCGCGGCACTCCGGTGCCGCCCGCGGGGAGCACGTGTCCGAAGGCCTTGGCCAGGAACTGGTGATGGCCCCGGTGCGAGCCGTTGATCATGTCGTCCGTGCGCAGCGGGAGGATCGAGCCGATCGCGCCGCCCTCCTGGCCGATGCTGGAGTGCGCGGGTCCGTGCACGAGGCCCTGGCCGGCGAGCTCCAGGACGTACTCCTCGAAGGTTCGCACCCACTGCATCCGACCGAGGAGGTCGAGGAGCACCTGCGGCTCGGCGGTGTCACGGTCTCGCCGGCCGAGCGTCACCTCGACCCACGGCGAGACCGGCTTGAGATTGACGTGCTTCGGCATCCGCTGGTTCTCCTCATCGCGAGTGGTCGAATGGATACATTAGAAGAGATCGATCTGCCTGTCTAGCGCACAAAGAATGCCTCCGCGCTCGCCATACCTCGCACTCAATGGATACATTGGATTCATGAATCCTCCTCCTGTGCTGACCGGGGTCCGACGCGCTGACCACGTCGGGCTGACCGTTCCGGACCTCGATCAGGCGCATGCCTTCCTCGTCGACGTGCTCGGAGCCACCTACCGCTACGCCCTCCCCCGGCGCGAGGGCAGCGGCGACTGGATGCGCACGCACCTGGGCGTCGACGCGACGGCTGCCATCGCGGAGATCCGCTTCTTCGAGCTCGGGGGGCTGATCCTCGAGGTGTTCGCCTGGGAGGCACCGGAGCAACGACGTACGCCGCCGCGCAACAGCGACGTCGGCGGGCACCACCTCGCGCTGTACGTCGACGACCTCGATCTCGCGGTCGACCAGCTGCGGGCTGCCGGGATCGAGGTCATGGGCGCACCGACGGCGAGCACGGGCGCCCACCTCGGGCAGCGGTGGGTCTACGTGCGAGCCCCGTGGGGTCTGCAGCTCGAGCTGGTCTCGTACCCGACCGGACGGGCGGTCGACGTCGAGCCCGCGCGCTACCGCGCCGACCTCGACCGACCGTAGGGTCACCTTCCGTGAGCACGCCCAGCCCGGTCGCCAGTCAACGCATCGCCGACGTCCTGGCCGAGCGGATCCTCGACGGCACGCTCGCCCCCGGGAGCCGGATCAAGCAGGACGAGCTCGCCGATGAGCTCGCGACGAGCCGGATCCCGGTGCGCGAGGCGCTGCGCATCCTCGAGACGCGCGGTCTGGTCACGCTTCGCGCCAACAGCGGCGCCTGGGTGATGTCGCTGAGCCTCGCCGACCTCGAGATGTCCTACGAGATCCGCGAGCGCATCGAGCCGTTGCTCCTGGCCGACAGCATCCCCCGGCTCACCGACCTGCACGTCGATCGCATGCGCTCCCTCCAGGAGGAGATCGCGGCGAACGACGACGTGGAGCGGTTCCTGGTCCTCGACCGCGCGTTCCACGAGACGTCGTACGCGGGCAGCGAGGCCACCCAGCTGGCCGGCATGGTGCGCGGGCTGTGGGACACCACGCAGCCCTACCGACGTGCGTTCGTCCGGCGCGCCGGAGCCCAGGAGTCGTGGGTGATCGCGGCCGAGCACGACCTGCTGCTCGACGCGGTCTCCCGGCGCGACGTCGACATCGCCACCCGGATGCTGACCGTCCACATCCGCCGCACCCGGTTGGCGCTGCTCGACCACCCCGAGGTGATCGAGCAGGGCCAGGCACCGACGACCGCGGGGTGAGCGAGGTCAGGACGTCGTCACGGCCGCCATCAGGCGCGGAAGGTGGTGCTGCCCGGGCTTCTCGGTGCCCGCCTCGATCTCCCGGGCGATCTCGCTCAGGACCGCGTTGGCCGGTGCGCGCTTGCCCTTCGCGGCCCGCTCCCGCACCACGAGGCCGTTGATCTCCTCGACCTCGCTGCGGCGGCCCTTGATCCAGTCCTGGTGGACCGTGGTGAGCGTGGTCGGGATCGCGTAGTGCTGGTAGACCGCGTCGATCAGCGCGTTGACGTACGCCTCAGCCCCGTCCTCGACGCCTCCGGTCAGCCCGAACATCGGCAGAGCGCGGTGACCCAGATCGATCGCCGCCTCGAGCGCCTCGACGCCCGCCTGCACCATGAAGGCACGCATGCCCGGCAGGTCGGCGGCCTCGACCATGGGGAGGTCGACCACACCCGCACTGACCAGCTCGGTCGCGTTGACGACCAGCTTCATCCACTTGGCGGACAGGATGTCGTCGACGACCTCCACGTTTCCGGCCGAGCGGAGGATCGCGGCGACCTCCTCGGCACGGTCCTGGGGACCACCGTCGAGCGCACCGAGGGCGAACCAGGCCGTCTCCTTCGGGGTGTCCCGGTTGACCACGCCGGGCTCGAACATGTTGGAGGCCATCTCGATGACGGCGCCCAGCGTCCGCTCGACCCCGACGATCGAGGCGATCTCGTCGGCCACCATGCCGTTCTGCAGTCCCACCACGAGGCCGTCCGGCGCCAGGCGCGGCTTGATCAGCTCCGTGGCCCAGCGCGCGTCGTACGCCTTGACGAGCATGAAGACGAGATCGAAGCTCTCCCGCATCTCTGCGACCTCGCACAGGTGGTGCGCCCGCACCTCGGTGACGGTGCGCTCGCCCTGGCACACGACGGTGAGCCCCTGCGCGCGGATTGCCTCGACATGTGCCGGCCACTGCTCGATGTAGGTCACGTCGTACCCGGCACGGACGAGGTCGGCCCCGATTCCCGCCCCGTTGGCCCCGGTGCCGAGGACGGCGATTCGTTCGATGGTCATCAGTTCTCCTCCAGCTCGGTGATGGTCCGGCGCTCCGGCGCCGGGAGTTCGGGGTGGCGGGTGACCTCGGCGATCGCCGCCCAGTCGAGGCTCTCCGCCCCCGGTCGCTCCAGCGCCGCGGCGAAGACGCCCTGGAGCGCGGGCAGCGACGGCAGCACCACGCCGCCGTCCTCGGCGACCTCGGCAGCCAGCCGGAGGTCCTTGGCTCCCAGAGGAACCGTGAACCCGGCCGGCCGGTAGGCGCGCTCGGCGATCAGCTGCCCGTACGTGCGGTGCACCACGCCGCCGAACAGCGTCGCGCCCAGCAGCTCGGCGAACAGGTCCGGCGCCACCTCGTGCGCCTCCACGAGCGCGATCGACTCCGCGAGCGCCTGGAGTGCATGGATGATCTGCAGGTTGACCGCGATCTTCACGACGTTGGCGACCTCGGGCCGCTCCGAGATCGGCCAGACCCGGGCACCGATCGTCTCGAGCAGTGGTCGAGCCCTCTCCAGCGCCTCGTTCCTGCCGCCGACGAGGATGTTCAGCCCTCCGGACGCAGCGACGGCCGGCCGGCCGAGTACGGGCGCCGCCAGGTAGTCCATGCCCGCGTCGGCGCAGCGCCGGCCCAGCTCCCGGCTGGCGCGCGGGCTCAAGGACGCCATGGAGACGTGCAGCCGGCCCGCTGGACCGTCGAGCGCGGCCGGCGAGAGGACCGCCTGGGCCGCCTCGTCGTCGGCGAGCATCGAGAAGGACACCGGTGCCTGGAGGGCAAGCGCGGCGTCGGCCGCGAGCTCCGCCCCCTGCTCGGCCAGCCGCACGCCCGCCGCGGGGCTGCGGTTCCACACCCGCACCCGGTGCCGCGCCGCGACGAGTCGCCCGGCCATGGCCGAACCCATCGACCCCAGCCCGAGAAACCCGACCGTTCCCGGGTCGTGGACGCTGCTCACGCCGGCGGACTTCCCCAGGGCGTGTTGCGGTGCGACTGCGAGTCCCGCAGCGTGCCGAGCTCGCCGCCGACGGTGTAGTACTTGCGCCCGGCGACGATGAGGTCCTCCGCCGGGAACTTCGTGATGACCTGGCACCCGTCGCGGGTGACGACCACCTCCTCCTCGATCCGCGCGGCCCCGATGCCGTCGGCGGAGGGCCAGTAGGTCTCCAGGGCGAACACCATGCCCTCCTCGAGCACCTCGGGGTGGTCGAGCGACACGAGGCGGGAGAAGATCGGCTTCTCCCAGATCGAGAGGCCGACGCCGTGCCCGTACTGCAGGGCGAACGCCGCCTCCTCGTCCGGGAACCCGAACTCCTGCGCCTTGGGCCAGACGCTCACGATGTCCGCCGTCGTCGCTCCAGGGCGCACGAGCGCGATGGCCCGGTCCATGTACTCCCGAGCGCGGGTGTAGGCATCGCGCTGCGCCCGGCTCGCCGAACCGACCGCGAAGGTCCGGTAGTAGCAGGTTCGGTAGCCGTTGAAGCTGTGCAGGATGTCGAAGAACGCCGGATCGCCGGGCCGGATGAGGCGGTCGGAGAAGACGTGGGGGTGCGGCGAGCACCGCTCGCCCGAGATCGCGTTGACGCCCTCGACGTACTCCGAGCCGAGGTCGTAGAGGGTCTTGGCGACCAGGCCGACACACTCGTTCTCCCGCACTCCCGGGCGCAGGAAGCGGTAGAGCTCCTCGTACGCGGCGTCGACCATCGACGCCGCGTGCGTGAGGAGCCCGATCTCGTCGTCGGTCTTGATCCGACGGGCCTCCAAGAAGATCTGCTGGCCGTCGACGACGTCGATGCCCTGCTGCTGGAGGGCGAACAGGATCGGCAGCTCGATCACGTCGACCCCGAGCGGCTGGTCCGCGACGCCGAACTTCTCGAGCTCGCGCTTGATCTTGCGGGCGACGTCCTCGGCCACGCCCGCGTCGGGCGTGAACGCCCCACGCAGCGTGGAGATGCCGGCGCGGGCACCGGACTCCAGACGCGGCCGGACCGCGCCGTGGTGAGGGGCGTGCGGGTCGGCGTCAGCCTCCGCCGTCGTCGTGTTCAACCACGGGTTGTACAACGCGTGGTGCTTGGCCGCGGATCCGAAGTCCCACGCGATCGGGTCGGTCTCCCTGGTCAGGAGGGAGAACCTGATCAGCTTGTCCATCGCCCACGTCCCGATGTGGGTCGCCGTCATGTAGCGGATGTTGGAGAAGTCGAAGGCGAGGATCGCGCCGCAGTCGGACTTCTCCAGCTGGGCCTTCAACCGAGCGAGCCGCTCGGTCCGCAGGCGGTCGAAGTCGATCCGGGCCTCCCAGTCGACGGCGTTGCTGCCGGTGGTGGCGGTGTTCGACATGAGTTCCTCCTCGGCCGGTCCGGCCTGTGGGTTGGGTGGGGTGGGTGGCGCGTCAGCGCGCGGCGAGCGCGACGGAGAACGGCATGGGCAGCTGGGCAGCCGTCCGCGACGCCGTCATCCGCGTGAGCCACCGCGCCTGGACGGCCTGGTGCAGCGGGTGCGTGAGGTACTCGCGGAGTCCGTCCTCGTCGCGGACAGCCGCTGCGACGACGAAGTCCGCGGTGCTCGGCGTGATGCCGAGGTTCGGTCCGCAGGAGTACTGCACGATCGCGTCGAGCTGGTCCGCCATCAGGTGGAGGTCGGCGCTCGCGCCGGCGATGTCCTCCGCCGTGACGTCGTCCGCCCAGGTGAAGAGTGCGAGGTGGAGGATCATGACTGCCCGCTCCGCATCCTCGCCCGGCGAGCCAGCATCGGCAGGACCGCCGCCACGATCACGAAGATCCCCTGGATCCAGTACTGCCAGGCGATGCTCCACGAGAGGAAGGCGAGCGCATTGGTGATGACCTGGAGCAGGAGCGCCGCCGCGGCGACGCTGACCGCGGACCCCGAGCCACCGAAGATGCTGACGCCGGCGATCACGATCACCGTGACCGACGCCAGGGTCAGTGCCTGACCGCTGTTCGCATCCCCGATGCCCGTCTGGGCGAACAGGGCGATACCTGCGCCTGCGCTCAAGGCACCGGACATCGCCATCGCGATCACCCGGGTGCGCAGGACGGGGACACCCATGCGGTTCGCCTTGACCGCGTCGGCGCCCACCGCCCGCAGCCCACGGCCGAGCGCGGTGTGCTGCAGGACCTGCGCCATGCCCGCAGTGACGAGCAGGCCGAGCACGAGCAGGACCGGGACGGTGGCGATCGTCGCCCCCAGAAGGTTGAGCACGTCCAGTCCGGCCGCACCACCGGGTTGGGGCCGCAGCACCTGCGCAAGACCCAGCACGGCAACCGACGAGACCAGCGTCGCGATGACCGCCGGCACCTGGAGGCGCGTGACGAGCAGACCGTTGACGGTACCGACGGCCGCGCCGGCGGCGATGGCCAGGACTGCGCCGATCGCCAGGGCACCCGCGCCACCGTCCGCGTGGAAGGAGACCACCACGCCTGAGAGCGCGACGACCGATCCGACGCTGAGGTCGATGCCGCCGGTGATGACGACGACCAGCTGCGCGAGGCCGACCAGCATCAGGACGGCGGAGGCGAGCAACAGCTGGCTGAGGTTGAGCGGTTGCAGGAAGGCGGCGTCCCGACTCGCGGTGGCGAGGGCGACGAGCCCGGTCAGGGCCAGCAGTGCCACCGGTTGGATCATCGCGCCGCGCCGGCGGCGCCGACCCGGCGCCTGGCCCCGCGCCGGCGCGCCCTGCGTGGCGACCGCCTCCTCGGCGGCCTCGGAGGTCGCATGATCGGCGAGCAGGGCGCCGCCGATGATGGCGCGTTCGGTGATCTCACCGGCCCGGAGGTCCGCCGCGACAGCTCCCCGGGAGAGGACGAGGACGCGATCGCACAGGCCTTCCAGCTCGACCGCGTCCGTCGACAGCACGACCACCGCGACGCCGGAGCTGGCCAGCTCACGCAGGCAGCTGTAGATCTCCACCCGCGCCCCGGCGTCGACACCCTGGGTCGGGTCCTCCACCAGCAGGACGCGTGGGTTCGCCAGCCTGGCTCGGGCCAGCAGCACCTTCTGCTGGCTGCCACCCGACAGCGAGACGACGGTGCTCTCGAGTGTCGCCGTCTTGACGGCGAAGTCGTCGATGGCCTCCCGGGTGAGCTCGTACTCGCGCGCACGACGGGTCCAGCCCACGGGCATCGCGTCGCCGAGCGCGGACGCCACCACGTTCTCCCGGATCGAGAGGTTGCCGAACATGGCGGTGCCCAGCCGATCACCGGGAAGCAGGACGACCCCCGACGCCGTGGCGGCGCGGTGGCTGCGGATCGACACCTCTGCGCCGTTCACCCGCACCACTCCCTGGACCGTGCCGCTGCCGCCGAGAGCGTGGAGCAGCTCTCGCTGCCCGTTTCCCTCGACACCGGCCAGCCCGAGGATCTGGCCGCGCGGCACCTCGAACGAGACGTCTCGGAAGCCGGGACCGGCGAGGCCCTGGACGGCGAGCACCGGGGTCCCGGGATCGGCGCTCGCCTTGTCCGGGAACGTGGTCTCGAGCGATCGCCCGATGATCATGGTGACGATCTCGTCGGCGGTGAACTCGGAGACGTCACCCCGGCCGACCACCCGGCCGTCCCGCAGCACCGTCAGGTCCTGCGCGATCGACATGACCTCCGGGATCCGGTGCGTGATGTAGGCGATCGCCGTCCCACGCCCCTGGAGCTCGGCGACCTTGTCGAACAGCCACGAGGTCTCCTCGGCACCCAGTGCCTCGGTCGGTTCGTCGAGGACCAGCACCTGCGGATCGCAGGCCAGGGCGGCCGCGATCTCGATCAGGTGGGCCTCTCGTTGGCTGAGGTCACCGACGACGGCCCCCGGGTCGATCGGGAGCCCGAGATCCGTGAAGAGACCGGCCAGCCACGCAGTCGCGTTGCCCCGGGCCGGCTTCTTGTCGGCGGGGAGCAGGGTGAGCACGGCATCGACGACCGTGAGCGTCGGAGCGAGGGCAGGGGTCTGGTACACGATGGCCAGGCCCTGGGCGCGCGCCTGCCCCGGCTGCAGGCGACGGTGCGTCTGACCGGCGAGGTCGATGGTTCCCTGGTCGGGAACCACCGAGCCGGCCGCGATGCCCACGAGGGTCGACTTGCCGGCGCCGTTCTCACCGAGGATGGCGTGCACGCGCCCCGGCAGCAGCTCGAGGCTGACGCCGTCGAGCGCGCGCACACCCGGATAGCTCTTGCCGATGCCGTCGAGGCGCAGGGCCGCCGACTGGTCGGTCGTCATGGCGGTCGTGGTCGTCGTCGTGGTCATCGGGCGATCACTTGAAGAGCGCGTCGAACTCGTCCGCGGTCAGCAGCGAGGACGGGGAGGCGTCGGAAGGCGCTCCGGACAAGCAGGCGTCCGTGGGGGCCACGCTGCCGTCGGTCGCGCCCGTGGAGTCCTCGAAGAGCGAGAGCTGGTAGATCGACGGCTCCGCGTCGTCCCGCTCGGCGAGCGCGCCGAGCGCCTTGCGCAGGGCGACACGTCCCACCCAGGTGCGGCTCGAGACGGTCGCGAGCTCGTAGCCGGGGTTCTTGGCCTTGAGGCCGGCGTACCCACAGCTGAGCGCGTTGTCGTCGGTGCTGGCGACCGGGGGGAGCTTCTTGCCGGCACTCTCGTAGGCCCGGATCACGCCGCCGGCCGCGGTGCCGTAGTCGACGATCACCGCATCGATGTCGTCGTAGCGCGAGAGCAGACCGGACATCGCCTGCTGCGCGACGGCCGGGTCCCAGTTGGTCACGACGGGCTCGTCGTTGAGGAGCTTGACCTGGGGGTTCGCCGCCAGGACCTCCTTGATGCCGGTGAGCTCCTGCGCCGTGACGCTCGCTCCAGCCGGCCCACCGAGGAAGACGACATTCCCGCCGTCATCGCCGAGGTTGTCCACCACCCACTGCGCCCAGACCTTGCCGCTGTTCGCCGGCTGCCAGTCGGTGTAGTCCAGGTAGTCCGCGCCCGGGCTGCCCGTCGGGTCCGATGCGAACGCCACGACCGTCGACCCGGACTTGGTGGCGCTGCGCAGCGCGGGGAGGTGTGCCTCTCCGGGGCCGGCGTCGGGGATGACCAGGATGATGTCGGTGCCCTTGGCCGCCATGCTGACGATCGCCTGGTTGGTCGCCTGCACGTCACCGCGACCAGCGGCGTAGTCGACCGAGGTGATCGCGTCACACTTGGCGGCCTCGCTCTCGATCTCGGCCTTGACCGTCTTCGACCAGGAGTTGGTCCCGAAGCCGTCGACGATCCCGACGCTCAGGTCCTTCCCGCCGCAGACGTCGGCGATGTCGGTGAACTCGTCGGTGGTCCCGACCTTGCCCACGGAGATGTCGGCCTTGCTCGTGGACGAGCCCGAGGACGAGGTGTCGTTCACCGAGGAGCAGGCACTGAGTCCCAGGACGGTGACCGCCGAGGCCGCGAGGAACGCTCGCGAGACGCGTCGGTCGGAGATGGTGAGGTGCATGACGCTTCCTTTGGTTGGGGCTCGGACACCGCGTCCGGGCAGGGCTGATCGCGGCGGCCGCCGGGCGGCGCCGTTGAAGGTGGAGGAGCTTTCGGGGAAGGCCGGCGCGGGAGCGCCTCGCCTCAGGTCCGGACGGGCTCGCCCCGTCTCGGCCGGAACAGCGCGATCAGACGGGCGGGAGACTGGCCCAGGCGGAGCTGGAGCACGATGCCCACACCGATGATCAGAGCCGTGACGACGTTCTGGACCGCGGTCAGCGAGGTGAACGTCTGGACGAGCTGGGCGAGCTGGGCGAGGAACACCGCCCCCAGGGCGGTTCCGACCAGGCTTCCGCGGCCACCGGTCAGCGCGGTGCCACCCAGGACGACCGCAGCGATCGACGGCAGGAGGTAGCTGTCGCCGGCCGTCAGGGTCGGCGAGCGCAGCAGCCCGGCGAGCATGACGCCCGCGGCGCCTGCCGCCAGCGCGGAGAACCAATAGGCCGCGACGCCGTACCCGAGACTGAGAAGACCGAGGACGTCGGCAGCACGCCGGCTCTCGCCGACCAGCTCGAACCGCCGCCCGGTACGGCTCAGCTTGAGCAGCACCTGCGCCGCGATCACCACCGCTGCGGCGATCCAGACCAGGACCGGGACACCGAGGAAGCGCCCCAGGGCGAAGTCGCTGAGTCGCGGGTCGGCCTGCGCCCCGAAGCCGCCCGAGACGACCTGGACGACGCCGATCAGCAGTGCGTTGGTCGCGATGGTGACCACCAGCGGCGGGAGCCTGAAGGCGGTCACGACCACTCCGCTCAGGAGCCCGAACAGCGAGGTTCCGAGGATCGCGACCACGACCGCGACCGGGAGTCCCCAGGACTGGTCGTTGCCGAACTTGGCGACGATGAGTGCGCCGAGCGTGACCGCGCCGGGCACCGAGAGATCGAGACCGCCCTGTTGGATGACCAGGGTCTGCCCCACCGCCACCAGAGTGGTGATCGCCGCGAACGGCAGCATCGAGTAGAGCGCGGTGCTGCTGATGCTTCCGGAAGCGACGAGGGGGCTGATCGCCAGGAGCACGGCCAGGGCGAGGAAGGCGCGGGTCGCGGGCCAGGCGAGCACCTGGCTCAGGCGCGCCACGTTGTCGGGGATCCGGGGCCGTGGCGCCGCAACCGGTACGGCGGACGACGGTGCGGTGGTCATCCGAGCTCCGGGTGCCAACCACCACCGAGGGATGCCTCGGGGTAGGCGCTGACGACGTGGTCCCGGGTGCGCTCGGCGAGCGCACGGACGGCGGCGACGTCGACGCCGACCAGGCGTCCGTCCTCCTTCACCCGGCGCCCGTCCACCCAGACGTCCTGGACCAGTCCGGGGTGGGCGTTGTAGACGACCGCACCGATCGGGTTGTTCATCGGCAGCATCGCCAGCGAGTCGCCGCGGAGCGCGACGATGTCGGCCGCCTTCCCGACCTCGATCGAGCCGGTGCGATCACCCAGACCGGCGGCGACGGCGCCGTCGCGGGTGGCGAACATCAGCACCTCGCTGCAGGTCAGGCCGATCCGCTCGATGACCTCGCCGGTCTCGACCGCCGGCGCGTTGTCGAGCGCACGCTGGACACCGATCGCCGAGCGCATGGTCCCGAACATGTCGCCGCCGTTGCTGCTGCACACGTCGATCGAGAAGCTCGGGCGCACCCCCGCCCGGATCAGGCGGCCCGTCGCCGGGAAGCCGTGTCCCATCTGCATCTCGACGTCAGGCGCGACCGAGGCCTTGCCTCCCGAGTCCGCGATCATGGCGAGCTCGTCGTCGCCGAGCGTGCAGCAGTGGACGTAGGTGGTCCGGTCGGACAGCAAGCCGTCGCGCTGCATCGCGCGGATCGGCCCCGACTTGCCCCAGTAGCCGTCGCCGACGTGCACCGTGACATCGAGGTCGAGCTCCTTCGCGAGCCCGAAGTCGTGCAGGTTGACCTCGGGCGTCGTGAACTGCGGCCCCCGGAGGGCCAGCGCCATCGTGACCAGGTCGCTCTCCGAGGTGAAGTGCTGGTTGCGCACACGGCGCGCGTCGTCCGGGTGCGGGACAGCGGACGGCAGTGGCGCTCCCCACTGCTGCGCGCCGCCGCCGTGGGCGAAGACCGCACGGAGCCCTGCGTCGCGCAGGGCCTGGATCGCCGCGTCGGCGTGCTCCGGGGTGAACAGGTTGTGGGACCAGTCGACGAGGGTCGTGATCCCCGAGTCGAGGGCCTCGAGCGCACCGAGGTAGTTGCCCGCGTAGGTGTCCTCGGCGCGGTAGTGGCGGCTCATCCCGGTGTGGAGGCCAGCCAGGTACTCGGTCAGGGACCAGTCCGAGGCGATGTTCCGGACGACGGACTGCCAGGTGTGACGGTGGGTGTCCACGAACCCGGGGAGCACCACCCGCCCGGCCAGGTCGACGACCTGCGCATCGCCGGCGGCGAGGTCGCGACCGATCGCCGTGATCCGTCCGTTCTCGACCAGGACATCGGTCCCGGTCAGCAGCTCACCCGCCACGCGCGAAGTGATCACGTCGCCCCCACGGAGGAGTGTGCGCACGCTCGTCATCCTCGAACCAGCCCTTCTGTCGTCGTGGCCTGCATCACGTCGGAACTGTATGTCCAGTCACACTGAACGTCAAGTGACGATTACGGGATGTTTATTCTGAGTGAACTTCTCCGCCGGAAGAGCCTGACCGCGGATGGACAGGAGTTCAGTGAACGGCACTGAACACCTACACTGAACAGGTCGCGGCACCCGGCCCAGCGACACCTGAGCACCAGGAGACGATCTCGGATGACGTCCGCGAACGGAGGCGCCGACACCCCGTCGGCCGACCTGCTGGGAAGCCGGGTCCGTGCCGCGCGCACCGCACGCGGCATGTCCTTGCGCGATCTCGCTCGGCGCGTCGGCGTCTCGCCGAGCTTCGTCTCCCAGCTGGAGAACAACAAGGTCAACGCGAGCGTCGGCACGCTCTACAAGCTCGTCAACGCGCTGGAGGTCTCCCTCGACGATCTGATGAGCCCGCTCCCCGACCCCTCGCCGGACCCCGGGCCCGCCCGGGTCGACCGAGCCCCCCGCACCAGTGTCGCGGACCTCGACGCCCTTCCGCCGATGGCCTGGGATCCCGAGGAGCCGGTCTGGCCCCGGGTGCAGCGCAACGTTCAGCGCGGCACGTCGCGCGCGCAGATCCGCTTCCCCGGCGTCACCTGGGAACGGCTCACCCGCGAGGCCGATCCGTTCGTCGACTTCCTCCACGTCACCTACGACGAGGGCAGCGCCAGCTGCCCGGAGGACGACATGATGCGGCACGGGGGCCGGGAATACGGGTTCGTGCTCGAGGGCCGCCTCGACGTCCAGGTCGGCTTCGAGACCCACACCCTCGAGCCCGGCGACTCCATCACCTTCGACGCGATGACACCGCACCGCCTCTCGAACCCCCACGAGAGCGTCTGTCGCGCCATCTGGTTCGTCGTCGCTCGGCGCAACGACGAGCGCTCGGCCGCCCTCGACGAGCCCTCCCCGCAGGTCACCCACCTCCCGGCCCTCCAGGACTGATCAGGCGTCCGCGGCACGCGCCGCGGACCGGCGCCGGCCCGCCTAGACTCGGCGCACCATGAGCACCTCGCCGACCCTCCGCCGCGGCGATCTCCTGCTGGCGGCGACGGTCTGGCTGCTCGGCGTCGCCACGCTGCTGGGCCACCCCGCCACGGCGCAAGACCGGTGGGTGGCGGTGGGGTTCGGGCTGGCGTGCAGCCTGCCGCTCACCGCCCGCCACCGGTACGCCGTACCGGCCGTGGTCGCGATCGGCCTGCTCGGCCTGGCCGGTCAGCTGGCGTCGATCCGCGAGCTGCTGGACGGGCCGTTCCTGCTGGCGTTCGCGGCGGCCGTCGGCACGGTCGGGGCGCGGGACCGGCCGTGGCGGGGCGCGGCCTGGTGCCTGGTCGCGGGTGCGCCCGCCTTCGCCGCGGCGGCGGCGTCGGGGACGGAGCAGCGCTCCGGCGACGTGGTCGCCACCGTCGGCTGGCTCGCCCTCGCGTACGCCGTCGGCCGGGCCGTCGGCTTCCGCCGGTCCCTGCTGCAGGCGCGGGCCGACGCCGCCCGCGCCGAGCAGCGCCAGGCGCTGGAGCGCCGGGTCGCCGACGAGCGGACGGCGATCGCCCGGGACCTGCACGACGTGATCGCGCAGTCGATCGAGGCGGTGTCCCTGCAGGCCACCGTCGGCCTGCACCTCTACGACAGCCGGCCGGACGCGGCCCGGGAGGCGCTGGAGCAGATCCGGACCGCGAGCGTCGGCACGTCCCGCGAGATCCGCGAGCTGCTGGGCCTGCTGCGCAGCACCGACGGCGAACCCACCCGGGTGGTCGGCCTCGACGACCTCGCGGCGCTCGTGGACGGCAGCGGGGTCGACGGGCCGCCGGCGACCCTCGTGGTCAGCGGCGAACCCGGCGACCACGACCCGCTGGCCGGGCTTACCCTCTTCCGCGTGACCCAGGAGGCGCTGACCAACGCACGCCGGCACGCCCGCGCCGACCACGTGCGCGTCGAGCTCGACTGGCAGCCGGAGCAGCTGACGCTCACCGTCACCGACGACGGCGCGGGGCCGCCGGTCGGCGGTCCGGTCGAGGGGTACGGCCTGCGGGGCATGCGCGAGCGGCTCGCGCTGGTCGGCGGCACCCTGGCCGTGGGCACCGGTCCCGAGGGCGGCCTCCGGCTGACCGCGAGCGTCCCCCGGGAGGACCGCGCATGATCACCGTGCTGATCGTCGACGACCACCAGCTGGCCCGGTCCGGGCTGCGCTCGTTGATCGAGGCCGAGCCCGGCCTCGCGGTCGCCGGGGAGGCCGGGGACGGGCCGGCCGCCGTACGGCTGGCGCGCGAGGTGCGGCCGGACGTCGTCCTGATGGACCTCAAGATGCCCGGCGGCGACGGCCTGGAGGCGACCAAGGCGATCGCCGGCGACCCCGCGCTGGCCGCGACCAGGATCATCGTGCTGACCAGCTACGACAGCGACCACTCGGTGCTCGCCGCCCTCCGGTACGGCGCCAGCGGCTACCTGCTCAAGGACTTCGAGGCGCCCGCCCTGCTCCAGGGCATCCGGACCGTCGCCGCCGGCGAGGCGCTGCTGGCGCCCACCATCGCCCGCCGGATCGCCGAGACCTGGACGCCGCCCGCCGTCCCCGCCCGGCCGGACCCGGCGCTGGCCGAGCTGACCGAGCGGGAGCGGGAGATCCTGGTCAAGGTCGCCGAGGGCCGCAGCAACGCCGAGCTCGCCGCCGACCTGCACATCACCCTCGCCACCGCGAAGACGCACGTCAGCCGGATCCTGACCAAGCTCGGCGCGCGGGACCGGGTGCAGCTGGTGATCATCGGCTACCAGTCCGGCCTGGTCGGCCCCGGCTGACCCGACCCGGACCCTGCTCAGTGAGCCGGGTCCTCCGCGCCGGTGTAGCCGGTCAGCGGCTCGCCGGCCAGGAAGCCCAGGATCGCCCGCAGGTACGCCGGACCGGCCTCCCCGGTGATGCCGTGCCCCGCGCCCGGGATGTAGACCATCGTCGCCCCGGCCAGCGTGTCCCGGTACTCGCGGGTGTCGATCCACGGCACGTAGTCGCACTCCGCGCGCAGCACCAGCGCCGGCGTCTGGACCTTGCGGAGCACCGGCCGCGGGTCGGCGATGGTCTCGAAGTCCGCATTGGTGAGCTGGTTCGTGTAGAAGCCCTGCGGGTTCTGGTGCACCTCCCCCTCGCCCGGCGGCCCACCCGGGCAGCCCCCGAGGTCGCGGCCGGTCACGGCGATCTCGTGCAGCCGGGCATCGGACTCGGCATCGCCGATGAGCCGGTGCGCCGCCTGAGGGTTGGTGCCCAGCAGGAGCGCCTGCAGGAGGAAGCGCGGAGCCGAGGTCAGCTCGTCGTACCGCTTCTTCTGGGCGCCGGTCAGCTTGCCCCAGGGCGAGACATCCGTGTCCGGATGGGCGTCCGGCCAGATCTCGCCGGGCGAGGTGAACGCCACCTTCGCCACCCGGTCGGGGTGCGCCGCCAGGTACTGCGCGGCCAGGGACCCGCCCCAGGACTGGCCGATCAGGATCACCTGGTCGGCGCCGACCTTCTCCCGCACCGCTTCGAGGTCGGCGACGTTGCGGGCCACCGTGTAGCCGGTGACGTCGTCCAGCCGCGTCGAGCGGCCCGCCCCGATCTGGTCGTAGCCGTAGACGTCGTAGCCGGCCGCGTTGAGCTCGGCCGTGCCGAACGGCAGGCCCTCGCCGGGGGTGCCCGGCCCGCCGTGCAGGAAGATCACCGGTGTCGGCTTGCGCTCGGCCGTCGTGGCCGGGCTGGCGACGTACGCGAGGCGGGTGCCGTCGTCCAGGCTCCAGAACCGGACGCCGGCCGGGACCGGTCCGCCGGTCATCTCGGGGAACGGCCGCAGGAACAGGAAGCCGAAGGCCACGCCGACCAGCGCCGTCCAGGCGACCCCGCCGACCAGCGCGGTCCGCCAGCCGCGGCGGCTGGCGCCGAGCGCCAGCCCACCGCGCACCACCAGCACGGTGACCCCGAGCAGGGTCACCGCACCGGCAGCGAGGAAGACCACCGGCAGCGGTACCGCCGCGGCCGCCAGCAGGATCGCGAGGCCGCCGGCCACCAGGGCGACGACCGCACCGAGCACGATCACGAGGACCGCGCCGGCACGGCGCAGCAGGGACGAGGTCGAGGGGTTCACGTCGAACGACGCTAGATGCCCGGCGGGCCGCGGTCGTCAGCCTGCGGGGCGGTCCTGCGTACATCCCGAGATGTACGGGACGCCCCTGCTCACCACCAGATCATCGGGGTGTCGTCGAGCAGCTCGACGCCGGAGTCGGTGACCAGGCCGGTCCGCTCGAACGTCGCCATGCCGACGCCGGCGTGGCGCAGGAAGATCTCGACGGTGACGGCCATGCCGACCTCGTAGGTGTCCACCAGGCCGGCGTACGAGCCGTGGGCGGGGATCGCCGGCGGGAGGTAGAAGTCCTTGCCGACACCGTGGCCGTACAGCTCCCAGTAGTCGCCCTCGGCCTCGTTGCCGGCCGCCGCCATCAGCTCGTCGCCCAGCAGGCCGACGTCCGCGCTGCTGACGCCGGGCCGGATCGCGTCGAGGAGGCGCTCCACCACGTCGTTGCCCGCCTCGAGGAGCGTGCGCTGGGCGGACGTGGGCTGGTTGCCCACGACGAGGGTGCGGCCCGGGTCAAGCCAGTAGCCGCCGTAGATCGGGCCGTAGACCCAACCCCGGGCGAGGTCACCGAGCGCCGGCGTCTCGTCCGAGTAGCCGTACATCGAGGAGCTCCAGAACACCCGCTCGGAGCGGGATCCGTGGGCCACGCCGATCCGCTGGAAACCCCCGCCCCCACGGACGATCGCGGCCGCCGCGGCGGCCGCGGCCTCCCGCTCGGACTGACCCGCGAGCAGGCCGCTCATGAGGGCGGTCAGCGCGCTGCTGGCGACCCGTCCGGCCTCGCGCATGACCTCGTGCTCGGCGGGCGACTTGATGCGGTGCGCGCGGTAGATGAGGTGGTCGTCGTGCTCGAAGGTGACGCCGGGCGCCGCCGCCGCGAGCTCGCGCCCGAAGAGGACCGGCAGGAAGTCGTCGGCGTTGTGGAGCACGGTCCCCTCGACGCCGAGGCGGGCCAGCTCGGCGCCCACCCCGCCCGGGAGGTTGTCGTGGGAGTGGATCGCGAGGGGCGCGATCTCGGCCTCGTCGATGAGCTCCACGGGCTCGGCGATGTGCAGCGTCGGCTCGTTGCGGTCGTGGAAGATCAGCGCGGCGAAGCCACGGCCGATCCCGGGCCACGTCGCGACCGACGGCTCCTGGCCCGAGGCGAGCGAGGCGTAGTTGCACAGCCAGTGCAGGTCGCCGGCGCGGTCGTAGCCGCCCGCTGAGCGCTGCCACACCACGGCGGTGCGGGCGCCCGAGGCCTCGATGCTGTCGTACAGCCGGTTCCAGCGGCCGTGGTACTCGTCCTTGTCGAAGAGCATGTGCTTCCTTCTCTAGCGGTGGAGGTCGGTGTGACGGTGCGCCGGCTCGCCGCCGACGTAGGTCGCCAGCACCGGGCAGGTGAGGAGCGCGCTCGGCGCGAGCTCCAGGGGGTCGTCGGCGAAGACGGTGAGGTCGGCCCGGGCTCCCGGCGCCAGGACGCCGAGCTCGGCGGACAGGCCGTCCGCGGCGGCCGCGTGCGTGGTGTAGCCCTCGAGCACCATCCGGGCGGTCAGGCGCTGCTCGGGGCCGACCGGCGCGGCGTCCGGAAGCTCGGCGGGACGGCGCTCCTGCGCGTCCGCCATGACCTGGCGCGGGTCGTAGTGGGCGATCGGCCAGTCGGAGCCGAGAGCGACGACCGCCCCGAGGTCGCGGAGGTCGCGGGTGCGCCACGCCTGGCGGGCCTGGTGCTCGGGCAGCCGTGCCGACCAGTTGTCGGAGCCGTCGGCGGTGACGTAGCGGGTGCAGTGGGTCGGCTGCATGCACGCCGCCGCACCGACCTCGGCGAAGCGCGGTAGCAGGTGGTCGGGGGCCGTCTCGATGTGCTCGATCCGGTGCACCAGCGTGGAGCCCGCGGGCCGCAGGCCGCCGATCACGTCGAGGGCGCGGCCGACCGCGGCGTCCCCGATGGCGTGGGTCGCGGTGGCGACGCCGTGGCGGTCGAAGAAGGCCAGCGCCGCGGCGTACCGGTCACGGTCGGGCCACAGGCTGACGTCCGACTGCCCCCACCGGTCCGGGCGCGAGAGCCAGGCGGTGCCGTGGTCGATGGTGCCGTCGAGGAAGATCTTGACCCCGCGGACCGCCCACCGCTCGCCCGATCGCTGCTGCAGGGCGAGCAGCTCGCGCCAGCCGTCCTCGTCGAGCTCCGGGCCGCACCACGGCGACAGCAGCAACCGCAGCGGCAGCGGGCCGCGCGCCTCGGCCGCCTCGAGGACCGCCAGCGCGTCCCCCTCGAGGTCCAGGGCGTGCACCGTCGTCAGCCCGGTCGCGGCCATGGCGGCGAGCAGGTCGTGCAGTCGCGCGGCCTCGTCGTGCACGCTCGGCTGGGGGATCGCCTCGTCGAGGTGGGCGAGCCCGGCCGGCTCCCGCACGACCCCGGTCAGCCCCTGGGCGTCGCGCCCGACGAGACCCGGACCGAGGACGTCGACGAGGTCGGCGGTCGCCGCGAGCTCGAGCGCGCGGGTGCTCGCGACCACCGCATGTCCGTCGAAGAACCGCACGATCGCGGGCCGGTCGCCGACGATCGCGTCGAGCCAGGCGCGGTGCGGGCCGGGGGCGGGCCAGGCGTCCGGCTTCAGGCCCCACGCCTGAACCCACGCGCCCGGTGCGGTGGCCTCCGCAGCGGCGGCGAGGCCGGCCTGCAGCTCCGCGGGCGACGAGGCGCCCGACAGGTCGTGCCCGGCCGTCATCCGCAGGCCCAGGATCGGGTGGCTGTGCGCATCCACGAGCCCCGGGGTGATCACCCCGGAACCGTGGTCGGTCACCACCGTGTCCGGACCGATCCACCCGCGCGCCTCGGCCCGGGACCCGACCGCCGTGATCCGGTCGCCCCGGATCGCGACCGCCTCAACCACCTCGTACGACGGACCGTCGGCCGTCATCGGGTGGACCCGGCGCGCGAGGACGACCTGGTCGGCGTACCTCATGGGGCGTCGCTCGCCGCGACGAGATCGGCGCGCACGGCGAGCTCCTCGAAGGCGCGACCGATCCGCTCCGCGTCGCCGGTGACCCAGTAGTCCAGGCACAGGCCGAGCAGGCCGCCGTGCAGGAGCGTCGCCTCCGTCAGGGCGCGCTCGGCGGGCACACCCCCGCGGCGGAGCCGCTCAACGAACAGGTCGATCCAGCCCACCCAGAACTGCGCGCCACCGCCGCGATCGGTCCTCTCCGGCTCGGTCGGCTGCCGCTCGAGCACCTGCCACTCCACGGAGATGCCGAGCAGCGTCGCCGCCCGCGGCTCGTCCAGCGTCCACGCCCAGAACGCGCGCATCGCGGCGCCGACGCCCGCCTCGATGTGCTCCTCGGCGACCGCCCGCATCTGGCGCTCGGCCTCGGAGACGACGGCAGCGACGAGCTCGTCGCGCGTACCGAACTGGTAGACGAGCACCGGCCCGCTGACCCCGCAGAACTCCGCCGCGCTCCGGATCCGGAGATCGCTGAGGCGATGGTCCTCGAGGTAGTCGATGATCTGCTGCAGGAGCTGGGGGCGCCGGGTGGGGTCCTCGGGTCGGGCCACGTCGTCGTCCTCTCTTCGGTGGGGTGGGTCGGTCGATCAGGTCGATGAGATCGATCAGGCAGGGACGTCAGGATCCTGGCCGACGCGCCGCAGGGCGTCGGGACGGAGCCGCGCGACGACGGCCACGCCGACGACGGTCACCACCACGAACCCGGCCAGCACCGTCAGGATGGTGGCGTTCTGCTCGGGTCCGCTCGCGGAGAGCAGCTCGAACTGGGTGAGCAGCTCGTAGCCGGCGACCGCGAGCAGGCCGATGGCGACGACCGCGCACACGATGCCCCGCACCCGGCCCGGGACGTCCGCCCGGCGGCCGAGGAACACCACCACGGCCACGCAGGTCAGCACCTGGAGCAGCAGGATCAGGACGACCGCGAGCGAGAGCAGCCAGACCGACATCTCGAAGTACGGGTCCCAGTCGAGCAGCGCCGCGATCGCCACGCCGACGAGCGAGACGACCGTCGCGAACGCTCCGGCCACCCACGGCGCACCGGTACGACGGCCGACGATCGCGAGTCGGCGCGGCAGGACGCCGTCCCGGGCCAGGGCGTGGAGGTAGCGGTTGCCGGCGTTGTGGAACGCGAGCTGCGCCGCGAGCAGGCTCGTGATGATCAGCCACTGCATGGTCGTCGCGGCCCAGCCGCCGACGTACTGGTCGGCGGCGACGAAGAACAGGTCGGCGCCGTGCTGCTCGGCCGCGCCCTGCACCTGATCGGTGCCGAAGGCCTGGACGATCGCCCAGGTCACGAGGATGTAGAACACCGCCATCGACCCGACGGCCAGCGCACCGGCCCGGCGGATGGTGCGGTCGGGGTCGCGCGCCTCGGAGCGGTACAGCGCGATGCCCTCGATGCCGAGGAAGCCGACGAACGTCAGGGCCAGTGCCGCGCCCATCCCGGGCGCGGTCGCCCGGTCGAGCCCGAAGGCATCGAGGCTGAGCCCGTTCGCGCCGCCGTCCAGCAGGACCGCGACCACGACGACCAGGATGATGGCCGTCTCCAGGATCAGCAGCACGCCCAGGAAGCGCGCGCCGAGGTCGATCCCGGCGGCGGCGATCGCGAAGACGGTCACGGTGGCGACCACCGCCACCACCGGCCACGGCACGCTCCCGTTCAGGAGGTCGTCGACGTGCGGCACCAGGTAGGTCGCGATCGCGCCGAGCGCGCCGACCAGCGCCAGGTTGTAGGCCACCACCGCGAACACCGCCGCGACGGTGCCGGTCGCCCGCCCCAGCCCCGCGCTCACGTAGGCGTAGAAGGCGCCGGAGCTCTTCACGTACGGCGTCATCGAGGTGAACGCGCCCAGGAAGGCCGCGAGCGCGAGCCCTCCGAGCACGAAGCTGGCGGCCGCGCCGGGCCCGCCGATGAGCAGGGCGAGCGGGCCGTACCCGGCCAGGTACCCCAGGGGAGCCGCCGCGGACACGATCAGGAACGCCACCGAGAACGTCCCCAACGCACCGCGCTTCAACGTCGTCGTACTGCTACTTCCGGTCCCCGAGTCCCGTTCCACCGCCACACCAGCCATTGCGGACCTCCGCTGCGAGTTAACTGAACAGGCGTTAAATTAACTCCTGAACCGTCGTCCGCGCTACCCCCGATTTCGGAGGTAGGGGAAGGATGACCCGACGAGAGGGGGAGGCCATGACCTCACCGACCCTGGTGCGCGACGCACGACCCGACGACGAAGCCGGGTTGGGCGTGCTGCTCGACGCCTACCGCCAGTTCTACGCGTGCGCGCCCGACGTGCCCCGGGCGCGCGCCTTCATCGCCGAGCGGCTGGACCGGCAGGACTCGGTGATCCTGGTCGCCGAGCGGGACGGCGACCTGGCCGGCTTCACCCAGCTCTACCCGACCCTCTGCACGGTCGAGGCCGCGCCCATCTACGTGCTCTACGACCTCTTCGTGGACCCCGGCAGCCGGGCGCACGGCGTCGGGCGGGCGCTGCTGCGCGCCGCGGCCGAGCGCGGGCGCCGGGACGGCGTCGTACGGATGGACCTGTCGACGGCGACGACCAACACCACCGCCCAGGCGCTCTACGCCTCAGAGGGCTGGCAGCGCGACGACGAGTTCCACCACTACTCGCTCACGCTGGCGTAGCGCACCCTCAGCCGGGACCCTCGCCGGCCGCGACGTGCTGCGCGAGGTACTGCTGGACGCCGATCCGGCTGATCGCGTCGAGCTGGCTCTCGAACCAGTCGGCGTGCTTCTCCTCGTCGCGGACCATCTCCTCGAACACCGCGGCCGTGCCGTGGTCCCCGAGCGCGTGGCACTCCTCGGCACCGGCGTTGAACTGGGCGACGGCGGCGCGCTCGCTGGCCAGCGCGAGCGTGAGCATCTCCTCGGCCGTCTCGCCGACCTGGATGGCGTGGAGCCGCTGGACGTTGGGGTGCCCGTCGAACATGAGGATGCGGTTGATCAGGTCGTCGGTATCGCGCATCTCGTCGATGGAGAGGTCATAGAACACCTTCCCGAGCTTGGACAGCCCCCAGTTGTCGAGCATCCGGGCATGCAGGAAGTACGTGTTGGTGACCGTCAGCTCGAAGGTCAGGGCCTCGTTGAGGAGATCGACGACGCGGGGATCGACAGGCTGCATGGCGTACCTCCGGCAGTGGGTTCGGTCCTGCCGCCGATGCTGGCACACACCCCCGGGAGTGAGGCCAGGCTCAGAACGCGATCAGCTGGCCGCGCCGTCGGCCTGGAGGTGCGCGCACGCGAGCTCGTGGTGGCGCTGCACCAGCGCCTTGACCGAGAAGATGCACGACCCGCAGTCCTGCGCCGCCCCGGTCGAGCGGCACACCGCACCGACCGTCCGGGCGCCGTCGGCCAGGGCAGCGTCGACGTCACGGTCCGTGACGACGCGGCACTGGCAGACGATCATGGAGCATAGGTTAGCCGAACCTAAGTCGATCGGCGATCCGCGGCTCCGCCACCAGCGCGCGCGAAGGGGCCACACCCGACGGGTGCGGCCCCTTCAGCGGTTTCTCCGGTGGGGTGGAGTCCTTGTCGCCTCAGCGTCCGTGCTGGACCCGGGCGCCGGTGTTCGGCGTACCGGGCAGGTTCTTCCGGGGCTGCTTCAGCTTGGGCGTCTTGACCTTCGCCTTGGACGGCAGGGACTCGACCGGGTTGCCGGCCGGCGTGGTGCCGGTGGCCTTGGCGACGTTGACGACCTTGCCGAGGACCAGGTCACGCTTGTGGACCGTGTAGGTGGCCTTGCAGGTGACGCTCGCACCCGGGGCGAGACCGGTCGACGGGAGCTTCGGGCACTTCGGGGTCAGGCTGCCCTTGCCGGTGAACTTCTGCTCGGCGATGGCGATCGTCTTCAGCGAGATGTTGCCGGTGTTGGTGACCTTGAAGGTGTACTTGATCTTCTGGCCGAGGCGGGCGACCTTCTTCGGCGTGCCCTTCTTGACCAGCTTGACGCCCGGCGCCGCCGGCGCGACGGTGGCCGCCGCGGAGTTGTTCGCCGGGTTGGCCCGGTCGGTGATGCTCACGGTGTTGAGCACCGGCGCGTTGCCGCTGAGGACCTGGCTGTAGACGAGGGTCAGGGTCTCGTTGTTGTCGAGGCCGCGGACGTCCTCGCCTACCGGACGCGAGCAGTCGAGGACGCCGTCGGCGGGGATCGCCGCGCCGATCGCGGTGTCACAGGTGAACGGCGCGCCGCTGCCGCTGGCCACGACGGACACGAGGGTGCCGCCGGCCGCCTTGGCGTCGGTAACGGTGACCGTGTCGTCGATGCCCATCAGGTCGGGACCGTGGTTGGTGACCTTGATGGTGTACGTGACCGGCGTGCCGGACTCGAACACCTCGGCCGCGGCCGTCTTGGTGACCGACAGGTCGTAGTCGCACGGCTCCCAGGCGATCTCGCCGGTGCCGTTGCGGCTCGGGGTGTTCTCCGCGAGCGAGCCACCGGTGGGCTGGTCGATGTAGACCGCGCCCTGGGCGTTGGCGAAGAAGCTGGAGCCACCGCCGCCACCGCCGCCGATGATCAGGCCGTTGGCGCCGTTCACGTCGCCGATGGTGGTCGCGCCACCGCCGCCGCCGTAGTAGCCGGCGCCACCGCCACCACCCTGGTCGGCACCGTTCGGGCCGCCACCGTTGCCGCCGTTGCGACCGACTCCGGGCGCACCGTTGTTGGCGGTGTCGGTCGCGTGGACCCCGCCGGCTCCGGGCGCGGTGGTGCCACCGCCGCCACCGGCACCCGGCGCGCCGGGCGTGTTGGCGACCGCGTCGTTGCCCGCGGCGCCTTCCTGGCCGGCCCAGGCGCCGGCACCCTCGATCACGCCGGCGTGACCGCCGCCGCCCGCGTCGGGGTTGTGACCACCACCGGAGCCACCACCGCCGCCGGCGAGCGCGATCGTCGTACCGTTGAGGACGAAGCTGGTGTAGCCACCGCCGCCACCACCGGTGTGACCACCGGGGCCGCCGTTGCCGCCGGCGTCATCGCCGGACGCACCGCCGACGCCGCCGCCGGAACCGCCGCGGCCGACCACGCCGGTCAGCACGTCGGTCGGGGCGAGCGGGATGCGGAACTGCACCCGGGCACCCTGGCCGCCGCCGACCTGCAGCGGGTCGTCGTCGGGCGCGTCCGGGTCGTCGTTGCCGCCGGAGACCGCGGTGCCGCCGTTGCCACCCTCGAGGGTGACCACGGCGGCGCAGGAGCCCGGCGCGGGGGACATCTCGAAGGCGCCGAGGCCCAGCACGGTCGGGGCGGGGTCGGCTGCGGGGTCGGCGTGGGAGGCCGGCGCGGTGCCGAGGATGCCGAGGGCGGAGGTCGCCGTGGCGAGCGCCGCGAGACCGGCAAGCCGGGCACGAGGGGAACGGGGGGTCGAAGCAAACATGTGCCAAACCCTCTCGGTCGCCTGACCCGATCGGGCGAACTTGAGCGTGACCGGGCCCGAATGACACCCGAGAAGGGGTCAGGAACTCCTGCTCGGTGCCCCGGCTCGGGGGTCGAGACCCCGCTCCCGATCCGCAGTAGTCTCGGCGCCATGCCCCCGCGCAGCGCCGAGTCCACGCGCCGCCGGCTGTTGGAGGCCGGGGTCGAGGCGCTCCAGGAGATCGATGCGGCCGCGCTCGTCGGGGCGATCGGCACCCGCGAGATCGCCCAGCGGGCGGGGGTCAGCCCGGCGACCCTCTTCCACCACTTCGGGTCGGTGGAGCAGTACGCCGCCGCACTGATCGACCGGATCTACGGCGTCGACGAGAAGTCCGCCGAGGAGGTCGCCGCCCGCACCGCGGCGACGTACGACCCGGCGACGAAGTCCGTCGCGACCGCCGACTACTACGCCCACGACTTCGCGCGGCTGCTCGACGACGCCGAGCACCGGCTCCGCGTCGGGCTCTGTGCCTTCGGGGGCGAGCAGGCGACGTCCGCCTACACCGCTCACGTCCGCACCCACGACGCCGTGGTCGTCGCGGCCATCACCGACTTCCTCGGCCGCTGGCAGCGGGAGATGTGCCCGCCCTTCTCGGTCGCCGAGTACGTCGGCGCCTACACCGGTCTGCTGAACGACGCGGTGTTCCGCAAGGCCGCCGACCCGACCTCATCCGTCGAGGGCTCCTTCGTGAAGCAAGCGTCCGCGATCTCGATGGCGATGGTGCGGGTGCCCGGCGACCCCCGCGACCTGGACGACCGGATGGCGGAGCTGCGGCTCGTCCGCCCGGCACCGCCCCAGGCCGGCCGCCGCGCCGAGCAGACCCGGGAGCTGGCGATGCACGCGGTGCGCGAGCAGCTCAAGCACACGTCGTACGACGAGCTGTCCGTCGCCACGATCGCCCGGCGGGCCCACCTGAGCCCGGCCACCGTCTACGCGCACTTCAAGGGCAAGGCCTCGATGGTGGTGGCGACGCTGCTCGCCGACGGCGCGGCGGCCGAGGCGCCCGCGTCGCTCGACGAGGTGGCGGACTTCCTGGCGGACCACCTCCCCTACCTCAAGCCCTACCTCGGGTCGCTCGCGACGTCCGAGCCGACGGCCGACGACCCGTTGCTCGCGGCGGTGACCGCGTGCGTCCGCGGCCACGCCGAGGACGCCGAAGGGCTGGCGCGCACGACGCTGCTGGTGCTGGTCTCGCGTCTGGTGTCGCACCCGGGCGAGGGAGCCGCGGGTGCCCTGCGGCACCTCCAGCAGGTCGGCGCGCTCGACCGTGGCGACCGCGGGGTCAGCGGACCCAGATCCGGTAGCGCTTGACGGCGGGCGTCCCTTCGGCGCCGGTGACGGTCAGGGTGAAGGCGAAGACGCCGGGCTTCTTCGGCCGGCCCGTGATGACGTACGACCGCCCGGACCTGCTCGGCCTGCCCTTCAGCCCGCGGGGCAGCTTGCCCTGGCGCGACCACCGGTAGGTGGTGCCGCCCGACGCGACGACCCGCTGCCGGTACCACCTGCCCACGTTGGCCGTCGACACCCAGGCGCTGCCGAGGACGATCTTCGGGGGCGTGACCGGCGGCGGGGTGGGCGGCACGACCGGCGCCGGCGCACCCAGCGCGATCGCGGCGAGCGTCAGCTGGTCGTTGGTGGCCAGCAGCGCGGGATGCACCGAACCCGGCGTGGCGCTCGGGTCGGCTGCTGCCGCACCCGAGCGCCCGGACGGGCTCGCCGGGAGCGGGAGCAGCCCGTCGAGGGCGTCCAGGACGGACGGGTCGAGGATCTCCGTGACGAGCCGGCTCGGGTCGGTGCCGGTCTCCCCGGCACCCGTCTTGGCCAGCTGGGTCCGGATCGCGTCCGTCAGGTCCTTGGAGCCGGTCAGTGCGCCGGGGAGGCCGGTGAGGTCGCGTGCGCGCAGGGCTCGGCTGGCGCCCAGCTGCAGGTAGCTGCTGAGCATCGCGTTCGCTCCGTCGAGGCGGACGAGGGCGTCGTGGAGCGGCCCGGAGGTCGTGTTCCCGGCGGTCTGCGAACCGCGCAGGAGCCCGCGGTAGAGGTCGCCCTGCAGCGTGACGAGGTTGTCGTCGATGGCGCCGCGGGCGGCCAGGGCTCCCTGGTCGAGGTTCGACCTGGTGGCTGCGAGCTTCGGATCCAGTCCGGCGATGGCCTGGTCCAGGGCGTCGCCGGCGTTGATGGTGCCGTGGTGAGCCTGGTAGTCGACGACCCCCGACGTGGCGGTGGTCGCGTCGCCCCAGCCGTTGCGCACGGCGGCGGTGGTGGCGAGGGCGGTGTACATCGACGCCCTCCGCGCGTCCGTGTGCAGTCTCAACCTCCCGTCCGGCTGCTCGATGAAGTCGGCGGTGTCCGAGTACTGCTGGACGGCGCCGGGAATCGCCGAGTAGCCGCCCCGGGGTAGGGCCACGGTCGTGTTGTACGCGCCCCCGACCGCTGCGGTCGCGGCCCCCCGGCGTACGACGCTCTGGACGTAGATCGGCGCGGTGGGGGCGTCCTTGGGTGAGAACGTCCACACGAACGCGATGTCGTCGTAGCGGTACTCCGCCTTCAGGTAACGGCCGGTCTGGAGGTTGAAGTCGCTCTTGAGCCAGTAGCTGTTGGAGCAGTTCGCGGGGCGCGCGATGGTCACGTTCAGCGCGATCCAGCCGTCGGTGTCGTCGTCGGCGCCGTACTGGCACGCGTCGACCTGGACCTTCTTGGCAGTGGTCCTGTAGCAGACGCTCAACGTGCCCAGCCCCATCCGGTGGGCCCACTGGAAGACCTGCGGCACACCGTGAGCGTTGGGGGTGAGCGTCGTCGGGCGGTCCATCGCGCCGAGCGTGCCGGCCGACTCACCAGCAGCGGCTCCGCACTGCGCGACCTTGTCGCGACCGGGCAGCGTGGACCACAGGGCGGAGAGGTCGGACTGGTCGCTCGAGCTGTTCACGAACGGGTCGAAGGTGGAGCTGCCGCTGGTCGTCAGTGGCGAGCTCGGGGTGGGCCTGCCTGCGCCGTCGAAGCCGGGGACGGTGCCGGTCAGCTGGCTGGTGGCCTCGGCGACCAACGCGTCGACGGGGGCGGTCTCCTCGGTCTGCGGCCGGCACGGCGGTGACGTCGCCGGGGTCACGGCGGCACTCGTGCGCTCGCAGACGAGGCGGTTCAGCAACGTGCTGCGTGTCCCGTCGGTGGTGTCCGGCGTCGCGATCGCCGCGGTCAGGTCCGCGAGCGGCGTGCCCTGCTGCTGGATGTCGCTGAGCCAGCGACGGTACCCGGCGGTGACGTAGCGCGGGTTCTCCAGCATCAGCTGTGCGTAGGCCCGGGACGCGAGGACGAAGTCGTCCATGTTGGCGAGCTGGGGCGCGTCTCCGGTGAGCCCGGAGAGCCGAGCGTTGCGCCACCCCCGCTTCGCCGGCACCTGGTCGAGGAAGTGGACGTTGCTCGCGATCCCGGTGCTCAGCTGGTTGGCGTCGTTCTGGAGGTCGAACGACGGGCGGTCGGTGTTCAGCTCCGGACTGTGCCGGGCCGTCACCGTGACGAACGTGTGCAGGTAGGCCGCCGCGCTGTTGAACTCGTTGAGGGGGAGCTTGCTGCCGTTGCGCTCCTCGTAGCCCAGCGCCGAGTTGATGGTCTGCCGCAGCGCGGAGTTGGTGCCGTTGCGCAGCGCTTCCAGGATGTTGTTCTGCACCGCGTCCAGGGATCCCTGCAGCCGGCTGAGGCCGTCGTACAGCTGGCCGATCTGGACGCGCGCCTGCTCGATGTCGATCACGGCGCGGTCGAGCTTCTGGGAGATGTCGTCCAGCTGGGCGGAGACGCGCGCGAGGGACTCGAACACCTGGGTGAACTGGCCGGTGACGTAGTTCTGGAAGTCGGCCATCTGCTGGGAGATGTTGTCCAGCTGGGTCATCACGAGGTCGTCGCCGGACGGCCCGAAGACGCCCGCCCACTCGAGCACCGCCGGCAGCAGCGTCATCACCACGCCGAGCGCATTGCCCGACAGCGCGGCGCGGCCGATGTCTCCCTTGGCGAAGTCGTTGAACGTCATCGCGAGCAGGGTCACCTGGATGGCGGTGGCACCGACCTGGTCGACGATGTCCTTGGCCGCGCTCGTGCTCCCGGTGAGGAAGCCCGTCTGCAGCACGAGGGTGGTCTGGCTCTGGCGCGCGTCCTCGACAGCCTGCTCGGAGACGGCCTCGTCCACCGGGGTCGTCCCGGTGCTGGCCGCGGCGACCTCGACGGTGGTGCGGAGGGAATCGCCCAGCTCGGCCATGGTGGCGCCGATGGTGTTCGGGGCGGGGTTGCTCGGCGTACCGGCGACGACGACACCGGTGGTGCTCAGGTTGCCGGCCTGGTCGCGTCGCGCCGCCCACGCCTGGACGTCCGGGTTGTCCACCAGCATCGGGGCCGTCGACAGGAGCGCGGCGGTGGTCGCCGAGATCGAGGCTCCCGTGACGCTCCCCCAGACCAGGTCCCTGGCCGAGGCGAACCGCGGGGACCTGTCGGCCAGCGTGGCGCTGTCGCGCAGGACCGCCGCCGGCGCGAAGGTCGTGGACGCCAGGAGGCGCGACTCCGTGTCCCCGTTGGTGCCCAGAGCGTTCTCGGCGTGGGTGCCCGCGGTGACGGTGGCGACCTGCTCCGCCGTCAGCCTGACCAGCTCGGTGGTGGCCCGCTGGAGGGTGGCCGCGAGCGGACCCCGGTCGGCCGTGGCCGCGCTCTGGAAGAGCACCATCGTCCGGGTGATCCGGGAGTCGAACGCCGGCCCCGTGACGGACCCGGCCGCCGCGACGAGCCCCCGGACGGCGTCAGCCGCGGCCGCAGGATCAGCCTGCGGGTCCAAGGCGTACACGTGCTGCAGCACCCGCTCGGCCAGGAGGTCCGCGGTGCTGCTCGGGTCGGAGAGCCGGGCGGCGTCCGCCGCCACGAACAGGTGGCGCCGGAACTCGGCCGCACTCACCGAGATGCGCACATCGGCGATCTGGCTGACCAACGGCGTCGGCGGGGTCTGGGCGTGGGCCGCCGGCACGGCCACGAACGGGAGCCCGACGAGGGAGGCCGCGACACCGAGGACGAGGGTCCGCAGCGCGACGGCAGCAAGGGTGAGGCGAGGACCGGTCGGTCGAGGCTGGGACATCAGGACTCCACGAGGACGCACGACGGTCCGCGGGGTGCGGACCGCCCTCATGGTGGGGCCGCCGACGGGTCGCTGGTGAGGGAAAGGGCGAGTGCCGTCGAACGGTGTAACCGCTCCACCTGACGAGCACCTCGGCCCACGCGGCACTCTGCCCGGCGGAACTGATCAAGTGGTCAACTCGTCGCCGGTTCCGGAGACGAAGAAGGGCCGCCCCCAGCGGGAAGCGGCCCTCGTCGTCGTGCTCTGCGCGCCTGTAGGGATTCGAACCCCAAACCTTCTGATCCGTAGTCAGATGCTCTATCCGTTGAGCTACAGGCGCTCGTCGCCGTGGCGACCGAATGAGAATAGCCGAGGCACCCCGCCGATGCCGAATCAGCGGCATCGGGCGGTGTGGAAGCATGGCGCCATGGCCGGCTACCGCCCCGAGGATCGGGAGCTCTTCGAGGAAGAGGCCATCGGCCTCTACGAGCTGATCCTGGCCGAGGGCGGGCTGGCCGCGGACGACGAGCGCCTCGCCGACGGTACGCCGCAGCGCCGGGCCTTCGACCTGCTCGTCGAGCTGGGTCTGCTCCAGCTCGACGGCACCCGGCAGACCTGGCGACCGCTCGAGCCGAGCAACGCCCAGGCGCGGGTGGTGACGCCGTTGGGCAACGAGGGGGCGCGGCTGCTGCAGGAGTCGGCGCACTGGGCGTCGGCGTTCACCCACCTCGCACAGAGCTGGCGCCGCTCGCCGGCGGCCAACGAGTCAGGGCCCTTCCTCTACCTGCATGGCGAGGCGATCAACCCCTACCTCACCACGCTCGTCACCGAGGCCCAGGAGGAGCTGCTCACCGCGCAGCCACAGGCCACCCGCAGCGCCAAGACCGTCGCCGAGGCGGCGGTGCGCGACGTGGCCGCGCTCAAGCGGGGGCTCACGATGCGCACGCTCTACCAGCACAGCGCCCGGCGCCACCCCGCCACCCACACGTACGTCGCCACGGTCACCGAGCACGGTGCGGAGGTGCGCACGCTCGACGAGTTCTTCAACCGGATGATCGTCGTCGACCGCCAGGTCGCGCTCATCCCGGCCGCCGACAGCCTGGCCACGGCGGTCGTCGTACGGGAGCCGGCGATCGTGGCCTACCTGGTCGACGTCTTCGAGCGGGCGTTCGCGCGCGGCCGGCCGTTCGCGAGCGGCGAGCAGCGGGTGCGCAAGGAGATCGCCTCGGAGCAGCGGGCGATGACGATCCGGATGCTCATCGAGGGGCACGCCGACGCGGTGAGCGCCAAGCGGCTGGGCGTCAGTCCGCGGACGTACGCCGGATACGTGGCCGAGCTCAAGGAGGAGTACGACGCGGAGACGCGTTTCCAGCTGGGTTACACGATGGCGAAGCTCGGTATCGCCGGCCAGGAGAACCAGGACACGGCGCAGGAGTGAGCAACCCCGGCCCGAGAACCGGGGCGACGACGTCGCAGCGCTCAGCGGTGCGAGGTCGGAATCACCCGCCAACCCCAACCGGTGTCCGCCTCGGCGGAGGTCGGGATGGAGACGACGCCGATGGTCGTGACCACGACGGCGAACGAGAAGGCGGCTGTCCTGCGGGCGAGCTTCTTCATCTGGGGCCCCTCACTGGGTAACGGGCCTGCACCCTCGAACAGGCCCTGAATTGCCGACCCCTACCCGCTCAGGGGCAAGCGCAAACCAGTCTGCCTCACCGCCCCAGCAGATGCGAGGAGGCGCCCCCGGACCGGCCGTCTCACGTTCGGCCGGTGCGGGACGTCTACCGGGTGAACCCCCACGGAAGGATCCACCCGCGTGTCCCTCGACCTGCCCCTGCTCGCCGGAACGCTGTCGACCGCGATGTTCGTGACCGCGGCGCTGCCGATGGTCGTCAAGGCCGCCCGGACCAAGGACATGGCCTCCTACAGCGCCGGCAACCTGGTCCTGAGCAACTCCGGCAACGCGCTGTACGCCGTCTACGTCTTCACCACGCCGCCCGGGCCGCTCTGGGCGCTGCACGCCTTCAACACCGCGGTCGGCCTGCTCATGCTGGCCGGCTGGCTCCGGTACGCCGCCCCGGCCCGCGCTCGATGGCCGATCATGGCGGGGACGTCCGGCGCTTCGGGCGCTTCGGGAAGGGGTGTGCGGTGAGGCAGCCGTTCGAGCAGGTCGTCGCCCAGCACGGGCCGACCGTGCTCCGCGTGTGCCGCGTCCTGCTCGGTCCGCACGACGCCGAGGACGCCTGGTCGGAGACCTTCGTCGCCGCCCTGCGCGCCTACCCCGGGCTCCCCGACGACGCCAACGTCGAGGCCTGGCTGGTGACCATCGCGCACCGCAAGGCGATCGACGTCCTGCGCGCCGCCCAGCGGCGTCCGCTGCCCGTCGACGAGGTCCCCGAGCGCGCGGGCGATCCCGGACCGCCGGCGCCGGACGACGACCTCTGGGCCGCGGTCCGCGCGCTCCCGCCCAAGCAACGCCAGGCCGTGGCGTACCACTACGTCGCCGGCCTCCCGTACGCCGAGATCGCCGCGATCCTCGGCGGTACCACCGACGCCGCCCGTCGCGCCGCGGCCGACGGCATCAAGAACCTCCGCACGACCTACCCGGGCCTGCTCACGGAAGGAGCCCGCTCATGAACGACCTCTCCCCCCTCGCATCGTCGCCCGACGACGCCGGCGTCCTCGCCCGGCTGCAGCAGCGACTGGCCGCGGACGCCGCGGCCGAGGGCCTGCTCGACCTCGCCTACACGACCGTCGACTCCCCCGTCGGCCCGCTGCTGCTCGCCGCCACCCCGCGCGGACTGGT
The DNA here is from genome assembly GCF_018831735.1 of Pimelobacter sp. 30-1. Classification (NCBI taxonomy): domain Bacteria; kingdom Bacillati; phylum Actinomycetota; class Actinomycetes; order Propionibacteriales; family Nocardioidaceae; genus Pimelobacter; species Pimelobacter sp. 30-1. The sequence goes on from NZ_NHTS01000003.1 coordinate 883,845, forward strand.
CCGCGTCGCCTATGCCAGCGAGGACCACGACCAGGTCCTCGACACCCTCGCCCACCGGCTCTCGCCGCGGATCCTGCGCGCACCCGACCGCCTCGACCCCGTGGCCCGGGAGCTGGAGGAGTACTTCGCCGGGCGGCGCCGTACCTTCGACGTGGACCTCGACCTGTCGCTCTCGCACGGCTTCCGGAGCCTCGTGCAGCGCCACCTGCCCGAGATCGGGTACGGCGAGACGCGCAGCTACGGCGAGGTCGCCGCGCTCGTCGGCAACCCCAAGGCCGTGCGCGCCGTGGGCACCGCGTGCGCGACCAACCCGCTGCCGGTCGTCGTACCGTGCCACCGGGTGCTGCGCGCCGACGGCAGCCTCGGCGGCTACATCGGCGGCGCCGACGCGAAGACCACGCTGCTGCGCCTGGAGGCTGCAGCGTGAGCACCTGGGACGACCGCGTCGCCGGCGCCGACTGGGCCGCCGTCGCCGCCGACCTCGACCGCGACGGCGGCGCCCTGCTGCCCGAGCTGCTCACCCCGGCGGAGGCGGCGGGGATCCGGGGGCTGTACGAGCACGACGAGCTGTTCCGCAGCACGATCGACATGAGCCGGCACCGGTTCGGGTCGGGCGAGTACCGGTACCTGCGGACGCCGTACCCGGAGGCGGTGGAGCGCCTCAAGCAGGCCCTCTACCCCCGCCTGCTCCCCATCGCCCGCGACTGGTGGACCCGCCTGGGCCGCGAGGCCCCCTGGCCGGACTCACTCGACGCCTGGCTCGACCGCTGCCACGGCGCCGGGCAGACCCGGTCGACGTCGATCCTGCTGCGCTACCGCGAGGGCGACTGGAACGCCCTCCACCGCGACCTGTACGGCGACCTCGTGTTCCCGCTGCAGGTCGTGATCAACCTCGACCGCCCCGGCGTGGACCACACCGGCGGCGAGCTCCTGCTCGTCGAGCAGCGCCCCCGCGCCCAGTCCCGCGGCACCGCCACCCTGCTCCCCCAGGGGCACGGCTACGTCTTCACCACCCGCGACCGACCGGTGCGCTCGGCCCGGGGCTGGTCGGCGGCGCCGGTGCGGCACGGGGTGTCCGCCGTACGGTCGGGGGAGCGGCACACGCTCGCCCTGGTGTTTCACGACGCGGCCTGAGCCCGGGCCCTCTCCAGGAACCGTCCGTAGCGCCGGTCCGCGAGCGGCGGCGCCACCGAGCACGCGAGCACGAACGCCATGCCGGCGACGCAGAGGCCCTGGCCCGGGAGCGACCCCGGCACCAGGGTCGCGTTGACCAGTACCCATCCCAGCAGCGCCAGGGAGCCGTAGGGGTCGTACGAGCCGCGCGTCGTCCGCACCAGGTAGGCGATCGCGACCAGCACGGCGAAGCCGGCCGCGGACGCGACGTAGACATCACGCACGAACACCAGCGTCGCGGCCGCGGCGACGAGGTCCGCGGCGGCGACCGACCGGGCCACCCGGAGGAGCGTCCGCGCGTCGACCATGTCGACCACGGTAGGCGCACGACGGGCGTCGCGGGGCCGAACGAGAGGAACCCCCGCCGAGCTTTCGCCCGCCGGGGGTTCCTCTGTTCCAGCTGCTGCGGAGGCGGAGGGATTTGAACCCTCGATGGGGTTGTAGCCCCAAACCCGCTTAGCAGGCGGGCGCCATAGACCAGACTAGGCGACGCCTCCTCCACTGTCGGTCACAGACCGACCAGCGCAGCACAGGCTACAAGCACCCCGCGGGTGCCGCCCAATCGGACCCCGGGATCAGCGCGCGGCGCGCTCCAGGTGCGCCCGTACGACGCGCGCGAACTCGTCCTTGTCGGCGGCGACCAGCTGCACCGGGATCGTCGTGCTCCGGCCGTCGCGCAGGCGCAGCACCACGCACTCGATCCCGCTCGGGGACGCCGCGACGGCGTCCTCGACCTCGCTCCACCGGGCCTCGGTCGCGCCCGCCGCCCGGATCGCCCGGACCCGGTAGCCCGCGTCGGTCAGGCGCACCACGACCAGGCCCGAGCGCAGCCACCAGCCCAGCGCGATGAGGCCCAGCAGGCCCAGGCCCAGGACGGCGACCAGCAGGTCGGCGTTCAGGTCGAGGGTGGCGACCAGTCCGGTCACGACGAGGAGCAGCACCGCCAGCAGGATCAGGTAGGCCCCCACGAACCGCGCCATCACCGGCGGGGCCAGGCGGTAGTCGGTGACCCCGGGCGACTGCGTGCTGCTCATGCTGCGATTGAACAAGACCGGCGAGCAGGGGGCAAAGCGGCGCGGTCCTGCCGACCGTCCTAGACTCGCGAGGGTCCGGCGGCGCGTGCGCCGACGGGCGAGGAGGGGTGCCGGAGTGGCCGATCGGAACCGCCTTGAAAGCGGTCGTAGGGAGACCTACCGCGGGTTCGAATCCCGCCCCCTCTGCTGGCCGGATGCCCGCCGTCAGCGGCCGTAGGCCCAGTTGCGGACCAGGTGCACCGAGGGGTTCGCGCACCCCGTCGTCGCGTACGGCGCGAACTGCGCGTGCGTCTCACCGGGCAGGTAGACCCGGAAGCCCTGGACCTGCCGCGGCCGGCAGGTGGGCCTCGGGTAGTTGAGGGCGTCGGTGACCTGGACCCGGGCACGGACCTTCTGCCCGGGGGCCAGGGTCACGGTGCGTACCCGGGACGGCATCCGTACGGACGCCGCGCCGATCTGGGTGCCGTTCCCGTGGCCGACCAGCGACAGCCCGCCGTAGCCGTGCACGGTGCACGGGCGGGTCGAGGTGTTGGTGACGACGATCCGGCCGAAGAACGATCCGGCTGCGCCCTGCGTCGGGCGGAAGGCGACCTTGGTCTGCGCCGCGCGGCACGCCCCGACGGACGAGGCGGAGGCAGCGGAGGCAGCGGGAGAGGCCGGCGCGGCCTGGGCCGTGGCCGGCGTCAGGGCAGCGAGGGCGAGGACCGCCACGACGATGGCGGCGGACGAGCGTGGCTTCATTTCCGTACTCCTGTGCTGAGAGGCCCGTCGGAGCTCGGCGGCACGTCCCATTCGACACCCGCACCAGGACGAATGCCTGTGCGGAGCCTGAGATCAGGCGAAGAAACGGCGGAGCTCGATGAGCACGTCGCCCTCCTGGACGACGTCCCCCGCTTCTACCTTGACCGCGGTGACCACACCGGCGACCTCGGCCATGACCGGGATCTCCATCTTCATCGACTCCAGCAGCACCACGGTGTCGCCCACGGCGACGGAGGCGCCCTCGGTGACCTCGACGCGCAGCACGTTGGCCACCATCTCCGCGACCAGCTCTGACGTCGTCACTCGGGCCATGGGCACGACGCTAGGCGTTACCCCCGAGTACCTGAAAGCAGAGGTCAGAGGAGGGGTTCGAAGCGTCCCGGCTCCGGTCGTACGGCGGCCGCCTGCTCCGCGTCGCGGCTGCGCCGGCCGCGCGTCCCGGTGAGGGCGAGGTCGAGGCGGATGAGGAGCCAGCCGAGGAGGAGGCCGAGGACGAGGGAGTAGGCGACCGAGAGGCCGGCCTCGCGGACCGAGACGGCGGGGTTGGCGAGGGCGGTGGCGGCCGGGGAGGTGGCGGCGACGCCGAAGGCGCAGACCCACCAGCCCTGGCGGCGGCGGGCGCGCATGTGGCAGCCGTAGGCGAGCGCCGGTACACCGAGCACGGTGGCGATCGGGCGCGGGAAGGCGCCGAGGTGCTCGCGGCTCCAGCGCACCCAGGTGAGCAGCTCGTCGACGAGACCGGTGGAGCCGTAGCGGCGCAGCAGCTCGGCGTACAGCAGGGTCGCGGCGAGGACGACGCCGCCGATGGCGACGATGATCAGGCCGCGGCGGCCGATGCCGTGGAAGCCGGCGCCGAGGCGGTAGACGAGCACGATGGCGGCGGCGAAGGCGAGGCCCAGGCCGACGTACTCGAAGCGCTCCTTCTGGATGGCCGGCTCGAAGCCGATGGCCGCCATCGCACCGACCGCGCCGAAGAGCAGCGCGATGACGCACTCGCGGGCCGCACCGAGCAGGCCGGCGGCGGGGACGGTGATCATCACGCCGAGGACGGCGGCCGCGGCGGAGGTGCCGACGGCGGCGCCCGTGAGGAGCAGGTCGTTGTCGCTGAACACGGCGATCAGGCCGCAGATCAGGGCGAGCGGACCGAAGATGAAGGGCCGGCCGCCGGTACGGGCCGCGAGGCCCCAGGCGAACGCGGTGGCGATGGTGATCGACCCGGTCACGGCGAGCTGCTCGGGACCGACCGGCACCATCGCGCAGACCAGCGCGGCGGTGCCGAGGAGGATCAGCGTGAACCAGATCACCAGCGGTGCGCGCGACTCCCCGAACTCACCGAGGCGCTGCTCGAGGGGAGCACGAGAGGGAGCGCGGGACACGGAGAGCGAGCCTACATTCGGCGGTTGACCAGAGACGGATTGACCCGACGGGCCTCCTCCAGCACCGTGCGCTCCGCCACAGCCCGGAGCACCTCCGGCGTCTCCGGGTCCCCGGCCGAGGCCTCGGCGACCACCTCGCCGAACGGGTCGACCACCAGCGAGTGCCCGCAGTAGCGCGGGGCGGGCTGGCCGACCGCGGCGACGTACACGGTGTTCTCGATCGCCCGCGCGGTCACCAGCGTGCGCCAGTGGTGCACCTTGCGGGGACCCGCCACCCACGCCGCCGGTACGACGACCAGCTCGGCGCCGCGGTCGACCAGCGCCCGGGTGAGCTCGGGGAAGCGCAGGTCGTAGCAGGTCATCAGCCCGACCTTCCAGCCCCCGACCTCGACGACCACCGGCTCGATCGGGCCCGCGGTGAGCCGGTCGGACTCGCGGTAGCCGAACGAGTCGTACAGGTGCACCTTGCGGTACGACGCCGCGGCCGCCCCGCGCACCAGCAGCGTGTTGTAGGGCCGCGCCGGGTCCGGACCCTGCTCGAACATGCCCGCGACGAGCGTCGTCCCGCCGGCCGCCGCGGCGTCGTCGACCGCGCCCGCGAAGGCTCCGTCGAGCGGCTCCGCGAACGGGCTGACGTCCGAGCCGGCCTCGCCGAAGTCGCGGGCGAACGCCTCGGGGAAGACGACCAGCTCGGCGTCCCCGGCGTGCTCGGCGCTCAGCCGGGTGAGCGCGGCACGGTTGCCGGCCGGGTCGAGCCCGGCGGCGGCCTGGACGAGCGCGAGGCGCAGCGTGGGGGTCGTCACGGTGCCAGCCTAGAGATCACGCGGGGAGGGCTGTCGAGCGACGCGTCGTTCCCGTGCGTGCCTGGGTGCCGCCGACGAGGGAGGCGGGCCGGAGGCCCGACGACTGAGGAGAAGGTGCTCAGGGGCGTACGGGGGCGGCGCGCCGCCGGCACCGCCCTCCCCGCGTGGTCTCTGAGGTGTGGTTTTGGGAGGATCGGAGGCGTGGTGATCGAGATGGGGCTCTCCGGGTTCGCGGCCGTCGTGCTGGCGGGCGGTCAGGGCTCCCGCCTGGGAGGCACGGACAAGGCGTCGATCGAGATCGACGGCCGCACCCTGCTCGACCACGCGCTCGACGCGGTCATCGACGCGAGCGAGGTCGTCGTCGCCGGGCACCAGGTGCCGACCGAGCGGCCGGTGACGTTCGTGCGCGAGGAGCCGCGGTTCGGCGGACCGGCGGCCGGCCTGCTGACCGCGCGCGACGTGCTGCTGCGCCGGTTCCCGACGCTCGCGGTGCTCGCGGTCGACATGCCGCGGTTGACGGCCGGCACCTTCCGGCGCCTCCACGAGGCAGGGGTCGGCCACGACGGCGCGATCCTCACCGACGCCGACGGTCGCCGGCAGCTCGCCTTCGTCGTCGACACCGGGCGCCTGGACGCCGTCCGTCCCGATCACGAGGGGCAGCACGGGCTGTCGATCCGGGCGCTGCTGGCGCCGCTCGACCTGGTCGAGGTCGCGCCGATCAGCGACGAGGGCCGCGACATCGACACCTGGACCGACCTGCGCGACGCCGCGGGCGAGGCACCGCCCTGGCCGTAGCCCCTTGTCAGGTCCGGGCCCCTCGTATCACTCTGGTCGGGTGAACCTCCACGACTGGATCGATGAGTTGTGCGATGCCCTCGACGTCGAGGCCGAGGCTGACGAAGGCCTGCTGGTCGACCTCGCCGGGATCACGCGCGAGAACGTCCACCCCGCTGCCGGCTTCGTGACCGCCTTCCTGCTCGGCTTCGCCGCCGGGGAGCAGGGCGCCGATCCCGACCAGGTCGAACGCCTCGCCGCCAAGGCCCAGGCGCTCGCCGAGTCCTGGGACCGGCCGGCCGGCGCGGTCGAGGAGGAGGACGAGGACGTCGAGGTCGCCGAGCTCTCCGCGTCCGAGTACGACGAGGACGAGGCCGACTCCCTGGTCTAGCGCGACCGCATCGGCCGGGTGACAGACTGGCCGCCATGCGCGCCGTCACCCAGACCGCCCCCGGAGGCCCCGAGACCCTCGTCGTCAGCGAGCTCCCCGACCCGGTCCCGGGCCCCGGCGAGATCCTCCTCGACGTGGCGGCCACGGCCGTCAACCGGGCCGACCTGCTGCAGCGCCAGGGCTTCTACCCGCCGCCGCCGGGCGCGTCCGACGTGATCGGCCTGGAGTGCAGCGGCACGGTCGCCGCGCTCGGCGAGGGCGTCAGCGGCTGGGGCGTGGGCGACGCGGTGTGCGCGCTGCTCGCCGGCGGCGGCTACGCGAGCCGGGTCGTCGTACCGGCGGGGCAGGTGATGCCCGTCCCCGACGGCATCGACCTGGTCACCGCGGCGGCACTGCCCGAGGTGGCGTGCACGGTGTGGTCCAACGTCTTCATGGTCGCGGCCCTGCGCCCCGACGAGGTCTTCCTCGTGCACGGCGGGGGTGGCGGGATCGGTACGTTCGCGATCCAGCTCGCCGCGGCGTCCGGGGCGCGGGTGTTCACCACCGCCGGCAGCGCCGACAAGCTGGAGCGGTGCCGCGAGCTCGGCGCCGAGGTCGCGATCAACTACCGCGACGAGGACTTCGTCGAGGTGGTGCGGACGGCGACCGGCGGCGCGGGCGCCGATGTCGTGCTCGACAACATGGGCGCGAAGTACCTCGGCCGCAATGTCGACGTGCTCGCCGACGAGGGCCGCCTCGTCATCATCGGGATGCAGGGCGGCGCCAAGGCCGAGCTCAACATCGGGCAGCTGCTGTCCAAGCGCGGTGCGGTGATCGCGACGGCGCTGCGCTCGCGGCCGATCGAGAGCAAGGCCCGGATCTGCGCGTCCGTCGTCGAGCACGTGTGGCCGCTGGTCGCCGACGGCCAGGTCCAGCCGGTGGTCTCCGCCGTCCTCCCCCTGGACGAGGTCGCCGAGGCGCACCGGCTCATCGAGTCGGGCGAGGCCGTCGGGAAGGTCCTGCTCACCCCCTGAGCCCCGGGACGCTGAGCGGGCGGGCTCAGCCCGTCCGGGCGTCGTCGAGGCAGAGGATGTTGTCCTCGCTGTCCTTGAACCAGGCGGCGTGCCCCATGCCCTCCAGCCCGGCGATGTCGCCGTCCCAGGTGACGCCGGGCAGCTCGTAGTGCTCGAAGCTCAGCCCGCGGCTCCGCAGCTCCTCGACCACCGGACGGACGTCGTCGACGTGGAGCTGGGCGATGGTGTGCCCGGCCTTCCCGGCGTACTCGGTCTCGTAGAGGTGGAAGTCGGTGCCGCCGGTCCGGTAGCGCAGCCCTCCCGGGCTCTCCTCGACGGGCTCCAGGCCGAGCGTGTCGGCGTAGAACGCGCGCGCCCGGCCGAGGTCGGCCGCCGGGATGTTGGCGACGACCTGGCAGTCCTGCAGCAGCATCGCGGGCTCCTCAGGCCGTCTCGAACCAGGGGTGGTGCAGGTCGTGGAAGGTCGCGCCCTTCATGGCGTACTCCAGCTCCCGGCGTACGTCGGCCGGCGGCTCCATCTGCTCGCCCTCGCGCGCTGCGGCCTCCGAGGTGAACGCGATGGTCTCGACGAACGTGCCGTCGGGCTCGATCGCGAGCGTGCCGCCGAGGATGTCCGGACGCATCTCGTGGAGCATCGTGGTGTCGGCCATCATCGCCTTGAGCCGGCTGGGGTCGTCGACCTTGCCACGGATGATCTGGACGAAGCCGGCGTCGTCGGAGCCGCCGTCCAGGAACAGTGTGACGTCGTCGCAGTCGTGGAACTCCGGCGTACCGTCCAGGAGCGCGGTGAACCGCTCGGCCCACGCCCCCTGCTCGGGACGGTCGGAGTTGGCCATCGCCTCCTCGCGCGAGGCGAAGCGGACGACCGCCATCAGCTGGTCGTCGTCGGTGAAGCCGTAGGTACCGCCCAGCCAGCCGGTCGCCCCGGGGGCCAGGTCGCGCCGCCACTCGTCCAGCAGGGCGTGGACCTCGTCCTGCCGGGTGCAGGCGCACTGGATCATCTGGATGAACATCGTTGCCTCCTCAGGTCAGCCCCGCCCCCTCCGGCAACGTACGCCGGCCCGCCGGGCCCGGCATCACCCAACGAGGGGATCGGTCCACCCCAGCGCCGTCGCGGCTCGTTGGCTAGGTTGGGGTCATGACCGAGAACGCCTCCGGCAGCGAAGAGCAGATCGTCGTCATCGGGCCGGACGGCCAGCCGATCGGCACCGTCCCCGCCTCCGCGGTGGAGCAGGCCGCCGACCTGGACGACGACGAGGACGGCGAGCGCGCGCTGACCGACCTCGTCGAGCAGCCGGCCAAGGTGATGCGGATCGGCAGCATGATCCGCCAGCTCCTCGAGGAGGTGAAGGCGGCGCCCCTCGACGAGGCCAGCCGCAACCGCCTCGCCGCGATCCACCGCTCCTCCATCGCCGAGCTCGAGCAGGGCCTGGCCCCCGAGCTCGTCGAGGAGCTGGAGCGCCTCTCGCTGCCCTTCTCTGAGGACGTCACCCCCTCGGAGTCCGAGCTGCGCATCGCGCAGGCCCAGCTCGTGGGCTGGCTCGAGGGTCTGTTCCATGGCATCCAGACCGCGATCTACGCCCAGCAGATGGCCGCCCGGGCCCAGTTCGAGCAGATCCGCCGGGCGCTGCCGCAGGGCATGGGCATCCCGGGCGCCGCGGGCGGCGTCGTCCCCGGGGCGCCGGGTCAGCCGGGGCAGCCCGGTCAGCCGGGACCGGCGGACGAGACCGGTGACGAGGGCCGCTCGAGCGGGATGTACCTGTAGGGCCGGACGAGCGCAATGCCGCGGCCCCGCGTCGCCCGCACGAGTGCCGTCGCGGCGGCCGTGGTGCTGCTCGCGGCGCTCGTCGCCTGCAGCGACGACCGGGATCGCGGTCGCGGTGCGCCGCCGGACGCCGACCCGGACCTGATCGGAACGGCGAGCTCGGCGTGCGATCTGCCCGTGCTGGTCCGTGTCCCCGAGAGGTGGGCAGTCGAGGCCATGACCCCGGAGATGGTGGCGCGGGCCGACGACCCGAGGTTGACGAGCCCGGGCGGCTTCGCGCTGGTGTGCTCGCTCCTGGGGTCACCCGACGGGATCCTCGCGCCCGTCTTCCTCTTCGTCGCGCCGCCTGAGGTCGCGCGCGGCCGCACCGCCGAACAGCTGCTGCAACGGTTCGTGCGGGCCGCCTACGGCGAGGGGAAGATCGACATGCGGGAGGTCACGGTCGGTGCAGGCACGGGGGTCGAGGGCACCTTCACCACGTCCCGCGCCACGCCGAGCCCCGTGCAGCGGCGGGCTTTCGTCCTCCCGACGCCCACCGGCGTGGTCGTCGTGACCAACGGCGGCCTCGACCAGGAGTCGATCGACGAGGGGCTCGCGGACTACGCGTCCGTCCGCGACTCGATGGACCTGCCTGACTGATCCGCGCCGCTAGGCCCGGCGGCGTCCCAGCCGGGAGACCAGCACCAGCCCGAGCACGCCGATCAGCGCGATCGCGCCGCCCGAGGCGAGCACGCGGCCGAGCTCGGGCGGGTTGCCGGCGGGGTCGCTGGGCTCGCTGAAGGCGACCGGCTGCGGCGTCGGGCTCGGCGGCGCGGTCGGCTCGACCGAGGCGAGGAAGCGGCGCAGCGTGGCCGCGATCCGCGGGGTGACGCCCTTGGGCAGCAGCGCGGTGCCGGTGCAGGGGTCGGCGACGACCCGTCCGCCGCGGTCGTTGGTGAAGAAGAGGTACGCACGCGACTTCTCGACCGTCGGCGTGGCGTCGGCTGGCCAGTCGACGGTGACCAGGACCTGCTTGTCCTTGTCGATGTCGCCGCGGAACGGCCGCTCGACGGCGACCAGGTAGCCGACCCGCTGGGCATCGCCAGCGGTCGGCTGGACGGCGCGGACGGTGCCGGCGAAGACGTCGTCGGCGGGCAGCGCCCGGGCGTCGATCTCGGTCTCGTCGGTGAGGTCGAGCGCATCGCACATCGCCGGGTACGACGCCGCGCCGGCCGCCGCGGGCACGGCACCCGCGGCACCCGCGGCACCGGCCGGGGCCACCGGCGCGAGCGCGAGCAGCGTCGCCGGGACGACGAGCAGGGCCGGCGGCAGCAACCGGCGGACGGGGGAGGTCACCCCTCCATCCCACCAGATCCGGGAGCGGGGAACCAGCGACCGATCTCCAGCGCGGCGCCGTCGTCGTCGACCGAGGCGGTCACCGCGTCGGCGATCTCCTTGACCTCGTCGATCGCCTGACCCATCGCGACACCGCGTCCGGCCCACTGGAGCATCTCGATGTCGTTGCGCCCGTCGCCGATGGCGAGGACGTCGGCGCGGTCGATGCCGAGCTGCTGGGCGACGTACTCGAGGCCGGAGGCCTTGGAGACGCCGACCGGCGCCAGGTCGAGCCAGGCGGTCCAGCCCACGACGTAGTCGGTGCCGTGCAGGCCGAGGTTGGCGGCGAGCGCGACGAAGTCCTCGGCGGTGGCCTTGGGGTCGCGGATGATCACGCGGCTGACCGGCTCGGCGACCATGTCGGCGACGGCGGCCACGCTCGTCGTACCGCCGAGCTCGCCGTCGGGGAAGGGCGCGGAGACCCGGTAGCCGACGCCGCGCTCCTCGACCGCGACGAGGGCGTCGGGGTGCTGCTCCAGCACGGCGGCGACGGCCGCGCGGGCGTCGAAGGTGACCTCGTGGACCACCTCGGCCGGCGGGTAGCGCAGCACGACGGCACCGTTGGCGGCGACGATCCAGATCTTCTCGCCGTGCCCGTGCAGGTCGAGCTTGTCGGCGACCACGGTCATGTTGTGCGGCGCCCGGCCCGAGGACAGGACGACGTGCGCGCCCGCGTCGAGGACCCGCTGGACGGCGTCGTGCACCGCCGGGGTGACCTCCTCGTGGCTCATCCCGAGCCCGGCGACCCAGCGCAGCAGGGTGCCGTCGATGTCGAGCGCGACGAGGCGCGGCCGCCAGGGCCGCTCGTCAGGCACCGGCAGCCTCGGCGACGGGGGTGAGCACCTCGAGGCCGCCCAGGTAGGGCTGCAGCGCCTTGGGCACCCGGACCGAGCCGTCGGCCTGCTGGTGGGTCTCGAGGATCGCCACGATCGTCCGGGTGATGGCGGTGAGCGTCCCGTTGAGGGTCGCGATCGGCCCGGTCTTGTCGCCGAACCGGCCGCGGGTGTCGAGCCGCCGGGTCTGGAAGTCGGTGCAGTTCGAGGTCGAGGTCAGCTCGCGGTACTTGCCCTGGGTCGGGATCCACGCCTCGCAGTCGAACTTGCGGATCGCGCTCGCGCCGAGGTCGCCTGCCGCGATGTCGACCACCTGGTAGGCGAGCTCGAGCTTGTCGAGGAACTCCTTCTCCCAGGCCAGGAGCCGCTCGTGCTCGGCCGCGGCGTCCTCGAGCGTGGTGTAGATGAACATCTCCACCTTGTCGAACCAGTGGACCCGGATGATCCCCTTGGTGTCCTTGCCGTGCGAGCCGGCCTCCTTGCGGAAGCAGGGGCTGAACGACGCATAGCGGCGCGGCAGGCTCGCACCGTCGAGAATCTCCTTGGAGTGGTACGCCGCCATCGGGACCTCCGAGGTCCCGACGAGGTACATCTCCTCGCCCTCGATCCGGTAGATGTCCTCGCCGCCCCCCTGGTCGAGGTAGCCGGTGCCCTCCATCGCCTCGCGGCGTACGAGCGAGGGGGCGATCACCTGGGTGAAGCCGGCGTTGCGGGCCTGGTCCATGGCCAGGTTGACCAGCGCCAGCTCGAGCTGGGCGCCGACACCGGTGAGGAAGTAGAAGCGGCTGCCGCTGACCTTGGCCCCGCGCTCCAGGTCGATCGCGCCGAGCAGCCGGCCGAGCTCGATGTGGTCGCGCGGCTCGAAGCCCTCGGCGGCGAAGTCGCGCGGCGTACCGACCTGCTCGAGGACCACGAAGTCGTCCTCGCCGCCGGTCGGCGTCTCGTCCGCGACCACGTTGGGGATCGCCTTGAGCGCGTCGGTCCAGGCCGCCTCGGCGTCGGCCTGGGCACCCTCGAGGTCCTTGACCTCGGCGGAGAGCGTCTTGACCTGCGCGAGCAGCGCCTGCTTCTCCTCGCCCTGGGCCTGGGCGACCTGCTTGCCGAACGTCTTCTGCGCCGCGCGCTTCTCCTCGTACGCCGCGATGGCGCCGCGGCGGGCGGTGTCGGCGTCGAGCGCCCGGTCGACCACCTCGGAGGACGCGCCGCGCTTGGTCTGCGAGGCGCGGACGCGGTCGGGCTCGTCACGGAGGATGCGGGGGTCGATCATGGCGCTCAGGCTATCCGTCGCCCCTCAGAGATCGCACGGGTAGGGGCTGTCGAGCGGGGCGTCGTTCCGGTGCGTGCATGAGTGCCGCCGACGAGGGAGGCGGGCCGGAGGCCCGACGACCGAGGAGAAGGTGCTCAGGTGCGTGCCGGGGCGGCGCACCGCCGGCATGTCCTACCCGTGCGATCTCTCAGAACAGGGCGATCCGGTCGGGCGCGGGGAAGAGCGCGTCGAGCTCGGCGAGGTCCTCGGCCGTCGGCACCCACTGGTCGGCGGTCGCGTTGGCGGCGACCTGCTCGATCGACGTGGCGCCGGCGATGACGGAGGTGACCGGGTCCTGGGCGAGCAGCCAGCCCATCGCGACGGTCACCTCGGTGACGCCGCGGGCACGCGCGAACGCCGAGTAGGCCTGGAGCGTGGGCGAGACGGCGTCCTCGAGCAGGTGCTGGCGGGTGAAGCTCAGCCGGCTGCCCGCGGGGGCCTTGCCGTCGGCGTACTTGCCGGTGAGGAGGCCGTTGGCGAGCGGGAAGTACGGCAGCACCCCGAGGCCGAGCTCGCGCGAGGCGGGCAGCACCTCGAGCTCGGCGCGGCGGTCGGTGAGGTTGTAGTGGTTCTGCGCCGAGACGAACCGCTCGACGCCGAGCTCGCGGGCGACGTACTCGGCCTGGGCGATCTGCCAACCGGAGCGGTTGGAGTGGCCCAGGTAGCGGACCTTGCCCTCGCGGACGAGGTCGTCGAGCGCCGAGAGCGTCTCGTCGATCGGCGTGCGCGGGTCGGGGGTGTGGAACTGGTAGAGGTCGATCCAGTCGGTCCCGAGCCGGCGCAGGGACGCCTCGACCGCCGTACGGATGTAGCGGCGGGAGCCGCGAGCCCCGAAGTCCGGCCCGTTGATGCCCTGCATGTCCATGCCGAACTTCGTGGCGAGCACGATCTCGCTGCGCCGCGCCCCCAGCGCCTTGCCGAGCCGCTCCTCGGCCAGACCCGGCGTGGCGCCGTAGGTGTCGGCGACGTCGAAGAGCGTGATCCCGGCGTCGAGGGCCGCGCCGATCACGCGATCGGTGCCCTCCTGGGACTCGGTGGCGGCGCCCGGACGGCCCAGGTTGTTGCAGCCGAGACCGATGCGGGAGACGACGAGACCGGAGCGGCCGAGGGTGGCGTACGACGGGGAGGTCATGTCTCGACCGTAGAGCGTGGGCCCACGCTCGATAAACTCCGCTGGTGCTCGACCGCCCCCGCCAGACCCCGCTGCTCTCCGCGCTGGTCTGCCTCGTCCTCTTCGCCGCGATCGCCCTGGCCGTCGCCGCGGAGCTGTCCTGGCTGACCGACCTCGACAGCCACGGCGAGGCGGCGCGGCAGTGGGCCGGCGACCGCTCCTGGCTGGAGCACCCCCTGCGCTTCATCGAGGTGGCCGGCGGCACCCTCTGGATGACGATCGCGACCATCGTGTTCGCCGCCGGCGGCCTGCTCCGCGGCTTCCGCCGCGCCGGCATCCTCATCGCCGTCGTGATGGCCTCCACCGCCCTGCTGACCTACCTGACCAAGGTCCTCGTCGGCCGCGGCCGCCCGGTCTGGCAGGACCCCGAGTACTTCCTGCACTCCAACGCCTTCCCCTCCGGCCACAGCTCGGCCGCCGCGGCCTTCGCCGGCCTGGTGATCGTGGTCGCCGCCATGCTCATCCGGCGTACGGCCCTGCGCCGGCTGGTCTGCACCCTCGCCGTCCTCGCCTGGGCCCTCGTCGCCGCCGACCGGATCCTCCTCGGCCGCCACTACCCCAGCGACGTCCTCGGCGGCACCCTCCTCGGCGTCGGCGTCCTGCTCCTCGCCCTCGCGCTCTACAGCCCGCTCCCCCGCAGCCACGCCCTCAAGGCCGAGCCCCTGCCCGAGCCCTTCCCGTCGGCACGCAACCTCGCCGTCGTCCTCAACCCGATCAAGGTCGAGTCGGTCGAGCAGTTCCAGACGATGGTCACCCAGATGGCCCTCGAGTCCGGCTGGAGCATCCCGCAGTGGTACCTCACCACCGTCGAGGACTCCGGCACCGGCCAGGCCGAGCAGGCCGCCGTCAACGGCGCCGACCTGGTCATCGTCTGCGGCGGCGACGGCACCGTCCGCGAGGTCTGCGCCGAGCTCGCCGGTACGGGCATCCCGGTGGGCGTCGTACCGGCGGGGACGGGCAACCTCCTCGCCCGCAACCTCGAGGTCCCCCTCTTCATCCGCGCCGCCATCGACATCGCCCTCACCGGCCAGGACCGCGCCATCGACATGGTCGAGGTCGACGGCGACGGCATCGAGCCGACGCACTTCATGGTGATGGCCGGCATGGGCTTCGACGCCGCGATCATGGAGGGCGTCAACGAGGACCTCAAGAAGAAGGTCGGCTGGCTCGCCTACGTGCTCTCCGCGCTCAAGGGCCTGATGTTCCCGACGATGAAGCTCGAGATCTCCGTCGACGACGGGCCCTTCACCAAGCACCGCGCCCGTACCTGCGTCATCGGCAACGTCGGCAGCCTCCAGGGCGGCATGAATCTCCTGCCGGACGCGACGATCGACGACGGCCAGCTGGACGTCGTACTGCTGTATCCGCGGCGGTTCCTCAGCTGGATCCCGTTGGTGCTGCGCGTGATGACGCGGCGCGAGCACAACGCCGGGGAGTCGGTGGCGCGGATGACGGGGCGCACGGTCGTCGTACGGGCCTCGGGGGAGGTGCCCCGCCAGCTGGACGGCGACACGATCGGGCTCGGCTCGGAGCTGCGGATGGAGTGCGTCCACGGCCGCGTGCTGGTCCGCGTCCCCCGCACGACCTAGCCAAGGCCAAGGGCCGAGAGGCCGAGGCCGCCCCAGGTGGCGGCCGCACAGCGGCGGCGCGGGCGGAGCCCGTGCCGTTGTCGCGCCGCCCAGCCG